>JBGATM010000049.1:0-20828 GCA_044229175.1 Vicinamibacteria bacterium | reverse complement strand
GGGGCGGCGGGGGCGCCTGGGGGGGGGGCGGGCGCGAAGGCTCGGGCGGAGGAATGGGCGGCCCCGGCGGCCGGCGCGGCCCCGGCAGGCCGGGCGGCGCCGGATACTTTGGAGGAGAGCCTCCGCTGGACGGCGCTCCGGGTGAAGAGCGTCCGCACGGCGAGCGTCCTCAGGGACAGGGACGCAGCCCACTCGCTCCTTCCTCGGAGTTCACCATCGATCAGGAGGGCGACAACCTCGCGTTCCGGACGGAGAACAACCTTCGCCTGCTGCACACGGACGGCGAGAAGCGGAAGAAGGAGGGCGAGGCGGGCAGACTCGAGGTGGTCGCGAAGTTCGTGAAAGGCGCGCTGGTCATCGAGAGTCGGCCCGAAACAGGCGGCAAGCGAAGAGAGACCTACACCCTTCAAGCCGACGGAAAGCTCCAGATCGACTTCGATTTCGAAGGCTCGGGTCCCATGCCGGCCTTGAAGTTCAAGCTGGTCTACGACGCGGCGCAAGCACCCCAGTTCTGATAAGCTCCCCGCTCTTCACGAGACCTCGTGGGCCGCTAGCTCAGCTGGGAGAGCGCCTGGTTCGCAATCAGGAGGCCGCCGGTTCGATCCCGGCGCGGTCCACCACTTCCGATCAGTATCGACGAGGTTGTTGGCGTCGCCCAGGTACGCTGGTCGGTCCGCTACATCCCCGACGAGAGCCCTCCGTCCACCGGGAAGGCCACGCCGGTCTTGACGAAAACCGTCGCTATTGCTTCGGCGGCGGCGGCCAGTCCATGGGGATCACGCTCACGCCCTTGTCCTTTCGAGCGCGCAGGGCCACGTAGTCCGCGATGATGTTGCCCACGTAAGGGACGAGCTTCTTGTCGTTGCTCAGAAAGGCCCCCGCGAAAGCGTTGTTCGCGGTCGATAGCCTGGTGTCGCCTAACAGGCCTCCGCTCTTCCCGTCGATCAGCTTGACCTGGTAGGTGACGTGTGATTTCCCGGCGAGCGCCCCGACCATGAAGCGACTCCCCCCGCCCACGATGCGATGGTCCACGACGACGCACTTGACCAGCAGATAGGGCTCCCCGGGGGCGGCGTCGGTCTTGCGATCGACGTTGGTGAACGCCTTGGTCGCCCGCAGACGGGTGATCGCCTGGGTCTCCTCCTGGTCCACGTACTTGTCGTTCTTCTTCTTCAGGTCGTCGGGGATATCGATGGCGTCGAACAGGACCACCCGATAGGCGAGATCGCCGGGAGCCACGGCGGGTGGCGTCTCCCGCTCGGCGGTTCCGTAAGGATCCGGCGACTTCGGGGGCTTTTCCTTGTCAGCGGCCCTCACGGGCGCCGCGGCGATGAGCACAAACGCGAGAACCAACGGGATCCGAGTTTTCATGATCAACCCTCCTTCGACCGTGAGGTCGATGTAGACCATCCGAGCCTGGTCGCGGCCCGCGACCAGCGGTGTTCCTCACAGTATCCCATGGAAAAGACCAGCTTGGGCGCTCCGGGACGCAAGCATTGAGCAGGTTGGGAGAGTGGAGGCCCCTTGCTTCGCCGCGGTCTCGATGAAATCAGGCAGGTCAGCGGCGTGTGTGACGGAGAGAGAAGCGTCACAGGGGGAGAGCTCAGGCGAGCGCCTCACGGGTAGCGTCCGCGCATGAACCGCAGATCCGCCATCGCACCCGCCTAGGGGCTCAAAGCGGCAGCACTGATGGCGCTCATGGCTCTGGCGGGTTGTGAGGTCGGCAAGAACCTCGATCTGAGCTGTGCGGACTGGACGGGGCCAAGCTCCTCGGGCTCGAGCAGCTACTCGGCTCCCCCGGCCACACCGACGCCCTCCGGGGACATCGTTATCTCCATGGTGGCGACACCGACTGCGGTGGAAGCGACGACTCCCTTCGCGATCGGGTTCAGAATCAGATTCCCTCCCGGCCAGACGGGAAATTGGAGCCTGGCCTGCAACTCCACGCAGGGAACCCGGTGTTCGGAACCGAAGACGGGAGATGTCGCCAACGGAAGCCTCGATGGCCGAGTCAGCTGCGAAGCCGGCGGACCCGAGGACGTGATCTCCTACCTCGTGGTCCTCCGCTCCAATCCGCCGGCCCGCGATTCGGCTGCCCTGACCGTCGCGATCCGGTAGAGGGTTCGGCCCTTCGCCGCTGGTTACTTGATGCAGACCGCGCGGACCTGCTTGGCGTCGGTGCGGCCGCTCACCGCCTTGGCCAGACCGTCCTGGAGCAGGGTGCGCATGCCGTCCTTGAGAGCCTGGCCGCGCATGGTTTCGACCGAGGCCTTCTTCTGGATGAGACGCTTCATCTCGTCGGTGGCCACGAGAAGCTCGTGGATGCCGACGCGGCCCTTGTAGCCGCCGCCGCCGCACTTCGGGCAGCCCTTCGGACGGTAGAACGTGTGTCCGAGGGGTGCTTTCAACTCCGGCCAGAACTCCTCGCCGTAAGCCTCCATGATGCCGTCGTATTCGAGCTTCTCGGGGACGTAGCCTTCCTTGCAGTCGGCGCACAGGGTCCGGACCAAGCGCTGCGCCATGATTCCGAGCAGGGCGTCCGCGAAGTTGAAGGGATCGATATCCATGTCCATCAGACGCGTGATGGTCTCCGGAGCCGAGTTCGTGTGCAGGGTGGAGAGGACCATGTGGCCGGTGAGCGAGGCTTCGATGCCGGTGGCCGCGGTTTCATGGTCGCGCATTTCACCGACCATGATGACGTCGGGGTCGGCGCGCAGGAAGGCCTTCATGGCCGTGGCGAAGGTGAAGCCGATCTTCGGGAACACCTGCACCTGCCGGAGGCCGTACTGCGTGATTTCGACCGGGTCCTCGGCGGTCCAGATCTTCATGTCGACGGTGTTGATGAAGCCGAGACAGGAATGGAGCGTGGTGGTCTTACCGGAACCGGTGGGACCCACGACCAGGGCGATGCCGTAGGGCTTGGAGAGGATGGCCTGCATCTCCTTCAGGTTCCGGTCGGAGAAGCCCATCTTCTCCATGGGCAGCGGCTTGCTGGCCGCGAGGATACGCATGACCACGTCTTCGTTGCCGCCCGCGGTGGGGATGGTGGCCACGCGGAGTTCGATCACGCCCATCGGCCCCTTGAACCGGATCTTGCCGTCCTGGGGCTTGCGGCGCTCGGAGATGTCGAGCTTCGCCATGATCTTGTAGCGCTGGACGAGGGCGTTGCGGTGGGCGGGCGGCACCTCGAGATGCTTCATGCAGTCGCCGTCGATGCGGAACCGGACCACCGTGGGCACCTGCTTCCCGTAGGGCTCGATGTGAATATCGGAGGTGCCCTTGTTGTAGGCCTCGATGATGATCTTGTTCGCGAGCTTGACGATGGCGGTGTCCGACTCGTCCGCTTCGGCCTCGGGAGTCCCCCCCTCCTCGCCCTCAACTTCACTTTCTTCGCCCGAGCCCAGCTCCGTGATGATGGTGGCGAGGTCCGCGGTGTCATCCGCGGTCGGCGCGTCTCCGGGAGCGCTTCCCACCCCGTAGCTCCGCGCCAGGTACTGCATGATGTCGTCCTTGAGAGCGACCAGGAATTCGTGGCGAGGGGAGAGGTTCATCGCCTTGATGGCGTCGCAGCGGGTCAGGTCGTACGGGTCCTCGACCGCGACGAAGAGCGTGCCTTCCCGCTTCTCGATCGGAGCGGAGGCGTTCTTCTTCAGGAAGTCGATGGTCAGGCGCCCCTTGATGTCCTCGGGCATGAGATAGCCCTCGGGGGGCGCCCAGAACTTGCAGTTGAAGAACGAGGCCATGGCCTTCCCCAGTTCTTCCTTCGGAACCTTGAAGTCCTCCATGAGGATCTTCGACACGTCGACCTGGTTGACCCGGGCCTTGGTCACCGCGGCCTCGATGTCCTTCTCGGAGACCACGCCCTTGTCGATGAGCGCGCCGTACTTGGTGGGCTTGGAACTGCGGGCCGCGCGGTGCTGGTTGTAGAAGGCGATGCCCAGGATCTTCGCGAGCTCTTCGGCCGCCTCTTCGTCCTTGGGACCGAAGCCCGTGCCGCCCCGCTTGTTGATGAGCTGAAGGACGCCGAGGAGGTACTTCTCGAACACGATCGGGCAGGCCAGGACCTGGGTGGTCCGGTAGCCCGTGGTCTTGTCCCAGCGCGCGTCGAACTTCAGGTTCGGGTGGAGCTTGGCCAGCTCGGAGGGGTCGTAGGCGTTGCGAATGTTGATGGTCTTGCGGGAAAGCGCGGTGAAGCCCGCGATCGAACCGAAGGTCTTCGGAACCCGGATCTCCTTGATGTCCGTCCCCGCCTTGAACATGGAAAACAGCTCCTGGTTCTTGGTGTCGAGGGCGAAGATGGTGACCCGATCCGCGTCGACGAGGTCGAGGATCTTGTCCTTGACCTCGACCAGGATGTCCTGAATGCTCGTGGCGGAGTTGAGAGCGTGCGCGATCTCGATCAGCCGCTTGCGGTAGGAGACCTCTCTGGACGTATCCGGTGTTCGGGTGGTGGACATGGGAAACGCGTGCTCCTTACTTGGACTCGTCTTTTGACGCCTGCTTCAGCCAGAGCCCCACGGCCGCGACCGGGAAGCTTGGGACCACTTGAGCGGCAAGGATAGGCACCCGCCCCTCGGGGCGTCAATACTTCGAAAGGAGACGCGCGGGAGGGCGAGGGTGGGCGGGGCTGAGTCTGTCGAGCGTAAATCTAAATAATTCTCGATTAGATCTTATCGGGCGGTGATTTATAATAATCTATCGGCAGATTTGATTTAAGGAGATAACCATGAGCCCAACCTCGCTTCGCGACTTCCTCGAAATTCCCTACGACCAGCTGGAGGAGATGAACCTCGAGGTGAAGGAGGAGCGCATCGCCCGGGCGCCCGAGGGCAAGATCCGCGAGAAGCGCCTGCGCTACCTGAAGGAAGAGAAGCGGATCAAGGCGGTCACGGTGTGCTTCACCGACCTCGAAGGCCGGCTGCACATGCTGGACTACGATAAGAAATTCCTCCTCGGGTCCGCCGATAACCTGACCTTCGACGGTTCCTCGGTGCGCGGGTTCACCGCCCAGCAGGAGTCGGATCTCCGTCTCGCCATCGACTGGGCGTCCTTCTACTGGCTGCCCGCCGACGTGTTCGGTCCGGGCAAGGTCCTGGTCTTCGGCGAAGTCCTCGACCGCGACGGCGAGGCGTATGTCGGCGACATGCGTGCGACCCTCAAGGCCTACCTGAAGAAGCTCTACGACAAGGACGGCACCATCTGCCACGCCGCCAACGAGATCGAAGGGTTCCTCTTCAACGGGCGCGACGCCGAGCGCCGCTACCACGAGACGGGCAAGTTCGAGTTCATCTCCACCGGCGGCTACTACCATTCTCTTCCCGGGGACGCCCTGCGCCGGTTCATCGACCATGCCGCCGAAGTCCAGCGCGCCATGGGCTTCCAGAACGAGAAGGACCACCCCGAGGTGGCGCCCTCGCAGTTCGAGATGAACTACTCATACACCGAGGCGCTCATCGCCGCCGACCAGATCCAGCTCTACAAGCTGCTCTGCCGCCAGGTCGCTCAGAACTACGACATGACCGCGTCGTTCCTTCCCAAGCCGGTCACGGGTGTGAACGGAAACGGCATGCACACGAACCTGTCCATCAACCGGAAGGGCAAGAACCTCTTCTACGACGCGAAGGGCCCGGACATGCTGTCGAAGGCGGGCTGGGACTTCGTGGATCGCATCCTCACCAGCGCGAACGACATCTGCCTGATGCTGAACTCGTCGGTGAATTCCTACCGGCGCCTGGACCCTCACTACGAGGCGCCCAATCAGATCAAGGCCTCGGCCATCAACCGCGGGGCCATGATCCGCATCCCCCTCGGCAACGAGCGCTCCAAGCGCGTCGAGGTCCGCTCGGTCGCTCCGGACGCGAACCCCTACATGGCCCTGTACGCGATGTTGCGCACCGGGCTCGAAGGGCCGGTTTCGGCGAAGGACGACGATCGCAAGGAACGCACGCGCTTCCTCCCCGACAATATCTACGACGCGATCCGCCTCTTCAAGGGCAGCGACTACATCGAGAAGCTGATCGGCGAGGACGTGGCCGGGAAGTACGCGGAGTTGAAGATGGCGTCCGCGGAGCGCTGCCCCAAGGCCCTCGGATCGCTCATCAAGACCGCGGAGATCCAGTTCCACCACGAGGTCACGAACCAGTACCTCTGGAATCAGTTCTGATTTTGGCCGGCCGCTGACGCGCCAAAATCAGAACTGTTGCGAGGGCCCGGTCCGTTGGTACCGGCTCGAAGCAACCTCCCGCTGGAGCTACCTCTCGCTATCGGTGGGAGGGATCGCCAGTCGCCCCTGACCCGCTTCCCCGCGCGATCCGCGAGGATGCGGCCTGATTCAGCTCGGCTTTCAGTTCCTCGACGGCCGCGGCCAGGCTGAGCAGGCGCGAGTTCATCGCCTCCACTCCGGAAAGGCGTGCGCGCACCCCGTTCAGTTCGGCCAGGAGCGTATCGTTTGCGGCCTGGAGATCCGCCATGCGCGCTTCGGATCGCGCGAGCGCGGCCTGCACGACTCCCGCGATTGGCGACGCGCTCATTCCCACCGCGACGTTCCCGAGGTTGATCCCGCCGCCGGTAAGGCCGCCTCCCTGGTCCCAGGAAACGCCGAGTACCTGACTCCACTGGCCGGGGGCCAGCTTGTCGGGGGCGACCGCGATCGCGGTGCCATCGTTGAGACCGCTGGGCAGGATCAGATCGCCCTTCGCGAAGGGACCCCGGATCTTGACCAGGGTCTGGCCAAGGAAGGCCACCTTCTCGTAGAGGTGCTTGTGGCCGTCGGGCGGCATGTTGCCGAGGACCACGGGCTTGAAGGAGACCACCATCACCTGGTCGGCGCCCTCGGTCTTCTTCGCGATCTTTCCCGCGAAGACACCCACTACGTCCGTGACCGCGAGCTTCTCCTCGGGGTCGAGGCGCTCCAGCCACTCCGCGTAGTCGCCCGCTCCCGACTCGTAGGTGACGCCGGCCGTGAACCCCGCCTTGACATACGTGATTCCAAACCCGACGGGATCGTTCTTGGCCTTGAAGGCCAGGCCCGCAAGACGGCCGAACTGCTCGATGAAACGATCCTTCAACTGGGTGCCCTCGTTGGAATCCCAGCTGAGCGAGAACGTCTTGATGGGGGACTGCACCTCGTTGATGCTGCCCAGGGAAAGGGTGGGGAACGTGGGCGGGGTGTACTGGAGTCCGAGGCCCGCCTGACCCAGGGAGCCAGCGCTCAGAGAGGGGAAGGTGAGGCTGAACCCGAGGGCCGGCTCGGCTAGGGAGCCCCAGTTGATGCTCGGAAGGGACCCGGGGTTGAAGGAGAGTGAGGGAAGCGATCCCGGATCGAACCTCCAGTTCGCGAAATCGATGCCGGGCCAGTAGATCCCCGGCAGAGTCCCCGGGCTGAAGCTCGCCGAAGGAAGCGAGCCGACCGAGAACGAGGGGGCGTGAGCGGTATGTGTGAACGAGCCGCCGGTCAGGGAAGGCGCTACGAAGCCCGGGTGGGTCAGCGAACCGGTGGAACCGCCGGTGAGAGTCGGCCAGTCGACACTCAGCCAGTCCTTCACCGGGTTGAACTCCACGTTGAGCTTGAAGAGGTCCGCCGGATTCGACTGGATGCCGACGGCGGCGAGGCCGGTGAAGATGTTGGTGACGTCGAGAGGCGAAACCCCTTCGATGCGGCCCACGATCTTGTCCGCCCCGGCCCCATCCCTGGAGAAGAACGTCACGTAGTTGTCGTTCGTGTTGATCCGATTGGCGATGCCCGGAAACAGGTCGGGGCTGTGGCTGTTCAGGATCACGGCCACGCCGCCGGTGTTGTGATGAATGGTGTCCGTGTCGGATTCGGTCCCGCGCTGGTTCTCGACCACGAGCACGTGATTGTCGGGCTGGAAGGGGAAAGCGACGCCGACGGCGTCCGAGTCCGGCCCGGGAACATCGGCGCTGAGGCGGAGCCGCCCACCGTTCGAGGCTCCTTCCTTGACGAAGATGCCGGAAGCAGCCTCGAGGGTCTTGCATTTGTTGTCGCCGGTCAGGACCTCATCGGCAGCGCAATTGCCGACGGCGGATGCGCCCGTGGGCCCGGTTGGGCCCTGGGGTCCAGTCGCACCGACGAGCCCGGGCAGCCCGGGCAACCCCTGCGGCCCCATCGGCCCCACGGGCCCGGGGACTCCCTGCGGCCCGGTCGCGCCGTTCGGCCCCTGCGGCCCCGTCGCGCCCACCGGGCCCTGAGGCCCCTGGGGGCCCGTCGCCCCGGTCGGGCCGGGCGGTCCCTGGATCCCCTGAGGGCCCGGCTCTCCTGGAAGACCCGCCGCTCCCGTGGGACCGATGGGTCCTTTTTCACCTTCGGGCCCGACCGCCCCAAGGGTTGCGATGAAATCCGCCGCCTCTTCCGGACCACCCTTTTCGTCCCGCTCTTTCTTGGACCGAGGACGGAACACGGTCACGAGATAGCTACCGGGCCTCGGCGCCGGCGGCATTTCAACGAGGATCTCCGTGTTCGACCAGAAGAGCACGGTCGCAGGCCCGCCGTTCAACGCGACGCGGCCCGGATAGACGCCGAAGCCTGCGCCCTCGAGGGACAGGTTCCCGGCCTGGAGGTCGGGCGTGGCGTTCACCACCGTCATCGGCGCGCCCTCGTTGCCGCCCTTCTTGTCTTTGTCGTCGCCGGCCCAGGAGCCGGCAGCCAGAGCCCAGACCGTCAAACCAACCGCGAGAACGCGAAATCCCAGAATCCTCATGAATGACCTCAATTTCATTAAGTCGCGGCAATCGCCGGCCTTCTTGGCCTTCTTGCCCGCGCGACGAGACCTGCTTATCCGGTAATGCGCGAACGGAGGTCGGGAATTGTCATGAGCCCCGGAAAGTCCCGTCAGGGAACGACGCAGCCCCGGGCCTGCAGGGTCACGTTGTCGAACCCGAAGTAGTCCGAAAAGGGGCTTCCGAGGCTCGACGTCTGGGCGAAACGGACCGCAAGCCGGTCTCCGGACACGGTGGACCCCGCCGCGAAGACCTGCTGGGCGCCCGCAATCGAGAAGATCCCGGAGCTCATGCTCGCTCCCGCGTAGGGCGCGGTGCCGGAGACGGCGGAGCCGAGAGGGGTGAACGTGGTTCCGTTGAGCGTGCCGATCTGGAAGCGATAGCCTGAGTTTCCGCCGGCGGTGCCCGCCATGTAGCCGATGTCGAAGCTCACGGTGTACGTCGTGTTCGCGCGGATCGCTACGCCGGTGTCGTACTGGACCTCGTAGTTTCCAAAGGTCGCCGCGCCGATCATCGCTCCGTTCGACGCGAGGTCCCAGGCCTGGGCGGCCCCGGAAACGTTTGTCCAGCCCAGGGCCGGGAGAGCGAGAGCGCTCCCATGTTCGAAGCGGCTGCTGTTCGAAGCCCCGTCGAGGCCACCCACGAAGGCCGTGGTCGAACACGGCGTGGGCGATGCGGACGGCGGGACCACCGGCAGGCGGGTGTCGAGCGTGAAGGAACGACGCGTGACTCCGCCCGCCCGGTCATCGAGGCTGACCGTCACCAGGTGCGCCGCCTCGCGCGAGTAGGTGTGGCTCAAGCGGCAGGGTCCGCAATGGATGTTGTCGCGTTCTCCATCGCCCCACTCGATGACGAGGCGCGGGGGGGTGGCGAGGGGGGTCGACGAGGACCAGATCTGGATGTAGACCTCGGTCTCCCTGGAAGCCTCGATGGCGTAGCTCAAGCCAGCGAACGCGTAGAAACCCGGTTGGTTCGTCTGCGCGACGCGAACCAGTTCGATTTCAATCGGGCCGTTCTTGATGTCGCCGAGGGCCTTCTGACCCACCTCGCCACCCGGGCCGCCCGGTGTGGTCGCCACCGTGGAGGTAGGCGCTGCGGGGAGGGTCGAAATCCCCTGAGAGCACGCGACCGCGAGAATGGTGGACACGACGAGCCCCGTCGTGAAAAGGCGCGATCCGGAATGCGTCATAGGAATCTCCCTGAAGTAGGTCGCCACAGTACCGAGCCGAGCTCGGGGCGCGGCGCCTCGGCAGCGAGACCCCGCTTATCGGGTAGTGCGTGAACGGGGTTTGGAAATTGTCACGGCCGGCGGCTTTTTTCTGGGCCGACCTATTCCAACCCGGCCTGCCGGGCGAACTCCGCCCATCGCGGGTCGTTGCGAAGGCTCTTCACTCGAGGGTCGGTCTTCAGATAGGGAATATTGTTCGACCGGGCCAGTCGGGCGATGTCGAGGAGTCTGAAGGCCTCGTCCCGGTGGCCAAGGGAGGCCTGCACGAGGGCGAGTGACAGGGGCTGGGTGTAGCCGGGCCGATCCCTGGCGGTCAGCTGGAGCCAGAGCCGCTCCGCTTCAGCGCTCCGCCCCGCTCGCGCCAGAGCCATGGCGCGGCCCGGGAGCCCGCTGTCCGACCCCCACAGCCGACTCACCTCGGTGTAGCCGGCGATGGATTCGTCATAGCGTCCCTCCTCCGTGGCCACCATGGCCAGGCAGTCGATCGCCGGCACGAGGTCCGGCGCCACATCGAGAGCTCGTTGACACTGTTCGCGGGCCTTCTGGAACTGATGGCCGAAGTAGTACGCGCGCCCTTCATCGACGGCGATGACCAGGGAGAGAGGGTCGAGCTCCTTGGCGCGGGTGAGCGCCGCCACCGCTTCTTCCGTACGCCCGCGAGCCATGAGCAGCTCTCCATACCAGTGATGGGCGGTCGAATAACCCGGACGCATTTCGATGGCGCGTCGAAACTCCGCCTCCGCCGCGGTCCAGCGCCATTCATAGAGGAACAGGCAGAGCGCCAGCGTGGCCCTTGCGTCGGCGAGGCTTTCGTCACGCTCGAGCGCCAGGCGAGCGGCAGCGATGGCGCGCGGAAATGTGTCCGAGGGCGGGAGCAGACCGTAGGCCCCGATGAGCGCCCACGTCTCGGCGAGGCCGGCGTGGAGCAGAGCATTGTCGGGATCACGGCCGAGAGCCTGATCGAGGAGGGCCCGGGCCTCCCGCAATCCCTCGGGGGTCCGCTGGTTGAGCTGATAGCGGCCTTTGAGATAAAGCGTTCTCGCGCCGGGATCCATGGGGCCCTCGGCCGCCACGGAAGGCAGGCGCAGACGCGCGGTCAGCCTAGAGACAATATCCCCGTCGAATGAGGGACCGTCGTCGAGACGCGAGGCAAAGCGCTCGCTCCACATCTCTTCGCCACTGCCCACTTCGAGGAGTCTCATCTCCACCTCCATGGCGTCGCCCCGGCGGAGGAGGCGGCCGGTGAGCACCGCATCGACCTTCAACTGACGACCGACCTCGACGGGCTGCCCTTCCCTGCCCTTGAACTGGAAAGCCGTGCTGCGGGCGATGACCTTGAGCTTCGGCAACTGCGCCAATTTGTTGAGAACACCCTCGGCGATCCCTTCCCCGAGATAGTCGAGGCTCGGGTCGCCCGAGGCGTTGCTGAGCGGCAGAACCACCAACGAGGACACGAGAGGACCGCGCCAGGGTCGTTGCCAGGCGCTCCAAGCCAGAACCGCGGCAACGACCAGCACCGCCGCCGCGAGGACGGCGCGACGATGACGCGCGAACCGGCCGCGCCAGGGCGATCGCTCGGGCGCGCGCAGGTCCTCGAGGTCGTTGAGCAGGTCCTCGATCCGCTGATAACGATGGGCGGGATCGACCGCAAGCCCGCGGCGAAGAATGCGGGCGAGCGCGGGACTCGGCTGAGGACCGGCCGGCCGTTTGTCCAGAGAGTGGCCGCTCGACTCCACCGGCAAAGTCCCCGTCACCATCTCGTACAGAACTACGGCCAGGCTGAAGATGTCGGCGCGCGCATCGACCACTCCGCCCTTCGCCTGCTCGGGGGCCATGTAGTTCGGGGTCCCCAGCACCGCCCCCACGCGCGTGCGCGCGTGCTCGGATCGCGAACCGGGGCCTGCGCCGAGTTGCTCGCCGGGCAGGAGCTTGGCCAGGCCGAAATCGAGCACCTTCACGTAACCATCGCGCCGGATCATCAGGTTCTCGGGCTTGATGTCGCGATGCACGATGCCGGCATCGTGGGCGGCCCGAAGCGCGCGTGCCGCCTGCGCCGCGATGTCCGCGGCTTCGACCTCGGGCAGGGGCCCGCGATCGATCCGGCCCCTTAGAGTCTCACCATCGATCAACTCAGTGACGATGTACCGGCGTCCGTCGAACTCGCCGATCTGGTGCACGGTGATTATGTTCGGGTGATTGAGAGCGGAGGCCGCCCGCGCCTCTTCGGTAAAGCGGTGCAGGCGCCCGGCATCGCTCGTAAACGGGAGCGGGAGGAGCTTGACCGCCACGCGTCGGCCGAGCGAGAGGTCGTCCGCCAGGTAGACCTCGCCCATACCTCCTTCACCGAGCAGGGACACGACTCGATAGCCGCCGATTTCCTTACCCACCATCGCCTTCGGGACCGCCTCGGAGGCCCAGTCGGCGACGACTTCTTTCAGCAGGGCGGAACCGGCGTCATGGGAAGAATCGGAGGCCAGGAGCGATTCCACCTCCAGCCGCAGGTCTTCATCGCCGCCGCAACTGGAGGTGACGAAGGCCAGGCGTTCGGCGGGCGGACGCTGGAGAGCGTCGTGGAAGATCCGTTCAGCGTTTTGCCAGCGTTCGGGGGATAGCATGGGAATGGAACGTCACTCGAGACCGGCGAGGCGCATGAAGGCGCCCCAACGGGGGTCCTTGCGCATTCGATCCGCGCGCGGATCCGTCTTCATGTAGACGAGGTTGTTCGAGCGCTCCTTGCGGGCCGCTTCGAGATCGCGAAACGCCTCGTCGCGGTGACCCAGCGCCCCTTTTGCGAAGATCAACTGAACGGCGGGGCGCTCAACGGGGCCGACTCTCGCCAGCTCTGCTTCCGCTTCCGCCTGCCGGCCGGCCGCCGAGAGGGCCATCATCAGGCCCGGGGGGCCGGCCTCGATGCCCTGTCGGATCACTTCGCGATAGTTGGCAATGGCCTCCTCGTAGCGCCCCTCCGCGAGGTCCACCATCGCGACGCATTCGATGGCCTGCACCAGGCCCGGCGACACGTCGAGGGCGCGCTGGCATTCGGCCCGCGCCTCCTTGAAGCGTCGGCCGAAGTAGTAGGCGCGGCCGATGTCGACCGCGATCACGACGGAAAGCGGGTCGAGTTCTCGCGCCCGGCGCAACGAAGCGACCGCCTCGTCCGATCGTCCGCGCGCCATCAGGTACTCCGCGTACCAGTGATGTCCGGTCGCGTAACCGGGCTGCGACTGGGTGACTCGACGAAACTCCGACTCGGCGGCGTCCCAGTCCCATTCATAGAGAAACAGGCACAGGGCAAGGGCCGCACGGGCTTCCGCGAGGTTCTCGTCCATCTCGAGGGCGCGTCGGGCGGCGGCGATCGCCTTGGGGAAGGAATCGGCGGGCGATCGCACGCTGTACGCGCCGATGAGAGCCCAGGCCTCGGCCAGGCCGCCATGGAGGACGGCCTGCTGCGGATCGTGCTCCAGGGCCTGCTCGAACAGTATCTGAGCCTCCCGGAGGCTCTCCTTCGTCCTCTTGGTCAGCTGGTATTTGCCCTTGAGGTACAGGGTGTGAGCGGTGGGGTCCATGAGACGCGTGGTTTTCGCGGACGCCGGCAGACGAAGACGGTCGACCACGCGCTGAGCGATCTCGCTCTCAAGAGCGATGGCCGCGTCTGGCCTGACGGAGTAGCGTCCATCCCACAAACCCCGCCCACTTTGTACTTCGACCAGGCGGAGCTCGACCTGTGCGGCCTCGCCCTGCGACACCACCTGGCCCGTCAAAATCGCATCGGCCTTCAATTCGCGTCCGACCTCGAGCGCCGCGCCGGCCCGGCCCTTGAACCGGAAGGTCGTGCTGCGGGCCAGGACCTTGATGAGGGGATTTTTCGAGAGCTCGCTGATGACGCCCTCGCTGATGCCCTCGCCCAGATAGTCGAGCCCCGGATCGCCACCTGCGTTGGCCAGCGGGAGGACGGCCAGAACCGGGGCGGGCCTGGTTGGCGACGGCGCGGTGCGAAGAAGAATCCAGCCGAGCAGGAGACTGGCGACGATCGCCGCCGCAGCCGTTGCCGGACCGCGTCCCCGAAGCCAGACCCTCGATCGACCCGGCGAGGGCGCCCTGATGGCCTCGAGCTCCTCGATCAGCTCATCGACCTTCTGGTAACGCTGGGACTCGTCGATGGCGCAGCCCCGTCCCAGGATGCGCTCGAGACGCGGACCGGGGGTCGTCACCATCGCGCGAAAAATGACGCAGAGTTGGAAGATGTCGGTGCTCGCGTCGGCTTTGGCGTCCGGCGCCGCCAGCCCGAAATTGAGCACCTTGACCTGGCCGTCGGATCGCACCACCAGGGTGTCAAGCCCGACCTCCCGATGGACGACGCCCGCGCGGTGCGCCGCTCGAAGGGCGGCGGACGCCTGCAGAACGATCTCGACGGCCTCGGCCTCGGAGAGAGATCCGCTCTCGATCCTTCGGGCCAGGGTAGCGCCCTCCACGAATTCGGTGACCACGAATCGCCGCCCGTCGAACTCGCCGATGTGGTGCACCGCGGCGATATTGGGGTGATTCGCCGCGGAGACCGCGCCTACCTCTTCCGCGAAACGACGCATACGCTCAGGGTCGTTCGAGAACGAAAGCGGGAGCAGCCTGACCGCCACACGCCGGCCGAGCGAAAGGTCGTCGGCCAGGTACACCTCACCGCGATGGCCCTCTCCCGCGAGCCGCGAGACGAGGCGGTAGCCACCGATCTCGCGACCCACCCAGGCCTCGAAGTCAGGATCGACCCGGCCGGCCTCGTGCGGGCCGTCTGAGCGAAGCATCAGGCCAACTCGCGCCGCAGCCAGGCGCGCGCCAATCGCCAGTCCCGCATCACCGTGGCCACCGAGACCGACAACACCTCCGCGGTCTCCTCCACGCTCAGCCCGCCAAAGTACCGCAGTTCCACGATGCGGCTCTTGCGCTCGTCCTGGACCGCCAGCTTCTGAAGGGCGGCATCGAGGGCCATCAGCTCTTCGCCGCGATCCAGGGTCAGGGGAAGGCTTTCATCGAAGGTGACCCGGGCGGCGCCGCCGCCGCGCTTCTGGTAGTTCTTGCGCCGGCAATGATCGATGAGGATGAATCGCATCAGGTGTGCGGCCACGCCAATGAAGTGGGCCCGGCTCTGCCACTGCATCTGCCGTTCGCCCACCAGCTTCAAGTAGACCTCGTTGACCAGGGCCGTGGCCTGCAAGGAGTGCCCCGGGCGCTCCCGCGCCACGTAATTCCGCGCCAGCTGGTGAAGCTCCTCGTGCACGAGCGGCATGAGGGCGTCGAGCGCCTGGCGGTCCCCCCGACTCCACTCGTCGAGCAGGTGGCTGACTTCGGGGCCGGGATTCATGGCAAAGCATCTTAAGAGAGCTTGCCCGGGCGCGGAGGCCCCGCGCTCGCTCCCTGGGGCCGCGCATCGGATGCAGATCTGAACAGAGTGGACGACAGGGCTACGTGACAAGCCCCGGGGCTTTACCCCCGGGGCCTGGTTGCGACTTGACGACCGGGCCTAGCGGCGGGGCTTGACCGGAACGTAGACGATGCGCTGCACGACGAGTTCGCCGTTGGCGTTGGTGGTGACCGGCATGACCGTGATGGTCTTTCCGACCACCATGTCCGAAGGCACCATCGACTTGTCGTTGATCACATAGGTGGCCTGCGTGCCATCGGCCCGGGTGATGGTGAGCGTCTTGCCCGCGGTGTAGGACTCGACGCGTCCGGAGACCTGGGTGGTGGTGGTCGTGGTTACGGCGCCGGAAGGCAGGGTGCGGGTCTCTTCGGTAACGCGCTTGACGTTCCCTTCGGGCGTGACGGAGGTGGTGGTGACCCTGGACACGACCTGGGTCCCGCCCTTTTCGCCAGGTTCGGTGTAGAGGGTGACGCGACGACCGACCCTGACGTCCTCCGGCATGACCACGCTGGGGGCGAGGGTGTAGAGCACTTCCTTGTTATCGGCTCCCCGGAGCACGATCACGTGGCCGGGTTCGTAACGGATGACCTCGCCGTCGATGGTGATGTACCTGGGGGCAGCCTGGTCCGTTTGCGCCAGGGCGTGGCTCGTGGCCATGGGGGTCATGCCGAGGCAGAGCCCCGCCAGCAGAACTGTCATCTTCATTTCGTTCGATCTCCTCAGAGGGGACGTCGGGACTTGGGACCGCAAGTCGTTGACAGGGCTCCTGGCGTCGCCAGACCTTGATCAGGCGGGTCGGTTTGCCCCCCGCCCCTGGTCACGGATAGATCCCCATGCTGCGAGGCGCGAGAATCCTGCCTGTCTACACAGCAAGGGTCGTGCCGTCATGCGAGGGGCCCAACTCCAGGCGGGCGCTCCCCGGAGGCGCGGTGGACAGAAGGGCTTTGTACATTCGTGAGACCGAGGTCGGACCGACGCCCGGACCGGCGGCGTCTTGGAGCCGGTTCTGATCCTCGCGGGCTGAAGCCCGCCGTCGTCGCTCCCACGGGTCCGGGCCCGATTCCGCGTAGCAAGGGTCATGAGACACGAGCGGGGCACGTTCAGATGATGGCTTCAGCCCTTCCGCTTCTGCTCGTGATGGCGACGATCGTTGGCCTTGGGATCACCGGCAACCTGTTCTCCTCAGCGCCGTTCGCCATTGCGGGCCAGGCTGCATCCGTGGTCATCAATCTCTGGGCTCGAGCCAGTTTCCAGCGGGATGACTACCTCCCTCTGGATCTCACGTTGGTCCGTCTGGGCCCGACCGAACGCCGGCGATACGGAAGTCAGGAACAAGAGAACAAGATGGTTCAACCGCATGTGAACGTCTGTTGTGTCACTCCGCGCGCAGGGTCAGGGCCGGATCCACCGCGATCGCCCGCCGCGCCGGCACATACGCCGCCCCGCAGGCCGCGACGAGAAGAACCGCCAGCCCGGAAAGGACCACGTCGACCTCGACGCCGGCGCTGCCGTACACAAGCCCCGAGAGCATGCGCGAGCTCACCGCAGCCAGGGCCAGCCCCGACACACACCCCATGGAAGCAGCGATGGCGGCACGGCCCACCACCGCGCGCACGATCGACCGGCGCGTGGCGCCAAGGGCCATCCGGATCCCGATCTCGCGCGTGCGCTGGACGACATTCCACGCGACGACGCCGTGAACGCCCACCATGGCGAGAATCAGACCGATGCCCGCAAACGCTCCGAGAAGGCTCAGCGCGAACCTGGGGCCCGCTACGTCGCGAGAGACGCGGTCTTCCATGGTGCGCACATCGGCCATGGGGACCTCCTGGTCAAGGCGCGCCAGTTCGCGGCGAATGGGCTCGACGAGCGCCATCGGATCGCCTTCCGCGCGCACCACCACGCCAATCTCCCAATCGGTCCACGCCCAGCCCCTGGTATTGAAGTACACCGCATCGAGGGGAGCTTCGCGGCGCGAGCGGTCACGCTGGTCGTCAACCACTCCGACAATCTCGAACGCCTCCGACGGCCCGCCCCAGGGGCGCGCGCGAATGACTCGACCCAGCGCGCTCCCCTTGGGAAAGGCATGGTCCGCGAGGCCGCGACTCACCACCACCGTGTGGTCGGAGTCCCCTGGAACAAAGGTTCTTCCTTCGGCCAGACGAGCGCTGATCGTATCGAAGAGGGACGGAGTCACCAGCCGGTAGTCGGCGGGTGCTCGATGGCCGGTCTCCGCCGTACCGGCCTCGTACGTGTCGCCCCAACGGCGGCCGGAAAATGGCAGCGGCCAGAGCGACCCGACGGAACGGGCGCCGGGAAGAGCCTCGATGGCCGTCTTCAGTTGGCCCAGGAAACGGTCGGGCCCGAGAGGGCGTTGATATCGGGTGCCGGGCAGCGACACCGTGAACGTCAGCAGCCGATTGCCGGAAAATCCCAGGGGCTCGGAGTAGAGCCGGATCAGGCTGCGGCCCAGGAGGCCGAGACCGAGGATCAGGGCGAGACTCATCGCCACCTGTATCGAAACCAGTGAAGCGCTGGCCCACTGGCGTGCAGGACCCTGGGTCGCGCGACCTCCGTGCAGTTCCCGGGCGGGATCCACACGGGTTGAAGTCAGCGCGGGCGCGAGACCGAACAGGAAGGTTGCCCCGAGACAGAGCGCAGCGGCGAAGGCCAGAGCCAGCGGATCGAGGCGGACGCCCTCGGCCAGGGGAAGATCAGGGGGTCGCACCGCGTCGAGCACGCCTAGACCGCACTGCCCCAGCGCAAGACCAAGAGCGCCGCCGAGGAGCGACAGCAGCACGGCTTCGAGCAGGGCCTGGCGAACCACGCGGGCGCGGGAGGCGCCCATGGCCAGACGCAGCGCCACCTCGCGACGGCGACGCTGGCCCCGGACAAGCTGCAGGTTCATCACATTCGCGCACGCGACGAGCAGCACCGCCCCGGCGGCGGCAAGCAACAGCCACAAGCCGGTGCGCACCCGCGATACGAGAGCTGCGTGGAGAGGGTCGGCGGTCAGGAAGAACCCGGCCCGGTTGAACTCGACCCGCCCTTCTCTCAGCCGGGCGCCGATACCCTGCAACTCCGCCCGGGCCGCCTCGACCCCTGCCTCCTGCCGCAGCCGCCCCACCAGCCGAAGGACGCCGCCGGAGAGGCTGGCCGCCCCCCACACATCTCCGTTGTGCCACCACGTGTCGGGGGCCTTCCACACATCCACTTCGGTTGGCACTCGCGGGAGATCCAGCCGGAACGCCACCGGCATGACGCCCACGATCTCGTAGGCAAAGCCATCGAGGAAGACGCGGCGGCCGACCGCGGCCGGATCCGAGCCGAACTGTCTCACCCAGAAGTCGTGACCAAGGAGGATGCGCCCGGGAGGCTCGTCGAGGGCGAAGTCACGGCCCAACGCCGGCGTCACTCCCAGCATCCGAAACAGGTTCGTCGAGATCCAACCCACCTGGACCTGCGAGGGCAGACCCGCACCGGTGAGATTCTGGCGCACCGCCGCGACCGCGGCCACGTCTTTCAGCTGCGTGGCCGAGTGCTTGATCTCCGCGAAGATCGCTCCGGGAAGCAGAGTGTCGTCGACATGGTCGGTCGCGAGCCCGCCGCGTACCACCACGAGCTCTTCGGGATGGGCATAGGCGAGGGGGCGCAGCAGGACGGCGCTGATGACGCTGAATACGGCGGTGTTCAGGCCGATTCCGAGCCCAAGACTCAGAATCACGGCCGCCGTCAGCTGAGGCGTTCGAAGGAGGGAACGAAGTGCGGTCAAGAGATCATGAAGCATGCAGACTCCCGGTTGAAGGCATTTCCGTCCGCCGCTGCAAGGCTTGTTCCAGGCGTGCTCGCCGGCCGCCCGGTGCAGGATTCTGATAGCGCGACCCGAGGGATTGAGGTTAGAACTCCCCTGCCTCACCGCAAACGCGGCGAGGACCCGGGAATTTCCTCGGGTCGATGTGCGACCGGCTGATATTTCGAAGAGCGTGTCGGCTTCGGCCACGCGGAGGCCATCGGTGTCTCCAACCGTGCGGGAGGGATCCCTTCGTCGAGCGCGACCGGCTGCGGGACTCGATCGTTCCAATCGCGAACGGTGGTTCGACCTAAAGCGGTCACGAAGTCACGCTCTTCAATCGCGAGAAGACGAATCCCGATCTGTTCCCCAGCCTCGAGAAGATCAGCACGTGTACGCGTCTGCGCTCGGCTCCAAAAGAAAACGGGCACTGAATCCAGTGCCCGTTTTCAAGGTCAGCGCGGCTGTTTACGAATCCGCTCCGTACGTCCCGCCCGTGACCACCTCTTCGGTCGCGAAGTCGGGCTTGTAGTCCTGGTCGAAGGTCTCCTCGCGGGCCTCGTAGACCTCCTCGGGGATTTCCACGCGCTGGTAGTACGGCATGCCCGTGCCGGCGGGGATCAGCCGGCCCATGATGACGTTCTCCTTGAGACCGCGCAGGTGGTCGACGCGGCCGGAGATGGCCGACTCGGTGAGCACGCGCGTGGTTTCCTGGAAGCCAGAGGCTGCCGACGAAGAAGGCAGACTTCGGTCGACTGTGCGGCCGTCCGTTGGCGAGTCGGAGCGACTCGCGGCCGAGATGAACGAGTCGGTCGAGAGTGACGCCTTGGTGATGCCGAGCAGGATCCGCTTGGTTCCAGCAGGCGCCTTACCGGCTGCCTCGAGCTTCGCGTTCTCGCGCGTGAAGCGGTAGAAGTCCACCACTTCGTCGACCAGGAAGTCGGAATCGCCCACTTCCTCGATCTTCACCCACCGCATCATCTGACGGCCGATGACTTCGATGTGCTTGTCGTTGATCGCGACACCCTGGAGGCGGTAGACCTCCTGGATTTCGTCGACCAGGTAACGCCCGAGGGAGGTGAGGCCTGACGGAGCCGAAGGCGACGCAGGCATCCCCTCCACCTCGGCCGTGATGCGTTACCCGTTTCCCGAGCCCCCTCTCCTTCAGCCTTCCGCAAAGGGAGAGGGGGTCTGGGGGTGAGGGATCCAGGCACAAACGGCGGGACCGCGAGACAGCAAACGCAGCTCGCGGCCTTCCTTCCTTTTCCGTCCGTTCCGGACGGCGAAAGCCGAGACCCGCGGGTCGGGGGCGAGCCCCAGCCAAGAGTGGGCCGAGGGGGAGGCCGATGCACTCCCCCCGGGCCAGAACGAGCGAGAGGCTCAGGCCACCGCCCCCTCCGGCTCATCCTTCGCGGGCTTCGAAAGAGCCAGTTCCAGCTTGCTCAGCATCTGGACGCAACGCACGGCTAGGCGCTTTGCCCGGGCGGTCTCGACCAGCGGAGCCAGTCTACGCACGCGAAGCACGTCGCAGAGTGCCGCGCACTCCATCGCCGAGCCCCGCGCGACACCCACGTGATACCGCTTCTGCTTCCGAGAGAAACGGCCGAATGCCTCCGCGGAGTTGAGCACAACGCTCAGACTCGCGCGCTCGAACTGGTCCC
>JBGATM010000048.1:0-21328 GCA_044229175.1 Vicinamibacteria bacterium | reverse complement strand
GGGCTTAGACACCACAAACATCTCAGGATTGGCCCCAGGTGAACAACGTGCTGAGAAATCACAGCTAGGCGGCCTTGCGGGGGCTCCTCACTTGAACGCGACGTTCAGGTAGACCGAGTGGCGTCCGTAGGTTTCGTAGAAGGGCTTGAACGGGACGCCGTCGATCGAGAACCGCAGCGTGGCGGGATCGCCCTGGATCGAGCGGCTGATGTCCTTCGCGTCTAGGGCGACCTTGCGAAAGTCCGTGCGGGCGACGGGCTCTTCGGCGGCCAGCAGGACGGGGCCGTAGAAGAGGCTCGCAACGTTGGGTTGATCGACGATGGGGTCGAGGCGGAAGCTGAACGGCATCTTCACCTCGATCGTGTCCTGGTCGCGCCAGTCGCGTGAGAGGGTCAGATAGGCCCCGGGTGTCGCCTTCACCGCCTGGTCTTTGCCGTTGATCTTCACCACGAAACCGCGCGTGGCCCAGCCCGGCACCCGGAGCTTCATGTCGAACCGGCCCACCCCTTTGATGGTGAGCCGGGTGGTGTCCGCGTAGGGAAAGTCGGTGACCTGCTGGACCCTGATCCTGCGCTCGACCCAGGTCAGCGTGGATGGGATGAACAGGTTCACGTACAGCGCGCGGTGGTCGACGCTGTGAAAGTAGATGGTGTCCTGGAGCTTGGTCTGGCTTTCGAGCGCGGTGCCGTTGCAGCAGGTGAAGCCGTTCATGGCCGCGTTGCCGAACTGTTTCCGGGCGCCTGGGTTCAAGGGCACGTGATACGTGTTGCCCGCGTCCTCTTCAGCCACGGAGGCGAGGATGTGGTTGTAGAGCGCGCGCTCGTAATGATCCATGTACTTCGCGGTCTGGTCGTACATGAACAGCTGCCGGTCGAGTTTGAGGAGATTGTAGGTGGCGCAGGTCTCGTTCTGCCCGCCCGGTGCAAGGCCGTTCTCCCACAGCGTATCGGGCTGGGCCGGGAAACACTCCGCGTTATTGGGAGTCCTAGCACCCGCGACCCCGCCGATGCTGTACATGTAACCGTCGTTCACGATGTCCCAGAAGTTCGAGGCGATCTCGTAATAAGGCACTTCCTTCGTATCCCGGAAGGTCTCGAGCGCGCCCGTGATCTGGGGAATGTGCTGGTTCGCGTGCCTGCCTCTTATGGTGTCGACCCGCCGGGCGAGGCCGCCATCATGGGCGGGGCCACCGAAGAAAACCGCGGTGTTGTCGAACAGCTTCGCGGTTTCCAGGAACCGCCTTTCGCCGGTCAAACGGAAGAGACGCGCCATGACTTCGTTCATGCCCCCGTATTCGCCGGCGATATAGCGGCTCCACATGTAGGCGCGGGTCTCGGGCGGGACGGCGCTCAACCGGGCATGGACCCAGGCTCCCATGCCTCGCGCGATTTCGAGGGCCTTCCGGTTGCCCGCGAGCTCGTAGGTATCGAGCAGGCCCGCGAGGATCTTGTGAAGCGTGTAGTACGGGGCCCAGATCTGGGAGTCCTGGGCGCCGTAGGTGGCGCCGTGCTCGAGCATGATGAACTGGTCGGGCGGATAGGCGCTGATGAAGCCCGCGCCCCAGTTCCAGTAGTCGGTGCGAATGGCGCCGGCCCGGAGGTTGGAGTCGTAACTCTTTCGCCCCGGGCCGATCGGCACCGCGGTCGGATCCGCGACCGAAGGTCCCCCGGCCTGCACGGGCTGACCCGATTTGCGAGACAGCGCGTACAGCGTGTCGACCACATAGTTCATCTTCTTGAGGAAGGTCGCCTGCAGCGCCGCGTCGTACCCCGTGCTCGCGTAGGCCTGGGCGATCGCCGACATGTAGTGGCCGCTCGCGTGGCCCCGGAGCCTCGTGGTCTGGCTGTCCCAGCCCTCGAGCGGTGTCGCGCCTTCGGGCTGCTTCTCTCCGAAGGTTTCCCGGAAGTTGTAGAGGAAGCTGTCGGGGTTGCTCGCGGCCAGGCCGCGGATGAATTTGTCGCGGTTCCTGATGAAGGGCGTGTCGCGTCCCTGCGCGTCGCGGTCGAGCACCACGCGATCGAGGGGAAAGGCTTCGACCAGGCGGTCGGGCGGGGTGAAGGTCCCGACCCGCACCTTCACGATGACCCTGGCCTTCGGCTCGAAGCCGGTGCCGGGCACACGACCCGAGACGGTGTACGCGCCGGGCTTGCGCACCTCCGCGGTGTCGATGGGTGAGGGCCAGATCACGCGGACCTCGCCGGTCGCGCCTCCCGCGAAAGTGGCGGGCACGGTGGGAGGCAGCCGGGGCAACGTTCCCACCACGGTTTCCACGGAGAGGTCGGGAACGTTGACGAGACTCGAGGCGATCGGCGATTCGCGAGGAATATCGGCGGTGGAAATTTCGGGCGGCGTGGGGCGGCCGCGCGACGGCGCAGCGGCGGCTGTAGCGTTGCGCCTGATCGCGGCCACCGACTCGTCGCCAAGAACGACTCGATACAGGCGGATGTCGCGCAGCCGCCCGTGCAGGCTCGGCACGCGGTCGTCCTGCGCCCGCCCGAGGAACAGCCGGGTCGATGGAGTCTTGGGCACGAGTTGCGAGAGGTTCGCATCGACGCTCGTAGCCTCTCCCGCCCGAGCACCATCGATGTACGTCGACAGGACCCGACCCGCGGGATCGAGCACGACCGCGAAATGCACCCACTGGTTCTCGACCACGGCTTTCGCCTCGGTCTCACCGCGCACCCGACCGTCGACCACCGCGGTCGCCCGGAATCCCTGCGCGTCGACGAAGGCGAACAGCCTCGTGGCCGGGCCCTGGCCGAAGTCGAAGACCGGTCCGGATGCGCGCGTGGGGAGGTACAGCCACCCCGTCACGGCGAGGGCATCCTCGCCGGCCAGAGCGGATGCAGGCAGCTGCGCATAGCTGCCGTCTCCGGTCAGGAGCAGCACCTTGCGCTGACCGTCTTCGACGAACACACCGCCCGCGCCGCTGACCGTCGCGTGGAGCTGGTTTCGCGACGAGTCCTCGGCGTTGCCGTTGAAGAGGTAGCGGGCAATCAGGCCGGTTTCGCCGATTCCATCGAGGAGCTGATCGCCTCCCTGGCTCGCGGCTTGCCCGCTCCGCGGTCCCGGTTGAGCGACGACCGCCCCAATGGTCAGGACGGCCAGGAAGACCGTGGTCTGGAAGCGGTTCATGGGGGCAAAGATACCTGCGATTCTGTTCGCGTCCGGGACCTCCTGTACCGGAATCGGACGTATTCCGCGTCAGAACGCCCCGAAGGGCCTGGCCCGGCGATTGCTGTCCTGACGTTCAATATGCAGACCCTCGCCCTCGACCTCCGCTCTGCCCTGCGATTTCTCCATCGTCGATCCGGAACCTCGGCGGTCATCATCCTCACCCTGGCCCTGGCCCTCGCCGCCAACAGCGCGGCCTTCGCCGTCCTGAAGGCCTTCCTTCTGTCCGACCTGGGGGTGCCGGAAGCCAATCGCCTCCACATCATCTCCCAGACGCAGAAGGGCGCGGCCTTTCTCGACGCGTGGCCGAACTACCAGATGCTGCGCGAGCAGGTGAAGACGTTCGAAAACGTGGCCGCGGTCCTGCAGGCGGACGTCAACTGGATGGACGGGGACGAGACGCGGCAGGTATCGGGCGCGCGTGTCACCGCGAGCTTCTTCGCCACCATGCGGGTGGCTCCCCGCCTCGGCCGCGCGATCACCGCGAACGAGCAGGGGCCGAACCCGGCCCCGGTGGTGGTGATCAGCGATCGGATGTGGCGAAGCGCCTTCGCGGCCGCCCCGGATGCGATCGGCAAGGTCATGCGTCTGAACGGCGTCCCGCACACCGTCGTGGGAGTCATGCCCGCCCGCTTCGCTCTCCCGCCCGACATCGACGCCTGGCTGCCCTTCGATCTGCCGAAGGACGCGTGGACGCGGATCGTGGGGGGGCGTCAGCTGTTCGTGTTCGGCCGCCTCGGAGACGGCAGGACCAACGCCGAGGCCCAGGAGGAACTCGTGGCCTTCGGCCGCCGGGCCGAAGCGGCGAGTGTGGCGAACAAGGACTGGAGCTATGCCTCCCTGCCCGTCCGCCGGTACTACCTGAGCGGCGCCGACGACACCATCCTGCTGGTTCAGGCCGGCGCCCTGATCCTGCTGCTCCTCGCCGCCTCGAACCTCTCCTCGCTCCTCCTCGCCTGGGCGGCCGAGCGGGAGCGCGAGACCGCGCTGCGCCTCGCTCTGGGCGCGGGCGCGCGCGACATCGCCCGGCAGCACGCGGTGCAAAGCATCCTCCTCATGCTCGCGGGGGGCGGAGCGGGACTGTTCCTCGCGGAGGCGGCCCTGCCCGCGTTGCGAGCGCTCAATCCGACCCCCACGCTTTCGTTCTTCCTCGAACACCTGCGCATGGATCCCTCGGTCGTCGCCTTCACTCTCGCGACCGCGGCCTTGACCGGCGCCCTCGTCGGCCTGGTTCCCTTGTGGCAGTCGCGACGCACCGATCTGACCAGCGCGCTCAAGCTGGAGTCGCGGGGAGGCACCGCGACCCGCGGCGCCCTGCGCTGGCAGAGAACCATGGCGATCAGCCAGGCCGCCATTACCGTCATCGTCCTGTCGGCCGCCGCCCTGTCCGTGGCGAGTTTCCAGAAGGCCCGAGGCGTGAGCCCAGGTTACGCAACGGAAGGGCGCGGGGTCTTCCGGGTTCAACTGCCCGAGACCGACTACGCGGATGCCCCGGCCCGGGCGGCGTTCATGCGCGCGCTCCTCGACAACCTCGGGCGTGAGCCGGAGCTGGTCGGGTTCGGGGCCACCAGCACCCTCCCCTTCGGCGACATTCCGGCGGGCGCGTCGCTTACCGTCGAGCAGAAGAACGGCGAGTTCACGACCGAGCCACGGGTATTCGGCTACCGGCGCGTCACCCCGGACTACGTGGGCGCCATGGGGATACCGCTCCTCGAAGGGCGGCCGCTCTCCGCGGACGACGGAGAGGGCCGTCCGACCGTCGCCTTGATCAGCCGGTCCCTCGCCAACAAGTACTGGCCCGAAGGCGGTGCGATCGGGAGGAGGTTCCGCCGGACCTCACCCGGCCAGCCTCCGCTCGAGATCACCGTCGTGGGTGTCGTGGGCACCGTTCGTGACGCGGGGAACGCGGAGGCCGCGCGGACCGGTGAGACCATCTACATCCCGTATGCCCAGAACCCCATGCGGAAGGTCAGCGTGGTGGTCAAGGGCCGCAGCGGCGTAGAGGCCGCGATCGCGGCCGGAGTTCACGCGCTTCACGCCACCGCTCCCGGCCTCGCCGCCTACGGCGTGACCACGACGCAGCGATTGGCCTGGGAAGCGAACGCGGTCGCGCGGCTCCAGATGGCCCTGCTGTCCGTCTTCGCCCTGGTCGCGGTGGGTGTGGCCCTCCTGGGCTCGTATGGGGTGATGAGCCAACTGGTGGCAAACCGCGGCCGGGAGCTGGCCGTGCGTCTGGCGGTTGGAGAGAAGCCAAGCGGCGTGTTGCGGCGCGTCCTCGGTCAGAACGCACGCCTCGCCGGCGCGGGCTCTCTCGCCGGCGGGGTCATCGCCTGGGAGGGGGGACGGTGGTTGCAGACTCTTTTGGGCGGAGTCGATGCCGCCGCGCCCTGGACCTATCTCTTGGCGGCGGCGCTGACCGTCGGCCTCACCCAGATGGCCGGCCTCATACCCGCGCGGAGAGCCGCGGCCACGAACGTGGTGCAGGCGCTCGGGGGGCAGTGAGGCAACGCATATAGTCGCGGGAGAAAGAGCGCAGTGGCGATCGCCCCTGAAGGGACGCCCGCGTCCCCGTGAGGTTTCATGACCGAGCCAAGCCAAGCCGTCAGCACCATTCGGGGGGCCTGCGGCCACGACTGCCCGGACACCTGCGGCTGGGTGGTGGAGGTGCAGTGCGGCAAGGCCACCCGCCTCGAGGGAGACTCATCGCATCCCTTCACGCGGGGCGGCCTGTGCGCGAAGGTCAACCACTATCTCGAGAAGGTCTATCACCCCGAGCGCGTGCTCCACCCGATGAAGCGGGTCGGCAGCAAGGGCGAGGGACGTTTCGAGCGCGTGACCTGGGAGGACGCTCTCAAAGACATCGCCGCGCGATGGACGCGCATCATCAACGAGTCGGGCGCGGAGGCGATCCTGCCCTACAGCTCCGCGGGAGTGCAGGGCCTGATCCAGATGGCCTCGATCGACCGGCGCTTGTTCGGGGCGATGGGGTGCAGTGAGCTGCAGCGAGCCATCTGCGGCGGGGTCGCCGCGGCGGGCCTCAAGACCACCATCGGCGTGGGCTCGGGTATCGATCCCGAAGACATCGTGCACAGCCGTTTCATCGTGCTGTGGGGCACCAACACCATCGTCACCAATCTGCACTACTGGCCCTACGTTCGCGAGGCGCAAAGCCGCGGGGCCAAGGTGGTGGTGGTCGACCCGGTTCGCACCCGGACCGCGGAGGCGGCGGACTGGCACCTGCAGGTCAATCCGGGAAGCGACGCGACCCTGGCTCTCGCGATGATGCACGTGATGGTGCGCGACCATCGGGTCGACCTCGACTACGTCTCGCGATACGCGGTCGGATACGACGCCCTCGTCACCCGCGTGCGCGACTACGCGCCTTCCGCGGTGGCTCCCGTCGTCGGTCTGCCTGCGGAGGACATCGAGCGGTTCGCGCGCGAATACGCCACCACGCAGCCATCGCTCCTGCGCCCGCTCATCGGTCTCGAACATCACAAGAACGGCGCCATGCAGTTCCGCGCCCTCGCCTGCCTGCCCGTGCTGAGCGGAGCGTGGCGGCACCGCGGCGGCGGGCTCGCCCGATCGACCCACGCGCTGCAGTTCGGCGTTCTCGACATGAAGAGCGTGGAGATGCCCGAAGTGCACAAGCAGGGTGTCCGCACCCTGAACATGCGCGACCTGGGCAGGGACCTGTGCGATTCGACCCTCGCGCCGCCCGTGCGCGCCCTGATGGTGTACGGCGCGAATCCGGTGGTATCCATGCCAAACCAGCGGGCGCTTCGCGAGGGACTGCAGCGCGAGGACCTGTTTACCGTGGTCCACGATCTGTTCACGACCGACACCGCTCTCTACGCGGACTACGTCCTGCCCGCGACCAGCCAGATCGAGCATCTGGACCTTTCGCCCGCGTGGGGGCATCTTTACCTGGCTTTGAACCGGCCCGCCATCGAGCCTCTCGGGGAGTCCGTCTCCAACACCGAGCTGTTCCGACGACTGGCCCGGGCCCTCGGCCGCACCGAGCCGTGGCTCTTCGAGAGCGATGAGTCGATGCTGCGCGCGGCGCTTTCGAGCGGACACCCGTGGCTCGAAGGGATCACGTACGAGCGCCTGTGGAGCGAGGGCCATGTGCGCTTGAATCGGCCGGAGGACTGGCGTCCCTTCGCGAACGGCGGGTTTCCCACACCATCGGGCAAAGCCGAGCTGTTCTCCGCGGCGCTTTCGGCGCAGGGCCTCGACCCGTTGCCCGCCTCGGGCGCGATCGCCACCGGGTCGGGCCTGCAACTCATCTCGGGGAAGGCGCTCCACTTCATGAACTCGGGCTACGGTCACATGGAACGCCACCGGCGTCGGGCCGGCCTGCTCTCCATCGACCTTCACCCGGACGATGCCGGGCGGCGCGGACTGAAAGACGGCGAACTCGTTTCGGTGCGGGGTGAACGCGGTCAGTTGAAGGCCGTGTGCCGGGTGTCCGACCGTGTCCGTCCGGGTGTGGCCTTCATGCCCTACGGCGGCCTCCATGATGCGGCGGGGGTGCGGCAGTCGGTCAACCTGCTGACCGCCGAGGAGCCCACGGACTGGGGCGGCGGCAGCGGCCTGTACGACGCGTTCGTCGAAGTGACGTCCGAGGCGCCGGCGCCATAGCCGCCACGGTTCGCCCGCCGGGTTTGGCGGTACCATGGGGCAGACTCCGGATGACCCGCCTCATGCGCCCACCCGCGATTGCCGCGATCCTGCTCCTGCCGTTGCCCGCCTTGATGTCCGCGCAGGCGCCGCCGCGCGTCTCGCCGCCCGCGCGCCCGCAATACGAGCGGACGCTACGGCTCGAGTCGAGCTCCGAGACATCGGCCAACGTGAGCATCGGCGACGTGAACGGTGACGGCAATCCCGACATGGTGCTCGCCAAAGGGCGCCACTGGCCACTCGTCGACCGCGTTCTGCTCGGGGACGGCCGCGGCGGATTCCCGACCGCCTACGACCTCGGGACGGCCTCCGATCGGTCGTACTCGGGCCACCTCGTCGATCTCGACGGCGATGGCGACCTCGATGTCGTGATCAGCAACGACCGCCCCGATCCGAAGCTCGTGTATTTGAACGACGGCAAAGGGCGCTTCCGGCCCGGGTCGACCTATGGTCAGGCCGACTGGCCCACGCGGAACGCCACCGTCACCGATCTCAATGGCGACGGCCTCCCGGACATCGTCGTCGCCAATCGCACGGGCGACCGGCCCGGCGCCAACTACATCTGCTTCAACCAGGGGCGCGGCCGGTTCGATGCGGCCTGCGAGAAGTTCTCGACGGAGTCCGCCACGACGATCACCGCCGTCGACCTCACCGGTGACGGCCTGGCGGATCTCGTTGTGCCGCATCGCGACGGCGGCCAGAGTCACGTTTACGTGAATGGGGGGAAAGGGCAGTTCTCCGACTCGGCCCGGCTCTCCGTCGGCCCCCCGGACGCGCATATCCGCATGTCCGCCACCGCCGATCTCAACGGCGATGGGCGGCCGGACCTCGTCACCATCGACGAGAAGACGGGGGTGGCCGTGTACTTCGGCGAGTCCGGCAGCCGCCTGTCCGCGGCCGTCCCCATCGGCCTGGGCGAGGGCTCGCCGTACGCCCTCGCACTCGCCGACCTCGACAAGGATGGCGCCATCGACATCGTGGTCGGATACATCAAGGCGCGGCCGGCGGTGTTCTTCAACGACGGCACCGGCCGCCGATTCACCCCGGTGTGGTTTGGTGACGACCAGGGCACCGCGTACGGCATGGCCATCGGCGATCTCGACAAGGACGGCCGGCTCGACATCGCGGTCGCGCGGTCCGAGGCGCCGAACGTCGTGTACTTCGGCAGCGCCGGGGCGCGTCGCTGAATGCCGCTTCGACCTGGCGAAATGCCCGTCGCCCGGGCTAGGGCTTCCTGACCGCGGCCTTCGGATGCGGGAGCAGCCGGTCGTACTCCATCTTGACGGTTGAATAGCATTCGCACACCCGCTCCTCCAGTCCGGGACGGGGATGTCTTCGTGCCCGAGTGGGCAGCGCAATCCGGCAACATATAGCCCGGCCGGAGGCAGGACTCTGTTCACCAGCCCACATAGATGGGCATCCGGCGCCCCTCCCCGCCGTTTTGAACGCGCCCGAAAGCAAAGATAACGAAGCAGTGAGATGCTTGAGGTGTGAGCTCCAATTCCTCGACCGTCGGCAGGGTGATCGGCTGATGCTCGTCTCGTGTCCCTCCTGCGGCAAGCGCATCTCCGATCGCGCGCCGGCGTGCCCGTTCTGCAAAGCCACGGCGAATGCCGGCCCTCCGGTGGAGAGCGCTCCCACGACCGTCCCCGTAGAGAGTGCTCCCGCGCCGCCGACGCCTCCCGTGGTGACCGCCCCCGCTGCTCCGGCGGCTCCCGCGCCTCCCGTCGCTCCCGTGGCAAGGGTTCCCTTTCCCCCGACCGATGACCCGACCGCGACCCTCCCACCCTCTCCTGCCCTCTTCGCCCGCGCGGCGCTCGCCCCGCCGCCCCCGCCATGGCCGGCGCCCGTCCAGGCCGCGCCGGTTCCACCGCCCGAGCCACTGCCGCCCGCGCCGCCGTCCGACCCCGGCCGCTCGACCTTCGATGCCGCGGACTACTTCAAGGCCGGCCGGTTCGAAGACGCGCTCACGACCATCGATCGGCTGCTCAGCACTGAGCCCCGCAACGGGGAGGCTCTCCACACGCGCGCCCAGGTTCTGCACAAGCTCGGCCGGCGGGAGGAGGCCGCGCGCACCATCGTGAAGGCTATCGAGGCCTCTCCGGATTCCCTGCCCTTCTGGCTCAGCAAGGCGTTGATGGAGCACGAGGAGGGCAAGGCGAAGCAGGCGTGTCGTTCCGCCATGGACCTGGTTGAGATCTCGCAGCACACCGAGACGGAGTCTCCTCTCGTGGACCAGGGGCGACAGATGATCGCGGCTTTCGAAGCAACGGGGGCGTTCCCGAATTCGCGCGGGTACCTCGGCTGGCTGGGTCTGGGTTGCGCGTCCATGAAGGCCGGGCGAGCGGAGGCCGCACTCGAATTCTTCGACCGGGCGATCGACGCCGCCTCGGCCAACGCCGGCGGCTTCCGGTGGAAGGGACGAGCCCTCACGCAACTCGGACAGCTGGATGAGGCCCTCGCTCTCTTCGAGACCGCGCTCGAGATCGACCCGAACGATCCCGATATCCACCACGATCGCGGCATGGCCCTCCTCATCCAGGGCGACACCGATCGCGCCATCGAGGCCTTCGATGCCGCCCTCGCGATCGATCCCCATCACGCGGGATCGCTCAAGGAGAAACGGGAACTCGCGGGCTAGACCGCACGGTGGCCCGGGGCGCGATCCACCCTGCTGCCCCGAAATGGGGTTTGTTACACTCGGCTCACTTTCACCACGCAGGGAACCCACTCCGCGACCACATGCGAATTGCGCTGGCATTTCTCGGGATAGTGGCCGCCGGGGCCGCCGCTTCGACGTACGGCGGGGCGTCGCCCGCCCAGGCGGCGACGGCCTCCGCGGCGACCTCGAACGGCAAGGCGGTCTACGACCGACACTGTGCCCAATGCCACGGCGAAGCGGGACGGGGCGATGGCCCGGCCGCTCCGTTTCTCACCCCGCGGCCGCGGGACTTCACCGCCGGCAAGTACAAGCTGAGGACGACGGAGGACGGAAGCCTCCCCACCGATGAGGATCTGACGCGAAGTGTCCGCGAGGGGATGCCGGGGTCGTCCATGCCCGGCTGGAAAGGGCTCCTGACCGACGCGGACATCGCGGAGGTCATCGGGTACGTCAAAACCTTCTCGCCCCGTTTCGCGAGCGAGCCGCCGAAGGTAGTGAAGGCAGGCGCCCCGATTGCGAACACGGCTCAGAGCGTGGCGCGGGGCGAGAAGGTCTATGAAGAGCTTCAATGTGGCGGCTGTCACGGCACCGACGGCCGCGGCAAGGACGCGGTCCTGAACGAATTCGAGGATGACTGGAAGCATCCGCTTCGCGCCGCCGACCTGACCGCGCCCTGGACGTTCCACGGCGGCTCGACGCCGCGCGACATCTACCTGCGCTTCCGCACCGGCATGTCCGGCACGCCCATGCCATCGTTCGCGGGCGCGGCCAGCGACGCCTCGATGTGGGACCTCGCGAACTACGTAGCCTCGCTCGGCGTCAAGCCGCTCTGGGAGATGAACGCCGAAGAAGTCCGGGCTTTCTACGCGCGTCAGGATGAGGAGGCACGGGCCAACCCGGTGAAGCGCGGAGCCGAAATGATCGAGTCGCTCGAGTGCACGCTGTGCCACTCCCCAGTGGACGAGCAACTGAACCCCCTGCCCGGCATGCGCCTCGCGGGCGGGCTCAAAATGCGGCTCGGCCCATTCGGCGAATTCGTGAGCTACAACCTGACTTCCGACAAGGAGACCGGCCTCGGCAGCTGGACCGACGAGCAGATCAGGCAGGTGATCACCCGGGGCACGCGGCCCGACGGCAGCCGCATGCTGCCCTTCCCGATGGACTGGGCTTCCTACGCATCGCTCAAGCCTCAGGATCTCGACGCGATCATCGCGTACCTCCGAACCGTGCCTCCGGTCCGGAATCGGATTCCGAGCCCGAAGCAGCCCGTCCTGCCCGTTTACCTGTGGGGCAAGTTCAAGCTCCTCATCCTCGGCGAGGATCCGCCGATCGACATGTTCCCCGGCAACGCGGGCTCCGCGGGAGGCGCGCGATGAAGCGATCCCTCAAGCGGGCGGCGCTCGTCGTCGCAGTCATCGCGGGCCTCGGATTCCTGGCCTTCCTCTACTACATTCCGCCTTTTCTCCTGATTCCGCCCGAGCAATTCCAGAAGGACATGGCGCAGGCGGCGCCCGCCGTCGATGACATCGCCGACCCTGGCATGCGCGCGATCGCCGCACGCGGCCGCTACATCGTCATGACCGCCGGCTGCATCGGTTGCCACGTCGTCAACGGCGCCCAGGGACCGGACCTCTCGAAGTACCTCGCCGGGGGCGGCTTCAAGGGCCAGCGCCGCGAGGGCACGTACGTGAGCGCCAACCTGACGCCCGATCGCGAAACCGGCCTCGGGCGTCGCAGTGACGAAGAGGTCAAGCGTGTCCTTCGAAGCGGCACGTTTCCCGACGGCCACGTGGCGCCACCGTCCGTGATGCCGTGGGCGAGCTTCTCGAACTGGAGCGAAGAGGACCTCCATGCCGTGGTCGTCTATCTGAGGCACATCCCTCCGGTGCGGCGGCAGATTCCCGCTCCGGTTTTCGGAAACGCGATCGAGACAAAGGGCGCCGTGGCGACCGACCACGCCATGAAGAACTACGACGCGGACGCCAGCGGGAAGTAAGCCGACGCCGCCGCGTCGACTTCGCCAGCTTTGACGGCCATCTTCGATGTCGCCCCTTTGACGGGCTCCCTCGCAGCGACGCCGCAGGGCAAAAAAAGAAGAGCGCCCATTCGGGCGCTCCTCTTCACGGGAACGGCAGCAGCCGCTTAGTACTTGTAATGGTCGGGCTTATCCCCCTCGAACAGACTGACGGATTGCCCGACCGCCTCAGTACTTGTAATGGTCGGGCTTATACGGACCTTCGACCGGGACTCCGATGTACTCCGCCTGCTCCTTGGTGAGCTTGGTGAGCTTCACGCCGAGCTTGTCGAGGTGCAGCCGCGCCACTTCCTCATCGAGCTTCTTCGGCAGCATGTACACCTTGTTCTCGTACTTCGCGTGGTTCTGGTGCAGTTCCATCTGGGCCAGGGTCTGGTTCGTGAACGACGTCGACATCACGAAGCTCGGGTGGCCGGTGGCGCAGCCGAGGTTCATGAGACGACCCTCGGCCAGGATCATCACGGAGTGACCATCGGGGAAGACCCACTCGTCGTACTGGGGCTTGATGTTGATGGTCTTGATGCCCTTCACCTTCTTGAGGCCGGCCATGTCGATCTCGTTGTCGAAGTGGCCGATGTTGCCGACGATGGCCTTGTCCTTCATCTTCGCCATGTGGTCGGCGGTGATGATGTTGAAGTTGCCGGTGGTGGTGATGAAGAGGTCGGCGGTCGCGACATACTCCTCGAGGGTCTTGACCTCGAAGCCTTCCATGGCCGCCTGCAGCGCGCAGATCGGGTCGATCTCGGTGACGATGACGCGGGCGCCCTGACCCTTGAGCGCCTGGGCGCAGCCCTTGCCCACTTCGCCGTAACCGCAGACCACCGCGACCTTGCCCGAGAGCATCACGTCGGTCGCGCGGTTCAGGCCGTCGATGACGGAATGGCGGCAGCCGTAGATGTTGTCGAACTTGTGCTTGGTGGTGGCGTCGTTGACGTTGATCGCCGGGAAGAGCAGGGTCTTCGCCGCTTCCATCTGATAGAGGCGATGGACGCCGGTGGTGGTCTCCTCGGAGACGCCGAGGATGCCCTTGCCGATCTTCGTCCAGATTCCGTTGTTGGTCTTCAGTTCGAGGCGGAGCAGCTCGAGGATGACGCCCCACTCCTCGGGGTCGGAGTTCGGATCGAAGGCCGGGACGCTGCCCGCCTTCTCGAACTCGGTGCCCTTGTGGACGAGCATGGTGGCGTCGCCGCCGTCGTCGACGATGAGGGTCGGGCCGGTGCCGTCGGGCCAGATGATGGCTTCACGCGTGCACCACCAGTACTCCTCGAGGGTCTCGCCTTTCCACGCGAACACCGGCGTGCCCTTGGGGTTCGCCTCGGTGCCGCCGGATTCGGGACGGCCCACCACCACGGCCGCGGCCGCGTGGTCCTGGGTGGAAAAGATGTTGCACGACACCCAGCGCACGTCGGCGCCGAGCTCGACCAGGGTCTCGATCAGGACCGCGGTCTGGACGGTCATGTGGAGGGAACCCATGATCTTGGCGCCCTTGAGCGGCTTCTGCTTGCCGTAACGCTCGCGGAGCGACATGAGGCCGGGCATTTCCTGCTCGGCGAGACGGATTTCCTTGCGGCCGAATTCGGCGAGGGAGAGATCCTTGACTTTGAACGGGAGGCGCGCGGTGGCGGCCTTCTTGTCGAGCGCAACAGTGGCGGTCATGAGTGTCCTTTCGGTTTGGGTGTCTTGTGCGGTTGAGACTTGATTGGAGATGAAGACGGAAGGTGAACTTCCGCGGCGTCGCCGGCTTCAGCCGGCGTCACCGCGGTCGCAAGAAGGAGGGCCGGGCCCTTGGCGTCGGCCTCGGGGGCGAGCGGACGGCAGCTGACGTTCCGGAGGCCGCTTTCCGTCAGGAGGTCGTGCAGCTCATTGCGGGAGAAGCCGCGCGAGGTCTGGCCCATTTCGATGCGGAACTGTTCGCGGTCATGGCGAAGGAGATCGACCACCACCGCGCGGCCGCCGGGCCTGAGCACGCGTGACATCTCGGCGAGAGCGAGGCGCGTGTCCTTCAGGTAGCTGAGGGCGAGAACCACCAGGGTCGCATCGACGGACCGATCGGCGAGGGGCAGCGCTTCGAGGCTACCGGGGCGCAGGTCGACGTTCTTGTACGCGGCGGTGCGCTTCTTCGCGGCCTTGAGCATGGCCGCGGACTGGTCGATGCCGATGACCTTCTCGACGTGCGGCGCGATGCGGGCGGCGAGGATGCCGGAACCGCAGCCGAGGTCGGCCACCGTCCAGTTCGAGGGAATGAGGCTCAGGAGGGCCGAGTCGTTGAAGGAGTTGCCGTAAAGCTCGGAACGCAGGCGGTCCCAGGTTCCCGCCGCGCCCGCGAAGAACGCAAGGGCCTCCTGCGGACGGCGCGACTCGAGCTGATCGAGGCGGAGCTGGTCCTGCTTCGCGGTCGCCCATTCCTCGGTCTGGTCCTTGGCCACGTGCCAGAGCTTCTTCGCCACCGTGTCTTCGGGAGTGGGCATCCGGTAGATGCGGTTCGTGCCCTCCGCGCGGTTCTTGACCCAGCCCTGGTCGGAGAGGATCTTCAAGTGGCGGCTGACCGTGGACTGGGGAAGCTGAAGGGCGCTCACCAGGTCGGCCACGCCGAGTTCGCGCCGTTCGAGCAGGCGAAGCAGGCGGAGCCGCGTCGGATCCCCGAGGGACCCGAGCGCGCCCATGAGCGCGTCCAGCGGTTTGCCGATTGGATCCATTCGTTTAGCCGGATGAAAGGATATAGCAGGTCTCCGCTCGAATGCAAGCGCCGGCGGTTTGACCGGTGCGAGGCACGGGGTGTACGGTGCTTTCCGACACTTCACGGGAGACTCCAAATGGCAGCATGGGCGGGCGGTCTGGCGGTGCTGGGCGCGGCGGCCCTGGCGCTCGCCTCGTCCATCACGGTCTCGGCCCAGCAGGTTCCCTCGCCGGGAGCGCCGGCCTCGCCGCCCCTGGTCATCCGGGTCGGGGTCGACCTCATCCAGATCGACGCGGCGGTGACCGACAAGGAGGGCCATCCGGTCACGGATCTGCGGGCGGAAGACTTCACCATCGAAATCGATGGAAAGAAGCAGCCGGTCAGCAACGCGATGCTCGTCGAAGGCGGCCCGGGGTCCGGCGCGGGCGGCCCGAACCTCCCGGCGCCGAGGGCCGCTTCGCCCATCCCGGATCACACCCTGGTCTTCATCGTGGACGATCTCAACATTTCCTTCGAGAGCATTTACAAGGCCAGGCTCGCCATGCAGAAGTTCGCCGCAGGCTGGGACTTCCGGGAAGCCCGGGTGGGGCTGTGCGCAACCAGCGAGAAGGTCCAGGGCATCGTCTTGTCGCGGTCACCGGAACGCTTCGACGAATCCGTCCGGAAGATTCGATACAGCTCGCGGAGCAGCAAGGGCGGCTCGAGCACGCCCGTGGGAATGCGGGAGGGCCCGGAGGCCGGGCCCGCGTCGGGTTACCCCATGGCCTGGAGCTCCGGGGCCTCCGTCGATCTCCACGGGAACTGGTCAGCGAACCCGGCCATGGAGCGAGCCAATTTCGAGCAGCGGATCTACAGCCTGCTCTCCACCATCAACGCTCTGCGATCGATTCCGGGCCGGAAGGCCGTGGTGCTGGTCAGCGAGGGCTTCACCGTCGGCAGCGATCGCGATCGGATGGGCGTCGCGTCCCCCTTCAACTCGCTCTTCGCGGACGAGGACAGCGTCGACTCGGCCCTGCGCATGATCGTCGAAGTGGCGAACCGGGCCTCCGTGGTCATCTACACCATCGATCCGAGCGGCCTGCTGCCGCCCGGTCCCGGCGCGGAAGCGGCGCTCGCGGCTTCCCTGGACGCACAGAGAGACGCGTGGTTCGCGCGCATCGGAACCCAGGGAACCCTGCAGCGGCTGGCCGAAGATACGGGCGGGCTCTCCGTCTACAACCGGAACGACCTGAAGCGCGGCCTGGTCGAAGTGGTGAGCGATCAGCGCGCGTACTACCTCATCGGCTTCGAGCCGCCCGCGTCCGCCTTCGAGAAGCCCTCGGGCCGACCGCAATTCCACGAGATCAAGCTCAAGGTGAACCGTTCCGGCGTGCGCGTGCGCACCCGGGCGGGCTTCTACGGGGTCACCGACCAGGAAGTCATCGAGCGCGCGCCGCTCATAGCTTCGCCGCAGTTCTGAGCCGACTTCGACGTCTCAGGCGGCCTTCGACTTCCGGAACTTCGCAAGCAAGGGCGTGATGTCCTTCCGCACGCCGTTGTTGCGCATGATGAAGAGCAACACCCACACCCCGGTCACCATCGACATCCCGAGGAAGGCGCCCACGTCGGGCTCGGCCGAGACATCGCGGGCCTTGTGGAAACCGAAGTCGGCGCCCAGCAGAGTAGCGTGGATCAGACCCAGAGGCAGCACGAGGTAGACGAGGTTCTGGATGGTCTTCCAGCGGCGGCCGAGCTTCACCAGCATGTGATCGAAGCTCGTGGCGGTGAGGACGCCGAGGATCACGAGGAGAACCGCGCCGATTCCGAGGCCGACCATCCATAGCGTGCCCTCTGCGGAGGCTTCGGAGAAGAAGTAACTGACTCCGCCCTGAGAGAGGAGCACAAGGGTGTAGCTCATGGCATGGAGCGCCGAGAAAGCGAAGCACGCGATGCCGATGGCTCGCCGCCCGAGGACCAGATGACCGCGAAACGGGAAGGGCCGAAAGATCGCGGTGAGAGGACCGATGAGCATGGACGCGAGCAGAAGTCCCAGGGCCCAGAGGCCGTAGAGCTGTCGCGCTCCGATCCACGGCGTCTTCGGATCGTCCATGGCGCAGGTCACGGCGATGCCCAGGGCGGTCAGGGTGAAGGCCGCGTAAAGCAAAGCGCGAACGTGCCGAAGGTGCCAGGGGGCGTGATGCATGCGGGGCTTGCTGCCTTCGGAGCGTGAACCGGGCGACGTCTACGGGTTCATGGCGGGGCGGCCGGCCACGCGACGGCCGATGTCGATGGTCTTGAAGCCTGGTTCGCCCCAGTTGATGACGAACACGCTGAAGCCCTGCTTCATCCGCATCTCGATGTCCTCGGCGCGCGCGGGATAGCCGCAGGGCACGTTGAACTCCTTGCAAGCAGCGAGCACCTGCTGGATCGCCGCTTCCCAGGCGACGGTATCCACCACCTTCTCGCCCTTGTCGTTGGTGGAGGTGAACACGCCGCGAAGCGTACCCGCTCCCGGGAAGAGCACGCTGATGCCCTTCACCGCCGCGATCTCGCGCACGTGAGCAAGGCCCACGTTGCTCTCCACGATGGTCCAGTTCATGAGCTCACCTTTGGGATTGAGGGGCCACAGGTCCGCCTTCTCGCGGTACTCCTTCTCGCTCATGCCCCAGAACGCAGGGGCGGTTCCCACGCTCTCGCCGCGCGTGCCGCCGTTCTTCTTGTAGCGCATGGCGGCAAGGCCGGTCTTCACCTCATCGGCGCTCTCGACGCCGACGAACACGACGCCGCTCACCCCAAGATCGAGCTGGCGGCCGATCCGCTCGACCGCCTTGGCGGGATCGGGCGCGATCTCGTTCATCTTGACGACGAGGGGATGGGTGAGACGCAGCACCGGGGTCTTGGCGACGACGCCCGCTTCACTCATGGCCTTCGCGAATTCGGCGAACACGGGATAGGCCTTCTCGAAGTCCCCTTCCATGCTGCCGTCGAAGATGTAGTCGGTCGACTTGTAGGCGACCGCGTCCTTCGCGAGTTCCAGCGGCGTCTTGGGCGGGACCGGCGTCGGGGTGGGCGCGCCGGGGGGCGAGAAGCGCCGGTTGCTCGGCGCATAGAGGCCGAAGACGGGCTTCTTCTGCTCGAGCAGGTCGATGACCGGATTATGGTGCTTGCGGATCTCGGCGGGCGCGGCGGGCGGCTCAGCCAGGACGAGGGCGGCGCTGCCGAGGACACTCAGGCAGGCCGCGGCAGAGATGGATCTTGACTGCATGGTTTCTCCAGGGAATCCGCCCGATATGGAACGAGCATACCGGCGAAAGGGACGGGATCCGCCCTCCCCGGCACGATCAAAAACATGAATTTTGAACTTTGATCGAGGGCTTCGCGTACCCTCTGGCAACGGGGAGAAGAGTCGATGAACTTCAAGAGCGACGTGGTTCTGAGCCTGCGGCGGTTGCGCAAGGACCTGGGATTCACCGGCATCGCGGTCGCGATCCTGGCCCTCGGCATCGGCGTCAACACCGCGATCTTCTCGCTGGTCAACGTGATCCTGCTCCGGCCGGTCAACGGGATCGGCGCCGACCGGATCGTGGGCCTCTTCCAGAAGGACGAGAAGAAGCCCGACACCTACCGCGCGTTCTCCTACCCCGACTACAAGGACATCCGCGAAGGCAACGAGATCTTCGAGAGCGTCATGGCCCACAACTTCTCGATGGTGGGCCTCACCGAGGGAGACGTCACCCGCCGGATCTTCTGCGACGTGGTGTCGTCGAACTACTTCCAGACCCTCGGCGTGCGCCTCCTGCGCGGCCGCGCCTTCTCCGCCGAGGAGGAGACCCCGGGTCACGAGGCCCCGGTGGTCGTCCTCGGCTACGGCCTGTGGAAGAAGATGGGGCAGAGCGAGAGCATTCTCGGCAGCCAGGTCAAGATCAACGCGAAGAACTTCACCGTGGTGGGCATCGCCCCCGACGGTTTCAGCGGGACCATGGCCCTCGCCGCCCCGGAGTTGTGGCTGCCCCTCGGCGTGTACGACTCGACCCTGAACGATTTCCAGAAGGGCGACGGACGCGGCGCCACCAAGCTCGCGGACCGCACGCATCGAAACCTGATCCTCGTGGGTCAGCTGAAAGAAGGCATCACCCTCGAAGCCGCCTCCGCCCAGGCGAAGCTCATCGGCAGCCGTCTCGCCGCGGCCTACCCGGCGGAGAACAAGGACCAGGCCCTCACCCTCGCTCCCCTCTCGCGGCTTTCGGTCAGCACGAACCCGGTCTCCGATGCGCCCATCGTGGCCGCGAACAGCATCCTGCTGGCCCTCGCGAGCGTGGTGCTGATCGTCGCGTGCTTCAACCTCGCCAACATGCTCCTGGCCCGCGGCGAGGCGCGTCAGAAGGAGATCGCCCTGCGCCTGGCTCTCGGCTCGGGCCGGTGGCGCGTGGTGCGCCAGCTCCTCACCGAGGGATTCGTCCTCGCCCTGGTCGGAGGCGCCCTCGGCCTCGGTCTCGCCTACGCGCTCACGCGTCTGCTCGTGTCCTCCTTCATTGCGGTCGCGCCGCTCGCCATCGTCTTCCCCATGACCCCGGACGTGCGCGTGCTCGGCGCCACTTTCCTGTTCTGTCTGTTCGCCACCGTGGTCTCGGGCCTCGGGCCGGCGCTGAAGCTGTCGCGCCTCGAGGTGTTCCCGCAGCTCAAGGAGCAGGCGGGCGAAGGCGGGGCCATCTCCCACGCGCGGGGACGCTTCTGGCTGCTCGCTCCGCGCAATGTCCTCGTTGTCCTGCAGATCGGCTTGAGCCTCGCCCTTCTCGCGACCGGAGGCCTGTTCGTCCGGGGCTCACTCGCCGCCGCCAACTCGGATCCCGGTTTCCGCCTCGAGTCGGGCGTGCTCTTCGAGCTCGACCCGGCGCTCGCGGGCTACGACACCGCGCGATCGCAGCAGCTCTACGGCACCGTGCTCGACCGCGTGCGCGCGCTTCCGGGGGTCGAGGCGAGCAGCCTCGCTTCTACCGTTCCCTTCGGCTCGTTCTCCGACAGCAGCCGCGTGCGCAAGGCGGGAACACCCGAGCGCGACGACGCGGGAAAGGCCCTCGGTATCAGCGCCGAACACGTGAGGGTGGGAAGCGATTACTTCAAGTCCCTCGGCCTGACCATGCTGCGGGGCCGGGAATTCGATCTCTCCGAGGAACGCGGGGTGAGCGGCCTGCGCCCGGTCATCATCAGCGAGCCGCTCGCGAAGCAACTCTTCGGCGCGGAAGACCCGATCGGCCGCACCATCCAGTACGGAGGAGCGGGGGATGGCGGAAAAGGCCTACGGATTTCCGAGGATGCCGAGGGGAAGCCCGTGCCGCCCGACGCGCTTCAGATCATCGGCGTCTCGCCCGGACTGCGGCAGGGTCTGTTCGACCCTGCCCCCGTTCCCTTCTTCTATGAGCCGCTCGGCGCCAATTTCCAGTCTGGCCTCAATCTCCACGTGAGGATCAAGAGCAGCGTTCCCGCGGAGGCCTCGGCCATGGTGCAGAAGGTCCGGGCCGAGCTGCGCTCGATCGATCCGAACCTTCCCGTGGTGTCGGCGGCGACGCTGCAGTCCTTCCGCGACGACAGTCTGCCGCTGTGGGCGGTGCGAAGCGGCGCGCGGTTGTTCTCGCTCTTCGGCGGGGCCGCGTTGATCCTCGCGATCATCGGCATCTACGGGCTCAAGTCGTACGTGGTGGCGAGGCGCACGCGTGAGATCGGAATCCGAATGGCCCTGGGGTCGACGTCGCGGGGCGTGATCGAGTTGTTCCTTCGCGAGGGTGCGGCGCTCGCGGGCGCGGGTCTCACCCTCGGTGTGCTGCTGGCCCTCGGCGCGGGGCGGCTGGTCAGCTCGATGCTGTACCAGGTGAGTCCGTTCGATCCGCTGGTGCTCGCGATCTCGTTCGCGATCCTCGCTGCAGCGGCGCTCGTCGCCACGTATGTGCCGGCGCGGCGCGCGACCATGGTGACGCCGGTTTCGGCGCTGCGGCACGAGTAGGCCCTCCCGCGCGACGGCCGACATCGACGCGCGGGTGACCGTCGGGTGTTGTCTCCGACGTGCAGAGGACGCAAGCATCCGCCCGCCACATGCCCCGCCCCCCTACCAGCCAGCAGCACA
>JBGATM010000047.1:0-21422 GCA_044229175.1 Vicinamibacteria bacterium | reverse complement strand
CCAAGTACGAGAACGATCCGGTCCTTCTTGGGGTCTAGTGGGCGCTGCCATTCGTTCGGTCGCCGGCCGGATTGGGACGCGATCCAGAGGCGAACGAACTGATCAAGGACGGAGCCAAGCGCGGAGTCAGGGTTCTCGCTAAGTGAGACCGCGCTCTTGACGTTGATAAAGCAAAGCCCATCGTTGGACGTCTTCAGGAGGATGTCGTCGACAGGAGCGGTCGTCTCCATCTCGATAGAGACAGGCGTGACGTCGGAGGGCAGCCCCAAGAAATCGATAGCTTCGCCCGCGATTATGTGAGTGGCTATCAGGGCGGCCACGCGATTTTGGAACGCGATGCCCGCGTTAGTCGCACTTCCTCCGGTCATTGCCTCACCTCCTGAGCTAGGCGTCAGCGCGGTCTTGGCCGCGCCCCAGTTGGCGGCGCGTTCGGGCAGGCCGCGGTGAGCTTCGGTTCGCCTTGTTCCCCTGCGGAGGTAGTTTATCAACCCAGCCGCGGACGGTGGCCTCAAACACTCCAGCGCGCAGATCGAGGATCCCGCGGGATTGCTTCGTCGCTCCGCCATCCGTCGGGCTCCTCGCAATGACGGCCGGGCGGCGCGCGGAGCGTTTAGACTCCGCGCCTACAAATGCCTACTCCCGCTGCTATTCCGCTTCCTGTGAAGTGGGCCAAGGTTCTTGATCAGACTCGCTGCATTGGGTGCCACGCGTGCTCGACGGCCTGCAAGAGCGAGAACGACGTTCCGATTTCGGTGCATCGGACCTACGTGAAGAACGTCGATATCGGGGTGTTTCCGACGGCTCGGCGGGCGTTTCAGGTCACTCGCTGCAATCAGTGTGAGAACCCACCCTGTGCGACGGCTTGCCCGACCTCGGCCATGTTCCAGAGGAAAGACGGGATCGTCGACTTCGACAAGGACTGGTGCATCGGGTGCAAGGCCTGCATCGCGGCTTGTCCTTACGATGCGATCTTCATCAATCCCGAGGATCACACCGCCGAGAAGTGCAACATGTGCGCGCATCGGCTTGAAGTCGGGTTGGAGCCGGCCTGCGTGGTGGTTTGTCCTACTCAGGCGATTCTGGTGGGGGATATGAATGATCCCTCGTCCAAGGTGGCGGGGATCATCAATCGGGAAGTGGTGGCGGTGCGGCGGCCGGAGAAGGACACTCGGCCGAAGCTCTTCTATAAGGGGGCTCATTCGGCGACTCTCGACCCACTGGCCGCGAAACGGCCGAGCGGCGGGATCTTCATGTGGTCGGAGCAGGCTGGGCGGTTGAGCGAGTCGACGGTGACTTCGGGGTCGCCGGGGCGGGCTACCTCATCGGCGGCGGCGGTGCTCTCTTACGACATTCCTCATAATCGGCCTTGGGATTGGCGGGTGTCGGCGTACACGTGGACCAAGGGGATCGCGGCGGGGGTTTATCTCGTTGCGGCGCTTTGGTTGTCTGACGACACGGCGCTTTGGGATGTGGTTGTGCCTGTGATCTGCGGGTTCTTTCTGGCGGCTACCGGGGCGCTTCTGGTTTGGGATTTGAAGCAGCCCACTCGGTTCTATTACATGTTCCTGCGGCCGCAGTGGAAGAGCTGGCTGGTGCGGGGGGCGGTGATCATCTCCGCGTACGGTGCTCTGCTGGCGGGGCATTTCGTGGCTGGGGTGATGGGGGAGTCGGAGTGGACTCTGCTGCTTCGGTACGCTGGGGTGCCTCTGGCTGGGTTGACGGCGGTGTACACCGCGTACCTCTTTGCGCAGGCCAAGGCTCGGGATCTTTGGCAGAACCCGCTTTTGCCTGGGCACTTCGTGGTGCAGTCGCTCGTGGCGGGGGCTTCGCTTCTGGCGATTCTGGAGTCGAGCAATCCTGAGCTGGCTTCGATCGTCGCGGGGGCTTCGCTGGTTCATCTGCTGCTCGTGGTCGGCGATGTGACGCTCACTCACGGCACCGCGCACGCGCGGGCGGCGGCTCGCGAGATCACTCACGGCGAGTTCCGTGGCTTCTTCCTGCTGGCTCTGGGCCTTTCGGCGCTCGGCCTCGCCACACCCTGGATCGGCCCGCTTGGGGCTGTGTCCGCTCTCTTCGGCCTGCTTGCCTGGGAACATGCGCATGTTCAGGCCGGCCAATCGGTGCCCCTCGCATGACCGCCAATCGACTTCCCATTTCCGGCAATCAGAAGTCCGTCGATGCTTTCAAGCGCGACACCGACAAGCGCGATGAGACGTTCTACCCGGGCGCCAGCGGCGGTGAGCTGGCTTCGTTTCCGCCCAAGGAGAGGTGGGACGACTGGGTCGAGCTGGACTCGAAGTCGTGGCCCAAGCGGAAGGAGCTGCGGCAGGTTCTGGTTCCGACCACCTGCTTCAACTGCGAGTCGGCTTGCGGTTTGCTCGCTTACATCGACAAGGAGACGCTGGAGGTTCGGAAGTTCGAGGGGAATCCCGAGCATCCCGGGTCGCGCGGGCGGAACTGCGCCAAGGGGCCGGCCACCATCAACCAGGTTCACGATGTCGATCGCATCCTGTATCCCTTGAAGAGGGTGGGGAAGCGGGGCTCGGGGCGGTTCGAGCGCGTGTCGTGGGACGAGGCGCTGAACGACATCGCGGGGCGGATCCGCAAGGCCCTGGTCGAGAAGCGGCCGAACGACATCATGTACCACGTGGGCCGGCCCGGCGAGGATGGCTACACCGAGCGCGTGCTGGCGGCGTGGGGGGTGGACGGGCACAACTCGCACACCAACATCTGCTCTTCGGCGGCGCGGGCGGGGTATCAGTTCTGGATGGGGTTCGATCGGCCCAGTCCCGATCATGCGAACGCCGAGGTGATTCTGCTCATCAGCGCTCATCTCGAGTCGGGGCACTACTTCAATCCGCACGCGCAGCGGATCATGGATGGGAAGCAGAAGGGCGCGAAGCTGATCGTGATGGATGTGCGGCTGTCCAACACCGCCACCCATGCCGATCATTGGATCGCGCCGTATCCGGGGTCGGAGGCGGCGATTCTGCTCGCCATCGCGAGCTACATCATTCAGAACAAGCGCCACAACGCCGAGTTCATGCGGAAGTTCTGGAACTGGGAGCAGTACATCGCGGCCGAGCGGCCCGAGCTGCCGCGGACGTTCGAGAGCTTCGAGAAGGCGATTGGCGAGGCGTATGCCTCGTACACGTTCGAGTTCGCGGCTTCCGAGTCGGGTGTCGAGGCGTCGAAGCTGCGGGAGATCGCGGAGATTGTTTCGAAGGCGGGGACGAAGCTCGCCGCGCACAACTGGCGGTCGGCGGCGGCGGGGGCGGAAGGCGGATGGCAGGTGGCGCGGAGCCTCTTCTTCCTCAACTGCCTGCTCGGCGCCGTGGCCTGCGAGGGCGGGACGTATCCCAACACCTGGAACAAGTTCGTGCCGAAGCCGATCTACCTTCCGCCGCATCCGAAGACCTGGAACGAGCTGACGTGGCCGAAAGAGTTCCCGATGTCGATGTACGAGATGTCGATTCTGCTGCCGCATTTCCTTCGTGAGGGGCGCGGGAAGCTGGATGTGTACTTCTCGCGGGTCTACAACGCGGTGTGGACGAATCCGGATGGGTTCTCGTGGATTGATCAGTTCACTCGTGAGGATTCGCCGATCGGGCTGCACGTGGCGTTGACGCCGACGTGGAGCGAGACCGCGTACTTCGCGGACTACATCCTGCCCATGGGTGTGGGCAGCGAGAGGCATGATCTGCATTCGTACGAGACCCAGGACGCCCAGTGGATCGGGTTCCGGCAGCCGGTGCTCAAGGAAGCGAAGCGGCGGATGGGGAAGGGTGCCGGGCCGGGGAGCGATACGCGCGCGGTGAATCCGGGCGAGGTCTGGGAAGAAAACGAGATGTGGATCGATCTCTCGTGGCGTATCGATCCGGATGGGTCGATGGGGATTCGGAAGTTCTTCGAGTCGAAGAAGGCGGCGGGCACGAAGCTCTCCATCGACGAGTACTACGACCACATCTTCGAGAATTCGACCCCGGGCCTGCCAGCGAAGGCCGCGGCCGAGGACCTGTCGCCGGGCGACTTCATGCGGCGGTACGGGGCGTACGAGATCAAGAACGGGATCGGGCAGTTGTTTGCGGAGGAGGTGCCCGCGGCCGAGCTCGTGGATGTGGCCAAGGATGGTTTCGGGCGTGTGTATGCCGCCTCGCCCAAGCCGGATTCATTCAACGTCGCGCCGCAGCCTGTGCCCGATTCGGATTCGGCGGGACGTCGGCCGGTGGGGATCGACGTCGATGGCCGCGTGCTGCGTGGTTTCCCGACGCCCTCAGGCAAGCTCGAGTTCTACTCGCCGACGCTGAAGGCCTGGGGGTATCCCGAGGCCGCGATTCCCGTCTACATCAAGAGCCACGTGCATCCGGAGAATCTGCTCAAGGATGAGCTGCCTCTGATTCCCACGTTCCGGCTGCCCATCCAGATCCACACCCGTAGCGGCAACTCGAAGTGGCTGTCGGAGATCGCTCATTCGAATCCCCTGTGGATTCACACCTCGCACGCGACTCGGCTCGGCGTGTCGACCGGGGACCTGGTGCGCGTCTCCACGCGCATCGGCTACTTCGTGGTGAAGGCGTGGGTCACCGAGGGCATCAAGCCCGGCGTGGTCGCGTGCTCGCATCACATGGGGCGATGGAAGCTCGAGCAGGGCGAAGGCCAGCGCCAGTCGATGGCCACGGTGTCGATGGAGCGGACGGCGTCGAGCTACATGCTCAGGCGGCTGTCGGGCGTTCAGGCGCATGACGACGCGCGGGACAAGGATCTCTCCCGCGTGTGGTGGACCGACGCCGGCGTCCATCAGAACCTCACATTCCCCGTGCAGCCCGATCCGCTCTCCGGCATGCACTGCTGGCACCAGGCGGTGCGGGTCGAGAAAGCGCACGAGGGCGACCGCTACGGCGACATCTCGGTGGACCTGGAGAAGTCGAAAGCGCACTACGAAGCCTGGATGGAGAAAACCCGCCCCGCCGGCAAGTTCTCCCCGGACGGCACCCGCCGCCCCCACTGGCTCCAGCGCCCCCTCCGCCCCAGCAAAGACGCCTACAAGCTGTAGCGTTTGCGGCAAGACCCCTACGTCATTCCGGCGAAAGCCGGAATCCACGAATACACCAAGAAGTAGCGGTTGGTGGATCCCGGCTTTCGCCGGGATGACGGCCGGGGGGCTCACGCGAAGCGGATGGGGAAGTGCTTCGAGATGCGGGTGAAGTCCTGGTCCGCGGTGAGGAGGCGGCAGCGGTGGTTGATGGACGCCGCGGCGATCTGGGCGTCGATGGTCGTGATGGCGAGGCCCTTGGCGCGGCACTTGTTCCGGATCTCGGCGGCGAAGATGACGTCGCCGCGGTGAAGAGCGAGAAGCGGAAAAGGCGCCAGGTAGTCGACGAGGCGATGCGTTTTGTCCCTCGCCGGGAAGCCCTGGAGGAGCTCCTGCAGCACGCAGCCGACGAAGACCACTTCGCCTGCCTCCAGCGCGGCCGCGAGGGCGTCGACCTCACGGGTTCGAGCCGGCGAATCGCTGCGAAGGGCCAGCGACCACACGGAAGTGTCGACAAGGACGCTCACGCGCGCTCACGCTCCTTCTTGTGGTCGTAGTTCGGCGACCAGTCCAGTTTCCCGAAAAGCTCGAGGACCTTCTTCTGCTTGCGGCGCTGAACGAACTCGTTCAGCGCGATGGTGACGGCTTCGCGCTTGGTCTTCTTGCCCGACGCGGCCAGGGTCTCGTCGAGCAGGGTGTCGTCAATGTTCAGGTTCGTAGGCATGTGTGGGCTCCTGTGTGGAAGTTTACACAGACTGGCCACAGCCCCTACCTGCGGAGAGGGCCGTAGGCGGCGTGCCAGAAGGCGCCACGTAGCGTCATCGGCGCCCCCGGGCCCGCGTTGGAGCGCACGGTCAGGGTGATGGTGCGATCGTCGGACAGGCTCAATGCCGCCCAGAACTGCTCGGAGTTCCTGGTCTCGAACCCGTTCAGGCCGACGATCACGTAGCCGGACCGCAGGCCCATTCGCTCGGCCTCGGCGCGTCGAACCGCGCCTATCGACTGCAGCAAATCCGCGCTCACCAGGAGGCCGGCGATCTGTTCGCCCCACGGCATGCCGATGTTCGACGGCCGGCCGATCCCGGCGAGCGCGGTGGCGATCTCCACCCGGGGCTTGCCCTCGCGGGCCAGCCGGCGGAGGCGGAAGGACTTGGACTCCTCCCTCTCGTAGGTCTCGTCGAGCCCCGCGAAGAGCCGCTCCGCCGTCTCCAGGTCGCCCATTCGTTCGACCGTGCGGGCCTGAACCAGCAGGCCGACGTACGAACCGGTTTTCGCGGCTCGATCCGCGATGTCGCGCGCCGCTTCGATGCGTCCCCGGCGGAGGTTCTCGTCGACGATCCAGACCGTCCAGCCCGAAGCGCCCACGCTGATCCTGCGGCCCGGGCCGAAGACGCGCATGGCCGCGGCGTACGCCTCCTCGTCCTGGCCCTGCGAACGGAGCACGTCGAGCAAGGGCGGACACTCATCGAGATCCATCTGGCAGGCCGCTCGACCGGGCTCGAGCGATTCCTGCACGTCGCCCCGGCTGGAGGTCACGTATCTCCAGTCGCGCAGGAGGGCGAGGCTGTAGGCCTTCTCCCGGCGGAAGGCCCGGTAGTCGGAGGAATCCGGATCCCGTTGCTCCGCGTTTCCGATGGCAAAGCCCAGCACCGCGGGTTCGTAGAACGTGAGTTTCCTCAGCGACGCCCAGTCCGCTTCCGCGATGGAGTCCATCAGGCCCATCACCTCCAGGCGATTGGCAAAGTCGAACAGGGTGCCTTCAGGCGTCCAGGGCGAGAAGCGCTCGTTGATCGCGGGGAAGGCCCGCCCAACCCGGCCGCAGGGCTGCGCTGCGAAGCCATACAAACGCGCACTGAGGCGGAAAGGCTCATCCTTGATTCGCCGGGCCACGTCTTCGCAGTGGTCGTCCGAACCGGGCGAAGGCTTCATGATCAGCCACCAGGCGCGCAGCGCCTGAAAGACCAGAGAACGGGGGAATTGCTCCGCCATTTGAGCGCGGAACATCTCGCCCTCGGGAGACGGCGGCAGGCCGTTCAGGTGCTCGTTGAACTTCCAGGCCGCGTCCGCGATCGAACCTTCGGCCAGTCGGGCCCACAGGTCCGGCGAGATCGGACTGGATCCACCGGTTTCTCCCTTCTCCTGGAGCCAGTGGGGGACATCGGCATCGCCGAAGGACCGCGCGAGGACCGCCGCCTCGGACATGTCGGCGCGGAGGCGCCGGGAGGCGAGTTCGTTCCCGAGTTCGACCGATGTCCGGCTCCTGAGAATGGCGCGGGGCCACAGAGTCGATTCCGGATGGAGGCCGCTCTGACGCCAGAAATCGGCGGCGCGTTCCTCGGTCCAGGACCTGGAGAGAGCGCGCGCGTGCTCGACCTGCTCGAGAAGGCTCGGCTGCCCGGTGGACCGATAGATCCTCCAGTCGCCGGTGGCCCGCATCATGAGCGCGCGATACCAGATGCGGGCCGCTTCCGATCCGACCCGGGCCCGTGACCGCTGGAGCCGCGCCGCCGCCGCCACCTGCCGACCGCTCAGCGCGTCGAGCGCGGCGAGGGCGATCTCGGCTTCGATACCCGGCCGCGAGCCCCCGGCCGCGGCGAGGGCGAGGTGGGCGACCGCGCGATTCATGAGCGGCCGGATGTCCTCGAGACCCGTGGTCGCGGTGCGCATGGCGACGGTCACGAGAAGCAACGCGGAAGCCTCGTGGGTGGTCCAGTTCAGCGGATCGGATCGAAGGGCCAGACCGAGCTCCTTGTTCACGGCGAGGAGGGTCTCGACGGTCGGGGTGGTGAGAGCGCTCGGCATGTCATTCGAATAGACGCGGTCGCCGGACGAGTTCTTCACCCCCAGCGCTCGCGCGAGCGGAACGTAGGTCGCGGGGTTCCAGACCCCGGCCGCGACGCTCAGCTCCACGTCGGCGTGGCCGCTCAGTCCCTTGATCTGAAAACGGTCGGGCGCGCCGTCCCTTTGCGTGACCGAAACCGCGGCGCCTGCCCTGGTGAAGCTCGCCATGCGGGACACGATCTCGCTCACGATCCAACCGGTCTCGGTGACGACCGGCGCCACGACGGGCGGCAATAGGGGCCACTCATAAGTCTGCAGCACCTTCCCCGCGGAGTCGATTCGTTCGAGGGTGAGTTTCAGATCCTTCCCGGGCACCGGTTCGATCCCGTAGGTGAGCTGGGGGGAGATCCGCTTTGCGACATTCGCCATCATCGGATCGAGAGCCGGACAGGCGCCCTTCGCGGCCCCGGCGTCGAACTCGGCGTGCAATCGGACGGCCTCGTCGGTGCTTGGAGCGTCGAAGATGGCCTTGAGGGCCCGATATCGCGAGACACAGGCCTCGCCGAAGGCCGAAGACACTTCCTGGAGGTCGAACCCGGGCAGCATCATCCAGCCGGCCCCGCGGTAGGGCACGATCACCCGCGCTCGATACGTTCCCGTCGGAATCAGGGCCTTCGCGTCGATGGACGTCGGGCGCTCCGCGTCGAGATAGACGGGCACTCCGGGCTTTTCCAGGTCGACCGTGCGACGGGCATCGGGTATGGGGGTTGCTTGGGGAGGAGGCGGGGGCGCCTGCGGCGCCTGGATCAAATCGTGTGCGCCGGTTACCGATGCCCAGGCGGTCGCCGCCAAGAAGAAGAAAGGGAGATCCGCCCGCATCAGTGTCGACATAGTTGCTCTCTTCCCCTGCCCCGGCGCCTAGTTGGGGCGCTGCGAGTCAGGGCAGGATGGTACGCGGAACCGGGAGGGTCCCAAAGTCGAGGCGCCGATACTTGTCGGGAGGTAACGGACCCCGGTCCAACTGCGCACGGCGGGGTCACGCTAGGGCAGCTCGGCCAGGAGGCGCTCGGCCTTGTAGATCTTCTTGAGCGTTTCCTTGATCGCCCGACTGTCCACCGCGACGGTTCGGTTCAAGGCCTCGTCAAACCCGAAGGCGAGGCCGACGATCTGTCCGTCGCGGTTGATCATGGGCGAACCGGAGTTCCCGCCAATGATGTCGTTCGTGGTTACGAGATTGAACGGCACGGTCAGGTCGAGGCGTTCGCGGTTCTCGATCCAGCTCTTCGGGCCAGGGCGCGAGGAGCGCTGACCCCTTGAGCCCGCGAACCATCGCGTGATCGGGGCCCAGGGCCTCCTGTCGCGGCGCGACGAAGCAACCCCGTCGAGCCACTACCAGCCGCCGCGAGGCAACGTCCTCAAGCCACCACTCGCCGCCGCTGCCGTCGCCGGTTCGGAGGGCGCGATCAGAGCGGGTCGACCGTCTCCACCTTCCACACCGCACCTTCCTTCTTGATCTGGCAGTTGCGGCGGAGCTTGGAGCCGTCCAGGTAGCGGATCTCGATCGCGGCCATGGGCGCCGCGTCCACCACGGGTGCGGTGAGCACCACCTCCTTCACTGTCCCGTTCTTTGTCTCCGCGACCGCCCAGGTCTTGAACCCGCTCTCGCCGAGGATCGAGACGATGTTGTCGAGGGCGAACTTCGTGTAAAGGGTCTTGGCCTTGTCGTACTCGGCCCGGTTGAGGTGCGCGTAGAAGAGCTTCATCAAGCCCTCCGGAGTGGCCGCGGTGGCGGTCGCGGCGGCGGGAGCGGCGGGAGGCGTCGCCGGTTTGGCCGGGGGAGCGGGGGCCGGTGCGGGTGCTTTGGGGGCAGGAGCGGGGGCGGGCTTTGGAGCCTTCGTGCCCGCGGTTGGGGCGGTGGCCTCGACGTCCTCGTAGTACACCTTGGTCACGTTGACGGTGTCCCAGCCCTTCGGGCCTTCGAGCGGGCCGAAAGATTCGGCCTCGTCGACATCCACCGTGCAGTCGCTCTCGCAGGTGATCGTGCTCTTGTCGAGGAGAACGCCCTTCTCGTCGTAGAAGCTGACCACGATGGAGGAGACGGTAATCATCTTCTTCGAATCGTTCTCGACGTCGACGAAGACCTGGTTCTTCTCGATCCGGGTCGAGTGGGTGACCTCGTCCTGGGCCGCGGCGGGGCGGGCGGCGAGGCAGGCGGAAACGACGGCGAGCAGGGCGAGGGCGGGTGCTTTGGCGTTCATGGATTTTTTGGCTCCTTGAAGCGCATGTGGCGGCGGCGCGGTCAGATGTGACGAGGAAGCACAATAAACCGGTTCCTGTCACACCGAGGGCCGGCCCGGCCACGAGCCTGTTGAGTGCCGGGGCCTTCGCCCACGGACGCCAGGAGACAGACCGCCATGAACCGTAACCTCAGCCGGATCCTCGCCGCCGCCCTGGTCCTGGGCGCCTCGCTGGGCGTGGCCTTCGCCGCCCAGAAGAAATCCAAGGTGAAGATCGTCAACAAGTCCGACTGGACCATCGTGGAGATCTATATGTCGCCCACCGACGACAACCAGTGGGGCGAGGACCTTCTCGAGAAGCACGTGCTCAAACCCGGGGAGAACTTCACCCTCACCGACATCCCCTGCGACTCGTGGGACGTCAAGCTGGTCGACGAGGACAAGGACGTGTGCGTGGTCGAGGACGTCAACATGTGCGCGGACAACGAGACCTGGGTCATCGACAGCAAGAGCCTGCTGGCCTGCCAGGGCAAGAGCCGGTAACCGGCCGTGAACGCCCCCTTGCGCCGCCTCGTCGCCGCGATCGCCGCCTTCGCCCTGGTCGGTGCGGGCGCCAGGCCCTCGGCCGGCCAGGAGAAGGCCCGCTCCGCGGATTCCGGGCCGAAGACCGAAAGCCTCGACGGATACGCGGAATGGCGCACCGGCGAGTTCCTCGTGGTCGACGGTCAGCGCGTGGTCCTGGCGGCCGGGGGGAAGTTCAAGGGCGAGGGCGACGCCCGGTCCTTCGCGGCCATTCCCCTTGGCTACGAGGTGAAGGCGCGGGGCTCTCGGCGTCCCAACGGCCTGCTTGTCGCCGACCAGGTCGAGGCCAGGCCCAACGGCGAGGCTCTCTTCGAGAACGAACTGCGCGAGGGCTTCGATGAGATGGAGCAGAAGTTCCTGCGGGAGGGACGCATGTACGAGGAGGACGAGGAGTCGGGGAAGCGCGAGGACTACGGGAAGCTCTGGGTGGAAGGCGCCCGGGTGGACCGGGTTCGCAGGATTCTCCGCCGCCTGGTGCCGGGGTATCTCAAGCCCGAGGACTTCCGGATCTACGTGGTGGAGAACAAGGAATGGAACGCCATGGCCGCGCCCAACCGTTCTCTCTATGTGTTCTCGGGCCTGCTCGACGACATGAACGACGACGAGGTCGCGATCGTGATCGGCCACGAGGTCGCCCACGCCACCCACGAGCACTCGCGGAAGCAGTTCAAGAAGGACATGCTCATCCAGCTCGCCGCCCTCGGCGTGGCGGTGATCGCGGACGAGACCATCAAGAGCGAGGGCAAGGCCACCGCGGTCCAGATCGCCGCCCTCATCGGGGCCACCGCCTGGCAGAGCGGTTATGGCCGGACCCACGAGGATCAGGCCGACCGGGTGGGCCTGCGCTACGCCTACGAAGGAGGGTTCGATCCGAGCCAGGGCCCGCTCCTGTGGGAGCGCTTCGCGAAAAAGTACGGCGACGTGCCGAAGATCATCAACTTCTTTCTGGGCGACCACTCGGTGGCGAAGGACCGCGCGCGTAACCTTTCCCGGGAACTGGCCCTCAACTACGCCTACTGAGAAGGAACGAATCATGAACCCGACCCGCCGCTGTCTTTCTCTTCTCGGGCTGCTTGCCCTGCTTCCCACTCCCGCCCTGGCCCAGGGCGGGGACGCGCAGAAGGCGCTGTTCGAGAAGGTCCGGGCGGGCCGGCCCCGCTACGCGGACGTCCGCGCGATCATCGCCACCGTGACCTGGGTGAACGACCATCGCCTGCCCCGTGAAGGCAAGCCCCCGCTCCCCCTCCAGGGGCTTCGTTTCGAGATGACCTTCGAGCCCGGCGACTACCCGACGGTCAACATGCGCCTGCTCAATCCCCCCAAAGGACTCTCGGAGGAGGACACCGCCACCGCGCAGTACGAGGCTGCCGGCCTCATCCTCCCCGCGTTCGAGGATCCTTTCCGGGGCGCCTCCGAGTTCGCGGGAGTGGCGGGAGCGAAGACCTTCGTGGCCGACGGCGTGCTCGTGTACCTGAGGCCGAACGCGGCGGATGTCATCTACAACGAGCTTCGCTACCGGACCGCGGCCGACGCCACCGAGGTGGACGAGGAGAAGAAGAATCCCGAGCTTCTCACCCGCAAGACCCTGTATCGATTCCAGTGGCAGGGCGTCCTATGCCTCTATGCGGGAGAAACCGCGCCCGAGGTCGAAGGCGTCTACCGGGGGATCGAGCGCGCCGTGTCCTGGCAGATGGTGGAGGGGGCGCCTTTTCCCAGCAGCTTCAGGGAAATCTCGCGGGACCAGAGCAACGACCCCAAGGTCACGACCTCCGAGATCGCGGTGAGCGACGTCCGTGTCACCAAGAGGCGCTGACCCCCTGCTCCTAGCGCCAGTCGCCGGAGGCGACGAACGAGGCCCAGAAGAAGGGATGCGGGGCGAGGCCCTTCTTCCTCCGCTCCGAAAGGGCGCGGGTGGTGGCGGCGTGGACCGCGTCCATGGTCGCGGCCTTGAGCGCGAAGCGCTGCCGGTACAACTCGCCCATCCAGCGCTCGGTGGTCTGATCCTCGACCGGCCCAAGGCTCGTGATGAGGGTGCGCGCGCCCGCCACCTGGAAGGCGCGGCGCAGGCCGAGGATCCCTTCACCCGAGCGCGTTTCGCCCAGGCCCGTCCCGCAGGCCGATAGCACCGCCCACTCCACTCCGGTGAGGTCTTCGCCGCCCACCTCCTCCGAGGTGAGGATCCCGTCGTCGTCGCCCTGCGGGCTGGTGCGATTGTTGGCTCCGGCGAGGGCCAGTCCGGCCAGGCGGTGGCTGGCCGGGCCCTCGACGCTTTGATTCGAACCCTCGGCGCAGGAAGGCGAGAAACCGTGGGTGGCGAAGTGAAGCACGCGTCGTCCGATGGCCAGCCGCTTGACCGATGCCTCGTTGGCGAGATCGCCCTGAAGGGAGGACACGGGTTCGTTCGAGTCGGCGCGGAAGATGCGCGACACCCTCGCGGTCTCGTTCCGGGTGGACGGCAGCCGCGCGAAGGTCACAACCGAGGAAGGGCCGCAGACGGGAACCGGCCCGCGCTGGGTTCTGGTGGGGCTGGCCGGGGACGAGGTCCTGGCTCGATGATCGAACGATGGATCTCCCACCGCGAGCAAACCGCTTCCGCGCCGCGTTCCGCGGACCAGCAGGTCGCGCTCGCTCGAGACGGTGTGAAAGACGAAGCGGTCGACCAGGTACCGCGATCCGCCGTCGGGCAGGCTCGCGAAGTTCATCAGGGCGAGCGGCCCGTCGGGCACGACCACAACCCGGCGGGTCTCGCCAATGGCTTCGCGCAGGGGGTCGAAGACGAGGCGCCGAATCCGCTCGCCCAGGTCCCGATCGGACGCGAGAGCACGGTTCACACCGCGTGAGGGATCGTGGGCGAATTGCTCGGCCGCGGCCCGGCGCGATTCGATCAGGTCGTCGACTTCCTTCACGGGCCCGAGGTCGAACGCGCGCAGGGGTGCGCCGTTTCCGGCCACGAACGCGGCGTAGCGGGCGGGAGGCAGGGCGCGGCCCGGTCCCGCCGGACCGTCGGTGCGGAAGTAGGACACGAGGGCCGCGCCCGGAGGGAGCGCGGCCAACACATCGTCGAGGCGCAGAAGGCGGGCCCCGCTCTCGGATCGGAAGCGCGCGCTCGCCTCGGCCAGGGCGATCTCCGCGGCCTGCGCGGCCTGGCGCGCCTCACCGAGCCGCGCGATGAAACCGGCAGGCTGCTTCCCCGGGCCGCGAACCAGGAGGGTGGCGAGGCGCGTGCGCGTCCGGTCCACTTCGGAGCGGCGCGCCCGCACCCCCTCGTCCTCGTTCGCGAAGACCGTCTGGTTCCGGGCCAGGAGTTCGTCGAGGACCAGAGCGCGCGACCTGGCCGCGGTCTCGAAGGCGCGAAGGCGGGCCTCCGCGTTTCCCGAGACGGCGAGGCGCAGCAGGGTGGAGCGTGCGGAGAGCTGGGCCCGGCTCAGGGTGAGCGCCTGCTCTTCGGGCAGGTAGCGCACGGCAAGTCGAATCGATTCGGACCTGATGTCCTCGGCCTGCGCGGCGGCGCGGCTCGCCTCTTCGGTTTCGCCCGCGCGGGCGAGGAGGTCGGCGAGGCGCGCCAGTTCGTCGGCCACGAACGGCCCGGAGTCGCCGTTCACCTTTCGGGCGACCGCGAGGGCCTGACGCCTGAGGTCGAGGGCGGAAGAAACCCGGCCGAGCGCGTCGTCGATCGAGGAGAGGACGCCCAAGGCCCAGCCCACGCGGGCATGATCGGGCGTCGCGGCCTGGAAGATCGCGAGACCTCGTTCCGCCTGGGCGCGGGCCAGGTCGGCGCGGCCGAGGTCGAGGTTCGCGGAGGCGAGGTCGACCAGGACCACCGCGACTTCCGGACTCTGCGGCCCCACCGCCTGTTCGCGGATGCGCAGCGTCTCTTCGAACAGAGCCGCCGCGCCCGCGCGATCGCCCTCGTCGCGACGAATGCGGCCGAGAATCAGCAGGGGATAGGCCACCCCGGGATGAGTGGGGCCGAGGAGGGCGCGCGAAACCTCGAGGGCGCGCTCGGCGTGGAGCCGCGCTTCCTTGAGCAGACCCGCCTGTTGTTCGACATCGGCCATGGTGGCGAGCAGAGAGGCCACGTCCTGGGTCTGCGGCCCCTTGACCGCGAGTTCGATGTTCAATGCCCGCTCCTGCAGCCGCAGCGCTTCCGCGCGGTTAGAGGTCTCGGCCAGGATGGCCGCGAGGTTCTGCAGGGCGAGCGCCACCGGCGACGAGTTGGGGCCCGAGACCGCCTCGGCCATGGCGAGGGCCCGCTGGTACTGCGCGCGGGCCTCGTCGAGCTGCCCCAGCTCCGCGTAGGACGCGCCCAGGTTGTTGATGGCGGTCTGCAGTCGGGGGGATTCGGGTCCGAGGGCGCGCTCCAGGATGGCGAGGGCCCGCAGGTTCAGGTCGCGGCTCTGCGCGTAGTCGCCTTTCCGAAACCACGTGACCGCGAGCGGGCGCAACACCGCGGCCACGTCGACGTGGTCGGGCCCGAGCCGGCGCTCGATCGCTCCGAGGGCGCGGGTCTGGAGGGCGATGGCCTCATCGTATCGGCCGCTCAGGCCTTCCAGGCGGCCGAGTTCGGAGAGAAGGTCCGCGGCTTCCGCGGTCTCCTCGCCCGGCACCGGCTTCGCGATTTCGAGCGCGCGATGGATGTGGGCGATGGCGCCGGGCAGGTCGCTCAGGGCCACGAGGGGCAGGGTGAGGTTGCGGAGCGTCCCGATGAGCCGGCGGTCGCTCGGGCCCCAGGCCGCTTCGTAGGTGGCGAGAGCCTTCTCGTAACTCGCCTTCGCTTCCCGATACTTCGACTGCCGGTACTGGGACGAGGCCAGATCCGACCACGAGCGGCCGACGATCTCGGGGTCTTTCGGCTCCGTTTCCTCCGCGGCCTTGAGAATCTGTTCGAAGGCGAGGCCGGCCTCTTTCTGCTTGCCCTGGGCGGAGAGCAGGAGCGCCCGGTTGCGAAGGCTGAGCAGGGTGTGGGCGCTCGAAGGCCCGAGCAGGCGCGTCTTGATCTCGACCGCGCGGTCGGCGAGAGCGGTCACTTCCGGAGCGGAGGCGCGTCCGCCCAGGCGCACCGCGTCCACGATGATGTCGATGACCCGCGCCGCTTCGAGCGAGCCGGGCCCCGTCTGAGACTCGATTTCGACGAGACGCTTCTTCCCCTGCTCGGCGGCCTCGGCGTACTTCTGCTCGAGGATCAGCTTCCGGCCCGCTTCGAAAGGGTGGGGAGGAAGGGCCTTCGGCGCGGGAGGGTCGCTTCGAGCCTGGGCGAAGGCCGGAGAACCGGCGAGAGTCGCGGCCAGAAGGAGAAGGGGTCCGCCGAGTCGCCGGCTCACGCGTCGATCACGGGTCTTGGGCCGGGCGGCGCGACCGGCTGTCCTCGAGCAGGGCGCGGGCTTCCTCGCCGCGGTCGCCTTTGAGCGCGATGGTCTGATCGAGTTCCCGCTCGGCCGCGCGGAAATCTCCCCGGGCGAAGTGCGCCCGGGCCAGATACAGATGAGCTTCCTCGAGATACGGCGAGTCTCCGCGGGCCACCGCCGCATTCAGAGCCGCGATCGCCTGGTCCGCTTCGCCGGCCACGAGGAGGCTGACCCCGAGGAAGAAGGGGGCCGCGGCATCGGAGGTCGTTCGGGACGCCGCCTGAAGGGCTTGAACCGCGCCTCTGAAATCCTTCTGGCGGTACAGGTCGAGGCCCCGGTCGAGATCGGGGACGGTTACGCCGCGCAGGGTGACCGTCGGAGGCGAGGGCGGTTCGAACGTGGCGAGGTCGGCATAGGGATTCGTCGGGGCCGGTGTCTGTGTCGCCACGCCGGTTGGGGCCTGCACCAGGGTGCCGGGGGAGCGTAGCGTCACCAGCGAGGCCGCAACCACGACCGCGGCGGCCACGGCCAGGCGCATCCAGGTCGCGACCGGCCGGGCCGGTTCGATCCGCGGCTCGGCGAGCGCATCGGTCAGGGCCTCGGCGTTTCGGACCGCGGACAGGCAGGGCGAGCAGGAGAAGAAGTGCCGCTCGAACGCCTCGCGCTCGCTCTCGGGAAGGAGCCCGGCCACGTAGCGCTCGGCCTGTTCCTCGCGGTTCGTCATCTGGCAGGCCATGGTGTTCCCCGAAAGCAATGTGGCGGATTCCTTCAGGAGTGTGACGGAGGATCGAGAATCTCGCGCAGTTCGCGAAGGGCGCGGGACTTCCGCTGTCGCACCGCGTCGGCGGAGAGTTGGAGCCGCTCCGCGATTTCCGGGGCTTCAAGGCCGAGAACGAAGGCCATGTGGAGAATCGACCGCTCCGGCTGTCTCACCCTGTCGAGGGCGCGCTGGGCCAGGCGCTTTCGGGCCGCGCGCTCGAATTCGAGGGCCGCGGGCGCCGCCACCTCCACGCCTTCGAGCGACTCGGGCCGCTCCTGCTCGCGCCGAAACGAGTTGTTGACCACGTTGCGCGTGACCCCGTGGATGAAGGCGCCGAGATTGCGGGTGTCCTCGACCCGGCCTTCGCGGAGCGCCCGGATCACGCCGATCCAGGCCTCCTGAGCCAGGTCGGGGGCGGCCTGCGCGCGCCGCGTCCGCGCCCGCACCATGATGAGCGCCCGTTCGTAGAACGCCTCGGCGATCCGGTTCTCCGCCTCCCGGTCGCCGGCCCGGACGCGCGCGGCGAGCGTCTCCTGGTCCTCGGGCGAGAGTTCAGTCAAGTCCCGTCATCTCCATCCTGATCCTATATGGCGGCAGGGAGGCCGCGGTCCGCGGCGGCGCGCTGATAACCTTCCACCCGGATGCTCACGGACCCTGGCTACAAGTTCTGCCCCAAGTGCGGGGCGCCGCTTGGTCGGCGACGGCTGAAGGACTTCGAGCCGGAGCGGCTGGTGTGCACGCGGTGCCTGTTCGTGATGTACCTCAACCCGAAGGTGGCGGCGGGGGCGGTGGTGGAGCACAACGGCGGCATCGTGCTGCTGCGCCGCGAGATCGACCCGCGCGCCGGGTTCTGGGTTCATCCCGGCGGCTTCGTCGACCGGGGTGAGACCCTGGAACAGGCGGCGATACGCGAAACGCGCGAGGAGGTCGGCCTCGAGGTCGAGATCCTCGACCTGCTCGGCGCGTTCTCGTTCCACGACAGCGAGGTCGTGGTGGTGACCTACGCGGCGCGGACCATCGCGGGGGAGCCAAAGGTGGGTGACGAAAGCCTGGAGGTTCGAACCTTCGACCCGCAGCAGCTTCCGTGGGACGAGCTGGCGTTTCCGAGCACGCGCCTCGCGCTCAAGGAGTACCTGCGCACCATGGACGCGCGGCGGGAGCCCACGCCCGACCGGGCGGTTACCACGGAGATTTCCCGCGCCCTCATCACCTCGGCCCTCGGCGGCGCCGAGGAACCGCGGCGGCCGGTTCCCGCCCACATCGATCTCGCCTCCGAACCCGGCCGGCTCGAAATCCTGATGGATGCCCGGACCGCGGCTTTCAAGTCGAAGGACGTGCGCACCGCCTCCATCGTCTACCCGCAGTACATCGAAGTCCTCCGTGAAGCCCGCCGCTTCCGGGAGGCGCTCGAGGTCGCCGAGGAAGGACTCGCCCTCACTCACGATCCCCTCATCGCGCGTCTCGCCGACGAGATCGCGGATGAGCTGGCCGAGGCCGAAAAGGAACGCTGCTGATTCGGCTTGGCCCCGGCGGACCGCGTAGACTCCCGCACCCTATGAAGATGACCAAGAACTTTTTCGGCCTCCTTTCTGTCTTTGCCCTCGCGGCCCTGTTGCCCGCCTGCGGATCCGACACCCCGACGTCGCCGACCTCGGGCGAACTGGTCAAAGAGGACGTGACCATCGGAACCGGCGCCACCGCGGTGAGCGGCGACACCGTGACCGTGAGCTACATCGGCACTCTCACGAACGGCACTCAGTTCGACGCCGGCACGTTCTCCTTCCGCCTCGGCGCCAACCAGGTGATCGCGGGCTTCGACCAGGGCGTGCTGGGCATGCGCGTGGGCGGCCGTCGCCGCCTGACTATCCCCCCGAACCTCGGCTACGGCAGCCAGGCGAACGGTCCCATCCCCGCGAACTCCACGCTGAAGTTCGACATCACTCTCATCGCCATCGCCGGGAAGTAGTCGGGCGTTCGCCGCCGGCCGCGGCCAGGCCCAGGGCTTGGGGTTCGGCGCGCCCAAGTAGACTAGGTTTCGTTGCACGAACTCATCCTCTGGATCCAGGAAGTCGCCGTTCCGAAGCTCGGATGGTTCGGGATGTTCCTGGTGGCGGTCGCGGACACGTCGTTCATTCCGCTTCCCGAACTCTCCGATCTCCTCGTGGTCACGGGCGCCGCCCGCCATCCCGGCAGCGCCTGGCAATACATCCTCGCGAGCGCTTTTGGAGCGGTGGTGGGGTGCCAGATGGCCTACGAGGTGGCGCGGCGCGGGGGGGAGAAGCTGGCCACGCGCTTCATCGCCCCCGCCAAGCTCCTCAAGGCCGAGCTGCTTCTCACGAAGTACGGGTTCCTCGCCATCGCCATTCCGGCCCTGTCGCCGCCCCCCATGCCCTTCAAGGGCTTCGTCCTCGCCGCCGGCATCTTCGCCATGCCGCGCCTTCGCTTCGCCGCCACCATCTTCTTCGCCCGCGGCCTGCGCTACGTGATCTGGTCGGTGCTCGGGGCGATGTACGGCGACGAGGCCATCGGCTGGGTGGAGCACTTCGATATCTGGGCGAAGAACCATCCCATCATCGTCATCGTCGTGCTCGCGCTGATGCTGGCCGGGTTCGTGTGGTGGTGGAGAAGTCACCAGGAACCGGAACCCGCGGCCCCTTCCCAATAACCGCCCGCGCAGCACATAATTGTTCGATCCGTCGTTGGCTGGTTTCAAATATTTGACCGAGGTGAAGGCATGAGCCGTTCTCTACGAGCGACACTCGCAAGCGTGGCCCTGATCGGCGTCTCCGCTCTGGCCGGCTCGATGTTCGGCGGCAGCGCCCAGGCCGCGGTGGATACGCGCGACCTTCACCTGAAGCGCTACTCGGAGATCCTCGCCGCCATCGAGTCGAACTACGCCGAGGAGATCGATGCCAGTAAGCCCGTGGCCTCCTCCATCCGCGAGATGCTGCGCACCCTCGACCCCCACTCGAATTTCTTCGAGGTGAAGGAGTTCTCGCAGATGCAGGAGCGCCAGAAGGGCTCCTACTTCGGCCTCGGCATCACCATCGTTTCCATCGAAGGCCGGATCACCGTGGTCTCGCCGTTCGAAGGCTCGCCCGCGCATCGCCTGGGCATCCGCGCCGGCGACATCATCGTGGGCATCGAGAACGAAGATGCGCGCGGCATGGACATCGACGCGGTGGTGAAGCGCCTGCGCGGTCCCAAGGGCTCGCAGGTCAAGGTGAAGCTCGAACGCGCGGGCTACGCCCAGCCCCTCGAGTTCGTGGTGGTCCGCGATGAGATTCCCATCCACTCCGTTCCCTACTCGTTCATGGTGGCGAAGGACGTGGGCTACATCCGCCTCGTCGACTTCAACGAGACCACGGCCTGCCGCCCCAGCGAGCCCGCGGGCTGCGAACGGGAACTGGAGAAGGCGCTGCGCACCCTCAAGGAGCAGGGTGCCAAGTCCTACGTGCTCGACATCCGCGACAACCCCGGGGGCCTTCTCGACATGGCCTTCGCGGTTCCGAATCTCTTCCTGAAGAAGGGGCAGATGGTGGTCTACACCAAGGGTCGCTACAAGCGCGATGAATCGAGCTACATCACGGAAAGCGATTCCCCGTGGGCCGACGTGCCCCTGGTGGTGATGACCTCGCGTCACTCCGCCTCGGCCTCGGAGATCGTGGCCGGAGCGATCCAGGATCACGACCGCGGTCTCATCGTCGGCGAGCGGACCTTCGGCAAGGGCCTGGTGCAGACCATCTGGCCGCTGCGCAGCGTGCGCGGCTATGCGCTCTCCCTCACCACCGCGCGCTACTACACGCCCTCGGGTCGCTCCATCCAGCGCCCCTACGGCGGCAACACCACGCTCGAGGACTACCAGGCGCCGAAGGAGCGCAGCGGCTGCGACGCCGAAGGCTCCGACCCGCGGTTGACCGACGCCGGCCGCCGCGTGTTCGGCGGCGACGGCATCGCCCCGGATACCTGCATCGAGCCGCCGAAGACGGGCGCGGTGGTGGCGGCTCTCCAGTCGAAGCAGGCCTTCGTGAACTTCGCCAGGCACTTCGACTCGGCCGACGTGGCGGCGCAGACCGCGGTGGAGGGCGCGGGTTCGCGCTCGAACGTGGGCAACGACAAGGTGCAGCTCATCCGCAAGGACTTCAAGGTGACGCCGCAGGTGGTGGAGGAGTTCGCGGAGTTCCTGAAGGAAGAGAAGATCGCCTACGACGCGAAGGAATTCGAGGCCGCGCGGGAGGAGATCTCCGCGGAGATCCTCGAGGAGACCATGCGCCAGGTGTTCGGTGAGGGCGCGGCGCGCCAGCGCCTCTTCGCTTCAGACCCCCAGCTCAAGAAGGCCATCGACCTCATCCCGATGGCGCGCCTCCTCCTCAAGGACCCCCAGCGCTACATCTCCGAAACCGCCACCAAGCGCGCCGCCGCGAAGTGACGGCGAGCGACTAGCGAGCCGTCATCCCGGCGAAAGCCGGGATCCACTTCCAGCGACTAATCTCGCCGGCTTGGTAGCTGGGGCCCGCGGGGCCAGGCGCTGCTTGCCGTGCGGCCACGACACGGGCTGTGTGGTGACGCTCCGGCCAAAGCACCCGGGCGTTCCCTCACATCCGTGTGGCGCAGGTCGTCTTCAATGAATGGAGCGGAGCTACCGCTCCGCTGTTGCGTCAGAGGAGGCTCGCGCCCCACTCGTT
>JBGATM010000046.1:0-21774 GCA_044229175.1 Vicinamibacteria bacterium | reverse complement strand
CATAACGATAGCTGTGCCTGCGAGCTGCATAGTTATCCGTTTGTCGATTTCCTTCTTCTTGAGTTCCGACTTCAGCAGGCGCAGGGTCTCCACCCGCGGCTGGTCCTTCGCCTTCATCGCCGACACCGTATCGGCGGTCACTCTCTCCATGATGGTCATGGGCTGAGGTTATCAAGCCCGAAGAGCGGAGTCCTCCGCGGCGGCGCGCCGCAAGGCGCGGGCCTCGCTGAGCAACTCGCCCATCGCCTCGGTGACGGTGCGGCCACCCGGGGCCGGGGGCGGGGCGGCGTGCGCGTCTTCGGGATCTCCGAGCCCGGCCTCCCGGAACTTCCGGAGCCGTTCGAGGATCAGATCGCGGATCTCTACCGCGTTCGCAACGCCCTCGAAGACCCCGAGGTGCAGCGAGGTCTCTTCCCCGTGCCCCTTAGGTCCGGCCGCAGTATCGCCTCCGCCCGCGGACCGGACACACACATCGGCGAGGCCCAGGAAGCGTTGCAGGGGCCCCTGTCGGATCTCCACCTGCTGGATGTTGGCGAAGCTCATCGTGGACTCCTGCAGGCGCAGGATCCCGGTGCGGATGCGCAGGCTCCGGTCGGTCACGATGTACCAGTGCTGCTCGAATTCCAGGCGCACGATCGCGTAGGTCACGAGCATCTGCGCGAGGAAGAGCACGATACCGGCGAACTCGATGAATTCGATCACGGGGATCAGGTAGGGCGGGGCCTTCGATACGAACGCCTTTATCGCGCGCTCGCGCTCCTGGCGCCGTTCCTCCCGCGACCGGGACGACCTGGCGGAAGGCGAAGGGCCAGGCGACCCGGGACTCGCCTCGATCGTCGGGGAAGGCACGGGAACGGCGGCCCGCGTTGCCGCCTGATCGATTCCCATTTCGAAGGCGCCCAGGGCCACCAGGGAGAAGCCGATGCCGACGATCGCCCCGGCCTGGCCGAAGTACCAGCGCAGGACCTTCAGCCGATAGTGATTGAGTCCGGCCCGGAAGACGCGCACTGAGCCCGGCGCGCCGAGGGGCGCCTCCGGTTCATGCGGGACGCGCATCAGGCGAAGGACGCGCGCCTTCACCCAATCAAACATTCCCGCTTCCCTTCCCCGCAGCCGGCCCGCGGGACTCGAGGATCTTGCGGGTCTCCCGGATTTCGCGCGCGACCTCGAGGAGCGCGGCCGCGAGATCGGGCCCTTCGCCAGCTCCCGCGTGCGGCCCGGCCGGGCGGGAGTGCGCGGGTTCGGAGACGCCGCGCATCCTCGAGTAGAGGAAGTCCCGGACCAGCTCGAACTCCTTGATGCCTTCGATGGTCATCTCCGCGCCCGAGTTGCCGCTCGCGGTCTGCACCAGGATCCGCCCGAGGCCGAGCCACCGCTCGATCAGGTTCGATCTCAGGTGGATGTCCTGGATCCGCGCGTAGTTGATGATGGTCTCGCGGCGGAAGAGGATGCCCCAGCTCATCGAGAGGCCCTCGGCCGTGAACTTGTAGCGGAGGGTGTGGTACTTGAACCAAAGGACGAGGGCGGCCAGGGGGAAGAGGAACAGGAAGGCCAGCGAGGAGATCAGGTAGTAGGTCCACAGGGCCGGATGCGGCCTCTCGATGGCGAGAACCGTGGCCTCAGCGTCGCGTGTGCTCATGGGGCTCGACGTTATCAATCAAGCGCTCCACCGCGGCGACCGCCCGTTCGAACCGCTGTTCATAGGAACCGGTGAGCCGCACCACCGGGGTCTTTCCGTTCGCGAGCTGCTCGGCGAAGCGCCGGTCCATCCACTCACGGATGTGCTCCCCATCGCGAAGGCCGTCCTGCACGAAGGGGACATCCGGCGCGGTCAGGAGGTACAGATCCACCTTGTCGCGCGCGCCGATGGCGTCGACCCTCGGATCGCGGGTCGAGTGATAGCGCTCGTTCCAGGTGCCGGTGGCGAAGGCGTTGGTGTCCGCGAAGAGCACGCGGTTGGCCCGACGGGCCGCCGCCTCTTCGCGCTTCTGCTGTACCGTCGCGATGTCCACGAACTCGTCGGGCGACCACGAGGGGGCCGGATCGCCCGGGCTCCACCGCTCGATCTTCCGCTCCCAGTGCTCCCGCCCGAACTCGGGAACCCACTCCGTCTCGAAGCGCTCGGCGAGCAGGCGCGCCAGCGTGGTCTTGCCCGTCGACTCCGCGCCGATCACCACCACGCGCTTCACGAAGTACGCGCGCACGCACGGCTCGAGGTACTGGAGATACCGCAGGGGCGCCGATCGGATCTGCGTGCCCGAGATGGGGACGGTCAGGCGCTCCCGGTCGACCATGACGTGACGAGCGCCCAGGAGACGAGCGAACTCCGGGCCATAGTCCTCGCTGCTGAAGACCACATCGGGCGCGAAGCCCAGGTAGCGGGCGGTGAATCGAGCCCACTCGGCGCTGTCGTCTTCAAGTTCATCTGCCACCAGATCGATCTCGCAATCCGGGTGGATCTCCCGGAGCCAGGCCGCGCGCAGTTCTCCGGGGATGGTCTGCGAGGGATGGTGAGGAATCATCACGATGAGACGGTCGACCTGGCGGCGGGCCTCGTCGATGAGGTGCTTGTGACCGCGGTGAGGCGGATAGAACTTCCCGATCACGAAGCCCAGGGTCATGACGCGGCCTCCGGACTCGAGACGCGGAGCCGCTGGTCCTCGCACACCGCCCGCCAGCGAAGCAGGCCCATCACCGCCATCACGAGGAAGACCGCGTACAGCACCGCGGTGAGGTGCAGGCCGCGGGAGACATAGAGCGGGACGTAGATCACGTCGGCCGCGATCCAGATGTGCCAGTTCTCGACCTTCTTGCGATTGAGCAGCCACTGCGCCCCGAGGCTCAGCGACGTGGTCGCGGCGTCCCAGAAGGACGCGGAGCCCCCGACGAAGTGGAGTGTCTTCCAGAGTACGAGGGTGGCGAGGGCCACGGAGGCGGCCACCAGGCCCAGTTCGGTCGCCCCCGCGCGGCTGATCTGCAGGGCGGTCCGGCGGTCGCCGCCGTGGAGCCAGAGGTACCAGCCGATGACCCCGAGGATGCAGTACACCACGTTCAGGGAGGCGTCCCCGTACAGCCGGGCCTGGAAGAAGACCACGCTGTAGCCCGCGGTGTTGACGATGCCGATGGGAAAGTTCCAGATGTTCTCCTTCACCACGAGCCACACCGCCACCGCCCCGGTGGCGAAGGAGACCGCTTCGAGCGGCGAGGCGCGACCCTGGCCCACCATGACGAGGGCCAGCGCGGCCACGCACACGGTGAGGGCCGCGAGCACCACGGTGTCCTTGCGTCCCGCGCCGGAGGCCCGGTCGCTCAACGCGCCTGGAGCCGTCCCTGCCGGATGCCCTGGTGCTCGAGCACGGCCTGCAGGGCCGCGGCGGACCATTCGCTTCGGGGCATCGACTCGAGATCGAGGAATGGGGTCTTGCTCGCGGCGAGCAGAGCCGAGACCTTCCGGTCGATCTCGCGCACGAACACCGCATCGGTGTCGCGGAAGCCGTCGTCCTGGACCTCGGCGAGGACGGGCACGCGAATGAGAAGGTCGTACGTCTTCATCCACATCTCCACGAATTTCTCCACCGCGAGGTCGCGGCCGCAGGCCAGGAAGAAGTAGGCGTAGTTGTCGAGGGCCGCGCGGTCGCAGACCACCACGTCGGAATGGGCGGACGCGCGGATCTCCTCGGCCACCTGGGTGGTGAGGATCCACAGCTGGGCCTCGCGCGAGGTCTTGCGATTGACGGGCAGAGGCGAATGGCGGGCCACTTCCTTCACCATGTCCACGTTCACGCCCCGGCGCTTCAACTGCGCGGCGAGGTCGAAGCAAAGCGTCGTCTTCCCCACCCCGTGCGACCCCACAAAAGCGATCTTCATGTGGGGAGTACTTTAACGGCCTCCCAACTACCAGGCTCGCGACCTCCCAACTACCAGGATCGTGCAGCGGCTCGTACCCCACTCACGTCATTGCGAGGAGCCAGTCCGTTTGGCGCAGCGACGAAGCAACCCCGTCCCCCAACTCCCAACCCTCGCGCTGCGCGGCGATAGTGGCTCGAGGGGGTTGCTTCGTCGCCTGGCGGACGGACTGGCTCCTCGCAATGACGTGAGGGTGGGACAGACGGACAGCACGAGCCCGGTAGTGGGAGGCCGCGGGCAACGTGCACGGCTATCATCGGCCCATGGCCGATCTGTACGAGCCCTACGACAAGCTGATTCCCATCGAGGTGCTCGGGAAGCGCTTCGAGGTGCCCGAGAACAACATCCTCCTCAGGCAGCTTCAGTTCGTGGCCCCCGACGTGGGCACCGGCGGCTATTGCTGGAACGCGGAGTGCCGCTACTGCGAGATCAAGTATGAGGTCGACGGCCGGACCATGACCGGGCTCGCCTGCCGGGTGAAGGCGGTGCCGAATTTCAAGGTCACGAAGCTCGCACCCGAACTGAAGTACAACATCTCCGAGGCGCTGCGAAACGCTCCGCCCGTGGAGCCGGTGAAGCCCTAGCCGAGCGAGGCTTCGACGAGCTTCCCTTCCTGAAGGCGCACGATCCGGTCGCTGCGTCTCGCGAGCGTCTCGTTGTGGGTGGCCCAGAGGATCGCGATGCCGCGCTCCCGGGCCACGGTGTGCAGCTCTTCGAACAGGGCGGAGGCGGTGCGCGGATCGAGATTCCCGGTCGGCTCGTCGGCGAGGAGCACGCGCGGATCCCCGACGAGCGCCCGGGCCACCGCCACCCGCTGCTGCTCTCCGCCGGACAGCGCATCCGGGGCGTGCTGGAGCCGGGCGGCCAGGCCGAAGCGCTCGAGCAGGACCCGTGAGGCCTCGAGCGCCGCGGTATCGGCAACCCCGCGCAGTCGCAGCTTCATGGCCACGTTCTCGATCGCGGTGAATTCGGGCAGCAGATGGTGGAACTGGAAGACGAAGCCGATCGCTTCATTGCGCATCCGCGCGCGTCCCGCGGCGCTCACCCCGGACAGCGACGTGCCGCCGAGAAGGGCCTCTCCGCGGTCGGGCGCATCGAGCGAGCCGAGGACATTGAGCAGGGTCGACTTCCCCACACCGGAAGCGCCGAGAAGGGCCACCACTTCGCCCCGGGCCACGCCGAGGTCCACGCCGCGCAGGACGTCGACCGGACCGAGCGGGCCCTGGTAAGACTTCCAGATGTCTCGGGCTTCAAGAACCAGATCGCTCATTCGTTCCTCAGCCCTTCGGTGGGCAGCAGCGAGGCGGCCTTACCGGCCGGATACAAGGTCGCGATCAGGCTCACCAGCAGCGACCCCGCGACCACCATCACCGCGTCCTGGGGGAGCAGCTTGAAGGGCAGATACGCCACCTGGTACACGTCCGCCGGGATCTTGATGATCTGGAACCGGTCGAGCACCAGGCACGCAAGCGTCCCCACCGCCGCCCCGAGCAGCGTTCCAAAAAGGCCCAGCACCGCGCCCTGCCAGACGAACACCCGCCGGATCAATTCGCGGGTGGCCCCGAGCGACATGAGCACGGCGATGCTGCGCCGTTTCTCGGTGACCATGATGATGAGGGTGGCCACGATGTTGAGGGCGGCCACCGCCATGATCAGGCCGATGGTCATGCCGATGGCGATCTTCTCGAGCTGCAGCGCCTCGAACAGACTCCGGTTGGTCTCGATCCAGTCGGTGGTGACGTAGCCCGAGCCCACCGCGCGCACGATTTCGCTCTGCGCGTCGTCGACCGCGTACATGTCCTTGAGCCGGGCCTCGACCATCACCGACCCCGAGCCCGAGGGAGCGAGGAGGCGCTCCGCTTCGAGAAGGGCGATCCAGGCCCAGCCCGCATCGAATTCGTAGAGGCCGGTCTTGGCGATGCCGGCGACGCGGAACTTCGCGAGCAGGGGCATCTGCCCGAAGGGCGTGAGCCGTCCCCGCGGGATGGTGAGAGTGACGATGTCGCTCGGACCCACCGCGAGGGAGGTCGCGATCTCGCGCCCGAGCACGATGCCGGGAAAGCCCTCGCCGTGCGGAGGGAGGTCCGCGAGCGAGCCCTCGATCAGCTGTTTCGGAAGATCGGTGACCTGGCCCTCGGCCCCGCTGATGCCCTTGATCGTGGCCACCCTCTGCGACGAGGGGGACGAGATCAGGGCCTGGCCGTAGAAGGAAGGCGCCGCGCCCGCAACGCCGGGGAGCGCCGCCACCCTGGCCGCGATGCCGGTGGGGTCCTCGAATTTCTCGCCCCGCGACTTGAAGACGGAGACGTGCGCGGTGGTTCCGAGAATTCGACCGCGGATCTCACCCTGCAGGCCGGTCATGAGACCGAGGGCGATGAACAGCGCCATCACGCCCACGGCGATCCCGAGCACCGCGATGGTCGCGATGACGGTGAGGAATCCCCCGCCCTGTCGCTTGAGCAGGTAGCGAAGGGCGATCGAAAGGTCTAGCGGGATGCGCACTAAGGCTCAGCGCTTCGACTTCTTCTTGCGCTTCTTGTCCTTCTTCGACTTCTTCCCGGACTTGTCCTTCTTCGACTTCTTGTCTTTCTTGCCCTTCTTGTCCTTCGCGGCTTTCTTCGACTTCTTCGCCTCGGCAGCCTCGGGCGGCGCGGGGGCCGCCGCGGGTTTCGAAGCGACCGTCGCCTTCGCTTCCGCGGGTTTGGGCTCGGCCGTGGCGGCCGCCTTGGTCTTGACGCCCGGCGGCAGGCCCTTCTTCTTCGCCTTCGGGCGGGGCTTCGGCTTCGGAGCGGGCGATGGCGGTGGTGGCGGCGGCGGCATCTTGGCCATGGCCTCCTGCCCTCGGCGCAGCATCTCCTCGGCGGTCAGATCCTCCAGACGCGTCGCGATGGCCCAGGTGTGTCCGAAGGGATCGGACAGCATGCCGTAACGGTCGCCCCAGAACTGGTCGCCGACCGGCATCACGACGTTCGCTCCCGCCGCCACCGCCCGGGCGAAGACGGCATCGACGTCCTCCACCCACAGGTGCATGGTGACGCTCGTGCCCTTGAGCTCGGCGGGCGATTTGACCGGGCCCCATCCGGGCATGGCGTCCGCGAGGTAAAGGTGCGATCCATGGATCTTCAGATCCGCGTATCCGACGAGATCGGGACCCATGGGCATCATCAGGGCGACCTCCGCCCCGAAAGCCGCCTGGTAGAACTCGATCGCCTTCTTCGCCCCCTTGATGCTGAGGTGCGGAACGAGGGTGCTGACGCCTTCGGGGATTCCTTTGACCATTTTGGGGGCTCCTGAGTGAAGCGGGAGGCGTGATCTTAGCGCCGAGTGCAGGTCACCCTCCGTCGAGACGCGCCGGCTAGGGCTCGCTCCGCCGCCCCCCCTCCGGCCGCAGCTGCGGGAAGAGGATGACGTCGCGGATGGAGCGCGAGTTGGTGAGCAGCATGGCCAGGCGATCGATGCCGAGACCGCAGCCGCCGGGTGGGCGGCAGACCGTGGCCCAGGGCGCGGACGTAGTCCTCGTCCATGCTGTGGGCCTCGTCGTCGCCGCCCGCGCGGTTCTCGATCTGGTCGAGGAAACGCGCGCGCTGCTCCAGCGGGTCGTTGAGTTCCGAGAAGCCGTTCGCGATCTCCATGCCGGACATGAACAGTTCGAAACGATCCGCGAATTCCGGGTTGTCGGCGCGACGCTTCGCGAGCGGCGAGATCTCGACCGGATAGTCGACGACGTAGGTGGGCTGAATGAGGCCCTCTTCCGCAAAGTCGCCGAAGAGCGATTCGATGATCTTGCCGTGCGAGAGCTTCTTGTACTCGGCCGCGGGCACGCCCTTGCGGCGGCAGGCCGCCACGAATGCCTCGGTGGTCACGATGGCCTTGAGTTTCGCGGCATCCTCCACTTCGGCCACGGTCACCGGCTGCGGCAGTTCCTTCGACAAAGCGTCCGCGATCGCTTCCGACATGCGGATCCTGGCGAAGGGGGTCTTGAACGACAACACCGTATCGCCCCAGGTGATGTCGGTCCCGCCCGTGGCCACGATGGCCGCGTTCTCGATGAGTTCTTCGGTGATGGCCATGACGTCGCGGCAGTCGAAGTAGGCGGTGTAGAACTCGAGCATGGTGAACTCGGGATTGTGCTGCGCGGACAAGCCTTCGTTCCGGAAGTTCCGGTTGATCTCGTAGACCCGCTCCAGGCCGCCCACGCCGAGACGCTTCAGGTACAGCTCGGGCGCGATGCGGAGGTACAAGTCGACGCCCAGCGCGTTGTGATGGGTGACGAAGGGACGCGCGAGGGCGCCGCCGGCGATGGGATGCATCATCGGGGTCTCGACTTCGATGTAACCGCGCTCGTCCATGAAACGCCTGATGGCCGCGACCATCTTCGACCGCGCCACGAAGGTCTTGCGGACCTCGGGATTCGCGACCATGTCCACATAGCGCTGCCGGTAGCGGGTCTCCACGTCGGTGAGGCCGTGCCACTTCTCGGGCAGGGGCAGGAGTGCTTTGGAGAGGAAGGTGATCGAGGACGCCTGGACGGTCAGCTCGCCGGTGCGCGTGCGCATCAGCCGGCCCGAGACCCCGATGAAGTCGGCCATGTCCACGAGATTCCAGACCGCGAAGGCCGGGTCGCCGACCCCGTCCTTGCGCACGTACACCTGGAGATTCGCGTCTCCGTCGGTGAGAGTCGCAAAGCCCGTCTTCCCGTGCGACCGCAGGGTGAGGACGCGGCCGGCGATGCTCACGTCGACCGCCTTGCCGGCCAGGTCGTCGGCGCTCAAGTCGCCCCACTCCTTGATGATCGCGGCCAGACCGTGGGTCCGCGCGAACTTCGTCGGGTAGACGGCGTGCCCGAGCGAGGCCAGGGCCTTCGCCTTGTCGAATCGCTCGCCCGATTCCTTCGGCCAGCCGGGAACCGGGGGCTCGGGTTCAGGCCCCGTGGGGGCCGATGTCTCGTCAGTCAACTTGGAAGCCTCGCTTGGAATGGTTCAGGCGGACGCGGTCTGGTCGCGATACCGCCGCTTGAGGGCGTCAAGGATACCGTTCACGAACGACGAGGAGTCCGCCTCACCGTACCGCTTCGAGATCTCGATGGCCTCGTCGATGATGACCGCGGCCGGGGTCTGGTCCTCGCACTTCAGTTCGTAGGCGCCGAGGCGCAGCACGTTGCGCTCGATCGCGGCCAGACGGCCGAGTTCCCAGTTGGTCATGACGCTGGTGATGTCCGCGTCGATGCCCTCGCGCTCGCGTTCGGTTCCGAGGAACAGGCGCTCGGCCATGGCCCGCACCGCGGTGGTGCCGTTGCGCATGGTCCAGAAATCCTCGATCACGCGCTCGGGGACCTCGTTCGACCACTCCCGCTGATACAGCATCTGCATCGCGCACACCCGGGCCTTGGAACGTTGGCCCATCTAGTGTCCCGCCTCGCAAATGCGCAGCACATGGGAGCGCCGATGCATCCCGGATCGCCGCGTTGCTCGTTGTTGCATATGTTCAATATGCGGCCTCCTCGGCGCCTTGCGCTCCGGGCGCCTCGACGCTCGCATGTGCCGCGGATTTGCGAGGCGGGACACTAGCGCTTCCTCTTCGCGGGCGCGGGGGTGGCGGTGAGCTTGCGGATGAGGAGAGCCGCGTCGATGGCCGCGGCCGCGGCCTCCCGGCCCTTGTTGTGACGGCCGGGCTTCGACCTCGCGATCGCGTGAGCGGCCTTGGTCACGGTGAGGACGCCGAAGGCCACGGGGACGCCGGTGGCGAGGCCGGCCTGCATGATCCCGCGGGCCGACTCGCGCGCGATGTGATCGTAGTGATCGGTCTCGCCCTTGATCACGGCGCCCAGGGCCACGATCGCGTCATAACGGCCGGTCAGGGCCGCGGTCTGAGCGATGAGGGGCAGCTCGAAGGCGCCGGGAACGACCTGCACCTCCGCCGATGCGCCGACCTCCGCGGTGTACTCGAGCGCGCCGAGCGAGAGCCCGGCCACCACGGAGTCGTTGAAGTGGGACTGGAGGATCAGGATACGCAGGCCGCGGCCGTTTCCGGGCCCGGCCAGGCCGGTGGGAGGAGTCTTCACCTGCCCACGAACTTCGCGGGGCGTTTCTCCAGGAACGCGCTGGTGCCCTCGGTCTTGTCGGCGGTCGAGCAGAGCACGCCGAAAAGGGTGGCCTCATGATCCTGCGCGTCCTCGAACGACATGTCGAGTCCCGCATTGACGGAGTCGATGGTGTACTGGAGCGAAAGGGGCGCGTTCGCGAGCATCTTCTTCATGAGGCCCATGGCCTCGTTCATGAGCGCGTCCTTCGCGACGACGCGGTTCACGAGCCCGATGCGAAACGCCTCGTCCGCCGCGACCATCTCGCCGGAGAGCAGGATCTCGAGCGCGCGGCCGCGACCGACCAGCCGGGGCAGACGCTGGGTCCCGCCGTAGCCGCAGATGAGTCCGAGCTTCACTTCGGGAGTGCCCAGGCGGGCGTTGTCGGAAGCGATGCGGACGTGACAGGCGAGCGCCAGTTCGCAGCCACCGCCGAGGGCGAAGCCGTTCACCGCGGCGATCACCGGGCCGCGGAATCGCTCGAGCCGGTCGAAGACGCGCTGGCCGCGAAGAGCGAGGGCGCGCGCCTCGATGGGCGTCGCTTTCGCGAGTTCGGCGATGTCGGCGCCGGCCACGAAGGCCTTCTCGCCGGATCCGGTGACGATCAGGCCGCGGACCGAGGCGTCGGCATCGAGTTCGGCCACCGCCGCGTCCAGCTCGCCGATGACGTGGGCGTTCAGGGCATTCAGCTTGTCGGGACGATTGACGGTGATGACGGCGATGCCGTCATCCTTCTTGTCGATGAGGAGGGTTGAATACGACATGTCAACGAACCTCCGACGCGGCAACCGGCGTTGAGGGCTGGGTCCCGGCTTTCGCCGGGATGACGGGTCGCAGGTTCATGACTACACCAGGCCCTTCGTCGGGGTGGGCGGGTTCGTGGAGTAGTCGTAGAAGCCCTTGCCCGATTTCTTGCCGTACATCCCGGCCTGCACCATGCGCTTGAGCAGGGTGGGCGGGGCGTAGCGGGCTTCCTTGAACTCGTCGAACATGATGTTCGCGATGTAGTACGTGGTCTCGATCCCCACGAAGTCGAGGAGCGTGAACGGACCCATCGGGTAACCGCAGCCGAGCTTCATGGCCTCGTCGATGTCCTGGACCGAACCCACACCCTGCTCGAGGGCGCGGATGGCGTCGACCATGTAGGGGACGAGCAGGCGGTTCACGATGAAGCCGGGCTTGTCGGTGGCGCGGACCACGGTCTTGCCGATGCCCGTGCCGAACGCGCACATGGCTTCGAAGACTTCGGGGCTGGTGAGGGTGCCGCGGACGACTTCGACCAGCTTCATGAGGGGAACGGGATTGAAGAAGTGCAGGCCCACGAACCGGTCGGCCCGGCCCGAACCCGCGGCCATCTCGGTGATGGAGAGCGAGGAGGTGTTGGATGCGAACACCGTGTCCTTGCCGCAGATCTTGTTGAGCGCGCCGAAGGTCTCGTGCTTGAGCGCGATGTTCTCGACCACCGCCTCGATGATGATGTCGCACGAGGCGAGATCCTCGAGCTTCGTGGTGCCCTTGAGCCGGCCCATGACCTCGGCCTTCTTCTCCGCGGTCATCTTGGCCTTCTCGACCGCCTTGCCCAGGAACTTGTCGATCGAACCCAGGCCCTTGGCCAGGACCGCGTCGTTGACCTCGCGGACGATGACGTTGTGGCCGGCCTCCGCGCAGACCTGCGCGATGCCCGAACCCATGAGGCCGCAGCCCACCACTCCAACCGTTTTGATTTCAGTCATTGCAATCCTCTCTTATCTGGGTCCCGGCTTCCGCCGGGACAGGGTCTTCAACCCTGAATGCTCTCGATGATCATGGCGATCCCCTGACCGCCGCCGATGCACGCGGTCGCCAGGCCATAGCGGCCCTTGCGGCGGCGCAGTTCGAGGGCCACGGTGAGGAGAATGCGCGTGCCGGAGGCTCCCAGGGGATGACCGAGGGCGATGGCGCCGCCATTGACGTTGACCTTGTTGCGGTCGAGGCCGAGTTCTCGCTCCACCGCGAGGTACTGGCCGGCGAAGGCCTCGTTCACTTCGACGAGGTCGATGTCCTCGAGCTTGAGGCCGGCGTCCGCGAGCGCCTTGCGCGACGCGGGCGCGGGACCGATGCCCATGATCTCGGGCGGGACGCCCGCGACCGCCCACGAGACGACTCGGGCGATGGGCTTGCCGTGGCCGCGCGACTTCGAGGTGGACAGGACCAGGGCGGCGGCGCCGTCGACGATGCCGCTCGCGTTGCCCGCGGTCACCATGCCGTCCTTGCCGAAGGCGGGACGGAGACCGGCCAGCGACTCCATGGTGGTGTCGGCGCGCATGTGATCGTCATCCTTGATGGCGACCATGGCCTTGCCCTTCTTCACCTCGACGGGGACGACCTCTTCGTCGAACACCCCGCGGGCCTTGGCGGCCGCCGCAGCCTGCTGCGAGCGAAGCGAGAACTCGTCCATGGCCTTGCGGTCGACGCCGTACTTGGTCGCGAGCTTCTCCGCGGTCTGAGCCATGTAGAGGCCGCAATGCGAGTCGAGGAGCGCCACCATCAGGCTGTCCTCGAGAGCGCCCTGGCCGAGCTTGAAGCCGTCGCGCGCGCCGCGGATCACGTGCGGAGCCTGAGTCATGTTCTCCATGCCGCCCGCCACCGTCACCTCGGCTTCGCCGAGGAGCATGAGCTGGGAGGCGGAGATCACGGACTGGATGCCGGAGCCGCAAAGGCGATTGACGGTGAGCGCGGGAGTCTCGATGGACAGTCCGGCCTTGAGGGCGGAATGCCGCGCGCCGTACATCGCGTCCGCCGAAGTCTGCATCGCGTTGCCCATCACCACCTGCTCCACTTCGGCCGCGGAAACGCCCGACCGTTCGAGCGCGGCCTTGATCGCGTGGGCGCCCAGCTGGTTCGCGTTGATGTCCTTGAAGTGGCCGACGTATTCGGCCATGGCTGTTCGTGCGCCGCCCAGGATGAAGATGTCTTTCGTGGCTTTGATGGTGGGGCTCCTTGAGGATGTTGAGGTTGCGATTCTACCTCGCGGCCGCTTGACGCCCTCGGAATCGCGGGCGTAGCGTGTCGTCAAGATGAGGTTCATTTTCACTTCGCGCGCATTCATGGTCCTGGCCTCCGCGGCGACCGTCTTTTCAGCCTGCACCGCGGGCGTCGCCCCCACCACCACGGCGTCCGTCACCAGCACCTCGATTCCCAACTCCGCGGATACGGTTTTCGTTGCTTCCGACGCCTGGTCCACCAAGCCCGCCGCGGTTTTCGAGCTGTTTTCAGTGGGTGCGAGCTCCCAGCCCACCCGGCTCACGAACTGCTCGGGCTGCCAGACCCTGAGCGCCGCGCCCTCGCTCGACCGCAACCGCGTGGCGGTTCGCCGGGTCACTTCCGACGCGAACCGGGACGGCCGTCTCGATGAGTTCGATCGGGTGACCCTCCTCCTCGTGGACCTCGCCCGTCAGATCGAGGGGCCCTTCCTGCCCAACGGCTGGACCACCAGCGGCGTCGACTGGGCTTCCGACGGGACCTTCCTCATCCACACGTCGTCACCCGACGCCCGGCCCGAGGGTCTGTACACCATCGACGCCAACGGGCAGAACAATCAGCTCATCATCTCCGACCCCAACGCGAGGGTGCGCGGAGGCCGGATCCACCCGGCTCGAAACCGCGCGGTCTACGAGCGCATCGCCTCGACCGGCGCCGGGAAGAGCGAGGTCTGGGCGGGCAATTCGAACAGCAGCCAGGCGAGGCTCACGGACAGCGGGATCACCGGCGAGCTGCTCCCCAACACTCTCTACCTCGTGGGCTCGGACGCAGGCCCCGACTACTCCCCCGACGGCAACAGCGTGGTGTTTCGCCGACTGACCTCGATCGCGGTCCCCGGCGGCGCCTGGGACATTCTCGTCGTCCCCGCCGTGGGCGGCGCCCCGACGGTCATCGCCTCCGGGCCGCGGTTCCGCTCCGACCCCGACTGGAGTAAGGACGGCATTGTGTTCGCCGAGTCCAACCCGACCACCGGCGGCACCGACCTCGTCGTCATCGACCCCGCCACCGGCGTCCGCAAGGTGCTCCAGTCGTTCGCGAGCGGCTACAAGGCAACGGCGCCCCGCTGGATCGCCGGCGTTTCCAGCTAGAACATCCCCGGGTCGTAGGCGACGATCTTCCCCATGACCGCCGACGCGGCCACGGTAAGCGGCGAGGCGAGGTACAACGCGCCCGGGCCCGAACGATTCTGATAATTGCGGTTGATCGCGGACACCGTGACCTGGGACTTGTTCTCCGAGATCCCCGGCCCGCAACCGATGCACGCCCCGCAGCCGGGCTTGATGACCTTCACTCCCGTCTTCGCGAAGACGTCGAGATAGCCCTTCGCGGTGGCATAGGCCTCGACCGATTCCGATCCGAACTGGATGAAGAAGTTCACTGACGGCGCCACCCGCTTCCCCGCGGCCAGGGCCCGGGTCATGACCCGCGCGTACATGTCGAGGTCCTCTTCCTTTCCCGCGGTGCACGAACCGCCGTAGGCGATGTCGATCCGAACATCGCCGATCTCCCGGATCAGCGCGCCGTTCGTCGGGTCGGAGGAGATTCCCTTCGCGGCGTCGCCGGGCGTCGCGACCATGGGCTCGATCGACGAGAGGTCGATGGTGTGAACGCCCCCCACGTATTCCGCGTTCTTGTCCGGGGCCACGAGTTGAGAGCGGAGCTTGCCGGCATCCGCCCCCGGACGATGGGCCACGATCCAGTCCACCGTGGACTGATCGCCCTCGAACACGCCCGCCTTAGCCGCGCATTCCGTCGCCATGTTGGCCATGGTCGCGCGCTCGTCTGGGGAAAGAGCCGAAAGCCCCGGACCGCCGAACTCCATCACGAGGTCGAGAGTCTTTCCCGGCTTCGCGTATTCCTTCAGGATGAAGAGCATCACGTCCTTCGCGGTGACACCCGGGCGAAGCGCGCCTTTGAGTTCAAAGCGGATCGAGCCCGGCGTCTCGATGAAGGTGATCCCCGAATAGACGAGCGCTGCGTACTCCGTGGCGCCCACACCGTAGGCGAGGGAATTGAGGGACCCGCCCATGCAGGTGTGCGAGTCGGTGGCCTGGATGAAGTCACCCGGCTCGATCATCTTCTCCCGCGCCACGGTGTGGCAGATGCCCGGCGAGACCCCGTCCTTCGCGAGGAAGGCGCGAACTCCCGTGGCGGCCTGGAACGCGCGCTGGCGTTCACTCTGTTCGATCAGCTTCGAGCGAAACTTCGCATACGTCGGCATCTCCTGCGCGTAGAGCATGTGGTCTTCGAACACCGCGAACTTCGAAGGGTTCTTGAGCTTGTAGCCCTCGCCATACTCTTCGGTGAGGAAGTAGTGCACCTGGGCCGAGGTGAAGTCGTGCGAGAAGCCGCCGTCCACATTCACCGCCACCGCGTCGCCGGGCTTGATGGCCGCAGGCTTTTGCGGGGTCGCGATCCGTGAAAGCAGGATTTTCTCCGCGATGGTCATGGGCCGCGCCGCCGTGGTGGGCACCGGGAGTTGCGCCTCCCCCTTCGCCACCGCTCGGGTGAACGCGAAGAGTCCGCCGGCCTGGATGATCATCCGGGTCACCGGGTCGCGGCCGGTCATGAAGGCCTCGAGGGGGACGGCCTCGCCGGCCTGGAGCTCGAGCAGCACGTCATGCCCCGCCATCAACACGCCGGAGTTGATGTTGTTCCGGGCGTGGATCGGCGCGAAGCCGTCGGCGATGGCGATGCGGATCCCCGCGTACTTCTCCGCCTGGACCGCCTGTTCGCGCGACGATCCCACGCCCTTCCGTTTGCCGGAGACGATGACCTCGAAATTGCCGTCGATGAGCGCGTTGTCCCAGAACAGACGCTCGCCATTCACGGTGATCCCCGCGTACGCGCTGCGCGCGAGGGCGTCGGGGCGGTAGTCGAAACAGGCCCAGGCCGGCGCCATGGCGTCGGTGTTGATGTCGTCCATCAGGTCTTCGACTCTGACGTCCTTCATCTGCAGATTCAGCTCGCCGCGAAGCTGCTTCCGGACGGTCTCCGGATCCTTCGTGAGGAAGAGAACGCGCTTGCCCGGGGTCAGACGAACGGTCGTATCGGCCATGCAGGAATGCTACTTGAGCCCATGGAAGGGCACCCACCCAGGCTTACTTGTCTGCCATGCGGGCCGGCCGAACCGCCCCCGCCACATCGGCCACCGCCGCCACCACCGCCTCGGGAGCTTCCTCGAACAGGAAGCTCCCGGCGCCGGGCACGCGCGTGATGGCGAATCCGGCGACGCTACGCTGCATGGTCTGAATCTCGGCCGGAGTGGGGCCGCCCTGGTGGGGCGCGGCCCCGAGGACCAGACGCACGGGGCATTGAAGTTCCGCCAGTCTCGGGGCCAGGGCTTCCGGTTCGCGCGCCCTGGACATCTGGGTGAACGCGTCGAGGGTGGCGCCCAGGTCTCTGGCCGCGCCCTCGGAGTACCGGTTGACCACGTCGTCGGTAACCCACGACGGATCGCCGGAGTACGACACCAGCATCCCGCGCACCCGGCCGCGGATCACCCGGCCCGGACCCAGCAGCTTCAGGAGGGGCGCGAGCCTCATGATGCGACGGAAAGACGGGGTCGTGACCTCTTCCACCGGCCCCCCCTCGAGCGACACCACCGCGCGGATCCGGCTCGGGTCCCGCGAGGCCAGACGAAGCGCGATCGAGCTACCGATCAGGTGAGAGACGACCACCGCCTCCTTCACCTCCAGCCGGTCCAGCACCGCGCGAATGCGCTCGGCCTGGGCGGTCAGCGAGTAGTCGGCGCTGGCCGGACGCGACGAATGGCCGACCGCCAGCGGCTCGATCACGATCGATCGGTAGCCGGCGCTCGAAAGCAACGGGATGACGCGACGGAAGCCGAACGCCGAGCCGAACAGACCGGGGATGAGAACCACGTCCTGGCCCGCGCCCGCGATCGTCACCTGCAGGCACTCGCCTCGAGCCACCTCCACACATCGTGAATCCCCGTCCTGCGCCCGCACCCCGGCCGCCCACAGGACCAGCGCGGCGTTGAGCGCGCCGCGTGACTTGCGCGACCTCACGACCGCCTCCGGGTCTCGGCGACCAGGCGCAGCCGCGTGCCCAGAAGGATGTCCCAAAGCGGACTGCTCAGGCCATAGTTCGACTCGGTGCCGGGGGCCGCATGGTGAAGCGAGTGATGCCGCCGAAGGGCGAGGAACCACGGATGCCTGAACTGACAGTAGTGGAGCGCATGATGAATCCACTCCTCGACCACGTAGCTCGCGGCGATGGCCGCCCAGAACACCGGCCCCGTCGGAAACGGCGTGGTCGCGGCGAACAGGACGAAGATGGTCACGATGGGCAGCAGGGTGTCGTTCAGCGTGCCCCCGTTGTGATTCGAATCCCAGGGCCGGGCGTGGTGCTCGATGTGCAGGTGATCGAAGGCCTTGTGCAGCACGTGCCGGACGCCGCGGCCATCCGGAAAACGCCCATGCAGTATGAAGCGGTGCACGCCATACTCCACGAACGAGAAGGACAAGATACCGCCAAGGGCGAACCCCGCCACCCAATGAGCGGGACCTTCGCGCAGCGCGGTCGCGATGACCGCCGCCGAGAGGCCGAGGAACGTCACCGTGGTGGGAAGAAGCCGGCCGCGGGCCTTTCGCGCCTCCTCCTTGAGACTGACCTGGCCGGGAGACACGCGTTCCGGGCCGCCGATCTTCGCCGCCGCACTGAGAGCTTTCATGGTCGCCTCCGCCGGGATCGGTCCGCGGAGAGGTCCGCGACTTCATACCGATCCCTTCAGCGGAGACGCTAGGCCGAGGTGCTGTGGGCGACTCCGGCCCGATGTGTCGCTTCGGGCACCGTCACAGGCCGGGGCGGGTCAGATGACGAGGGGGCCGACGAAATGCTGTTCGAACAGTTCTCGCGACTTGCGGGCCCCGTCCTCGGAGAGGTGCACCGACTTCGCCTTCCCCACCGGGTTGCTGATCCAACCGCGGGCATGGAGCCGCTTCAGCACATCCCAGGAGTGGCCCTTCCACGAGCGCACCTCGCCGTGCCCTTCGGTGAAGGTGGTGAGGTGCATCAGGGCCAGGGTCATCTCCTCGACCTTGTCCCAGTCGATCGATCGCTCCAGGTTGTTCATCGGAGTTCCTTCCCGAACATGTCCGGCTCGTAGGCCGCGATCTTCCCCATGACCGCGGAGGCGGCCACGGTGAGCGGCGAGGCGAGATACAGCGCCCCCGGGCCGGAACGGTTCTGGTAGTTGCGGTTGATCGCCGACACCGTGACCTGGGACTTGTTCTCCGAGATCCCCGGTCCGCAGCCGATGCACGCGCCGCAGCCCGGCTTGATGACCTTCACTCCCGTCCTCGCGAACACATCGAGGTAGCCCTTCGCGGTGGCATAGGCCTCGACCGATTCGGACCCGAACTGGATGAAGAAGTTCACCGACGGCGCCACCCGCTTCCCCGCGGCCAGGGCGCGGGTCATGACCCGGGCATACATGTCGAGGTCCTCTTCCTTCCCCGCGGTGCACGAGCCCCCATAGGCGATGTCGATCCGCACGTCGCCGATCTCGCGAATCAATGCCCCGTTCGTCGGGTCGGACGGGATTCCCTTCGCGGCGTCGCCGGGAGTCGCGACCATGGGCTCGATCGACGAGAGATCGATGGTGTGAATGCCGCCGACGTAGGCAGCCTCTGGGTCGGGCCGCACCATCTGCGAACGCAGCCGCCTCGCGTCCACGCCGGGCCGATGGGCCACGATCCACTCGATCATCGCCTCGTCGCCTTCGAAGACTCCGGACTTCGCCGTGCACTCCGTCGCCATGTTCGCGATGGTCGCCCGCTCGTCGGGCGAAAGGGCGGAGAGCCCCGCGCCGCCGAACTCCATCACCAGGTCGAGGGTCTTCCCCGGCTTCGCGTATTCCTTGAGGATGAAGAGCATCACGTCCTTCGCGGTCACACCCGGGCGAAGGGCGCCTTTGAGTTCGAAGCGGATGGAGCCCGGCGTCTCCGTGAAGGTGATCCCCGAATAGACGAGCGCCGCGTACTCCGTGGCGCCGACCCCATAGGCGAGAGAGTTGAGGGAACCGCCCATGCAGGTGTGCGAGTCGGTGGCCTGGATGAACTCGCCCGGCTCGATCATCTTCTCCCGGGCCACGGTGTGGCAGATGCCCGGCGAGACTCCGTCCCTGGCGAGGAAGGCCCGCACCCCGGTGGCTTCCTGAAAGGCGCGCTGGCGTTCACTCTGCTCGATCAGCTTGGGCCTGAACTTCGCGAGCGACGGCATGTCCTGGGCATAGAGCATGTGGTCTTCGAACACCGCGAACTTCGAAGGGTTCTTGAGCTTGTAGCCCTCGCCGTACTCCTCGGTCAGGAAGTAGTGCACCTGCGCCGAGGTGAAGTCGTGGGAGAAGCCGCCGTCCACGTTCACCGCCACCGCGTCACCGGGCTTGAGCGCTTTGGGCTTCGCGGCGGTGGCGATATGCGAGAGCAGGATCTTCTCCGCGATGGTCATGGGCCGCGCGGCCGTGTCCGGCACGGGAAGCTGGGCCTCGCCCTTCGCCACCGCGCGGGTGAAGGCGAAGAGCCCGCCCGCCTCGATGATCATGCGCGTCACCGGGTCGCGTCCGGTCATGAAAGCCTCGAGCGGGACCTCCTCGCCGGCCTGGAGCTTCAGCAGGACGTCATGTCCCGCCATCAGCACGCCGGAGTTGATGTTGTTCCGGGCGTGGATCGGCGCGAAGCCGTCGGCGATGGCGATGCGGATCCCCGCGTACTTCTCCGCCTGCACCGCGGTCTCGCGCGAGGAGCCGACGCCCTTTCTCTTTCCGGAGACGATGACCTCGAAGTTGCCGTCGATGAGCGCGTTGTCCCAGAACAGGCGTTCGCCGTCCACGGTGATCCCGGCGTACGCGCTGCGGGCCAGAGCCTGCGGCCGGTAGTCGAAACAGGCCCAGGCCGGCGCCATGGCGTCGGTGTTGATGTCGTCCATCAGGTCCGAGACCTGGAGGTCCTTCATCTGAAGGTTCAGCTCGCCACGCAACTGGCGGCGGACGGTCCCGGGGTCTTTCGTGAGAAAGAGAATTCGCTTGCCCGGGGTCAGTCGAATGCCGCGATCCGGCATCAGGAGGTCTTGATCTCCCGCTTCCACGCCTCGATGGTGTCGACGGGCATGGCCTGCCCCCGCGAGTTCATGACGAACCGCACGATCTGCTCGACTTCGTCGTCGGTCATCACACGGTCTCCTTCCTTGGCCGCGCGGAAGACCTCGGTCACCAGGTTCTCATCGGGCTCGATGCCGTGCTCGACCAGCCAGTACACGACGTTCGACACCCCGGACATGAAGCCGATATCGATCTTCTGCCGCGTCCCCACCATGGCCGCGGGCACGCCCGAGTAGATCCGGTCGGCGAGCCAGCCGTCGTCCTTCTTCTTGGCCTTGATGATGGCGGCCGCGTGCACGCCGGTGGCGGTGCGGAAGGCGTCCGTTCCGAACACCGGGTAGTTCGTGGGAATGGGCACGCCGGTGGCCTCGCTCGCGACGTCCACATACTTGCGCAGCGGCTCGAGGTCGGAGTTGATGTAGTTCATCAGCCGGAGATTGACGAGCAGCTGATCCATCGAACAGTTCCCCACCCGCTCGCCGATTCCCAGGGCGGTGGCATGAACGCGGTCCGCCCCGGAAGTCATGGCGGTGATGGTGTTGATCACCGCGAGACCGCGATCGTTGTGGCCGTGCCAGTCGACCTTGATGTCTTCGCCCGTCTCGTGAATGAGCTGTCGGACGTAGGGAATGAGGTTTCGCACCCCTCGCGGCGTGATGTGGCCCACCGTGTCGGTGACGCACACCCGGGTGGCCCCCGCCTCGATGGCCGTCTTGTAGAGGCGGCGGATGGTGTCGGGTGTGGCTCGGGTGGTGTCTTCGGTCACGAAGGTGACCGGCAATCCATGCGCCACCGCGAGCGACACCGCGTCCTCGGTGAGCTTCAGCATGTGGTCGAGCGACCACTCCTCCGCGTACTGGCGGATCGCTGAACTGCCGATGAACGCGCAGGCTTCGATGGGCATGCCCACGAGGTCGGCGATCTCGATCAGGGCGGTCACGTCCGCCTGCGCGGTCCGCACCGCGCAGTTGGGAACGACGGCGAGGTTCGCCCGCTGGATCTCGCGGCACAGTTCGATGATGTCGGCGCGGGCGCGCGGCCCCGCCCCGGGCAGGCCGAGGTCGGCGGAGTGAATCCCGAGCTGCGCCATCAGGTGGAGGAGTTCGATCTTCTTCCCGATCGGAGGGTCGCGCACCGACGGCGACTGCAACCCGTCGCGCAGGGTCTCGTCGTTCAGCTCGACGGTGGTCTCGCGGTGCGGGTAACCCGTGCCGGCGATGTTCCAGTCGTAGATGTATTGATTGACGCCGTTACGCTCGGACATGGACAGCCTCCATCGCCCTGAACACACTCTTCACCGGCCGGACCGTCTACAAGTGGTGAACCGGACCGCCGCCCGCGATCGCCGCATGCAAAGTGCGCTTTACGTACACGGGGATCATATCCTGACGCCAGGTCGCATCACCGGGAAGATTGGTGAGGGTGCGGCAGCGCCGCCGTGCCATTTCCGCCACGTCGACGACGCCCCGATCGAACTCCGGCGTGCCCGGTCGGATGCCGCGCAGGTTCGCGGCCTCGGTCACGCGACGGGGGCGGGCGGCGAGCGCGGTCAGCACCAGTTCGGCGCGCTCGATCACGCCGGCGTCGTCGAGGTCGATGCGAGTCGCCACCCCCAGCAGCGGAAAGTCGATGGAGCCTCGTTCGC
>JBGATM010000045.1:0-24566 GCA_044229175.1 Vicinamibacteria bacterium | reverse complement strand
ATGGAATCGTGTGGCTCCTTGCTCGCCTCGGGCCGCGCGAACTTTACCAACGGAGTGCGGCGACTCGCGCGGCACGTCCCGGTCGCCTGCGACCCACCTCAGCGCCCGGCCCCGCTGCATTCTGGGATCCGGACGACGGTCCCTAAAAACAGGAGTCGTGGAGGGGTTCGCCCGCCCTCTCCACTGTCCGCATCTCCCTGGTTTGGCGAAGTAGAGTTCAGGTCCCGAAGATGCGCGGGACTAGGAGGTTCGCATGTCGACCGTTCTGAGTCTTTTCCTCGGTGCTGCCCTCGGCGGAGCAGCCCAGTTGGCCTCGGGCGACCCGTGCACGCAGACCACAACAACTGCAACGGTCGTCTTCGTGTTTCCCGAACTGCCGGTAGGCGACGGGGGACCGGAACAGTTCCAAAGGGAATTGCGCGAGTCGGATCTGCGCAAAGAGGTTCGTGATCAGATCCTGAGATTGCGGAGACATGATTCCAGCCGGAGAGTGAGCGTCGCAACTTGCCAGGCGGGGGCCCGTCGGCTCTCCTTTCGGGACCCCGACGGAGCGAACGCTTTCGAGGTTACGAACGGTGGCGGCTGGCTCGGGGTCGTGGTCTTTTGCCCCGGCAAGAAGACGACCGTTCTTCCCGGGGTTAGCAAGGACGAGGTCTTGTTCCCTTTGATCGCCGAATGTGGCAAGTAGATTCAGGCGGTTTCTCGAAACCGCACTTGAGCCCTGGGATGGAGCGGGGCCGGGTGCTGCGGTGGGTCGCAGGCGTCGGGGCGTTGATCGCGAGTCGCCGCAGTCCGTCTGAAAAAGTTCGCGATCATCGAGCCGACTAAGGAGGCAGACGATTCCATCGTTCCGGAATTCCAGTGCCGACGCAGGAGGCGTCCCCGGCGCCGCGAGCCCACCGCAGCGCCTGGCCCCGCGGGCCCCAACGACCAGGCCCGCGAGATTGCTTCGGCCCTCTGCGAAACGGATCGGGGCCTCGCAATGACGGTCGGTTTCTCCCGCTTGTCACGCCCGAAGGCCGTGCCGTGCTCGCAATGACGTAGTGTGGGGCGGACGGACAGTTCGGGCGAGGTCGGGGGGGACGCGGTCCGAAACTGGCCTCGACTACTCCGCTCGCAGCGCGACCAGCGGATCGACGCGCGTGGCCCGGCGGGCCGGGACCCAGCACGCGGCGAGGGCCACCGCCATCAGGAGCAGAGGCACGATCGAGAACGTGGGCGGGTCGGCGGTACTGGTCTGGAAGAGGAGGCCCGCCATGGTTCGCGCGAGGCCGAAAGCGGCCACGAGACCGACGGTTACGCCGATGAGGGACATACGCACCCCGAAGCGAAGCACCATCCGCGAAATGTCATCCCGCTTCGCGCCGAGCGCCATCCGGATGCCGATCTCCTGGGTCCGCAGGGTGACCGCGTAGGACATGACACCGTAGATCCCGATGGCCGCGAGCAGCAGGGCGACGCCCGAGAACACGCTGATCAACAGGACGGCGAGCCGCCGGGGCGCCATCTGTGTCGCCACTACCTCGCTCAGGGTGCGCACGGCGTAGATCGGAAGGGCGGGGTCGAGGCTGCGCACCGCCTCCTTGACGCCCGGGGTCAGACTCGCGGGGTCGCCCGCGGTATCCACCACGATGGTCGGACTGCTCACCGGGCGCTGGTAGAAGGGCAGGTAGATCTCCACCCGCGAGGGCTGATCGACGCCGTAGTTCTTCACGTGGCCGACCACACCCACGATCTGCATCCACGGCGGCTCGGGGTCGTTGAGATTCCCGAACTTCACCCGCTTGCCGATGGCGCTCTCGCCCGGCCAGAAGGTCTTCGCGAAGGTCTCGTCGATGACGCAAACCGGCGGGGTGTCCGCGCGGTCGGTGGCCTCGACCGTCCGGCCCTCGATCACCTTCAGGCCCAGGGTCTTGAAATAGTCGGGAGTCACGCGGGTCACGTCGGTGGAGGGGCGCTGGCCGGGCGGCGGTTCGGGCCGGCCCTCGACATTGAAAGAGTTCTGGTTGCCGCCGAAGAGCGGGAAGGTGAGTGCCGCCGAACGCACGCCGGGGGTCGCCTTGAGCTTCTCCAAAAGCTGCTCGGCGAGGGCGACCTTGGCCTCGGGCTTCGCGTAGCGCGAATCGGGCATGGGGATGTTGACGGCGAGAACCCCCGCGGTGCGCACGCCGGCATCGGCTTCGATGACCCGGAAGAAACTGCGAAGGAGAAGCCCCGCGCCCACCAGCAGCACGAGGGCGAGGGAGATCTCGGCGACCACGAGCGTGTTGCGAAGGCGATGCTGACCCGGCGTCGCCGTCCCGCGGCCGTTCTCCTTGAGGGTCTCGTTCATGTCCGCGCTCGAGACCTTCCACGCGGGGGCCATGCCGAAGACGAGGCCGGTCACCACCGCCACCACCGCGGTGAAGAGGAGGACCTGACCGTCGACTCCGATCTCATCGGCGCGCGGGACATTGGCGGGAAGGCTCGCGACCAGGCCGCGGACCCCCGCGTATCCAAGCCCGATGCCCACGAGTCCGCCGAGCGATGAAAGGAGAACGCTCTCGGTCAGGAGCTGGCGGATCAGACGCACGCGATTGCCGCCCACCGCCATCCGCAGCGCCATCTCCCTCTGGCGGTCGGCGGCGCGGGAAAGCAGCAGATTCGCCACGTTGGCGCAGGCGATGAGGAGAACCAGGGCCACTGCTCCGAGAAGCAGCATCAGAGCGGGCCTCAAGTCACCCACCACCGCGTTGAGCATCGGCTCCACGGTCATGCTCTGCCGGGCGTTCGACATGGGGTGTTCCTCGGTGAGCCGTTTCGCGAGGGCCTTCACGTCGGTCCGCGCCTGTTCCACGGTGATGCCCTTCTTCATCCGCCCGACCACGTAGATCCCGGGATGGTTGCCGCGCTGGTTCTCGCCCCCGATCTTGTCCTCGAGAAACAGCAGCGGGGTGAAGGCGTCGGCGGTCTTCCACGACGTGTGGAAGGAGCCCGGCATCACCCCGATCACGTTGAAGCTCTCGCCGCTCAGGGTCAGGGTCTTGCCCACGATGTTCGGGTCGCGGCCGAAACGCCTGTCCCAGAAACCCTCGCCGAGGAGGACGACCCGTGGCGCCCCCGGCTTGTCCTCGTCCGCGGTGAACGCCCGTCCGAGGATCGGCATCTTCTGCAGGGTGTCGAACATGCCGGACGTCACCTGGCGGACGTTGACGCGCTCGGCCTCCGGCCCCGCGCCCGTGAGGACGAAGCTCGTGCTGTTGGATCCGAACACGGACTCGAAGACGTGGTTCTGGTCGCGCAGATCCTTGAAGTTAGCCACCGAGAAGCTCATGTTCGGGACCTGCTCGGACCATTCGGTCATGAACACCAGGCGTTCCGGCTCGCCGTAGGGGAGAGGCCGGAGCAGAACCGCGTTCACCACACTGAACACCGCGGTGTTGGCCCCGATTCCCAGGGCCAGAGTCAGCACCGCGATCGCGGTGAAGCCCCTGGATTTGCGCAACATGCGCGCGCCGTACTGGATGTCCCGCCAGACGTTTTCCATGAATTCCCCCGCAAAAGCAGACGACCGGTTGCTGCTATTGACGTTTCGGCCGTGGAAAGGTTCCGCCTCCTGGGAGAAAGGGCGACCGCGGGGTGGGGCGGGGTCCTACAGGGACGAGGAGAGGTGATCCTCGATGAAGACCATCACCTGGAGGTCGGCTTCCTCCTCGGTGACGTGATATCGCGCCTGGATCAGCTCCGACAGAGTGCGCTCATGGTCTTCGAGGGCTTGCAGGTCATTCTCGGTCAGAAGGGTCCACGTAGCGGCCGCATCGTCCACCTGGGCCCGCCACCGGCCCTTGGCCCTCAGGCTGTCGGGCATGCCCGGGTCGAACGGGGGCTCCACGGGTCCGCCATAGCCCTGAGCCTCGCGGAGGGCGGCGATCGTGCCATCTTCCCAGGCGCGGCGCAGCATCCTGAATGCAGGCTCCTGCTCGTTCGAGGAGGTGTCGCCGGTCTGGCTGTTTCGCGATTCAAGCTGGTTCATGATGTCTCTCCCTGCCCGTCTGTTCTCCCGTCGCCGGGCGGTCGGGAGGCTACCCAGCACGATTCGGGCCACCGCAAGTTCAATCCTGTGAAGCCGGCGGTCGTTGCGTCTTGTAGAAAAGGGGAGCGACGCCGAGGGGTTGAACCCGGCGACCTTGTACGATCGCCCGCGATGTCCGACGCCCCCCTCACCAAGCTCGACGAGAAACTCGAACAGCTTCCGGTGTCTCCCGGCGTGTACATGTTCAAGAACGCGGGCGGGACCATCATCTACGTGGGCAAGGCGCGCGTGCTCCGGAACCGTGTGCGCTCCTACTTCCAGGCCGGTCACGAGGGCACGTTCCACAAGATCTCGATGGTGGCGGAGATCGCCGACCTCGACATCCTGGTCACGGACAGCGAGGGCGAGGCGCTGGCCCTCGAGAACAACCTCATCAAGCGCCACCAGCCCCCGTACAACGTCCTCCTTCGCGACGACAAGAACCATCCCTATCTCAAGCTGACCCTGGGCGAGACCTATCCGCGCCTTCACATCGTCCGCAAGGTCGCCGAGGACAAGAGTGCTTACGGCGGCCCTTACATTCCCGCTCACCTTGGACGCAAGACCGCTTCGCTCGTCCACCGCGTGTTCGGGGTGCGGTCGTGCCGCGAGAAGCTCGACGGTCATCGCGAAAGGCCGTGCCTTCAGTACCAGATCCACCGCTGCAAGGCGCCGTGCGTCGAGACGATCTGCTCGCTCGACGACTACCGCAAGTCGTGCGCCGACGCCGCGAAGTTCCTCGAGGGCCGTACCGACGAAGTGCTCAAGGACCTGCGCGCCTCCATGATGAAGGCGGCGGAGGAGGAACGCTTCGAGCACGCGGCCACCGTGCGGGATTCCATCCAGGCCCTCGAGCGCATGGAGATGCCGCAGAAGATCACCACCGCCGAGACCGACGAGCGCGATGTGTTCGGGATCCACGTCGAGGAGGGCCGCGCCTCGCTCCAGGTCTTCTGCGTGCGCGACGGCCGGGTCGCTTCGAGCGAAGGGTTCCTCCTCGACCGCGTGGGCGACGAAAGCCGGATCCTCGAGGAGTCGGTGGCGCGCTTCTACGAGGGCGACCGGTATGTTCCGCGCGAGGTCCTGGTGCCGGAGGCCTTCGAAGGCATGGAGTCCCTGGCCGCCTGGCTCACCGTCCGGAGGGGGACGCAGGTCCGCTTCCGCGTGCCCCAGCGCGGCGAGAAGGTGCGGCTGCTGGAGCTGGTGAGCGGCAACGCGAAGCTCGCGCACGACCTCGAGTGGCGCCATCCGAAGAAGCGGTCCCGCGAGATCCTCGTCTCTTTGATGGACGCGCTCGGCCTGCCCGACGAACCGCGTCGCATCGAGTGCTTCGACATCTCGAACCTGCAGGGCTCGGACATCGTGGCCTCGATGGTGGTCTTCGAGATGGCCGCCCCGAAGAAGTCCGACTACCGCACTTTCAAGGTGAAGACGGTGGTGGGCGCTCCCGACGACTTCGCGTCCATGCGCGAGGTGGTGGGCCGGCGTTACCGCCGCCTCCTCGAGGAAGGCTCCGACCTTCCCGACCTCGTCCTCATCGACGGCGGCCTCGGTCAGCTCGGAGCGGCGGCCGAAGCGCTCGACGAACTGGGCCTCGGAGAGCTTCCCCTCGCGAGCCTGGCCAAGCGCGAGGAAATCCTCCACGTCCGCGGCCGGGAAGAGCCGGTGGTGCTCGCTCACTCGACGCCCGCGCTCCAGCTGATGCAGGCGGCGCGCGACGAGGCCCATCGCTTCGCGGTGAAGTTCCACCGCAAGCGGCGCGCCGGCCGGACCCTCGCCTCCGAGTTGAACGACATCAAGGGTATCGGTCCGAAGGGCCGGTCGAAGCTGCTTCGCGCCTTCGGCTCGCTCAAGGGAGTGAAGGCCGCAAGCGAGGCGGATCTGGCCGCGGTGGTGGGGCCCGTTCTCGCCGCGCGCATCGCTGCGCACAATCGTCCCGAAACCGCGTAGATTTCCCGCCCTCAGGCCTCGTTTCCCCAAAGGACCGAATCGATGACCATGCAGGTTAAGAAACTCAACAAGGGCGACGTCTTGTGGTGGCACGGTGAGTTCGCGACCACCATCGCCTTCGTGGACAAGGGGCGCCTGGGCATCAAGACCGAAGACGGCCTCATCGGGGTGGTCGGTCCCGACGGGGTGATCGGCGAAAGCGCCCTGCTGGCGGAGGGAGGGGTGGTTCCCAAGCGCCGGGCCGCGGTGATCGCGATCGAGGAGTCGACGGTGACCGAGTATCCGGTGAGCTTCGTCCGTGAGGGCGTGGGCGTGGGGATTCCCAGAAAGGTCCTGCGCACCCTCATCGGCCAGACCATCACCAGCGCCTGCTTCATCCTCGCCGCTCATCCGAACCACCCTCTGGCCACGCAGTCCATGACCGCCCTGATCCAGAGCCTGTCGGATTCCAAGGAGATGGTCGCGGATGTGAAGGACTGGGCGGACTTCGCCCCCGACTTCGCCTACCTGTTCGCCCTGCGCGACGCCATCGGGGAACTCCGCGCGCGCCTCGTCCCCGCCAAGTACTTCGTGGCCCGGAGCGAAGCGCTGCTGCGGGCTTCCACCGTCCTCAAGGGCATCGTGACCGATCCGGAGATCGCGGAATTCCTCGACAAATTCATCGAGGTCGAGAAGGCCCGCATCGAAGCGGTCGAAAGCGTTTAGGCCCCCATCACCTCAAACACCTCGATCACCTCGTCGCTGGGGCCGAAAAACGTGGCGGCGGCCACCGTGCCGAAGGGCGGCGAGGCGTAGCGGGCCGTCCCGATGGGCTTCGCCCCGAGGTTCTTCAGGCGGTCCGAGGCGGCCTCCAGGCTGTCGACCCGCATCGACATCATCAGCGGCCCCCGTCCCGGGGGGGCCGAGCGCGCCTTCAGCGAGCGCGCGGGCAGGCCGATGTACTGCGCGAGTTCGACGCGCCCGTTCGGCCGCTCGCCGGGCATGATCAGGTTGATGTTGTGGACCTTCGTGCCCTGGGGCAGGCCGAAGAAGGTGGCCAGATGCTCGATCACGCGGTCGTAGAGCGGTTCGAAGCCGAGGCCCTTGTAGAAGGCTTCCGACCGTCTCGCGTCCGAGCAGTGGAGGGCGAGGGTCTGGACCTCGCTGGTGTCCCGGCCCGGCGCGAAGGGCCCGAGGGTGCGCTCGATCTCGCCCACCACCTGGAAGACGTCGAGCAGGGTTCCGTCCGGGTCGTAGCACTGCGAATCCCAGGCCGCGATGTTCTGCTCGACCTCCCAGTACGTCGGTTTCGACTTTTCCTTTGCACCGCAGCGGCCGAGGGTGTCCCAGGCCGCGTTGATCTCCTTCACCCGGAAGTTGACCGCGTAGGCTCCGAGGTCCTGGAAGCGGGCGGGCGAGGCCCAGACGTGGTCTCCGGGGGGAGCCCACTCCACCAGGCGCAGCATCCCCGACTCGAGGCCCGGGATTCCCATGATGGCGAACCGTCCGGCGATGCCCGCGGGGATGCGCCAGGCCTCGGCCAGGGCCTCGTGGTCCACCCGGGTTCTCGAGATCTCCTCGAACCCGAACGCGTCCGCGTAGAAGGCGATGGACCGGTCGAGATCGATCACCCCGAGGGTCACGAGTTTGATTTCGGAGAACATGAGGCCGTAATCCTTTCATATCGGAGACGTCGTAGGGGCGCGTGCTAGCATTTGACCGCTCTGCAGGGTCACGAAGACCCTTCGTGCGCTCTGATGCACTTTCGAGCGCGGTACGGTTCCGCCGGTTTCCGACCGGCTCAGAGCGTCAAACCTGGTCCTTCGGGACGGCCCATTCTCAAAAAGACCGTGCAAACACGGACTGGCGCGCCAAAACTTCATGCCTGACTTCGACGCACAAAATCTCGCCCTGGGCCTGACGAACTACCTCGTCCTGCTCTTCTCGCTCTCCTTCCACGAATCGGCGCACGCGTGGATGGCGCTCCGGCTGGGCGACGACACCGCGGCGAGCCTCGGACGGATCACCCTCAATCCGATGCCGCACATCGACCCTTTCGGCACCGTGCTCATGCCCCTCCTGCAGATCTTCGGCGGCTTCCCCGTGATCGGCTGGGCCAAGCCCACGCCCTACAATCCCGGCCGGTTCCGGCGGGAGGTGTCGCTGCGGCGGGGCCACATCTCGGTCGCCTTCGTGGGGCCGCTCTCGAACCTGCTGCTCGCCTTCATTTTCGCGGTGATCTTCGCGGTGATCATCCGCATCGACGTCCCGCCGGACCTGAAGAACGGCCTCTACAGCGTCATGAGCATCGGCATCGCCATGAACGTGGCCCTCGCCCTTTTCAACCTCCTGCCCGTGCCGCCCCTCGACGGATCGCACATCCTGTCGTGGTCTCTGCCGCGTTCGCTGGGCGAGAAGTTCGACCATGTGGCGGAGAATTACGGGACCATGATCCTCTGGGTCCTGTTTCTGACCGGACTTCTCGGGTACATCATCGGCCCGATCCAGCGCGTCGTGACTCTCTTCATCTTCCAGCTCATCAGCTAGGCGACCATGGAAACCAAACCCAAGCCGCGCGTTCTCTCCGGGATGCGCCCGACCGGCGCCCTTCATCTCGGCCACCTTACCGGCGCGCTCGACAACTGGGTGCGTCTGCAGGACGCCTACGACTGCTTCTACAGCGTGGTCGACTATCACGCGCTCACCACCGAGTACGAGGATCCCTCCGCGATCAGGGCGAATGTGATCGAGGTGACCCTCGACTGGCTGGCCGCGGGCATCGACCCCGCCAAGGCGCGGGTCTTCATCCAGAGCCTGGTGCCCGAGCACGCGGAGCTTCACCTTCTTCTCTCGATGACCACGCCGGTTTCGTGGCTGGAACGCGTGCCCACCTACAAAGACGTCCAGGCGAACATGGCCCATCGCGACCTTGCGACCTACGGCTTCCTCGGCTACCCGCTCCTCCAGACCGCCGACATCATCATCTACAAGGCGAACGCGGTGCCGGTGGGCGAGGACCAGGCCCCCCACATCGAGATCTCGCGCGAGATCGTGCGCCGCTTCAACAACTTCTACGGCGAGATCTTTCCCGAGCCCCAGACCCTGCTCACCCCGGTTCCCCGCACCCCCGGCACCGACGGCCGGAAGATGTCGAAGAGCTACGGCAACGCGATCTACCTCAAGGACGCCGACGCCGAGATCAAGTCGAAGCTCAAGACCATGGTCACCGACCCGGCCCGCCAGCGCAAGACCGACAAGGGCGATCCCGCGAAGTGCCCGGTTTTCGACCTGCACAAGGCCTTCTCCACGAAGGAGACGCGCGACTGGGCGACCGCCGGGTGCACCTCCGCGTCCATCGGCTGCATCGAGTGCAAGTCGAAGCTCGCCGATCACGTGATCGCGCGGATCGCCCCCATGCGCGAGAAGCGGGAGTACCTCGCCGCCCGGCCCGACACCGTGATGGACGTCCTGAAGACGGGCAGCGCCAGCGCGCGCGCGGTCGCGCAGGCCACGATGCACGAAGTCCATCGGGCCATGAAGATCGAGTACTGATGTCCGAAGAGCGGAAAGACGACAGCGTCCAGCCGGCCGCGGCGCCGGTCGGGCCGGAGCCTCCGGTTCCGGAAGCGGGGAGCGACGCGGCCGAGCCCAAGAAGCTCACCGCCCCCGAGGGCTGGGAGCCGACTTTCCCGGAGGACGCGCCGAAGATCTCGCTCAAGTTCGACATCCAGGACTTCGAAGGTCCGCTCGACCTCCTCCTCCATCTCATTCGCAAGAATCAGATGGACATCAAGGACATCGCCATCGCGCCCATCACCAAGGCGTACATCGAGTACATCCGCCTGATGACCATCCTGAACCTCGAGATGGCGGGCGAGTTCATGGTGATGGCCGCCACCCTCATCCACATCAAGTCGAAGATGCTGGTGCCGGTCTCCCCGAGCGAGGTCGAGGAGGACGGCGAGGATCCGCGCGAGATGCTGATCCAGCGCCTGCTCGAGTTCGAGCGCTACAAGCAGGCCGCGGGCGTCCTGCGCCAGCAGTACGAGATCCGCACCGCCACCTGGATCCGGCCCGACGAAGTGGTGCCGAAATTCAAGGACGACGCGGGCGAGGAGATGCTCGAAGCGGGCCTGTTCGACCTCGTCTCCGCGTTCAAGGAACTCCTCGACCGCCGCAAGCTCCTGGTCCAGCACGAGATCGAGGGCGAGGGCCGGACCCTCGATCAGGCCATCGCCGACCTGCTCGGCATGATCAAGGTGGGGGAGTCGCTCGAGTTCATGACCATCTTCGAGAACCTCAACACCAAGGCCGAGATGATCCTCATGTTCATCGCCCTGCTCGAGCTGGTGCGGCTCAAGCGGGTGAAGGTCTACCAGCGCTCCACCTTCGAGGCGATCCGGCTGTTCCGTCCCATCGGCCCGGTGGACGACGCCCCGGTATTCACCACGACCGTCTCTTAAGAAAACGAAACCAGAATGTCCGAAGACGAAATCAAGCCGCAAGAGACCGATGAGGCCGCGACCGGCCTCGCCCATGACGACGCGGAGGCCATTCCCGAGGAACTCCACCCCAGGCCCGAAGAGATCCGCGCCATCGTCGAGGCCCTCACCTTCGTGTCGAAGGAACCGGTGACCATGAAGGACCTCGCCCGCATGTTCAAGGGCGTCGACAAGGCGGTCATCGAGGCCCAGATCGAGGAGCTCAAGACCCTCTACGCCGCCGAGCATCGCGGTCTGCAGTTCATCGAGGTGGCGGGCGGCTACCAGATCACCTCGCGTCCCGAGCACAACGAGTGGGTGCGCGAGCTTCTCGACCCGCGTTCTCCCGCCCGTCTGTCCACCCAGGCCCTCGAGACCCTCGCGGTGATCGCCTACAAGCAGCCCGCGACCCTGCCCGAGATCATCGAACTCCGCGGCATCAAGTCGGGAGGCGTGGTGAAGACGCTCCTCGAGCGCCGCCTCATCAAGATCGTGGGCCGCAAGGAAGTGGTCGGACGTCCGCTCCTGTACGGCACCACCAAGGAGTTCCTGCTCCAGTTCGGCCTGAAGGATCTCGAGGACCTGCCGAAGATCGAGGACTTCGCGGAGATCCTGGGCGAGGACGTCGACGTGGTGGGCCTCAAGCGAGCGCTGGACACCCCCACGCCGCTCGATCTGCCCCTGCTCGATCCCGATCCGCCCGATCCCGCGCAGCGCGACATTCCCTTCGACTCGACCGTCGAGGCCGCCGACATTCTCGAAGCGGCGGAGAGAGCGAAGGCCGAGGCCGAGGGTTCCGAGCCCACGTCCCCAGACGCCCCCGAGCCGGAGAAGCAGGACTGACGCCATGATGGAACGACTGCAGAAGATCCTTTCCCGTGCGGGCATCGCCTCGCGGCGCGCCGCCGAGGAACTCATCACCCAGGGCCGGGTCAGCGTGAACGGCGTGACCGTGCAGGAGCTCGGGGCGAAGGCCGACATCGCCGTCGACTCGATCCGCGTGGACGACCGGCGCATCCGGCCCACGGTCGAGAACGTGTACCTGCTTCTCAACAAGCCCAAGGGCGTCGTCTCTACGAGATCCGATCCCGAGGGACGCACGACCGTGATGGACCTGGTGCCGAAGTTTCCCGGCCTGTATCCGGTCGGCCGACTCGATTACGCGACCGAGGGCCTGATCCTCCTCACCAACGACGGGGCCTTCGCGGAGCGCGTGGCCCATCCGCGCTACGAGGTCGAGCGGCGGTACCACGCCAAGGTGAAGGGCACGCCGACCCCGGAAACCCTGGCCAAGGCCAAGCGCGGCCTGGTCATTGATGGCGAGCGCCTCGCCCTCGACGGCGCGCGCGTGATCGAACCCGCGGAGAACTCCTGGGTCGAAGTCCGGCTGCACGAAGGCAAGCACCACGAAGTGCGGCGTCTCCTGCAGGCCCTGGGCCACCCCGTCGAAAAGCTCAAGCGCGTCGGTCTCGGGATGCTCACTTCGACCGGTCTCGACGTGGGGGAGTTCCGAAGCCTCACCCCGCGGGAGGTTTCGTCCTTCATGCGCGGCCGAGGGAACACCCGGTCCGACAAGTTCGCGCCCACGCCCGCGCCCTTCCGTCCGCGCAAGGGAGCAAAACCCAGGGAAGGGGCCGCCGCCCCCGCCCCGACGTCCGCTCGCAGCGCCTCCGCGTCGCGGCCCGCTTCGGCCGCTCCCTCGCGCCGGCCCGAGTCGGCCGCGCGAAGACAGCGTCCGCGGTGACCGCTCCAAACCGCCTGGTCATCGCCATCGACGGCCCCTCCGGGGCGGGCAAGTCGACCATCGGCCGGGCTCTCGCCGAAGCCCTCTCGTACCTGTACCTCGATACCGGGGCCATGTATCGCGCGGTGGCGGTTCGCGCTCTCGAACGGAGCACACCCCTCGACGATCCGGAGGCTCTCGCCCGCACCGCGCGTTCCGCGGTCATCTCCTTCGACGAGACCGGGCGGGTTCTCCTCGACGGCCGGGATGTGACCGACGAGATCCGGACCCGCGAAGCCACGCGGGTCGCATCCGCCGTGGCCAAGACCGGCGCGGTCCGGCGCGAGCTGGTGCGCCGCCAGCAGGAACTCGGCCGTGAAGGCGGCGTGGTCCTCGACGGGCGCGACATCGGCAGCGTGGTCTTCCCGAACGCGGACGTGAAGTTCTACCTCGACGCCGCGCCCGAGAAGCGGGCGAAGCGGCGCTTCGACGAGCGCCAGGGCCAGGAAGCCTCCTTCGAGGCGATTCTCGAGGACATCCGCGCCCGCGACCACCAGGACATGACCCGCGAGGACTCGCCGCTCGTGCGCACCCCGGATGCGATCTATGTCGACACCACGGAGATGACCCCGGAGGAAGTGACCGCGCATCTCCTGACCGTGGTGCAGGCCCGGATTGGACAGGCCCTCGCCTCAGGGTAATCTCTCGACGTTGACCTCCTCCAAACCCCGAATCGGCTTCGCCGGCCTTGGCCTCATGGGTCGGCGCATGGCGCCCCATTTCCTCGAAAAGGGCCATGCCCTCACCGTCTGGAATCGCTCCGCCGAAAGGTGTGAGCCTCTCCGGCAGCGCGGAGCCTCGGTGGCCGCGACGCCCCGGGAACTGGCGGCGGCGAGCGACGTGGTCTTCGCGTGCATCTCCGATCCCGCCGCGGTCGAGCGTCTCGTCTTCGCGGAGGACGGCCTGATCCACGGCGTCCGCCCGGGCTTCCGCTACGTGGAAACCTCGACCATTTCCCCCGCCCTGGCCAAGAAGGTCGACGCCGCCCTCCAGGCCAGGGGTGCTTCCATGCTCGAAGCTCCGGTGACCGGCTCCAAGAACGGCGCCCAGAACGCATCTCTTCTTCTCATGACCGGCGGTTCCAAAGACGTCCACGAGGAACTGCTGCCGTTGCTGCAGGTGATCGGTTCGAAAGCGATCTACTGCGGTCCGATGGGCTCGGCGTCCTTCGTCAAGCTCCTCGGGAACACCTACATCTCGTTCATGCTCGAAGCCCTCGCGGAAACCTCGGTTCTCGCGAAGAAGGCCTCTATCCCGCTCGAGACCGTTCTCGAAGTGGTGATGGCCTCGGGCTTCGCCTCGCCGTACTACACCTTCAAGGGCGGCGCGCTGATCAAGCGCGACTTCGACCAGCACTTTTCGATCGATCTTCTCGTCAAGGACCAGAACCTGATGCTCGCGGAGGCCCAGTCACTTGGCGCCTCGATGCCCGGCCTCGTCGCCATACGCGACGTGTGCCAGGCCGCCAGAGACCAGGGTCACGGCCAGGACGACATCATCGGAGTCGCAAAAGTGCTGGAGCGCGCCGCGGGAATCAAGTAGTCCCGTGGCGTCGCGCCAAGCCTCTCGCAAGTCCGCGGTCCGGGGACCTGCGCGCTCCCGGGCCCCGCGCGCGGTTTTGCGCGCGCCCCGAAAGCCCGGCGGGGTGGTGGCGATCATCGTGGCCGCGGGCCGGGGCGAGCGCCTTGGCGGCGAGACCCCGAAAGCCCTGGTCGATCTGTTCGGCCGGTCGATGCTGCGGCGCAGCGCCGAGGCCCTGGCCGCGTGCGCCGAGGTGAATGCGCTGATCGTGGTGGTCCCTCCGGGCTTCGAGCGGATCGCGGGCGATGAGGTATACGGCACCGGTAAGCTGCGCGCGGTGGTCACGGGCGGAGCCACCCGGCAGGACTCGGTGCGCGCGGGCCTCGCTCGAACCACCGAGGGCGACCGCGTGGTTCTCGTGCACGACGCGGCCCGTCCGTTCGTGGACGCCGAGGTCGTGGCCCGCGTTCTCGAAGGAGTGCGCACCCACGGCGCGGCCATCCCGGTGGCGCCGGTGGTCGATACCATCAAGCGGGTGAAGGCCGGACGCATCGGCGCGACCGTGGATCGCGAGACCCTCGGCGCGGCTCAGACCCCGCAGGGTTTCGATCGCCGGGCGCTGCTTTCCGCCTACGCGCGCGCGGCCCGCGCCGGGGTGGCCCTCACCGACGAAGCCATGGCCATGGAACGCGCCGGTCTTCCCGTCGCCGCCGTCCCCGGCTCGACCCGGAACTTCAAGATCACCACCCCCGACGATCTGGACCTTGCGCGACGACGGCTCACCCCCGAGGCCGCCGCCCTCCGCATCGGCCAGGGGTTCGATGCGCACCGCCTCGTGGCGAACCGGCCCCTCATGCTCGGCGGCGTCCTCGTCCCCTCCGAGGTCGGCCTCGAAGGGCACTCGGACGGCGATGTCCTCCTGCACGCCTTGTGCGACGCCCTCCTCGGCGCGGGCGCGCTCGGCGAGATCGGCTCGCTCTTTCCGAGCACCAACGCCAAGCTCAAAGGCGCCCCCTCCGCGACTTTCGTGGCCGAGGTGCGCAAGCGCCTCTTCGCCGCCCATCTGTCAATTGTCAACGTGGACGCGACCCTCATCGCCGAGCGGCCGCGTCTTTCCGGACACCTCGAGGCGATGAAGACAAACATCGTCCGCCTGCTCGACCTCGAGCCGGACCAGGTGTCCATCAAGGTCAAAAGCACCGACACGCTCGGGGCCATCGGTCGCGGCGAAGGAATCGCCGCCCAGGCCTTCGCCCTGTTGGCGCGCTCATGAGCGGCCCGAAGAACCAGGGCCCAAAGTAAGGAATCTCGAATGCCCATAGTCTGTGGAATTCATCCCGTTCTCGAAGCCCTCGCCGCGGGCTCCCGCACCATCGAACGCGTGGTGGTCACCAAGGGAGTCCGCAACAAGCGGATCCTCGAGGTGATCAAGCGCGCGAGCGAGAGGGGCGTGCCCCTTCGCTTCGAGCCGCGTGAGGCGCTCGACCGCGCCGCGGACGGGGAGCGCCATCAGGGCGTGCTCGCCATCGTGGCCGACAAGGGCCTCTTGAGTCTCGAGGATCTGCAGAAGACCGCGCGCACCCCCGCCCTGTTCATGCTTCTAGACGGCGTCGAGGATCCGAGGAACCTCGGCGCGATCATCCGCAGCGTCGACGCCGCGGGCGCCGACGGCGTCCTGCTCCCGGATCGCCACACCGCCTCGTTGTCGGACGCCGCCTCCCGCACCGCCGCGGGCGCGCTCGAGAGCGTCAAGATCGCGCGCATCGGCAATGTCGTGCAGGCCCTGGAGACCCTCAAGGCCAAGGGCTTCTGGATCGTGGGCTTCGACGGCTCCGGCAAGGAGCGCTGGGACGCCATCGACTACAAGCGGCCCATCGTCCTCGTGCTCGGCGGCGAAGGCAAGGGCATAAGGAGGCTGGTCAAGGAGCACTGCGACCACATCGTCTCGCTCCCCGTCTTCGGACAGGTGTCTTCGCTGAACGTGTCGGTGGCCGCGGGCATAGCTCTCTACGAGGCGGTGCGGCAGCGCGGCAGCGTTCCCACCATGGCCCGTCCCATTCCGCCGCGCGCGCTGGTGGTGAAGAAGCCCGTGGTCATCGGACCTCCGCCCGAGGATCGGGAGGAGGATCCGGGGGCGAAGCGTCGGGCCGCGGCCATCGCTTCTCTCGCCGCCGCTCCCGAGCCGGCTCCGTCCGCCCGGCCTGCGGCATCCCCCGTTGAAGACGCGCCGTCTCCCGCTCCTGCCGGTGCTCCCGCTCCGTTCCGCGTGGCCGCGCCCGATTCGGACGAACTCGAACCCAACGTCCCCGAGGCTTCGCTCGAAGCGATCGAGCCCGAGGATGAAGGAGACGCCGAAGACGAGACCCGCGCCGCGCGTTCGGTCGACGATGCCGACGACGACGAGGATGATGACGATCGCGAAGAAGGCGATGACGAGTCCGACGACGATCGGGACGACGATGAGGATGGGGACGACGAGGACGACGAAGGCGACGAAGAAGACGAAGAGGGTGATGACGACGAGGAGGACGGAGACGACGAGGAAGGCGAGGAAGGCGAGGACGACGACGAAGAGGGCGATGAGGCTGACGACGACGATGACGAGGGTGACGAAGACGAGGACCAAGGCGACGCCGCCTCGGACCTGGCCGCCCCGTTCATGCCGGAGGACAACTCCGGCGGCGGCGAAGTCACCTGGGGCTCGGAGAAGGAGCTTCACGCCCACCGTCCGCGCCGCGAGGGCGAGCGCCGCTTCGGCAACAACGGGCGTCGGGGCGGCGGCCGGCCGAACGATCGGAAGAAGCGGCCCAAGCCTCAAGGCGGAGGTGGTGCCACCCCGCCCGGTCCGCGGCCGCAGGGGCAGCCCCCGCAGCAGGGCGGACGCGACCAGAAACGCAATCAACCTCAGCAGCGACGCGGCCCCGATCGTCCGCGCGGCCCCCGTCCCCCGCAGGGAGACGGCCAGGGCGGCGCGCCGCAGGGAGACGGCGAGAACGCGAGGCCGCTGGATCGGCCCGTGTCCGAAGGCGGCGCCCCTGAAGGGGCGTCCGCTCCGCAGAACGGAGGCGAGAACCGCGGCGGCGATCAGCCGCGGGATCCGAATCGTCCCGGGCGTCGTCGCAATCGTCGTCGTCGCGGCGGCCGGGGTCGCAGCGCGGGCGAGCGGCCGCAGGGTGATCCGAACGCGCCCCAGACGCAGGGCCCGCCGCGCGAAGGTCAACGCGAGGGCCAGCGCGAAGGCAACCATCCTCCTCGCGAGCGTGGCCCGAGGCCGCAGGGTCAGCCGCGGCCCGGAGGCGAAGCGCCCCAGGGCGGCGGCGATCCGCGTCCCGCAGGCGATCGTCCGGCCGATGCCGGTTCAGGTGGCGGTGGCGAGCAGAGCCGTCGCGATCGCGACCGTCGCCGCCGTCGGCGTCGGGGACGTCGCGGACCCGGCGGTGGTCCGGGCGGCGGCCAGGGCGGTTCGAGCGCGGGAGGTGGCGGCGGCTCCGATCAGGGCGGCGGGGGCGGCGGTTCGAATGGCGGCGGTGGCGGGTCGAATGACGGCGGCGGATCGCGCGGCGGCGACTCCGGCGGTTCCGGTGGCGGTTCGTCTAGCGGGGAGTAATCGCTTCCTCGCAGGTGCGGATCGTCGCGACCGACGCGAGATCCAGAAGCGCCGCCTCGTGCTGTTCCTTCTTCCACGCCGCGCAGCCGTCCGAGAGGACAACCACGCTGAAGTCGCGCGTGTGCGCGTCGCGCACGGTTGAGGCGACGCCGCCGTTCGTGACCACGCCTCCCACGAGGAGCGTGGTGACGCCGGCGCGGCGCAGCACCCATTCCAGGCGGCTCATGTAGAAGGCCGAGTACGCGACCTTCTCGACCCGGATGTCGATGGGCCCGAGTTCCACCACCGGCGCCTGGCCGAACGAGCCGGGCGCGAAGTCGCCCCGACCGAGAAACGGCCGCATCTTCCTCATCCCCTCGCTGATGAAGGGCTCGCCGTCGCGCCCCGGCGCCAGGGTGAACTCGGTCGAGATGACGAGGCCGCCGTTTTCGCGCACCTCGTCGGCCACCCGTCTCAGCCGCTCGGGCAGCGGCGCGAAGTCGGCGCAGCGCACCCCGTTTCGCGGGTAGGCGCCCTCCTCGTGGAAGAAGTCGTTCTGGACGTCGACGAGGACGAGGGCGGTGGCGGGACCGAGCGTGGGCATGGCGGAATCTTATCGACGGCCGGGGGCGGCCGAGGCCTTATCCTCCTCGTCCGACATGCGCAGCTTCATCGTGGGAACCGCCGGGCACATCGATCACGGCAAGAGCTCGCTGGTCAAGGCCCTCACCGGGACCGACCCCGATCGCTTGAAGGAAGAGAAGGAACGCGGGATCACCATCGACCTCGGCTTCGCGCACGCGACCCTCTCGGACGACGTGGTCGCGTCCTTCATCGACGTGCCCGGCCACGAGAAGTTCGTGCGCAACATGCTGGCCGGGGTGAGCGGCATCGACGCGGTGCTGCTGGTCATCGCCGCGACCGAAGGGGTCATGCCCCAGACCCGCGAGCACTTCCACATCTGTCGGCTCCTCGGCATCGAACGGGGCCTCATCGTCCTGACCAAGATCGATGCGGCCGACGCGCCCATGGTCGACCTCGCCGAGCAGGACGCCCGCGATCTTGTCCGCGGCTCCTTCCTCGAAGGCGCGCCCATCGTCCGCGCTTCGGCCCGGACCGGCCAGGGCCTGGACGCGCTGAAGGCGTCCCTCCTCGCCCTGGCGAATCAGACCCGGGCCCGCGCGCAGACCGGCGTCCTTCGCCTTCCCATCGATCGCGTGTTCACCCTGAAAGGCTTCGGCACCGTGGTGACGGGGACCCTGACCTCGGGCAGGGTGGAGGTGGGCGAAGAGCTCGTCGTCCTGCCTTCGGGGAAGAAGGCGCGCGTGCGCGGTCTTCAGGTGCATGGCGAGACCGTCGGCCTCGCGGTCTCCGGCCAGCGCACGGCCATGAATCTCGCGGGCGTGCTGGTGGACGACCTGGCGCGGGGCGACGTGCTCGTGAGGGAGGGCACGCTGCGCCCCACGCGCCTCGCCGACGTGTCCATCCAGCTCCTCGACGGCAGCGCGCTCAAGTACGACGCTCGCGTGCGAGTGCACGCGGCGAGCGCCGAGGTCCTCGGGCGGGTGAAGTTCACCGAGAGCGAACTCCCGAAGGGCGGCGCCACCGTGGCGGAGATCCGGTTCGAGTCGCCGGTGGTTCTTGGCCGGGGCGATCGCATCGTCTTGCGCAGCTACTCGCCGGTGGCGACCATCGGAGGCGGGCGCGTCCTCGACCCCATGCCGCGGCCGAGGCGTCGCGCGGAGATCGCCGCCCTTCAGTCGGCGGAGAACGAGAGCGACGTCGACGCCATCGCGCGTTTTCTCCGCGAGGCGGGTGGGAAAGGGCTCGACCTCGACGCCCTGGCGGGCCGGATGACTCTGCCCGTGGAGTCGACCCGAGGCCTGATGGCGGAGGTTCGATCGGCGGTCCCGCTGCTCGCCGCCCCGGATCACTTCGTGGACGCCGGGGTTCTGACCGCGCTCGAGCAGGCGGCGCTCGATCGGGTGAAGCAACACCATGAGAAGGACCCCCTGGCGAAGGGCCTGTCGAAGGAGGAACTGCGCCGTCGCGTCTTCAACAAGGCGTCTCCGGAAGTGTTCGCCACCGCCCTCGCCCGGCTGTCGAGTGCCGACAAGGTGACGGAAACCGCGGACCTGGTCGCGCTGAGGGCGCATCGCGTCCAGCTGACCGGGCCCGAGGGCGCGGCGCGCGCGGCCATCGAGGCGGCTCTCCAGGCGGCGGGACTCGAGGGGGTGTCTCTCCAGAACCTGCATGTCCAGCTTCGCCAGGATCAGAAGGCTTGCGAGAACGCGGTGCGGGTCCTGGTCCAGGAGAAAGCCGCGGAGCGCATCGGCCAGGGGCTTCTGACGTCTCGCGGGGCTCTCGACAAGTTCCGCGCCGACGCCCGCGCCCGTTTCAAGTCCGGCGCCCGGCTCGACGTGGCCGAGGTCAAGGAGCTCACCGGCCTGTCCCGGAAGTACGTGATCCCGCTCCTCGAATGGCTTGATCGCGAGCGGGTGACCCGGCGCCTCGGCGCGGAGAGAATCGTCCTGTGAAGGCGAAGCCCGAAAAGACGGGGAAGAGCGCGAGCCCGGCGGCCGAGGGGCGAGTGGTCACCCTCGATGTCTCCGGCCGACCGATCAGCCTCGCCATTCATGGCCAAGGGGAGTGCGCGGTCATCCTCGGCCCTGGCGCCGGCGGCACGCGGCAGACCCCGCATCTCCTGAGCGCCGCCGCTTTCCTCGATCCCAAGCGCTACACCACCATCCTCTTCAACTTCCCCTACCAGGAGTCGCGGCGGAAGTTTCCCGATCCGGCCGGCGTGCTGGAGGAGACCGTCGCTCGCGTGGCCGAGTTCGCCCGCACCGACCTTCGTGCCACCAGGATCGTGCTCGGCGGCCGATCGATGGGCGGGCGCATGGCCTCGCAGGCGGTGGCGAAGGGCCTCCTCTGCGACGGCCTGGCTTTCCTTGCGTATCCGCTTCATCCGCCGGGACAGGAAAGCAAGCTTCGTGACGCGCACCTCGGAGCCATCCGCGTGCCCATGCTCTTCCTCCAGGGCACGCGTGACGCGTTCGCGCGTCTCGACCTACTGAAGTCCACGGTCGAGCGGCTCGGGGCGAACGCCCAACTGGCCCTGTTCGAGGATGCCGATCACTCCTTCAAGACGCCCCGGGGAGCGGCCGCCACTTCGAAGCAGACCGAGGCGGCGGTCTTCGACCGCCTGTCGCGGTGGCTCGGAACTCTGTAGAAACGACCTCATAGGAGAGGACACCTCGATCCGTCGGGACGAAAAGGGGTCGCAATACCCCTAACCCCTGCGGAAACGGGCCGATCTGCCGGGCACAGGTCTTGCTGCTTGTACCGGCATGAATCACTCAAGAGATCTCACGAGAGGCCTCGTCGCCCTAGCCTGCATCCTCGGAGCGTCGACGATGGCGAGCGCCCAGTACGGCAATCCGCAATACGGCGACCCTCAGTACGGCAATGGCCAGCCGCAGTGGGGTCGTCCCACCGCCCCGAGGTCGGGAGCGTGCTTCTACCGGAATCCGAACTTCCGCGGTCCGTACTTCTGCGCCAACTCCGGCGAGAACATCGCGTTCATGTCGCGCGGGATGAACGATCGGATCTCCTCCATTCGCACCTTCGGCGTCACCGAGGTCACGATCTTCCAGGACGTCCGCTACGCGGGCCGCTGGGCGCGCGTGGGGGGCGACGTTCGCGACCTCCGGCGCGAGGGATGGAACGATCGGCTGTCTTCGCTGCGCGTCAGCAGCGGGCGGCGCGACGCCGGCGAGTATGGCGAGCGGCCCCTAGGCGAGTACAGTGGTTCGCAAAACGGCTCCGGCATCGGCAGGATCGAGACCACTCCCTGGCGTGACGACCGTGCCGATCAGCGTGATGGCTCCGGCTACAACCCCAACGACCGCCGAGGCGATACGGGCGTCGATCCCTATCCGACCGATCGCCGCGACGACTCCGGCGCCTTCCAGTACGGTCCGCCGAATCGCGGCGCCGCCACCGGACCGGACCGCAACAACCAGGCGGAGCGCCGGGAGGGCTCGGGACTGAACGGCAGCCAGCGCGCAGAACAGCGCGGGACGGCCGCTGGTCGGTCCGGCGAGACCGCCGACGCCATCGTGCGCCGGCTCTATCAGGAAGTCCTTCTGCGAGAAGTCGACCCCGAGGGCCTCGCCCTTTTTCGCAATCACATCAGCAACGACCGGTGGTCGGAGCAGGACGTGCGCAAGGCGCTGCTTCAGAGCCCCGAGTACCTGCAGCGAACCACGGTGACCCCCCAGAAGGCCGCTGAGCAGCTGGTCGCCCGCGCGTACCGCGCGGTGCTGGCCCGCGAGCCCGACCCGGCGAGCCGCGTCTACGTGGACAAGGTCCTGCGTGAGCACTGGACCGAGGCGGACGTCACCCGCGACCTGAAGAACAGCCCGGAGTACCGCAGCAAGCACCAGTAACGCTATCGGGGACGGGAGATGAGGGCCGCTCGAATCCCTTCCAGCAGGTCCGTCTCCCGTACCCGCCCCCCGTTGACCGTGCTGAAGACCCGATAGAAGGACTGTTTCCCCCACAAAGCTTCGTGATCTTCGGGTGACAGGTCTTTCAGCTTCTCGTAGGCGGTCACCTGGGATTCGTGACAGGAGATGGCCTGCCACACCGTGGACCAGACGCTCTGGGTGTCGATCACCGTGGTGATGGCCCAGTCCGGCCAGGGCACGGCCTGCCGCTCCACCCCATCCACCATCGACACCAGTTTGCGAAACGCCGCCTCGTAACCCTGCCAGGTCGACTCGGACCAGGCGAGATAGTAGAGCTTCGACACCAGGTGCGGCGGGAGGCCTTCGTCGATCGCGCCCGGCATGGCGTGGTGAGCGGCGGCCGCCACCGCCGCGGTGGCGAACTGCGAGATCGCGATGTGATCGGGATGCCCGTACGCCCCGTCGGGCCCGAAGGTTACGACCACGTCCGGCTGGACGCGCCGGATGTGCCCGGCAATGGCGGCCACCACCTCGACCGGATCCGCCTGATCGAGCTCCTGATCGAGGTAGTCGAGAAAGGCAACTTCGCGCAGGCCGAGCGCGGCCGCGGCGTTTCCAAGCTCGGCCTCCCGGATCCTCGCGAGCGCCTCCCTTCCGGGGTGCCGATGGTCGTCGCGCGCATAGCCCCGGAAGCGTCCCGCATCGCCGCGCGTGGCCGTGAGCAGGAAGGTCTCGACGCCTTCGGAAGCGTACTTCGCTAGCGTGCCTCCCATCCCGAGGGACTCGTCATCGGGGTGGGCAAGAATGGCCATCAGTCTCGGAGTCCGTATCGGCATCAGTCGCCCTTTCTGTTTGCCTTGATCTTGAAAGACTACCCGCTCCCGGCTCTCCGGTGTCAGTCGTCTCCGTCCCCGACTTTGATGAGCCTGATGTCGCGGTCTCGACACTCGACCTCGTCCGGGGGTTCCCACATGTCGCTGGCCATCTCGAACACGCGATCGGGGACCTCCATCGAGAAGGTGGTCCCCTTCTGCAGGTTGCGGGCGCGGACGCGCTCGCGCCTGACCTCCCGGGGAGCGTCCAGCACGTAGACCGTCATCTCATAGGCCTCGGCGTCGACCCGGGAGTAAAGACTCTCGCGGCTGCGGCGCTGGACCAGACCGAGTTCCAGCACCACGTCTCCGCCCGATTCGACGATCTGTCGGGTCACGGCCCAGATCTGTTCGAGGCATCGATCCTTGCGCTCCAGATACCAGTCGACCCACCCGGTGGCCGGGCGGTCCGGCCCGAACAGGGTGGCCATCCAGGCATCAAGGGCAAGGTGCGGCGCGGCGTGTCGCGCCCTCAAGCTCGCCGCGAACGTGGACTTGCCGGCCCCAACCGGCCCTTCGACCAGATGTATCCGCGCCATCCGCCGCTATCTCGCGTCTCGCTTCCGGCTCACGCTTGCCGCCATTCGGCAGCTCCGTTGTTCTGAGAACCCCAAGGCCTCCAGAAATGCCGCCACCTCACGGGGCTTCAGGACGGGGATTGAACCCACCTACGCGACCTTGATGGTCTGGACTCCTACGAACTCCGATTCCAACTTTGGCGCTCCATCCTCCAGGAGCATCGCGATTACTTCCTGGAGATTGCCCTGCAGTTCGTCCAGCGTCTCGCCCTGGCTATGAGCGCCAGGCCAGCCCGGGATATGCCCGGCGTAGAGTCCCGTATCGGCGTCGCGTTCGACCACGAAGCTGTAGTTCTGCATGCCCGCTCTTGAATGGGATCTTAGTCCGCCACCCCCGTCTGCGTCTTCCCACCAAGGCCCGTCGAACTCCGCTTCATCGCAGTGTTCGACAGCACCCTCATTTTGGGGTCCTTCGGCGAGCAGTTGTTTTCCGCTGGCGAGACTCCTGGCGCACAGTCCAACCAAGCCTGGACTGCGACGAAACTCATTGCTCCGCTTCGATTACGGCCCAGCTCAAGCGTTGCCGGCCCAAGCATGTCGAGGGGCCCCCACACCTTCATCCGGTGAATACGCCACAGACCCGCGAGTCCGGACTGAGGGCGCTTCACTCGGTCTTCCCCCCGGATGCCCAGATGCCCGTCGAACACTCGGGTCAGCGGCGAGCTCGCACCTTCGTCTCGGAACGCGCGCTCGTCCGTTGCATCCGATTGTTGGGCAGCGCGGGGACCTTGGCCGCGATTCCGACTAGGACCCGCAACGCCCCGTTGACCGCCGCCGCATTCGGAAACGCCAACGACACGTCGGGGTCCAGGACGACGATGTTCGAGCTGGCTTTGTATCGCTCAAGGTACTTGCCCCGCACTCCACCGCTGAAGTCGTATTCGGGGCGCATTTCGTCGACCGTTTCCTTATGAATCTTGCTCATATCTCTTCTTCTCGCCTCGTGTCCCAGGCCTTGCGCTAATGATTCGAATGTCCTCGCCCCGTTCTGTGTGAGAAACCACGATCAGCCGACCCGCAGCCGAGCGACCCAAAGTGAGGAGTCGGAGTTCTTCGACCGAGTGGTCTGGATCCCGGATTGTAGATGCCAAGGGGTCGCCAAACACCGTCGATGCCTCTTTGAACGACACGCCGTGCCGCGCCAGATTGCTCGTGGCCTTCTTGGGATCCCATTGAAACTTCACCGAACTATCCTACGCGCCACATTCGTCTGCTCAACACCCCTTGTCTTCAATCGGTCGTCGCAACACTTTGACCAAAGACCTCCGCTGGTTTCAGCCAGTCTAACGTCTC
>JBGATM010000044.1:0-27350 GCA_044229175.1 Vicinamibacteria bacterium | reverse complement strand
CGTGCCGGCTCTCGGCCCCGGCGCGCGTCACCGTCGGATGAATGAGGTCCGGCGGATTATACGGGAAGGCGGAGGGGCGGTGCGGGCCAGCAGGCAGCCAGCCACGGACTGCGAGTGAAGCCCGATTCACTCGGGCGCAGCGAGGGGGGTGCGGGGGGCTGAGCATGGCAACGAAATGCTTGTGCGGCCCCCCGCCTAACAAATGAAACGTGTCCTGATCTGCGCCGCGCAGGCTCCCTTCATCAATGGGGGCGCGGAGATGCTCGTGCTCTCCTTGCAGCGGGAACTGACGAGACGCGGATTTCTCGCCGACGTGGCCCAGGTGCCCTTCAAGTGGTATCCGCCGGAGGAGATCGTGCGCCAGGCCCTCGCCTGGCGTCTCCTCGATGTCACCGAGAGCAACGGGGCGAAGATCGACCTGGTCATCCCCACCAAGTTCCCGACCTTCCTAGCCGAGCATCCTCGCAAGGTGGCGTGGATCTTCCACCAGCACCGCGAGGTCTACGATCTGTTCGGCACCGAGTACTGCTCCTTCACGAACTCGAGGGAGCACGAGGAGATCAAGGCCACCATCCACTCTCTCGACTCGAAGGCGCTCTCGGAGTGCCGGGACCGATTCACCATCTCCCGAACGGTTTCCGACCGGCTCAGGAAGTTCAACGGTCTCGACTCGACGCCGCTCTATCCGCCGCCTCCGCTGGCGGGAAGGTATCGGTTCGACGCGCTCGGTGATTTCCTGCTCTTCGCGGGGCGGCTCGATCGCCTCAAGCGGGTCGACCTTTTGATCGAGGCGCTCGCGCACGCGGACAGTAGCGTGCGCCTCAAGATCGCGGGGCGCGGGCCGCTGGAATCGGCGCTGAGAGAACTGGCGGAGGCCCGCGGGGTCGGAGCCCGGGTCGATTTCCTCGGCTTTGTTTCCGATGAGGACCTGCTGACCCTGCTCGCCACCGCGCGGGCGGCGGTCTACACCCCCGTGAACGAGGATTACGGGTACGTGACCCTCGAGGCGTTTCTCTCCGGCAAGACCCTCATCACCACCGATGACACCGGCGGGGTGCTCGAGTTCGCCACCGCCGAAAGCGGCTTTATCGCCGCGCCCACGCCGCAGGACCTCGGCGCTTCGATGACCCGCGCCTGGAACACCCCGGCCGCCAGGCTCATGGAGATGGCCGAAGTGGGAAGGAAGAAGGTGGCGCCGATTCAGTGGGACCAGGTCATCGACACCCTGACCGAGTCGATCCGATAGTGAAACCCGCGGTAGAAATCTGGTCGCCGCTCCCTCCCCTTTCCTCGGGCATCGCCGACTACGTCGAGGAACAGCTCGAGACCCTCGACCGCGTTTTCGACCTCACCCTGTGCGTCGAGAGCCCGGATCAGGTGGACCGGGGCCTTCGCGAGCGCCACCGCGTCATTCCGCAGGCCGCGAGCGACGGAGCGGCGCTGCGCGTCTACCACGTGGGCAACTCCCCCCTGCACGGCTCCATCTACCGGGAAGCGATCCGAACCCCGGGGGTGGTGGTCCTGCACGAGTGGAATCTGCACGAGCTCCTGCTCTCCTTCGCGGTCACCTCGAACCACTTCGACGAATACCGCCGCCAGATGCGGCGCGAGCATGGCGAGGCCGGCTCCGTTGCCGCGGGAACCATCGCCTCGGCTCTGGGCGGCCGTTATTGGACCAGCGTGTTTCCGCTCAACGCGGAGATACTCGCGAGGGCCCTCGGCGTGGTGTGCCTTTCCGGATCCACCGCCGCGCGCGTGGCCGAGAGCGCGCCGGGAACACCGCTCCTGCATCTGCCGCATCACGCGCTTCTCCGGTCGAGGGCCCGCGGTCGGGCGGAGGCGCGAGCCCGGCTGGGTTTCGACGAGCGCGCCCGGATCGTCCTAGCCCCGGGCCTCGGCACCGCGTCGAAGTCGCTCGATGTCGCGAGGGCCGCGATCGGGGCGATTCGATCGCGCGTGGAGAACGCATTACTGGTGACGGTGGGCGGCGGCAGCGCTCCGGCGACCACGACCGCGCACGGGTCGGAGAGGGCTCTGGGACGGGTCGACCTGCAGACCCTGGGAGATGCCCTGCTCGCCGCGGACGTGGTCCTGGCCTTGCGCTTCCCCAGCCGGGGCGAGACCTCGGGCGTCCTCATGCGCGCCCTCGCCGCGGGGAGAGCGGCGGTGGTGTCTTCGGGATCCACCGCCGATGAGGATCTCCCCGAAGGGGTGGTGGCCCGGGTGAATCCCGGACCCGGAGAGATCCGGGAGCTGGGCGCGGTGCTGGAATTCCTTCTCGCCGACGAGGCGGCGCGCGCGCGCATGGAACAACTCGCGATCGAAACCGCCCGGAGCCTTTCCGTCGGGCCCCTCACGGAAAGGCTCGCGGCCTTCGTTCAGAAGATCGATTCGGATCGCCCGGAGCTCGGGTCGCGGATGCGCGCCCGAGAGTCGAACGGCCAGGCTCTTCGCGGACTCATCCGGGATGACGTGGAGCGGGCGGCCCAGAGCCTTGGCCTCACTCATCTTCCCCCGGGTGTCTTTGAGAGACTTGCGCGACTGTGACCGCCCCGGTTTCTCTCTCCGTCGTCATACCCGCGTTCAACGAGGAGAAGCGTCTCCCTGGAACCCTTTTGAAGGTCCTGTCTTTCCTGCGCGCTCGTGGCGAGACTTTCGAAATCGTGGTGGTGAACGATGGCTCGACCGACCGGACGAGCGAGGTGGCCCGCAACGCCGGGCCGGAAGTGCGGGTCCTCGAAAATCCGGGAAACCGCGGGAAGGGCTATTCGGTGCGCAGCGGGATGCTGAATGCGACCGGCGCCTGGCGGCTCATGACCGACGCCGACCTGTCGACGCCCATCGAGGACCTGGAGACCTTGAAAGGCGCGCTCCAGGGAGACGCCCAGATCGCGATCGCCTCGCGCGCGGTCGCGGGCGCCAACGTGGAAAAGCATCAGTCGATGGCGCGGGAAGCTTCGGGACGTTTCTTCAATCTCCTCGTCCGCTGGCTGCACCTTCCCGGGATCAAGGACACCCAGTGCGGTTTCAAGCTTTTTTCCGCCGCGGCCGCGCAAGCCGCCTTCCGCGATTCCAGGCTCGACGGCTTCGCTTTCGACGTCGAAGCCCTGGTCCTCGCCCACCGGGCCGGGTTCAGGATCCGCGAGGTCGCGGTAACCTGGCGCAACGACGAGCAGACGCGCGTCAGCTTCGGACGCGGCCTCGCCGCCTTCGTCGATCTCTTCCGCCTGAAGTTCCGGCGCTGACTCCTCCCCGGGGTATCGGCTACGGTCGCGGCGCGACGCGACGGATCTCCTCGCGCGTGCGCAGCTGGGCGATCCACTCTTCGATCTTCTGATCGAGAGCCCGGCTCTCCAGCGATTCCCGGATGGCATCGGCCACGAGGGCGAACAGCGGAGTCTGGGGGTCACGGGCCACCCGTTCGTTGAAGGCCTGGCGAACCGCCTCGTCCTCCACCCGAACCTGCGGGCGCAGGCGCAACTCGATGTAGTTCGATATGGCCAGTTGCACGAGGGCCTTCCTTCTAAGCGCCTGGTCGGTGAAGCCCGGACCGGCTTTTTCGCGGAGAGAGCGGACCGCGCGCTCGACCATCTCTTCGGGCATGGTCTCGGTGACGAGCCTCGAAGCTTCTTCGAACATCAGGGCCTCGTCGATGGCGCGCTCCGTCGCTTCCTTGAGGTCGAGCTTGAGGAGGACGCGGGTCAGTTCGACGTCGGAGAGAAGCACGGGCTTCTTGTTCACGAAGGCCACCGTGCGCTCGACGATCGTGCCCGCGACCGCGCGGTGAGGTCCCAAGGCGCCCGCCATCAACGCCAGGGCCAGGATCGCCGCTCGTTTTCTAGAACGCATAGCCCACCGCCAGGTGCAGTTCGTGCCGGGATTCTCCGGGTCTTCGGTCGAGCTTGAAGCCCCAGTCGAGGCGCAGGGGACCGAAGGGACTGCGATAGGTGAGACCGAGACCCGCGACCTCGCGAAGGTCGCTCAACTTCATGTCCGTGACGCTCGGATAGACGTTCCCCGTCTCCGCGAAAGCCTGGAACCCGAGGGACCGGACGAGGTCGACCCGGACCTCGACGGCCAGGGCCAGCAGCGCATTGCCTCCGTTGGGCACGAAGATCCCGTCCGCGTTGTAGTAGCCGGGCCCCACTTCGTCGGTCTTGAAGGCGCGCATCACCGACGGGCCGCCCGCGAAGAAGCGTTCGGGCAAGGGCAGCTCGGTGGACGTGCCGAAGGCGCGGGCGAGGCCCACCCGGGCCGCCCCCGCAATCACCGTCCCCGCCCGGACCTCCTGGTAGTGGGCCACGAAGCCCCGGGTCTTGAGGAAGGAATCGCCCCCGAGCTTGTTGGCGGAGAGCAGGGTCTCCATGGAATACACGGTGCCGCGGCGGGGATTGATGGGATCGTTCCTGGTGTCGTGGATGTAGGCGACGGAGGGACCGGAGATCTTTCCATCGCACAGCGTCTTGTCGACCTCCGCGCAGGAGGTGGCCACGTTTTGGGTGACCGTCTTCTGGAAGGTGTAGCGGACGATGATGCTCCCGCCCCTGATCGGGAAGGGAGTGTCGGCCTGGAAACCGACCCGCTGGAAGTCGAAGGCCTCCCGTGAGCGGTCGTCCTCGCCGTAAAAGCTCAGACTCACGGCCTGGCGCCTCCCGAAGGCATAGGGCTCGACGAAGGAGACGACGGCCTTCTTCGAGCCGCCGACCGAAGCGCGCACGAAGGTGGACACCCGGCGCCCGCGCCCGGAAATGTTCAGTCTCGTGAGTTCCACGCTCCCTCGCCAGCTCTCCGTCTGCTGGTAACCAAGGCCCGGAATGATGGTGGTGCGAGGACCTTCGATCACTTCGATGATGAGATCTCGTTCGTCGGCGGCGCTCGTGAGCTCTCGAACCTGAACGTTGGTGAACAGGCCGGTGGCCGAGATGCTCGACTGGGTGTCGAGGAGCTTCTGATAGGACAGGAAGTCGCCCTCCTTGAGACGACTCTCTCGAAGCACGACCACGGGCTTGGTGACCTCGAGCCCGACCACCAGGATCCGGCCCACCCGCACTCTTGGGCCGGGCGTCAGGTGAAACTTGACGTCGACCTTGCTTCGATCGTCGGAGAATTCCAGAGTGGCCTCGACCCGGGCGTCCACGTAACCGTCGTCGCGAAGGGAGGTGAGGAGGGCGCTGCGGTCACGGGCCACGTCGGCGTTGCGGAAGGGCTGGGTCTCTCTGGTCTTCAACTCGACCACCCCGTCGTGACCGCGGTCTTTCAGGGAAGGGGCGCCTTCGATCGCAACCGTGCCCACGGTGGTGAGGGAGCCGGGCACGATCTTGAAGATCAGCCTGGCGTTGCCCGGGTCGCCCTGTTCTTCGTGGGTGACCGTGGCGCCCGCGTATCCCTGCTGAACGAGCTCGAGCAGGAGCCTCGTCCTCTCGGCCGAGACCTCGGCATCGATCCAGGGAACGCCCGTCGACAGCGGGGAGACCCGCGGCGAGGGCACGCCGTCGGTCTGGTACTCGATCGATCCGATCACCCAGGCCGCGCCGGGGCGGGTCACGAACTCGCCGGTCATGCGGGACCCCGCGGGGGACTCCTTGAAATCCACCTCGATGTCGCGGTAGCCGCGCTTCACGAAGTCCGCCTCGATGGTGGACATGGTCTCTTCGATCGCGTCCTGGGAGAGGCCCTCCTGCTCGAAGCGGGCACGGGCCCGCAACTTCTCCTTGTCGGAGAGGACGTCGAGCTTGAGGTCGAAGGGAGCGCCCGGGGTCACGAAGAACACGAGGTCGCCCGCGACACTCTCCGTGCGGATCTGGGCGCGATAGTGGGTGTTCTTCCAGAGAATGGCGAGGAGCTCGTCCTTCCACGCCTTCACCGTCTCGTTGGTGAGGGCCGCGCCCTCGTGCGCGGGCGATTTGGGCGGGGGAAGAGTTGCCGGCCAGCCGTCGATCCGCGAGGAGACGAGGGTTTCCTGCCGGATGTCGAGCACCCGGATCCTGATATCGCGGACAACCCCGGGCTGACCCGATCCGGCCCTTTCCGGCTGCGGTTCCAGTTCGAGAGTGGCCCGCTTGTAGGCGTTCGCGCGGAGCCAGTCGGTCATGCGCGTGGTGGCATCCGAAAGCGACTTGTCGCGGAACGACTCGCCGGCGCGCAGAAGGGCGACGTCGGCGAGGGCCCTGGCCATTCCCGAGGGCAGCGGAATGTCCACGGAGGACTCGGCGGCCCGGGTGACGAAGATCAAAGCGCCCACCTTCGGCGTCTCCTGAACGTTGAAGACCAGATGCACGGTGCCGTCGCTTTGCGGTTCCTGCTCGACCTGGATTTCGTCGAATAGATCCATGGCGGAGAGAAGGAGCACGCTCGCCCTTATGGTTTCGGGATCGCTCGGAACGCCCGCCTTCACGGTCACGTAGCGGACCAGGCCGGGATCCGAGGACCCCTTGATCTCCACTCCGGATACGATGGGGGCCTGCGCAAGGGCCGCGCGCGCCGAACACAGGAGCGCGAGCGAAACCGCGGTGGAGAATCGGCGCCCGGTCATTTCTTCTTTCCCGGGATGAACCGGGCTCGCGCGTCACCCCCGAAGCCCCCCGGTTCCTGCCAGGAGCCCACGAGCGAGAAGCGATTCGAAAGGGTCCACTCGACGGTCACCAGCTTGTCCGTGCCGCCGGCCACAAAACCGGAATACACGACCTCGAGGTCGCGGGTCACTCGCTTCCCCACGGTGAGCCGGGTGCCGGTGTGGCCGAAGAATCCGGCGTCGATCGACAGGCGGGAAAGACCGATTCCCAGCTCCTGGGCCACCCGGCCGGCCGCTTCATCGAGAACGGAAGAGGCGACGCCCATGCCCGCCGCACCGGTGGTGCTGGCCGTGCTGTTTTCATTGCCGGTGGTGAGAAGGCTCGCGATCTGCGCCGAGGTGAGCGGCGGATCGGAAGTGATCCGCGTGGACACCTTGTCGACGGTCCCGTTCGCCTGCAGGATCAGCCGATAACTCTTTACCCGCGCGTCGGCCTCGATGTCGAAGACGGGATTGATCTCCCTGGGATTCGAAAAATCCATGACGCCCTTCCGGACATCGTAGGTGTTGCCCCGGAAGAAGACCTTCCCGCGCTCGAGTTCCACCCGGCCAAGGAGCCGCGGCTCCGTGGGCGATCCGGTGAGGGTCAGGTCGCCCTTCGCGACCAGGTCGGCGAGGTTGTTGTCGACGCGCAGCGTCCCCGGAGCCTTGATCGCGATATCGAGATGCATGGGCGAAGGCTTGAGGCTGCCCGCGCCCTGGGTGAAGCCCACCGTGGTGCTCGAGGCCCCGAGGAGCTCCGAGGTGATGGTGTACTTCCGGGTCCACAGCGCCTTCGACACGAGCAGGTCGCCGGTCAGCCAGTGCGAATCCATGGTCCCTTGAAGCCTCATGGAGGCGCCGAAGGTCGACCGAAGGCCTTCCGGGTAGCGCAGTCCCAGCGAATCGCCGTTGAGGAAGAAGTCGAACGAGGCGGGAGAGGCGCTGCCGAAGCTCATCTGGCCGGACACCGAGACCCGGCCGCCCCCGAACCGACCCTCGAGACCGGCGATCTTCGCCTGGGTCTCGCTGAAGATGATCCGGCCATTGAGGCCATCGAGGCCTTGCGGGAAGGTGCGGACGCGCACCGCGCCGTCTTCGATGTCGAGGCCGCCCGACAGCCGCACCGCGCTGCGCGTGCCCGTGATCTGGCTTCGCAGGGTGGCCGAGCCGCGCAGGCGCCACTCTCTCAGGAACCCGGCGAAGACGCGCAGGTCGGTGCGGCCCATGACGGTCAGATCGTTCTCATCTTCCGGGCGCAGGGCGAGCTTTCCCGAAACGCTCACCGACGTGCCCTCGCCGGCCAGGGTCAGCCCGGCGATGCGGACCTCTCCTTTCTCGACATCGATCACCGAACCCGGGGCCGCCTCGATCGCATACTCGGGCACGGCGATGCGCAGGTGGCCATCGCGGATCTGGGCGACGATCGAGGCGGGCTCGCCAAGGGGACCGTTGATTCGCGCATTCGCGGCGGCGGTGATGACCACCGCGTTCTCGAAGCGCGAGCCGAGCGCGCGCAGCACCGGGTCGACCCGCGCGTTGGTGAGCTTCACCTCGAGGCGGCTCTGGTAGGGCGCTTTCGCCTCGATGGAACCGGTCACCTCCGCGCGGAAGCGGGGCGAATCCGAATAGCCGGTGACCAGGAGAATGCCATTGCCGGTTCCCGCGACATCGAGATTCACCGCGCCCATTCCTTCATCGCCGTAGAAGATGCGTTTGGATTCGAGATGGGCGGTCACCCGCGGCTTTTCGATCGGACCGCTCAGGACCGCCCGTCCGCTGACCCGGCCCCCGACCACGGGCGCCGCCGCGTCCTGAAGCCCGAGGTCCGCGAGCTCCACTTCCTTCACATCCACCTCGCCGTCGAAGGCCTGGGCCGACCCCTCTCCGGTCAGGCGGCCCTTGACGAAGAGATCGCCGCTGCCCACCCCGGCCTTGAGGCTCTCCACCTGGAGGGCTTCGCCCTCGAACCGGAGCTTGAGGTCGCCCCGGACGAAGGCGACTCCGTAGGCCTTGCCGGCGGCGCTCGTGAGCTCGGCGTGCCCGAGGGGCTTCGCGGCGGAGCCGAGCAGGCGCACGGCGCCCGAGGTCGCGGCCTCGACATCGAGGTCCGAGTCGACCACCCGCAGCAGATCCTTCGCCGGCCAGTCCCTGATCGCGATGTTCAGATCCATGGCGTCGTCCACTCCCCGCTCGCCCAGACGCATCGCGCCGCTCATCTCCAGGCGCGAAACGCCTCGGACCGCGATCAGCTTGTCGCTCCTCAGGTCCGTGATCGACGCGCTTCCGGCCCAGTCGATGGCCCCCCAGGAAACCCCGAGGTAGGCGACACTCGTCCCGCTGAAGCGTCCGGTGAACACCGGTTCGCCCATCGTGCCCGTGACCCGCCCCTGCGCGGTTCCGTTCCCGGTGGCGCCGAGAATCCGGGCGCCCTTCGCCCCGAAGGCGGTCCGGAGACGAACGCCGAGACCGTCGGTGACGGCAAGGTCCTGGCTCAAGAGGGTGACGTCGAGGTCGAGACTTTGGTCGGGCTGGATGGTGCCGGCGAAATTCGCGGTGGTCTTCGGCGCCTCGATCCGAACCGCGGTCATGGTCAAGGCTCCCTTCGTGAGGGTGAACGGGAATCGCCCCGAGACCGGATCTCCCTGCGCCGGATCGCCTGTGATCTCGAGGTCTCCCGTGCCGCTCAGGAGCTTGGGGGCCGCGCGCGGGAGCGAGAGATCGATGGGCCCCGAGACCCGGGCCCCGATTCCCGCGGTGCCGGAGGCGAAGAGCCATTGAAGAAGCGGCTCGGCCTGGAGGTTGTCCAGGGTTCCCTTGATCCGCGTGGGCGCCTCGTGCGGCAGGGCCACGTCGAGAGCGGCCTTGCCGCCGAGGGCTTCGACCACGACGTCCTTGAGCTGGAGGTCCGCGCCATTCCATTCAAGGTTCGTGGCGAAGGTCTCGATGGGAATCGAGTCGAAGGAGGCGCGCTGGCCCTTCAGGTTGGCGGTGAAAGCCAGCTTGTCTCCGTCGATGGTGAGCAGGGCCTGCGTCTGCGCGATGCCCTTGAGGTCGAGGCCCGTGGCGATGACTCTCTGATCGAAGGTCTCGAGGTCGAACGGCCCCGCGAAGCGAAGCTGACCCTTCGGCGTCTTGTGGAAGTCGAGGGCGCCGGAAAGGGAAAGGGTGGTGCCGCCGGCGCCGCTGAAGGACCCGCGATCGATGACGAGGGTCGAGTCCGCGAATGCGATGCCCAGTTCGAACCGGGCATCCTGCGCGGGCAGTTCCCCGAAACGCATGGCTCCCGGCCCGGCGGCAAGAGTTCCCTTGAGGACGCCCTTCAAGTCCGCGGTCAATGCCGCCTCGAAGTTCGGCCAGTCGAGGTCGAGGGGGATCTTCTGGTCGTTCAGGAGGAGCTCTCCCTGGCTCACCACGAACTTGCCGATGGAGACCTGGCGGGAAGGCGGCCCGCCGCTCGACTCCATCCCGGGCAGGTCCGTGGAACCGTCCTTGAAGACCTGCCACGACATCCGGGGCCGATCGAGTTCCAGGCCACGAAGCAGGATGCGGCGCGTGAAGAGCGATCGGAACGAGAGGGCGATGCGAACCCGGGGAGCGATGAGCGAAGGCTGTTTCGACCCCGGAAGACCGGGAATGACCAGGTCCGAGAGCTCGACCACGCGGGCGGGAAGGTTCACGGAGAGGGCCCCCACCGTGACCTTGCGATGGAGCGCCTCCGCGAGCCGGCGCTCGACCTCGGTCCGCAGGACCTTCTCGCCGAAGAGCGCGATCACGGTCAGGACCGTGAGCCCGGCGAGGGCGAGTACGGCCAGACTGATCCGGCTTAAGCGAGCGATCTTCCTTATCAACATCTACATGATCGCAAAGGAAGTCCTTTGCCCCTCATTTGCCGTCCGGACCGGATCAGCCGATGACGAGAAGGAGAGCGCCCATTTCCACGGCCTGACCCTCCTTGACCCGGATCTCCTGGATGGTTCCGGCCCGTGCGGCTTTGAGCTCGTTCTCCATCTTCATGGCTTCCATGACCAGGACGCCGCGACCGGCTTCGACCGGGTCGCCCGCGCTCACCAGGACCTTGACGATCTTCCCGGGCATGGGTGCGGTGAGTTTGAGGGGACCGGTGTGGACCACCTTGCCGAGAGCGACGCCCTTGACCGCGTCCTTGAGGTCCACGTCGAATCGGTCGCCGCGGATCAGAACCGCGAAGCCCTCGGAGGTTTTTTCGACGGCGGCGTCCACGGACGCGCCATCGACCAGGATCGAGGCCTCGTTCTCGCCGGTGCGAACCCAGTCGAGCTCGAGAGTCTTGTCGCCGATGGTCACGTGATAGCGACCCTGGACCTCGCGAACTTCGACCCGGGAAGTCTTCCCCGCGGTGGTGGCGTCAAAGAACACGGCGCGCTCCTGAATCCCTTCGACGCATCAAAGCCGGGTCACCGACTCGCGGTTGCCCAGACGCCACCAGAGCGATCCCTTCGAGGGACCGGCACCGGTTTCGACCCTGGACCGGCGACGCGCGCGATAGGTGGCGACCGCGGCCACCGCCATCGCGATCTCGCTCGCCCGGGTCCTCTCATCGTTCTCCCCCTGCAGCCTTCCCACGAAACTCGTGTCGAAGTCGCCCTCGATGAACCGCGGATGCCGCAGGGCCCGGTCGAAAAACGGCAGGGTCGTCTTGATGCCGGTGATCTTGTATTCGGACACCGCGCGCAGCATCCGAGCGATCGCCGCTTCGCGGGTCTCGGCATGGACCACGAGCTTCGAAATCAGGGGATCGTAGAACATCGGCACTTCGAAGCCTTCGTAGACCCCGGAATCGTCGCGCACCCCCGGCCCGCCGGGCACGCGCAGGGTCTCGATCTTTCCCGGATTCGGAATGAAGTTCGCGTCGGGATCCTCGGCGCAGACCCGGCACTCGATGGCATGGCCGCGCTGGGTGAGGTCTTTCTGGGCGAAGGGCAACGGCTCGCCCTCCGCGATGCGGATCTGCATCTTGACCAGGTCGACGCCCGTCACCATCTCCGTGATCGGATGTTCGACCTGAAGGCGGGTGTTCATTTCCAGGAAATACGGTTCGCGGTTCTCGTCGACCAGGAACTCGAGGGTGCCTGCGTTGACATAGCCGACCTTCTTCACCAGAGCCACCGCGAGGGCGCCCATCCTCTCCCGCAGTTCGGGAGTCACGAAAGGCGAAGGGCTCTCTTCGATGATCTTCTGGTGGCGGCGCTGGATCGAGCACTCGCGCTCGAACAGGTGCACCGCGTTCCCATGCGTGTCGGCGAGGACCTGGATCTCGATGTGCCGGGGCTTCGTGATCGCGCGCTCGATGTAGAGGCTGTCGTCGCCAAAAGCACTCTTCGCTTCGCTTCTCGCGCGAAGCACCGCGGCCTCGAGATCTTCGGCCCGGTGAACCAGGCGCAACCCCTTGCCTCCTCCACCCGCCGCGGCTTTCAGCATCAGCGGAAAGCCGATTCGCTTCGACTCCTTCAGGATGGCTTCGTTGTCGGCGAGCGGATGAAGCGCGCCCGGCACCACGGGGACGCCCGCCTCCACGGCCACGCGGCGCGCCGAGGTCTTCTCTCCCATCGCGGTGATGGCGGCTTCTCCCGGCCCGATGAAGACCACGCCCGCGTCCTTGCAGGCCTTCGCGAAGGCCGCGTTCTCGGAGAGGAAGCCGTAGCCCGGGTGGATGGCCTCCGCTCCCGCGCGCTTCGCCACCTCGAGGATCGTCTCCATCTTGAGGTACGACTCGCGGGATGGCGCGGGGCCGATGAAGTACGCCTCGTCCGCGTAGCGAACGTGCAGAGCCGCGCGGTCGGCCTCGGAGTACACGGCCACCGTGGAGATCCCGAGCTCGCGGCAGGCGCGCATCACCCGAACCGCGATCTCGCCGCGGTTGGCGATCAGGATCTTCTTGAATTTTCGAGGACTCGACACCAGACCGGGATTCTAGTGGTTCAAGCGATCCTCGGAGGCGAGCTTGCCTCTATCCGCTTTGTTGTGACATCCTCCGCGTCGCCCGATGGAGGAGCGGTCCCCATCAGTAGTCTTCCAGACGATGCTGTGATCGGTTGAAGGAAGGCGAAAGGGGAGGACCGCCGAAGGGATGAGGTCGTCAGCAACTTCATCCTTGGACGTGAGGGGAGAAGACCCCGCGGCTGCTGCGGTCTCAGGCAAAGGAGACCGTGGAGTGCCTGAGGAACAATGTTCGTCGCATCCGTTGCGGCGAGTGGTGTGGACTCTCGATAGTCCACCGTTGTTTCGACGATGGACTCCATGAAGGCGGAGTCCAACGGAGATGAAACAACCGCGATGAGTCGCATTCCTGTCACCATTCTGGGCGCCACCGGCGTCGTGGGCCAGCGCTTCGTGCGCCGCCTGATGGATCACCCTCTCTTCGAGATCCGGCATCTGGCCGCGTCCGACCGCAGCACGGGCAAGATCTACGAGGACGCCTGCGCCTGGCGCCTCGACGGCGAGCCCTACGGAGGTCTTCGGAAACAGCCGCTTCGCCCCGCGCATCCCGACGAGGCCATGGCGCCGGTGGTGTTCAGCGCCCTCGATTCCGGCGCCGCCTCACAGATCGAGCCGCTCTTCGCGGCCAGAGGATCGTTCGTCTTCTCGAACGCCTCGGCGTTCCGCATGGCTTCCGATGTGCCCTTGCTGGTGCCGGAGGCGAACGCGGATCACCTCGGCCTGATCGAGACGCAGCGGAAGTCGCGCGAATGGAAAGGCGCCATCGTCTGCAATCCGAACTGCACGGCCACCGTCCTGGTCATGGGCCTCGCCCCGCTCCATCAGGCCTTCGGCATCGAGCGGGTCTTCATGACCTCGATGCAGGCGATCAGCGGGGCCGGCTATCCCGGGGTTCCGAGCCTCGACATCCTGGGCAACGTGATCCCCTTCATCCGCAACGAGGAGGAGAAGGTCGAGGAGGAGACGCCCAAGATGCTCGGGCGCTTCGTCGACGGCCGCATCGAAACCGCGCCCTTCGCGATCTCCGCGATGTGCCATCGCGTGCCCGTGATCGAAGGCCACAGCGAAGCGGTGAGCGTCGCGCTTCGCGGCAATCCTTCGCCTGAGCGGGTCGTCGAGGTCTTTCGCGCGTGGCGCGGGGATCCGCGGGTCGCTCCCCTTCACACCGCGCCCCAGTTTCCGATCCGCGTGCACGAAGCCGAAGATCGGCCCCAGGTGCGGCTCGATGTCGAGAAGGATGGCGGCATGAGCGTGCATGTGGGCCGGGTGCGGTCCTGCCCGATGCTCGGGATCAAGTTCGCTCTGCTCGGCCACAACACCGAACGCGGCGCCGCGGGCGCGTCCGTTCTCAACGCCGAACTCGCCCACGCCCTGGGGTACCTCGCATGAGCGTGGTCCTGAAGTTCGGCGGCAGCAGCGTCGCGGACGCCGTGTGCGTGCGACGCGTGGCCGAGATCGTGGAGGCGGCGAGCTCGAGATCTCCCCTCGTGGTCCTCTCCGCGATGGGCAAGACCACCGACGCCCTCTTCGCGGCCGCCCAGGCGGCGGAACGCGGGGAGACGGAAGCAGCTCTCAAAGCCCTCCGCGAGATTGTGGCGAAGCACAAGAAGGCCTGCACGGAACTCTGGGAAGGCGAGCCGCCCGTAGACCTCCAGCAGTTCATCGAAGCGCTGTCGACCCAGATCGACATGCTGTTGCGCGGCGTCTCACTGCTGCGGGAACTTTCGGCGCGCAGCCGGGACGCCATCGTCTCTTTCGGCGAACTCCTGAGCTCGCAGATCGTGGCCGCGTACCTCCACTCCCGGGGCGTGCCCACGGCATGGCTCGACGTGCGCCGGGTCCTTCGCACGGACGCTCGTTTCGGAGAAGCCGAGCCCCAGACCGGCGAGATCGCGACCCTCGCGCGAACCGAGCTCGTGCCGCTCATGGGCGCGGGCCGCGTGGTGGTGACGCAGGGGTACATCGGCTCGACCAGGGACAACATCACCACCACCCTCGGCCGCGGCGGGAGCGATTACTCCGCCTCGCTCCTCGGCGCCGCGATCGGCGCCACCGAAGTCCAGATCTGGACCGACGTCGAGGGCATCCTGACCGCCGATCCGCGGATGGTGCCCGACGCTTCGCCCATCCTCGAACTCAGCTTCCGCGAAGCCGCGGAACTCGCGGCCTTCGGGGCCAAGGTGCTCCATCCCGCGACCATCCAGCCCGCGGTCGACGCCGACATTCCCGTGACCGTGCGCCACACCATGCGGCCGGAGGGAAAGTTCAGCACCATCACCGCGAAGGGCGGCGCCGGCTCGCCGCGGCCCGCCACCGCCATCGCCAGCCGGGGACCCATCCAGGTCATCACCATCGAAAGCACACGAATGCTCGCGCAGAGCGGTTTTCTCGCCCGGATCTTCGAGGTGTTCGGCCGGCTGGGCACCTCGGTCGACGTGGTGGCGACCGCGGAGGTGAGCGTCTCCCTCACCGTGGAAGCGACCGCGCCCATCGAGTCGATCAGGAAGGAGCTTTCCGCCTTCGCTCATGTGAGCGTGGCCTCGGACCGCGCCCTGGTGGCGCTCGTGGGCGAGCGCCTCAAGCACACGCCCGGTCTCGCCGCCCGGGTCTTCGGGGCGTTGTCCTCGATCAACGTCGAGATGATTTCCATGGGCAGCAACGAGATCAACCTGAGTCTGGTGGTCGAGCGCAAGGATGAAGCGGCGGCGGTGCGCCTGCTGCACAAGGCGCTCTTCGCGGGGAATGGAGAATTGAGATGAAGATCGGACTGTTCGGACGCGGGCGGCTGGGCTCCGCGATCGCGACCCTGGGCGGCGAGAAGATCAGCTGGCAGGTGGGCCGGAACCAGGCGCCGAGCGGAGCCGTCGACGTCGCGATCGACGCTTCGATGGGAGAAGCGGCGGAAACCCACCTGAACTGGGCGCTCGAGAATTCGACGGATCTCGTGATCGGCACCACCGGTTGGTCGATCCCCGACCTCAAGGAGCGGGTGGGCAACCGGATCGGCGTCGTGGTGGCGCCCAACTTCTCGCTCTCCATCGCGCTTTACGCGCGCCTCACCCTGGTGATGGCCCGCTTCGCCGCCCTCGACCCCGGACGCGATCCCTACATCGTCGAACATCACCATGCCCGCAAGAAGGATGCGCCCTCGGGCACCGCGAAGCTCCTGGCCCGGGTCATCATGAAGGGCTGTCCGCGGAAGGTCGAGTGGACACTGCAGGGCCCGGGAGACCTGAAAGAGCACCAGCTGAGCGTGTCTTCGATCCGGGCCGGCCATACCTACTCGAGCCACATCGTGGGCATCGACGCTCCCGCGGAGACCCTCGAACTCATTCATGCCTCGCGCTCCCCCATGGCCTATGCCGACGGCGCGCTCCGCGTCTCCGCGTGGATCCACGGCCGCAGGGGTGTCTACACCATGGACCAGTTTTCCGAAGAAACACTCGATCCACTTTTCAAAGAGGTCAGACCGTGACTACCAGCAAGACCGCCGATTTTTCCGGACTCTCCGTGGCTCTCGCCACTCCCTTCACCGCCTCGGGCGATGTCGACATGAAGGCGTTCCGCGCCCTGGTCAAGCATGTGGCGAAGGGGGGCGCCGATGTGCTCGTCGTCCTCGGCTCCACCGGCGAGGCCGCGACCATTGCCGAGGAGGAGCGCGATCCTCTGATCGCGGCGACCCTGGAAGAAGCGCGCGGGAAATTCGTGGTGGCGGGAACCGGCCACAACTCCACCCGCCAGACCGTGGCGTGGACGAAGCGCGCGCAGGAGCTCGGCGCGCACGGCGCGTTGATCGTGACGCCCTTCTACAACAAGCCCACACCCCAGGGTCTCGTCGCCCACTTCCGCGCGGCCGCGGACGCGGCGCCGGGGCTTCCCTTCATCGTCTACAACGTCCCCGGGCGCACCGGTCTCAACCTGACTCCCGCGGCCCTGCAGCTGCTCTGGCAGAACGAGCAGGTGGTGGCGGTGAAGGAATCGAGCGGGAACATGGCGCAGATCGGTGAAGTCGCGCGCGCGCTGCCCAAAGGCAAGACGCTTCTTTCCGGCGACGACAATCTCGCCCTCGCCTCGATCGCGGTGGGTGCCGAGGGGCTGGTCTCGGTCCTCGGCAACATGGTTCCGAAAGAGACGAAGAAGCTCGTGGACGCGGCCCGCGCGGGACGGCGGGACGAGGCGGTCAAGCTCAACAACCGGCTTCTCCCCCTGATCGACGCGCTCTTCGTGGAGAGCAATCCCATTCCCCTCAAGGCGGGGCTGCAGATGATGGGCCTCGGCGGCGACTTCGTCCGCCTGCCCCTCGTACCCGCGGCGGAAGCCACCCGCGCACGGATCAAGGCGGCTCTCGCGCACGCCGGAATCAAGTACTAGGCACTCATGAATCTCGAAGCCCTCCGCGCTTTCTACGAACGGCCGCCCGCGGAAGCCGCCGCGGATCCTCTCTGGCCGGAGGCGCACGAGGCCTTGCTGCGCGGGCTCGAGTCCGGGCAATTGCGTTCGGCCGAGCCCGATGGCGCGGGCGATTGGCGGGTCAACACCTGGGTGAAGCAGGCGATCCTCGCGGGTTTTCGAGCGACGAAGATGGTCGAGCTTCCGGGCCCCGGGTTTCCCTTCATCGACAAGACCGCCTTCCCACCCCGCGCTTTCTCTCTCGAGGCCGGGGTGCGGATGGTCCCCGGGGGTTCGAGCGTGCGGCGCGGGTCGTTCGTGGCCCCGGGCGTCACCGTGATGCCACCCGCCTTCATCAACATGGGTGCTTACGTCGACGAAGGCACGATGGTGGATTCACACGCTCTCGTCGGGTCGTGCGCGCAGATCGGCAAGCGCGTGCATCTCTCCGCGGCCGCTCAGATCGGCGGCGTGCTCGAGCCCGCGGGAGCGCGTCCGGTCATCGTGGAGGACGACGCGTTCGTGGGCGGCCTCGTGGGCGTCTTCGAAGGAGTGCGCGTGCGGCGGCGCGCCGTTCTCGCGAGCGGCGTGGTCCTCACCGCGTCGACGGTGATCCACGATCTCATCCGTGAACGCGAGTGGGTGCGGGAAGTTCCGGAGGACGCGGTGGTGGTCCCCGGATCGCGGCCCGCGAAGGGCCCGTTCGCCGAGGCCCGCGGCCTGCAGCTCGCCACCGCGGTGATCGTCAAGTACCGCGACAGCAAGACCGACGCCGCGACTGCGCTCGAAGCCGCGCTGCGCTAGCGACGTTCGAAAGCGAGCACCTCGTGCGAGAGCGTCACCTTCATGGCCGCTAGCGACTCCACCGCGGCGCGTTCGCTCTGTCGGAAACCGCGGTAGGTGACGGTGAGAAGGTCGCGCAAAGCGGGGGGCTCGAAAGTCCGGGACTCGCGAACCGTGGTGCGCTCCCGCAGACGGAGCGACTTCTCCATCTCCTCCTCGACCCGCCTGGCTCGGGACTTCTCGACCTTCCCGCCCTGAACCCGCTCGCGCAGCTCGATCAGGTCGTCGGGGCCGGGCACGGCGACGAGGATGAGACCGCCTTTCTTGAGGACCCGCTCGAACTCGCCGGCATTCACCCGCGAGTCGATGGAGGTCACGAAATCGAAGGTCTGGTCGGCGTAGGGCAGAAACCGATCGGCGTTGGCCACCACGAAGAGGACCTCGGGTGACGCTTTCGCCGCGAGTTCGATCGACGGTGCGGAGATGTCGACTCCGTGACGCTCGAGGCCGGAGATTGCGGCCAGATGCCTGAGGAAGGCTCCTTCACCGCAGCCAACATCCAGGAGGGTCGCCGAGGCTCCCTGGGATCTCGTACCGATGACGTGCGCGAACGCCTGGTGCACCGCATCTGCAAGGCCGATTCCGGCGAGACGTCGCCGCGCCTGTGCCGCTTCGCGCGAATCGCCCGGGTGCTTGGATCGCCGGTCCTGCGGCTGAAGGAGGTTGAGCGAACCGGAGCGATGCAGGTCGAAGGAGTGACCCTTCCCGCAGACAAAGCGCGTTCCCTCCCGGGTGAGCGACTCCGCGCACCCCCGAACCGTGCAGCGGAGAACGACAGCCACTACAGCGGAATATTTCCGTGCTTCTTGGGCGGGTTCTTGTCGCGTTTCGTCTTGGTCATCTCGAGGCCCGCGATGATCCGGCGACGGGTGTGGCGCGGCTCGATGACGTCGTCGATGAAGCCGCGATCGGCGGCCACGTAGGGGTTGGCGAACTTGTCCTTGAACTCCTGCACCTTGGCGAGGCGCATGGCGATCGCGTCCTCAGCCGCGGCGAGCTCGCGGCGGTAGAGCACGTTCACCGCACCCTCCGGGCCCATGACCGCGATCTCGGCCATCGGGTAGGCGAGGTTGAGATCGGTCCGGATGTGCTTCGAGGACATCACGCAATAAGCACCCCCGTAGGCCTTGCGCGTGATCACGGTGATCTTGGGGACCGTGGCCTCGGCGTAGGCGTAGAGGAGCTTCGCGCCGTGGCGGATGATGCCGCCGTATTCCTGCGAGGTTCCGGGAAGGAAGCCCGGCACGTCCTCGAAGGTGATGAGCGGGATGTTGAAGGCGTCGCAGAACCGGACGAAGCGGGCGCCCTTGACCGAGGCGTCGATGTCGAGGCAGCCGGCGAGCACGGCCGGCTGATTGGCCACGATGCCCACACTCCTGCCCGCGAAGCGCGCGAACCCGACCACGATGTTCGCGGCGTAGTGCTCGTGGACTTCGAGGAACCGCCCGTCGTCGACCACCGCGGCGATGAGCTTCTTCATGTCGTACGGCTTGCTCGGATCCTCGGGAATCAGGGTGTCGAGGCCCGGGTCCTCGCGGTCGCTCGGATCGGAGGTGGCATGGAGCGGCGCTTCCTCGAGATTGTTGGAGGGCAGGTACGACATCAGGTCGCGAATGAGGAGAAGGCACGCGCGATCGTCGTCGGTGGCGAAGTGCGCGACGCCGGAGCGGGCGTTGTGGGTCATCGCCCCGCCAAGGTCTTCCTTGGTGACTTCCTCGTGGGTCACGGTCTTGATGACGTCGGGACCGGTGACGAACATGTACGAGGTGTCCTTCACCATCAAGTTGAAATCGGTGATGGCGGGCGAGTAGACCGCACCCCCCGCGCAGGGGCCGAGGATGGCCGAGATCTGCGGGATCACTCCGGAGGCGAGGGTGTTGCGCAGGAAGATGTCGGCGTAGCCGCCGAGAGACGCCACCCCCTCCTGGATGCGCGCGCCGCCCGAATCGTTGAGGCCGATCACCGGGGCGCCCATCTTCATGGCGAGGTCCATGACCTTGCAGATCTTGAGCGCGTTGGTCTCGGAAAGACTGCCGCCGAACACGGTGAAGTCCTGCGCGAAGACGAAGACGAGCCGGCCATCGATGCGGCCGAACCCGGAGATGACGCCGTCGCCGGGGATCTTCTGCTCGGCCATGCCGAAGTCGGTGCAGCGGTGCTCGACGAGCTTGTCGAGCTCTTCGAGTGAACCCTCGTCGAGGAGGATCTCCACGCGCTCGCGCGCGGTGAGGCGCCCTTCGCGGTGCTGGCGCTCGCGGCGAAGGGCCCCGCCGCCCTCTTCGGCCCGGCGAACCTTGTCCCGAAGAACGGCTAGGCGATCAGTCATGTTTCTTCCGGTCCGAGGCTAGTTGGCGAGCCGACCGCAGTGGGCGGCTCCGCAGGGCGGGCCTTCACCGCATCCGCCGGACGCGGCCGAAAACGGCGCGCTCTTCGCGCCGTGGCCCGTGGAGACGGCGAAGGTGGAGAGTTGGCGCGCCACGTCCGAACCTCCGCATCCCGGGCACTCGGGGCGGTCGTTGAACGTGCGGGCGTACTTCTCGAACGGAAGGTTGCATTGACCGCAGCGGTATTCGTAAAGAGGCATGGTGGTGAAATGGGCGGGGATGGATGATATCGCCGCCGATGAAACTCAGGGGATGACGAGCTTGATGGGGGCTCCGGGAACGCTCTCGTTTCCGCCCTTGTCCACGGCGACCACGTCGTAGGATCGGGACCCGCGCGTCAGGTTGGGGTCGCGGATCCTGAGGACGGGGCCCTGGGTTTCGATGGCCATGGTCCGCGGGCCGTCGTCGATCGCGCGATAGATACGATAGAAGGCCACGTCGGGGGAGGGAGAGGCGAGCCACGAGAGCTCGACGAAAGTGGCGCCTATGTCTCCGACGAGGCGGCCGGGCGGCTCGGGGGGGACGAGATCCTTGACCTCGACGCAGACGGGCTCGGTGGAGACGCTCTCCACGATCGGCTTGAAGGACGTCGCGTAACGGAGCGCGTAGCACGGCTTGTCGCCGGCCTTTGGGAGCGGGTCCAGCCACTGAGAGGCCTGCAACGGTTCGCGGGCGAGTCGGGGGGCGCCGTCGGTGCGGAAGATTCGGATTCCGGTTGGAGGTGTGGGCGAAGGCGTCGGAAAGGGAGTCGGAGAGACCGAGGGAGTGGGCGAGGCGCCGGGTACGGGAGCGGCGGTCTTGTCGCCCGCCACCAGCGTGGTCACCGCGGGCGAGGGGGTAGTCGGCGGCGCGGGGGTCGGGGTCGGCGTTGGTGCAGGGGTTGGCGTGGGGGTCGGCGTGGGGGTCGGCGTGGGCGCGGGGCCGGCGGCCGAAACCGCTGAACCAGGCGAGGCACTGGCGAGGGCGGACGATGGCGAGGGTGTGGGGGTCGGCGACGGCGTTATCGACGGCGTGGGCCACGGCTCGGCCCCCGGGGGGTTGGTCCAGCGCAGGGCAACGCCCGCGGCGGTGTTCTCGACCTCGAGCCCGGTGGGGGGTGAGGGAACGGGCGCGGGTTTGAACGGCACCAGGCCGCTGATGGGCGACTGGGCCTTCCCGTTGAGCGCCCGAACCATGAAGCGAACGTCGGTGGCGGGCCGGGGGAACCGCTTGGTCCGCAATTCGCCGGGGGCCACCTCTTCGCGCAGGAGGGAAGTCGCGGTCTTGCGGAAGTCGCCAACGGCGGGACCCTCGAGCCACTCTAGTTCGATCACGGGCAGTGGGCGCCGCTCGGTGGTGGTGGTGGGCGCGAGAACGCGCAGTTCCACCTCCTCGCCGACCTGGATGACGTCGAGACCGGTCGGGGGCATGGGCGTCTTGAGGTAGGGGGGCAGGGGATCGGCGCGCTTGCCGCATGCGGCCTGGAGCCCGAGCGCCGTCGCGAGGAGGAAAAGGAGCGGCTTAACGGGTCGGCGACGCATGGCGTGCGAATAGTATAGGGACGCGATGAGGTTTCCCTCCCTTCGAGCGCTCGCGGTCCTGGGCGGGGTGTACGACCTCGCTCTCGCGGTGCCGATGCTCCTGGTGCCCGAGCTGACCGCGCGGCTGTTCGGCGCGCCGCCTCCGGTGCCGGTGCTGAATGCTCAACTGAACGGTCTGTTCACCCTGACCCTGGCCCTGGGCTACTTCTGGTGCGCCCAGGATGTGGACGCGCGGCGCGGTTATCTCTGGGTCGCGGGCGTTTTCGTCAAGATCGTGGGAGCGGTGCTGTTCATCGCAGACCACTACCTGCGCGGTTCGCCTTCGTCGTTCCTGCTCTTCGCCGCGACCGACGGCTCCATCGGCCTCGTCACCCTCGCGGCCCTGCTGCGGGTCAGTAAGCCTTCGTCTGGATCCGTTTGAGCAGTTCGTCCCGGGAGAGCTTCCCCGAGGTGAAGGCGTCAAGGTCGGCCTTCTGCGCGCGAACGATGAGGGTGCGCGCGGGCAGAGCGCGGACCCAGGGCTGGGGTCGGGACACGAGCTCGACGGAGACGGTGACCTGATCCGCGGGCGGGAGGGTCCTCAGCACGGAGGAGTCCTCGAGGATCGCGGTGACGAGCGCGTCCTTGACGTCCTTTTCAACCTGTTCGGGGGTGCGCGTGTCGTCGACCACGTCGTCGAAGAAGAAGGACAGGGGACCCTGGAAGGTGACGGTGGTGGTGGACTCGGAGAGACCCGGCCGGAGTTCGGCCATCAACTGCCGCTCCGCGTCGGCGAAGGCGGCGTCGGCCTGAGCCCGCATCCGCTCGGCCTCCTTGCGGGTCTCGCGGATGCGCGCTTCGAGGATGGCGAGGTCGCTCGGGCGCTTGGTGACGACCGCGACCTGCGGCCCGTTCACCCCGCCTGAAACCGAGATCTCCGGCTTCGCCTGGTCGGATTTGGGCGCGGGCGGATTGGGAAGCGCCCGCGGCGGGAGGAGGAACACGGGGCCGATGCCCTCGAGATACACGAAGCGCGTCTCGGGGAGGCCGGAGAGAAAGACCATCGGCTCGAGGGGCCGACACGCGGAGGCGAGGCGCTGCTCGAGGCGGACCGAGAAGCGCTGAAGGTCCGCGCGTGGATCCTTTTGCGGCGTCTCCTGCGAGAGCGAGAGCGCGAGGGCGAGGGCGGTCAGCATGGGCCGATTAGGACGCGATCACTTGTCCTGCGGTTTGGCGGTGACGCGAACGAGATTCTTCATCAGTTCGCTCGTGCGGGCGGCGTCGGCTCCGGTCCGGGAGTCGATGTAGGCGAGGCCGGCCGCGATCTGGGCCATGTCGTACTGGCGCTGGAGATCGCTCTCCGTGCGAAGGCCGGCGAGTCGCGCCTCGAACAGCCGCGCCTGCCGCTCTTCGGAGGCCTTGAGAAGCCGCTCGATGGTCGCGGGCGAGAGATTGGAGACATTGGTCGCGCGGCCCGGACCCGAGGCGGCGGGGGCTTCGGAGACCAGGGTCAGGGAATGGCGAAGATCGGCGATCTCCGCCTGATGACGGCTCTCCTGGGTCTTGAGCGCCTCCTGCAGCTGGTCGTACGAAACGAACTGGTGCGCCGCGTCGGCTTGGGCCGGGTTGCTGCCGGACGCCAGGGTGGCGGGTGCGGCGGGGGCGAAGGCGCTGCGGCCGGCCAGGGCCACGCCAATGCCGAGGATGAGTCCGGCGGCGGCGGCGAGGCCGGTGGCAAACCAGCGCCCGGTCGGTCGGGCCTGGGGAAGAGGCGCGGGCAGGGGAAGCTCCCAGCCTTGAAGCGCCTTGCGGACGCCCTTCAGCTCGGAGTACTCGGCGCGGCAGGGAACGCACTGAGCGAGATGGTCCCGCGCGCGGGACTTACAGGCGGGATCGCCGTCGTCGTAGAGCAACGCGATGATGTCATCGCGCAATGCTTCGCAGGAGAGTGTGGCCGTCATGACTGTTGGTCCTGATTGTGAGTGATTATCAAAATTATGTCCGATCCCAGGGCTCGTTGGACTCGTGAATCGCGGAGGCGCTGGTGACGCCCTCCCGGGCGAGGTGTTGCTTCATCTCGACCAGCCCGCGGTAGAGGCGGGTCTTCACGGTCGACGTGGGCAGGCCGAGGGTCTCCGCGATTTCCGCGAACGTGAGTCCTTCGTATTCCTTCAGGATGATCACTTCCCGTTGTTCCTCGGAGAGCTTCTGAATGGCCATGCGCACTCGATCCGCGAGTTGGTTGCCCTCGGAGAGTTCGAGGGGCGAAGGACCGGATGAGACGAGAGCGGGGACTTGCGGTTCGGGTTCGTCGAGGCTGACATAACTCTTACCCTTCTTACGACGCAGAGAGTCTCGACAAAGATTGAGGGCGATCTGGTAAATCCAGGACGAGAACTTGGCTTCGCGCTTGAACGCCTTGAGGCCGCGAAAGGCCCGGAGAAACGCTTCCTGGGTGATGTCGGCAGCGTCCTCGGTCGACCCCAGGACGCGCCAGACGGCGCCCCGGATCTTCGACTGCCAACGAGCCACAAGTTCGTCGTAAGCCGCCAGTTGGCCGGCTTGAAAGGCTTCGACCAATTGCTCGTCGGACATCTGTGAATGACTTCTATCCATGAGACGCACTAGGGCTTAAACAGTTTCAGGCCTTTGGATGTGTTTGTTTGTATATATCGAGCAAATACTTGGGATTCACGTGCGTGTAGCGCTGGGTGGTCGACAGACTCGAGTGGCCCAGAAGCTCCTGGATGGACCTGAGATCTCCGCCCCGCTGGAGCAGATGAGTCGCAAACGAGTGGCGCAGCGTGTGCGTGCTGGCCTTTGTGCGTATCGAGGCACGGCTGAGACCCCGCGTTACGATCCGTCTGACCGTTCGATCCGAAAGCGGCCTCCCCTGCGCCCCGGCAAATACCGGATCCCGCCCCGAAATCTTGGGTCGGGTCCTTAAATATGCTTTTAAAGCTAAAAGTGCTGGTGCTCCGAATGGCACCCAGCGCTCTTTTCTTCCTTTACCAAGAATACGAATCGACTTGTTGCCCGTATCGACATCGTCCATCACGAGGCCGACAATCTCGGAACACCTCATTCCCGTCGAATACAGCAACTCCAGGACTGCAGTATCACGCTCGGTTGATCTATTCGTCTTATCGGAAGCACTCATGAGATCCCCCGCCTCCTGCTCCTGCAGATAGGTGGGGATCCGGTGGTCTTTCTTGGGGGCCACCAGGCTGCGCGCGGGGTTCTGGGTGAGGGTTCCCTCCCGGCAGAGAAACCGGAAGAACGACCGGAACGTGGCGAGCTTGCGGCCGGCCGTGGTGGCGGAGGCCTTCCGGGCATGCAGGTCGGCGAAGAAAGCGCGCAGCAGCCACAGATCGATTTCGGTCACCGCGGCCTCGTGGCCGAGCCGGGCGCGCGCGAACGCTTGAAGCTGGCTCAGGTCCTTCGAATACGCGCGGAGGGTGTGCGGAGAAGCGTTGCGCTCGTCGGTCAGCGACGCAACGAACCGGTCAATCTCGTCCCGCATGCCTCATGCTACGACCGGATCGGTGACGCCCGCTCCTTTGAACCCCCGCTCGACGAAAGCGGCGAGGGAGACCAGGGCCCGCTCGGACAGAGCGCGACGACGCAGCCGCTTGTCCCGGATCGTCTCCGCGAGGTCGGGAAACAGACCGAAGGCGATGTTCGTGGGCTGGTAGTGCTTGGGGTCGCTGCCGGAGATGTAGCGGCCAAGGGCCCCCATCGCGGTCTCCGCCGGGAAGGCCTGGGGCTCTTCGTCGCGCGCGCGTGCGGCCGCGGAGATTCCCGCGAGCAGGCCGGACGCCGCCGACTCCACGTACCCTTCGACACCGCTCATCTGGCCGGCGAAGAAGAGGCCGGGGCGGGTCTTCGCCTCGAAGGTGGGCTGGAGCGATTTCGGGGAATTGATGTACGTGTTGCGGTGAATCATGCCGAAGCGGATGAACTCGGCGTTCTCGAGCCCCGGGATCATCCGGAAGATCCGCTTCTGCTCGGGCCACTTGAGGTGGGTCTGGAACCCGACCAGGGAGAAGTGGCTGGCCGCGAGGTTGTCCTGACGCAGTTGAACCACCGCGAAGGGCCGCCGCCCGGTGGCGGGGTTGATGAGTCCGACCGGCTTCATCGGGCCGAAGCGCATGGTCTCGAGCCCGCGGCTCGCGATGACCTCGATGGGAAGGCAGCCCTCGAAGAAGAACTCCTTCTCGAAGTCCTTGACCTCGGAACACTCGGCCTTCGTGAGCGCCTCGAAGAACGCCCGGTATTCGGCCTCGTCCATGGGGCAGTTGAGATAGTCGTCGGTGCCCTTCTGGTAGCGCGAGGCCCGGAAGACCTTCGTCATGTCGATGCTGTCGGCCTCGATGACCGGGCTCACCGCGTCGTAGAAGTGCAGGTGGGTCTCGCCCACGAAGCGGGCGATGTCTCGCGCCAGGGTGTCGGAGGTGAGCGGGCCGGTGGCCACGATGGCGATGGGGGCTTCGGGGATCGAGGTGATCTCCTCCCGGTGCACGACCACTCCGGGAAGCCTGGTGATCTCCTCGGTGATGCGCTGCGCGAAGACCCCGCGGTCGACCGCGAGCGCGCTGCCCGCGGGAACGCGCACCTCGTCCGCCACCTTGATGATGATCGAGTCGAGGCGCCGCATCTCCTCCTTGAGGATGCCCGCGGCCTGATCGAGATCGTTCCCGCGCAGGGAATTGGAGCAGACGAGTTCGGCGAAATCGGAGGTCTGATGCACCGGGGTCTTGCGGACCGGCCTCATCTCATACAGGTCGACCCCGATCCCGCGCCTGGAAAGCTGCCAGGCGGCCTCGCTTCCCGCGAGACCGCCGCCCACGACCATGACTCTCTTTGGCGCGCTCAACTGGCTTTCTCAGCCGCGGCCAGAGCGGCCGCGGCTGCGGCCGCGGTGAACCACTCGGGAGGTCCATCCATCGGACGCTCGTAGCCGCACTCGTCGTCGGAGCAGCCGATGATCCATCCCTGCTTCTTGGTGTCCTTCTGAAGCAGATACGGCTTGGCGCACTTGGGACAAGGCTCGGCGATGGGCCGGTGATACGCGGTGAACTTGCACAGGGGATAACGCCGGCAGCCATAGAAAGGCTTGCCGAAGCGGCCCTTGCGTTCGACGATCTGGCCTTCGTGGCACTCCGGGCAGAGAAGGCCGATGTCCTTGGCCTCTTTCTTCTTGATGTACTTGCAGGTCGGATAGTCGGAGCAGGCGATGAAGTTGCCGAAGCGGCCCTTGCGCCAGGCCAGAGGCTTCTTGCAGTCCGGGCAGAACTCGTTCTCGATGGGCTTGAGCTTCTCGAGTTCGAGCCGGCCTTCGGCGCCGCGCACGAGCTTCTTCGTGACCTTGCAGTCGGGGTACTTGGGACAGGCGAGGAAGAAGCCGAAGCGGCCCTTCCTCGGTACGAGCATCTCGCCGTGCTCGGGACAGGGCTGCGAAAGCGCTTCTTCCGAGGCCTCGGGCGCGCCCTCCGCGGCCCCCGCGAGCTGGCGCGTGGTTTTGCATTCGGGATAGTTGGAGCAGGCGAGGAACCGGCCGTACCGGCCCCACTTCATCACCATGGGCGAGCCGCACTTGTCGCAGATCTCGTCGGTCTTCTCTTCGACACCCTTGACCGAGCGCATCTTCTTGGAAGCGAGCTTCAAGTCCTTCTCGAACTTCTTCCAGAACTGGTTCAAGGTGTT
>JBGATM010000043.1:0-27366 GCA_044229175.1 Vicinamibacteria bacterium | reverse complement strand
GCCACCTGGCCCGCCCATGCCTCCACCCCCGCCGGGTCGCCCGCCGTGTTCGGAGCCGCCGCCGGCGCGCATGCCCTCCATCATCTTCCGGGCAGGATCCTCGCTCAGCCCCTTGTTGAGCTTCCAGGTTCCCGCGAGCTTCAACGGGGCCTGCGGCGGCTCGGCCGCGCGGCTCGATGTGGCCAGGAGCCCGGCGCCGAGCGCGAGAGCGAGAAGGTGCGGCGCGTGCTGGATCGCGTTCATGGAGTGACTCCGGGTGTCTTCTTGAAACGGGTGAGAAGGGCTTTCGAGCAGATCAGATCCAATTCACCTTTCGAGTTCCTGAAGAAGATCACCGCGGACGCGCCGGGAAAAGATTCGATGACCGCGAGGGCCTTCGCCGGACCGAGGAGGAATCCCACCTTGCTGAGCGCGTCGGCGAGGGTCGCGTCTTTCGCCACCACGGTCACGCTCAACCGGTCCGCCGCGGGCTCGAGCGTCCTCGGATCGAGGATGTGGCCGTACTTCCTTCCATTCGCGATCAGGAAGTTCGTTCCCTGGGCCGAGGTCGAGACCGATCCCTCGTCGACATCGATGGTCCCGAGCAGATGCTCCGGGGCTTCCGGATCCTTGATCCCGAGCGTCCATGCGGCCTTGCCGGCCGGGCGTCCGACCATGTACTGATTGCCCCCGGCGTCGATGAACGCGGACAGGCCGCGCCGCCGCATCACCCCGCCCGCGAGCTCCACCGCGAAGCCCTTGGCGATTCCCCCCAGATCGATCTCCGTTCCCGGCCGCGCGAAGCGCACGGTGTGCGCCGCCGCGTCGAGGATGAGGTTCCGATATGAGATCAGCGGCCGGATGCGCTCCAGTTCCCCGGGGGTCGGCACGTGCGGCTTTCGATCGTGAAATCCCCACAGCTTGACCAGGGGGCCCACGGTCACGTCGAAGACGCCCTGGCTGCGAGCGCTCACATCCTGCGCGGCCCGCAGGACCGCGAACATGGGATCGCTTGCCTTTACCGCCGCGGTGGCCGCGCGGGCGTTGATCATCGCGAGTTCGGAGTCGTCGCGATAGTTGCTCATCAGGCGGTCCACTTCCTGAATGGCGGCGAAGGATTCCTCGATGGCGGCCTTGCGGTACGCCTCGTCTGCGCCGATGGCCGCGATCTGCACCGAGGTGCCCATCAGGTACCTGAACTCCCGGGTCTCTCCCGGAGCCGCCTGGGGAGCAGTCTGCCCGGAGAGGAGGAGCAGCGCGGCCGTGGCGTTGAGGAAGGTCATGGGCGGACCCGCCCGATCAGGGCGTCTTGCGGCCGAAGGGGATGGTCAGACCGCCGGTGAAAATCGCGGCGGAGAAGCCCGAATTGCTCGAGTACCTCTCGTATTGCCCGCTGAGGGTAGTCCCCGGCCTCATGCCCCACAGGCCGTCCTTCGGCGAATAGCCGATCCTTGCGGTCACGAGATGCGAAGCGAAGGGGAAGAGCCGGAAGTCTCCGGTGTAGTACTCCGGCGTTCCCGTGTACGACGGCGCATAGAAGTAGGCGCCGGTCTGGTCGTACCAGCGGTACGCGCCATAGGCGAGGATGGAGTCGCCAAAGTAGTGGGAGAGGCCCGCGCTCACCGAGTTCGAGTCCACCTGCCAGCTGTCCTGGTAGCGGCGGTAGTCGGCTTCGAGATACGTCCGGGCGGGAAGGGCCTGCCTGAGCTTCGCGGAGAAGGTGTACCGGTTCCGAAGATCGGGACTGTTGCCCGGCACCAGCTGGCCGTTCACCGAGGTCCGCAGGTACGGACTCGTCTGATACCCGCTGATGCGGGCGTACTCCATGCCGAACTGGGCCACCGTGGTCTTCGTGAGGGTCTGGGTCAGCGAGACATACAGGTCATGCACGTACTGCTTCTCCGCGAACTCGCTCGGGTGGAGCACGGGCTGATTGAAGGAGAAGGCGTAGCCGCCCGCGATCGTGGTGTTGGCGTGGTTGAGCACGCGCGAGATGCTGGTGGAGACGGTGCTCGCGCGGTAGAAGTTTTCCTGGGAGTACTCGCCGCCGATGCCCACCGTCGTATCTCCGTACTTCCGGTTCACGGTCGCGGAGAGCACCGCCCTCCCGCTGTTGGCCCCGTCGGGATGGCAGCGCGCGCAGGAGTCGGACGAGGCGGAAATGGCGTCGACCCCGAACTTGAGCTTGAGGTTGGTGCGGTCGGTGAAGTCCTTGGAGAGGTCGACCGTGGGGCTCAGGACGGTGACGCCTCGCGAATCCTGGAATCCGTGGAAGAAGATGCTGATCTCCTCGGAGTCGGTCTTGCGCGTGAATCCGGGAGCCAGGATCAGGACGCCGAGGCCCACGACGCCAAGTCCGGCCGCGAAGCCGACGGCCCTATTTGCAGCCACAGCCGCCGCCCTGGACACCCATGCCGCCCGACGATCCCTCGCGGGCTTCCTGCCAGTGAGCCGCGTAGGCGGTCAGGTTGGCGTTGGCTTCGAAGGTCATGCAAGGATCGGCGAGCCGGGAGCGCTGCCAGGGCTTCACCGTGGCGCAGCCGCCGGAAGCGGCGCCCAGCGCGGCCAGAAGAGCGAGGCCGCGGGCCAGTCGTCGTCGCGAATCGCGGCTATTTCGAAGCATGGTCCGCGCCCTCCTCGAGCAGGATCTTGATCTCTCTCCGGAACTCCGCCCGCGTCTGGTCGCTAAAACCCATGTGCCGGAAGCGGACGTTGCCCTCGCGGTCGATGAGGAACGAACTGGGCATTCCCTCCACCTTGAAGGCCTCGGGCGACCGGCCCTGCGGATCGAAGAAGACGTTCATCGAGGGCGACTTTCCCGAGAGAAACGCCCGGGCGCTCTTCGCATCCTCGTCGACGTTGATGGCGACCACATCGAGTCCGGCGTCGTGGAACTCTTCATGAAGGGAGTCGAGCGCCGGGAACGAGGCCTTGCACGGCGCGCACCAGCTCGCCCAGAAATCGACGAGAACCACCCGGCCCTTGAACTCGGAGAGGGTGCGCACGTGTCCTTCTCTGTCCTTGACGCTGATCGAAGGCGCCGCGGAGACCCTGAAGCCCGGGTCGGCCGCGGCCGAGGGGCGGCTCATGAGCGTCAGCAGGAAGACGGCCAGAAAGGCCCGGGTCGGGGCGGAGGAACGGGAGAGGGTCATCGAAGGTCCTTTAGCGGGTCTGGGCCGCGCGGTAGGTGACGACCCAGTCGCGCGTCTTTGTGGCTTTGGTCGCCCGGTCTCCGCTCCAGTACCGGTACATGCTTCCGTTCGATTGGGTGACGCGCACGAGAGTGCTCGAGGCGCTTCCGGGGCTCACCGCCCTCATCACCGCGGCGTAGCTGCTCATCGAGTAGCGACCGAGGGGGTTCCGATCACTGTGGCAGACCAGACAGTCTGAGGCGAAAATGGGCTGAAGGTCGGGCGTGTAGGCGAGGCCCGTGCTGCTTCCGGGCGTGGGAGTAGTCGTTGCCGTCCCTGGGCTCGGGTTGGGCGTGGGCACGCCGCTGGGCCCGGAAACGGTTGACGAGGCCGAGGTTGAACTGATTTCCCCGGTGTCTTTGGCGGGTTGCACCTGCACGCAGCCCAGGCTGATTCCGACAAACAGGACAAATGCCGCACGAGTGAACTTCAAGCGCTGACTCCAAATCTGGACAAACAACCACGCCGAGCCGCCCGCCGCCAATTTCGTTGCAGGATCCTTGCCAACGATTCATCCGCGCCTCCGCGCGGGCGCGATCACGCAGACATTTCGCACCGCACACCGCGCGCCCGCAGATAGTCGAGCACGCGGTCGAGGATTCCCGGTCGAGCGCCCAGCGCTTCGGGTGCGTGAACTCCCGGCTCCTTCAGTGTGCCATCGAGGATCAGACCCGCTACCGCGGTGGCGGTGAACCCGGTCGAACGCGACATGCTGCGCAGACCGCTCACGGGATCGAACCGATCCACGAAGTCGAAGGTGAAGCGGTGCGGCGCGCCGCTCTTCAGGCCCGAAGCGCGGACCTGCATGACCGTGATGTCGGCCTCTCCCTCTTCGAAGGTCCACCTCGGAAAGAGAAGGGCCGCGGTGAGGTCCCGCGGGCGCAGGGTCTGCCCGCTCACCGCGATGGGCTCGAGCGAGAAGAAGCCGGTCTCCCGGAAGACCCTCATGAGTTCGACGTGGCCGGGCCAGCGCAGCGTGCGCTCGACCATGTTGGGAACCTTCAGGGTGTCGGCGAGGCTGCGCAGACCGTCGGTGACGAACGATTCCACGGTGCCCACTCCGGGGACATCGACGAGTTGGAGATCGGACATCGCCTCCTTGATGACGACGCGTCCGTTCTCCACCACCGCGGCGGGCCGGGTGTAGATCTCGATCACGTCCCAGGGCGCGAAGCCGGCCTTGTAGTTGAAGGGCCAGGTTCGGACCGCGGGCAGGCCTCCCACCGACATCTCGATCCGCTCGCACGAATCGAACCGGCTGGCCGCCCAGGCCGCCACCATGTTGGTGAGCCCGGGGGCGACGCCGCAATCGGTGACCGCGATGACCCCGCGGTCGCGGGCGAGAGCGTCGAGCGCGCGCGCGTCCTCGGCCATGAAGCTGATGTCGACCATGTCGCAGCCTGCTTCGATGCTGGCCTTCACCGACTGCAAGCCGATCACGCTGGGCAGGGCGCCGATGGCGAGCCGGAAGTCCTCGAGAAGCCCGCGAACCACCTCCGGATTGCCGAGGTCGGCCAGATGCGTGCGCACCGGGGCCTTCTTCGAGACGCGTTCGAGGCTCTCCTTTCGGGAGTCGGCGACATGGACCTCGAGTCCGCCCATCGCGGCGAGGTCCTGCGCCATCGCGGAGCCGATCATTCCCGCCCCCAGCACGATCACGGGTTGTTTTGTGGCACTCACGGGTCTTACCTCTCTTGTCAGTGTCGACCGGCCCTCAACTCGTTACCTTGCCGAAACGGAAGTCGTGCCAGAGCCGATCGATCCAGGCCCGTTCGTGATTCACGTAGATCTGGTCGAGCCAGCCCCGGTCTTTCTGCACGCCATCCTCGGCGATGAGCTCGAAGCCCATCTTCTGGAGATGGGCCTTCATCTCATTCTCCGTGGCCATGCCCTTTCCATCGAGTTTCTTGTAGGTCTCGAGGTTCGTCACTTCGGCACGCACCCGCTCGGCCCGGCGGAGGCTTTCACCCGCGGACTGGAGAACCTGCAGGTCGACGCCCTGGACGTCCGTCTTCACATAGGCGATGGCGATGTCCGCGGGCACGGCGTTCAGAACCTCCTCCAGCCGGATGACCGGGACCTTGCGCACCTCCACGGTTTTGGTCAGCGACCCGGTTCGATCGTCGCCCGTGCTCTCGAGCAGCGAGCTGGTGTCGTCGAGCGCGTTGACGTGGAAGTCCATGACGCCGGGCTCGAGATAGACGGCCACGGGAATGCCGATCACCCGGTCCGAATCGGGCCAGTGGGACCACGCTTCCCTGAGGGGCTCGATCGCGATGATCGCCACGTCCGGGTAACGCAGTTCGCCCTGGGTCGTCTCCAGGTGATGGGCGCCCACATCGACCCAGACCCGGCGAACCCCTTTCGGGAGCGCCAGGAATCCGTCGGCTCTCAGAATCTCGCGCCCGTGGTTGGCGCTCGCGCGCAGCGCCTTTGGGATGTGCTCGGCCAGGGTCTGCGCCGGCGCGGGTCCGGATCGCGGAGCGCACGCGCTCAGGACGGCGATTCCCAGGCCCAGGGTGAAAAGCGCCTTCCGTCTCACATCCACGCGGCCGAGGTTAACATCCGCGCTCATGCCCTCGACCCTTCCGCTCGTGCTCGGCGTTCTGGTTCTCACCGGACTGGTGTCGGCGGCGTGGCGCCTCCTGCGCGCCCTGATGTCGAGGGGTCTGGCCCCGGCCTCGAGCGCCTCCGAGGCGACCGCGCTTCGGATGGACGCGGCGAGAGAACTGCTGTGGACCATCCTGTTGCTGGTTCAGTTCGTCCTGATCGAAGTGCTGTCCGAGTCGCGCGAAGTGCCGCAGGCGCTCGGCATCGTGGGCTCGGTCGCGGGCGGGCTGTGCCTGATCGCCGCGGTGGTGGCCCTCGCGTCCTGCGTCTCGATCGAACGCTCCCTGATCTCCGCCCGCTAGGGCGCGGCGGGTAGCCTGGGGGCCGCCGAATGACCGAACTGAAGCGGATCTTCACCTGGCGCTCCATCGCCATCCTCACCATCGGATCCGTGATCGGTTCCGGAATCTTCCTGGTCCCGAGCGCGGTGCTTCGCAGTTGCGGCGGCTCCATCGGGCTTGCCACCCTGGTCTGGATCCTGGGCGGAATCCTTTCGTACCTCGGGGCCCTGACCTACGCCGAGCTGGCGGCGATGAACCCGGGACCGGGTGGACTGTACCTTTACATCAGAGACGCCTTCGGGCCCGCGGTGGCGTTCGCCTACGGCTGGACGCTGTTCGTGGTGATCGGATCCGGCAGCGTGGCGACCTTGACCGTGGCCTCGGCCAGTTACCTCACGGTCTGGATTCCCATGTCCGCGGCCGCCCTCCAGAGCGTCGGGGTTGTCCTCGCCCTCCTCATCGCGGTCATCAATGCCCTCGGGACGCGGCAGAGCTCGTTTGTCATGAACCTCGGAACCGCGATCAAGGTCGGCGCCATCGCACTTCTGGTCGTGTCACTCCCCGCGCTGGGGTCGGGCTTTTCCAGCATCGACCGGGTGTGGCCGGTGGCGTCGATATCCGGTCTCGCCGCATCCGCCGGCCTGGCCCTGGTCTCGGTGTTGTGGTCATACGAAGGATGGCAATACCTCACCTTCATGGCGGGCGAAACCATCGACCCGCAGCGCAACTTTCCGCGCGGTCTCGCGCTCGGGGTGTTCGGGTTGATCGTGATCTACGTCCTGACTTCACTCGCGTACGTCGCCGCTCTCGGACCGGCCGGGGTCATGGCTTCGGACCGCGTCGCGGCCGACGCCGCCGGCGCCATCCTCGGAGGGTCCTGGGCCAGGATGATCTCGATTCCCATCATCGTCTCGATGCTCACCGCGGCGCAGGGCATCTCGATGATGTCGGCCCGGGTCTATTTCGCCATGGCCCGGGACGGGGTCTTCTTCCGGCGGATGGGCAACGTGAATCCCCGGTTTGGAACCCCGGCCTTCGCGCTTCTGGCCGCGGGGATCTGGTCGGCGATCCTCGCCGCCTCCGGCACCTTCGAGGTGCTGCTTCAGTACGTCGTGTTCGTGGGCTGGTTGTTCTACAGCCTGGGGGGCCTTGCCGTGTTCGCACTTCGCCGAAGCCGGCCCGCGGCGGTTCGGCCGTTCCGGGTTCCCGGCTATCCCTTCACGCCGATTCTCTTCGTCGTTTCCGGGCTGGCCATCGTGGTCAACACCGTGATCCAGTCTCCGGAGAAGGGCGCGATCGGTCTGGGAGCCGCCGCGGCGGCTCTTCCGATCTACTTCGTCTGGCGTCGGCTCGCGACGCGCGCCTCTTCCAACTAGTTGGTCTGCAGCGTCTTCAGATGCTCCACGAGCGTCCGGGTGCGGATTGGCGCCATGCACTAACAGCAACCGTGACCCTTGAAGGCCCAAGAGAGGTCACGCCGAAGCGCGGCGCGGGAGAGAAGTGGACCGACTTCATCGAAGTTTCATCCGAGTCGCGCGAGGTGCCGCAGGCGCTCGGCATCGCGGGTTCACGCGGCGGGAAACTATTGACTCTATTGCCGGACAGGCGTACGGTGCCGGTCAACCGGAGGGCTCATGAACGGATCTCGCACGGCGTTCGCATTCCTGGGAGGCGCGCTCCTCGTCATGCCGCAGCGCGTCCCGGCCCAGGCCACTTGTGCTCCTGAATTGGAGGCGCTGCAGCGGGATTTGAGGGCGTTTGACGAAGCGGGCCGCCAGTTGCCGCCCGGGTTTCCCAGGGCCGATGCCGAGGAGGCCGCGGTCGACGCGGCGCGACAAGGCCTGGGGGGCGACATCAATGCGCGCCTGACGCGCTGGAACGATCGGATCAAGAAATGGGCGGATGGAGTCGCGGGGTACCGACAATGTCTCGCAGATTCCGGATGCAATCTGGGGAACTTCATCGCAGGGCAGGACGCGGTCAGCCGGGAGACCGCCGACTGGCTCAGGGCCATTACTCAAAATGGCAATGAGGCGGCGGCCCAGGCCGCGAACCGTGCGGCCAATGTTCTGGTCGACTACACCGCCGGATCAGGCGGCCGCATGATCGGATCGATCGCCAAGGCCCTTTCCTGCACCGCCGCAAACCCGCCGCAACCCGCGAGCCCGCGGGCCCCTGCGAAGGTCCCGCCTCTTCCCCCGGACACCGTGAATCAGACCGGCCTCGAGTGGAACCTTGCGATCGGGGAGTGCACGGTGAAGGGGCCGTTTCGTTTCTCACTATGCACGGGTCAATACCTGAGCGCTGGTGAGACCTCGGGCCCCTGCTCCCCGTCGTCGGCGAACGGGATCGTTGGCGGCCACAACGCGAACTATGTGTTCTCCGCGGGGCACGGTCAGTTCCTTCCAAAGGGACTCGGCGTCGACGGGAATGGCATTCTCCACGGCGACAGCTGCAAACTCATCCCGAAAGGGACGCAACTTCCCCTGTGCGTGCGGCAGCTCGACGTGGAGCGTTGCGGCGCCTACAAGGTCGGCCAGCAGGTTGCGCAGGCTGACCCAAAGGCCAAGGGAGGAGGAGCGGGGGGCAAAGTGCTCGCCGCTCTGGTGGTTGCCGGCGGAGCGGCCTATGGCGCGAAATACTTGTCGGACCAGGCCCAGCTTGATACCGGTACCGGCTCGTCGTGTCCGACGCTCGCGCAGTGTTGCGGCGGCGTGGGGCGGGGGGGAGGTTGCGGCATTCCCGCCCAGTGCAACTGTCCCTCGGGGACGGTCACCGGCGGGATCTGCCAGCCGGGCAGCGCCTGCGCATCGCTGGTGGGCGCGGGCAATCGCATCTGTAACGGCTGCTAGCCCCCGAGTGTCCCCTGGAGCCTCGAGCGTTACCGGGGCCGAGGGAGGATGCCCGCGCTAACCGCGTCGATACTGGCCGAAACTGGTCGGGGCGGGAGGATTCGAACCTCCGACCTCCTGCTCCCAAAGCAGGCGCGATACCAGGCTACGCTACGCCCCGACAGTGTTCGCGAGCGACTGAGTCTACCGTGACCCGCCCTCGCGCCTAGGTGATTCCGAGCTTGGCTCTGAAGTACGCGATGGTGGGAACGAGGCCTTCGTCGAGGCTCACCTTCGGTTCCCATCCGAGGATCTTGCGGGCGCGGGTGATGTCGGGCTGCCGGATCTTCGGGTCGTCCTCGGGAAGGGGCCGCTCCACGATGCGGCTCTTCGAGCCGGTCATGGCGATCACCTTCTTCGCCAGGTCGAGGATGGTGAGTTCCTGCGGGTTGCCGATGTTGACCGGGTCGCTCGTGTCGGAGAGCATCAGGCGGTAGATGCCTTCGACCAGGTCCGAGGCGAAGCACAGGCTCCGGGTCTGGGTGCCGTCTCCGAAGACGGTCACGTCCTCGTTCCGGAGCGCCTGGCTCATGAAGGCGGGAATGGCCCGGCCGTCCTGCACCCGCATCCTCGGGCCGTAGGTGTTGAAGATGCGCACGATCCGGGTCTCGACGCCGTGGAAGCGGTGATACGCCATCACCATGGCCTCGGAGAAACGCTTCGCTTCGTCGTACACACCGCGCGGGCCGATCGGATTCACGTTGCCCCAGTAGTCCTCGCGCTGCGGATGCACCAGCGGGTCGCCATAGACCTCGGAGGTCGAGGCGAGAAGGATGCGCGCCTTCTTGGCCTTGGCCACCCCGAGCACGTTGTGGGTCCCGAGGCTCCCGACCTTCAGGGTCTGAATGGGGAGCTTGAGGTAGTCGATGGGCGAGGCGGGAGACGCGAAGTGGAAGATGTAGTCGACCTCCCCCTCGAGGGCGATGTAGTTCGTCACGTCGTGCTTGATGAACACGAAGTCCCGCCCGATCAGCCGTTCGATGTTCGCGGCGTCCCCGGTGAGCAGGTTGTCCATGGCGATCACGGAATGGCCCTTGTCGAGCAGGTACTCGCAAAGGTGCGATCCGATGAAGCCGGCGCCGCCGGTGACGAGGGTTCGTGGCATCTCTTGGTCTTTCTTGGAGCGATCAGTAGGCGTGCGTCTGGCCAAAGCCGCGGAAGGGGGTGAGGAGGAGGATCTTGAGGTCGAGGAGCAGGGACCAGTTCTCGATGTAGTAGAGGTCGAACTCGATCCGCTTCTCCAGGCTCGAGTTGCCGCGCCAGCCGTGGATCTGCGCCCATCCGGTGAGGCCGCTGCGCACGCGGTGCCGCAGCATGTAGTTGGGGATGTGCTTCTTGAACTCGTGAACGAAGGACGGCCGCTCGGGGCGAGGACCGACGAGACTCATGTCGCCCTTGATGATGTTGAGGAGCTGCGGCCACTCGTCGAGGTTGTACTTGCGCAGGAAGGCGCCGAGCTTGGTCCGCCGCGGATCGCCGTCCACCGCCCACACCGGCCCGGTTTCCGCCTCCGCGTCCTCCACCATGGTGCGGAACTTGTAGACCGAGAACGGCCGGCCGTCGACGGTCATCCGCTCCTGGGTGTAGAGGATCGGGCCCTTGCCGCCCTTCAAGGCGATGGCGAGGACGATCGCGGGGAGGAGCGGAAAGACGAAGGTGAGGAAGACGAGAAGAAAACTCGCGCCCGCGATGTCCATGAGTCGTTTCACCATCGCGGCGAAGCCGTGCATCGGCGTCTCATTGAGCGACACGATGGGGATGCCGTCGAGGTCCTCGATGCCCGAGCGCAGGGTCAGGCACTGCAGCAGGTCGGGGACGATCCGGACATCCACGAACTGGTTGTTGAGGTTCTTGACCAGATCGACCATGGCCGCATGCCGGTCGACCGGCAAGGCCACGTAGACCGCGTCGATCGCCTTGCTCGCGATCACCTCGTTGGCGTCTTCGAGGCGACCGAGGACCGGCCGTCCCTCGAGTTCGGCGGTCTCGCCCCCCGACTCGGTCAGGAAGCCCACGACGCTGAATCCGAGCCGTCGATGCGCGGCGAGCTTTTTGGCCACGGTCTGGCCGAGGTCGGAGGTTCCGGCCACGAGGATCCGGACCGCGTTCTCGCCGCGGGCCCACGACCTTTCGAACCAGGCGAGGAGCAGGCGTCGCCCCGCCATCACCAGGGGCGCGCCGAAGGCCACGAAGAGCACGAAGACGCCCTGCGAGTACTCGGCGCTTGGAGCCACCTCGGGGGCGTACCGGAAGTAGATGCGGATGTAGAGGGTGACGCCGAGCACGAGCGCGGCGGTCACGATGAAAGCGGCGAGGGTGCGCAGCGAGTCGTCGACCACGCTCATCGGACGGCGCAGGCGGTACAGGCCCTGCAACGCGAAGACGACGGCGGCGATCACCAGGATGAGGGGCAGAAGCTCCGCGTAGTCGCGAGCCGCGGGCACGCCCTTGTAGGGCGGGAAAAGGGAGGTGAAGAGGGTGGAGTTGAAGCGCGCGTAGTAGGCGGCCATCCATGAGAGGGCGATCGCCGTCAGATCGACGGCGAGGAAGCTCTCGGCGAGTCTTTGTTTCCGCTTTCGCAAACGCTCTTCTTCCTTGTCCTCTGATGCGCCGTTTCGATTACGGGCCCGTGGGCCCGTTGACCAGGGCGCGGAAGCGTTCCTCGAAACGCGCTCTCGAGAACGTCTCCGCCCGCTTCCGCAGCTCAAGTCTAGCGAAGCGGTTCGGTCCAAGCTGGTTCAGGGCCCGGGCCACCGCTTCGCCGGTGGGTTCGACGAAGGTCTCGCCGAATTCCCCTCGATTCACGATCTCCGCGCCTCCGCCCTGGGCGTTGACGAGCGCGGGCCGGCCGCAGGCGAGGGCCTCGGCCACCACGATGCCGAAATCCTCGACCCCGGGCAGGATGAGCGCCCGGCAGCCGCGATAAAGGCCGAGGAGCCGGTCCCGATTCGCGCTTCCCAGGAACTCCACGGGGGCGCTGGCGGCGGCGCGAGCGCGAAGACGCGCTTCCTCCGGCCCGTTTCCGACCACGAGAAGCCTTCGGCCGGTGATCTTCGCCGCGTCGATGGCGAGATCGATGCGTTTGTAGGGAACGAGGGCCGAGACCACGAGGTCGTAGTCGGGCGAGGGCCCATCGTCGGGGCCGGGGGTGAAGTAGTCCGTATCGACCGGCGGGTGGATCACCATCGCGTCCCGCCCGTAGAAATAGCGGATCCGCGCCGCCACGGTTTCCGAATTGGCGACGTACTGATGAACGTGGTGCGCGGTCGCCACGTCCCACGCGCGCAGGCCTTCGGCCATCACGCGCAGGCCGGCGCTGCCGACTCGGCCCATGCGGGCGGGGCCGAAGTAGTCGTCGAAGCGATCCCACACGTAGCGCATCGGGGTGTGGCAGTAGGAGATGTGCCGCGCGTTCGGTCCGGGGGTCACGCTCTTGGCCACGCAGTGAGAACTCGAGATCACCAGGTCGAAGCCGGAAACGTCCAGGCCGCGAACCGCGAGGGGGAAGAGGGGGAGGTAGTGCCGGTACAGCCGCGCCGCGAACGGCAGCTTCCCGATGAACGATGTCCGGATGGTCCGGGATTCGAGCTCCGCGGGCAGCGAGCCCTTCACGTGGAGCAGGGTGTAGATGGGCGCTTCGGGGAAGAGGCGGGCCAGGGAGAGGAGGACCTGCTCGCCGCCCCGAAAGCCGGTCAGCCAGTCGTGCACCAGCGCGGTGCGCCGTGGAGCCGTCATCGAGGAGGGCGGGGCCGACTCATATGCCGAGGGCCTCCCGGTACCCGGCGAGGGTCTTTCGTGCCGAGTCCTCCCAGTTGAACTTGCGGGCCTGCATGATGCCTTTCACCCGAAGCTCGTCCGCGAAGGCGGGGTTGTCGAGGACGCGGGAGAGCCCCGCGGCGATGGCCTCTCCGTCGTGGGGATCGACCATGACCGCGGCGTCGCCCACCACTTCGGGGAGCGAAGAGACGTTCGAGGTCACCACGGGCGTGCCGCAGGCCATGGCCTCGAGCGGCGGCAGGCCGAAGCCTTCGTACTGGGACGGGAAGACGAACACCGTGGCGAGCCGGTACAAGGCGGCGAGGGTGCGCTCGGGCACGAAACCGAAGAAGCGGACGAAGGGGCGCAGCCGGAACGACTCCACGCGTCGCCGCAACTCGGGGGTCTTCCCGATCTCGTCGCCGATGATCATCAGCTGCACGTCCTCGTGGCCCGGGGTGGCGCGGAGCCGCGCGAAGGCCTCGATGAGACGGGGCAGGTTCTTGTGCGGCTTGATGTTCCCCGCATACAGGATGAAGCGCTGGGCGATCTGGTATCGCTCCTTCACCCGGTCGAGCTCTTCCTGATCGGGCGCCTCGAGCAGTTCGGAGTCGATCGCGTTCGAGACCACGTGGATCCGTTCGGGCGCGGTGTTCGGGAAGAAGTGGAGGATGTCGCGCTTGCTGGCTTCGGAGACCGTGAAGACCACCCTGGCCCGCCGGAGCGCGCTGCCCATCATGAAGCGGGCATAGTGGATGGCCGCGGGGTTGGGCAGATATTCGGGGAAGCGCAGGTGGATGCAGTCGTGGACGGTGACCACCGCCCGGGTGTTCAGGAACAGGGGCAGGACGTAATGGGGCTCGTGGAACAGATCGACGCCCATCCTGGAGATCTGCCGGGGCAGGGTCCAGTGCTCGCGAAGGGAGTAGCCGGGGGACTCGTTCACCACCGGCACGAAGTTCTCCGACAGATCGTTCAGGGTCGGAACGTCCTCGTGGTGGCAGAAGAGGAAGTACGTGTTTTCATGGTCCAGAAGGGCCAGGGCGCGGACGATATTTCGCACATACGTGCCTATCCCATAGTCCCGCCACTTGCGGGCATCGATCGCGATTCGGGCCACGGGCCGAAGGTAGCACGGGAACGGGCGATTAAGCGAAACGAAACGGGGCGGCTCGCTCTCTCAGAGCGCCGAGAGAGAAGCCGCCCCGCTACGGTCGAGCGGGCAGAGGAGGGGCGCCCGCGTGGCCGCTTAGACGACCTTGACTTCGATGGAGCGGGGCTTCGCCTGCTCCGCCACGGGGACGGTGACGGTGAGGACGCCGTCCTTGTAGTCGGCCTTGACCTTGGAGGCATCGGCCGAATCCGGAAGCGTGAAGGCGCGCACGAAGGAGCCGAAGACGCGCTCGGCCCGATGGATGCCGGCCCTCTTGTCGTCCTCGACGGCCTCGCGCTTGCGCTCACCCTTGATGGTGAGGGTGCGGTTCTCGACGTGAACGGAGATCGCATCCTTGGCCATGCCGGGGAGGTCGGCCTCGATGATCAGGGAATGGTCGGCGCCGGTTCGGATGTCCACCGCGGGCAGAAAATCGAACGCCTCGGTGCCGGCTCCAGTGAAAGCGTCAGCGAGAACGTGGTTGATCCGGTTCTGCGCCATGGTGAGTTCTCGGAAAGGGTCGAATCGTACGAGGGACATTGGGTGTTTCTCCTTGGAATCTTTGATTTGGGTCTGCATCGTCGCCGCAAAGAGTCCGCTGGCCGCGACAAACGGATACTATGCCAAGATCGAAGTGTATGTCAATCATATTTTCTAGATAATCATTGTTAAATATGGAACCGACCGGCCTTCCAGGTCCGGTCGCTGGCCTCATGTCCATGATTTTCAGCCACTTGACGCTCTGTGATAGAAAGTCCTGGCAATGAAGAGAAACGAAACCAGATCGGTCCGAGCCGGGTCGATCTTCATCGGTGGAGCTCATCGGGTCGCGGTGCAGAGCATGTGCGCGACCAAGACCCAGAACATCGACGCCACGGTCGAACAGGCCGAGAAGATCCGCGAAGCGGGCGGCGACCTGGTGCGCATCGCGGTCGACTCGCCGAAGGACGTGGTCGCGCTCGCCGAGATCCGCAGGCAGACGAAAGCCAACCTGGTGGTCGACCTCCAGGAGAACTACCGGCTGGCCGCCACGGTCGCGCCCCACGTCGACAAATTCCGCTACAACCCGGGCCACCTCTATCACCACGAGAAGGAGAAGCCGGTCGCGGAGAAGGTTCGTTTCCTCGCCGAGGTCGCGCGCGACAACGGCTGCGCCCTCCGCGTGGGCGTGAACTGCGGCAGCGTCGATCCCGAGATGAAGGAGAAGTATCCGGAGGACGACGTGGCCGCCATGGTCGCGTCCGCGCTCGAGCACTGCGCCCTTCTCGACGACCTGAAGTTCGATCAGTACGTGGTGAGCCTCAAGGACTCGCACCCGCGCAAGGTCATCGAAGGCAACACGCGCTTCGCCGCCGCGCGGAAGGACGTGCCTCTCCATCTCGGGGTCACCGAGGCGGGCATTCCGCCGGAGGGCATCATCAAGACCCGCGTGGCTTTCGAACAGCTCCTGCCCCGCGGCATCGGAGACACCCTGAGAGTGAGCCTCACCCTCCCGAATCCGCGCAAACACGAGGAGATCACCGTGGGGAAGATGATCCTCGAGGACATCGCGGCCGGTCGTTTCCGCTCGGTTCCCGTCTTCGACGATCACACCCTGAACGTGATCTCGTGCCCCTCCTGCTCGCGGGTCGAGAACGAGAAGTTCGTCGAGCTCGCCGAGGCGGTGAAGGAGATGACCACCTACGCGAAGCCCCACGCCATCACCATCGCGGTCATGGGCTGCCGGGTGAACGGCCCGGGGGAGACCGACGACGCCGACCTCGGCCTGTGGTGCGGCCCCACCCACGTGAATCTCAAGAAGCAGAAAGCGCCGCTTGGAGCGTTCACCTACGACGAGATCCTGCCCCGGCTCCGAGCCGAGCTCGACGCGCTGATCGCCGCGCGTTCGTAACGAACAGTCATAGCCACGTTCCCGATACCGCCCCCGTGAACGGAGCAAGGCCGCAGTGACGGAGACGGGTTGGTAGTGGCAGGAGGGGGTTGCTTCGTCGCAGTCCGGACGGAGTGGCTCCTCGCAATGACGTGAGGGCGGTGCGGGACGGACAGCACGGGCTGGTAGCTGAAACCGCCGGTTCCGGTACCGCGAACATCGCACCGCGCGTCACCCAACTAACCAGGCTCGAGTTGTCCGTTCGGTCCCCCCTTACGTCATTGCGAGGAGCCATTCCGTTGGTGCCGCGACGAAGCAACCCCGTCCCACCACTACCACCCTGCAGCCGAACCCACACCCTAGAATCCCCGCCGTGGACTCCTCGCGCGCCTCGACTCCCTTCCGAAACCTCGCGCTCGCCGCGGCATCCACCTTCCTCTTCGGCGGCCTCATCGAGGGCGTCGCCCGCCTCCTCGAACCGCCGCCGGTACAGAAGCAGGAGTACCTCTGGGATTGGAGCGAACGCTTCAAGGACGCGGAGTTCTATACGCTTGAGAAAGGCGAGGGTTATCCGCCGAACGAAGAGACGAACGTAGACGGCCTCCGAGATTTCTCGCGGCCCGTGGAGCGCTTCAGTCCCATCTATCCCCACCGCACGGTCATCCTCGGCGACAGCGTAGCGTTCGGCCACGGCCTTCGAGCGGACCAGGCCTTCCCGCAACTGCTTGAGCAGTTCAGCAAGTGGCCGGATGACGTGTTCAACGTCGCGTTGCCCGGCTGGTCGACCCGACAGGAGCGTCTCGCCTACGAACGCATCGCGCGGAAGTACAAACCGAACGCAGTCATCCTCGCGGTCTGCCTCAACGATCTCGCCGAGCTTCAGATCAACCTGACCAAGCCGCCCACGCTGCTCCTCTCTTTGTTCAAGCACTCCGCGGCGATACGTCTCTCGCTCGGCGCGTCAAGGCGTGAGATCGGCGCCGTCGAGGAGCTTTTTACCGAGCCCAACTCCCCGCGAGTGAACGACGCTTTCCGACTTTTCTTCCAGGAAGTTCGCCTTCTGCGCGACGAGGTGGTGAAGGACGGGGCAACATTTCAAATAGTCGTATTTCCATTCCGGTTCCAATTCGAACCGAGCGCCCCGCCACCCAGCGTCCAGGATCGCATCGCCACCTTCGGTTCGACCGACAGCATTCCCGTCCTTGACGTACTCAAGGAACTCAAGGGGGAGAAGAACCCGACGGACCTGTTTCTCGACTACGACCACTTCTCCGAGGCGGGCCACGTTCGCGTCGCGCACCTGCTGGCCGGGGAGTTCCGGGATGCATTTCCGTCGCGGTGGGTCGACTGGTGGCCCGTCCTTCGGAGCGCCCGCGAGGCCTTGGTCAAGCTGGGGCCTCCCGACGGGGATATCGACGAACTCACCCTTTGGCAGATTAGAGAAGGAGCGTCTCATTTCGAGAAAGGGAGCGCCTCCAAGCTCAACGAGGCTCTTGTCGACGCCGCGGTTAGGAATCCCTCTCCGCGCGTGCGCTTCGAGGCGGCGAGGGCCGTCTTCTACCTCGGCGTTCCCGGCGCGTCGTCGGTTCCCGCGCTGATCCGCGGCGTGCAGCACGACGACCCGCGGGTCAGGGCGTTCGCGACCTGGACGCTTGGTGAAATGGGCGAGATCGCGCGACCCGCGATTCCGGCACTGGTCGCGCTGGCCCGGCTCGACGGCGGCGCGGGCAAGACGGGCGCGCTCACCGCGATCGGAAAGATCGGCGGGGATTCGCCGGAAGCCATTCCCCTGCTACTCCAGGAGCTCAAGCACCCCAAGGAAGCCCGTCGCTACCGGGCGGCGCGCACCATTGGCAGGATGGGTCCGGCCGCGGCATCCGCAGTCCCCGGGCTCGTCGAAGCCCTGCACGATCCTTCCGCCCTCGTGCGCCTTCACGTGGTTCGGGCGTTGGGAAGCATGGGGGAGGGCGCCAGGCCCGCTCTTCCCGCCCTCATCGAGGTTCTGAACAAGGACGCCGATCCGGAAGTCCGCAAGGAAGTGAGTCTCACCCTCTCGAAACTCCCGGGCAGATGAAACCGACGCTGGGGGCGCCGGCTTGAGCCGCGCCCCCAGTTCAGGCCTCTTACCGCTCAGCGATCGCGCTGATTCTTCTCGCCCTTCTTGCCGTCTTCACGGCCGTGGTCCTCGTCGCAGCTGTGGTGCTCGTCGCCGTTGTTGTCACCATGGCCGTCGCAGCTCTTGTGAAGCTGGATGTTTCCGCGGCTGATGAGGCGTTGCGAGACCGTCTCGGAGCGCGCTCCCGTCACCGTGATGCCGAACGCATCGATCCCGCTGCCGGGCTCGCCGTTGTCCTGCACCGTGACTCTGAAGGAGCACGCAGGCGTGCTGCTGCAGGTCCCCGTGAACTGGACGGTCTTCGGCGAACCGTCCGGGTTCGTCGTGATCACCGCGACGTGGTCGACCGCACCGTTGACGTGCGAGCCGGTCAGGTGGTTGACGAAGTTGAAGTGGCCGGTCGCGGCGCCGTCAGCGCTGCCCTTCGCATTGAAGCCAAAAGTAGCCCGGCCTTTGGAGTTCGGATTGGGCACCGCGATCTGTCCGCCGCCCGTCACTTTGACCGTGCAGGGCGGGGGTGGCGGAGGCTGGGAGACCGAGCCCCCGCAGACGGAGGTGGAAGTGAGAGTCACCGCCGCTTTCGCCAGGGCCTGCCCGTCCAGACTCCCACGCGTCACCGTGACCGAAGTTCCCGCGAGGACGCTTCCCACGAAGACCGAGTCGGTCAGGGTTGCGGCCTCGGCGGTCCACCAGGACACGTTGTTGTTGCAGGCCTCTCCGCTGGACATCACCACGGTGAAGTTGGTTCCGGTGAGCGCGCCCGTTCCCTTGGTTCCAATCTTGAAGATCCAGGTGTCGGTGGAGGATCCGTTGAGGGTCAGCACGCCGCCGGTTTCGGTGACCGCCGCGTCAAAACAATAGACACCGGGCGTGAGCGTTTGCCCGGACAGGGGCTGGCCGGTCAGGTTGAAATCGCACGGGACCAGGGCCATGGCCGCATACGCGGCCAGGAAGTCGTCGTAGGCCCGCTGGGCGATGAGGTCGCCGCGGTTGACCGTCCCCGAGATCGTGCAGTTGGTACGAGTGATCGCGCCGCCGAGGTCGACGCCCACGCTTCCGTTGATATCCGAATTGGTGCAGGTCACCGCCGACCCACCCAGGACGGCGAAGTCCGCCGCCGTGCCTTGCGATACCTGGGCCCATGCCGGAGAGGAGCCCAGGAGAAACGCCGCGAAGCCCATACCCGCCAACCGAACGAAGTGCTTACCTGTCATTTGGGGACTTTCCTAAATCTCGAGCAGAAGGGCCTCGAGCCATCATCAACGTCGTTGCGGCCACCGAGGACGCGGGCAAATGCCAGCAGATCGTGGTAGCTGCTGATGACACTGCAAGCGGGGTGCCAGTGGTTTCGGCCCCGCAACGCTGGAGTTCGGGCCGGGGCACGGCGGAAAGGCCCTCATCCTTGTAGAAAGTGCCGCGCCGGCCCTTTGGGGAAGAAACCCCGGTTTGGGTAGATTTGGGCCAGCACGTTGCCTCTGGTGAAGAACCAATCGGTCTTTCCGCTCGTATAGCTCGAAGCGGGTTCATCGACGTTTCTCCAAGAGCTCCGAAAAGGAATGAATCTCCCCTTAAGCCGCACAAAGCAGCGAGACGAAAAGCCGCCCGGGAAGGCTCAGATGGGCATACCTGATCCGGGGTCGCCCGTGGGCGTGGTGTTGAAAGACGAGGCCCGAAAGTCCCGGCATCGTCTTTACCCGGTGACCATCGTCTACTCGAGCCTAGCCGTGGTGGTCCTGACCCTCGGCGCCCGCTCCCATCCCGCGCCCGCTCTCCTTCTCGCCGCTGCCGGCCTCGCTTTCTGGACCGCGGTCGAATACTGGGTTCACCGTTACATCCTCCACGGCGTGTTCCCGATTCGAGATTCAGCGTGGAGCCGTTTCCTGAACCGGGCCTTCGACCACCTGCACTGGCAGCATCACCTCCGGCCCTGGGACGGCAACCACATCAACGGGACGATCTTCGACACTCTCTGGGTGGTGGCTCCGGCCTTCGCCCTCAGTTTCCTGGCCCCGGTTCACACCGTGCCTTCGTTCCTCGCCGGTTTCATTCTCGGCTACGTCATCGAGGAGTGGTGCCACCACTCGGTCCATTTCTATCTCCTCGACTGGTCGTGGTTCCGCGGCCTGAAGGCGCGTCACTTCTACCATCACTCCAGGCTGGGGGCGGACATTCTCTTCGGCCTCAGCAACGGGTTCTGGGACGACGTGATCGGCACCGGCATGCCGGCCCCTTCGTCCTCGCCGGCCCCCGCCCGGCCGACCGGGCTCCTGGCCGGCTTCCGGCCGATTCAGTTCAGCCCCCGACCCGCATCGAAGCGCGCGCGCCGGCCGGGCGGATGTTCGTCCTCGGAGCGCAGCCCCGAGATGTGATGGCGGATCGAAGGTCCGATCCGCGAGGGCGACCGGCCGGCCGCCCCTACGACTTCACATAGACCTCGGCTCCCACTTCCGCGAACTCCTTCGACTTCTCGGCCATGCCCGCGGCGAGCGCGGCTTCCGCCTCGAGGCCCTGCTTTTCCGCGTAGTCGCGCACGTCCTGGGTGATCTTCATCGAGCAGAAGTGCGGGCCGCACATCGAACAGAAGTGCGCGGTCTTGGCTCCTTCGGCGGGCAGGGTTTCATCGTGGTACAGGCGCGCGGTCTCGGGATCCATGCCGAGATCGAACTGATCCTCCCAGCGGAACTCGAACCGCGCCTTCGACAGCGCGTTGTCCCATAGCTGCGCGCCGGGATGGCCCTTCGCGAGGTCGGCGGCGTGGGCCGCGATCTTGTAGGCGATGACCCCATCCTTCACATCCTGGCGATCGGGAAGGCCGAGATGCTCCTTCGGGGTGACGTAGCAGAGCATGGCGGTGCCGTACCAGCCGATCATGGCCGCGCCGATGGCGGACGTGATGTGGTCGTAGCCCGGGGCGACGTCGGTGGTGAGCGGGCCCAGCGTATAGAAGGGCGCCTCGTGACAGACCGCGAGCTGCCGGTCCATGTTCTCCTTGATGAGGTGCATGGGCACGTGGCCGGGGCCCTCGATCATCACCTGGCAGTCGTGCTCCCAGGCGATCTTCGTCAATTCGCCCAGGGTCTCGAGCTCCGCGAACTGCGCCTCGTCGTTCGCGTCCGCGATCGAGCCGGGTCGCAGCCCGTCGCCGAGCGAGAAGCTCACGTCGTACTGGGCCAGCAGCTCGCAGATCTCACGGAAGTGCGTGTAGAGGAAGCTCTCCTGATGGTGGGCGAGGCACCACTTGGCGAGGATGGAACCGCCGCGGGACACGATGCCGGTGGTGCGCTTCGCGGTGAGCGGGATGTAGGGAAGCCGCACGCCCGCGTGAATGGTGAAGTAGTCGACGCCCTGCTCGCACTGTTCGATGAGGGTGTCGCGGTAGATCTCCCAGGTCAGTTCCTCGGCCTTGCCGTTCACCTTCTCCAGGGCCTGGTAGATGGGAACCGTTCCCACGGGGACGGCGGCGTTGCGGATGATCCATTCGCGGGTGGCGTGGATGTTCTTCCCGGTCGAAAGGTCCATGACCGTGTCCGCGCCCCACTTCGTGGACCAGCGCATCTTCTCGACCTCTTCCTCGATCGAGGAGGCGATCGCGGAGTTGCCGAGGTTGGCGTTGATCTTCACCAGGAAGTTGCGGCCGATGGCCATCGGCTCGCTCTCGGGGTGGTTGATGTTGTTGGGGATGATGGCCCGGCCGCGGGCGACCTCATCGCGCACGAACTCCGGGGTCACGTGGCGGGGGATGGAGGCCCCGAACGACTCGCCCGGGTGCTGGAAGCGGACGTCGCTGCGGTCCTTGCTCGCCTCGAAGGCGCCCGCGCGACCCATGTTCTCGCGCAAGGCCACGAACTCCATCTCCGGAGTCACGATGCCCTTTCGGGCGTAGTGCATCTGGGTGACCCGGGCCCCGGGCTTCGCGCGGAGCACGCGCCGCGGCGTCTTCGGGAAGAACTCGAGCCGGCCTTCCGCCTTCAGCTTGTCGAGACGGGCCTGCTCCTCCGCGGTGTTGCGATACCCGTTGTCCTCCGGCCGGGTCATCCGCCCGTCGATCTCCTCCACGTCGTTGCGCTCGAGGATCCAGTGCCGCCGGTAGGTCGGCAGCCCCTCGCGCACGTCGCCCTTGAACGCGGGATCGCCCCAGGGGCCGCTCGCGTCATAGAGGCGGACGGTCTCGTTCTCCTCGGCGCGGCCGAAGCGATCGCGGGTGGGGTGGGGTGTGATCTCCCGGAAGGGAACCCGCACCCCGCGAGGACCGTCGACGAAGATCCGGCGCGCGCGTGCGGTCGGGGGTACGGACTTGGGCTGGGAGGACATGGGAGTCAGGGCGCTCAGGAAATGCGGCGGGAAAAGACGAGGAAGGCGAGGACGAGAAACCCCATGGCGGCGACCCCGTAATGACGGGCGCGGGCTTCCCCGAGGATGGTGGTGGCGAGGCGGAGGGGCGGCAAAAGGATCACCAGCGAAATCCCCGTCTTCGCCCAATCCGGCTCTCGGGCGACGAGTCCGGCGAAGAGCGCGAGGGCGGCGATGCCGAGGCCGATCGCGTGCAGGGGTTCGGCGGGCTGGTGATGCTTTCGGTCGGCGATCGTCGACATGAAGCGTCGATTGTAGCGAAGGCCCCTGCCTCGACCCCGTGCCCGGCTAGTCCCCTCGAGACTCCCCGGGGGTCCCGGGCTAAACTGCGCGGGCTTGGAAGCTCAACAGGAACTAAGGCAAGGCACGGGCGCTGGGCCTGCCCCGCGGCGGAAGGGCCGATGGTTGAAGCGGATTCTCCTCTTCCTCGCCGCCGCCCTGGGGTTCTTCGTCTTCGGCTTCGTCCCCTGGTTCCTGGTGGACCGCATCGTGGTCAAGGGCTTCACCCTTCCCGACAAGGAAAACGCGGAGTTTGTTCAGAACTCTCTCAAGGTCGAGCGGGAAGACATCACCCTGACCTCGAGCGATGGGATCCACATCTTCGGCTGGTGGGTCCCGGTCGCCAATCCGCGGGGCACGGTGATCCTGGTCCACGGCCTCAACCGCACCCACATCGAAATGGCCAGGAAGATCGAACCCCTTCATGCCTGGGGCTTCAACTGCATCCTGATCGACCTGCGCCACCACGGGAAGTCCGGCAGCCATCCCACGACCTTCGGTCTGACCGAGAAGCTCGACGTCCGCGCGGCCGTCGATTACGCTCTCTCGAAGTCGCCCGGGCCCGTGGTCCTGTGGGGCGTTTCCCTGGGCGGGGCGTCGGTCACCCTCGAAGCCGCGGACGACCCGCGCGTCGCGGGCCTGATCACGGACAGCAGCTACGACACCCTCCCCAACACCACGAGGCACCACATCCGCCTCTTCCGGCACTTCACATGGTACTTCACCCTGATCCCGCAGTGGCCCATCTCCGACATCGTCCTGTTCTGGATCAAGCAGCGCGGCGGCTTCGATCCGGCGGACGTGGACGTGCTGGCCGCGGCGGCGAAACTCGGCGGGCGGCCGTCCCTGTTCGTGGCGAACCGAGGCGATCGCCGGATCCCCTTCGAAATCGCCGCCGAGATGGCGAAGCTGGCCGGGCCGAAGTCCCGCATGCTCCTGACCGAGAGCAAGAGCCATGGCGGGGCGTGGCGTGACGCCCGGGACATCTACGAGCCCGCGGTGAAAAGGCTCCTCGACGAGGTCGCTCCGCCCCCCGAGGCGGCCCCCGCGTCTAAAGTCGAACCGCCGGCGAACAACGCCGCCAAACCCGTTTCCGAAAGGACCAGCAAGTGAGCGACGAGAAAGCCCCGCACCAGCCGTTTCCCATCGACGACGAAAGCGGAGCGCCCCAGCCCGCGAGCACGTCGTACACGATGGTCGACCCCCGCTTTCGCGCGGCGTACTTCCACTTCTACAAGGAAACCTACAAGCCCTCCGCCCTCGATCGAAAGACCAAGGAGTTCGTGGCCATCGCCGCGAGCCTGGCCTTCAAGTGCCAGGGCTGCATCGAGGGCCACATCAAGAAGGCCATCAAGTACGGGGCCACCCGCGAGGAGATCTCCGAGACCATCGCCATCACCATGGGGGTCGGGGCCGCCGCGGTGGTGGATCTCACCGACATCGCGGCCGACAACATGAACATCAAGCTGTACTAGGGCTGCCTTGAGCCCCGCCCCAGAGATCTCCGTCGTCATTCCCCTCTACAACGAGGTCGAGAATGTCGAGGATCTCTGTCGCGAGTTGAAGGCGGCGCTCGATCCCCTGGGCCGGACCTACGAGGTCCTCCTCGTCGACGACGGCTCGAAGGACGGCACGGGCAAGCGAGCGCTCGAGCTCGCGAAGACCGAGCCCACGCTCCGGGTCCTCCGTCTGCGCCGGAACTTCGGGCAGACCGCGGCTTTCTCCGCCGGTTTCGACCATGCCCTCGGCAAGGTGGTGGTGACGTCCGACGGGGATCTGCAGAACGATCCGCGGGACATCGGCCCCATGCTTCTCAAGCTCGATGAGGGAGAGGGCTACGACATCGTCTGCGGATGGCGGAAGAACCGCCACGATCCCCTGTCCAAGAAAATCCCCTCGTTCTTCGCGAATCGCCTGATCTCCTGGGCCACGGGCGTCGAGATCCACGACTACGGCTGCTCCCTCAAGGCCATCCGCGCCGACGTGGTCAAAGGAATCCGCCTCTACGGCGAGATGCATCGCTTCATCCCCGCGGTGGCCTCTTCCATGGGTGTCCGGGTGGCCGAGGTGGTGGTGAACCATCGCCCGCGAACCCGCGGCGTCAGCAAGTACGGGATCGGAAGAACCACGCGCGTGCTCCTCGACCTCTTCACGGTCAAGTTCTTCATGACCTACGGCACGAGACCCGCGCACCTCTTCGGTCTCTTCGGCCTGCTCTTCGGCGCGGTGGGCTTCGCGATCCTCAGCTATCTCGCCTTCATCCGGCTGTTCGCCGACCAGGCGATCGGCTCGCGTCCCCTGCTCTTCTTCGGCGGCCTGTCGTTCCTGACCGGGATTCTGCTCGTGAACTTCGGCCTCATGGCCGAGCTGCTCATGCGCACGTACCACGAGAGCCAGAACAAGCCGATCTACGTGCTCAAGACAGACGATCGATAGTGCCTGAGCCGCGCATCCTCCTGATGGCGGAGACGTACCATCCGGTGCTGGGTGGGGGTGAGAAGCACACGCGATCGCTGGCCCTGGGTCTTTCGGGACGGGGCTTCCCCGTCTCGGTGATCACCCGGAGGTCGAGCGAGGATCTGCTCGCCTTCGAACTCGACGGCGGCGTCGAAATCCATCGCGTCGGACCTTCAGGCAAAGGGCGGGGCAAGAAGTTCGCGATGGTTCCGGGCGCCTTCAGTCTCGCGAGGAAACTGGCGCGCGAGAGCGAGGTGCTCATGAACGGGGGCACGCGCGTGTTGGCGCTGCCCGCGAGGATGGCGATCGCGGGCACGCGCTGCGCCCTGGTCCTGCGGCCGGAACTGAATGGCGAACTCGACGGATCCCTGGCGCTGTGGGGGCGTGCGCCCTCCGCGTTCGAGCGATCGATGGCCCGCACCGCCGCGGGCCTGAGGAACCGCCTGCTTGGCCGGACCGGCGCCATTGTCGCCATTTCGGAGACGATCGCGCGGGAGGCGGTGGATGCGGGATTTCCCGCGGGCAAGGTGCATCGGATCCCGCACGGCATAGACATGTCCGAGTACGCGCCGGTGAGCGCCGAGGAGAAGGCGTCGCGTCGCACCGCTCTCGGGCTGCCGACGGATCGGATCCTCATCACGTACACGGGGCGGTTGATCGAGGGCAAGGGACTCGAAACGTTGTTCGCGGCGTTGCGATCGCTGGCCGACCTTCCCTTCTGGCACCTCGTGCTCGTGGGCTCCGGCTCGGGCCAGGTGATTTCGATCGAGGAGTCGCTTAGGAAGGACGCCGAGGCGGGAGCGCTCCGCGGCCGCGTGACCTTCACTGGCCGGGTGGACAATGTCGCTCCCTATCTTCAGGCTTCCGATGTCTTCGCCTTTCCGACCCTCGATGAGGCCCTCGGCATGTCCGCGGTGGAGGCGCAGGCCTGCGGCCTGCCCGCGGTCGCGTCGCGCACCGGCGGCGTGCCGGACATCGTGGAGGATGGGGTCACCGGCATCCTCGTGCCTCCCGGTGAGATGAGCCCGCTCGCGGACGCTCTCCGCGCCCTGGTCTGCGACCCGGAGCGCCGAATGAGGTTCGCCACCGCGGCGCGCGCGCGCATGAAGGAGCGCTTCGCCTACGACACCATGGTGACGCGATACGCCGAGCTGTTTCGCTCGCTCGCACGGAGCAACGGGGCATGAAGGTCGCACTCACCGGGGCGTCGGGCTACACCGGCGGCCACATCCTGAAGCGGCTCCTCGCCCGCGGCGATTCCGTCAAGGCTCTGGTGCGCGAGGGCTCGATCTCTCCCGCGCTGAAGGCCAGCGGCGCCGAACTCGTGACCGGCGTTCTCGGGAACAAGGACGACGCGCGTCGCCTCGTTTCCGGCTGCGAGGCGGTGATGCACGTGGCCGCGGTCTATCGGACCGCGGGGCATCCGGATTCGTACTACCGGGAGATCAACGTCGAAGGGACGCGGAAGCTCCTCGAAGCCGCGCTCGAGGCCGGCGTACGACGGTTCGTCCACACCTCCACGGTCGGGGTTCACGGGGACGTGACCCATCCCCCCGCGGACGAGAACGCGCCCATCGCTCCCAGCGACATCTACCAGGAGACCAAGGCCGAGGCCGAGGCGATGGCCCGCGAGTTCGGGCGCACCCACCAGATCGAAGTCGCGATCGTTCGCCCCGGAGCGATCTACGGACCCGGCGAGACCCGACTGCTGAAAGTGTTCCGGAGCATCGCTCGAGGCCGGTATGCCGTGGTGGGATCGGGAAAGCCCCACTATCACCTCGTCTACATCGACGATCTCGTCGATGGCTTCCTGCTGGCCCTCGCTCGCCCCGAGGCCGCGGGCGAGACGTTCATCATCGCGGGGCCGCGCGCCATCTCCCAGAACGATCTGGCCCGCGAGGTGGCGCAGGCGACCGGAGGTTCGATGTGGCCCTTCCACCTTCCCGCGTGGCCGATCCAGCGGCTCGGCGACGTGGTGGAAGCGATCTGCATACCGCTGGGCATCGAGCCGCCGATCCATCGCCGCCGCGTCGACTTCTGGGTCAAGAACCGATCGTTCTCGATCGAGAAGGCCCGCCGGGTCCTGAGCTACGACCCGAAGGTCGATGTGACGGAAGGCATCCGCCGCACCGCCCTCTGGTACCGCGAAAACGGTTGGCTGTAGGCGGCTTTGCCGCCTCCACCCAACCGTAGATTGCTTCGGGCCGGAACCAACGGAATGGGCCCTCGCAATGACGTGAGGGGGGTACGGGACGGACAGCACGGGGCTGGTAGCTGGGACCGCCGGTCCCGTGGCCCCTTTGCGAACCCCCGCACTGCGCGTCATCCCACTACCAGCGTCGTGCTGTCCGTCCTGTACTCCCCTCACGTCATTGCGAGGAGCCACTCCGTTGGTTCCGCGACGAAGCACCCCCCTCCCACCACTACCAGCCC
>JBGATM010000042.1:0-28579 GCA_044229175.1 Vicinamibacteria bacterium | reverse complement strand
CCCCCAACCCCCCCACCAGGGGCCCCCGGGCGGCCGCTCCCCAAATCCAGTCATGCCGAGGCCCCTTTCCGTTGGTACAGGGCCGAAGCAACCCCCGCCCCCCACTATTTACTCTTCCCGAAGTGATAGCTCACCGAGAGCCAGGGCACGGGGAACCCCTCCTCGATCACCTCACCCACGAAGACCATCCCCACGTCGGCGGTCAGTCGATCGCCGAGGAAACGCACGCCCAGCGCAAACGGCTGCTCCGAGAGCTTGAAGTCCTCGGTCAGGGTCAGCCAGTTCTCGGAGACGAGCGCGGTCCTTTGCGAGATTCGCACCGTGCCTCCAATCATCACCACCGGGGTGTACGAGGCCTGGTTCCGGAAATCGCCGCGCCACTCTCCGCTCGAATACGTGGTGTAGTACTCCTCGCTGACTGTCCGGGCGACGCCCGCCCCGACCGTGAGGCTCTTGTCGGGCTTGCCGAAGGTCGCGGTGACGAAGCCCAGGCCGAGGGTATCCAGTTCGCTGTCTCCGCCCCGGGCCGCGAGGGCGCCCACGGAGACCGCGACGCGGTCCGAGAACTGCTTGCCCGCGCGGAGCGATCCGTAATACACCTGCTCGGAAATACCCAGGCCCGGCACCACGGACAGACCGCCCGCCACACTGACGTTGTCGGTCAGGCCGTAGGCGACTCCGGGGAAGATGACGTAGTGGTCGGAGAAGTAGCCCTCGCCCTTCTTCAGGGGCCGGCCCGTGGCGGAGAAGAGGAGACGGGTGTCGTTCGAGTCCGAGGGGCGAGTCCCGTTCCCGCCGTTCCGGTCGACGCGATCCACCGAGCCGGGCGCCAGCTCCATGGCCAGGCCGCCCGCGGTAACGATCTTGAGCCGGCCTTCCTGATCATCCACGATCCGAGCGCGAAGGGAACTCCCATCCTTCAGCCGGATGGTCACGATCTCCCCGCCGGGGGTTTCCGCGGTCTGCGCCGACGAGGGGGCGGGCGCGGATTCCTGAGCGGCCACGGTGAGGGGCAGGGACGCGAGGACGACGAAAGTCACCACATTGAAACTCTTCATGTGCCCTCCTTCGGGAACACATGAAGTGTCCGGCGGCGCGGATCAGGGAGTCCCTAACAAACTCCTGAATTGATCCAAAAGAAATCCAAACAGGAGGGTCAGTCGATGAGGTCGACGGAACCCTGACGCTCGCGGTTCACGCTCAGCCGCAGCACGTCGGGCCGTGAGTAGTGACCGGACGGATCGAAGTTCTGACGTTCGCGACGGACGAAGGCGTGATCGATGGCCGCGACCCGGACGCACTCTTCGCCGACCACGGGAGGGATCACCCACGAACCGTCGGGAGCGGCGAGACACGAGCCTCCGTCGGCGAGGAAGTCGCCGCCGCGGTGGCCGGCGAGGATGGCGGCTCGATGCGGCGTCGACTCGGGAAAGTCTGAGAGGCGCATCAGGCCCGACACCGAGAGCACGTAGGAGCGCGACTCCTTGGCGATGAAGCGGGTGAGATCGTCGGTGTTGCGCAGGGAGCCCGGCCAGATCGCGACATGGAGGTCCTCGCCCTGCCCGTAGAGCGCGGCCCGGGCGAGGGGCATCCAGTTCTCCCAGCAGTTGAGCGCGCCCATGGTGAACTCTCCGATGCAGTGCGTCCGCAGGCCGTGCCCGTCGCCCAGGGACCAGGCCAGGCGTTCCTCGTAGGTGGGCATGAGCTTGCGATGCGCGGAGAGCACGTCGCCGTTGACGCCGATGACCACGCAGCACGCGAAAGCACTCTCCCCCCGGTCCCGCGGTTTCTCGAGAATCCCGAGAACCGCGTTGATCCTTCGTTCCGCGCACGCCTCCTGGACCGGTCGCAGGTGGTCGTCCTCGATGCACACGGCCTGGCGCAGATACTCGGCGTGCATCTCCTTCTGGACGGGGTCGTTGAAGCGCGCGCCGTCGGTGAGCTCCAGCCAGAACGGATATCCCGGGATCAGGCATTCGCCAAACCCCACCACGGAGGCGCCGTGATCGGCGGCCCGGTGAACGGCCGCGACCACCTTCTCGAGGGTGGCGGCGCGGTTGAGCCACACCGGCGCCACCTGCGCGAAACCTATTACCAGGGGGGATGAAGCACTGGGCATGGGTCCTCCTCCCGCCTCAGCGGAACGTGGCGATCTCGTCGAGCGGCTTCTTCGCGATGTCGGGGACGTGCACATCGTCCGCCGGGTAGCCCGCCACGAGCAGAAGATACGCCCGTTCGTTCGCGGGCCGGTCGAGCACGGTCGAAAGAAATCCCATGGGTGACGGGGTGTGGGTCAGGGTCGCGAGGCCCGCATGGTGAAGCGCGGCGATCAGAAAGCCGAGACTGATGCCCACCGACTCGGTCACGTAGTAGTTCTTCACCTTGCGGCCGTCGTCGAGAAGGGCGTAGTTCTGGGCGAACACCGCGATCAGGCACGGCGCCACCTCCAGGTAACTCTTGTTCTCGTCGGTGCCCAGAGGAGCCAGGGCGTCCAGCCATTCCTTTGGGGCCTTGCCCGAATAGAACTCCCGCTCCTCGACTTCGGCGGCCTCGCGGATCTTCTTCTTCGTCCCGGGGTCGGTCACCACCACGAAGTGCCAGGGCTGGAGGTTGGCGCCCGAGGGCGCGGTCCCGGCCGCGCGGAGACAGTCCTCGATCACTTCGCGAGGGACGGGGCGAGGCGAGAACTCGCGCACGGTGCGGCGGCGCCGGATCTCCTCATAGAACTCGCGGGCTCGCGCCTTCATCTCCTCGGGCGAGCGCTCGATGAAGGTGGTGAGCGGAACGAATCGAGGATCGGGTTTCATGCGCACTCGTTCCCGACGAGGCTCTGGGGCGACGAGGCCAGGCCCGCGAGCCCCCCGATGCTGGTCTCCCGGTACGCCTCGTGCAGGTCGGCGCCGGTCTTCTTCATCGCTTCGATCACTTCGTCGAACGAGATGTGGTGGGCTCCGTCCGAGAGCATGGAGAACTCGGCGGAATGGACGGCGCGGTCCGCCGCCACCGCGTTGCGCTCGATGCAGGGAATCTGGACGAGGCCCGCGACGGGATCGCAGGTGAGACCGAGGTGGTGTTCCATCCCGACCTCGGCCGCGTACTCGATCTGATCGTTGGTCCCGCCCATGAGCTGAGCGGCGGCGCCCGCGGCCATGGCGCAGGCCGCGCCCACTTCGCCCTGGCATCCGACCGCGGCCCCGGAGATGCTCGCGTTCGTCTTGATGAGGTTGCCGATGAGGCCGGCGGTGGCGAGGGCCCGCAGGATGGCGTTCTCGTTCGCGGGCAGGGTCTCGCGCAGGTAGCGCATGACCGCGGGCACCACACCGGACCCGCCGCAGGTGGGAGCGGTGACCACGACCCCTCCCGCCGCGTTCTCCTCGCTGACCGCGAGGCCGTAGGCCGAGAGGGTGCCGGTGCGCGCGAGCAGCCCGCCCCGGGAGATGGCGCGCGCGTGGTAGCTCTTCGCCTTGCGCGGCAGCTTGATGATCCCGGGGAGGATGCCCTTGCCCTGCAAGCCGCGGTCGATTGCGGCCTGCATGGCGGCGTTGATCTCGCCGAGGAAGGTCCAGATGTCAGCGCCTTCGCACTCTTCGACGTACTGCCAGATCTCGAGGCGATGCTCGCGGCAGTAGCGAAGGATGTCGGTGAGCTTCGAGAGTTCATAAACGCCGCGGGGCGTCCAGTCCTCGAGATCGTGGTCTCGAATCGCGCCTCCGCCCACCGAGTAGACCTTCCAGGAGACCACGGGGGCGCCCGAAGGGTCGAGCGCTTCGAAGAGCATCCCGTTGGGATGGCGCGGCAGGCGCTCCTGCAGGTTGAAGAGGATCTCGTGCGGGCGCGCGCCGAAGGCCTCCTCGAGCACGACGTCGGTGAGATGGCCCTTCCCGGTGGCGGCGAGGGATCCATACAGAGTGACCCGGTACGAAGCCGCTCCATCGTGGCGAGCGAGGAAGCGGTCGGCGGCCCGCCGCGGACCCATCGAGTGGGACGAGGAGGGGCCGTTGCCGATCCGAAACAGTTCGCGAATGGATTCCACGGCCCGAGCTTAAAGGGACTGGCTAGAAGAAGATCCGCACGCCCCCGTTGACCACGCGGCCATCGAGGGGCGCCCAGGCATCGACCATCCACCGGCCATCCGGACGGCGCGCGGGCAGAACCACCGGTTCCTCCCGGGTCTGCCGGACATCGAGGAGGTTCTCGGCGTTGATGAAGACGAGGACCCGCCCGAGACGCCGCCGGGCCAGGGCCCCGAGGAGGAGATAAGGCCGGCCCGAAGTCAGCGACGGATCGTCCTCGAGGGGCTGTCGGCCAAACGCATAGGCCTCGAGACCTACGCCGCCGACGCCCTCCTTCTCCCAGATCAGATTGAGCGAGCCGTAGTGCTTCGGGGTGAGCGGCACGTCGCGGCGGGTTCCGGAGTCGACATCGAATTCGGTCGAGACCGTCCACGCGTGGGTGAACATGGCCAGGAACCCTTCATGCCGGTAGCGCACGATGAGTTCCGTGCCGTGGGTGCGCGTGGGCTCGGGCGCGTTCTCGAGCGCCACCGTTTCGGGACCGACGGTCTTGAGCTGAACCGGAAGCTCCACCCGGGAAGCGAACACCGTGCCCGACACTTCGACCGGACCGCGATGGAACGTGGCGTCGATGACCCCGCCGCGGGCGCGCTCGGACCGTATGCGGTCGAGGGGCAGGAGCCTCGACAGGCCGGTCTCGTCGGTCTCCTCGTTGAAGGGCGTGGGCGCATACGAGCCACCGCCCGCCGAGGCGCGGAGAACCCACTCGTCGTTCGGGCGGGCCAGGAGCGAGGCGCGCGGACTGAAGAGCGTTCCATACTCGGAGTGCGCGTCGACGCGGGCGCTGGCCGCGAAGGTGAGATGCCGGCCGATGCGGATCTCGTCCTGAGCGAACACGGCGGGCGAGGAAAACGAGAAGTTGAACTGCGGGAGATCGGGCGATTCATAACCGTCCCGCTGGAAAGTAGCACCTCCCACCCAGGTGTGACGTCCGCGGCCGCCGGTCAGGGAGGCCTCGCCGAACCAGGTCTGGCGTGTTCCATTCTCACGCGCGGCGCCGAAGACGCGATCCTGGGTGTTCCGCACGAACGATCCCCGGACGGCGGCGAGGGTCTTGCCGAGAAACCATTTCGAGACCGCGCCCGCGTCGGCGTGGCGCGTGTTCAGCGTCTCCACGAAGGGCCGGCCGTCGGGCGCGGTCCGGCCCGCGACCGTGCCCCCTTCGCGATCTTCGGCAGTCAGACCGCCGGTGATGAGAATCGATGTCCCGCGATCGCTGTCGAAAGTCACGCGAGGCCGCAGCATGCCGCGCTCGTAGCCCGCGACGTCGGTCCAGCCGTCGCCGTCGACATCCTTTCTCACCTGGCCGTGGTAGCCGCCGATCGAGGACCAGGACCAACGGCCCGGGCGCGCCACCCATCCCGTGGCATCGACGCCGCCCAGGGTGGTGGCGTTGAGGAGGATCTCGTTCTCTCGGGCGCGCGGCCGTCGCGACGCCAGGTTCACGACGCCGCCGATCGCCGCGGTTCCATAGAGCGCCGAGGCCACGCCCTTGATGACTTCCACCTGACCGAGATCGAGGGGCGGCACCTGGAGGAGGCTGAAGGAATCGCCCTGCGCCCCGTAGAGGGGCAGGCCATCGGCGAGAAGCTGGGAGTAGTGGCCGCGCAGGCCCTGAATCCTCACGTTGGAAGCGCCCATCGACGGCGCGGTGACCTGGATTCTCAGGCCGGTGGTCTCGCCGAGCAGCATGGCCACGCTGCCCGGGGTCATGAGCGCTTTCTCCTCGATCTCCTCGCGATCGATCACCTCCACGCGCAGGGGCTGGTCCTCCAGTCGCGTCTCGCTTCGTGTGGCGGAGACGAAGATCTGCTCTTCGAGCGCGGTCATCTCGACGGTGACGCTTCCCGGCGTGCCCGCGGCGAGGGTGGCGTGGGCGACCGCGGGGATGAACCCGTCGGCCTCCACCGTGATGTCCCGCTCGCCGGGTGCGAGGGTCAGAGTCGCCTGCCCCGACGCGTCGGTCTTCACCTGCTCGACGCCCGCTTTCACCGAGGCTCCGGCGATCGGCCGGCCCTCGGAACGCACGAGCACGGTCAGGATCTCCTGCATCGGCGGATGGGCCTGGACGATGGCCGCGGAGCCGGAGAGTAGAAGGAGCGCGACGACTTGCGGGAACAGCCCTGCTCTCACCGGCCGCCCTCGTCGTGACCGCGGATCAAGCCGAAGCGAGGAGGGACCGCACCAGGGCCGCGTAGACCTCCACCGCCTCGAGCAGGTCCTCCTTGAGGATGAACTCGTGCGCGGTGTGCGCGTCGTGAATGGACCCGGGACCGAAGAGCATGGCCTGGCCCCAGGCATCGAGATAGGGGATGTCCGTGCCGAAGCGAACCACGATCTCGCCTCGGCCGAAGCCCGGCACGACCTTCAGGTGAATCGGTTCGCTGGTCGAGTTCACTTCGACGGAGGCGCGATCGCCCGCGATCTTCTTCACCGCGGCGTGAATGCCGGCCCAGGGAGTCACGGTGCGGAACATGACTTCGGCGGCGGCGTGCGGCGGGATGATGTTGGGCTTGATCCCGGCCTTCAGCGTGCCGATGTTCATGGTGGTCGGACCGAGGACGGGATCGTCGGGCCAGGGAAAGGATCGCAGCTCGGCGAGGACGTCGAGGAGCTTCAGCACTGCGGATTCGCCAAGCTCCGGATACGCGGCGTGGGCGGCGCGGCCGGTGGAGCTGAGGGTGACGCGAAGGACGCCCTTCCCCGCTACCGCCTGCTTGAAGTCGGTGGGCTCGGCGTTGATGATGAACCGGTTGCGACCGGGCGTGCGATTCGCCACCTTCGCGCCATCGCCGCCCTCCTCTTCGCCAACCATCAAGAGCAGGCCGAAATGTTCGAGCCCTTCGGCGCGAAGCTTCAGGCCCGCGAAGATCTGCGCAGCGATCAGGCCCTTGGCGTCGCAGGCGCCGCGGCCCTGGATGCGGTCGCCAAGGTCCTTCGCGGGCAGGTGCGGCGGCACGCAGTCCAGGTGGGTGGAGAGGGTCACCAGCGGATCCCCCACGCGCGCGATCACGTTGAAGCGCCCCGCCGAAACCGGCTGCCGCTCGACCGCGAAGCCCGCGCCCTCGAGCGTCGATGCGATGGCCTCGCACACCGGCCCCTCCTCCCAGGTGGTCGAGGGGATGTCGATGAGGGCGCACAGAAGCGAGATCGGGTCGGTGAGGGGAAGAGCCACGGGGAAAGCCTACCTTTAAGATCAGGCCCGCTTGAACCCTCGCGACGCGGCTTCCGTCTCAGTGCGTGCTCTCCCATTCACGGACGCGTGCCGCTCGCTCGAGGACGCCCTGGCCGGTCCAGCCCGGCGGCGGATCGTCGACGAGGTCACGAAGGCGAAGACATTCGACCGGGCGGTGCGTCATCTGCGCGACGACATGCGCGGACACCGCTTCGAATCGGGCGGCGCGCCGCTCTTCGCGGGCCGGTGGGTGAAGGCCTTCGACCAGGCCACGCGCCGCGATGGTTTTCACGCGCTGCACGACTGGGACGGGAAGGTCGACCGGTTCAACGACGACATCATCCCGGTCGAAGTCGCGAACTTCGCGGAGCGCATGATCCGGCCGACGGATCAGGCAAGGGCGCGCGCGGCCCTCGCCATCCTCCTCGACTACTACTTCGTTCATCTCCTCGGCCTGCTGGCCCTGCGCGCCTGGGACGAGGGCGATCCGAACGCGAACCTCGACGCGGTGACACTCCTGCTCGGACATCTTCAGGGGCCCCTGGGAAGCGGCCAGATGTTCGCGCGCGACGCCGAAGGCCTCATCATCATCGCCACTTCCCACTTCGAGCCGGACATCACCGCCTACGATCGCCTGCTCGCGAGGGTGCGGACTCTCCGTCCGGAGCATCGACGGAATCTGGCGATCGCGCACGCGGCCATCCTGGGATGTCACCTGCGTTTCGGCCTCGAGGTCACGTGCGCGGGCAGCGTCCGCGCCCTTCGGGATGACAACGTGCCCGACTATCCGTGGCTCTGCGAGGCCGTCGCGACCCTGCTCGACGCGTACGCCGTCGCGGTCACGAACCGCGATGAGGCGGAGCGTCTTCGGATCAGCGAGGCGATTCTTCTCGGGCTGATGCCCGACCCCGAGGCCCTGCTCGGCCTCGATCCCCCCGAATCGCTTGTCGCATACGAGGAGCGTCGCTCACGCCTTCGCGAGGCCTTTACCGCGTGTCGCGAGGATCTGCTTCGGGACTTCGCGGCCCATCGACCCGACCCGAGCGCCTATTCGCCCTTGTCCTTCACCTTCAATTTCCCCCACAACCTCGTGAAGGGTGTGGTGGTCGACGCGACGTTCCGCGGCGCGCCGTGGCCCCTGTCGCTCGACGACCTCGTGACCGCGTTCCCGAAATCGCCGGAACTCGATCTCGCCCGGCGTTCCCTCGCGACGACCCTCATGGGCTACGCGCTGGCGAGCCCCGACACCATCCGCGGCCGCCCGCACCCCGCCATCGTCTGCGACCCCGCCGCGGGGCTGCGCGCGTTCGAGAAGGCGGTTCAGCGGCTCGCGACCATCGGCTGAAGAACCAGCGTGTGGGCCTTCACCTCGTCCACCTTGCTCCGCGAAAACGCCAGAGGGTTCCCCTTCCCCGCGGCCCAACTCTCGACCAGGTTCGAATAGAAGGGGGAGAGCGGCTGCGCGGAATTGCCGGGCGCGCTCAGGAACGTCGACCGGTCCCAGTCGGCCACGTCGGCGACGAAGCTGAAGGACGCGCCGGCGGTCTGCCTTGGGTTCGCCTTCGACGCGTAAGAGGTCGCCATGACCGTGTTGCCATCGCCGCCGCGGGCCGCGGGCGCGACCGCGAAGACATCGGCCTTCGAGCGGGAGAGAGGGTGCGCGAAGTCCGCGGTGTGAACGTTGCCCCACGCCCACTTCTTCGAATCCTCCCCCTGGGTCTTGACCAGATGAGCGACGGCCAGTTCCAGCGCCTGACTCAGGATCCGGTCACGCGCGGCGAGCCGCTCCTTCGGGGAGGCCCCGTACGCCTTCGCGGGCCGAACCATCCACTCCAGGACGCGCTCGAGGTCGTACCCGCGGAAATTGAAGCGCTCTTCCTCAGTGAGGAACGGCGCGTAGGCGAGCGGGGGTAGCTCGGACTGAAAGGCCTCGAAGAGAGCGGCGGCGGCGGACTCCCTGGTGAGCGAGAAATTCCAGCCCGTGAAGATGCGCTGAGCGCGAAGAACCTCGGCCTTCCTGACCACGAGGTCGAGGACGAGGGGGACGAGGGTGCGCGCGGGAATCGAGATCGTGTCCTGCTGCAGGGCCTGCAGGTCGCCGAGCGTGAACGGCTTTTTCGACTTCAGCACCTCGAGCACGCGGTCGTAGCGGAAGGGCTGCGCGTACTCGAAGCCGAGCGGCAGGTCGTAGCCGGGGACGATCTTCGGCACCACGTCGTTGTTCGAGGTATTTAAGAATCCCGCCGCGGGGTTGGAACTGACGGGAAGCTTCTCGAACGGCACGTAGCCCTCCCACTCGTACTTCCCATCCTTCCCGGGCACGGGCAGGAGGCCATCCCAGTTGCGGCGGACCGGCGAGAGGGCGACACCCAGGTAGCCGAGGTTTCCGTCCACGTCCGCGTAGACGATGCTGTGCGAGGGAATGAACCAGGCCCGGCCGATGTTGTTCCGGAACTCCGGCCAGTTCCTCGCCTGCATGACCCCGAGCGCTCCCAGGTAGCCCGCCCCCCCGGTTTCCGCACCCGCCCAGCGCAGGGCATAGGCGCGATGCTTCGCCAGGTTCTCGGAGAGGACGGGACCGTGGTGGGTCCGCTTCAGGGTCACCTCGACCGGTTCCATCTGTCCCTTCACGAAGATCTGCTCGCGGGTCACGACCATGTCGCGCCACTCGCCCTTCCACAGGTAACGGTTCGGATTTTCCGGGTCGGTCTCCTCCACGTAGAGGTCCTGCTGGTCGACGCCAAGGATGGTGAAGCCCCAGGCCACGCGCTCGTTGTGGCCGACCGCGACCCCGGGAACCCCGGGCTCGGTGGCGCCGATGGCGTTCCACCCGGGGGCGTTCAGGTGAACGAGGTAGCGAAGCGCGGGGTTCACGAGATCGCGGTGAGGGTCGTTGGCGAGAAGAGGCTTTCCCGTGGCCGACTTCGAGCCGCCGATCACCCAGTTGTTGCTGGCGCTCGGCCGTTCATCCGCGAGCCCGCCGTCGCTCGCATCCATGGCGACCTCGCCCGAAGCGCCGCCGGGGAGAGGAAAGCGGTAGTTGTTGGCGTCGCGGGCGATGTCGAGAATCCCGGGCTCGATGTCGTCGAGGTTCAAGCCCTCGGGGACCGTGAAGGCTCTCTCGGGATCGGTGGGTTTCAGCTCCCGCGTCTTCTCGAGGCCGAGGCGCTTGATGTCCAGCGCTCGGGTCACCTCGCTCGAGGCGTTTCTGGTCATGGCCCAGCCCGGCATGCGGGTGAGGATGGTCTTCGCGGTCCAGACCGGCTCGGGCGCGAAGCCCATGCGGTCGAATTCCACGGGCACCTTCTTTTCGTCGATGGCCTTCTGGATGGCCGCGTTCACGCCTTTCGCGAACGAATCGAAGATCAGCGGTCCCTGGGGGTGGTACTTCTGAAACTCCGCGTCCCAGTTGCCGTGGAACTGCAGCATCCGCGCGAAAGTGTCGCGCCGGATGTAGTCCTTGCCCAGGACCTCGGCGAGACGACCCTCACCGTTGCGGCGCCACATCTCGAGCTGCCACATCCGGTCCTGGGCCACCACGAACCCCTGGGCGAAGAAGAGGTCGGCGGTGTTCTTCGCGTAGATGTGAGGCACGCCGTAGCGGTCGCGGATGACCTCCACCGGCTCGCTCGTGCCCGAGACCGCGATGGTCCCATCGATCTGGGCAAGCGCCGCCTTCGCGGCGGCGACAGCGTCGGACCCGGCCGCGCTCTGCGCGAGCGCGACGGAGGGAAGAAGTGCGGTGAGGAAGAGAACCCGAAGGGCGGCGTTTCGCATGCGGGAAGTCTCTCAGAGTCATTGAGTCTAAGGGGGCCAGACACGGACCCGGCCCCCTTAGGAACCCCCGGCCTGTGCCCGGCGATCTTCTTGATGCTCGAATCGCCTGAGTGAATCAGGCGATTCGAAATTGGAGTCGCCGAGCTTCGGCCGCTGCCGCGCTTCAGACTCGAGCGAGGGCCCGGCCCGCGAGTTCGAGGAGGCGTTCTTCGCCGATCGGCTCGTCCTTGAGCAGCGGAACCACCGCGTAACGCGGGGCGTGGCGGGTGGCCACCGCCTCCACTTCGCGCAGTTCGTTGTGGGCGCGTTGACGCAGCAGGGGCGAACGGGTGGCGACCGCCGCGACGCTCTGATTGATCACCCAGGCCCAGGGCTCGATGCCCGCCCGGCGCAGGTCGGCCTGAAGGCTCGCAGCCTCGAGAACCGGGGTGGTCTCGGCCACGGTGACGAGAAGGATCTTGGTCTGCTTCGGATCCTGCAGCATCATCATCGGGGTCTTGATGTGGAGGCCCTTGTTGCCGGTCTGCCGCATCACGTCCCGGTGATAGGCGCCGGTGGCGTCGAGAAGGAGGAGGGTGTGACCGGTGGGAGCGGTGTCCATGACCACGAACTTCCGGCTCGCTTCGCGCAGGACTCTGGAGAAGGCCTGGAAGACCGCGATCTCCTCGGTGCAGGGCGATCGCAGGTCCTCTTCGAGCAGCGCTCGACCCGCGGCGTCGAGCTTGGCGCCCCGGGTCTCGAGCACGCGCTTTCGGTACTGCTCGGTCTCGACCCGCGGATCGATGCGGCTCACGGTCAGGTGCTCCGAGGAACCCGGGAGGGTTTCGGTCAGGTGGGCCGCCGGATCGGAGGTGGTCAGATGCACGGGCAGGCCGCGGTGGGCAAGCTCCACCGCAAGGGCCGCCGCGAGCGTCGTCTTCCCCACTCCGCCCTTGCCCATCAGCATCACGAGCCCGTGCCCATCCGCGGCGATCTCGTCGACGAGAACGGAGAGGCTCGGCGCATCCAGGGGGACGGTGCGTTCTTCCCGGGCCACCCGGCGGAGCGGCTCGACTTCGAACAGACGACGCAGCGCGGAAAGACCGACCAGGTTGAAGGGCTTGAGCGCGATGAGGTCGCGGGGCAGGGCTTCGAGCGAAGGAGGAACGGCGGAGAGCGCCAGCTGCTCGCGGCGGAAGATGGCCGCGGCCAGCGGATCGACCGCCGACTCGGGTTGCGGGAGAACCCCGTTGATCACGAGGTGCTGCTGGGCGAAGCCGATGCCGGCGAGTTCCTCGTGGGTACGCGCGACCTCCCGCAACGTGGCCTGCTGCGGGCGGGACACCAGGATCAGCCGGGTGCGCAGGGGATCGGCGAGGGCATCGACCGCGGCCTTGTACTGCGAGCGCTGTTTCTCGAGGCCCGCGAGCGGCCCCAGGCACGAGGCGTCGCCCTTGCCTTCGTCGAGGAAGCCCGTCCACGCGCCCGGCAACTGCAGGAGACGGATGGTGTGGCCGGTGGGAGCGGTGTCGAAAATGATGTGGTCATACTCGGAGGTGTGGGCCGAGTCGGTGAGGAGCGCCGTGAATTCGTCGAAAGCGGCGATCTCGGTGGTGCAAGCACCCGAGAGCTGCTCTTCGATCCCCTTCACCACCGCGGCGGGCAGGACGTTGCGCACCGGACCGACGATGCGGTCCCGGTACGCCTGGGCGGAGGCCTGCGGATCGATCTCGAGGGCGGCCAGGCCGGGGACCTCGGGGATAACGGTGATGGCGTTGCCGATGGCGACGCCGAACACCTGGGCCACGTTGGAGGCGGGGTCGGTGCTCACCAGGAGCACGCGCCGGCCCGACTCGGCGAGTTCGATCGCGGCGGCGCAGGCGATCGAGGTCTTGCCGACGCCGCCCTTCCCGGTAAAGAAGAGGAAACGCGGAGGACGGTCTAGGAACTTCATGGGACCCTCCCTGGGGTCAGCAGCATTTGCTGCCGGAGCAACAGCTCTCGGCAGGCTTCACTTCGAGGGCCAGACCCTTGAGGCCCGCCCAGCGGGCGAGTTCGGCGCGGCGTGGATAGCGGCCGGCGAGGGCCACCTCGCCGTCAACCAGGATCAGGGGGAGCGAGTCGGCGCCCGAGCGCTCGAGATAACCCTTGACCGCCGGGTTGTCGGCAAAGGCCATGGGCTGCTGCGCGAGATTAAAGCGCTCGACCGTGGCGCCCTGGGCTCGGGCCCAGTCGACATCGGCGGAGAAGTTGACGAGGGACTGGTCCACATCGACGCCGCAGACTCCCGTGCTGCAGCAGAGCGCGGGGTCGAAGACCTGAATGGCTTTCATTGGACACCTTCTTGAAGCATGAGCCGGGGGGTCATCGGGCCCGTCGCTTCTCCGGTCGCGCGGAGGGCTCGACCCGGAAAGACAGGGGAAGTGCTTTCGGGCGGGCTCGACCGGCCACCACCGGAGGCAGGACCCCCGACGGAACCTTCGAGGCCGCGCGAAGGTCGAGGCATTGCTCGGGATTTCCGGAGCAGCATTCCTCGGTGAGATAGGCCACGAGATCCAGCATGAGCGGGATGTTGGCGCGGTAGCGCAGGAAGCGCCCTTCCGGTTCGACTTCCAGCAGACGGGCCTGGGTGAGGGCCTTCAAGTGGAAGGACAGATTGGTGGGCGGCACGCCCAAGGCGGCCGCGATGTCGCCCGCGACCATGCCCTCCGTTCCCTTCTTCACCAGCAGCCGGAACACGTCCAACCGCACGCCCGAGGAGAGGGATTCGAAGACCGAAGTGGCGGTCCGTTTTTCCACGATATGACTATACAACAACTGTTGAATAGTCGGGAGGCGGATCTATAGATTCCTTCGCGGCGGCACGAGCAGATCCCCGAACAGGAGACCGGCCACGAGCGTGGTCAGCAGGATCACCAGAGACGAGGCGGTATTGATCCCCTGCATCACCTGGCCGTCGAAGACGAAGAAGACGCTGCGGAAGCCCACACTGCCGGGAACGAGGAGCAGGATTCCCGGGGTGCGCACGAGCGCGCTCGGCTTGTTCTTGAGCCGGGCGAACAGGTTCGAGGACGCGCCCACCACGAGGCCGGCGAGGAACACGCCGAAGAGCGGACCGAACGACTCGCTGCCCACGCGGGCGGCGGTATAGCCGAGCACCGCCGCGCCCATCACCAGCCAGCGATGCCGCTTGTGCGGGCGCAGGAGGAGCGAATAGGACAAAGCGCCGCACAGCAGGGCGATCCCCTCGATCCACACCGGGCTCTCCGCGGGACGCACCGCGCGCAGGGGCACATGGAGGGCCTTGGCGACCTCGCTCCCCGCCACCGCGCCGAAAGTGAGCTTGAGAAGGATGGTGAGGGCGCCGGCCAGGCGGGCGACCCCGGAGACCAGATGCTGGCTCGAGAGTTCGGAGACCGCGGTGGTGAGGGTGAGGCCGGGCAGGAACACCACGATCGCGGCGAGGGTCACGGACTGGAGCGACAGGGGCAGGATGTAGGCGCTCGCCAGGGTCGCGAGCAGGGTCGAGAGGAACGCCGCGAGCGCTTCGAGGCCGGGCCGCAGGTGGGTGTGCCGTTTGGAAAGGACGAGAAGCCCGCCGGTGAGGGCACCCACGACCGCCGCGGCCACGATATCGGTGGGCCTCGTCTTCAGCATGGCGGCGACGCTCGCCGCCGCGAAGGCGAATCCCGCGATGGTGGTCTTGACCTTCACCGGCTCGGGCACGATGTCGCGCAGGCTCTGATAGCCGTCGGAAACACTCATCTTCCCGTGGAAGACCTTCTCCGCGACTTCGTCGGTGTCGACGAGGCGACGAAGATTCGTCTCTCCCGGCGAGAGCCGCAGCACCTCGGAAACACGCTGCTCGGAAGCCTCGGGATGTTTCACATCGCGGAAGGAAAGCAGGATCCCGGTGGGACTCGACCAGATCTGGGTGTCGAGGCCGAGCTTCTGGGAAAGCGACTCGACCGAGGCCTCGAGCCGGGTGGTGGTGGTGCCGTATTGATGAAGGCGTTTGGCGAGTTCGCTCAGGAAGCGCAGACGGATGTCCGACCACAACTCGGCCGGCGGATTGAGGGGAGGCGACGCGTCATCGTCGCGGTAGGCGTGCGCCGCCCCGGGCGGTTCGGCGGCATTGGTCATGCGCGGGCCCGGGTCAGTGCTCGAAGAGATTGCTGTAACCCATGAGGTCGAGTTCGGACATGAGCGGAATCGCGCGGAAGCACTCGGCGGCGAGGTCGGTCCGGCCTTCCCGCTCGAGCATCACCGCCAGTCTGTCCATGATGACGTGGAGGAGAGTGACGTCGGCGGTGGCGTACTTGAGCTGGGCCGGAGTGAGATCCGAGCGCGACCAGTCGGTGCTCTGCGAGGTCTTGTCCATCTCCACGTCCGCGAGCTCGAAGGCCACGTCCTTCAGACCATGGCGATCGGTGTAGGTGCGAACGAGCTTGCTCGCGGTGCGGGTGCAGAAGATCGGGGCCATGCGGATGCCGAGGTGGTGGCGGATGGCGGCTACGTCGAAGCGCGCGAAGTGGAGGATCTTCATGATCGACGGGTCTTCAAGAAGGCGCTTGAGCCGCGGCGCGCCGGTGGCGGCGGGAAGCGGCGCCCGGCGCCCGGGAACGGGAGGAATCTGGACGAGAACCGCGCGGCGGGAACGATCGCAGAGCTGAACCACGCACAGCCGGTCGCGCAGAGGGTTCAGGCCCATGGTCTCGGTGTCGACCGCCACTTCCTTCTGCTTGAGGTAGTGCTGAAGCTGCTCTTCGGTGAGATCGCCCTGCGCGATCTCGGGAGTGACGTCGGGGGGTTTTTGGGCCATGACTGATTCTCCTACGAGAACCGGCTTCGGCCTGGCTACTTAAGCCCGAGCGCTCCCGGATTCATCAGTCCTTTCGGGTCGACGATGGCCTTGAAGGCCGAGAGCACGTCGAAGGACGCGGGGTCGAGCGCGTCCTTGTACGGATAGAACTTTCCGATCTGCTGATGCACCGCGCCCATCTCCAGATAGAGAGAGGAGAGGTCGCGCAGCATGGCGATGACCGCCTCGCCCGCTCCCGCGACTGCGGGTCGCGACGCGAACCGCTCGCGATCCGCGGGCAGGAGGTTCCGCAGCTGGAACGTGGTGAGGCGATCGGGGTAGTAGAACGCGGGCTCGAAGATGTAGTCGGTCCCCGAGACCGCGGTCAGAAGCGACGTGCGCACGTGGTACCGGTCGAGGGTCTCGCGGCGGCTCGCAAAATAGGACTGGGTGCGCGCGTACGCTTCGCTCACCCTGGACAGGGGCAGACAGGCGTGGATGGGGACCCAGCGCTCGCCCCCGTGGCCCACCAGGAATTCGCCCACGTGCCGGAAGGGCGCGGCCCGGATCACCCGCGGGATGGTGTCGGCGATCTCCCGGCCTCGCTTTCCCGCGGAGGCGCGCGCGGTGGCCATCTCCGCCTCCGCGGTCGCGGCTTCGTTGGCCTCGGTCACGATATGCAGCGACCAGGCCACGTTCCTGAGGAAGTGCGGGCCCGCGAGCGCCATGCCGAGAACATCCCCGAGGCCTTGTGCGACCGAAGGCGCCGCCTTCACCACGTCCTTCACCGTCTGCACCGCGGTCTTCGTGTCCTTGAGCGACGCCATCTCGCTGTTCAGGAACGGGTCGAACGCGTAGCACTCGGCCACGGAGCGACGCCGCGCGATCTCGGCCTGGGCGCGGAACATGTCGTCGAAGGTCTCGAAGGCGAAGGATGCGAAACGCGTCTCCGCGGGCGTCGGGATCACACGCAGCGTGGCCTCGAGCTTCAGGCCGAGCGCGCCCGCATCGGAGAGGAAGAGTCCCGTGAGGTCCGGGCCGAAGTGACGGTGGAAGGGATTCTTGCCCCGATTGGCTCGCGAACCGGTCAGAAGCACACGGCCATCGGCGAGCGCCACCTTGAGGCTCAACACGTTCTCCGCCGCGGTGCCGTGGCGGCCGGAGCCGAGGAACATGCTGTTGTTGGAGAGTGTCCCGCCCACCGTCGCGAAGGCGCCGGAGAGCGGGCCGAAGTACGGGGTGCGCAGGCCCCGCTCGGAAAGCGTCTCGTTGAGCGCCTTCCAGGTAACGCCACTCTCCGCGGTGACGTGGCCGTCGATCTCGTTGATCTCGCTGATGCGCTGAAGGCGCGAGGCGTCGAGGGTGATCGAACGCTCGCGCGTCGGTACGTAGCCCGACGTGTACGACATCCCGCCGCCGCGCGGGAAGATCGCGTGGTCCGCCAGAGTCGCCGCGCGCACCACCGCGATCGCTTCTTCCTGGGTCCCGGGCCGGACCACCGCCGCGCAGACCGCGTCCGTCCAGAACGCGTCCATCGAGTGATACTCGCGTTCGGCGCGATCGGTCAGGACGTGATCGCTTCCGACAATCTCCTGCAGGGCCTTCACCACGTCGCTCATCGCTGCTCCATCAATTCCACGCGCAGGCCATTGGGCGCGAACACGGTGGCCGCCCGTCCCTGGCCGTAGATCGTTTCGATGACACCGTGCGCCTGTACGCTCGAGCCGTGCGCGCGAGCCGCTTCGAGCACCCGCGCCAGGTCGAGGACGAAGAGGGTGACGTGGAGCGTGCCGAGTGCCGGAGGCCGGGCACGGGCGAATCGATTCGTTCCCGCCACGCCCTGATAGTGGACGATCTCCACGCGGCCATACACATCGTCCTTCGGCCCGAACAGGCGCATGTCGAGGCCGGCGCCCTTGGGCAGGCCGACCATCGTCTCGATCTCCGATCCCTTCAGAAGGTGGGACCCACCGAGCTCAAAGCCGAGGACCTCGGTGAAGAAGCGCTGGTCCGCGTCCGGATCGGGGCTCACCGCGACGAATGACGTCAGCCCGGCACAGCCCTGGTCCGACCACGGGGCCGGATCCCCCACGATCTCGACGAGAACGAGGTTGGTCTCGTCGTGGCCGGGCATCTGGACCTCGCGCACCTGTTTGCCCTCGAAGGGATACTCGACCCAGGGTGAGCGGAACGTCTGTCCCTTCTGAAGAAGCGCTTCGTACTTCTTCGGCAGGTCGCGGCAGGCCACGTCGAGATTCTTCGGCCCGAAATCGGTGGCCCGGGCACCCTCGCGCACCGGCGGGTCGGGCCGGTCGAACTCGACGAGGTGAACGCGCGCCTTCGAAAGACCCGGCGTTCCCACGAGGGCCTGGCGGCGAATGCGCGCGGGCTCGATCCCCCACAGCTTCCCGAGCGTGGCGTCCGGACCGTCGCGGCGCGCGACGATCTCGAAACCGAATTCGTCGCGCCAGGTCTTGAGCGCGATCTCGAGATCCCTGACCCCCACGGTGACATGGGAAACCAGCGGCCTTTCCGGCTCCGCGGCGGAGCCGTGCGAGCCGACGGCGATCAGGGCCAGAATCAAGGGACCCAACCGCCTCAAGCCTCGCACAGCTCGATGACGATGCCCGCGGGCCCGCGCAGGCGGCGGTGTTCGTCCGCGTTGGCTCCCGCCTCGACGAGGCCCGCGCGGGTGGACGGCTGGTCGCTCATTGGACAGGCGAACACGAGCCGGGACAGCCCCAGGCTTCGATGGCGGAGCGGGGCTTCCGGCACGTCGAAGAACTGCATGAGCTCGAGCCGGGCCGGGGCCTGATCGGACGACGAGAGAAAGGCGATCCTCAGCGACGCGCCCTCGGGCAGACCCATCATCCGCTCGAACGGTTCGCCCTTGAGCGTCCCCTCGAAGAGAGAAACGAGACCACCCGCGTCCACGAAGAACCGGACCGCCGCGTCCAGGTCGTCGACATTGATCACCGCGGAATGCAGTTCGCCGTGCAATCGGTCGGGATCCGCGTCGAGCGCGGGACTCGGCCGCCGCGGTGTCACTTGCGGCACGGTCCAGAACAGATCCCCGGGTCCGCGCACCACCGCCTCGTGCATGGACGTTCCGTAGGGGTAGCTCGTGATGGGACCGATTTCCCACCCCGCGGCCTCGACGCGTCGTTTCGTCTCGAGAAGATCGCGCGAATAAATGCCCAGAAGCCGGGGACCGATCTCCCAGAGCGGGGGCGGGGGATGGCCTTCGTCGCCTCTCGCCAACTCGAACCGGATTCGGCCAGTGGCGACGCCGGGCACGCCGAGCAGCGTCGACGCATCGCGAACCTCGATGGGGGCAAGACCGAACACCCTGGACGCGAAGGCGACGGAAGCCTCGACGTCCCTCGTCCCGACCACGGCTTCCACGATGGGGCCAAGCGCCATGACGAGGCGAATCTTAGCGACTAGGCTTCCGGGCCATGAGCGCTCCTGCGATCAACGGAATTCACGCTGCGCTGTGCACGGTGACCGACTTCGACGCCCACGAGGCCCTTTTCTGCGGGGCGCTCGGCTGGCAGGCCGGATCGCGACGCCGGCTGAGCGCGGTGGAAGCGGACGCGCGGCTGCCGGTGGGAGCCGAAGCCGACGTCGTGCAACTCACGGCTCCCGCCGCCTCTTCCGGCGAGGTCTGGCTGATCCGCTTTCGCGGCACGACGCCGGAGCGCCTGGGTTACCCCCCGATCCGGGTGACCGGCTTCTTCGCCATCGATCTGTACGTGCGCGACATCGACGAGGCGGTGCGGCGCCTCGGACACGCCGGTTTCGCGTGCGCCGGGAAGGCCACCTGGCAGGTGGCGACGCCCGCCGGAACGGTGACGGTGCGACAGGCGAAGATCGATGGCCCCGACGATGTCTCGCTGGTGCTCGTGAGCCCCGAGGCGCCGCGCTACACCGCGACGTGGAGCCATGCGCCCGCGGCCTTCGCCACCGAACTCACGTCGGTGGTCGTGGGATCGCCCGACGTCGAGGCCTCGAAGGCGTTCTGGGGAGAAGGAGGCCTCGGCCTGCCCATCCTCTACGATTCCGTGTTCTCGCAGCCGGAGATGAGCCGCATGTGCGGGATCGAAGAGGATTCGGCGTTCCGCATGGCCTTCGGGGTTGGCGAGAGCACCGCGCGACTCGAGATCGTGGGCCGGGCGAAGGATCCGCACTCCTCCGTGCCAAGCGTCGACCTCGCCCCACGCCAACGGCCCGGAGTCTCGCTCGGTCAAAGCGCGTGGGTCGTGCGGGTGAACCACCTGGACTCGGCCATCGAGGCCGCCACCGCGCGCGGCGGCACGGTGAGGCGGCCCGCGGCCCGCCATTCGGGCCTCGTGGGTCCGGATGCGGACGAGCGCTGCGCGGCCATCCTTTCGCCCGAGGGAATCTGGCTCGAACTGATCGAGCGAACCTGAAAAGGCGGGCTATCGCTCGCGCTTCGGCATGCGGTCCCAGGGCTTGGCGGGCTTTTTCGCCGCCTTCGGCTTCTTCTCGAATTCCCTCGGCGGTTCCGGGCGCTCGCGCCGCTCGGCCAGATGCGCGGCCGAACGCTCGGTGCGCGCGACGGTGCGGGCGCGATGCTTCAACTCCAGCACCACCACGGTCTCGATGTGGGGGGTGTGCGGGAACATGTCGACCGGCTGCACCAGGGTCGCGCGATAGCCGGCATCGTAAGCCAGCCGCATCTCATCCATCAGGGCCTCGGGATTGCACGAGACGATGACGAGCTTCTGTGGCGCGATCCTGCGGGTGAGCGTGCGCATCACTTCTTCCGGACAGCCCGAGCGCGGCGGATCGATGACCGCGGCATCCCATTCCTGGCGGGCCAGGTGCTCGATGGCGTCTTCGACCTTCGACGGCACGAGATGCAGGCGGGACTCGGGGATACCCGAGAGTTGCGCGTTCTTCGCGGCCTCGCGCGAGGCCTTGCGGCTCTCTTCCACCGCGGTGACCCGGTGCCTGGCGAGGGCGAGGGGCAGGGCGAACAGACCGCTGCCGCTGTACAGATCGAGGACCTTGAGCGAGGTCTCGAGGCCGATCGCCGCCTTCACCAGGCGGACGAGGTGGGCCGCGCCGTGGATATTGGTCTGGAAGAAACCGGTTGGGGAGGAGAGGAAGCTCGGACCGAGTGCGGTCTCCTTGACGTGGCCGAGGCCGTCGACGCGGACGGTGTGGGGACCGAACAAATAGGGCGAGGCCTGGTCGTGCAGGTTGAGGAGGAGCCCTTCGGGCCTCTGGCGCGAGGCCGTGATCTGGCGCAGCGGCGCATCGAGGGCACGATGCTCCTCGGTCGCGACCACCACCGCCACCGCCTCCTTCTCGTCCTCGGTGACGCGGACCACCACGTGGCGCAACAGGCCGCCCCGTTCGGTCGCGACCGGGACCCGGGCCGCGGCCATGGCGTCCTTGATGGCGAAGGCCACGCGATTGGCGCGGCCTGCGTGCACCAGGCACTCCGTCACCGGAACCACGGTGTTGGTGCCGCGGGCGAAGTGGCCGAGCTGCAGACGACCCTTCTGATCCTCGGTGAAGCTGAACGCGGCCTTCTGGCGGAAGCGGCGCGGCACGCCGTCCGGATCCACGGGCATGCCGATCATGGGCGACACCATGGGCTTGCCCGGGCCGAAGGTGTCCTCGAGCAGCCCGTCGAGCAGGCGCGTCTTCTGCCTCAGCTGCTCTTCGTAGGCGACGTGCTGGAAGGAGCACCCGCCGCATTCAGCGGCATGCGGGCAGGCCGGAGCGACCCGATGGGGCGAGGGTTCGAGGACGGAGACGAGCGCCGCCTTCGCGACGCCCTCGTCATTGCGGTCCACGACCCGGACGCGAACCTTCTCGCCGGGGATCGCCCCATCGACGTAGATGGTTTCGCCCTTGACCTCGGCGTACGACTCGCCGGACAGGGCGAGGTCGGTGACGACGAGGTCTAGTTGCGGGAGGGGGTTGCTTCGTCGTGTCGCCAACGGACTGGCTCCTCGCAATGACGCCGCCCTGCGGATTCCGGGCGGCGTCAGCGGAGTGAAGGCAAAGCCCTTTACGCTTTGGGACGGGGCTTTGCCATCTCCTTCTGGGCTTCCTTGCCCACGAACTGCGCGGCCTTGGAGGCGTTCTCGGCCATGCGTTCGGCGGTCTCCGCGCACATCTTCTTGAGCGCGGGGGAGCGACGGCCAATGGCGCCGAGCGCGTACGCCGCCGCCTTCTTCACGAACAGGCGATCGTCGTTGCCGCAGCGCTCGATGATGGGGATGAAGCGGTGGAACTGGGAATCGTCGGCCTTGGGCTCGAAGTCGGCGAGCGCGCCCATGAGGGTGAACCCGGCCTTCTTGACGAACTCTTCCTTGCGATCGGTCCAGACCACGCACCGGCCCCAGGAGAACTGGGTGGCGTGGAAGAGATTGAAGCAGCAGTTGTCGCAGATGGCCTGCGAGTCGAACTGGCGCGCCCAGCGGTCCATCTGGACCTTGGTGACCTTCTCGGGCTCGTCGATGAGCGAGGCGAGGAGACGCGCGTCGTACAGTCCGGTGCCCCACAGCTCCTGGGCGAGACGATGGTCGCGGCCGATCTCGGCCACGATCTTCTTCATCTTGACCGGCGGCACGCCATACGAGGCGCGGGGTTTGACCCCCAGTTTTTCGAGGGCCAGGGCATGCTTGGGATCCCCCTCCTGGCGCAGTCGCTTAAGAACTTCCTCAAGTGTCACGTCTTTCCTCCGAAATCTTTCTGTCCGCTCGTGCTGCTCTAGTGCGCTTCCGCCCGGCCGGTCAACGCTTCGATCTCATCCACCACCTGTTCGGGGGTGCGGGACGATGTGTCGACGGTGAAGCGGGCCGTGCCGTAAAGGCGCTTTCTTGTTGTCAGTAACCGCCGAAGCTCGGCCATGGCTTGCGGATGGCCTTTCATCGGACGTTTGTCTCCCTGTTGCAGCACACGGTTCCAGTGGTCATTGGCGTCAGCGCGCAGCCAAATGGTGATGGTCTGCGCCTTGAGAAGTGCGAACGTGTCCGACGCGGTCACAATGCCGCCGCCGGTCGCGATCACACACCCCATCCCTTCGTCGAGAACGGCTTCGAGGACCGATCTTTCCAGCCTCCGGTAGTAGTCCTCACCGTGCAGGGCGAAGATTTCCGACAGGCTCAAAGACGCTTTCTCCTCAATCTTCCGATCGAGTTCGACGAACGGTAGGCCTATTCTAACCGCGAGGCGGCGTCCGATGGTTGTTTTTCCGGCTCCCCGGATCCCGAGGAGGGAAATCCGGAGCGGCACGGAACCCCAGGGCTTCTCCGCCAGGAAGGCCTCCACCGAGGTGCCGAGGGCCTCGGCCAGGGCATGAAGCTTGAGCACCGAAGGGTTCGCGAGGCCCCCCTCGACGTCGTTCAGGAACCGGAGAGAAACGCCTGAAACCTGCGCCAGTCGCTGCCGCGTGAGACCCAGAGCTTCGCGGCGCGCACGGACGGCCCGGCCGATTTTCTTCAGAAGGGGGCTCATCGAGAACACGCAGTATATTGCACACGCTCCCGAGAAACCGCGCACTATACTGCTTGACTCGACCCAAACGACTCACCTATCTTCACCGGCTCTATGGCAGAAATCGCGGGCGGCAAAGAACCTCTGGTCTCGTTCGACACCCATCCATCCCGCTACGTTCACTGGAAACTGGCGGTGGAAGCCCCGGTGGCCCGGCTCCTCATGGACGTCCAGGAAGACCGGCCCATGCGCGAGGGCTACGTCCTCAAGACGAACAGCTACGATCTCGGGGTCGACATCGAGTTGTGGGACGCGGTCGAGCGGCTGCGCTTCGAACATCCCGAGGTGCGCTGCCTCATCATCGGCAGCGCCAAGGACCGGATCTTCTGCTCGGGCGCCAACATCTACATGCTCGGGAGTTCCACCCACGCCTTCAAGGTGAACTTCTGCAAATTCACCAACGAGACCCGCCTCTATCTCGAAGACGCGTCGGAGAATTCCGGACTGAAATCCATCGCCGCCATCAACGGGGCGTGCGCGGGGGGAGGATACGAACTCGCCCTCGCCTGCGACGAGATCCTCCTCGTGGACGACTCGTCGTCCGCGGTCTCGCTCCCCGAGGTCCCGCTCCTCGCCGTCCTGCCCGGCACCGGCGGCCTCACCCGCGTGGTCGACAAGCGGAAGGTCCGGCGCGACCTCGCCGACGTCTTTTCGAGCCTCGGCGAAGGGGTGAAGGGCAAGCGCGCGCTGCAGTGGAACCTGGTCGACCAGGCGATACCGCTCTCGAAGTTCGAAGCCGCGCTCAAGGAGCGCGCCCTCGCGGTCGCCGCGGCGGCCGCCCCGCGGCCAGGTCCCGGGGTATCGCTTCCCCCCGTGGCTTCACCGGGCGAATACGTCGACGTCGAACTGGACCCGAAGCTCCGCGTCGCCACCATCACCGTGCACGGACCGAAGGGCGTGCCCCCGGCCACCGCAGCGGACCTCCGCAAGGAAGGCGCCTCCAACTGGCACCTTCAGATGGCGCGCGAACTCGACATGGCTCTGCTCGACCTGCGCTTCAACCAGCCCGAGATCGGGGTCATCGTGCTCAAGACCCTGGGCGATGCGGCCCTCGTGGAGGCCCACGACGCGAGGCTCATGGAGCTCGCGCGCACCGACTGGTTCGCGGAGGAGATCGTGCTCAAGCTCAAGCGCGTCCTCAAGCGGCTCGACCTCACCGCGCGCTCCCTTCTCGCCATCATCGACAAGGGCTCGTGCTTCGCGGGCTCGCTCGCCGAGCTGGCCTTCGCCGCCGATCGTTCCTACATGCTCGACGCGGAAGACGAAGGCGGCCCCACCCTCAGCTTCACCCTCATGAACCTCGGCGCCCTTCCCATGTCGAACGGCCTCTCGCGTCTTCAGACCCGCTTCCTCGGCGACCCCGAGAAGGCGAGCGTCGAGATCCTGCATCCCTTCGACGCGGGGCAGGCCATGAAGGCGGGGCTCGTCACCTTCACCCCGGACGACATCGACTGGGAGGACGAGGTGCGTCTCGCCGTGGAAGAGCGCGCCAGCCTCTCGCCCGACGCCCTCACCGGCATGGAGGCGAATCTGCGCTTCGCCGGCCCCGAGACCATGGAGACGAAGATCTTCGGCCGTCTCTCCGCGTGGCAGAACTGGATCTTCCAGCGGCCGAACGCGGTGGGCGAGCAGGGGGCGCTGACGCTGTATGGGAAACCGGAACGGGCGAAGTTTTCTTGGGTGAGGACTTAGTGCGGGCTGGTAGTGGTGGGAGGGGGTTGCTTCGTCGCATCACAAACGGAACGGCTCCTCGCAATGACGACCCGTTCGACTCTCTTGGTAGTGGCTCTTAGGAGGACATACGAATGATCACTGCATTGATACTTGCCGCGGGGATGGCGGCACAGAAGCCCGCTCCTGCGCCCACCCCGGCATTCAAGGATGCGGATAAGACTAAGCTCATCGCGGCTCTCGACGCGAAGGCGGCGCACTATGGCGACCTCTCGCGGAAGATCTGGGAGTACTCCGAGGTGGGGTACAAGGAGACGAAGAGCGCCTCCGCGCATATCGCGGAGCTGAAGTCCGCGGGGTTCGACGTGCAGGAAGGGGTCGGAGGCATGCCGACCGCTTTCGTGGCTTCGTGGGGATCGGGCAAGCCGATCATCGGCATCATGGCCGAGTACGACGCGCTCCCCGGCCTCTCCCAGTTCGATACGCCCGAGAAGAAGGCGCGGGTGGAGGGCGATCCCGGCCACGGCTGCGGGCACAACCTCCTCGGCACCGCATCGGTCGCGGCGGCCATCGCGGCGAAGGATGAGCTCGCGGCCCGCAAGCTTCCCGGGACCATCCGTCTCTACGGCACGCCCGCCGAAGAGGGCGGCGGCGGCAAGATCTACGTGGCCCGCGCCGGCCTCATGAAGGATGTCGACGTGATGCTGTCGTGGCATCCGGGCGACCGCAACCAGGCCGGGGTCGGCACGACGCTTGCGAACATCTCCGCGAAGTTCCGGTTCCGCGGAGTCGCGGCCCACGCCGCGGGCGCTCCAGACAAGGGCCGCTCGTCGCTCGACGCGGTGATGCTCACCGGCATGGGTATCGAGTTCCTCCGCGAGCACGTGCCCTCGGAGACGCGCATGCACTACGTGATCACCAAGGGCGGCGAGGCCCCGAACGTGGTCCCCGCCTTCGCGGAGATCTACGTCTACGCGCGCCACTCGCACATGCCGACCCTCGACAACGTGTGGGAGCGCATCGTGAAGATCGCGCAGGCGGGCGCTCTGGCCACTGAGACCACCATGGAGATGGAGCTGATCAACAGCGTCTACAACACGCTTCCGAACGACGCCCTGGCCGCTCTCACCGACAAGAACCTTCGTCGGGTGGGCGGGGTGGTGTACACCCCGGAAGAGAAGGCGTTCGCCGCGACCCTCGCGAAGTCGTTCTCGCCGTCCGAGACCATGCTCCCGCTCGGCAGCGAGGCCGAGATCCAGGCGCCGCGCGCCGAAGTGGGCTCCGGCTCCACCGACGCGGGCGACGTCAGCTGGCAGGTCCCAATGTCACAGCTTTCCGCCGCCACGTTCGTGCCCGGAACGCCCGGCCACAGCTGGCAGTCGGCGGCTTGCGCGGGAACCACGCTCGGACGCAAGGGCATGATGGTCGCGGCCAAGACCCTCGCCCTCACCGCCATGGACCTGTTCACCGACCCCGCCCAGGTGAAGGCCGCCCGCGAAAGCTTCGACAAGCGCCGCGCCGGCTTCGAGTACAAGTCGCGCGTCCCCGCCGACCAGAAGCCGCCCCTCAACTACCGAGACAAGTAAACGACGCCATCATTACGAGCCCCAGCCACTACCAAGTGAGTTGGACCTGTCGTCATTGCGAGGAGCCAGTCCGCTTGGATCGGCGACGAAGCAACCCCGTCTTCCCAACTACCAGGCAAACTGAAGAACCATGAGCAACATCGACCTCGAAGCCAAGATCCCCAACAACGTTTCCCTCGGGAGCGACAAGAAGCTCCAGCGCGCGCTCGAAGAGTGGCAGCCGAACTACATCTCCTGGTGGAAGGACATGGGGCCCGCAGGGTTCCAGGAAAAGGACGTGTGGCTCCGCACCGCGGTCAGCGTGGACGCCGAGGGCTGGGCGAACTTCGACTACGTGCAGATGCCCGACTACCGCTGGGGCATCTTCCTCGCCGACCCGATTCCGAATCGCACCATCGGCTTCGGCGACAACATCGGCCAGCCCATCTGGGACGTGGTCCCGGGCGAACATCGCAACACCCTGCGCCGCCTGATCGTGACCCAGGGCGACACCGAGCCCGCGAGCGTCGAGCAGCAGCGTCTGCTCGGCCTCACCGCGCCGTCGCTCTATGACCTGCGCAATCTCTTCCAGGTGAACGTCGAGGAAGGACGTCACCTGTGGGCGATGGTGTATCTCCTCCACAGTTACTTCGGCCGTGACGGCCGCGAGGAAGCGGAAGAACTCCTTCAGCGCCGCAGCGGCAACCCGGACAAGCCCCGCATCCTGGGCGCCTTCAACGCGCCCATCGACAACTGGCTCGACTTCTTCATGTTCACCATGTTCACCGACCGCGACGGCAAGTACCAGCTTCTCGCCCTCGCCGAGTCCGGGTTCGATCCCCTCTCCCGCACCACGCGCTTCATGCTGACCGAGGAAGCGCACCACATGTTCGTGGGTGAGACCGGGGTGGAGCGCGTGGTCGCCCGCACCGCCGAGCTGATGAAGCTCGATCCCAACGGCGACGCCCGCGCCCAGGGCGGCATCCCCCTCGAGATGGTCCAGAAGCACCTGAACCTCTGGTACACGCTGTCCCTCGACCTCTTCGGCTCGGAGGTCTCGAGTAACGCGGCCTCGTACTTCGCGGCGGGACTCAAGGGCCGGGCCAAGGAGTCGAGCTACGAAGACCACAAGGCGCTCGACGGCACCTACCGCATGTCACTCCTGAAGGACGGTGCGGTGGTGGAAGACGACGTGCCCCTTCGCAACGCCATGAACGAAGTCCTGCGCGACGAGTACGCGGACGACTGTCAGCGCGGCGTTGACCGCTGGAACAAGCGGCTGGCCGAGGCGGACATCGCCTTCCGGTTCGCCCTGCCCTCGAAGCGGTTCCACCGTCACATCGGCCTGTACGCGAACATGCCGTTCTCGCCGGACGGGCGCCTGCTCTCGCAGAGCGAGTACGACCAGAACAAGGACAAGTGGATCCCGAGCGAAGCCGACCGTGACTACGTGCGCTCGCTGATGCAGCCGGTCACCGAGCCCGGCAAGATCGCGAACTGGCTGGGCAAGCCGAAGTCGGGAATCAAGGGGCTGCCCTTCGAGTACGAGTACGTAAGGCTGTAAGCACCGGCCCCGGTTCGTATCGCGACCGCGTGCACGTGCGCGTCCAGGTGCGCGTGCGCGTGCGGGTGCGCGTGAGCGAGAACGCGCGCGTGAGAGTGCGCGTCCACGTTCGCGTGGAACTTCACCCGCCGCGTTCGTGAGCGAGAACGTGCGCGTGAGCGTGTGTGTGCGCGTGCGCGTGAGCGTGCGCGTGAGCGTGAGCGTGAGCGTGAGGGAGAGCGAGGGCCGTCACACCGGCGCAAGCCGGTGCCTAGCGCGAGCAATCCGTTCTGTGACCGCGACGAGCGTGAGCGCTGGCGTGTCGAGGTGCGCGTGCGCGTCGCCTCGTGTCCTCTCCCGCGGCCGGCTGAGACCTTCGACGCTCAGACGCTCGCCTCCGCGAGGAACGAAGTCAAGGGTGCTCGCTTCGCTCGCACTTTTCCTTCGGAAAAGCTT
>JBGATM010000041.1:0-29609 GCA_044229175.1 Vicinamibacteria bacterium | reverse complement strand
GATGTCGTAAGTGATGCCGGCGCCTGAGTTTGTGGAGCTGGTGACGATCCCGCCGAAGAGCGCGCGGGGCTCTCCGGCCTGGAGCCTGCCGTTCCGGACCGCGACATCTACCGCCATAAGTGTGCGGTCCGCGTTGGCAAAGAAGATCTCCTTGCCGTCCTTGCCCCACCGGGGAGTCCAGCCGCCGCGAGGGGAGATCTGGATCCCGGTTCCGGGTCCGGGGAACGGCGCCGCGTAGACCTCTTGCGTTCCCGAGGACTCGTACACCACAAAACGGCCGTCGGGCGAGAACTCAACCGGACGTGAGGCGCGTATCTCCGGCAGCTCGTATGGCTTGACCTGGCGGTCTCCAGGTGCGCCGTTCAGCGGCAGGGCCCACACGCCGCCGCGAATGCGGTACAGCAACAGCTTGCCGTCTGGCGAGATGCCGCTCGGAAACACGGACGCCGAGTCTTCCAGCACGAGTTCGGCCTTCCCGGCCCCGTTCGAGGGTTTTCGGAAGATCTTGTACGGGCCATCATTCGGGTTTGAGCTGAAATAGAGCATCGTACCGTCAGGCGACCATACCGGGTCCACGTCGTTCTCAGGACTGGATGTGAAGCGAGTGGGAATCCCGCGATCGAGCGCGTAGATCCACAGGTCATTGGCCGGTGTCCCGAGGTCCCACTGTGCCACGGCCACGCGTGTGCCGTCGGGCGACAGGGCCAGGTGGCTGACGATCCGCGCCTCCGGCAGCGCGCCGACTTCCTTTCCCTGCCGGTCTTTCCACACTAGGAGAGACTTCGTGCCCGCGCCGCCGCTCTGATAGAGGAGCTTCCCGGCGGGCGAGACCGCAAATCCAGGGATGCGTGAACCCGTGGTGAACGTCGGAATGCCGTCCGCCACGGACACGGCATCTCCCGTGGTTTCCAGTCGCCCGGTATCGAACGGCTGGGCCATCAGCGTGTTCCCGCGAAGGTAGAGCAGGCGTCCCTCGGAATACACCGCGGGTGAATCCGTTTCCACAATCGCCTTGCCCGGCGTCCCCGCTTCGTTCAGGTCGACGACACGTACCTCTCTGGCATGCTGATAGAGAAAATGACGGCCGTCCGGCAGGAACCAGGGATGGCGTCCGTCCGTGCCCTCGATCGCCACGGCGGCGCCCCCGGCCGCGGCGACGCGAAAGAGCGGATTCAGTTTCGGGGCGTATACGACGCCAACGACAATGACGCCCTGGCTGTTCCAGCTCCCGCCTCGCAGTGGCGAGGGAAGATCGGCCAGGGCAACGGGCGGGCCACCCTGAACGTCGATCTTCTTCAGTTTGTTGCCTTGGCCGAAACCCACCCAGCGGCTGTCCGGCGCCCAGAACGGCGTGGCGGCATCTTCGGTGCCTGGTAACGGCCGCGCGGTTGGCGAATCCAGTTCGCGCAGCCACAACTGTTGCCGGCCGGAATGGTCTTTCGCTCCGTACACCACGCGCGTGCCGTCCGGCGAAATGGCCGGCATTGCATAAGGGATCGTGAACGCGAACTCACCGTTTTCGGGCGGGAGCAGCGCGGTGACGACGGACCGAGGCGCGGGTGCGGCCGGGCGTGAGGAGAAAGTCCATGCAGCGAGGGCCAGCAACGCCAGCGTGGCGCCGGCCGCGACCATCCACGGCAGTCTCGATGCGACCGGCGCGACCGTGGCGGTCGCGGCTGTGTGTGTGGTGTGGGCGTCGTCGACCAGCACGAGCCGCGCGTCGCCGATGTCACGCAGCCGATTCCTGGGATCGCGCGCCAGGCAACGTCGAATGAGCGATACGATCGCGGGCGGCGTGGTGGACGGCAAGGCGTCCATCGAGAGGGTTGTCATCAGGACCGCGGCAAGGGTCTCCGAAACGTCCTCGCCCTTGAACGCGCGTCTGCCCGTGAGCATCTCGTACAGGACGACCCCGAAGGCCCAGATGTCGGCGCGTTTGTCGACGGCCTTGCCCTTGGCCTGTTCCGGCGACATGTAGGCCGCGGTGCCGATGATCATTCCAGCCGATGTGCCCTGATGCGTGAGCGTGGGGGAGTGGCTAACGTTCGGATTCGACGAAGCAGCGCCCGCCGGATCCATGGCCTTGGCGAGACCGAAGTCGAGGACCTTCACCGTCCCGTCGTTGCGGACCTTGATGTTGGCGGGCTTGAGGTCGCGATGGACGATGCCCTGCTCGTGCGCGGCTTCGAGAGCCTCGGCGATCTGCCGTGCGATGGGGAGGGCCTCTGCGATCGGTATCGGCCCGCGCGCGATGTGAGTGGAGAGATCCTCACCCTCGACGAGTTCCATCACGAGCGCGCGGGAAGCGCCGGTCCCGACCCCCTTCGTCATTGCGACGAGGCCGGCTGAGGAACCCGAGGAAGCAATCTCCTCGATGCCGAAAATGGCTGCGATGTTCGGATGGTTCAACGACGCAAGCGTCTGGGCCTCGCGAGTGAATCGCGCCAGCCGCTCGGGGTCATCCGCGAAGGCAGCGGGCAGAACCTTGATGGCGACATCGCGATTCAGTTTCGTGTCGCGCGCGCGAAACACCTCTCCCATCCCACCCGCACCGATGGCGTTGGTGATTTCGTAGGACCCGAGCCGCGTGCCCGGCGAGATTGTCATGAATCTCCCCAGTCTATGGGTATTTTTCCTGCCCGAAGGGCGGCCCACGGGATTTCCGCGCGTTCTGCTAAAAACGCATGGCATGAAGGTCGCGGTGGTCGGGGCGGGCATTGCCGGGCTGACCTGCGCCTTCGAACTCCACAAGGCGGGGGTGGACGTGGAGGTCTTCGAGCGCGACGCCACTGTCGGTGGGCGCATGAACACGCGCACCAGGGACGGCCTCGCCTTCGACGTGGGCGCCAACTTCCTCATCCGCGCCTACCGGGGCGTGAACGCGCTGGCCGAGGAAATGGGGGTGGAACTACACCGAGCGAGCCCGGTGGAGCATCGCGTCTACCGCGACGGCGTCTTCCACCTGATGAACTTCACATCGATCCGCGACATCTTCCGCATGGACGGTCTGAACCTGTTCAGCCGGTTCCGATTCCTCGCCTTCGCGGTCAAGGTTCGCACTGCCCACGCGAGCCTGGACTTCTTCGACCTTGGCCTCGCTCCCGAAGACCTCAACCGGGAGGACGCCTACAGCTACGCGGTTCGCGAAGTGGGCCAGGAGTTCGCCGACTACATCCTGGACTCGTTCAACTCGTGCATGATGTTCTCGCGGTCGACCGAGACCAGCACGGCCGCGTTCCTGTCCCTCTTCAGCATGATGGCGGACCCCGCCTTCGACTTCAGCGTGATGCACGCGGTGGGCGACATGCGGGCGATTCCGGAGGCCCTGGCCGAAAGGATGGTCGTTCACCGCGGTTGCCCGGTTCTCGCCCTCGAGCCGCAGGGTGGCTCATGGCGAGTGGTCACCGATGGATCGAGCTCGACCTTCGACCGGGTGGTGATGGCGGCGACGCCTTTGGCCGCGCTGGGGATGCTTAAGGGCGGCCCCGAGCCTCATCGCGCCCTGCTTGCGCAGACCCGCTACGCCTCCACCATCAACGTCTCGTTTCGCGCCCCCAAGGAAGCGCTCGGGCGCACGCACTGCTTCTACGTTCCCTGGGTCGAGAACCGCATCATCTCGGAGTTCACGAACGAGTCGCTGAAGGGCGAGCACACGACCCACGAGGGAACGTCGCTGGTGAACGTCGGCCTGCATGAGGCGGCGGCGATGAAACTCCTCGGCGAGGATGACGCGAGGATCTTCGAGGTGGTGAGGTCTGAGTTGCTCGGCCTGAGCGCCAGTCTCCGGGAAGTGGCAGGCCGCGTCGAGCCCTACGACCTGCAGCGCTGGCCCGAGGCGATCCCGAAGTACGACTGCGCTCAGATCGCGCGAGTGAAGTCGTTTCTGCTCGACGGTCAGGGCCGCGAAGGCCTCTACCTGTGCGGCGATTACATGAACGCGCCCTGGATCGAAGGGGCCAGCCGCAGCGGGCAGAAGGTGGCCCGGCAGATCGTTCGCGGCCTGGCCTAGCGCCCCAACAGCTGACGGTGCAGGGTGGCGGTGTCCGGGGTGTCGCGAGGACTCCAGAACCGATCGCCGGTGAGCCGCATGTACAGCTCCATGCCCGTGCCGATGGTGCCGTTGACGCCCGGGTACCCGCTCGCGGCGTTGCACCAGTAGAAGTTCTTCCAGGGTGTCTTCGCCTTGAGCCGGCCGAGGCCCATGTTCTCCGGAGTCAGGTGCTGACCGTAGGCGTGTCCGCGCGGGGCCCAGCAGAAGTCTTCATTGGTGGTGGGAGAGCCCGCCAGGTGCAGAGCGATGTGCCGGCGCAGGTTGGGAACGTGGTGCCTCTCCACGATGTCGATCAGCCGGTCTTCCACTTCCCTCTTCTGACGCCGGTAGGCGCGGAGGTCCCGGTTTCGGAGCTCGCGGAAGTAGTCGTAATTCGCGGTGGTCGCGAGTTCGAGGATCTGGCCGCCCGTGGGGCAGGTGCCGGGCTCCTCCGTGTGAAGTGAGGGCGTCGCCATGAAGACCCAGGGGCGGCTCCAGTCCTGACCCATGGCCTGAGCCCACGTCTCGTTCATGTCCCACTGCTCGAGGTGCCAGGTGTTATGCCGGCCGAAGCCGTGGTCCCTCAGGTCGATCCCCTTCAGTCCGAGGTAGACGGTGAGTGCGGTCTGTGAGTATTCGTACTTCAGCGGCTTGTGATACTCGCGGGGGAACTTGTCCAGGCCGATCACCTGGGACATTTTCTGAGGGTCGGCGTTACAGATGATCGTGGGAGCCCGGAAGACTTTCCCGTCGCGCGTCTGTACCGACTCCATGCGATCGCCTCTGGCCGCGAAGGAAGTCACTTCCTGCTCGTAGTAGATGTGACATCCCTGGTGCGACGTGATGAACTCGACCAGACGCCCGACCAGGTGCTTGAAGTGCTTGCGAGGGTAGTAGGCGCCGCGGTTGTAGCCGGAGAAGAGACCGTTGTAGGCGAGGATCGAAAGGTCCTTCGGCGGGCACATGAAGTTGCCTGCGTTCGCGATCAGGACGGCCTGGGCCTCGCGGCTGAGACCGCACTCGTCGAATACCTGCTGAAGGGTCTTGTGCTGGTAGCGGATCAGCGTGAGGAAGCGCCAGCCCATGGCGGGGTACTGCCACCAGCGAATCGAGTCGGGCAGCTGGCTCACTTCCGCGGTGAGGCGATCGAGGATGTTCGTGAAGGCCCGCACGCGCGCGCCCTGGCCGGGGTAGGCGGCCTCGATGTTCGCGGCCAGTCGGTCGTAGCCGTAGGGAATGGCCACGCGCTTTCCATCGGGCAGGATCACGTGGTCGTAGCCGTCGGGGTCCAGGGCGTCGAAGGCGATGTCCTCGGTCAGCCCTAGTTTTTCGAGAAATCGCCAGACCCGGTCGCCCTTGCCGCATCCCCAGATGTAGTGAATCTGGGCGCAGAAGGCGAAGTCACCGTAGCGGAAGGTGTGGACATACCCGCCGGGCAGATCGTGCGCCTCGAGCATGCACACTCGCTGGCCGCTCTCGGCCAGGAGGGCCGCCAGGGTCAGTGCCGCCATCCCGGTGCCGATGATGACGGTGTCGTAACCGGGATTCGATTCGTAGAGCCGGTCCTGCGCCGCCTTCGCGTCAGGCTTGAGAGCACCGGTGCTGGGGGACTTGGGCGGCGGGGGCATCGATTGGACCAGTCTAGTGGCTGTCCGCCCGCTCTGCTGCTGGCCGGCCTCTGCTTGGCCACGGTGCCTGGCTACGGTAGCGTGCACCACCCACGAAAGAGGTCATCATGATTCGCCGCTCCGCTCTTCTTCTGCTCTTGTTCGCCGCCGCGACATCCGCGCTCGCCCAGGCCGCTCCGAAACGCGTCGCCATTCGCGCGGGCCGGCTCATCGACGGCAAGGGTGGGGCGCCCGTCGCGAACGCCCTGATCCTGATCGAGGGAGACAAGATCACGAGCGTCACCCCCGGAGGCGCGCCGCCCGCGGGCGTCGAGGTGATCGACCTCTCGAAGTCGACGGTCCTGCCCGGCCTGATCGACACCCATACCCACATCCTCCTGCAAGGCGACATCACCGCGGCGGATTACGACGAGCAGCTGCTCAAGCAGTCGATCCCTTACCGCGCCGTGCTGGCCGCGCGCAACGCCCGCCTCGCTCTCGATCACGGCTTCACCACCATGCGCGACCTCGAGACGGAGGGCGCCATGTACGCCGACGTCGACGTGAAGACCGCGATCGAACGCGGGGAAGTGCCCGGTTCGCGGATGCTCGTGGCCACCCGCGCGATGGCTCCCACCGGCATGTATCCCCTGACCGGCTACTCGTGGGAACTCGACGTGCCGCGCGGCGTGCAGACCGTCGATGGCGTCGAGGGCGCCCGTCTCGCGGTGCGCGAGCAGGTGGGACATGGCGCGGACTGGATCAAGTACTACTCCGACCGCGGCTACAACTACACCCCCGACGGCGTCCTCCACAGCCGCGTGAACTTCACCGACGAGGAAGCGAAGGCCATCGTCGACGAGGCGCATCGCCTCGGCCGCCGTGTGGCCGCGCATGCCATCGGATCCGACGGCGCGGCCTCGGCGCTGCGCGCCGGAGTGGACAGCATCGAGCACGGCGTCGGTCTCACCGACGAGATCCTCGATCAGATGGTCGCGAAGGGCGTCTACTGGGTTCCGACCGCGATGGTGGTGGTTCACGTGGCCCCGGGGCGCGGAGGCAACTGGCCCCGAATGGTGGAGACCGAGCGCGCGGCCTTCGGCAAGGCGGTGAAGAAGGGCGTGAAGATCGCCTTCGGCACCGACGCCGGCGGCTACGCCTGGACCGGGCTCAACCAGGCGGGCGAGTTCAAGTACTACGTCGACTACGGCATGACGCCCATGGCCGCGATCCGCACCGCGACCGCGGTAGCGGCCGAGCTTCTGGGCTGGCAGGACCGCCTCGGCACTGTGGAAGCTGGGAAGCTTGCCGACATCGTTGCCGTCCCAGGAGACCCGCTCGTCGACATTCGCGAGATGGAGAAGGTGCAGTTCGTGATGAAGGCGGGCGTCGTCTACAAGGGCGCCAGATGATCCTGTCGCAAGGCGCCCTCCCGGGGGCGCTCAGCGCCGAAGAGCGGGCGGTGCTTGGAAAGGCGGCGCGCCGACTGATCCCGCTCATGGGTCTGCTGTACGTCGTGTCGTTTCTCGACCGCGTGAACGTCAGCTACGCCGCGCTCACCATGAACGCGGACATTGGCCTCTCCGCGAGCGCTTTCGGCCTGGGCGCGGGCATCTTCTTCATCGGTTACTTCTTCTTCGAAGTGCCAAGCAATCTGATCCTTCACAAGGTGGGCGCGAGGGCATGGATCGCTCGGATCCTCGTGACCTGGGGCCTGGTGGCGATGGGGATGGCCTGGGTCCAGGGACCGACCACCTTCCTCATCGGCCGGTTTCTTCTCGGGGTCGCCGAGGCGGGCTTCTTCCCCGGCATGATCCTGTATCTGACCTATTGGTTCCCCGGGCCCGAACGCGGCCGGATCATCGGCTCCTTCATGCTCGCGGTGCCGCTCGCGAGTGCCTTTGGCGGCCCTCTCTCCACCATGCTCCTGGGCACGTCGCTCTTCGGCCTCGCGGGCTGGCAGACGATGTTCATCGTCGAAGGCCTGCCCGCGGTGGCGCTCGGCCTGGTCGTGCTGAGGATGCTGCCCGACCGGCCCGCATCGGCGCCGTGGCTGAACGGTCGCGAGAAGCAGTGTCTCGAAACCCTGGTGGCCCGCAACGAGGCCGCGCCCGCGCGGCTCATCGACGGGCTCCTGAGCGCTCGCGTGTGGCTCTTCGCGGCCATCTACTTCGGGATCGTGCTCGGCCTGTACGGATTCGGATTCTGGGCGCCGCAGATCATCAAGTCGCTCGGCCACCTGACCAATGTGCAGGTGGGCCTCATCTCCGCCATCCCGTATCTTGCCTCCGCGGTCGCCATGGTCCTGTGGGGCCGCCACTCCGATCGGACGGGGGAGAGGATGTGGCACGTCTGCGCGCCGGCCTGCCTCGGGGCCGCGGGATTCCTCGCAAGCGCCATCGCGACCGATCCGTATGTCAGTCTCGCAGCGCTTACCTGCGGCGCGGTGGGGATCTACGCGGCAACTCCGGTGTTCTGGACGCTTCCCACGGTGATGCTGTCAGGCACCGCCGCCGCGGGCGGCATCGCGCTGATCAACTCCGTGGGAAACCTGGGCGGCTACCTCGGGCCATACGCGGTCGGGTGGCTGAAGGACTGGACGGGGGGATACGCCGCCGGACTGTTCGTGCTCTCGGGCGCCATGCTGGGCGCGGGGCTTCTCGTGCTCCTCACCCCGCGGCGCTAGGCGCTTACCGAGCGGGGCTCGGATCAGAGGTTGACCGTCACCCTCATGAAGGTGGCGGCGATGGAGGTGCCGCCGTTGGCGTGGGTGTTTTCCGAGTGCGCGAGTTCGAGGAGCTGACGATGGAGTTCCTCGACCTTGCCGTTCTTCGCCGCGGCCTCGAACGCGTTCATGGTCGGGCCATAGAACTTCCGGAAACACTCGATGAAGTCCGCGGGGCCCCGGTTCGGCGAAGAGAACGTGAACCGGTCCTTCACCATGGAGATCCTCTCCCGGGGAACACCCGCCTGACCGAAGCGTTCGACGATGTGACTCTCCACTCCCCAGGTCATCGGGCTTACGAATCCCTCGGGCGGCGGCGGCGTGAATGCCGAACTGATCTTGAGCAGCTGCGACACGAATGAGGTCGGGTCGTTGGGGATCCAGTTACCCATGATGACGCGACCGCCCGGTTTGGTGACTCGCACCATCTCCTGCGCCACCTCGAACGGCTTCGGGGCGAACATCGCGCCGAACATCGAGAGGGTGAGGTCGAACGAGTGATCGGGGATGCCTTCGAGCTTGCAGGCGTCTCCCTCCTCGAACCTCAGCCGGGAGAGGCCGGCCCCTTTGGCCCGTTCGTTCCCGGCGGCCACGAGATTCCGGGCGATATCGATTCCGACCACCTCGGCTCCGAGTCGGGCGAGCGGCAGAGCCGTCGTCCCATCCCCGCAGCCGAGGTCGAGCACGCGAAACGCGGGAGGGACCCCTAAGGATCCGGCTACAGCCTCTCCGGACTCGCGCATGAACGAGGCGACCTCGGTGAAATCGCCCTTTTCCCATAACGCCTTGTTCGCATTGACGATCGCATTCATGGGGCGGATTTTTACCACGACCCGGCCCGGGGCATGCAAGTCACGGCTCGCGCCGCCCTTCGGTCGGAGGACTTCCCCGGGGTGCTTGGCGACTACGGATTGTCGATGATGATCACCGGGTCGGAGTCACCCCTCGCGACGACCCCATTTACTGTAACTCGATAGCGGCACCAGTGGCTGACGTCCTTGCCGGCTCTCAGCTTGAGCACCCCACCCTTGCTGACTGCGTGAAAAGAGTCCTTGGTTGGGAGTCCCAGGAACTCATGCGGCGTGGCCCCTGGTCCGGCGGGCGCGCGACTGATCTTCACGTCGCGCTCGGTGTAGTTCAGCACCCTCAGCGTATCGCCTTTCTTTAGAAAGACCACGGAGGGCCGAACGAGATACTCACGCTTGTTACCTTTTCCGGCGTGTTCGATGACCGCAACTCTTACTATTCCCATTTGGCCTCCTTATGGCTGCTTGGGCGGGAGATCTGGGTTCCTCATCATCTGTACGAAACGCTTGTCCTTCCTCAACGATTCGAGCCAGGGGGATCGTTCGATCGACGCGCGGTCATAGCCGGCGGCGAGTGCCTTCCCCAGCCATTGCAGGGCGCGGTTGCGGTCGCCCATCTGCTCGTAGGCATTCGCGACGGTGTAGAGAACCTGCGGATCCCTGGACTGAAGGCGCTCCACCCCTCGGGCCGCCTCCAGCGCCTCGGCGCGCCGCCCGAGAATCGAGCAGTAGTCAGCCAAGCCGGCAAGGGCCTCGGCATCGCGCGGGTTGAACCGACGCGCCTCTTCGGCGAGCGCCACGGCTTTGGAGTAGGCGTCCCGCTCCGCGGATCTGTCGCCGGATGACCAGTGGAGGGCTGAGCCCAGATTGCCCCAGATCTTGTAATCGCCGGCTCCCAGGGCCAGCGCCTTCTGATACGCCGGCACCGCCTCGGCGTAGCGCCCGCTCGAGTAGTACGCGCTGGCCAGATTCGATGCCGCCGTGCTGGTGGGCCGGATCGTCATCGACTTCTCCCAGACCGCCACGGCGTCATCGCGCCTTCCCATGCCGGAATACGTCGATGCGAGGTTGTTATAGGGGATGGCGTTATCGGGGACCAGTTCCATCTCCCGTCGGAACTGGGCTTCCGCTTCGCTCCAGCGGCGCTGGTTGAGAAGGAGAACCCCCAGCCGGTTGTGAGCGAGCCAGTCGTCGGGCCGGAACGCGACGGCCTTGCGGTACGCCGCCTCGGCCTCGCCGGGCTGCTGGAGCCGATCGTAGGCGCTGGCCAGTTCGCGATAGGCGTCGCTGTTGACCGGGTCGAGATCCACCGCGGTCTGGGCATACGTGACCGCCTGCTCGAATCGACCGCGTTCCCGCGCGAGGATGGCCAGGATGACGTGCACGGCGGCGAGGCGGTTGGCGAGGGTGAGCGCCTTTTCGGCATGCTCGGCCGCCCGGTCGAGCGACCGCGCGGCTCCGGTGGCCTTGTAACTTCGCCAATAGGCCTCGCTGAGCGCCGTCTGAGCGAGCGCATAACCCGGGTCGGCGGTCACGGCCTGACTGAGAGCCTCAACCGCGTGGTCGATATTCCCGGGGACATCGAACCGTTGCAGGTAGCCGCGGCCGCGAACGAAGAGCTCGTAGGCGCGCGGATTCCCGGTGCCGCCCGCGGTCATGGCGTTGCGTGCCTCCCCTGCTGGCTGAGGGAGTCGCTGGTGAAGTCGATGGTCTGCGAGGCGACCTGAAGGACCTGGGCCGCCCCGGCATCGATGAGGTTCAAGGTGAGACGCCGAGCCGCGGGAGGCAGGCGCTGTATGGAGCCGGTGATCGCGAGGAACGCGCCGAAGTAGCGTCGGGCCTCCCGGGCCGTGACCACCCGCTCCCGGCGGACCTCGTTCGCGGGAACCACCCGCAGGGTTCGCGGGAAGCGTTCGAGCTGGGTCAGGCTGTTGGTCACATTCTCCAGAAGGCCGTCGGCGAACACATCGTCCGTGGGGTCCTTGGTCACGTTTTCGAACGGGAGCACCACGATCAGCGGAGTGACCACCGCCTCGGCCGGAGGCGTGGCAACCGGCGGCGCCGGTTGAATTCTCAGGACGACGAGGGACGCCAGGGCGAGGAGGAGCACGACGGCCGCCACCCACGGCCAGGGAGAGGTCGCGGCTCGCCGGGCGGTGGGAGCGGTCGCCCCGGATTCCCAGGCGCGGTGCATGGTCCTGAGTTCGAGCAGTATCTCCTGCGCGGTCTGCACACGGTCGCGGGGATCCTTCTCCAGGCACCGGCTGATGAGCCGCGATACGTCCGAGGGGAGGTCTCGCCGCAACTCCGCGACCGGCTTGGGATGATCCTTCATGATCGAGGCCATGAGACCGGGCTTGGTGTACCCCTGGAACGGGCGACCGCCCGTCGCCATCTCGTACATGACGATGCCGAAGGAGAAGATGTCGGTTCGCTGATCCAGGGGCTTCGCTTCGATCTGCTCCGGCGACATGTACGGCATCGTGCCCAGGATGGTGCCCGCGCCGGTCAGCCGGGGCCGGGTGGCCAGTTTCTCGATGTCGACGGGGTCCGGGCCTTCCTCACCTCCGCGGGCCAGTCCGAAGTCGAGCACCTTCACCAGGCCCTGACTCGTGACCATGACATTGGCGGGAGTGAGATCGCGGTGGGTGATGTGTTTCTGGTGGGCGGCGGCCAGGGCGTCGGCGATGGCGATGGAGACGTCGAAGAACTGCGCCGGGGACAGTCCGCCCTCCGGGATCATGCGGGCGAGGGTGCGTCCCTCGATCAGCTCCATGGTCATGAAGCGCACGCCGTCCGCTTCCTCGGTTGAGTAGATGGTGACGATGTGCGGATGGTTGAGGGCCGCTACCGCGTGTGCCTCCTGGGTGAACCGGGAAAGCGCCACCGGATCTCCGGACGTGGCCTCTGACACCACCTTGATCGCGATGTCACGGCCCAGACGGTGGTCGCGCGCGCGATAGACGTCTCCCATGCCCCCGGATCCGATGATCGCGGTGATTTCATAGGGCCCCAGGTAGGACCCCAGAGTCAGGCTCATGATGGACCGCCCATCTTCGGATCGGACCCGTCAACCTACCGGTCCGAAACCTGGGCGGATTGTAGCCCCTAACCGATCAGAGGTTCACGGTCACCCGCAGGAGGATGGCGGCGATCGACGTGCCCCCGCTGGTGTTGGTGTTCTCCGCGTGGGCGGGTTCGAGAAGCTGGCGGTGGAGTTCCTCGACCTTCCCGTTCTTCTCCGCGGCCTCGAACGCGTTCACGGTCGAGGACTAAAAGGTTCGATTCGGGCTCAACCCCAGGCGTTCCCGGAATGCGGCAAACCTCGGGTCGGCGCGGAGCGCATCGAAGCCCGGGAAGCCGGTGTAGTAGAGGTTGGCCTGGTTCTCGTTCTCGGCCCGGGCCATGACCTCGAAGGCGGCGTCGGTCTCGCCGAGGGCGCCGAGCAGCCACGCTTCGGCGGTCAGCGCGGGCGCATCCTTCGGCCGCGCGCGGAGTTCATCGAGGAGGGCCCGGGCTTCGGCGGTTTTCCCGGCGGTCGCGAGCGCCCAGCCCAGCACGCCGACGAAATGGGCCGCGCGTCCCGTCATCTCCACCGCGTGCCGGAGGGTGGCGATGCCTTCTTCGAAGCGTCCGAGAGCGACCAGGGCCGCGGCCGAAATATACAGAGCCGCCGCGTCCTCCTTTTCGAAGGAGAGAGCGTCCGCGAGGTACCGCTGACCTTCTTCGGCCCGGCCGCGCTCGAGCAGCCCGAACCCCGTGAGCATGCAAGGGAAAGATGCGAGAGGGTCGGCTTCCCTCGCCCGCGCCAGCAGGGCCAGGCCCTCGTCGAACCGCTCGCGCGCGCAGAGGCTGATTCCGAACGAGCCCAGGGCCAGGACGTGGGTGGGTTGAAGCTCGATGGCGCGGCGCCACGCCGTCTCCATCTCCGGCCAGCGTCGTTCCAGGTAGGCGATGAAGGCCTCGACGTGGCGGGTGTTCGCGGACTCTCCCTCGAGTTCCGCCGCGGTCGCGACCGCCTTTCTCGCCGCCGCGCAGGCCTCGCGGGCGGGGATGATGTTGAAGTGGGCGGCGAGGACCGTGCTCTCGGCGAGGCCGGTCCAGGAGGGAGCATGGGAGGGGTCGAGACGGATGGCTTCCTCGTAGGCGGCCATCGCTCCGACGTTGTCTTCCTTGCCCCGAAGATGGCGGCCCTTCAGATAGCTGCGATAGGCCTCGAGGTTCCGGGCCGGCGGACGCGCGTGAATGGAGGAAGCTCCCGGGGAGAGCCTCACCCGCACGGCCTCGACCACCCCCGCGGAGATCTCGTCCTGCACCGCGAAGACGTCGGTGGCCTCGCGGTCGAAGCGCTCCGACCACAGATGGTAGCCCGTCGCGATGTCGGTGAGCTGCGCGGTGACCCGGAGCCTCGCCCCGGAAGTCCGCACGCTGCCCTCGAGCACATGGGTGACGGAGAGGGCGCGCGCGATCCCGGGCAGGTCGGAGTAGTCCCGGCCCGCGCGGAAGGTCGAGGTCCGCGAGGCCACGCGAATCTCCTTGATGCCTCCGAGCGCGTTCATGATCTCCTCGGCCATCCCCTCGCAGAGGTACTCCTGGTCCTTCGCGGGGCTCATGTCGGAGAAGGGCAGGACCGCGATCGCGACCTTCGGGTCGCTCGCCTTGGGCGAAGACACTGCCTGCTCCGGGCTCGCTCCCGGAACCGCTTTGACCTCGAGCCCGGCTTTGGCCAGGCCCTCCATGAAGTGATCGAGGAACTCCCGGTCGAACCACTTGCCGAATTCGTCGCGGGCGACGGCCGCGAAGTCGGGCCGGATGGCGAGCAGTTCGTCCACGGCTTTCCGCGCGCTGTCATCCTCGCCCAGCTGCCCGAAGGCGGCCGCCTGGGTGGCCGGCCCCCAGAAGTACCCGGGCATGTTGATCCGCGAAGCCGCTTCGATGGCGGCTCGGTAGTCGCGCCGGTGGTACGAATGAAGGATCGCCGTGAGCCAGTACCACCCCGGGAAATGAGGGTTGAGATTCCGGGCTGCGTTCGACACCTCGAGGCCGCGGTCCCAGGCGCCGGACAAGGCGAGGAGAAGGCTGATGAAGGCGAGGGCCGCGCTGTCCATGGGATTGAGGGCGATGGTTCGCTCCGCCACCGGTCGACACGCCTGCCACTCGCGCCGGAAGAACAGGCTCTGGGCCAGGGCCTGGGCGGCCAGCCAGCTGGTGGGCGCCACCTCGACCGCGCGCCGGGCCGTCTTCTGCGCGCGCGCCAGCGGGTCGGGCTCGCCTTCGAAGCCGAACATGTACTCGTCGGCGTAGAGAGTGGCGAGCATGGCCCAGCAGTCGCCCTCGCCGGGGTGTTCGCGCACGATGCGCTCGAGCAGCGCCCTGACCGTGCGGTGCTCCTCCGGCGACATCCGCTCGTGAAAGCTGAAGACCCGCAGCACGGCCTCGAGCGGGGTCAACTGCTCGTCGCTCTTGTTGCGGATGAGGGCGCTCATGCTGTGCGGCAGGACGCCGTGCTGATCCGCGACCGTCGAGACGATCCGGGGTACCAGGTCATCCTGCAGGGCGAAGACGTCATCGGCGTTGAACGGGCGATCGTAGGTCTCGGCCCACAGGTGGGCGCCGGTCGCGGCGTCGGTCAGCTGCACGGCCACGCGCAGTCTTCCTCCGGAATGCCGCAGGCTGCCCTCCATCACGTAGCGCGCCCCGATTTCCTTCGCGACCGCCCGAAGGTCCGTGGCTCCGCTCGCCAGCCGGGAGGTAGCACCGCGCGAGATCACCCGAAGGTAGGAGAAGCGGGACAACCCGGTGACGACCTCTTCGGAGAGACCGTCGGCGAGAGCGGTGAGGTCGGCGGCACCGCTGGCCTTGAAAGGCAGCACCGCGACCCAGAAACCTTCGTCCGTGCGGGCTTCGCCCGAAGAGGACGTGGGTTGCGAAGCCTTGTCGGCGTTTCGTTGAAGCCCCAGCTTCATCAGCAGCGCGCCGAACCGCGGGTCATCGCGGACCGTGTCGAAAGGAGGCAGGCCGACAAAGGCCACGAGCGCCTGGCTTTCGTCGGCCGCCCGGTCGAAGACCGCGAAGGCCGCGTCGCGGTCGCCAAGGGCGGCCAGAATCCAGCCCTCCGAGACGAGAGTTGGAGCCGAGGCGGGCCGGGATCGCAGCGACGCCAGAACTTCGCGCGCCTCCTCGATCCGTCCGGCCGCGGCGAGAACCCATCCCCGCACGCCATTGATGACACCGGCTCGGTGCGAGGGAGTGGTGGCGCGTTCCGCCCAGGTTATGGCCTCCGCCGCCCGCCCCTCCGCGACGAGGGCCATGGCAAAGGTCCACAGGGCCAGGCTGTTGTCGGGATCGAAGGCCAGGGCCTGCTCGATCACGGGCATGGCCTCTCTGGTCTTTCGCGCGGTGAGAAGACTCCAACCCGACATCGCGTACGGGTAGGGGGCAAGCGGGTCGATCGCCTGCGCTCGCGCGAGGTGAACCTGCGCCTCGTCGAGACGCCCCTGGGTGGAGAGAAGAATCGCGGCCCAGCAGAGGGCCCGCACGTTGTGGGGATCGATCTCGATCGCGCGGGCCAAAGTCCTTTCCGCGCCAGGCCAGTCCCGTTCGCAAACCGCGATCAGGCCGAGCACGAAGAGGCCCTCGGAGGTCTCGCCCTGGATCTGGGCGGCGTGCTCGATGGCCGCCTTCGCCGCGGCATGGCTCGCGTGCGTCGGGGCCAGGCCGTAGATGGCGACGAGAACCTTCACCTCGGCGAGACCCACCATGGAGGGCGCGTGGGCAGGATCGAGAGCGAGCGCCGCTTCGAAGCAGCGCAGGGCCGCGGCGTGATCGTTCTTCGAGTAGCGCAGGTGCCGGCCCTGCAGATACTGACGATAGGCCTCGAGATTCCTCACCTGGGATCTGGCGGGAACCGGCGCGGCCGTGCCTGGAGCGAGCCGGGCCTTCACCGCCTGGACCACGCCGGCGGCGATCTCGTCCTGCACCGCGAAGACATCGACGGCGTCGCGATCGAATCGCTCCGACCAGAGCTGGAAGCCGGTGGCGACGTCGGTGAGCTGCGCGGTGACCCGTAGGCGGCCGCCCGCGGTGCGCACGCTCCCCTCGAGGACGTGGCTGACCGACAGGGCCCGGGCGATCGCGGTCAGATCGGGATTGTCCTGTCGGGCTCGGAAGGTGGAGGTCCGCGAGGCGACGCGCATCCCTTCGATGCCCATGAGCGCGCTCATGACTTCCTCGGCCATCCCTTCACAGAGGTACTCCTGGTCCTTGCCCGAGCTCAGGTCGGAGAAGGGCAGCACCGCGATCGCGACGGTCGTGCGTTCCGTTTCCGTGGAGAGAGAAGGGGTCTCCTCTCCGCCGCTCTCCGCTCCGAGCGCCAGTCCGGCTTTGCGAAGGCCGTCGATCAGGCGATCGCAATAGTCCTTGTCCCACCACTTCTCGATGTCGGCGCGCACCGTGGCCGCAACTTCCGGTCGAAGCTTGAGCAACTCCTGCAAGGCCCGGCCCGCGGTCTCGCGGTCTCCGAGCTGTCCGCAGGCCGCGGCCTTCATGAAATGCATGCCCCAGTGGCCCGGCATGTTGACCTTGATCGCGAAACCGAGGGCCGCGCGGTCGTCACCCCGGCGGTACGCGTCGTAGAAGTTCGCGTACCAGTACCAGCCGGGATGGTGGGGATTGAGTTGCTTGGCGCGCGCGGCGAGCGCGAGGCCGCGCTCCGGGTCTCCCGAGTAGGTCAGCAGTTCGCCGAGAAAGGCGATGGCGTTGCCGTCCATGGGGTTGAGCGAGGCCGCGCGCTCCGCCGCATTCCGGAAGCTCGCGAGATCCTTGTGAAAGAAGAGCGCCTGGGCGAGGCTGAAATGGGCCAGATGGGACGAGGGCGCGGTCTCGACCGCGCGCCGCGCCGCGACGAGGCCACTCGGCAGGGAGTCCGTCCGAAGGTTGAATGCCTGCGCGTACTCCTGGACATTCAGCAAAGCCAGCATCGCCCAAGCGTCGGCATTCGCCGGAGCCTTGCGCAAAGCCACTTCCAGGCCGGCCCGCGCCGCGTCGAGTTCCTCCGCGGTGATCCGATCGAAATAGCCGAAGCTGCGCAGCACCGCCTCGTAGGGGCTCAACTGTTCGGGCGCCCGGCTGCGCAGCGACTCGCTCATGCTGCGGGGCAGGATCCCGTGAGTGTCCGCGATGGTGGAGACGATCCGCGGCACCAGTTCGTCCTGAAGGGCGAAGATCTCTTCCGGAACGAAGGGACGGTTGTAGGTCTCCGCCCACAGGTGCGCGCCCGAGGCCGCGTCGACGAGCTGCACCGCGATTCTCAGCATCGGGCCGGCCTGGCGCAGACTTCCCTCCATCACGTAGCGGGCGCCGATCTCGCGGCCCGCAGCCCGCACGTCGACGGACTCGTTGGCGTACCGCTGCGTCAACCCGTGAGCCAGGACCCGGAGGTACGAGAAGCGGGAGAGACCGGTGACGATCTCCTCCGACAGGCCCTCCGAAAGGGCCTTCACATCGGGGTTGCTCCCGGAGTACTTGAACGGAAGCACGGCGATCCGGAACCCTTCCTCGGCGCCGGAGGGCCCCGAACCGACGCTGGAGCCGGGGCGTGGGGCATCGGTGGCCGGGATCGTGGACGGGGGTCTCCCGGTGTCGCGCAGTTCGTTGCCGATGTCGCGCGCGGTCTGGATGCGGTGACGCGGATCCTTCTCGAGGCAGCGCTTGATGACGCGCGAAAGGTCCGTGGGGAGATCGGCGCGCACGTCGGTGACCGGGGGAACCGTGTCCCGCAGGATCGAGGCGAAGAGGTCCGCGCCCGACTGGCCCTGAAAGGGGCGATGCCCAGTGCTCATCTCGAAGAGCACGACCCCCGTCGAGAAGATGTCGGTCCGATGATCGAGCGGCCGGCCCTGGACCTGTTCGGGCGACATGTAGGGCCGCGTACCCATGACCACACCCGCGCTCGTCTTCATCGCGGTGGAGAGTTCGGAGTTCCCGCCGCCCGGCTCGGGCCCCTGGAACTTTGCGAGGCCGAAGTCGAGAACCTTCACGCCGCCGTCGTCCGTCACCATGATGTTCGCGGGCTTCAGGTCGCGATGGACGATGCCCTTGTCGTGGGCGGCGGCGAGAGCGCCGGACAAGGCGTTCGCGATCTCGAGGATCCGCTGGACTTCGAGGCCTCCCGCGGGGATGAGTTGATCGAGCGAGCGGCCCTGGACGAGTTCCATGGTGAGGAAGTGGAGGCCGCCCGCCTCCTCGACGGAGTGAATGGTGACGATGTTCGGATGATTGAGGGCCGCGACCGCGCGGGCCTCTCGCCGGAACCGGTCGGTCATCTCGGGGTTCGCGGCCATCTCGGCGGGCAGGATCTTGAGGGCGACGTCGCGGCCGAGCTTCGTGTCGGTGGCGCGATACACCTGTCCCATCCCCCCCGCGCCGATGGCGGCGGTGATGCGGTAGTGGGCGAGGGTCCGGCCGATCAAGACGCGCGGAGTCCGAGCCGGGTCACAGCAGTGGGCGACATGGAGAATCGGGAATCCTAGTCGAGAACCTGGCTGCCGCGCGGCGCCCTTGAGACGTCCCTCAGGGCCTTGTCGACTTCTCGGCCAGGAAGATGTCGCCCGTCCACCGGATGTGCCCGACGATCAGCGAAGAACCGTCGCGAGCCCACGTGATCCCGCGCAGAAAGACGTCGGCCGGAAGATCGATGAGCTTTCGGTACGGGACGGGTTTGTCCGGCTCGACGATCCAGATGGATCCGGGGGCTGCGCCGGGGAGCGCGACGACGGCGAGGCGCTTCCCGTCCGCCGACCACGCCACGAAGCCATTGCCGACCCGCGGTGCGTTCGGCCCGTCGAGGGAGAGAAGGCCTGCGGGGTGACCGTCCGCTCTGATGACCTGCACGTAGGCGCCAAGGACGCCGCCGCGCGGCTCGATGAACGCGATCAGATCTTCCCGGGGCGACCAGGCGGGCGCCACCGCTGCGGCCGGCGTTTTCAATCGGGTCGTGCGGCCGTCGGCCACCGTCATGGTTTCCAGTACCGGCGCGTCGCCGACCGGTATCGCATAGACGAGCTTTCGTCCATCGGGAGACCAACTGATCGTGTCGACGACGTCCGCAGGTGCGATGAAGCGCGGCGTGCCGCCGTCGGCGTTCACCACCCAGATGCCGCGGCGTCCGCCCTGATCCGACACGAAAGCGATCTGCTTTCCGTCCGGCGAGTAGGCCGGCCTCTCGTGGAGCGCCATCCCGCTCGTAAGCGGCGTGGGCCCAGCCCGACGATCGGGAGCGGACCACAGCGACCGGTTCCCCGAGCGGGACGAACTCCACGCCAGGCGGCTTCCATCCGGGGACCACACCGGATCGAAGTCGCCGGAATACCCCTCGGTCCAGGGCTCCAGCGTAGCCGTGCGATCGAACCGAACCTGCACGCTTTGGAGGGACTGACGGACCTCGATCACGGTGCCCACCAGCCGCGTGCCGTCAGCCGAGAGGCTCGGCTCGCTGTACTCGCCGACTCCTGTGGTGAGCCGATAGTCACGGCCGGTCGTGAGGTCGCGTCTCCACACGCTCATTTCGACGCTGTCGGGGTTGGCCGCGTAGAAGAGGCTGCGCCCGTCCGGGCTCAGGATCGGGAAGCCGGCTCGCCGGGTGGTCGAGATCACCGGCTCGATCGGGCCGCCTGCCGAGGCCACCCTCCAGATCTCGGTCGGCTCGATATTGAAGTTCTGAGGTCCGTGGTTGAAATAGATGAAGCGCCCGTCGGGCGACCAGCGGACCCAGTGAATGTGTCGCGCCCCCTGGCGTTTCGCGATCTCCCTTTCGTTCTGGCCGTCCGCATCGGCCACGATCAAGGCGTCGCCCAGCGAGGCGCCGCTCTTCACGTAGGCGATGCGGTGTCCGTCGGGCGACCAGCGGAGGCCCGCGCTGCCAAGCGGGAGGGCCCGGCGTGGAACGCCGCCGAGGGGCGCAGGGATGACCCAGACCGAACCGGTCTGGGCGGGATCCTGCGCCTGGAACGCGATCTGCGTCCCGTCTGGGGACACCTCGAGGCCGTTGATGTAGTCGACCGCCTGAATGGCCAGGCCGGCGTTTGCGGTGAGGTTTACGGGATCGCCGCCGGTCAGGAACTTGACCCACACGTCGGTTGGACCGCGGGCGTTCGAGAGGTAGGCCACCCACTTGCCGTCGGGAGAAATCGCCGGGCCGAACTCGTGGGCTGCGGTCGAGACCAGCCGGACCATTCGGTCGAAAGCCGGCGGAGGCTCCTGGCTTGATCGATGCCCGGCGAGCCAGCCCATCCATAGAACGGAAAGCGCGGCAACCGCGGTCAGCAGTGAGCGAAGCGCTCGCCTCGGACGCACCGATGGGACGAGATCGCGCTCGGTGGTCGAGTCGGTCTCGAGCACGGCGTCTCCGATGTGGCGCAGGCGCCGCGTCACGTCCTTCTGCAGGCAGCGCTGAAGCGTCTGCCTCAATCCGGGCGGCGTGCGGACGGGAAGGACGGTCCAGTCCGGCTCGCGCTCGAGGATCTTCGCGATGATGTCCGAGGAGGTGCTTCCGGAAAACGCGCGCCGACCCGTCAGCATCTCGTACACCACGCAGCCGAACGCCCAGATATCCGAACGCTGGTCGAGCGTCGTTCCCCTCGCCTGCTCCGGACTCATGTAGGCGGGCGTGCCATGAACGATCCCCACCTCGGTCAGGGGGCGCGAGGCCGTGGGCGACTGTGAAAGAGAGACGCCCGGGACGGTCGCGGCGGTCTCGTCCTCGTAGGCTTTGGCCAGACCGAAGTCGAGGATCTTGACCTTGCCGTCTGGCGTCAGTCTCAGATTCGCCGGTTTGAGGTCGCGGTGGACGATCCCTCTCTCGTGCGCCTCTTCGAGACCAAGGGCGATCTGCCGGGCGATCGCGATGACTTCGGCCACCGGAATCGCACCTCGCTTCAGTCGGGCGGCGATGTCCTCGCCTTCGACCAGCTCCATTACGAGAGCGTGAACCGTTCCTGGTCCGGAGCCGGTCGGATGGCTTTCCTCGAGGCCGTAGATCGTCGCGATGTTGGGGTGATTGAGGGTGGCGAGGAGCTGGGCCTCGCGACGAAAACGCGCGACGCGCTCGGCATCCTGCGTGAACGCTACGGGCAGAACCTTGATGGCGACCTCGCGGTTGAGGCGCGTATCGCGCGCGCGGTACACCTCGCCCATGCCGCCCGCGCCGATGGCGCCGGTGATCTCGTAGGGCCCGAGCCTCGTGCCGCCCGAAAGAGTCATGGATTCACCAAGTTTAGTGCTCTCATCTCCGGCTCAACTCAGCGCGGCGGCGGCTTCGTCGAGGACGATGTAAGCGCGAGGATGTCCCTGAAGGAACGACGCGGGGCAGTCGGGGGTCTGGGGGCCCTTGATCATGGCGCGCACGGCGTCAGCCTTCGCGGCGCCGAAAGCGAGCAGCAGGACGCGTCGGGCGCCGAGGATCGTGCGCAGGCCCACGGTGGCGCCCTGGCGTGGCGCGTACTCGCCGCCGAACCACGAGCGATTGGCTTCGATCGAGACGGGATCGAGATCGAGAAGACGGGCCGCGCTGTCCTTGGCGCTCCCCGGCTCGTTGAAGCCGAGGTGGCCGTTCTTCCCGAGACCGAGCACGATGGCGTCGAGACCGCCCGCGGCTGCGATGCGTCGTTCATGGGCGATGACCGCGGCCTCCGCGTCGCGCTCCTCCGAGGACAGGCCGGAAAAGTTCTCAGGGGCGACGTGCCAGGCCTCGGCCACGGTCCGGCGCAGGAGGTTCGTGCATGTCCGCGGGTGATGATTCGGGACGCCGACATACTCGTCGAGCACGTCGATGTGGAGCCCCGAGGCTTCGATGCCGTGGCGGGCGATCTCCTCATAGAGAGGGAGAGGCGTGTTGCCTCCGGCGACCATCAGCCGCCCTATGCCCTCATCGAGGATCCAGCGGCTCAGGAGTTCCGCAGCGTCTCGGGTGGCTTCTTCGGCGTCGCGGCGGATCTCGACGTGCACGTTCCCATCACCTCCCGCCCCTTCATTGACGGCCCTGGAGGCGGCCCGTAGGATAGCCGCACCTCATGACGGCGACACGGCTCCTCTGGACGTTCGCGTTTGCCGTGGCCTTCGGTTGCGGCAAGAGTGAGACACCCTCCAAAGCGGTCTCGCCCGCGGCTCCAGCCGCCGGTCTCACCATCTACGCGGCGCAGGGCGGTGAAGTCACCGACCCCGTGGTCGACGCATATCGCGAGAAGAACCCGGACCTCGCCATCCAAATCATCCGGGGTGGGATGGGGGAGATGCTGAGCCGCATCCGCGCCGAGCGCGAGAAACCGATCGGCGATCTGCTGTGGGGCGGCTCACCCGAGATGTACGCGATCAACGACGAGCTGTTCGCGAAGGCGGATCTGCCCGACTCGGAACACTTCAAGCTCAACGATCCGACGGGGAAGTGGCATCCCTATTCCAACAACGTGATCTACCTGGTGGTGAACACGACCCGCGTGACCCGGGTGCCCCGGAGTTACCGCGAGATCCTCAGTCCGGAATTCCGCGCGCAGGGACCGATCAGCTTTTCGAATCCCGTGGTCTCCGGCACCGCGTACACGATCCTGACCTCGCTCGTGACCGTCGCGGGCTGGGACTACGTGGACGCGATGCTCACGAACGTCTGGCTCACCGACAGTTCCGATTCGATGTTCAAGTGGGTGAAGGACGGAGAGACCGCGGCGGGCTTCCTCTTCGAGGCCTCCCTGCGCGACTACGTGGCCTCGGGAGCGCCCCTTCAGCCCGTACTCGCCGAAGAAGGACTGATCACCCAGTCGGACGGCGCCGGCCTCATCGCGGGCGGGCCGCATCCGGAGAATGCGCTTGCCTTCCTCGCGTTCATGGCCAGCCGTGAAGCTCACGAAATCGTGCGCACGAAGGTTGGCCGAAGGTCGGCGCGCGACGATGTTGCGCCTGCCCAGGGCCTTCTCGATCTCACCGGGCGGAAGCTGATCCGCGCCGATCCCCTGTGGGTGGGTCGCGATCGGGCGAAGATCCTGGCCCGGTTCGACGCCGCGAGGGAGCGCTTGTGACGCTCGGCCAGAGGCTGCGGCGCGACCCGTGGCTGCTCGTTGCCTTGTTCCTGGGCGTCGTGCTGGTCCTGCTCGTGGTGGCGCCTCAGCTCTGGATCGTAAGGTCCAGCCTTATCGCGCGTGACGGCGCGAGCTTCACCCTGGAGAACTTCCTCCGGTATCTCACCGCGGCCCGCTATCGAACCGCGCTCGTGAACAGCGTCCTCCTCGCGATCGTCACCACGATCCTCGCCATGCTCGTGGCGACCCCCCTCGCCTTCTTCCATGCGCGCTACCGGCTGCCCGGTCGCGATCTCGTCCTGACCCTCGCGACCCTCGCCACCGCGTCGCCCCCGTTTCTCGGCGCGTATGCGTGGATCATGCTTCTCGGCTACAACGGGCTGCTGAGCCCGGCCCTGCGCGGGGTTGGGCTGCCCTGGCACAGCATCGTTGGCTTTCACGGGATCGTGTGGGTCGGCATGTGGGGCGCGGTGGGGCTCGTGTTCCTCTTCGCGCACGATGCCTTCGCGGGTCTCGACCAGGATCTCGAGGAAGCGGCTGAGAGTGTGGGGGCGCGAAGGTGGCGCGCTCATCTCGACATCGCGCTGCCCCTGGCCCTGCCGGGGCTGCTCACCGCGGCGTATCTGGTGCTGACCGGCGTCCTCGCGGACTTCGGCACGCCGCGGATCATCGGCGGCCCGGTGAGCGTTCTGCCGGTGTTGCTGTACCACGAGTTTCTGAGCGAGGGCGGGGTCAACCCGGGCATGGCTTCCGCGGGGAGCCTGATCAGCGTGGGCCTCGCCACCGCGGTGCTGCTCCTGCAGCGTCTGGTCCTGGCCGGCCGGAGCTACGTGATGTCGGGAACGCGGCGGGTGGCCCAGCGCACGCTGCCGCGCTGGGCGACCGTGACGGTCACGCTCGCCACCGCGGTCTTCTTCCTGCTCGTCTTCGTCCCGCACCTGGTGATCGCGTTCTCGTCATTCCTCAGCTGGCGCGCCGACATCCCGGGCCTGCCCTTCACCCTCGACAACTACCGGATGCTCGCCCTGCGCTCATCGAAACCGGTGCTGGTGAGCTATGCCCTGTCCGCGATCTCGACCCTCGTGGCCGTGGTGGTCGGGACGCTGCTCGCCTACGTGGCGGTGCGCCGGTCCTACCGCCTGCTGTCCCCCTCGCTCCAGGCCCTGACCATGGTCCCGTATCTGATCCCGGGCACGGTTCTCGCCATCGGCCTGATCGTGGTCTTCAACCGCGAGCCGATGCGGCTCACCGGCACCTGGATGATCCTCGCGCTCGCGTACTTCATCAGGAAGGTGCCGTACGCGACGAAGTCCGCGGAAGCCTCGCTCTATCAGGTCCACGAGAATCTCGAAGAAGCGGCGCTCTCGGTGGGAGCGACACCCGCGCAGGCGCTGCGCGACGTGACCGCTCGGCTGATCCTGCCCGGGCTCGTGTCCGGCGCGACCCTCACGTTTCTGATGACGCTCACCGAGCTGTCGTCGACGCTCATGCTCTATGGCGCCGCCACCACGACCATGAGCATCGTCATCTACCAGGCGGCGATGGGGATGGGAGGCCAGTTCGGCCTCGCCGCGAGCACGGCGGTGGCGATGATGGTATCGGTGTACGTCCCGCTGTACCTGGTGAGAAAGCGGTTTCCGTCTTCGGGGGTGGCCGCATGAGCCGAGGTCCGGTGGCGGTCCAGGTCGAGGGTGTCTGCAAGTCATTCGGCCGTGAACCGGCGCTGGTCGATATTTCGCTCGCCTTCACACCGGGCGGTTTCAATACCCTCCTCGGTCCGTCAGGCTGCGGAAAGACCACCCTCCTGCGGAGCATCGCGGGCTTCGTGATCCCCGAGTCAGGCCGCATCCTCATCGGCGGGGAAGAGGTGACGCACCAGCCGCCGTGGACGCGGTCCATCGGTTTCGTATTCCAGAGCTACGCCCTCTGGCCGCACATGAGTGTCTTCGACAACGTGGCCTACGGACTCCGGCTGCGAAAAGTCGAGGGCCGCGAGCTCGAGCGCCGCGTGCGCGCTTTGCTCGAAGTCGTGGGCCTGACCTCCCTTCACGAACGCGCGCCGGGTGCGCTCTCCGGGGGGCAGCAGCAGCGCGTGGCCCTCGCCCGCGCCCTGGTGCTCGAGCCGAGTGTCCTGCTCCTCGACGAGCCCCTCGCGAATCTCGACGCGCGCCTGCGCGTGGAGATGCGGCAGGAGATCCGCCGCCTCCAGCAGGAGCTGAAGATCACCACGATCTTCGTGACTCATGATCAGGAGGAGGCGCTGGAGCTGTCCGATACCGTCGCAGTCATGAGCCGGGGCCGGGTCGCGCAGGTGGGCGCGCCCGAAGACGTCTTCGCGCGTCCGGCCTCGCCCGAGGTGGCGACACTTCTCGGCGGCGCGAGTTTCGTGGAGGGCGTGGTCTCGGAAGAGGGCGACCTCATCGTGGATGGCGCGCGACTGGCGCTCGGGCTGCCGCGAACTCTCGCGGGGAAGAAGGTGCGCGTGGCGCTGACCGCGAAGCGAATGGCCGTCGTGGCAGACTGAGGGAGCGATGAAACTCCTCGAAGCGAGCGAAGGGCTCACCCGCGCGGACCGCAAGTCGTATCGGCCGCACACCTTCACGGTGCCCCCGAACACGCCCGCGTTGCACATCGAGTTCCGATACGACCGCGGCGGCGACGACCCGCACAGTCTCGTGACGCTTCAACTCTTCGACCCGCGCGGCTTCCGGGGCGCGGCGCATCGGTTCGCTCCGCGGCAGGTGATCGAAGTCGGCGCGACCCGCGCGACCGCCGGCTTCGTGCCGGGTCCGATTCCCGCAGGCGGGTGGACGATCGAAGTGGATGTCCATTCGGTCATCCCGAGGCCCGACGGACAGCCGAACCTCTACACGGTCCGCGTCGAGACCGCGCCGGGAGTCGATGATGCGATCACGGTCGCTTCACCCGACCGGGCTCCGGATCCGCCCCCGTCGAACGGACGTCGATGGATGCGCGGCGAGCTGCACCTCCACAGCGAACATTCCGACGGCCGCTGGACCACCGGCGAGATGGCGGCTCTCGCACTCCACCGCCGTCTGGACTTCATGTTCCTCACCGATCACAACACAACGACGGGAGTCGACGTGTTGCGCTCGCAGGTGGGCGATGCGATCAGCGTCCTGCCCGGCATCGAACTGACCACGTACGCGGGTCACGCCCTCGCCCTCGGCGCCGACAAGTGGGTCGACTGGCGCACCGGGCACAAGGGCCGCACCGCGAACGACATGGCCAGAAGCGTGCGAGAGGTGGGGAGCTTCATGGTGATCGCTCATCCCGACGCGCCGCCCGATGATGTCTGCACGGGCTGTCAATGGACGCATCGCGACTTCGACCCCGCCCTCGCCGACGCGGTCGAAGTGTGGGGTGGCCTGTGGAACGGGCCGGAGGAGCGCAACCAGGGCTGCCTCGATCTGTGGCGCGACTGGCTGAACCGCGGCCGCCGTCTGACCGCGACCGGCGCCACCGACGCCCATCGTCCCGAAGACTGGGAAGGTCCGGTGCCCATCACCCACGTGCAGGCGGACGACGCGAGCCTCCCCTCCGTGCTCGAAGCCCTGCGCGCGGGGCGGACCTACGTGAGCAGCGGACCCTCGCTGGAGATCAAGGCCATCGACGATCGCGGTCCAACCGCGAGCGTGGGGCAGGGGGTCAAGCGCGCCAGAGCGAGAGAGATCCAGGCGTGGTGCGCCGACACTCCCGAAGCGGAACTGCGGCTCGTGGGTAACAACGGGACGATCGCCTCGGCGCGTGCCGATGCCATAGGCCGCGTGGCCGTAACGCCGCGCGAGTCAGACACGTGGTGCTGCGCTGAACTGTGGAACTGCGAAGGCGATACGCTGCTCGCGGTGACGAGTCCGATTTATCTGGTCTGACCTCTCGTCATTGCGAGGAGCCACTCCGTTTGTGCGGCGACGAAGCAACGCGCTCGCCCCACTACGAGGGGCGCGGGAGGGTAGTGGCGGGACGGGATTGCTTCGGCCCCACTCGAAACGGAGCGGGGCCTCGCAATGACGGCCTTACTGGCGTGCGGCCGTCACTTGATCGCGGCCGTCCAGTTCAACACGACGGTGAGGGACGGGATCGCCTCGCGTCCGAGGGTCTGCAGCATCAGGAACTTCTGGCCGTCGCGAGCGGGGCGATAGAGCGCGCGTGAGTTGATCAGGGCGAAACGCGCCTTGAACAAGGGCTGGGGCGTCCCCGCCTGGAACGTGGGTGCGGTCTGAACCGGGGTGGCCATGAGGCTCAGATCACGGCCGCGGTAGAAGAGCTCGCGGCCATCGCCTCTCCAGAAGGGATCGGTGCCGCCGTTCGCGGAAACCTGCCATTTGCTGCGAGCCTCCGGGAACTCCTGGACGTATACCTCGTTCCGGCCCGACTCGTTGGAGCGGTAGGCCAGAAACCGGCCGTCCGGCGACAGAGTGGCCCCGAGTTCAGCGAACCTCGTGCGCGCGAGGGGGATGGGCTTGGCGTCCCCTCCCTTCAAGGAAATGGCCCACAGATCCCAGCCGGTGTCCTTGCCCAGAGCGTTATAGACGAGCCAGGCGCCGTCCTTCGACCAGTCGCTCGCGAACTTGTTCTCCCCGCTCTTCAGCAGTTCCACGGCCTCGCCGGTGCCGGCCGCGTCCTTGCTCCAGAGATCCCAGACCTTGCTCTGCTTCGAGAACACGATCCTCCGGCCATCCGGCGACCAGATCGGGGCGAACTCGCGCTCGGGCTCGAACGTGAACCGCGAGGTGATGCCGCGAGCGAGGTCGCGGATCCACAGGTCGCCCTTGCCGGCTCCCTCGGACCGGTCGAACACGAAACGCTTCTCATCAGGAGAGAGCCAGGTGTCCGCGTAGTCGCCCGCATCGTCCAGCGCCGGCGTTTCCCTGCCGTTCCGGTCCACCCACATCAAGCGCCGCCCCAGGGTCTCCCCCGCCCGGAAGGCCAGGACGCCATTGGTCGAGAGGGAGAACGACGCCCCGCCCACGGTGTTGACTCCGAGACCCTCGCCCACCGGAACCGGTTCGCCGGTCAGCGAAAGCTTCGCCGCGTCGAAGGGTTGCGCCACGAGCGTCTGTTCACGAACGTAGAGGAGATAGCCGGGCGAAGCGTAGGCGACCTTCGATGTGGTCTGCAGGAGTTCCTTGCGCGTGCTGGAGCCAAGCTCGCCGACCATGAGGGACTGGCCGCCCGAATTCCCGGACATGAAGAGGAAATGCCGTCCGTCGGGAAGAAACTCGGGCCAGCCCACGGAGGTGATTCCCTTGGACGGGTCGAGTCCGATCTCGATCTTCGCGACGCCGCCAGCGGCATCCACTCGCCAGATGGGATCGGAAGCCTGCCCGTCGAAGAGGATCACGCCGTCCGGATTCCACGTGCCGTCGGCGCCCCCGGGCGCGTCGCAGATGGTCTGCGCGGGTCCGCCCGAGATGGGAACCTTGCGGAGCTTCCCATCGGCCACGAAGGCTACGTACTTGCTGTCGGGTGACCAGAACCCGCGCAGCGCGCCCTCGGTGCCCGGGAGAGCTCGCGCATCGAGGGTGTCGATGGGCCGCACCCAGATCTGCCGCTTGCCGCTGCTGTCCGCGGCATCGAACGCGACAATGCGGCCGTCGGGCGACACCGATGGCGGGCCGGCCGCGGTCAGTCCGTCGGGGTTGGGAATGATGAAGCGGACAACCGGGGACGGCGCCGGCGCTCTCCGGGCCCAGGCGATGGCGAAGCCGATCGCGATCAGGCCGAGGGCCGCGCTCGCCACCCACGCGGCGCTCTCGCGGTGCTTTCGCCGCGACGACACCGCGACCGGGATGCCCGCGCGCGATCCGCCTTCCGCGATCCACTGCAGTTCGGCGGCCACGTCGCGAGCGCTCTGCCAGCGGTCGTCGGGGTCCTTCTCGATGCACTTGCGCACCACGTGATCGAGCGCGGGCGGGCTCATGCCCTGCACGGCGGAGATGGGAGCCGGCTGCGAGGACACGATGGCCGCGATGAGACTCGTTCGGTTCTTGCCCTCGAACGCCTTCTTGCCCGTGGCCATCTCGTAGAGCACGGCCCCGAGGGCGAATATGTCGGTGCGGGCGTCGGCGGGAGCGCCTTCGAGCTGCTCGGGCGACATGTACTGGAACGTCCCCATGATCGTGCCCTGCTCGGTGAGGGGCTTGTCGATGGTGTCGTGGGTCTCGATGGACGTGATGGCCTGGACCGCGCCGCGCGCGCCCGCGGTGGCGAGGCCGAAGTCGAGGAGCTTCGCGCCGGACTTCGTGATCATCACGTTGCCGGGCTTGAGGTCGCGATGGACGATGCCGCGCTTGTGCGCCGCGTCGAGAGCGGAAGCGACCTGCTTGCCGTAGAGGAGCACTTCGTCGAGGG
>JBGATM010000040.1:0-32045 GCA_044229175.1 Vicinamibacteria bacterium | reverse complement strand
CGTGGGTTGGACGTCGATGTTCGGCCACCAGAACGACACCGGCGGTCCGGTCCCCTCGTCGTTGCCGACCGACGCGACCACCATCTTCGGTGAGGCGCTCCGCATCCCGCCCTTCAAGCTGTACGAAGGCGGGATCCTGAACGACGTCGCGCTGAACATCATCCTCGCGAACGTCCGCCAGCCCGAGATGAACCGCGCCGACCTCATGGCGCTCGTGGCCGCGTGCCGCACCGGAGCGCAGCGCATCCGCGACCTGTGCGAGCGCTTCGGCACCGACGTGTACCTCGCGGGCACCCAGGCCCTGATGAAGCGCACGTACAACGCCATGAAGGCGCTCATCTCCCAGGTCATCCCCGAAGAGCCCCAGGACTTCGAGGATTACGTGGACGACGACGGCCGGGGTTTTGGTCCCTACAAGGTCAAGGTCACGATCTGGCGCAAGGGCGAGAAGGCCTACTTCGACTACACCGGCACCGACCCGCAGTCGGAAGGCCCGATCAACTACTACCTCAACGAGCATCTCCTCAAGATGTTCATCGGGGTCTACCTGATCATGACCCACGACCCGTGGATCCTGTTTAACGATGGGTTCTACCCGCTCGTCGACATCCACATTCCCGAAGGCACGATGCTCAAGCCGCATCACCCCGCCGCTCTCTCCTGCCGGACCCACCTCCTCGGGCGTCAGTTCGACATCCTGGGCGGAGCGCTCTGCAAGAAGGCGCCTCAGTTCCTCACCGGCGCTGGGTGGGGATCGTCCCCGCACATGATCTATTCCGGCTACGACGCGGAAGGAAAGTGGTTCAACGCCTTCGAGATCGGCTTCGGGGGCATCCCCGCGCGGCCTTTCGCGGACGGCATGGACGGCCACGCCATGTGGCCTCTGTTCACCAACCAGCCGGCCGAGCTCATGGAGACGTACTACCCCATGCGCGTCGAGGCTTACACCTCGGTCATCGACTCGGGCGGCGCCGGCTATCACCGCGGCGGCAACGGCCTGCTGAAGGTCTATCACTTCCTCGCGGAGGGTGAAGTCTCGATCCACGACGATCGCTGGCTGACCTATCAGTGGGGCGTGAATGGCGGCTCGAAGGCCATGCGCGGCAAGAAATGGCTGAAGCGCGTCGATGGCTCGATCGAGTACGTGCCCAGCAAGTGCGACCACGTCAAGGTCTTCCCCGGCGACGAATTGTTCTATCAGACCTGGGGAGCGGGCGGCTACGGCGATCCTCTGACCCGCGAGACCGCGCGCGTGCAGAAGGATGTCCGCTTCCGTCTCGTCTCGCCGCAGAAAGCGCACGACGAGTACGGCGTGGTCATCGACCCGAAGACCTTCGTGGTGGACGAAGAAGCCACGAAGAAGCTTCGCGCCGAGATCGCTTCCAAACGCGGCCCCGCCGTGCCCTTCGACATGGGTCCGCCCCTCGCCGAGATCCTGAAGAACTGCAAGGCCGAGACCGGTCTCGAACCGCCCAAGCCCCCGGTCTTCAAGAAGGTGGCGAAGATGCCGATCTACAAGTCGAAGCCGTCCATGTCGAAGCTGGTGCTGAAGAAGCGCGTCGCGTAGTGGCCGAGGTTGCTTCGAAGGGCGGCCTTTGGCCGCCCTTCTGCTGAGAAACCCGTGCAAGTACGGCCCATTTCAGGCGGTTTTTCGAAAGCGGCACTTGGCCCCAGAGACGGAGCGGGGCCGGGCGCTGAGGTGCGGTCGCATGCGCCGGGATTTTGAGCGCGAGTCGCCGCGCTCCGTCCGTCTCCATTCGCGCTCAACTAAGCCGAGTAAGGAGCCAAACGATTCCATCGTTCCGGTATTCCAGTGGCGACGCATGAGGCGGTCCCGGCGCAGCGAGCCCACCTCAGTGCCTGGCCCCGCGGGCCACACCTACCCAGCTGGCGAGACCGGTCGTTGGGAACTGGATCCCGGCTTTCGCCGGGATGACGGCCAAGGGTTTCTTCCAACAGTCACGGGCCTAGTCCGTGACGGGACTCGCAATGACGTGAAGGGGGATGCGGAACGGGCGGCAGGGGCTTGGTAGTGGGGTGCCGCGCAATGGGGTCAAGCGGCGCGCCGCACTGGTGCGGGCGACTGGATTTGAACCAGCAAGGATTTCTCCACGGGCTTCTAAGACCCGCGCGTCTGCCATTTCGCCACGCCCGCGCGTGGGCGTTGAGTTTATCGCCACCGGCCGCGGCCCCCCGAAGTTCGGGTTCAGGCTCCTACCGCGTAGAATCGACGCTGCGCCCCCTGAGAGCGATCACCCCGGGATAAAGAGTCCCGTCGCCGGCATCATCTACGATGCTCAGAAGCCCCAAAGATCACGAAAGCAGCCCCTCGCTTCGCGTTGCCGCGAAATCGAACTTCCAACCAAGAGAGAAACCTTGAAAGCTGAACTCACCTCCGAAAACTCCGTCCGCAAGGCGATCGACTTCGACATCGACAAGGAAGTCGTCACCAGGGAGATCGACAAGCGCGCCAAGGACATCGCCAAGCGCGCGCAGATCCCCGGCTTCCGGCCGGGAAAGGTGCCCCTCACCGTGGTGAAGCGGCAGTTCAAGGAGGATGTCGAGCGGGACGCGGTCGAAGCCATCGCGAACCAGGTCCTGCCCAAGGAGCTCGAGACCCATAACCTCCGCCCCGTGGCCTCGCCCAAGCTCGACAAGGTCGAACTGGCGCCCGAGGGAACGCTCAAGTTCCGGGTCACCTTCGACGTTCTCCCCGAGGTCAAGATCCCCGCCTTCCGCGGCATCGAGGTCTCGGTGAAGAAGGAGACCGCGAGCCAGGCCATGGTCGACACCGAGATCGACCGCCTTCGCGACGCCTCCGCCCGCTTCGAGCCCGCCCCGGACCGTCCCGCCCAGAAGGGCGACTTCGTCGAGGTCGACATCGAGATCACCGACCACTCCACCGGCCAGGCCCGCAAGCGCGAGGAGACCCTCATCGAGGTCGGCCATTCCGGCAATCACGAGGAGCTGAACGAGGCCCTCGTCGGGATCACCGTGGGCGAGACCAAGGACGTTCGCGCGGTCGAGCACGAGACCGAGGACAAGAACTCCCCCGTCGTCCGCACCGTGGACTATCACGTCGTGGTCCGGGCCACCAAGGTGAAGACCCTGCCCGCGAAGGACGACGAGTTCGCCAAGGACCTGAACTTCGACAACTTCGCCGCCCTGGAAACCAGCGTGCGCGAGCGCATCGAGCGCGCCCTCAAGCACAACGAGGACGTGGCCGTCGAAGACGCGGTCCTGAACAAGCTCGCCGACCTGGCCACCTTCGATATCCCCCAGAGCCTGGTGGAGGAGCAGGTCGAGGCCCGCACCCGCCGCTTCGCCGAGAACCTCCAGCAGCAGGGCATCGACCTCCAGAAGGTCAATCTCGACTGGCAGAAGATCGCGGCGGAGCAGAAGGACGGCGCGGAGAAGCAGGTGAAGCTCGAGATCCTCCTCGACGCCATCGGCAAGGCCGAGAAGATCGAGGCCACCGACGAGGACGTGCAGGACCAGATCAAGCGCCTCGCCGCCCGGGCGCGCACCAGCGAGCAGGCCATCGCCGGCCGGCTGGATGCCGACCAGAAGGCCCGCCTGACCGCTCAGGCGAGGGACCGCCGCATTATTGACATGATAAGAGCCGCTGCTAGAGTCAACTTCGAATGAGGGATACCCACGCCATGCTCGTGCCCATGGTGGTCGAGCAGACCGCCCGCGGGGAGCGCGCCTATGACATCTTCTCGCGCCTGCTCAAGGACAACATCATCTTCATCGGCACCCCGATCGACGATGCGGTCGCGAACCTGGTCATCGCCCAGCTCCTGTTCCTCGAGGCGGAAGATCCCGAGAAGGACATCCACCTCTACATCAACTCTCCGGGCGGTGTCGTCACCGCGGGCATGGCCATCTACGACACCATGCAGCTGATCAAGCCCGACATCCAGACCATCTGCGTGGGCCAGGCCGCATCCTTCGGGGCCGTGCTCCTCGCCGCCGGCACCAAGGGCAAGCGCTGCGCGCTCCCCAACGCCCGCATCCTCATCCACCAGCCGCTCGGCGGCACCCAGGGCCAGGCCTCCGACATCGCCATCCAGGCGAAGGAAATCCTCCGCATGAAGGACACCTTGAACGAGATCCTCGCCCACCACACCGGCCAGCCGGTGGAGAAGATCGCCACCGACACCGACCGCGACTTCATCATGGGCGCCACCCAGGCCGTCGAATACGGGATCATCGACCAGGTGATCGCCAAGCGAGAGAAGGAAAAGGCCTGAGCCCGCGGGCGCTCGCCACCCCCACCGCATGACCACGATGAAGAGAAACGACGGCGAGACGCTGCGCTGCTCGTTCTGCAACAAGGACCAGGGCGATGTCCGGAAGCTGATCGCCGGGCCCACCGTCTTCATCTGCGACGAGTGCGTCGAGGTCTGCAACGACATCATCGCGGACGACAAGAAGACCCCGACCCCCAAGGCCAAGGGCAATCTCGCGGCTCCTCACGACGTCAAGAAGTTCCTCGACGACTACGTCATCGGCCAGGACCTGGCCAAGAAGAAGCTCGCGGTGGCGGTGCACAACCACTACAAGCGGCTCCAGATCTCCAAGCAGAAGATCCGCGGCGACGTCGAGCTCCAGAAGGCCAACATCCTGCTCATCGGGCCCACGGGCACGGGCAAGACCCTTCTCGCCCAGACCCTGGCCCGCATGCTGGCCGTCCCCTTCGCCATGGTCGACGCCACCACCCTCACCGAGGCCGGGTACGTCGGCGAAGACGTCGAGAACATCATCCTCAAGCTCCTCCAGGCCGCGGGCGGCGACATCGAGAAGTGCCAGGAAGGCATCATCTACATCGACGAGATCGACAAGATCTCCCGCAAGGACGAGAACCCCTCGATCACGCGCGACGTCTCGGGCGAGGGCGTGCAGCAGGCTCTCCTCAAGATCCTCGAGGGCACCGTCGCGAACGTGCCCCCGCAGGGCGGCCGCAAGCACCCGCACCAGGAGTTCTACCAGGTCGATACTTCGAACATCCTCTTCATCTGCGGCGGCGCGTTCGTCGGCCTCGAGAAGGTGATCGAGCGGCGCATCGGCCGCAAGACCCTGGGCTTCCGCGCCGGCCAGAAGGCCGAAGCCGAGTCGAAGCAGGTCGAAAAGCAGGCGCTCCTCCAGAAAGTCCTGCCCCAGGACCTCATCCGCTACGGCCTCATCCCCGAGTTCATCGGCCGTCTCCCCGTGGTGGCGACCCTGCACGACCTCGACCAGCACGCCCTCATCGACATCCTGACCACCCCCCGCAACGCGATCATCAAGCAGTACCAGCGGATGTTCGAGTACGAGGGGGTCAAACTCCGGTTCACCGACGACGCCATGCTCGCGATCGCGGACCTCGCCATCGAGCGCAAGATCGGCGCGCGCGGCCTGCGGATGATCCTCGAAGACCTCATGCTCGACCTCATGTACGAACTCCCTTCCCTCAAGAAGGTGAAGGAATGCGTGATCACGCGCGAGGTCGTGGTCTCCGGCGAGAAGCCGATCATGGTCATCGAAAAGGCGGGCTAGAACCGCCCGCTTGAGACCCAAGCCTCAAGACTGACAGCAGAGCGCGTCATACCGACGGCGCGCCCCGGACCAAGAAGGACGGACCTAGCTTCCATGCCTCCATCACCAAAGCCCAACCCCGACGCGCCGGAGGCCCTGCCCACGGTTCCGCTGCGCGACGTCGTCGTCTTTCCGCACATGATGATGACCTTCGTGATCGGCCGGAAGCCGTCGATCCTCGCCCTCGAGCACGCGCTTCAACGCAGCAAGCGCCTCTTCCTCACCGCTCAGCTCGATCCCAAGCGCGATTCGCCTTCGCCCCGCGAAGTGCGGGCCTACGGCACCATCTGCCAGATCGTGCAGAGCCTGCGCCTGCCCGACGGCAATCTCCGCGTGCTCGTCGAAGGCGTCGACCGCGGCCAGGCCCTGGAGTTCGGCGAAGAGAGCGGCTTCATGAAGGCGCTGGTGCGCACCGTTCCCCGCATGGCCCCGGAGGGCGATGTCGAGCCGGTGGTGCGGCGCGTGGTGGAGCTCTTCGACCGCTACGTGAAGATGTCGAATCATCTCCATTACGACGCCATGCTCGCGGCCGTCCGCGTGCAGGACGCGGGCAAGCTCGCGGACACCGTGGCCTCCCACCTGGTCCTTCCCACCGACGAGAAACAGGTGCTCCTGGAAACGCCTTCCCCGTCGGCGCGCCTCCTCCGCCTGAGCCAGGCGCTCGAGATCGAAGTCGAGCGGCTCGACGCGGAGAAGCGCGAGGGCCGGGCGCCCAAGGGCTCCCGCTCTCCCAAGGAACACTACCTCTCCGAGAAGATGAAGACGCTTCAGAAGGAGCGGCAGAAGGAAGAGCGCCCCAGCGAGTTCGACGAGCTGAAGGAGCGGATCGAGAAGGCCAAGATGAGCAAGGAGGCGCTCGAGAAAGCGCGCCAGGAGCTCAAGCGCCTCGAAGGCATGCCCCCCATGTCGGCCGAGGCCACGGTCTCCCGCAACTACCTCGAGTGGCTGGTGTCCATGCCCTGGCGCCGGAAGGCCAAGGAGACCCGGGACATCAAGGCCGCGGAGGTGATCCTGAACGAGGATCACTATGGCCTCGAGAAGATCAAGGAGCGCATCCTCGAGTTCCTGGCCGTCCGCCAGCTGGTCGACGAGCCGAAGGGCCCGATCCTCTGCTTCGTGGGGCCTCCGGGCGTGGGCAAGACCTCGCTCGCCCGCTCCATCGCCCGCTGCACCGGCCGTCCCTACGTGCGCTTCTCCCTCGGGGGCGTGCGCGACGAGGCGGAGATCCGCGGTCACCGCCGCACCTACATCGGCGCGCTTCCCGGGCAGATCGTGAAGCTCATGCGCAAGGCGGCCACCCGCAATCCCGTCTTCCTGCTCGACGAAGTCGACAAGATGACCTACGACTTCCGCGGCGACCCCTCTTCCGCCCTGCTCGAGGTCCTCGACCCGGAGCAGAACAAGAATTTCTCCGACCACTACCTCGACGTGGACTTCGACCTGTCCTCGGTCTTCTTCATCGCCACCGCGAACACCCTTCACGGCATTCCCCACGCCCTGCAGGATCGCCTGGAGATCGTCCGGCTCGCCGGCTACACCGAGGCCGAGAAGATCGAGATCGCCAAACGCCACCTGATTCCCAAGCAGCTGGAGCAGAACGGCCTCAAGATCGCGAACCTGGAAATTCCGGACGAGGCGCTCAAGACCGTCATCCGCCGGTACACGCGCGAGGCCGGGGTACGCAGCCTCGAGCGTGAGATCGGAAGCCTCGCCCGCAAGACCGCGCGCCGCGTGGTCGAGCGCGGGGCCGACTACAAGATCGTGCTCAACGAGAACGATGTGATCGAGTTGCTCGGCGTGCCGCGCTTCCGCGATCCCCAGGCCGAGGAGAAGAACGAAGTCGGCCTGGCGATGGGCCTCGCCTGGACCGAGGTGGGCGGCGAAACCCTGCCCATCGAAGTGACCCTGATGCCCGGGCGCGGCGCCCTCACTCTCACCGGAAAGCTCGGGGACGTCATGCAGGAGAGCGCCCGCGCCGCTCTCTCGTACGTGCGCGCGCATGTGGCCGAGCTGCACATCGATCCCACCTTCTACCGCAAGATCGACATCCACATCCACGTGCCCGAGGGCGGCATTCCCAAGGATGGCCCCTCCGCCGGCATCACCATCGCGACCGCCCTCGTCTCCGCCCTGCAAGGGGCCCCGGTTCGCCGCGACATCTGCATGACCGGCGAGATCACCCTCCACGGAAAGGTCCTGCCCATCGGCGGCCTGAAGGAGAAGCTCCTCGCCGCCCATCGCATCGGGGCCACCACGGTCATCCTGCCCCGCGAGAACGAGAAGGACCTCGCCGACGTGGCCGAGGAAGTGAAGGCGGCGCTCACCATCCACCTCGTCGACTCGGTGGACGAAGTCTTCCGTATCGCCATACTGCCCGCCCCCGCCACGCCCGCCCAGATCGTGGCTCCAGGCGCGCCGCCCGAACCCAGCGCGCCGGTCACGCACTAGTCGATTCGCGTTTCTCCCTGAATGGCCAGACACCCGAAAGTCGTCGAAGCAGAGGAGCCCGAGCCTTCGGCCGCGCCGGAAGCCGCGGCCGTCGAGGCGCCGACCGAGGGTCTGTTCTCCATCGCCGACTTTTCCGAACTGCGGAAGGCCGACCGTCTGCGCCTCATCGAGATCGGCGAAGAGAATGGGATCGCCGACGCTCCCGGGCTGCCGCGCGAGGAACTCCTGCGCCGGCTCCTGCGCATCCGCTCCCACAGTCCGATCCCCCTGACCTCCTCCGGCGTCCTTGCCGCCACCAAGGAGGGCTATGGCTTCCTTCGCGGCGCGGAGGTCGGATTCCGCGCGGAGACCGACGACATCTACGTCTCGCCCTCGCAGATCCGGCGCTTCTTCCTGAGAACGGGCGACAAGCTCTCCGGGATCGTGCGGGCTCCCAGGCACGCGGAGCGCTTCTACTCGTTCTCGCGGATCACCAGCATCAACAATCTCGACCCCGACGCCGCGCGCGACCGGATCCTGTTCGACAACCTGACCCCGCTCTATCCGCAGCACCGGCTCCGGCTCGAGACCACGCCCACCGACATGACCGGCCGCATCCTCGACATGATGACGCCCCTCGGCAAGGGCCAGCGCGGCCTCATCGTGGCCTCGCCCCGCACGGGCAAGACCGTGATCCTGCAGAACCTCGCGAATTCCATCGCCACCAACCACCCCGAGGTCACGCTTCTCGTGGTCCTCATCGACGAACGTCCCGAGGAAGTGACGGACATGCAGCGCAAGGTGAAGGGCGAGGTGATCGCCTCCACCTTCGACCTCGAGCCCTCGCGCCACATCGAGACCGCGGAGATGGTGATCGAGCATGCGCGGCGCCTGGTCGAGCACGGGCAGGACGTGGTGATCCTCCTCGACTCCATCACCCGCCTCGCCCGCGCCTACAACAACGCCGCCGGCAACTCCAGCCGGACCCTGTCAGGCGGCCTGGATCAGTCCGCGCTGCTTCTCCCGAAGAAGTTCTTCGGCGCCGCGCGCGCCATGGAGGAAGGCGGCTCGCTCACCATCATCGCCACCGCCCTCGTCGACACCGGGTCGCGCATGGACGACATCATCTTCGAGGAGTTCAAGGGCACCGGCAACTCCGAGATCGTCCTCGACCGCCGCATGATGGAAAAGCGCATCCTTCCCGCGGTCGACATCAACCGCAGCGGCACCCGCCGCGAAGAACTCCTCCTCGGCCGCGAGGAACTGATGCGGGTCTGGGTCCTGCGCAAGGTTCTCTCAACCCTGCATCAGACCGACGCCATGGAACTGATGCTCGACCGCATGTCGAAGACCCAGACGAACGCGGAGTTCCTGGATCAAGTCGCCGCGCTGAACTGACGCCCGACGAGACGCAGCGGCGTCATCGCGAGGAGCGGATCGGAAGGCGAAGCGACGAAGCGATCCCTACCGGAGGCCCGCTAGGGTCAAAACACAAAACCCACGGTCGCGCGGACGTCGCCCACGTTCTCCGTCTTGCCCCCTCCGATGTCCACCTCGCGGCGGAGGTAGTCGGCGCCAACGCGCATCTTGAAGCGGCTCAGCTTGAACTCGAGGCCGCCCCCGCCGTCGAGGCCGAGGCCGGTGTCGGACACCGAGATGGACACGCCCTTGAAGGGCGTGATGGAGGATGAGGTCCGGACCCGTCCCGCGAGGCCATGGACGTAGATCGCGGCGCCGCCGAAACTCTTCTTCGCCTGCAGGCCGCCCATGAAGGTGAGGAGCGTGGTGTCGGTGTCGGCGAGGGTTCCGAACTCGGCGGAGAAGTCCGCCACCACGGACAGGGGCCCCTTGACCCGATATTCCGGAGCCAGGCGGATTCCATTCAGATTCCCATCATCCGTGTGGAGGAACGCGTAGCCCGCGTAGAAGCCGAACTTCTTGTCCTGGGCCTGGGTGGGGGCGGCCGCGAGCAGGAGCGCGCCGAGAGTCGCGACAAAGGCACACAAGGCGACACGGTTCTTGTTCTTCATGGGGGTGTTCGAGTCCTTGGTTCGTTTTGGTCGTTGAATGAGTCCGCCCGCGGAGGGACCGGGATCGGCCCGGCCGGAGGCTTCAGGCCAGGAGGCCCACGCCGGCGCCCACGTTGTACCCGGGGAAGAGGGTCGCCATATCGGTCAGACCGAGGTGCTTTCTCGCGATCTCCGCGTAGACGTCACGGAAGTCGGTGGTGGCCGCGAGGTCCCGGTTCTGATAGAGCTGGGTCGGCGACAGCCCGGGCCAGCGGCCGAGCATCCGCCCGCCTCGAACCGACCCGCCGAGGGCCAGGACGGCATGAGCCGACCCGTGGTCGGTGCCGAGCGAGCCATTCACGTACGCGGTGCGGCCGAACTCGGAGACCATGAGGACCACCACGTCGCTCATCAGCGCGCCGAGGTCCTGGACGAAGGCGGCGAGGGCGTCGCCGATCCTCGGAAACTCCAGCTGATGAGCGGCGATCTGCCCGGAGTGGGTGTCGAAGGAGCCGCCGAGGCTGATGAAGATCGTCCTCGTGCCGAGCCCCGCCTTGATCACCGCGGCGGCCTGTCGGAGGGACGTCCCGATGCTGGCATTTGGATAGACCGCGCCGTTGGCGGGCGCCGCGGAAATGGCGGGCGCGCGGATGATGGTGTCGATGGCTTCGAAGGTTTCGCGGCCCACCTGGCCCACTTCATCCTGCCTCGACCCGTACATGCCGCGGAGCGCGGTCTCGGCCTCGGTTCTCCAGTTGGCCCCGACCTTGAGATTGAAGGTGGTGAGGTTGCTCGCGACCAGCACCGGCTCGCCGCCCATGAAGGACCGCGGAAGCTGGGCCTGAAACGCGACGTTCTCGGATACCGCGCTTCCGGGGATGGCCTTCGCCGCGCGATCGAGCCAGCCCGTCGAGGTGGTCTTGTTGGCGGGCGTCCCCGTCTCCATGAAGTCCTGCGCGTCGAAGTGCGAGCGCGACAGTTCGTAGTTCCCCACCGCATCGACGATGGCCAGGCGCCCATCGTTCCACAGCGGCATGAGGCTCGACAACGACGGATGGAGGCCGAAAGTGTCGTCCAGGCGCAAGGCGCCGCCGCTCTGGCCCGGTCGTGGAATCGCGATGGCGCCCCGGATGTTGTAGTAAGTGGGGTCGCCATACGGCACGACCATGTTCAGGGTGTCGCACCCGCCCCGGATGAAGATCTGAACGAAGACCTTCGCTCCGGTCGCGGCCTGAGCGGTCCGCGACATCAGGAGCGAGGGGCCGAAGCCGATTCCCACCGCGGCCGCGGAGGCCCCGCGCAGGAAGATCCGGCGGGAGGCATCAAAGGGCATGTTCATGATCTTTCTCCTACCAGACCTGGGTGTCGGGGCTGGCGAGCAGGAGGGCCGAGACCCGCGCCGCCGTTGAGGGGCTCGTGATCCGCGTATCCACGCGCGCGGCCGCGTCCACCGTGCTCGCGAGGAGGGTGCCTCCGTAGACCACGTGGTTCGCGGCCTTCGCCACCGACTGCGGGTTGGTCATGTCCGCGCCCACCGCGTAGTTCCGGACGTTGACGGTCACGCCATTGATCAGCCCCTGGGCCAGGTCGAGGGCGAAGTTCATGCGGTAGACCTGCGAGGAGGGGTTCAGCCATTCGAGGCCGCGGTCCGTGTAGCCGGTGGGCGGAATGCACTGATAGAGCGGCTCGCCCATCTGGGACAGGTACCCCACCACGCTGCGCGTCGCCGACGCGACCTCGCCGCCGATAGCGCGGATCGAACTGGCCACGTACTGGAACGGCGTCTTGGGCTTGCCCTTCGTGCTGAAGGCCTCGGCCCAGAACTCGGAGGAGCCGATCATGGCTTTCATGACCTCCTTGATGTCGCCCTCGCTCGCGATCCACGTCTCGGTCATACGGTCCACCAGGCTCGCGGGTGGATCGTCCGCCGCGAAACGCCTTGCCAGCTTGGTCGAAATGAACCGCGCGGTCCTGGGATGAGTGGCCAGGTACTTGATCACCCGGTCGCCGTCATCCTTCCCCCCGCCCGCGGCCAGCTGAAGGCCGAACACGCTCTTCGAGCCGGTATCGTGCCGGGCCGCGGTGTAGAGGAAGTTGCCGCCGCGGGCCAGGTTGTCGATCCCCCAGCCCGTGAAGGCGCGCGCGGCCTCGTAGACGTCGGTCTGGGTGTACCCGGCGTCGACGCCCACGGTGTGAAGCTCGAGGATCTCGCGGCCGTAGTTCTCGTTCAAGCCGTTGATGAGAACCCCGTTCACGGTGCGGCCGGCCTGGGAGAGGTAGTTGTCGAGGTAGTAGAGCATCGCCGGATGCTCGGCGGTGGCCCGAAGCAGCGTCTCGAACTTCCCCATCGCGTTCGGGCGGATGGCGTCGCGCTCGTACGACTGGATCGAGTAGCGGACGAAGTTGTCGTTGATGTTGACGTTGAAATGATTGAACCAGAAGTCGGCGAGGGCTTCCTCGAGCTGATTCTTCGAGTGAACGGAGCGAATCAGCTTGGCGTTGTAGAGGTTGTCCAGGTAGGCCTGAATGGAGGCGGTCTGATTTCCCGAGTTCGCATAGGCCACGAGCACCTGCGTGGTCGTGAGCTTCAGGGTGGAGTTCAAGGGCGCGAGCCGCGCTTCGAGATCGGCGTCGGGCTTGGGATCGAGCTGTCCGTCGATGTAGCTCTCGATCCCCCGGTCCAGAATGGCCTCGACGTCCCCCGGCCGGGGACCGAAACCCAGCCGATTCAGCGCGTGGAGTGCTGTCTTTCGCCCGAGTTCCGACGCAGTGAGACCCATTGGAGACCTCCGTATTCAAACCGACGAACGCATGCGCCCGACATTCGCCTCGAAGGCCAGCCGGTTCCTGGGAGATAATAAGCGGGCGGTTCGGCCTGTCAAGCGGCCATTTCACAGAGCCGCCCATCTGTTTCCAAAACCACCAGTCCCGGGGGGCATCCTCAGGGCATCCAGGAGCAGCAAGACCCCATATGAGCGTCACCGCCATCCGCCGAGTCCCCGAACCCCGGAACGAACCGGTCAAGACCTACGCCCCGGGTAGCCCGGAGCGAGCCGAACTCAAGAGCCGGCTCAAGTCGATGGCCGCCGAGCGAGTCGACATACCCATCGTGATCGACGGACAGCGGATCTCCACCGGGAAGACGTCGACGGTGGCGTCGCCGCACAATCACCGTCATGTCCTCGCCGATTCCCACGAGGCGACGCCCGCTCACATCCAGGCCGCCATCGACGCGGCGAAGCGGGCCCAGCGCGAGTGGGGCTCCTGGCCCTTCGAAGATCGCGCCGCGGTCATCCTGCGCGCCGCCGACCTCCTCTCCGGCAAATACCGGGCCGACGTCAACGCCGCGACCATGCTCGGGCAGTCGAAGACCGTCCACCAGTCCGAGATCGATGCCGCGTGCGAACTCACCGACTTCTTCCGTTTCAACGTTTCCTTCGCCCGGGATCTGATCAGCGAGCAGCCGATCTCCAGCGAGGGGATGTGGAACCAGACCGACTATCGCCCGCTCGAGGGCTTCGTCTACGCCATCTCGCCCTTCAATTTCACGGCCATCGGCGGAAACCTGGTCACCTCGCCCGCCCTCATGGGCAACGTGGTCCTGTGGAAGCCCGCCCACACCTCGATGCGCAGCGCGTGGGTCATCATGAACATCCTCGAAGAGGCGGGCATGCCTCCCGGGGTGGTCAACCTGGTCACCGGCGACTCGCGGATGATCACGGATGTGGTCCTCTCTTCCCCCGACCTCGCGGGCGTCCACTTCACCGGCAGCACCGGCGTGTTCCAGTCGATCTGGAGCCGGGTGGGCAAGGACATCGCGAAATACCGCTCCTACCCGCGCCTGGTCGGCGAGACCGGGGGCAAGGACTTCATCGTCGCTCACCCCTCCGCGAATGCCCAGGAAGTGGCGGTGGCCATGATCCGGGGCGGCTTCGAATATCAGGGCCAGAAGTGCTCGGCCGCCTCGCGCGTCTACCTGCCCAAGTCGCTGGCCAAGGACGTCATCGAGCGGGCGGTGGCCATGATGAAGGAGATCAAGATCGGCGATACCACCGACTTCCGCAACTTCATGGGCGCGGTCATCTCGGAGTCGGCCTTCGACAGCATCGCGGAGTACATCGATCACGCGCGGAAGCACTCCAACATCGTCTCCGGGGGCGGCTGCAACAAGACGGTCGGGTACTTCATCGAGCCGACTCTGGTGGAGGCCAAGGACCCCGGCGAACGCCTGATGTGCGAGGAGATCTTCGGACCCGTGCTCACCTACCACGTCTATCCCGACGAACAGTGGGCCCAGACCCTCAACATCGTGGACTCGACCTCGCCCTACGCCCTCACCGGCGCCGTCTTCTCTCGCGACCGCAAGGCGGTCCAGGAAGCCACCCACGTACTGCGCAACGCCGCGGGGAACTTCTACATCAACGACAAGCCCACGGGCGCGGTGGTTGGACAGCAGCCTTTCGGCGGGGCCCGCGGTTCGGGCACCAACGACAAGGCGGGTTCCAAGATGAACCTGATGCGCTGGGTCCAGGCCCGCACCATCAAGGAGACGTTCTCGCCCGCCACCGACTGGCGCTATCCGTTCCTCGCCGCCGAATAGCACGCCTCGACGCGCCGCTCCCGGTGTAATGTCTCGGGCCAGAGATGCCCGAGATACCACGCACTCGGCTGGTCGGACATACGCCCGCGCCTTCCACCCAGACCGGTGGTGGGTGCCTCATTCTCTTCGGGATGCCGTTCATCGCGGTCGGCGTCTTCGCAACTCTGCTCTCTCTCGGCTTTCTCAATATCGAGGCGAAGACCTCGAATGACGCGCCGACCTGGCTCCTGACCGCCTTCGGCGGGGTGTTCACCATGGCGGGTCTCGGGGTCGCCTGGGTCGGCGCCGCGGGAATGTGGCGAGCCCGGGCCGCACGCAAGCGCAAGGAAGAGCATCCCCTCGAGCCCTGGTACTGGGATCACCCGTGGGATTCGCGCTGGGCGGAATCAGGAAGCCTGGGCCCGGCCTTGCAGGCCTTTCTGCTGTTCGTCTTCCTGGAGGCGTTCTTGTCCATGTTCCACTGGTGGGCGTTCTTCTCCGACGAGAAGATCATCCCCCTCATGCTCTTCGTGGGCCTGTTCGACCTCATCGCCCTCGCCATCCTGGCCGGCGCGATCTATTCGTTCTTCCAGTACCTCAAGTACGGAACGAGCCGGTTTCACTTCGCCCGCTTTCCCTTCCGGCCGGGCCACTCCGTGGAAGGCGGCCTCGAGGCCAGCGGCAAGATCGCGAGAGCGCCTTCGATCTCTTTGACCCTGCGTTACATCGAGGAGGTCACGGAGACCACCGGCTCCGGGAAGAATCGGAGCACGACCACGGTTCTGTATTGCCTGCACGAGGTGAAGCAGGAATTGAACGCGAGCCAGTTCGGCGGGTCGGCCGGGGAGATTCCGATCAGCATCCGCCTGCCTTCCGGGGATTTTTCGAACCGCCTGCTCGAGACGCCCAGGCGCTACTGGCAGCTCGAAGTCAAGGCGGAGACGCCGGGAATCGACTACGCGGCAAACTTCCTTCTTCCGGTGTACGGGCTCTCCTAGTAGACCCAGACAATGTCGTAGCGCAGCAGCTTCGTCGCGGTCTTGGTCGGGGCCACGGTCTTCTCCTCGAAGCGGGCGGGATCGATCTCCGAGGCGCCCGCGATCTCCGCCTCGATCGAAGCGATCTCCTGCTTGAGCGCCTCGACCCGCGCCTCGGCGTTGTCTTCCATCCGGTTCTTGGAGGTGACCCCTCCCATCGCGGCCGCCCCCTTCTTGATGGTCGAGATCGGATTCGACCGGCGGCCGCCGAAGAGGGAACCGAGCATGGAAGCGCCCACTTCGAGGGCGCCCTTGAACATCGCGGCCTGCTTTTCCTGCGAGCGGCCCTCGAGGTCCTCGCCGGCCCTCTGAAGCTCCAGTTTCTTCTTCTCCAGCCTCTCTTTCAGCTTCGCGGTCTTCGCTCCCCCGCCGCCGTCTTGCAGGCGGGCCGCGAAGTCCTCTCGGGACTCGCCGGGCTTCGACTGCGTCTTCGTCGTCGCGTCGAAATAGACCTTGATTGCGAGCTCGTCGGCCAGCCGGTCCTTCGCCGCCTTCTCGAGGCCCCGGGCCCCCGCCGAGGCGAGGAACGCGGGCAGGTCGCCGTAGCGAAGGGAGGCGGGTGCCGACGGCGTCACCGTCGCGTCGTCTTTGAGCTCGACGTGCTCGGAATCGAATATCTCCCCGGGTGAATTCACACCCATCGGATACAGGCGCACGCCGATCATCTCGTCCTGGTCCTTGAGCCGGTAGGCGTACTTCACGAGCAGATGCGCCTCGGCCTGTTCGGCCCCGTACTTCGAGTAGTAGAGATGTTTGAACGGAGGAGGAAGCACGGGCGCCGACGAGACTCCGTCGCGCGCGGTCGCGGTCGCGGCGGGCGCCGCGGCTCGGCCCTCCATCAGCTTCGAAATCTCCTCCCGCGTGATCGGCCCGCGCAGGTACGACAGGGCGAAGCGGGACGCGAGCAGGCAGGGCCTGGCGCGATGGACGTCGTGCAGCAGGAAGACCCGCTTGCGGGTCGCGCCGAGCAGGGTCTCGACCGCTGCGGCATCGACGCCCGCGCCCACGAGGCCGTCACGCAGCCGCGCGCGATCGTTGTCGGTCTGCAGCCGGCCCACCATCCAAGTGCCGATGTTGCCAAGGCCCTTGTAGTCGAGGTCGATGGGATTCTGGGTGGCGAGAACGATGCTCACTCCCTGCGCGCGCGCCTGCTTGAGCAGGGTCAGCAAGGGCCGCTTGGTCGGCGGATTGGCGGGATGGGGCGGGAAGTAGCCGTAAATCTCGTCCATGTAGACGAGCGCGCGCAGCGAGGTGGTCCCGGACTGCCGGCGCATCCACGTCTTCACCTTGTCGAGGATCAGCGCGGTGACGAAGAAGCGTTCCTCCTCGGAGAGATGGGCGGTGTAGACCACGGACAAACGCGGCCGCCCGTCCTCCGCGTAGAGCATGCGCTGGATGTCGAGGGGCTGCCCCACCCGCCAGGACTCGAACTGGGGCGAAGCCAGGAGATTGTTGAGCGCCATCATGAGACCCTGGCGCTGCTTCCGCGGATACACGCTGTCGAGGGGCAGCGCGCCGATCTTGTCGAAAGGCGGATCGGCCACGGCGGCGATGAGCGACTCGAGGGTGAGTCCCTTCCCCGACTTCCAGGCGTTCTCGATGATGTTCGCGAGAAGGATGAATTCCTGCGACTGCAGGGGATCGGCTTCGATCTTGAGCAGGCCGAGCAGACCGCTCACGATTCCCGCGATCTCGTCGCGAAGATCCTCGGGGGCCTTGTCGAAGCTGACCGAGGGCGCCTCGAGCGACTGGAGCACGTTGAGCTGAACGCCCGCGGACGACCCCGGCGTGTAGATCACCGCATCGCGCTTCGCCTTGAGCGCTTTTATGTCCGCGGGCCCCAGGCCCCAGTCCGCGAGTCCCTTCGTCCAGGCCGCCGCGGACTCCTTCGCCACCGCGTCCGCGGTCTTGCCGTCGCGCCGCGCCGCATCCTGGTCGACCCAGGGCAGGAAGGAAGCCGGGGAAAGATCGTCGAAGAGAAGCAGGAGATTGCCGAGGTCGCCCTTGGGGTCGATGGCGATGACCGGAACCCCCTGGAGCAGGACCTCCTCGATCATCGCGATGGCGAGGCCGGTCTTGCCCGAGCCGGTCATGCCCACGATCAGGCCGTGAGTCAGGAGATCGGTGGGATCGAGGTCGATTCGCGCGCCGAGGGTCTCGCCCGAGACCGGCGCTTCCTTGCCGAGAAAGAGTCCTTGGGACATGAAAGGAGTATAAGAGTCGCGCCCCGTGGTCCGAATGAATCATTGACCATGCCCCGTGCGGGATCCTAGGCTCGAAGCATGCTCGACCTTCTGACCTACGGGCGGGCCGATGACCTGCGCTTCCGTGGCCTCAAGAACATGGTGGGCAACACTCCGCTCATCGCCATCCACCTGCTGTACCGGGGCGAGCCCCGGACGATCTACGCGAAGGCGGAAAACCTCAACCTCACCGGCTCGATCAAGGACCGGATGGCTCTGCACATCCTCCGGAAGGCCGTCCATGGCGGACTGCTCAAGCCCGGGGGATACATCGCCGAAGCCACCAGCGGCAACACCGGCATCTCCTTCTCGGCGGTGGGACGCGCGCTCGGGCACCCGGTGCGGATCTTCATGCCCGACTGGATGAGCCAGGAGCGGAAGGACCTGATCAGAAGTTTCGGCGCGGAGATCCAGCTGGTGAGCCGCGAAGAGGGCGGTTTCCTGGGCAGCATCGCCCTCGCCGAGGCCTTCGCCAAGGCCACACCCGGCGCCTTCCTTCCCCGTCAGTTCTCGAACGAGGAGAACGCCCAGGCCCACTACGAAAGCACCGGTCCGGAGATCTGGTGGCAGCTCGATTCCCGCAACCTGATCCCGGAGGCCTTCGTCGCGGGTGTGGGCACCGGGGGGACGGTGATGGGGGCCGGCCGGTTCCTGAGGATAAGGAATCAGCACATCAAGATCCATCCTCTCGAGCCGTCGAATTCGCCCACCCTCACCACCGGCCACAAGGTGGGCAAGCACCGCATCCAGGGTATCTCCGACGAGTTCGTGCCGCCCATCCTCCATCTCAAGGAGCTCAACGAGGTCATTTCCGTCGACGACGGAGATGCGATCCTCATGGCCCAGAAGCTCGCCTCCGGCGTCGGCCTGGGGGTCGGAATCAGCTCGGGGGCGAACGTCCTTGGCGCGATCCAGGCTCAGAACATGCTTCACCGGGACGCCGTGGTGGTCACCATCCTTCCCGACAGCAACAAGAAGTACCTGAGCACGGACCTCTTGCGCGAAGAGCCGGTCAAGCCCGGGTTCATGACTCCCGACATCGAACTCGTGAGCGCCGAGGCGATCCGGCGCGTCTGCATCACCTGCTGAGGTCCGGCCCCTCCTTCACTTCTCGGGACCGTTCTCCGTCCGATGGAAGTGGACGCCCACGGCCAGCACGGCCAGGACGACCACGAGCAGGAGCCAGCGCTCGCGCCAGTCCGGCTCGAGAAGTGGCATGGTCAGGAGTCCGGCGCCGATCAGGCTCGCCAGGACCGCAGCGTGTCGAAGCCGCTTGCTCATGGCGGAAGATTACGCCTGTCCAGGCCCAATCGAGCGGCCGAAAACGCCCGCTCGTGACATCATCCTCCCCGGGGCCAGGCGCGGCACGGTTCGTGAATTCAATCCGCATATCGTCGTCTACGTCGTCATGACTCCCCCTCCTCCTCTCTCGCCCCGTCGCACCGCGCCCTGGCTCACCCTGCGCCTTCGCTTTCTGGTCTTCGTCGTGGCCGCGGTGACCGTGGTGGCGCTGACCGTCGAAGAAGTCGGGAGCCGGTTCACCCGCCAGGCCCTCGAGGATGAGGCCCTGGCCGCCGCGGGCGCTACCGCGCTGGGGGTGGCGGACGACCTGGCGGACCAGGCGAGGCTTCCCACCGGACCCGAGCTCGAGCAGCTCCTCATCAACTACAAGCAACTGGTGCCGACGCTTCGCTCCCTCTCGGTCCTCGAGCACCAGAAGAAGGTCCTGACCCTGATCGCCACCACCACGCCCACGCCCGAGGGCGACCTCGTGGGCCTCGCCGCGCGCGCGGTCGCGAGCCGAAGCCCGGCCATGGAGCCATCGGGCCGCGGTCCCGACTCTCTGCGCCTGGTGGCCGCCCCGCTCGATCACCTGGGCAGGACCTACGGCGCCGTGGTCGTCGGCATGTCGCTCTCCGACATGGTCCGGACCCGCCAGCGAATCCGCCAGATCCAGGCATCGCTCGTGATCCTCTCCACGCTGCTCATCGCCCTGGTCGTCGACCTGGTGGGCCGTCGCCTGGTCTTTTCCCCCCTTCGAACCCTCCGCGACGCCATCGAGGGGGCGCGCGAGGGGCAACCGGGGCGACGCGCTCCCGTCCTGCGCGCCGACGAGATCGGCGACGTGACCAGCGCCTTCAACGACATGATGACTCGCATCGAAGGCTTCTCCGCGACCCTGCAGGCGGAGGTGGCGAGCGCCACCGCGAAGCTCGGAGAGAGGAACGCGGAACTGCAGAGTTCGGTGGAGCAGCTCTTCGAGGCCCGCCGCGAGCTCGCGCGCAGCGAGATGCTCGCCGCCACCGGCCAGATGGCGGCCACCTTCGCCCACAAGATCGGCACCCCGCTGGCCCTGATCTCGGGCTACGTGCAGCTGCTGCTCAGCGAGGCCTCGGAAGGCTCCGAACGGCAGGAGCGACTTCGGACCGTTCAGGAGCAGATCGAGCGCGTCACCGCCATCGTCCGGGACCTGATGAACCAGACCCGAACCCCTCTGCTCCGGCGCGTGCCCATCGAAGGCGGGACATTCCTCGCGAACATCGCGCGTCTCGCCGGGCCGAGCGCGGAGCAGAAGGGAGTGACTCTCGAACTCGACGCCGACGGAGCGGCCATGCCCCTGCTCGCGGATATCGGTCAGATGGAACAGGTGTTCCTCAACCTGGTGACGAACGCGCTCGACGCCATGGACCGCGGCGGTCGGCTGACCCTGCGCGCTCGGGAGGAGGGCGGGCGGATCCGATTCGAGGTCGAAGACACCGGAACCGGCATCGCCCCCTCCGTGAAACCCCGCATCTTCGATCCGCTCTTCACCACCAAGGAGCCGGGCCGCGGCACGGGCCTCGGGCTGCCCATCGTCCGGGACGTGGTCACCGCGCATGGGGGAACCGTGGAGGTGCACTCCGAGCAGGGCCACGGCGCCCGGTTCGTGGTCAGCCTGCCCGCGGGACTCGAGGACGCGGCCGGAGGCAACGAACCGCCGCCGCCGGGCGAGAGCGAGAAAGCTAGGCTAGGGACTCCATGACCATGCGCATCCTCATCGCGGACGACGAGCCGGAAATCTGCCGCTTCATCGCCGATCTGGTCCGCGGGCCCGACCGGGAGGTCGTGTCCGCGACCACCGTCGACGAGGCGGTGGAGATCCAGTCGAACGCGCCGTGCGACATCGTCATCTCCGACATCAACTTCAACACCGACAAGACGGGTCTCGACCTCCTGCGCGCCGTGCGCGCGGCCACCCCCGGGGCCGAGGTCGTGCTGATGAGCGGCTTCGGAACCCTCGAGACCGCGGTGGAGGCGGTGCGGGCCGGGGCCTTCGACTACGTGAGCAAGCCTTTCGACATCAACGAAGTCCGCTCCACCGTCGATCGCGCCATCCGCCAGCGGATCGCCGCCCTCACCGAGCCCGCGGCCGATCAGCCGCCGCCGGTGTTCTCCCCGCGCGATGTTCCCCCCGCGCTCGTGGGCCGGAGCCGGCTCATGCTCGCGGTGTACAAGCAGATAGCCCTCTCCGCGCCCTCCCAGGCCTCCGTGCTGATCATCGGCGAAACCGGCACCGGGAAGGAGCTCGCGGCCCGCGCCATCCATCGTCACTCGGCGCGCGCCAAGGCGCCCTTCGTCGCGGTCAACTGCGGGGCCCTGAACGAAGGGGTGCTCGAGTCGGAGTTGTTCGGCCACGTGCGGGGCGCTTTCACCGGGGCGGTGGTGGACAAGAAGGGCCTCTTCGAACAGGCGCACGGCGGCACGCTCTTCCTCGACGAGATCGGCGAGATGCCGGTGGCCCTGCAGGTGAAGCTCCTGCGCGCGCTGCAGGAAGGCGAGGTGCGGCCGGTGGGCGGAGCGAAATCGGTTTCCGTCGACGTGCGGGTCATCTCGGCCACCCACCGCGATCTCGACAAAGCGGCGGAGGCGGGGACGTTCCGCTCGGATCTTCTCTACCGTCTGAAGGTGGTCGAGATCCGGCTGCCCGCGCTGCGCGAGCGGCCCGACGACGTCCCGCTGCTGGTCGAATCCTTCCTCGGCCGCTTCCCGAGAGCCGACGGCACGCGGGCGGTCATGACCGCGCGCGCCATGGCGAAGCTCGCGGCCTATGCCTGGCCCGGCAACGTGCGCGAACTCGAGCACGTGGTCGAAAGGCTCGTCCTCACCTCGCCCGGACGGTCGATCGACGCGGAGGACCTGCCCGCCGATCTCCAGCCTCACGCGGTCTCGTTCGCGCAAAGGGCCTTCGAGGACCTCCCCACTCTCGACGAGATCGAGAAGCGCTACCTCCAGCACGTGGTGACCGTGCTCAAGGGCAACAAGAAGCGCGCGGCCGAGGTCCTGGGCATCGATCGCCGGACCCTCTACCGGATGGCCGAGCGGTTCGGCCTGACCTGGGGTCACGAGGACAAGGACGACACCGCCTGATCTTCAGGGTGCGCGAAGGCGGCCCGCGAAAGAGAAAAGGCCGGGTCTGACCGACCCGGCCTGTCCCACGACGGAACGGAGAGCTACTGCTTCGCGATGATGTCGGCCTTGATCTTGTTGTAGACCGAGCCGGGGATGATCTTCTTGCTGGTGAGGTCGGACTTCATCTTGTACGGACGGCCGGCGATGATCTTCTCCGCGTAGGCCTTGCCCACGGAAGGAAGCGCTTCGAGCTGCTCCAGTGTGGCGGTATTGATGTCGACAAGCTCTTTCGCCACAGGCGCCTTCTTGGCCTCGGCCTTGGGGGCCTCGGTCTTCATTGCGGCCTTGGGAGCCTCGGTCTTGGACGCCTCGGCCTTCGCGGCCGGCTTGGTCGCGGTGGAGGTCTGAGCGAACGTGGGAAGAGCCAGAACGGAGACGGCCAGGGCGAGAACGCCGCTCTTGAGAATGAGATTCTTCATCAGGGAAAGTTCCTTTCGATGCCCTTGATAGCCGCTGCACCATTGCGCTGCCTCAGGGTCGGGGGCTTCCATTGCAGATCGCATGCCACCCTCGGCAGGCCCCGACCTGTTGCCGGGCCGCGGCCGGCGCCGGACTACAGGCTCCAAAGGGCCCACTGATAAAGTCCGCCCCCGATGGATCCAATCGAGCCCACCGTTCCCGCCCCCAAGTCGAAGCACTACTGGAAGGCGGTCGGGCCATTCAAGGAGATCCTGCACCGCGCGGTGTCGTCCGAGCAGCTCGTGGCCTTGTCGGAGAAGAACCCGGCCATCCACCTGGCCTACGCGGCGCGGCAGTTCGCCATCGTGGCCGTCTGCGGCGTGATCCTCTATCAGGATCAGCCCTGGTGGATCGCTGCTCCCCTCATCGCACTGCAGGGCTTCACCTTCTTCAACATGACCACCCTCCTGCACGAGGTGGTCCACAGCGCGGTGTTCAGGAAGACGAACCCGCCCGCGGAGCGCGTCCTGGGTCTGCTCTACGCGATCACCAGCGGCATCTCGGCCTCCCAGTTCACCCGCTGGCATCTCGACCATCACGACGGCCTCGGGACCAACGACGAGGACCCCAAGCGTCACTGGCTCTCGCCCAAACGGAATGCGCGCTGGTTCAAGCTGCTCTACTGCACCCCGGCCCTGATGCCCATCTACTTCCGCGCCGCCGCCCAGGAAGTGAAGACGTATCCGGAGGCCCTCCGCCGCACCATCGCGCGCGAGCGCATGGCGACCATCGTCATCCAGTTGTCCATCGGCGCGGCCCTGTACTACTTCGGCGGAGCGGGCGCGATGCTGCGGGTGTGGTTCCTCCCCTACTTCATCGTCTTTCCCATCGCCTTCACCATCAATCGACTGGGCCAGCACTACTGCATCGACCCGAACCATCCGCTCAAATGGTCCACGGTCATGCAGCCCTCTGGTATCTGGGACTTCCTCTTCGTCTACTCGAACTACCACGCCGAGCATCACTACTTCCCGCGCGTGCCCTTCTACAACCTCCGCAAGCTGCACATGATCCTGCGCCCGATGTACGCGGAGCTGGGCATCAAGCCGCGGACCTACCGCGAGATCATCTGGAAATGGTTCGTGCTGAACAAGGCCCCCCACACGAACTGGGACCTGCCCGCGACGACGGCGTAGCGCGCCGCGCCGCGTGGCGCCGACCTAGCCCTGGCCGCGCAAGGCGCCGAAGGCGCCCACCCCACTCACGTCATTGTCTCGCAATGGACGAACGCCGACCCTACGCCGCCGGCTGCTTGCCGGCGGCCAGGCTTCGGCGTTCGCCCACCTGCTGCCGCCATAGGGCGTAATAAAGCCCCTTCATGGCGAGCAACTGCTCGTGCGCTCCCGATTCCACGATGCGGCCCTGCTCAAGGACGTGGATGGTGTCGGCGTGCATGATGGTCGAGAGGCGATGCGCGATCAGCACGGTCATCACGTCCTTGTTGGTGGCCACGTCGCGGATGGTGGTGGTGATCTCTTCCTCGGTGATGGAGTCGAGTGACGAGGTCGCCTCGTCGAACACGAGCAGCCGCGGGCGGCGCAGGAGAGCCCGCGCGATGGAGAGGCGCTGGCGCTCTCCCCCCGATACCTTGACCCCGCCCTCGCCGATGACGGTCTCGAGGCCCTTCTCTGCCCGGGCCAGCAGGGAATCGCAGGCCGCGCGCTTCAGGGCGTCGAGGCACTCCGCGTCGGTCGCGTCCGGCCGGACGAACTGCAGGTTTTCCCGGATGGTGCCGGAAAACAGCTGCGTCTCCTGGGTCACGAAACCGATCTGCGCCCGCAGGTGCGACAGGTCCACGTCCTTGCCGTCGTTCCCGTTGTAGACGATGCGGCCGGTCTCCGGGCGGTAGAGGCCCACGAGAAGTTTCACCAGCGTGGTCTTTCCCGCGCCGGACGGGCCGACGAAGGCGATGGTCTTCCCCTTCGACAGATCGAAGGACACCTCCGACAAAGCCGGCGAGGCTCCGGTGAGATGGGTGAAACTCACCTTCTCGAACTCGAGGTGGTCGAGGGTGAAGGGCGGCACCGGGTTCGCGGGAGCGGGCTCGCCCGGCTGCGCCATCAGCTTCTGGAATCGGTTCAGCGATACTTCGGCCTCGCGGTAGGCGGTGATCACGTTCCCGAGTTCCTGCAGCGGGCCGAAGATGAAGAACGAGTAGATCCACAGCGCGAAGAACTGCCCGACCGTGATGGCCCGCGCGTAGATGAGATACAGCATCAGGAAGAGGATGCTGGTGCGCAGCGCGTTCACCACCGTGCCCTGGATGAACGAGAGACTGCGCAGGTACCGGACCTTCTTCAGCTCCAGCACCAGGATCTTCTGGGTGGTGGCGTTGAGCCGGGAGATTTCCTGGGTGGCGAGCCCGAGGCTCTTCACCAGCTCGATGTTGCGCAGCGATTCCGTGGTCGAGCCCGCGAGCGCGGTGGTCTCGGCCACGATGTCCTTCTGCACCGCCTTGATCTTCTTCGACAGGGTGGAGACGAGCCCGGCCAGGATGGGGATGGTGAGGAAGTAGACGGGCGCGATGATCCAGTAGACGCTGAGCGCGTAGATCATCACGAAGACCACGCCGATCAGGGTCTGGTACAGGATGTTCACCGCGGTGGAGATGAGCTTCTCCACGTCGGTCCGGACCTTCTGCAGGACCCCGAGGGTCTCGCCGCTGCGCTGATCCTCGAAGAGCTGATAGGGCAGGTTCAGGGAATGGCGGACGCCGTCCGCGTAGATGGCGGCGCCCACCCGCTGGGTCACCACGTTGATGAAGTAGTCCTGGAAGTTCTTGGCCACCCGCGAGACGAAGGCGACGCCCACCGCGGCCGCGAGCAGGGTGAGAACGCCTCGGAAGAAAGAGCCGCGATCGAGCTCGGCGTATTTCGTCGCGTACTCGTCGATCACGTGCCGGAAGATCAACGGATCGAGGAGGGAGAAGATCTGATTGATCGCGGCCAGGATCAGCGCGAAAGCCACAATCGCCCGATGAGGCTTCAGGTACGTCCAGAGGATCTGCAAAGTCCGGGGATTGTATCGTCGCCGGGGCGCTGGAGCGGTCCCCCCTCGTGACGTAGCCTTCGGGAATGAAACTGGCAGTCATCGGATCGGGCGGCGTGGGCGGATACTTCGGGGGGCGCCTCGCCCAGGCCGGCCACGATGTCACCTTCGTGGCGAGAGGCGCTCATCTCGCGGCCATGCGGAAAAGCGGACTCCGTGTGTTCAGCATCGAGGGCGACTTCACCCTTCCCGAGGTCCAGGCGACCGACGACCCCGCCGCCATCGGCCCGGTCGACGTGGTCCTCCTGGCCGTGAAGACCTGGCAGGTCAAGGAGGCGGCGGAGAGGCTCGCGCCCCTGCTCCGCCCCGAGAGCGCGGTGCTGACCCTGCAGAACGGCGTCGAGGCGCCGGACGAAGTCGCCCGGGTCTGCGGACGCGAGCACGTCATCGCGGGGGTGTGCCGGCTCATGAGCTACGTGGCCGAGCCCGGCGTGATCCGCCACGCAGGCGTGACTCCGAAGGTGGAACTTGGGGAATGGTCTGGCGGAACGTCTCTACGCGCGGAGGCGCTTGGGAAAGCCCTCGACGGCTGCACCGGAGTCGCGGCCACGGTCTCCGGCGACATCGCGGTGACCCTGTGGGAGAAGTTCCTCTTCATCGCGCCTTTCAGCGCGGTGGGGGCCGCCGCCCGCAAGCCGGCGGGAGCCTGGCGCCACGTGAAAGAGACCCGGGCCCTCCTCGCCGCGGCCATGAACGAGGTCGTCGATCTCGCGCGGGCGCGCGGCGTGAACCTGGCTCGCGAGGCGGTGGACAAGACCCTCGCCTTCGCCGACAAGCTCCCCGAGGATGCGACCGCGTCGATGCAGCGCGACCTGCTCGAAGGCCGGCCCTCCGAACTCGAGGCGCAAACCGGCGCGATCGTCCGCCTGGGCCTCGAGGCGGGTGTGCCCACTCCCGCCAACGCTTTCCTCTACGCGGTTCTCCTGCCCTCGGAACGCCAGGCCCGGGGGCTCTTTTAGACGGGCGCGGGAAGCCGTATCATTCCTCATTCCCGACGTACCGCAAGCCAGGTCGCCCGTCCGTCTATAGAGAGAACGAGGAGTTCGTCCGTGAGGATCAAGGGCACATCCATAGCGTCGCTTCTCGCCTTCCTTGAGGCGGAATACGGCCCCGCGCGCCTCAAGGAGTTCGTTGCCACCCTGGACCCGGATCTCCGCAAGCGCTGCGAGGGGCTGGTCCTGGCCTCCGCCTTCTACCCCGTCGAGGAACTCGAGTCCCTGGCCCGCAAAGCGCGGCAGCACTTCGCCGGCGATGAGACCTTCTACGAGCGCTCCGGCGCCTACAACGCCTCCTTCGGTCTGAGCGGCGTTCACAGGGTCCTGCTCGCTCGGCCCACACCCCTCGACTTCCTGCGGGCGGCCGAGCGAGCCTGGGGTCAGTTCATTGACGAAGGCGGCGTCGACGCCAATCTCATCGGTGACGGCAAGGTGCGGCTGCGATACGAGGCGATTCGCGGTTCCGATGTCCGCTGCCCCCGCGCCACCGGTTTTCTCAAGCGCTCGCTCGAACTGGTGAACGCTCAGAAGCTCGCGGTCACCAAGACGGCGTGTACCGAGAAGGGCGACGCGTTCTGCGAGTGGAGCGTGGTGTGGGACGCGACCCTCTCCCCGCCTTCGATGAGCCAGACCTCCGCGATCCGGCGGCCCATCGCCATCTAGCCGCCTACTTCCCGTCCTTCTTCGGCTCGAAGTCGAGGGAAGCAGAATTGATGCAGTAGCGCATGCCTCCGGCGGCCTTCGGTCCGTCGGGAAAAAGATGCCCGAGGTGGGTGTCGCATTTCGCGCAGTGGACCTCGGTCCGGGTCATCATGAACTTCCGGTCGGTCTCGGTCTCGACCTTCGCGGTGTCCACCGGCCTGGTGAAGCTCGGCCACCCCGATCCCGAGTCGAACTTGTCGTTCGAGTCGAAGAGCTCGGCGCCGCATCCGATGCAGCGGTAGATCCCTTTGTCGTGATTGTCCCAGTAGGCCCCGGTGAAGGCCCGCTCGGTCCCTTTCTCCCGGGCCACGTGATACTGCTGGGGCGTGAGCATCTTCGCCCATTCCTCCGGGGTGCGCGTGATCTTCTTGTCGTCGGCCATGAAGGCAGACTACCGCGAGGGCGTCGTCGCCGCCGAACCCTCGGCGGGGGCGAAGATCACCAGGGCCTCGAGGTCCTCCACGATCTCCACGAAACGATGATCGCGCCCCGCCTCGACGTAGATGATGCTGCCCGCGGCCACGTCCTGGACATTGTCGCCCGCCGCGAACTTCGCCCGGCCCTTGGTGACGAAGTAGATCTCGTCCTCGGTGTGGGGCTTCTGGAGATCACGCTCCCCCGCCTTCAACCGATAGACCCCCGCCGACATGGTTTCCACCCGCATGAACTCCTTCCAGCTGGAGTCCATCGCGTCGAGGGCCCGCCGCACCGCGTCGATATCGAAGACGAACATGGTTTCTGGCCGCGCAGGATGCCACAATTCGGCCACGATGAAGAAGACTCCCCACCCAAGACCCACGTCGCGACGCGGCTTCCTTGGCGCCGGCGCGGCGGCACTCGCCGCACCCGCGTTCAGCAGCGGGTTGCCGGTCCTCCCCGCGCAGACGCCGCCGCCGGCCGCCACCGGCATCGACGTGCCGACCCTGCGCGCGGCCCAGTCCGTGGCCGGAGTTCAGCAGACCGACGAGGCCCTGGGCAAGGCCGCCTCCCTGGTGACCCGATACCGAACCCACATCGAAACCCTCCGCGGCGTCGAGGTCAGGACCGACGTCGAGCCCGCCTTCTCTTTCAACCCCCGGCGAACGCGGCCGGTGAAAGCGGACTCGAAACCCGCTCCTCCGTCTTCCTCTCCGGCTCCGAAGCGGACCGCGAAGCCGACGGCGCCCACCTCGAAGGCCGATATCGCCTTCGCCCCGGTGTCCGACCTGCGGGCCTGGCTCGACGCCTCCCAGGTCTCGAGCGAAGATCTGGCCCGGCTCGCGCTCGATCGGTTGACTCGACATGACGGAGCGCTCTCGTGCGTCGTGACCCTCGCCGACGAACGCTCCCTCTCCGAGGCGAAGCGTGCGGACGCGGACCGCCAGAGCGGCCGCGCCGCGGGCTTCCTGCACGGAGTCCCCTACGGCGCCAAGGACCTCTTCGACTCGGCCGGCATCCGTACGCTGTGGGGCGCCCGGCCCTATCGCAATCGCCCGGTCCCAACCGCGGACGCCACCGCGATCGAAAGGCTCAAGACCGCGGGCGCGTGCCTCGCCGCCAAGCTCTCCACCGGCGAGCTCGCGATCGGCGATGCGTGGTCCGGCGAGCCGCAATTCCAGGACGGACGACCCCTGTCCGGCGCAGCTGAAGGGATCAAGGGACGAAAGACCAAGAACCCCTGGGATCCGACCACGGGCGCAAGCGGCTCTTCCGCGGGCCCAGCCGCCGCGGTGGCCGCGGGCCTCGTCCCTTTCGCCCTCGGCACCGAGACCGGCGGCTCGATCGTCTCCCCCGCGAGCACCTGCGGGGTCGTGGGCCTGCGTCCGACGTATGGCCGGGTGAGCCGCCACGGCGTGATGACCCTCCGCTGGACCCTCGACAAGGCGGGTGTCATCGCCCGCTCGGTCGCGGACTGCGGCGCAGTGCTTCAAGCCATCCACGGGCCCGACGGCCTCGATGGCAGCGTCACCGCAACACCCTTCACATGGGCCCCGTCGGGCGCCCGCGACGCCAGGCGGCTTCGCCTCGGCGTGGTCGGGTCGGAACTCTTCGAACTCCCGTCAACCGCGACTGAGAAGGAGCGCGCCGCGTTCGCACTCGCCCGACCCGTCTTCGAAACCGCGGTCGAGGTCTATCGGAAGATGGGATTCGAGATCGTCCCGATCGCCCTCCCCCCGTTCCCCGCCGCCGCCCTCTATGCCATCCACAACGCCGAGGCTGGCGCCATGTTCGACGAGATCACCCGGAGCGGCGCCATCGACGAACTCGAAGGCCAGGGCCCGAACGACCGCTCGAGCCAGCTCCGCGCCTCGCGCTTCATCCCCGCGGTGGACTACCTCCGGGCGCAGCGCGTGCGCACCCTGATGATCGGCGCGGTCGAGCAACTCTTCGACCGCATCGACGTCTTCCTCGCCCCGCCCTCGTCGGACAGCGTGAACATGACGAATCTCACCGGCCACCCCGCCCTGGTCCTACCCGCCGGCTTCGTGAAATCTGAGACCGGCCTCGACATGCCCCAGAACATCATGCTCACCGGCCGGCTCGACGACGAGGCGACCCTTCTCGACGCCGGCCATGCGTTCGAGCGAGAGACGCCTTGGCATACGAAGCGGCCGCCGAAATTCGCGGAGTAGCCCGCCCCGTGGTCCCTACCCCGGGTTCACGGCATGGTCAGGCGGCGCCACTATCGCAAGGCTTCGATGATCGCCCGTCCTGTCGCGGTGTCCACCACCAGGAGAAGGGACCCCATGGCGATGGCGAAAACGAGCGAACTCCATAGCGTGGCTCGGTGAACGCGACGGAGTACAACCAGATCGTAAGCGCACAGCACCATCAGCATGCTCAGCAGCACGGCCGGGACGGGAACCCCCAGCCCGAGGCGTTCGAGACGCGCGATGGCCGGCCCGATAATGACGACGCACGACACCGCCATGAGGCGCTTGTGCCAATCCGGCCGGTGCCGCAACCTCACCGCCACCACGATCAGCCCGGCAAACAGCGCCAGGCTCACGAGGTCTCCGATCACGATGAACTGAATTTCCGCCGGATCAACGCCCGCGGCGAAATACCTGGCGACCGCTCGAACTGCCACGACCGCGCTGAGAAGCATGACCAGGCCCGCGTTCAAGACCGCCACCACGCCGAGCCGACGATGAAGGTCGGTTCGACCGGCAGCGACCAGGCAGGTTTGGGCGACCACGAGAGCAAACCATGACGTCAGGACCGTGCCATGCACGTAGAGGTAGGTCGGCAGGGGGCGCGCGGTAAACAGCGGTCGCAGGTAGAAGGTGGGCGCGAAACCGATGAGGACTACCGACAGCAGAACCACCGAGACGGTCGGAAAGAACCATCGCCATGCCCGGACGCGATCAGCTCGCGCCGACTTCGTCGGGGTCTCACCGTCGTTCGGAAGGTCTTTCATGCGATCACCGTCTCACGTCGTGGCCCGCCCAACCCGTGGATAACCCGCAAAGGCCGCGACAGGCCGTTCGTGACGCGAACTTCCCTTGTCAGGTTCATCCGATTGTTCGACGGCGCGTCCTAGTGTGCTCCCGGTCTACTGGGACCGAGGGGGTGTGGTGGTCCACTGCGCCCGGGAGAGAGCCCAGGGAAGCAGGCCCCAGAGCGCAAGAAGTCCTGGGCCCACAAGCGCAGGCAGGCCTAGGCCCCCAAACACTGCCTCCAGTGTCCGCGCACCGGATGTGAACAAGAGCGGATACGCGACGCCAAGGCTGAGTGAAATGACAGCGCCGAGGCGACGAGGAAATAGCAGGCCTGCCTTCAGCCGCCTCTTCTGAGCAGCTTGGTAGACCAAAGCCCCGAAGAAGAACACCAGACCGCCGATCTGCAACGCCATCCTCGTTTGAATCTGCGTCGTGGCCGCGTGCCCCTCGCGGGAGGTCCGCCACAAATCGCCCGCGAAGCCCGCAAAGGAACCAGTCATGAACAAGAATGCATCAAGCCAACCCGCTGGCTTCATCTACCATCCCCCGGGTTCAGGCGTCCAGGCACGTTCCCTCCATTGGGGAATTACACTCTTTTTGGACTTGCGGCACAAACGGTATTTGGGGACAGCAGGCGGTTGGACCATGAGCGGGGCCGCCGCAAGATGGCTTCGGGCCTGTTCGGACGGGGCGGGCCCTCGCAATGACGGAGTGGGCCCGCGGGACGGTCCGTCACCGGCGAATGAGGGCGGTGAGGACGTTCAGGAGGCGGAGGAGGATGCCGCGAGCTTCGGTGGTGGAGGGGGCGGAGAGCTCGAGTTCAAGGAGGTCGAGGCAGGCGAGGCACTCGACGGCGGAGCCGCGTGCGATCGTGTAGTGGCGGGCTCGCTCACGTGGCGTCGAGCGACCCGCGCCTTCGGCGATGTTGAGCGGGACGGAGATCGACGCGCGGTCGAGCTGGTCGGAGAGTTCGGCGCGTCGAAGCGGGAGCCAGCGGACTACGCTGCGGCGGAACTGCAGGGCGAGCTGGTACGCGTGAAATCGGTGGAGGGATGGCGTGGGCGTGGTGAACATCGGCTGGGTCCTTTCGAGAAC
>JBGATM010000003.1:0-280864 GCA_044229175.1 Vicinamibacteria bacterium | reverse complement strand
CCTTCTCCGCCAGGACCGTTCCTTCGTCTGGATCAAGCGCCAGGTGGACCCCGCGGTCGCGCGGGCGGTGCGGGATCTGCGCCTCGAGGGCGTCGGTTTCGAGACGGAGAGCCGAAGGTACTACCCCAAGCGCGAGCTGCTCTCGCCCGTCCTCGGCTACGTGGGCCTCGACTCGCAGGGCATGGCCGGTCTCGAGTACGCGCTCGACGAGGACCTCAAGGGCCGCGAGGCGCGGGTCACCGTGCGCCTCGACGCCAGGCGGCGCCCCATGGGCGAGGTCGACAAGCCGCCCACCGAAGGCCGAAAGGTCACCCTCACCATCGATGAGCGGATCCAGCACGTGACCGAAACCGCATTGCTGGACGCGATCCGCGACACGGGCTCCGTCTCCGGCGTGGCCGTGGTCCTCGACCCCCGCACCGGCGAGGTCCTCGCCATGTCGAGCCTCCCCTCCTTCAATCCCAATCGTTTCGCGGCCTTTCCGGAGAAAGACCGGGTGAACCGCGCGATCGCGGATTCCTACGAACCCGGGAGCATCTTCAAGATCGTCACCGCCGCGACCGCGCTCAAGGAGGGCGTGGTGTCGCCGCTCGAGATGATCGACTGCGGCAACGGCTTCATCGAGATCGCGGGGACGCGCATCAACGACCATCACGTGTTCACCACCATGACCTTCCAGGACGTCATCGCCAAGTCCAGCGACATCGGGGTCGTCCGGGTGGCCCAGCGGCTGGGGAGCGAGAAGTTCTACGCTTCCATGAAGGCCTTCGGCTTCGGGGCCAGGACCGGCCTCGGCCTCCCCGGCGAGACGAGCGGCCTGTTGCGGAGCCCGAAGTCGTGGAGCGCTCTCTCCCTGGCCTCGATGTCCTTCGGCCAGGAAGTGGGCGTCACCGCCATCCAGATGGCGAGCGCCGCCGCGGTGGTGGCGAACGGCGGTTACTGGATGCGCCCCTACATCGTGAAGCGCGTCGAGGAACCCTGGGGCGAACTGGTGCGCGAGTACTCGCCGGTGGCGGAACGCAAGGTCATCGAACCCGAGACCGCGGATCGAGTCATGGGCCTGCTGCGCGAAGTGGTGATCTCCGGAACCGGTCGGAAGGCCAAGGTGGAGGGCTTCGAAGTGGCGGGAAAGACGGGCACCGCTCAGAAGATCGACGCTTCGGGCCGGTATTCGATGATCGATCACGTGGCCTCGTTCGTGGGCTTCGTGCCCGCCTCCCGGCCGGCCCTCGTGGTGCTCGTGTCTCTCGACACTCCGAAGGGCGACAAGAACGAGGGCGGCGACGTGGCGGCACCCCTGTTCGCGCGAATCGCGAACGAGGCGGTTCGCCTTCTCGCCATCCCTCCCGACGATCCCACGCGAAACCTCCGCCTCGTGACCTACTCGCCGGAGACCGTGGCCAAGGCCACCTTCGCGGCGGAGCGGGCGCACGAGGCCGCGCCCCTCTCGGCGGACGATCCAAGGATCATGCCGGACCTGCGGGGCTTGTCCTTGCGGGAGGCCGCCCTGATGGCCGCTCGCCACGGGCTTTCCGTGGAGATCCACGGCCGCGGCGTGGTCGCGCGCCAGACCCCGCTGCCGGGGACGCCGCTCGAGCCCGGGATGAGTTGCTCGCTCGAACTGACCTCGAGCCCGCGGCCCTCCGCGGGATCGGGCCCGGGCGACGCCCCTGGGCCGAGGCCGAAGTCGTGAGACTCGGAACCCTGGCCGCGGCGCACCCGGGAGCCACGCTCCATGGCCCCGAAGACCTGGAGATCACAGGCCTCTCCTACGATTCCCGCGCGGCGGCCCGCGGCCATCTCTTCGCGGCTCTTCACGGGGTCAAACAGGATGGTCTCGATTTCGTGAAGTCGGCGAAGCGCCGGGGGGCGGTGGCGGTGCTGTCGGATCGGACCCCGCCTTTGGCCCTGCCCTGGATCGAGGCGGCGAATCCCCGGGCGGCCCTCGCCGATCTCGCCGCGGCCTACTTCCATCGGCCCGCCGACCATCTGACCCTCGCCGGGGTGACGGGCACGAACGGCAAGACCACCACCGCCTTCCTGATCGACGCGGCGCTGCGCCAGGCCTCGAAGGTGACGGGCCTCCTCGGCACGGTGGAAACGCGGATCGCCGGACGACCGAAGGACTCCTCGCTCACCACCCCCGAGTCGCTCGACCTGCAGCGTCTGCTGAGGGAAATGGTGGATGAGGGCGTCAGCCACGCGACCCTCGAGGTCTCGTCCCACGCGCTCGTCCAGGAACGCGTGCGCGGCCTCCGGTTCAAGGCCGCGGTCTTCACCAACCTGACCCGCGACCACCTCGACTTTCACGGGGGCTTCGCGGCGTACTTCGAGGCGAAGAAACTCCTGTTCACCAGGCACCTCCATGAGGAGGGAACCGCGATCGTGAATCTGGACGACGAGCACGGCGGCGTCCTCGCCGAAGCCCTTCGCGGGCCGCGCTGCCAGACCTTCGGGTTCACGCCCGGCGCCCACTTCCGGCCCGAGAATCTCGACATCTCACTCCACGGCGTACGCTTCCTCTGCACCACGCCGAAGGGCCCGGTCGAGGTGAACTCGCCGCTGGTGGGCCGGTTCAACGTCTCGAATCTCCTCGGCGCGATCGGCGCCGCCATGGCGCTTGGCCTCTCTCCTCAGGAAGCCGCGAGCGGCGTCTCCAGCCTCGACGGCGTGCCCGGGCGCATGGAGCGGGTGGATGCCGGACAGCCTTTCTCGGTGATCGTCGACTACGCGCACACCGACGATGCCCTGCGGAATCTGCTGGACACGCTCCGGTCCCTCAATCCCAAGCGGATCGTCACCGTGTTCGGCTGTGGCGGAGACCGCGACCGGTCCAAGCGCCCGCTCATGGGCTCGGTCGCGGCCCAGCGATCCGATCTCGTCATCGCGACGTCCGACAATCCCCGGAGCGAGCCCCCCTCGGGCATCCTCGACGAGATCGCGCAGGGGTTCAGGAATCACCCGACGCCCTTCAAGCTGATCGTGGATCGACGACAGGCCATCGACCTGGCGCTCCGAAGCGCCGGACCAGGGGATCTGGTGGTGATCGCAGGGAAGGGTCACGAGGCCACGCAGACCATCCGGGAGAAGAAACTCCCGTTCGACGATCGCCTGGTGGCGAAGGAAATCCTCAAGGACCTGGGACGCCTGGACGGAGGATCGCATGCGCATCCTTGAAACCCTGTCCTGGGCGGAGATCGCGCTCGCGCTCGGGGCCAGGCCCCTGGGGTCCCCCATGGGCGTTCCCCGCGGTGCTTCCATCGACTCGCGCACCCTGGAACCGGGCGACATCTTCTTCGCCCTCAAGGGCGAACGGGTCGACGGGCACGAACACGTGGTCTCGGCCTTCGAGAAGGGCGCGTCCTGCGCGGTCATCAAGGACGCAGATCGGGCTCACGCGGGTCGATTCGCCCTGGTGGTGGCGGATCCGGAAACCGCCCTCTTCGAACTCGGGCGACTGGTGCGGTCACGATCCTCGGCGGTCTTCGTGGCCGTCACGGGTTCGGCGGGCAAGACCACGGCGAAGGAGTTCACCGCCGAATTGCTGCGCGCCCGCGGCGAGGTCCTCGCCACCTCCGGGAATCTCAACAACCATCTGGGGGTGCCCCTCACCCTCGCCCGGCTCGAAACCAGCCACTGGGCGGCGGTGATCGAGTGCGGTATGTCCCACGCGGGAGAGATCCGGCGCCTGGTCCAACTGGTGAGGCCGCGAGTCGCCATGGTCACTCTCGTGGCCGCGGCGCATCTGGAAAATTTCGCCTCGGTGGATGGAATCGCCGCGGCCAAGGCCGAGATCTACGAGACTCTCGGGCCGGGCGACACCGCGGTGGCGCCGGCGGACGAGCCCCGGCTCACCCGCCGCGTCCTCGGAAAGCCCTTCGCGGCGCGTCTCTTTGGAGCGGGCGATCCGTCTTCGCTCCGAGCCGAGGCGGTGGCGATGTCGCTCGAAGGGTCGCGCTTTCAACTGGCATCGGGCGGATCCCGGGTTGAAGTGAATCTCCGAGCACCCGGGCCCCACGCGATCTCCAACTTCCTCGCCGCGGCCGCGGTGGCCGAGGCGTTGGGCATTCCCGCGGAGACCGTGGCCGAGCGCGCCCGCTTCCTCAAGCCCGGCGGCAATCGCGGGGCGGTAAAGCGCCTGCGCGACGACATCCTCCTGATCGACGACACCTACAACTCGAATCCGAAGGCTCTCCTTTCCGCCATCGAGACCCTCGCTCTCGCCGGGGACCGACGGAAGGTCGCCTGCATCGGGGAGATGCTGGAACTCGGAGAAAGCAGCGCGAGGTTGCACCGGGAGACCGGAGCCGCGCTCGGCGGACGCGTGGATCTCCTGCTCGGCGTGGGCGCGCTCGCGAGCGAGATCGCGGCGGGTGCTTCCACCCTTCCGCCCCAGGCCAAGAAGGTCTTCGCGAACTCCATCGAGCTCGCGGCGAACATCTCGTCGCTGGTGAAGAGCCATGACGCGGTCCTGGTCAAGGGCTCGCGCGGCGTGCGTATGGAACGCGTGGTCGAGGCGCTCGAAGCCGCTTACCCCGGAGTGTCGGCCTGATGCTGTACCACCTTCTCTTCGAGCTCAAGGAGCACGTGAGCTTCTTCAACGTGGTCCGCTACATCACGTTCCGCACCGCGATGGCGACACTCTCCGCCCTGCTCATCGTCCTGCTCTTCGGCCCCTGGACCATCGAGCGACTGCGCCGGCTCAAGTTCGGCCAGCAGATCCGCAGCGATGGCCCGGAAAGCCACAAGGCAAAAGCGGGAACGCCCACCATGGGAGGCATCCTCATCGTGGTGGGAACGCTCGTGCCCACGTTCCTGTGGGGCGATCTCACCAACCGGAACATCTGGATTCTCATCTTCGCCACCCTGGCCTTCGGCGGCATCGGCTTCGCCGACGACTACATCAAGATCGTGAAGAAGCGGAGCCTCGGGCTCACCGCACGGCAGAAGCTCGGCTGGCAGTTCGCGGCCGCCATCGCCATCGGTCTCGGGCTCTACCTGAGTTCTCTCGCAAACCCCGAGAGCTTCTCCACCCGGGTGGTGTTCCCCTTCTTCAAGCGCCTCCAGCCGGAACTCGGCCTCTTCTATGTGGCCTTCGCCGCCATCCTCCTCGTGGGCTACACCAACGCGGTCAACCTGACCGACGGTCTCGACGGTCTCGCCATCGGGGCGACCCTCATTTCCTCGGCGGCGCTCACCGGCCTCGCCTACGTGACCGGCCACCGCATCTTCGCCACCTATCTCGACCTCCTCTTCCAGCCGAGCGCCGGCGAGGTCACGGTCTTCTGCGGGGCCCTCACCGGGGCGGCCATGGGCTTCTTGTGGTGGAACTGCTACCCGGCCCAGGTTTTCATGGGCGACGTGGGGTCGCTCGCCCTGGGCGGAGCCCTCGGCACCGTCGCCATTCTCATCAAGCAGGAGCTGCTCCTCATTCCCATCGGCGGCCTCTTCGTGATCGAGGCGCTTTCCGTGATCGGCCAGGTGGCCTCCTTCAAGTTCACGGGCAAGCGCATCTTCCGCATGGCCCCGTTGCACCACCATTTCGAACTGATCGGCTGGAAGGAAACCCAGGTGGTGATCCGCTTCTGGATCGTCGCCTTCATCTTCGCGCTCATGAGTCTCGCCACGGTGAAACTGCGATGAACGAAACGAGGAGCGGGAAGAACTGGAACGGGGCGCGGGTGGCGGTGATCGGCCTGGCGCGGTCGGGTGTGGCTGCCTGCCTCTTCCTGCGCAAACGCGGCGCTCGAGTGGTCGGCACGGATCTTCGAACCACGGCGGACCTTGGCGATGCGATCGCGCGGCTCCAGGACGCGGGCGTCGAAACCTGCCTCGGCGCGTACCCGAATCTGGTCGACTTCGAGGCGATCGTCCTCTCGCCCGGGGTCGATCCGAGCCAGGAGGCGGTCGCGAGCGCAAAGGCCCGGGGTGTGATGATCCTTCCCGAGCTCGAACTCGGCGCCGCGGAGGCGAAGGGGCGGATCGTCTGCATCACCGGCACCAAGGGCAAGAGCACCACCACGGTGAGCCTGCACGCGATGCTGCGGCAGGCCGGGCTCGATGCGCGCGCGGTGGGAAACATCGGCGACCCCATCACCGCCCACATAGACGGCTCGAACGAGCGCACCGTCTTCGTCACCGAGGCCTCGAGCTTCCAGCTCGAGACCACCCGGGACTTCCGCCCGGACTGCGCGGTCTTCCTGAATCTGTTCGCCGATCACCTCGACCGTCACCCGAGCTTCGAGTCCTACGCGGCGGCGAAGGCGCGGATCTTCGTCAATCAGAAAGAGGACGACACCGCCATCGTGAACGGCGAGGACGAGCGCGTTGTCGATCTCGCCCGGAAGACGCGAGCGAGCGTGATTCCCTTCCGCCCGAAGACCGCGCCTCCGGCCTCGGCTCCGGGTCGCGTGGCCTGGTTCGAGGACCACTACGCGCGATTCCGGGACACCGGGGTCACCACGCTCTTCAGCGAAGCCGACGTGCAGATTCCCGGCTCCGCGGTCCGGGCGAATCTCCTGGCCGCCGCCGCCACCGCCCATCATCTGGGCGTTTCGAGCGAGCCCATCCGCGAAGCGGTGCGCGGTTTCCGGGGCATCCCTCACACCTTCGAAAAGCTCGGAGAGGTCGAGGGCGTCGCCTTTTTCAACGACTCCAAGGCCACTACCCTCGAGTCGGTGGAGGCAGCGCTTCGCTCCTTCGACACTCCCGTGATCGTGATCATGGGCGGACGGCTCAAGGCCGGGTCGTTCCGCTCCCTGCGCGACGCGGTCGCGGGTCGCGCGCGCTCCATCTATGCGATCGGCGAGAGCCGCGGCCTCATCCGCGAGGCGCTCGGCGAGGAATGCCCGGTCCACGAAATGGACAGCCTGCCCTCGGCGGTGGCGGCGGCGCATGGTGAGGCGAGGCCCGGCGACACCATCCTGCTTTCGCCCGGCTGTTCGTCCTTCGACATGTTCCGCGACTACGCGGAGCGCGGCAATGTCTTCCGGCAGGCCTTCCAGGACCTGTCGCGGCAAGGAGCGGCCTGATGGCCAAACGACTCGCCACCGATCGCGTGCTTCTGGGCGTCGCCGTCATCCTGTTCGGCGCCGGCCTGCTGATGCTGTGGAGCGCGTCTCAACCTTTCTCCGAGAGCGGCGGCCGGGTGAACGGCGAGGCCATCATGGTGCGCCAGCTCTTCTGGGCGATCCTGGGAGTGGCGGTGATGCTCGTCAGTCTCCGCTTCGACTATCGGATCTTGAGGTCCCGGTATGTCGCTTTCTCCATCCTCGGTGTGGCCATGCTGCTCCTCCTCGGTGCTCTGGCCTCCCCGTCGGTCAACGAAACCAACCGCTGGATCCGTCTGGGCGGGGTTTCCTTCCAGCCCTCCGAATTCGCGAAGCTCGCCATGGTCATCTTCCTGTCCTCCGAGTTCGAGCGGCGGGCCCGGAACCTGCAGACGTTCCGCGATCTGATGGCGCCGGCGTTCAGCGTGGGGGTGGTGACCCTGCTCGTCTATCTCGAGCCCGACTTCGGATCGTCCATTCACATCGCCCTGGTGGCGAGCGCTCTCGCCTTCCTGGCCGGCGTTCCCTTCCGGCTCTTCGTGATGGGCGCAGGGGTGGTGCTTCCAGTGATCGCGCTCGGCGTCGCCTCGGCCTCGTACCGGCTCGAGCGCATCTTCGCCTTCCTCGATCCCTGGGCCCAGCGCCAGGGCTCGGCCTACCAGCTCATCCAGAGCGTGATCGCGGTGGGGAGCGGCGGGCCGCTCGGCCGCGGTTTCATGCGGGGCGAGCAGAAGACCTCGTTTCTGCCCTATCCCTATTCGGATTTCATCTTCGGCGTGGTGGGCGAGGAACTGGGCTTCATCGGGGCCTTCGTGGTGGTGGGCCTCTTCCTCATCTTCCTCTGGCGGGGCCTGCGGACGGCCCAGCGCGCGCCCGACATGTTCGGGCGGCTGCTCGCCGCCGGTCTCTCCATGACCATCGTCTCGCAGGCCTTCATCAACATGAGCGTGGTCCTGGGCCTCTCCCCCACCAAGGGCATTCCCCTTCCCTTCTTCTCCGCCGGAGGCACCTCGCTCGTGCTGTGCCTCCTCTCCGTCGGCCTCGTCCTGAACGTCTCGCAGCACACGGACTGAAGATCTTGAATTCCCTCATCCTCATCGCCGCGGGCGGAACGGGAGGTCACATCTTCCCCGGCCTCGCCGTGGCCGAAGAGCTTTCGACCCGTTGCCCCGGGGTGCGCGTGGAGTTCGTGGGGTCGACGGCACCCCTTGGCCTCGAGCGGCGCATCGTGCCCGGGGCCGGACTGAAACTGCACCTCCTGCCCGTCCTCCCCCTCAACACCGCGTCCATCATGGCGCGCCTGCGCGGCCTCGCCCTTCTGCCCCTCGGCATCTTCAAGGCCCTGGGGCTGCTGCTGCGGACCCGGCCGAGCGCGGTGCTCGGGATCGGCGGCTACGCCTCGGGGCCGCTCGTGCTCATGGCCAGTCTGCTGCGGATTCCCACGGTGCTGCTCGAGCCCAACGCCATTCCCGGGTTCACCAACCGGATGCTGAAGCCATTCGTGCGTCAGGCCGCCTGCGCCTTCGAATCGACGCTGCCGCGATTCGGGAACAAGGGAGTGCTCACCGGGAATCCGGTCCGCTCCTCCTTCAAGACGGTGGAAGCGAAGCCTCATCGGCCTCCGCTTCAGCTTCTGTGTTTCGGCGGCTCGCAGGGTTCGAGGGTCCTCTCCGAGGCCCTGGTGAAAGCGCTCCCCACTCTGCCTGGCGAAGAATCCCTGTCCATCGTCCATCAGACCGGACCCGCGCAGTTCGAGGGAATCGAGAAGGCCTACCGCGAAGCGGGGCGAAAGGCCCGGGTCCTGCCCTTCATCGACAACATGTCGCAAGCCTTCGCCGACGCGGACCTCGTCTTGTGCCGGGCGGGGGCCACGACCGTGGCCGAACTGACCGTGGCGGGAAAAGCCGCCATCCTGGTGCCTCTGCGTTCGGCCGCCGACGATCATCAGACCTGGAACGCGAAAGCTCTGGTCGCTGAGGGCGCGGCGGTGATGCTCGCCGAAGCCGAGCTCGGAACCCTGGGCCGGACGGTTTCGGACCTCGTGGCCGATCCTCAGAAGGTCCGGACCATAGAGAAACGCGCTCGCTCGCTCGGCCGGCCGGATGCGGCGGGCCGGGTCGCCGACCTCCTCTCCGCCTGGGTCAAGGCGGCATGAAGATCCTGCCTCTGTCCGGCCCCTTCCACTTCATCGGCATCGGTGGCTCGGGCATGAGCCCGCTCGCGGAGATTCTCCGCGCGCAGGGGCAAAGCGTTTCCGGCTCCGATGAAAAGGGCTCGGACACCACGGCGAGGCTTTCGGCCCTGGGGGTCGTGATCCATCACGGCCACGACTCGAACAACGTCGGCAGCGTCCGTTGTCTCGTGGTGTCCTCCGCGATCAAGGACTCGAATCCGGAACTCGTGGCCGCGCGCGCGCGCGGGATCCGGGTCGTCCACCGGGGGGATCTGCTGGAGGCGGTGATGGCGCCCTTCGCCCGGCGCATCGCCATCTCGGGATCCCACGGAAAGACCACGACCACCGCGATGTTGACCGGGATCCTGGAGGCGGCGGGCTTCGATCCCACCGCTCTGGTGGGAGGGAAGCTGAAAGGATCGCAGTCCGGGGCCCGGGTCGGCGACGGCGACGCGTTCGTGGCCGAGGCGGACGAGTCCGATCGCTCGTTCCTCAAGCTCCATCCCACGGTGTCCGTCGTGACCAATGTCGATCGCGAGCATCTCGATACCTACGTGGACATGGCGGACGTGACCGCCTCGTTCACCACTTTCGCGCTCAGCGTACCCGCCCACGGAACCGCGGTGCTGTGCGCCGACGATCCCATCACCGCCCAGATCGCGAAGAGCGGGGGCGAGCGGGCCCTGACCTACGGCTTCAGCGAGACCGCGGATGTGCGAGGACGCCTGGCCCTGCAAGACGGCGGGTTTCCCCGCGTCACCGGCCAGGGGGCCTTGGGAGACTTCGAATTCACCCTCGGCGTCTGCGGCGAGATGAACGCGCTGAACGCGCTCGGAGCCATGGCCGCGGCCCAGTCCCTCGACATCGCGCCGGCCCTGGCCTCGCGCTCGCTCGCCTCCTTTCGCGGAGTGGCGCGGCGCCTCGAATGGAAGGGTCGAAGGGACGGCGTCGATGTCTGGGACGACTACGGCCATCACCCCACGGAGATACAGGCAACGCTCAAGGCGCTGCGGGCCAGGACCGCGGGCCGGCGTCTCGTGACCCTGTTCCAGCCGCACCGGGTGACGAGAACGAGGTCGCTCTGGAACGAATTCACCGGCGCCTTCTCGCTCTCCGACGAGCTCTGGCTCACGAACATCTACGCGGCGGGCGAGACCCCCGAAGCCGACATCACTTCCGAGCGCCTGGTGGCGGCGATCGCGGCGAACGGGCAGAAGGCCCGCTTTGCCGGCAGCCTCGAGGAGGCTCGCTCGAGCATCTTTTCCGGGCTGCGGGATGACGACGTGTTCCTGACCCTGGGGGCTGGCAACGTGGTGGAAGTCGGCGAGGCATTTCTGTTGGAAGGAAGGCCATGAGTTCGACCCGCGGTCTGCCCATCGGACCTCCGCCCCGGGAAATGCCCCTGCAGAGCATGTCCTCGGACGGGCCCTTCTTCCGCCCGGCGCGGCTGGGGCGCGCGAAGCGGGAGAAGCGCTCGGGCCTGAGGCGTCTGTTCATCGGCCTCCAGATCGGCGCCGCGGTCTGCGCCGCGCTCGTGGGCGCCTATCTCCTCACCGAGCGATTCGCCATCCCCAACCGCTTCCGCATCGCCAGCATCGAAGTGAAGGGGAACAAGTTCCTTTCCGAGGGCGAGGTCCGCGAGATGCTCGGCCCGGCCCTGGGCGGCAGCCTCATCAGCGCGAACCTCGAGGCCCTGCGCGCGAACCTCGCCGCCTCTCCCTGGGTGGGAGGGGCGATCGTCCGCCGCAAGCTTCCCGATACCCTCACCGTCGACGTCACCGAGCGCTTCCCCATCGCCCTCGCCGAAACGGATCAGCTCTACGTGATGGACTCCTCGGGCGAACTGATCGACCTGCTCGGGCCGCGCACCGCGGGCTTCGATCTGCCCGTGATCCGCGGCCTCGGCGGGGTCTCCGTGGAAGTGCGGCGCGACCGGGCGCGGCGGGCCAGCCTCCTTCTCGACGACCTGGGCGACCTGTCCGCCGAAGTGTCGGAGATCTCCGTGGATCGCGCGGGAGATCTCCTGGTCGTGCTTCGGGGCGACGGCTCGGTCCTCAAGCTCGCGGAGCCGCCCTACCGGAAACGCGTGCTGTCCTTCCTGGCCCTGCGTCAGAAGCTCCACGAGCGCTGCCCGGATGCCGAGTACTTCGATCTGCGCTTCAAGGACCGGATCTACGCGAAGCCCGCGTCGCGGGACGAAAAATCTGATCTCAGCCCGGAAATTTTGAATTAAGTACCAGAGAATAAGGAACCAGAAGACATGGCTCGAAAGAACGACCGGTACATCACGGGACTCGACATCGGCACCCACAAGGTGTGCGCGATCATCGCCGAGGCGATGGACGATCGGCGGCTCAACGTGGTGGGCGCGGCCCACACGGAGTCGAAGGGTGTGCGCAAGGGCGTGGTCATCAACCTCGACGCCACCGTCGAGTCGATCAAGAAAGTCATCGAGCAGGCCGAGCTCATGGCCGGGGTCGAGGTCCAGCAGGCGAGCGTCAGCATCGCGGGCACCCACATCAAGAGCGTCAACTCGCGCGGCGTCATCGCGGTCTCGGCCCGCAATCGCGTGATCGAGAAGGAGGACATCCGCCGGGTGATCGACGCGGCGAAGGCGGTGTCGATTCCGCCCGACCGCCAGATCCTCCATGTCCTCGCCCAGGAATACGTGGTCGACGACCAGGAAGGCATCGGCGATCCCTCGGGCATGAGCGGCGCGCGCCTCGAGGCCAACGTGCACGTGGTCACGGCCTCGTCGACCTCCACCCAGAACACCATCTCCTGTCTGCACCGCGCGGGCCTCGAAGTGGAAAGCACGGTGCTCGCCCAGCTCGCGGCGGCCGAAGCCTGCGTCACCCAGGACGAGAAGGATCTCGGGGTGGCGGTGGTGGACATCGGCAGCGGCACCGTGGACATCGCGATCTTCGAGAAGGGTTCGCTGTGGCACACCGCCGTGCTCCCCATCGGGGGCGAGCACTTCACCAACGACGTCGCGGTGGCCCTGCGCACCGGGGTCACCGAGGCGGAGCGGGTGAAGAAGAAGCACGGCTGCGCTCTGGTCTCGCTCGTGCCCGAAGAGGACATGATCGAGGTCCAGAGCGTCGGCACCAAGAAGGCGCGGATCATGGGGCGGCAGCTCCTGGCCGAGGTGCTTCAGGCGAGGACCGAGGAGGTCTGCCAGCTCGTCCTCGCGGAGATCCGGAAGTCCGGCTTCGACCAGTCGCTCAACGGAGGCATCGTCCTGACCGGCGGCGGGGCCATGCTCGAGGGCATGGTGGAGATCGGCGAGCAGATCTTCGACCTTCCCGTTCGCCTGGGCACGCCCTCGGGAATCACGGGCCTCGTGGATGTGGTGTCCTCTCCGGCCCACGCCACCGCGGTCGGTCTCGTCCTGCGCAGCCACCGCGCGCGCCTCGGAGAGGGTCGTTTGCTCCAGGAGATGCGTGGAACCGGCACCTTCGGGAAGTTGACCGGCCGGATCAGGGACATGTTCTCGGGTCTGTTCTAGGAACCAGCGTCCATGACCTCGAACGGTTCGAGTCCGACGTCGCGGGGCGGTTTTTTTGCGGTCCGACGTGAGGACGCTCACGCGGAACGCGAGACGGAACTGAGAGAGTCGCTCGACTGCGAGATGTGCGGAGCTCCCGTCATCGCCAACCACTGCAAGAGGATTTGTTTACGGTGCGGTTTCATGACTGGATGTTCCGAAGGGATTTAGCCTTAAACTTGGATATCGGCCTTTTCTTTCCAAAGACGTGGCATTTTGGGGATCAAGGGCTCTGGGAGGCTTGATGAGCGCACAAGAAAAAATCTCGCGCATCGTTCTCGCCGAGGATGAGGCCAAGGGCGCCTGCATCAAGGTCGTAGGCGTCGGTGGCGGCGGCGGCAATGCCATCACCCGGATGATGGAAGCGGGGCTTCACGGCGTGGAGTTCATCGCGGTCAACACCGACCTCCAGGCGCTGCGGTCGAATCGCGCCCCCGTGAAGATCCAGATCGGCAGCAAGCTCACCAAGGGCCTCGGGGCCGGAGCGAATCCCGACGTGGGCCGGCAGGCCGCGGTCGACGACACCGAGAAGCTCGCGGACGCTCTCGAAGGCGCCGACATGGTCTTCATCGCGGCGGGCCTCGGTGGCGGCACCGGCACCGGCGCGGCTCCCGTGGTGGCGTCCATCACCGGTCAGCTCGGCGGCGGCGAGAACAACCTGCTCACCGTGGCCGTGGTCACTCTCCCCTTCAAGCTCGAAGGCAAACGGCGCATGGATCAGGCCCTCGACGGTCTGGCCAAATTGCGCGAGTCGGTCGATTCCGTCATCGTGATTCCGAACGACCGCCTGCGCGAGACCGTGGCCCGTCAGACCCCGGTGTCCGAGGCGTTCCGAATGGCCGACGACGTGGTGCGCCATGCGGTTCAGGGCATCTCCGACATCATCACCATTCCCGGCCTCGTGAATCTCGACTTCGCCGACGTGCGCGCGGTCATGAAGAGCATGGGCGCGGCGGTCATGGGCACGGGCATCGCCGAGGGTGACAAGCGCGCCATCGAAGCGGCCCGACGCGCCATCGAGAATCCCCTGCTCGACGACAGCTCGATCGAGGGCGCTCGCGGCATCATCGTGAACATCACGGGCGGCCCCGACCTTTCCCTCGACGAGGCCTCGGAGGCCACCGAGTTCATCACCCGCGCCGCCGACACCGAGGCGAACGTGATCTACGGCATCGTCATCGACGATCAGATGCGCGACAAGGTCAAGGTCACGGTCATCGCCACCGGTTTCCGGCGGGCGAGCCTTCCCGTGACCCCCGTGGATCTGTCGAACTACCGTTTCGGCGAGGCGGTCTCTCCTTCGGCAGCGGCCGCGGCAGCCGCCGCGCCAGTCCCGGCCGCGCCCGCGGTTCAGGCCCAGGCGAACGCGGTTCAGGCCCCCGTTCCCAATCCGTCGTCCTTCTACCGGAAGACCCCGGCGCATCCGATGGCCAACCCCACCGCTTCGCCGGACACCTCCAACCTCGACGTGCCCACGTTCCTTCGGAAGCAGGGCAACGGCTAGCAGGGTGCGCAGCACCCTGCGTGTCCCGGCGCAAGCCGGGATCCAGCACTAATAGGAGCATTCAGGCGCGGCCCTGTAACCTGCGCGCTTGGCCAAGACGCTCCCATTGCCTGAAGGTAACGAGTTCCGGATCTCTCGTCTCGACTCCGAGATCCATCTGCGGCCCGGCAAGACCCACGGTTCCCTGAGGGTCGTTCTCGCCTATCCCAACCTCTACTACGTGGGAATGTCGAATCTCGGGTTCCAGGGCGTGCACGCGCATTTCAACAGCTTCGAGGAGATCGTGTGCGAGCGCGCCTTCCTCCCCGAGGAAGAAGAGCGCGGTTCGATCCGGACCCTGTCGAGCTTCGAGACCAATACGCCCCTTCGCGACTTCGACGTGGTCGCGTTCTCGGTGGCCTTCGAGAACGACTACCTCCACATCGTGCAGATGCTGAAGATGGCCGGGATTCCCCTGCGGGCGAAGGATCGCGGGAAGCGCGACCCTCTCATTCTGATCGGCGGTTCGGCGACGTTCCTCAATCCCGAACCCCTCGCCCCTTTCGCGGACGTGATCGCGATCGGCGAGGGCGAGGTGCTCGTCCCGAAGATCGTGGAAGCGTGGCTCGGCCACGGCAGCGCGCGCCTCGGCATCGACACCCTCAAGGAGAAGGACGGCTTCTACGTGCCGGAGCGGCACACCGTGGTGTGGAACGAGGACGGCACGGTGGCGAGGGTCGACGGGCCGGGCCGGGTGATGCGCCAGCGGGCCTACCCCGGCTCGATGGATCTCCCCCAGACCACGATCCTCACTCCCCACACCGAGATGTCGATGAAGTTCATGATCGAGATCTCGCGCGGGTGCCCCTGCATGTGCCGCTTCTGCTGGGCCGGCTACAACTACCTGCCCGTGCGCGGTTTCTCGCGAAAAACCATCGTGGACCGTGCCCGGGAAGTGCGGCAGTTCACCAACAAGATCGGCCTCGTCTCCACCGCGGTCTGCGATCACCCGGAGATCAACGGCATCGTGGACGATCTCGGAGCCCTCGGCTTCCAGGTGTCGGTCGCTTCCCTGCGGCTCGACGACCTCTCGCCGGAGTTCGTGTTCAAGCTCGTCGATACCGGGGTCGAGGGCCTGACCCTCGCCCCCGAGTGCGGCTCCGAGCGAATGCGGAAGATCCTGAACAAGCAGTTCACGAACGAAGACATCCTGGCCCGCGCGCGCTGGATCTTCGAAAACGGCATACAGAACCTGAAGCTCTACTTCATGGTTGGCTTGCCCTTCGAGACCCATGCCGACGTGGAGGCCATCGTCACCCTCACCGAGCAGATCCGCGAGATCATGCTCGAGGTGGGCAAGCCGCGCGGCCGCATCGGCCGCATCCATCCTTCCGTCAACCCTTTCGTGCCCAAGCCGGGCACGCCGTTCCAGTGGCTCAAGATGGAGAACGTGAAGGAGACGGACGAGAAGCTCCAGTACCTGCGCAAGGCCTTCGCGAAGATGCCCAACGTCGAGGCGATCTGCAAGAGCGCGCGCACCGGTTTCCATCAGACCATCCTGGCGCTCGGGGACCGGCGGGTCGCCGACGCTCTCGAGTACTCGGTCCTGAACGACTGCGATCTCAAGCGCGCGACGAAGGCGCTGGGCATCGACCCCGCGTTCTACGTGTACCGGGAAAAGCCTAAGGATGAAGTCCTGCCCTGGGACGTGATCGACAACGGAGTCAGCCGCGACTACTTCTGGAAGGAACTCGAGAAGTCGAGGCGCGAGGCCCTTTCACCGCACTGCCCGGAGATCCAAGGCTGCATCCGCTGCGGGGTTTGCGAGGACCTGCCGAACCCGTCGTACCCGCTGCCCGAAAAGTGGAAGGCGCTCGGCACCCCGCCGCGATATCTCAAAGTGACGGCGCAGACGTAGCGAAGCCGTCACCGGCTCGCGATCGCGAGCAGCCGCGGCACCGCGGCCATGTCCACATTGCCGCCGCTGACCAGAACCCCGACCCTCTTCCCGCGCAGATCCACGCGGCCGGAGAGGGCAGCCGTCGCGGCCAGCGCCCCCGTAGGTTCGACCACGATCTTCATGCGCTCCCACAGGTAGAACATGGTGGTCGCGAGTTCCTGGTCGGTCACCGTCATCATGTCGTGAACGAGGGCCATCACCATGGTGAAGGTGAGCCTCCCGAGCGATGGAGTCCTGGCGCCGTCCGCGATGGTCTCGGGGTTCGTGACCGTCTGCAGCGTCTTCGTCCTGAACGACCGGGTGGCGTCGTCCCCCGCCTCGGGCTCGACGCCGATGACCTTGCAGCCAGGCGACAGGGCGGCCGCCGCCGCCGCGCATCCGGAGATGAGGCCGCCGCCGCCCACGCATACGAAGAAGTAGTCGAGGGGCCCGGTCTTCTCGAAGAGCTCGAGGGCCGCGGTCCCCTGGCCGGCGATCACGTCCGCGTGGTCATAGGGCGGGATGGTGACGAGGCCGCGCTCCTCGGAGATCTTCTTTCCGAGAGCCTCGCGGGTGATCTCGTGCTTGTCGTAGAGGACCACCTCGGCGCCGTACTCGCGGGTGGCGCGGACCTTCACCTCGGGGGCGTCGTTCGGCATCACCACCACGGTCGGAACCGAAAGAAGGCGGCCGGAAAGCGCGATGGCCTGGGCGTGGTTGCCCGAGGAGAAGGTCAGGACGCCACGGTGGCGTTCATCGGCGGAAAGCTTCGAGAGCGCGTTGAAAGCGCCCCGGAACTTGAAGGCTCCGGCGCGCTGGAAGTTCTCGCACTTGAAGAACACCGATCCACCGGTCTTCCGGTCGATGGTGCTGGACGTCAGGACGGGGGTGCGGTGAGCGTGCCCCTCGATCCTCCGGGCCGCGGCTTCGATGTCAGCGAGAACGACGGGAAGCGCCGACAAGGAGCTGCCTTCAGACTTAGGCGACGTCGCGCAGCTTGAGACCGTTGTCCTTGAGCGTCTGCAGAAGACCCTTCTTCTGGATGGTCCGAAGAGCCGACGTTGAAATCTTGAGCCGAACCGTCTGTCCCGTCTCGGGCACGAAGATGCGCTTCGTGATGAGATTGGGAAGGAACCGCCGCTTGGTGCGGTTGTTCGCGTGGGACACGTTGTGCCCACTCATCGGCTTTTTACCTGTGACCGCGCAGCGTCGCGCCATGACTTATTGCCTCCAGCAAGAAACCCGCCTCGAAACGTCGCGGGGAGCCGCCTATTTTGCCACAACTGGGGCATTTCCCGTTTCGAGCAGCCGAAGATGGATGAAATCGGCCAGAACCGGGGCGACCAGGGCCTGGGCTTTCTCGTTCGGATGGAGGTCGCTCGAATGGACCCAGAGTGAGGCCGAATCCCGGCCCCGAAGGGTGGGCAATCGAGCCGAGGAGGAGGGAGGCCAGGGCGAGAAGCGCGCGACGGGCTCCGCTCGCCGCGGGCGCTTGTCCAGGAGCCATGGTTCAGACGCCGGCCGAAGACCGGAGGGCATCCTTGAGGTGCGCGATCGAATCCTCGGAGAGGAGCTTGAGACGCATGAGGTGGCGGGCGCCGGCGGCGGCGAGGCGGGGTGCTGACACCGCGTCGGCGATGATCATGTCCGAGGCTCCAAGATACCGCCGCCACTGCTTCTCGTTCTCGAGCGCGCAGGTCTCGATCTCGAAATCGTTGGACAAGACGCTCCGGAGCGACACCCGCGCGAAGGAAAGAAAGAGCGGACTCTCCGAGACGACGAGCACCATCCCCGAGGAGATACCCTTCGGGATCAGGGTCTCGGGATTCGGCAGGCCGAGGGTGAAGACAACCAGGCGCCCAAGCGCCGCGATGCCCTCGACCCGGCCCACGTGATACGGAAGAACCGCGACCACGAGGCCTGCCGCAAGCCGGGGATCGAGGTCGAGCTCGTCGAGGGTCGCCACCCGGACTTCAGCGCCGGTCGCCTCCCGGATCTCGCTCGCATACACGGCGCCCATTTCGGTGGAGGGATCGACGACGAGAATGCCGAGGGGCTTTTGCGGCTCGGCAAAGCGCGCGACCGCGGCCAGGATGTCCTCCTTCCCGAGCCCGGTGGCGAGCGCCTCCTCGACCGCTTCCCTCAGCCTCGAGGCCACCGTGGCTTGAAGGGCGGTCCGGCGCGGCCGGGGCTCCACGAAGACCCCTGAGCCGGAACGGACGACCACGTGACCGGAGGCGCCCAGATCCCGGTAGGCGGCGGAGATGGTGTTCGCGTGGACCTTGAGCTTTCTGGCCCAGGTCCGGATGGGCGGAAGACGCGATCCGCGCGGAAGTTCGCCGGAGAGCATGGCGAGCTCGATCTGGGCGCGGATCTGGTCCTTGACCGGGACGCCCGAATTCCGCCTGATCCGGACCTGCATGCCGCGGGCCCTCCGCTGACGAGCCTCAGGCTCCTTGAGTACGCAGCAGGGCGGGCGAGCCCAACGGCGACGCTTCGTCGCGGGCCGGGGGCGGAGCGTCGGAGAGATGGTCGGAGACTTCGAGGATGCGACGCTCTTCGACCCGGCGGCGCTCCTGAATCTCGGCGAAGCGCTCTTCCGCTTCCTTGATCTCCCGGCGCAGCCTTTCGACCTCGGCCCTCTTCTCGGTCACGAACGAATCGAGTTCCTGCCGCGCCCTCACCACCGCCTCTTCGGCTCGCAGACGCTCGGCCTGCATCTCCGCTTCCTTGGCGAGGGCGAACCGCTCGATCGCCTGGTCGCGAAGGGAGGCGTCGCGCAGGATGTCGGTGAAATCGACCCCCGCGGCTTCGAGGGCCGCGAGTACGGCGGCCGCCCGCTGCTCGGGGCGAATGGCCACGAGCCTCGGATGGTTGAGCATCGATTCGACCTTGTCGATGCCGTAACCGTGAACGGGGGGCTCGATGCGGGCCTCGCGATAGACCTCGCTGAAGTCCATGATGTCCGCGGGCAGCTTGCTCGCGGGAAGCTCGGGGAGCTTCGCTTCGTAAGCCTGGGGAAGGATCTCGACCAGTCTCTCGCTGGAGCCGTCGGCGGTGCCGGTCGGTTCGACGAGCCTCACTCCCCGGCCCAGGAGATTGCGGACTTTGCTCATGATTCGGAATCCGTCTTCTTGGCTTCGCGCAGCTTGCGCAGGGAATCGACCGCGTCCACCGCGCCACTGTCTTCAACCACCGCGGTCTTGCCCCAACCGGCGCTTCGGGCTTCTTCGGCCGCGGCTTTCAGGGCCATCTCGAGCCCGGACTGGGACAGGGGGCGCGTATCAGAGCCGATACTCTCGCCCGGCGTGATGATGGCGACCTCCGCGTCCCTGGATCCGCTGCTGTTGCGCGCCTCGTTCTCGGGAGTGACCTGGACCGCGGGTTCCGGGGCGGGAGGCTCCTCGCGCGAGATCGGCCGCATCTCGATAGTGGCATCGAACCGTTCGATGACCCTCGGAGTCTCCGGGAAAGCGGGCCGGGCTTCGGCGGTGATCGACGGAAGCGGCTCCACGAAATAGGCGAGCGACCGATACAGGCGGTCCTGCTCCATGCGCTTGCGGATTTCGAGGTCCGATTGCGCGCGCACCGCGCTGGTGCTGCCCTGGGCGAGGCGCTCGATCTGGCTCTGCTTCTGCCGGGTGAAGGTCTCGATGGTGTCCTGGAGCGCTTCGGCGCGGCTCTCGTTACGGGACCGAAGGCTCTGAAGCTCGAGGGCCTTCTCCGCCTCGTACGCGGTGAGGGCCTTCCGACGAAGCACCGCGTCCTGGGAAACGTCCGAGGCGGGAACTCCGGCGGCATCGAGCGCGGTCAGAAGGGCGCTGCGGCGGACGTTGCGATCGAGGCCGACCAGGCGGCGGCTGGTGAGGAGCCGATAGACCCGCTCGACCCCGTAACCGTGGACGGGCGACTTGATGCCGGCTTTCCGGTAGACGTCCTCGAAGTCGGAAAGCGGCACCATCGACTGCGCGGTCGGCGCGGGTGCGGGGAGGCTCGGAGGCGGAGCGGGAACGCTGGGTTTCACCCAGTTCTCCGAAGAGGCCCGGGCCGGAGCCGGGGGCGCCATGGGAGCCGGAGGCGGCGCGATGACCTTGGCCGGATCGGCGGCCTCGCTTTGAGGCGCCGACACCAGCGTCTCATCGGGATTCCTGGCCTTCGCCGAGACCTTCTCGAACGTCGGGGTGGGAAGGGAGTGGGCCGCGGCGGCGATGTCGGCATCGGTCGGCTCCCCGGGAACCCGGAGGGGAGCCTCATCGGGTGTGTCGCCCCGCTTCCACGAGGTCGCCCGGACCGAGGTCGGCGCTACCGTCTCCTGGTCGGGATTCCACTCAAACGCGGCATCCTCCTTGGACGCGTCCGCGGGGCTTTGCGGAGGCGTCTGGTCGAAGACCTTGTTGAAGAGATTCTTGAGTGGGTTCATTTGCAGACACGAAGGCTTTGGCGGGAGCCCCGCTGATGCCTTGTATCAGCGGGATGGGTCGAAGTCAACTATGGGCGGCCCGGTATTCTCTCAAGCTCCGGGCAATTGTCGAAATCGCCCCTTCCCGGCCCATGTGCTAAGACCTAGCTCCATGCCGCACAAGGAAGGCTCGCTCGACGCGTACCGCGCCAAGCGGGCCGCCTCTCAAACCCCCGAGCCCTTCGGCGGCCTCGGCCTGCCGGACGACCCCGATTGGACGAAACCGCGCATGTTCGTGGTCCAGAAGCACGCGGCCCGGAGGCTCCACTACGACTTCCGGCTCGAATGGCGCGGCACGCTGATCAGCTGGGCCATACCGCAGGGCCCCTCCACCGATGTGGCCGAGAAGCGCCTCGCGGTCATGGTGGAGGACCATCCGGTCGAGTACGCGGATTTCGAAGGCGTCATTCCCAAGGGCAATTACGGCGCGGGCGAGGTCATCGTCTGGGACAAGGGGGTCTGGCTTCCCCTCGAGGACCCCGACGAGGGTTTCGAGAAGGGGAAACTCCTCTTCGAGCTCCGCGGTTTCAAACTGCACGGCCGCTTCACCCTGGTCCGCACCAAGCGCCAGGGTCAGGCCGAGATGAAGGAATGGCTCCTCATAAAAAAACCCGACGCCTGGGCGGGAGCCGACGGCGCGCGGTACCTCACCCCCGAATCCATCTACTCCGGCCTCACCCTCGAGGAGATCCAGGAGGGGTCGAAGAGGGCCGCCACCCTCCGCGAGCGTCTGGTGACCCTGGGCGCGCCGCGGGCCCGGGTCGAAGGAACCCCCGACTTCATGCTCGCGGAAGACGCCGAACGGCCCTTCTCCGATCCGAACTTCATTTACGAACTGAAGTACGACGGCTACCGCCTGCTGGTGGTGGTGGAGGACGGCCGTTGCGATCTCATCTATCGCCGGGGGAGCAAGGCCACCGATCTGTATCCCGAGATCGCACGCGCCGCGTCCCTGCTTCCCTTCTCCCGCCTGGTGCTCGACGGAGAGCTCGTCTGCCTCGATGACAACGCGCGTCCGAGTTTTTCGCGTCTCCAGCAGCGGTCGCAGTTGCGTCGGACCGCGGACGTGGCCGCCGCCGCGGTTCGTCTGCCTGCGACCCTGCAGACCTTCGACATCCTGGGTTTCGAAGACTTCGACCTGCGCTCGCTGCCTCTCGTCGAACGAAAGGCGATCCTGAGGGACGTGCTGCCGAAGGCGGGCCCGTTGCGTTTCGTCGATCACATCCCCGCGGAGGGCACCCTGTTCTACAACGAGGTCGAGCGCATGGGCCTCGAAGGGGTGATGGCGAAGCGAGCCGATTCGAAATATCGGCCGGGTCGCAGCAACGACTGGCGAAAACTGAAGACCGACAAGGTCGCGGACTTCGTGGTCATCGGGATGACCCCGCCCGAGGGCTCGCGCACGGGCTTCGGCGCGCTTCACCTCGCGGCCTACACCCGCGTCCCCGCCGAGGGGGACGCCCCGCCCTCCGAACCGCGCCTCGTCTACGCGGGCCGCGTGGGCAGCGGCTTCACGGAAGATCAGCTGAAGACGTATCAGGCCCTGCTCGAGAAGGATGTCGTCGCCGACCCTGTCTGCGCCATCGTCGACGAGCCCAAGGGAAGCACGTACGTTTCGCCCCGCCACGTGGTCGAGGTGCGCTTCAAGTCATGGTCGGCGCAGAGCCTGCTCCGCCAGCCCGTGTTCCTGCGGTGGCGCGACGATAAGCCTCCGGAGGAATGCCTTCGCCCCGGCGAGGACGCCGGTGTGGCCGAGGAGAAACGGGAATCGGCGGAGGCGCCGAATGTCGTGGTGGACAAGACCGTCCGCTTCACCAATCTCACCAAGGTGTTCTGGCCGGTCTCGGAGGCGAACCCGGTCGCCTACACCAAGGGCGATCTCATCGACTACTACCGGAACGTCGCCCCATGGTTCCTGCCCTATCTCGCCGACCGGCCGATCACCCTCACCCGCTACCCCGACGGGATCCACGGCAAGAGCTTCTTCCAGAAGGACGCCCCGCCCTTCATCCCCGGATGGATGCGCACGGAACGGTTGTGGAGCGAGGACACGGGCAAGGAGCTCGACCTCATCATCGGCGGCGACCGCTCCTCGGGCGACCTCGAGACGCTCCTGTTCATCGCGAACCTCGGCGCCATCGTCCTGCACGCGTGGAACGCGCGCGCCTCGGACCCGGCCCGGCCGGACTGGATCATCCTGGACCTCGATCCCAAGGAAGCGCCCTTCGAGCACGTGATCAGTCTGGCCCAGGAGGCGAAGGCGCTGTGCGACGAAATCAACCTCTCCTGCTTCGTGAAGACCACGGGATCGTCGGGCCTTCACGTTCTCATCCCCACCGGGGGAGCGCTCACCCACGAACAGTGCAAGACCTTCGCGGAGGTCCTGGCCCGGGTGATCGTCACGCGCCGTGACACAATCGCCACCATCGTGCGCATTCCGGCCCACCGCGGCGGCAAGGTCTACATCGACTTCCTCCAGAACGGTCACGGGAAACTCCTGGTGGCGCCCTTCTCCGTCCGGCCGCTTCCCGGGGCGCCCGTGTCGATGCCGCTCCTGTGGTCGGAAGTGCGCGAGGGTCTCACCCCGAGGCAGTTCACCATCGCGAATGCGATCCCTCGCCTGAAGTCTCTCGAGCGCGACCCGCTCATCGGAGTGCTGAGCGAGAAGCCCGACCTGCTGGGCGCGCTTGGAAAACTGGGAGAGCGCCTTGGCTGAGCCGCTCTTCTTCGTGGGCGGCGATTCCATCGAGGCCGCGCGCGCCGCGCACGCGCGCGGCGATCGGGTGATCGCCTTCTCCGACGAAGCCTCCGGCCGGCTCGAAGCCGCCGCGATTCCATTCTTGCGGTCGGTGGACGCCCTCGGGGACGACCCGGAGATGCCGCTGTATCGGGCGGCCGCGGACTGGACCCAGGGATTTGGCACGAAGGCCGTGGACGCGAACGGTCAGACCCTGAAAGAAGCCCTGCGCTACCGGGAAACCACGCTGTGGTGGTGGGCGGAGCTCTATCTCCATCACAACACCGAGGCGGCGCGGCGGGTCCGTTTCCTCGAGACCGCGGCGCGGGTCATCGAGCGGTTCGGCGGCTCCGCGGTTGGAACCCACGGCCTGTCGACGGACGAGACTCTTCTCGCCGAACGTCTGTGCGCCGCAAGGAATCTCGGCTTCAGCCGCGGAGGGACCGCGACTGGCCCAAGGCTCGTCGCTCGCTCCGCCATGACCGCGGGGTTGCTCGAAGCCAGCAAGCTCGTGGCCACCGCGGTCAAGGGCGCGGGCGGCCCGGACGAGCGTCTCGTGCCCCGCTCGGTGGTCTTCATCTCTCACGCCGCCTTCTGGAAGACCCGCATCGGCGCCGATGGCCGGGAGCAGTCCTACGAGCACTACTTCGACGCCCTCCTCTCCGAGGCGAAGCGGCGCGGCCTTCCCGTGGTCACTCTCGGCGTGGGCCCGCAGAGCACGTTCCGGACGCGGACCGCGGGCGAGAAGTGGAAGGAGCGGCTCTCCGTCCTGCGGGACGAGCGCTACCTCCATATCAACCGCTTCGTCACCCCGAAAGTGGCGGCGGCCGCGCTCAAGGCCTTCGGCAACGTGGTCGGGATTCGCAACCGATTCCAGGGCGCTTCCTCCCTGCGCTCGGCCTTCTCGCATCGCGGCGTCGCTTTCGACGATCTCTCTCACGAGGACCTCGGGCGCACGCTCCTGCACCAGGTTCCCTGGGCCGCCCGCTGCCTCCTCGAATTCGACGCGACGTTTCGGGAGCTGGACCCGCGCCTCGTGTGTCTGTACGCGGAGAGTTCCGGCCTCGGACGCGCGGCCATAGAGTCCGCGCGAGCTCTCAAGGTGAGGACCCTCGGCGTGCAGCACGGAATTCTCTATCCGAACTACTACTCGTACGAGCGGACAGCCGCGGACGTGGCTCTCGGCACGCCCATCGCCGACACCACCGCGATGTACGGCGCGGAAGGAGTGCGGTTGCTCGAGACCGCGTTCCGATACCCGAAGGGCCGCGTGGTGGCGACGGGCTCGCCCCGCTACGACGCGCTTCGCGCCGAAATGGAGAAGGTCGACCGCGATTCGCGCCGGAAGAGTCTCGGGGTCGGCCCGAACGATTCTCTGATCGTTCTGGCCAGCCGATACACGGGCATAAGGGACACCCACAAGGCCTCCGGACCTGCCTTCGCGGGCCTCCTGGATGCGGTCGGACGCATCGGAGGGGCGCAACTGATCGTTAAGCCTCACCCGGCCGAGCCGGCCAACGCATATGACCAGGACATCGCGAAAAGCGGCCTCGGCGATCGCGTGCGTGTCATCGCGGACCGGTCGCTCACCGACATCCTTCCCGCCGCCGACCTGCTCGTCACCGTGGAGTCGCTCTCCGCCACCGAGGCTCTTGTGGCCGGGGTTCCGGTGGTGGTGTTGCGGCACCCCTCGAATCTGCGGGAGGTGGTGGCGAGCGGCGCGGCCCTCGGTGTGCCCGACGGTGTCGATCCCAAAGCCGCCATCGAGTCGCTTCTCTTCGACGCGGCCATTCGCGCGAACTGGCGCAAGTCGCGCGACGCTTTCCTGAACGATGTCGCGCACGGTGTCGATGGCCGTGCGCTCGATCGCCTGCTGGACCTGGTTTCGACCATGGCGGGCCTTCGACCGGACCCACCGGCCGTTCAGTAGCGGACCATCGCTCCGGGTTCGGACGGCCTGACCCTGAAGGCCAGGCTGATGCGCTCGCCCACCGGCGCTTCCGACTTCGGAATCCCGTGGTCGTAGTGAACCTGGGTGTCGTAGCTCATCACGAACAGGCTCCCGCGTTCGAGATCGGTATGGAACGCTCTTCGGGGCGGCTGTTTCGCGCGGATGGTCATCCGCCGGGTGGCCCCAAGAGAAAGGAGTGCTATCGGCTGGCCCCGCTCGAGTTCGTGGAGGTGATCGTTGTGAGGCGCCACGCTGTCCTTCCCGGAGCGATAGAGATTGAGCCCCACGCTCGTGAACGGGACCCGCAACGCGAGGAACACGCGCTCCGCGGCCGCGCGCAGACACGGAGGCATGGGTTCGTCCGAAGAGTCGAGCCGGTAGCGGGCGGTCAGCCGGGGCACATCCAGTTCGCGGTCGTACATGACGCGGCGCTCGGCCTTCCACTCCACGAGCCGGCGCAGTTCGCGAAACCAGTGGTCGGCCTCGTACTCGGAGACGAAACCGGGTGCGTAGACGATCCGTCCGCGGGCGTCGTTCACGAGGACGGTTTCGCACGGCTCGAAGAGGGAAAGCTGGGACATGTCGTCGTTTGCCTTATTTTCGCCTACGATACCCCGGACCGGGCCCGGACGCCTTGTGGCTGCTAGGCTTAGCCCGTTCCCATGAATCCCACAACGATCCGGATCGGATCGCGCGAAGTCGGTTCCACGCTGCCCTGTTTCGTCCTCGCCGAGGTCGCTTCCGCGCACGAGGGTTCGGCCGATCAGGCGCTCAAGATGCTCGACGCGGCCTTCCGCATGGGTGCGGACGGCATCAAGTTCCAGCTCTTCAAGGCTGATCGCCTGGTGGTGAACCGCCACCCCGGCCGCAAGGACTTCGAGCAGATCGAACTCACCGACAAGGAGTGGAAGAAGGTCCTCGCCCAGGCCAAGGGCTCCGGTCTCGCCCTCTTCGCCGAGTGCTTCGATGCTCCTTCGCTCGAACTCGCGGTGGAAGCGGGGGCCGATGCCTACAAGATCCACACCACGGACATGGAGAACCGGGAGTTCATCCGCGCGGTGGTGGATGTGAAGAAGCCCGTTTTCTTCGCGACCGGCGGCGTCCCGGAAGACGCTCTCGCCGACGCGCTTGCTCTCGTGGGTGATCGCGATCTCGGCCTGCTCTTCGGCTTTCAGACCTTCCCCACTCCGGTCGAGGAGATCCGTTTCCGGGAACTCGAAAGCATGAAGTCGAGATACCGCGTCCCCGTGGGTTTTCTCGACCATACGGACGGCGGGACGCTCTTCGCCCTGATGGCTCCCGCCCTCGCGGTGACCTACGGCGCCGATCTGGTGGAGAAGCACTTCACCCTCGATCGTTCGAAAAAGGGCTTCGACTATCAGTCCTCGCTCAACCCGGAAGACTTCCACCGCATGGTCGAGATGATCCGCACCGCCGAGCTCGCGCGGGGGGAAGCGGGCCAGCCCATGTCCCAGGCGGCGGACGGGTATCACCGCAAGATGGCGCGCTTCATCGTGGCGAAGACGCTGATCGGACGGGGTGACGTCATCACCGCGGAGAAACTCGACTTCAAGCGTATCGACCCCAACAAGGATCCGGGGTTGTCGCCCCGGGACGTGAACCGCATCGTGGGCCGCCACGCCCGCCATCCCATCGAAGCCGACGCCACCATACGCGAGGACATGCTGGATTGAGCCGGACCGTGTGCCTGGTGACCGCGCGCATGGCCTCGGCGCGCTGCCCGGGCAAGGCGCTCATGGAACTGCTGCCCGGCGAGCCGCTGCTCGCGGTTCTGATCAAGCGGATGCGGACTTCGACGACGGTCGACGAAGTGGCGCTCGCGACCTCGACAAACCCGGAGAACGACGCCATCGCCGAGCTCGGCAAGAGCCTCGGGGTGCGGGTCTTCCGGGGCGACGAGGACGATGTCCTCAAGAGACACATCGGAGCGGCCTGGGCCTTCGACGCGGACTCCCTGGTGCGCGTCACCGGCGACAATCCGCTCACCGACGTCGGAACCATGGACGCGCTGGTCAAGCTTCACCAGGAGCGTCACGCCGACTACACCTACGTTCCCGGCGAGGCCCTGCTCATGGGCATCCTGGCCGAGGTGATCTCGACCGACGCGCTCGAGACCTCGTGGAACGAGGGCGAGCCGAAGCATCGATCGGAACTGGTGACCCTCTACATCAAGGAGCATCCGGCGGACTTCCGGATCGCCCTGCTGGATCTCGACCCGGCATTGCTGCGACCCGGGTACCGGCTCACCGTGGATCATCCCGAGGACATCCGCCTCCAGCAGGAGATCTTCAAGCTCCTGGGCCGGGGACCGCTGGTCGAAACCCGCGACGCCATCGCCCTTCTCGACACCCGCCCCGATCTGGTCGCCATCAACGCCCACCTCACCCACAAGGGCGTCAACCACCGCTCGGTCGAACTCGACGCGATGGTCAGGGCCGCGCAGATGAAGAAGACCTAGGCGTCGTGCCCGGTGTGGCCGTAGCCGCCCTGGCCCCGGCCGGTCTGTGAGAGATCATCGACTTCCGTCCATTCAGCCCGCTCCACTTTCGAGATCACGAGCTGCGCGATCCGCATGCCTCTTGACACCACGAACGGCGCGTCGCCGTGGTTCACCAGGACGACCGCGAGTTCGCCGCGATAGTCGGAGTCGATGGTGCCGGGGGAGTTCAACACGGCGATGCCGTGCTTGAGGGCGAGGCCCGAACGCGACCGGACCTGGCCCTCGTAGCCTCGAGGAATGGCCAGCGAGAAGCCGCAGGGCAGGAACGCGCGGGCGCCGGGTGCTATGGCGCAGTCGGCCTCGATGGCCGCGTGCAGGTCCATCCCCGCGGAGTCCGCGGTCTGATAGGCGGGAAGGGGAAGACCGGCTCCGCCCGGGAGCCTCTTGAAGGCGATGTTCATGAGTGGCGAAAGCCTAGCGTGACCAAGGGCTGCAGGCTACGATTGAGAACGACATGACCGATTCCCAGACCCGTTCCCCGGGCCGATACATCGCGGCTGGCCTCGTTGCGTTTGGCCTTCCGCTTCTAGCCCACGCTCAGGGTGTGGAATCCCGACCGCCGAACGCTCCCTCCCAGAAACCGGCCTTCGCCGGTCAGACGCGGGCGCCCGAGCAGAAGAGCGTCGTGGCGTTCGACGTTATTCCGCTCGTCACCGGGCTCGAGCGGCCGTGGGCCATCGCGTTCCTTCCCAAGGGCCGCCTGCTCGTCACCGAAAGGCCTGGACGCCTCCGCGTGGTGTCACCCGACGGCGCTTTGTCCGCGCCGGTCACGGGGCTGCCCGCGATGGACGCGCGCGGCCAGGGCGGTCTGCTCGACGTGGTCACGGATCCCGATCACGAGAAGAACGGCCTCATCTACTGGAGCTACGCGGAGCCGCGCGAGGGCGGACTCAACAACACCGCGGTCGCGCGCGGCCGCTTCGTGGATGGCGCGGCGCCGAGAGTCGAGAACGTCGAGGTCATCTTTCATCAAAGCCCTTCGCTCGCCTCCACCATGCACTTCGGGTCCCGTCTCGTCTTCGGCCGGGACGGGAAACTCTTCATCACCCTCGGCGAGCGCTCGATCGAAGAGGGACGTCATCAGGCGCAGCGAATGGACGGCCTGCTCGGCAAGGTCGCACGGATCAATCCGGATGGCACGATTCCCCAGGACAACCCGTTCGTGGGCAGGGCCGGGGCAAAGCCCGAGATCTGGTCGATCGGTCATCGCAACATCCAGTCGGCGGCCCTGCATCCCACCACCGGTGAGCTTTGGGAGGTGGAGCATGGAGCCAGGGGCGGCGACGAGCTGAACATCGTGCGAAAGGGCAGGGACTATGGCTGGCCCACCATCTCTTACGGGATCGAATACCGCGGCACGCCCATCACCGGGGGCATCACATCGAAGGAGGGCATGGAACAGCCCGCGTACTACTGGGATCCGGTGATCGCGCCCTCCGGCATGGTCTTCTACACCGGGGACCTCTTCCCCGCCTGGAAAGGCAGCGTGTTCGTCGGCGGCCTCGCCAGCACGAACCTCGTCCGCCTCTCACTCGACGGGGACAAGATCGTGGGCGAGGAACGGCTGCTCACCGACCTGCGGCCAAAGCGCGAGCGCATCCGCGACGTGCGGCAAGGACCCGACGGCGCCCTCTACCTGGTGACGGACGAAGCGCAGGGACGTTTGCTGAAGCTGGTGCCTTCCGCGCGCAAGTAGGCCTGAAGGGCCGGCACGGAGTCGCGGCATAGACTCCTTCCATGCCCCTACCGCCCATCTACGATCCGAAAGCCGTCGAACCCCTCTGGCAGGAACTTGCCGCGGTCGGCGTCGAGCCTCTCACCACCCCAGAAGAGGTCGATGCGGCGCTCTCCGCGAAGACCGGCACCACCCTCGTGATCGTGAACTCGGTCTGCGGCTGCGCCGCCGGCCAGGCCCGCCCGGGCGCGATGCTCGCGCTCCAGAACGCGCGCATTCCCGATCGCTCGGTGACCGTGTTCGCGGGCGTCGATCGCGACGCAGTGGACCGGGCGCGAAGCTATATGAGCGCCTACCCGCCCTCCTCCCCCAGCATCGGCCTGTTCAAGGACGGCAAGCAGGTCTTCATGCTGCAGCGCACCGACCTGCAGAGGATGGACGAGCCGCAAGTGGCGGAAGCCCTCAGCAAGGCCTTCGACGCCCACTGCAGCAAGGCCGGCCCCTCGATCGCTCCCGAGAAGTTCAAGGAGATCCGCCCCTACGTGGGCTGCGGTTCGCGCATTCCCATGATGCCCACGAGGGCCTGAAGCGCCTTGGAAGGTGAACGCGTCGCGGCCGCGAGAGTGGACGTCGTGTTCTCGGACTGCCATGACAAGATGAAAAGCGGGAACTCCGGGCGATGAAGGCCAAGAACACGATCTGTCTCTGGTTCGACAAGGACGCGCACGAGGCCGCGCGCTTCTATGCGGCCACGTTTCCGGACAGCGAGGTGATCGCGGTGCACCGGGCGCCCGGCGACTACCCGAGCGGCAAGGCCGGCGATGTGCTCACCGTGGAATTCACCGTGCTTGGCGTTCCCTGCCTCGGCCTCAACGGCGGGCCCATGTTCAAGCACAGCGAAGCGTTCTCCTTCCAGATCGCGACGGACACCCAGGAAGAGACGGACCGCTACTGGAACGCGATCGTCGGGAATGGCGGTCAGGAAAGCGATTGCGGCTGGTGCAAGGACCGCTTTGGACTGTCGTGGCAGATCACCCCGCGCGCCCTGACCAACGCCCTGGCCGCGGGCGGCGCCGAGGCGAAGCGCGCCTTCGAGGCGATGATGACCATGCGGAAGATCGACATCGCGAAGATCGAGGCGGCCCGCCGAGGCTGACCGCGAACCTCCTCGGACGATCCGTCCATGAAAGCCTCCCGCATCGCCCTCGGCATCACCGTGGCGGCCCTCGTGGGGTTTTCGATCTTTGGAAGCCTCGTCTATCGCGCCGTGAACGTGGAGGAGGCGAACTCGTCCGAGGCCCTCACCCGTTTCGCGGCGGTCCGAAAGAAGTTCGCGAATCAGGTGCCCATGCTGGAGGTGGACGCCTCTGGCCATGTCGCTCGCTCGAGCGTGCCGGCGGCGGCCGCACCCGGTGTTGCCGCGGTGAAGCACCTCGAGGTGCTCGCCTACCGGGCGGCCGAGGAACGCCTCGCTTCCGCTCATGTGCCGTTCTGGTTCTTCAGCCTGAAGGGACCGGCTTTGCAGTTCGCCGTTCGCGATACCGGACTGGACCTCGAGCGTTTGGGACTGACCGCCGACGACCTGTCGCGACACGGCCCCGGCCTCGTGCTGGACCAGGTCCGTCCGAACGGTGATCGGCTGCTCGTCTGGACGGAGTAGATCGGGCCTTCCGGTATTCTGGCCGGCAATGCGTACCTTGGGACCCTACCGGGTGGTCGGAAAGCTGGGCGAGGGCGGGATGGGGATCGTCTACACCGCCCTCGACGAGCATGGCGCGCGTGTCGCGCTGAAGGTCATCCGCGATTCCGGCGACGATCCGCTCACCCGGAAACGCTTCGAGCGCGAGGCCAGGGTGGCGAGCCGGGTGGATCACCCCGGAGTGTGCCGGATCCTGGGAATCGGGGAGGCGGACGGCGCTCCCTACATCGCCATGGAATTGCTCGAAGGAGAGTCACTCGCGGAGCGCATGAAGCGGGGCGCCCTGTCCCTGGCCGACACGGTCAGCCTCGGCCTCGGCGTGCTGGCCGCGCTTGGCGCGATTCACGACGCGGGCCTCGTCCACCGCGACCTCAAGCCGTCGAACGTCTTCCTGACCGCGGATGGCCCGAAGCTTCTCGACTTCGGTCTGGCCCGACCCGTGGCCCTGGCCGAGTCGGCGGATGGCCTGACCCGGAGTGTCCTGACCCAGGCCGGCGAGATTCTGGGCACGCCTCATTACATGGCCCCCGAGCAGATCGCGGGAGGAACCGTCGACGCGCGCACCGACCTCTTCGCGGTCGCATCCATGTTGTTCGAGATGGTAGCGGGCCGACCCGCCTTCCGGGGCCGCACCATCATGGAGGTCCTGCACGCGACCCTGTACGACCAACCCCCCGCCCTCGGAGGATCGACGTCGGTCGCCGGCCTGGATCGCGTGATTCGGCGCGGGCTGGCCAAGGCCGCGCAGGATCGGCCGGCGAGCGCTCTCGCGATGGCGAGCGACCTCGCCTCGGTCCTGGCCGCGGACGACACCGGCGCGCTCCCCCGCGTGGTGGCCATGACGCGGCTCATGGTCCTGCCGTTCCGGATCCTGCGGGCGGATCCGGAGACGGACTTCCTTGCCTTCAGCCTCCCCGACGCCATCACCAACTCGCTTTCCGGTCTGTCCGCGCTGGTGGTGCGCTCGAGTGCGGCGGCCGGGCGTTTCGGCGGCGATTCACCCGACTTCCGGCGCATGGCCACGGAGGCGGACGTCGATGTCGTGGTCACCGGAACGCTCCTCCGGTCGGGTGATCGAGTGCGCGTGACCACCCAACTGGTGGAGGCGCCGGCCGGAACCGTGCTCTGGTCCCAAAGCGCGCAGGTCACGCTCACCGACATCTTCGAACTCGAGGACAGCCTGGTGCACCGGATCGTCGAAGCCCTCGCCCTGCCCCTCACCGCCCGCGAGCACCGGCTGCTCGCGCAGGACGTGCCCGAAAGCCCCAAGGCCTACGAGTTCTACCTTCGCGGCAATCAGCTGGCCACGGACTCCAGCACCTGGGCGGTGGCCCGCGATCTCTACCTGCAGTGCGTGGAGACCGCACCTCGCTACGCCCCCGCCTGGGCCAGGCTCGGTCGCGTCTATCGGTTGCTGGCGAAATACGCTCCCCTACAGTCGCCCGAACTGGAGCAGAAGGCCGACCTCGCGTTCCGGCGAGCCCTCGACCTGAACCCGGACCTGGCTCTCGCCCACAGCCTCTATGCCCAATTCGAGGTGGAGTCGGGACGGCCGAAGGATGCCATGTTGCGGCTGCTCGAGCGCGCTCAAGCGTCGAGCGCACAGGTGGATCTCTATGTGGGTCTGGTGCACGCCTGCCGGTACTGCGGCTTGCTCGAGGCCTCGCTGGCCGCGGACGAGAATGCTCGCCGCCTCGATGCCCAGGTGAAGACCAGCGTGAACTTCACTCATCTCGCCCTGGGGCAATATGAACGCGCGATCTGGAGCGATGCGCCCGCAGACCTGCTCGGCACGCGCAACTACGCGCTCGCCACCCTCGACCGGGGCGAGGAAGTCATGCAGATGTGTCGGCAGATGGAGCCCACGGTGCAAGGCCCGGTGCGCGCGTTGCTGCAGTTGCAGCGGGCCAGCGTCGAGCGGGACCAGGGCGCAATCCTCCAGGCCATGAGCGTTCTTCTCGCCGCGGGCATGCGCGACCCCGAGGGCATCTACATGGGAGTCCGCGCGCTCGCCCATCTCGGCCTTCACGAAGAGGCTCTTCGCCATTTCGCGCGCGTGGTCGAGGGCGGCTACTTCTGCGTACCCAACTTCCTGAAGGACCCCTGGCTCGCCGGCCTGCGCGCGCACCCGGGTTTCGGGGCCGTGCTCGGCCGCGCCGAGTCGCTTCACGCCGAGGCGCGTCGTGACTTCGAGAGTTCCCCCGGGCCCGCGCTGCTGGGCGTCGCCATCGGCTGAAGGCGGAATGGTCCAACGATTCCAGTTCTGCCCGGGTGTTACGCTTCGCCCTCTCGATGGCAGACCCTGTTTCGAAACCTCGAAAGCGCGGCGCCGCCGCGCTCGACCATGTGGTCCTCGAGACCACGGACCCCGTGGCTTCCGTCCGCTTCTATGAGCGCGTGCTCGCCTTCCCTCCGGTGCGCCTCGAGGAGTTCGTCGCCGGCAAAGTGCTCTTCCCCTCGGTCCGAGTGAACGCCAGGAGCGTCATCGACATGTTCCCGCCCACGATGTGGGCGGGACCCGAACCGCGGAATCCCAACCATTTCTGCATCTCCCTGGACGAGGCCGGGGTGCGGGCGGTGAAGCGCCGGCTGGCGCGCCAGGGCATCCCGATCACGCGGGAGGACGGGCGCAATTTCGGGGCTCGCGGCTTCGCCCGGTCCATCTACTTCAACGATCCCGACGGCACGAGCGTCGAGGTCCGGTTCTATCCGTCCACGGTCCGAAGCCGCTGACCGGGGCGGCGTCAGGCGGCCTGCGCGATCCCCGCCCTCTAGAATAGGGGCTCGAGAAGAGGTCCTTCCTCAAAAACCAGAGGTTCCATGAAGTCCACGTTCAATATCGCGGGAAGAAAAGTAGGAATCTCGGAGCCCGCGTATCTCATCGCGGAGGCCGGGGTCAACCACGATTGCCTCCTCGACCGGGGCAAGGCCCTCGTCGATACCGCGCGGGAGGCGGGCTTCGACGCCATCAAGTTCCAGAGCTACACCGCGTCGAAGATCGCCACCCGGGTCGCCCCGCGCTACTGGGTCGAGCCCCAGGATCCGAGCGGTACCCAGTGGGACACTTTCGCCAAGCTCGACAAGCTCTCCGATGCCGACTTCAAGGCGCTCATCGAGTACGCCCGCAAGACCGGGATCGTCGCCTTCTCGACGCCGTTCGACGACGAGGCCGTGGACTTCCTGGCCGGGATGAACATGCCCGTGTTCAAGATCGCCTCCGCCGACCTCACCTGCAAGCCTCTCCTCGAGCGCGTGGCCCGGGTGAAAAAGCCCGTGATCCTCTCCACTGGCACCTCGACCCTGGCGGAGATCGATGAGGCGCTCGAAACCCTCGCCCGGAGCGGCTGCGACGAGGTGGTCCTCCTCCACTGCACTCTCAAGTATCCCTGCCCGGCCGAGGGCATCAACCTGCGGATGATGACCCACATGATGCAGGCCTTTCCGGGTATTCCCGTGGGCCTTTCCGACCATTCGCTCGGCATCAGCGTGCCCCAGGCAGCGGTGGCCATGGGCGCCTGCATGATCGAGAAGCACTACACCATCGACAAGACGATCAAAGGCTCCCCCGATCATCACCTCTCCGTCGATCCCGGCGAGGGGAAGGCGATGGTGCAGGGCATCCGGACCATCGAGAGGGCGTTCGGCCGACCGGTGAAGGGCCTCGAGCCGCTCGAGAAAGACGCCTTCCTCTACGCGCGCCGGAGCGTCACCTCGGCGAAGCCGATCGCCAAGGGCGCCTCCATCACCCGCGACATGCTCACCTACAAGCGCCCAGGGACGGGAATCTCGCCCCGCTTCTTCGATCTCGTGATCGGGCGGACCGCGAAGCAGGACATCGCCGAAGACACGACCCTCACCTGGGAGATGGTTTGAGAGTCGTAGCCGTCATCCCGGCCCGCGGCGGGTCGGACCGCGTCCCCTACCTCAACATCAGGCGCCTCGGCGACGCGCCTCTGCTCGCCCACACCATCCGCGCCGCGAAGGAGGCGAAGGGCATCGACCGGATCATCGTTTCCACCGACGACGAGACCGTGGCCGGGATCGCGCGTGCTCATGGCGCGGAAGTGCCGTTCCTGCGCCCGAAGGAGCTCTCGGGCGACCTTTCGAGCCTCATGCCCGTGGTCCGGCACGCGGTGGCGGAATCGGAGAAGGGGCATCCGCGGCCCGACGTGGTCCTCGTCCTCCAGGCCACCACGCCGTTCCGGTCCGCGCGCAGCATCGAGGAGGCCCTCGCGAAGATCGCGACCGGGCGGTTCAGCGCGGTGGTCTCGGTGACTTCGGATCTCTCGCTGCGATGGAAGGCCGAAGACGGCCTGCTCCGGCCTCTGTTCGACCGGGCGGGCCGGCGCGACGAACAGGAGCCGGTCTATCTCGAGAACGGCGCCATCGTGGCCATCTCCCGCGACGTCCTCGACCGCGACGCGCGGTTCGGCGATTCCGTCGGCTTCGTGGTCCTCGACAAGCGCGAAGGCTTCGCGGTTCACGATCTCGAGGACTTCTGGATGGCCGAACGCCTCCTGCGCGAGCCGCGCATCCTCTTCCGGGTGGATGGCTCGAGGGTGCGGGGGATGGGCCACGTGTACCGGTCCCTCGCGGTCGCGGAAGCGTTGCGAGAGAGTTCGCGCGCGGAGATCGCTTTCCTCATGAGCGCCGACCACGCCGAGGGCATCGCCACGGTGTCGAAGAGCGGCTACCCGGTGCGGGTGTTCAAGTCGGGCGGGCTCGAGGTCCTCATCGACTCCATCCAGGACTTCGCTCCCTCGGTGGTGATCAACGATCTGCCGCTGGTCGAGGAGACCTACCTGCGCTCGCTCGCGCGCCTCGGAACCGTCACCATCAACCTGGTCGACACCCTCGACGACCTCGAGCGGGTCTCGCGCGACGCCCAGTTCGTGATTTCGGTGATGAACGAGGACCGCGAGACGCCGGAGGGCTTTTACGGGGGGCCCGCCTTCGCCATCCTGCGCCGCCATTTCCAGGGCCGCGAGCGTCCGTTCCGCGAGAAGCCCGCGAAGGTCCTGCTCACCTTCGGCGGCGCCGATCCCCAGGCCCTCACCCTCAAGGTCGCGAAGGCCCTGGCTCCCCTCACCCGGGAGGTCGAGGTGCTCTCCGTCGCGGGCCCCGCCTTCCCCCACACCCACGTGTTCGAAGCGCTCCAGCGGACCCTCGGCCAGAACCTGCCCCTGGTGAAGGGGGTCGACATGCAGATGGCCGACCTGATGCTCGACGCCGACCTCGTCCTGTGCTCCGGAGGCATGTCGGTCTACGAGATCGCGGCGCTCGGCACCCCCGGGGTGGTCCTGGCCCAGAACGCGAGGGAGGATCGGCGCATGCGAGAATTCTCGCGATTCGGAACCATTGAGTATCTGGGCCTCGGCGTCGACGTCGATGAAACCACGATCCTCGACGCGGTGCGGCAGATCCTCAACGACCCGGGGAAGCGGCGGGAGATGAGCGCCAAGGGCCGGGCGCTGGTGGACGGGTACGGCGCGGCGCGGGCCGCCGAAATCGTCCTCGAGCAGGCCCAGGGCCAGTCCGAATCGAATGGAAAGACCGCGATGGTCGCGGGCAGGGAAGGAAAGCAATGAAAGTCTTCATCACGGGCGGCGCGGGGTTTATCGGAGGCCACCTCTCCGAGGCATTCCTCGATGCCGGCCATGACGTCGAGATCCTCGACGACCTCTCGACCGGCTCCATCGAGAACATCGAGCACCTCAAGGGCCGCAAGGGCTTTGCGTACACCGTCGACAGCGTGATGAACGAGAGCCTCACCGCCGAGCTCATCGATCGCGCCGACGTGGTGGTTCACCTCGCCGCCGCGGTGGGGGTGAAGCTCATCGTGGAAAGCCCGGTGCGCACCATCGAAACCAACGTCCACGCGACCGAGATCGTCCTGCGCCATGCCAACAAGAAGCGCAAGAAGGTGCTGATCGCTTCCACCTCCGAGGTCTACGGCAAGAGCACGGACGTGCCCTTCCGTGAAGACGGGGACCTGGTGATGGGCGCTTCCATCAAGGGCCGCTGGAGTTACGCGTGCAGCAAGGCCATCGACGAGTTCCTGGCCCTCGCGTACCACAAGGAGCGCAAGCTTCCGGTGGTGGTGTTCCGCCTCTTCAACACCGTGGGCCCGCGCCAGACCGGCCGCTACGGCATGGTCATCCCGAACTTCGTGAGACAGGCGATCTCCGGCCATCCCATCACCGTCTACGGCGACGGCGAACAGCGTCGCTGCTTCACCGACGTGTCCGACGTGGTGTGGGCGCTGCTCCGGCTCGCCGAGTGCGAAGAAGCGGTCGGGCAGGTGATCAACATCGGCAACGACGCCCGCGAGGTCTCGATCATGGATCTCGCGAAGCTCGTGAAGGCCAAGACGAAGTCATCGAGCGAGATCGTGCTCGTGCCCTACGCCCAGGCCTACGAAGAGGGCTTCGAGGACATGCCGCGCCGCGTCCCCGATCTCACCAAGATCAAGAAGCTCATCGGCTACGAGCCGAAGGTGGGCCTCGACGGCCTCCTCGACCGGGTCATCGAGCACTTCATGACGGACGAGGGCCGGGTCTGACCGGAAGTCCCACGCACTCGCTCAAGGGGCTCGCGCGCCTTTCGCTCGCCTACGGCACCGCGGACGTCCTGGCCCAGGGGATCAACTTCCTCCTGGTCCCGCTCTACCTCGCCTTCCTCACCCCGGAGAACTACGGGGCGCTCGCCCTGCTGCTCCTGCTTTCGACCTTCCTCAAGATCGTCTTCCGCCTGGGGCTGGACTCGGGTTTCATCCGGATCTTCTACGACCTGGAGGAGGGCCAGCGCGCCCGCTTCGCCGGAACGGTGGCACTCTTCTCGGCGGGCTTCGCCTCCCTGACCTTCGCCCTGGTCTGGATCTTCTCGGCCGAGGTGTCGCGCGCGCTCTTCGAGAACGCCGATGGCATCGCCTGGGTGAGGCTTGTGGCCGCGGACCTGCTGGCCTCGTCCTTCGTTTTCGTGCCCTTCGCCCTGCTCCGGATCGAAGGCAAGGCCTCGATCTTCTCCACCTACTCGCTGATCCGTCACGCCGCCAACACCGTGCTCAAGGTGATCCTGGTGGTCGCCGGCCTGGGGGTCACGGGGGCCCTCATCTCCGACGTCGCGGGCAGCGCCCTGCTCGCCGTCCTCCTCTTCGTCGAACTGAAGAAGCGCGCGACTCTCGCCTTCGACTGGGCGCCCCTCAAGGAAGCCCTGCGTTTCGGCCTGCCCAAGGTGCCGCACGGCGTGCTGGTGCAGACCCTCAATCTCGCCGACCGGAGGATCCTGGAATCTTTCGTGAGCCTGGCCGAGATCGGCGTCTATCAGGTGGGAAACGGCTTCGCCGCGGCTATGAAGTTTCCCCTCTCCGCCTTCGAGCCCGCATGGCAGCCCTTCGTCTTCGAGAACGCGAAGAAGGAGAACGGCCCCAAGGAGATCGCGCTCGTGGCCAGCCGCATGTCGATCGTCTTCGTCACCGCGGCCACCGGGCTCGCCCTGATCCTGCCCGACGTGCTCCGCCTGGTCAGCCGGAACAAGGCCTATCACGCGGGTGCGTCCATCGTCCCGGTGATGGTCCTGGCCTACCTGTTCCAGGGTTTCTTTCTCCTCGCCTCGGTGGGAATCACCATCGCGAAGGAAGCGAGGTACTACCCGATGATCACCGCGGCCGCGGCAACCCTGAATATCGTCTTGAACCTCTGGCTCATTCCCTATTACGGGATCCTGGCTTCGGCCTGGGCCACGGTGGCGGGCTATGCGCTGATGGCCTTCCTGGGCGCTTCGATCTCGAGAAAGCTCTACCCGATCCCCATCCAGTGGCCGCGGATTTGGGGGGCCGTCGCCGGCGGCGTCGGGTTCTTTCTCATCGGCACCCTGGTCGACAACGGTCTGGGCGGGGCCCTGGTCAGGGCCGGGCTCGCCTTCGCCTTCACGGTTTTCGTATGGAGAGCGATCCTCGATCAAGCGGATCGGGGCGAGCTCAAGAAGGCGGTCAGCCTCTAGTCGATTCCCGGCTCCACGAGCGCGGTCTCGGGTTTGATGAAGGTGTGCGCTTCGGAGTCCTTGAGAATCTGGAGCAGGGCGTCGACCCCGACCTCCTGCGCGGCCTTGAAGCACTCGATGTTCTGGTTGGTGCGCGAGACCGTGGAGTTGTCGCAGCAGATCGAGACGGGGACGCCGTACTCCAGCATCGTCTTGATGGGATGGGGCGCGCCCTTCTTCACCGCACCCGTGTGCTGGTTCGACGAGATGCAGCACTCCACCAGGATCTTGTCCTTGGCCAGGCGCTTCATGAGCGCCGGGTCATGCACGGCCGAGCAGCCGTGGCCGATGCGCTGGCACCCGAGGCCGTCGATGGCCTCCCAGATGTAGCGCGGGGGGCCGTCCTCGCCCGCATGCGCGGTGAGCCCGAGGCGCCCGAGGCGCGCGATCTCGTAGGAGCTCGCGAACAGGTGCGGAGGGTTCCCTGACTCCGGGCCCGCGATGTCGAAGCCCACCACCCCGGTGCGCGCGTGCAGGTGCTGGGCTTCGGAAATCGCGGAACGGGCCAGGATCTTCGCGATGTGAGGCCCGTGCTGGCGCATGGCGATCACGATCAGGCCGAGCTTCATGCCATGCCGCTTGTTCGCGTGGTTCATGCCCGAGAGCACGGCGCGGATCGCCTGGCGCGGGGTGAGGCCGGCGAAGGTGTGGATGATGGGAGAGTAGCGAAGCTCCAGGGTGTGGACCCCGGATTTCGCGGCCTCGTCCACGATCGCCTCGGTGACGCTCGCGATGTTCTCGTAGAACTGGGTGATCCACATCGGGTAGTGCATCTTGTCGAGATAGGACATGAGGGTGCCCTCCTCGTGCTCCTGGATCTCGAGGCGCCGCCGCATCTCCTCGATGGTGTCCACCGGGTGCAGACCGTGGTGGCGCATCAGCTCCCAGGTGACCTCGACGGGAATGGAGCCATCGGTGTGCTGGTGCAGTTCGACCTTGGGAGCCTGGGTGATCCGGGGATCGATGTCGATTTCCACGAGAACGATTCTACCGGCCGGTCTAAGATGGCTTCCGGTGCCTACTTCCCCCAAGCCTCGCGTCCTCATCGTCGATGACGACGCGATCTTCCGGAAACTCCTCGAGCGCCACTTCACCACCAAGCGCTGGGAAGCGGTTTGCGCGAGCGGGATCAGTGACGGTCTCGCCGCCTATGCGAAGGCGCCCTTCGATCTCGTCCTCGTCGACTACCTCCTCGGGGACGGCAACGGCCACGATTTCGTCCAGGGAGTCCGCGAGACCGACCTCGACGTTCCCATCCTGGTGGTCTCGGGCGCTTTCGACATCGACGCCCTGACCGGCTTCGTCCGCGAGGCCATCGATGACGTGCTGGCCAAGCCCATCGACTTCGCGAAGCTCGAGGAAGTGACCCTGCGCCTGTACCGGCTCGGACGGGAGCGCCGGCGCATGCGGCGACGCGCGGTGGCCCTGCTCGAAGTTTCCCGGAACCTCAAGGTGGGCGGAGACTCCAAGGAACTCCTGAGCCGGTTCGTGCGCGCGGTTTCCGAGATCACCCCCTTCCGGCGCTCGGCCATCTATATCAGCGAGGCGGATCCTCGCCTCGCGTTCCGCGCCGCGGTTCACGGCGCCGGGAATCTCCCGGATCGCGTGCCGACCGCGGAGCTTTTCAAGGCCTTCGAGCGCGGCTACAAGCTCGACCTCGCCTCCTGGGTTCCCGGCTCGCGCATCGTGGCGAGCGGGCCGCCCCCCTACCCCTACTCGGAAGCGCGGGCGCGACGGCGCCCGCCCGAGCCGGGGGATCACGGCCTGGTGGAGATTCGCTCGCCCCACCGGCTCTGGGGATACATCCTCTTCGAAGATCCCGACGACGGCCAGAGGCCCTCGGAAGACAGCCTGCGCCTCTTGTCGCTGCTCTCCGGGTACGTGGCCACCGTCCTCGAGAACCGCGACCGGTACGACGCCGAAGCCCGTCTGCGGTCGAGGCTCGAGATGGTCCGCGACGTCGTCCATCTCGCCCTGGAACGCGCCGACCTCGGAGCCGCGCGTTCGGTGATGACCGCGGCCGCGGTGACCCGCGCGGGCTACGCTTTCTCGGCCTTCCTGGAGCGTCACGTCGACGGCCGGTGGACGCTCGAGGCCGCCTGCCCTTCCTTCCAGGGGGCCAGGGCGCCGGACCTGATGCGCGACGTGCTGGAGCTGCAGATGGCGACGGCCCGGCCCGGCGAAGCCCTTCATCTGCCCAGGCAGAGCTTCATCCTCGGTCACGCGCCGCGCTTTTCCTGGGCCATCCCCGTCTTCTCCGGCCCGGACTTCCGCGGCTATTTCGTCATCGAGGACGACATCCGCGAGGTCATCGAGGAGCCCGACGAAGCGGCCTTCCTCACCCTGTGCGACCAGATGGGCCTTCTGATCCGCCGTCTCGACTACGAGACCGAGCTGGCCCGGAAGAGCGCGGAGGTCCAGACCTCGTACACGCAGCTCCAGGCGATCCACGAGGAGAACGTGCGCATCCAGGAGGTCTTGCGGCGCTATGTCCCCCCTTCCACCTGGGAGACCATCGACAAGCACGGGCCGGAAGGCCCACAGGGGATCGAGGAGGTGGTCGACCGCGCGGTCATGTTCGTGGACATCTGCGGCTTCACCAACGCGTCCGAAGTGCTGAAGCCCGCGCAGATCGTGGAAATGCTGAATGTCTACTGCACGGTGGTGGCCGCGATCTGCTACCAGCACGGCGGAGAGATCGTCAAGTACATCGGCGACGGCATCATGGGCTTCTTCGAGGATGGCCTCGCCGCGGTCGCCGCCACCTCGGACATCCTCGACGCGCGCACCAAGATCGCGGCCCAGCTTCGCACCCACGATGTCGATCCCATCGAGCTTCGGGTCGGCGTGGCCTGGGGCCCCACCATCGTCACCTCGGTGGGGCCCTTCTATCAGCAGGATCGAACCCTTCTCGGCGACACCGTGAACACCGCCTCGCGCCTCGAGCATCGCGCCATGCCGGGTTCGGCCCTCCTCGACAGCGGCCTCATCGGTGGCCGCGATCCCGGATCCCTCGGTCTCAAGTCGGTGGGGATTTTGAACCTGAGGGGCAAGCGGAAGCCGGTCACCGTGCTGACCCTCGAAGCCGACGTGCATCGCTACACCACGGAAGCGACCGGCGAGGTCGTCCGCGATCGCCGCGCCAGCGACCGCGTGAAGCTCGACAACCTCGTTTAGGCGAGCGCCTTCTTGACCTCGGCCTTGAGGTCGTCGATCCGGGGATGGTCGCCGGGAAACTGGCTCGAGTACTTGTAGGGCATCGAGCCATCCGGCATCAGCAGCAGGACGCCGCCGAGCTGAAAGGCGTCACCGTGAACGCCCGGTTGAGTGAAGCCTTCCGCCCTCGCCGCCGCCGCGCGCTTGAAGACCTTCGGGGTCAGGAACGCGAGGAGAGGACGCTTGAACTCCAGGGCCTTGTAGACCACCCGCTTCTCATCGACGTAGACCGGCAGGTCGATCTTCGTCTCCTCGACGAAGGCCTTCGCGTAGCGCAGACTCGAATGACCGACCACCACCGCCTGAACGCCCAGCTTCTTGAACCCTTCCCGTTCGCGATGCACCTGCACCGCCTGCTCTCGGCAGAAGATTCAGCCGAAGTGCCGGACGAAGATGAACAGGGTGGGCTTCTTCTTCGCGATGTCGGCCAGCGAGGTGTCCCTGCCCTCCAGGTCCTTCACAAACAGGTCGGTCATCTTCAGGCCCCTCCCTGCCTGAGAATGCGGTCGATCACCGGCCGCGAGCCTTCGATCGCGGTGCGCTGCATGTAGAAGGCGAGACCGCGCTCGCCTCCAAGCTCCTCCCCGTTCCCCGCGCGCCCCGGGCCGCCGTGAACGAGCTGGGGAAGGACGGTGCCGGGACCCGGCGAGACCTCGGCGATCTTCACGCTGCCGAGGAAGAGCCGACCGTGGAATGGCGCCAGTCCGAGGGTCGCGTCGGAGACGAAGGGAACGTCCTCCGAGTAGATGGAGGAAACCAGGCCGCCCGCGCCGCGCGAGATGAGTTCCACCGCCTGCGCCGCGGATCCGTCATAGGGAACGATGGTGGCGACCGGGCCAAACACTTCGTGGGAGTGCACGCTCGGAGCCTCTGCCCCGGGCTCGACCTCGAGGAGGGTCGGCGAGACGAAGAAGCCCTTGCCCTCGGGCACGCCCTCGGGTTTGAGACCGGGGCGCGAGTGCACGAGACGCCCATCGCGAGCCAGGAGCGAGAGGCCTTCGAGAACCGCGGCCTTCTGCGACGCCGTGGCCAATGGACCCATGCGCACGCCTTCGGTCGCGGGATTTCCCACCACCACCGCGACCAGGCGATCGGCGAGATCGTCGCGGAGGCGCTCGCTCACCGCTTCGGGGACGAGAACGCGGCGGATGGCCGTGCACTTCTGCCCGGCTTTCTGGGTCATGTCGCGCAGGACATCCTTGACGAAGAAATCCCAGGTCTCGGAGTCCGTCTCGACATCGGGACCAAGGACCGCGGCGTTGAGTGAATCCGCCTCGACGTTGATGCGCGTGCCGCGGGCGACCACGCCCGGCGTGTTGCGCAGGAGTGCGGCGGTGGAGGCTCCTCCGGTGAATGCGAGGCAGTCCTGACCTTCAAGGTGATCGACCAGATCGCCGGCCCGGCCCAGGAGCAGGGAAAGAGAGCCCTTCGGCCAGATCTGCGACTCCACCAGGAGCTCGAAGAGACGATGGGCCACGAGCGCCGAACTTGTCGCGGGCTTGGTGAGCACGGGCATGCCGGCGAGAAGGGCCACCGCGGCCTTTTCCGCCAGGCCCCAGGCCGGAAAGTTGAAGGCGTTGACATGAACCGCGACTCCGGGTCGCGTGGTCAGGATGTGCTGACCCACGAGACGGGGAGCCCGGCCGAGTTGAATCGCCTCGCCATCGACGAGGATCCGTCTGTCGCCGAGAGCCGCGCCCGTTTCCGCGAAAGCCTGGAGGGTCGCGATCGCGCCATCCACGTCGAACTTGCCGTCGGACCGCGTGTTGCCCCCGTTCGTCATGGCGAGGCCGATCAGTTCGTCGCGGTTCTTCTGAAGGAGCGACGCCGTCTTCTGAACGAGCTCCGCCCGCTGTTTGAAGGTGAGGGCGCGCAGCGCGGGGCCGCCCTCGAGCCGGGCGAAATCGAGCGCTTGTTTTCGGTCCAGGCGGTCGGCGGAGGCAAAGGCCAGGATCTCCTCGGTCGCCGGATTGAGAAGGGCCTCGCCGTCTCCAAAGCCCTCCTGCCAGGCGCCGCATAGATAGCTCTTGAGTTTGGTCATGACAAGTGGGACTCCTGCAGATCCATGGCGCGATTCGCAAGCGCGTCGGCTTCCTTGTTCTGCTCGCGCCGGACGTGTTTGATCTCCGCCGCCTCGAAGCCTCGCCGCAGGGTGCACGCCTGCCGCCACAGGGTCAGCATGTCGGGATGCTTCACTTTGTAGACGCCGTTCATCTGCTTCACCACGAGTTCGGAATCGGACCGGATCTCCAGCCGACGCGCCCCGCGCGCGGAGGCGAGCTTGAACGCGTGGACGAGGGCCTGATACTCGGCGACGTTGTTGGTGGCCTTGCCGATGAAGCCGAAGTGCTCGGCCACCACGTGGCCCTTGCCGTCCACCGCGTGAACGCCAAACCCCGACGGCCCGGGATTTCCTCTCGAGCCCCCGTCGATGTGGATCACCAGCTCGGGCGCGTGCGCGGAGCTCACACTAGTGCGGCAGCGGCGCTTCAACCGCGCCCTGGGGAGGCGGGGCGTTGAAGAACATGATCCGGGAGCACGCCGAGCAGGTGATGATGGCGTCGTTGCGCTTGACGTCCACGAAGACCTGGGCCCTTAGCTTCACGTGGCACATGGTGCAGGCCCCGTCCTTCGCCTCGGCGAGGGCGGTCCCGCGCCGGGCCAGGATCCGCGAGTACTCGGCCAGAAGGTCGGGCTTGAGCACCGCCGCCTTCTTCTCCCGGGTCGCCGCCACCTCGGCCCGCTGAGCCTGACATTCCTTGATCCGGGCCTCGATGGCCTTGATCTCCTCGCGCCTTTCCGCCTCGACGCCCTTGAACGAAGCCTCCTCGGCCTTCACCCGGGCCTGGCCGCCCTCGACCTTTTCCATGGCCTCGAGGATGGAATCTTCACGGGATCGGATCTCGCGCTCCACGTTCTCGATTTCGTGGAGGAGGGCGGTGTATTCCTTGTTGGTCTTCACCTCGCCCAGCTGACCCTTGTACTTCGACCGCTTCGCTTCGAAGTCCTGGACCTCGAGTTCCAGGCGCTTTCGATCCTTCCCGAGGCCGTCGAGGGCGGCCTTGGCCGCGTCCAGGGCCGCGCGATCGGCCACGATCCGGGCCTCGATCGCCGCTTTCTTCTGGGGCAGGGCGGCGAGCTCGCTGTCGAAACGTCTCAACTCCACGTCGGCGTGGTGGAGGTCCACAAGCGTCTCTAGATCGGGATGCATAGGCGGACCCTGATCTTACCTTCCGCGGGCGATCGCTATTCGATCCAGATCTCGATCGTCTCTCCGTCCTCGCCCACGATGGAAACGATCTCGCGGATATTCAGGGTGCGCAGGCGCTTCCAGAAGCCGTCGGCGTCGTAACCCTTGAGTTGAAGCCCGTGCTTGGTGCTGTCGGGCAGGGAATTGAAGACGAATTCGGCGAGGGAGAAGGGCACGGTCACCGCCACCGTCTGCTTGCCCCCCTTGCTGATCCGGATCCGGAGCAGGCGCGCCGGGCCCTCGGGTTCCGATCCGGCGGCCGGGCGCTTGGTGGTGCTCGCGGGCCCGGGGGTCGGGCGGGGGGAGCGGACCGGAGCGGCGTCACCCAGGCTCTTGGGCTCGAGTCGAAGGAGCTGAAGCTTCGCCCGCTCGACGAGGTCGGGGTCCTTCGACGACGCCACGATCTCCTTGAGGACGTTCGTGGCCTTGCGAGCGTCGGCGGGATTCGGGAGCGACCCCACCTGCAGCGCCCCGAAGTAGCGCACCGCCGCGCGATCGTCGCCGAGGGACCTGAGGACGGCGGTGAGATAGCCGGGTTTGCCCGCCCGGGTCAGCTTGGTGGCGAGGCCGATGCGGGAGATCTCCGCCTCTTCCGCGAGCCGCGCGTCGCCTGGAGGCAGATCCAGGAAGACGCCGTATTCGCGAAAGGCTCGCTCGCTGTCGCCGAGCGATTCGCTGCAGCGGGCGATCCAGTAGGTCGCGGCTTCCGCGGGTGCCCCTTTCGACGCGGCGATCTCCGCCCACTTGGCGCGCGACTCCTCGTACTTGCGGTCGAAGAAGAGAGCCTTGGCCTCGACGAGGTCCGTCTCCACCGCGAGGGGGAAGGCGAAGGAGAAGGTGGACAAGGCGAGGAGAGTGACGGCGATGAGATTCATGGGGCGACGAGCTCCTGGGCGACCAGATCGATCTTCATGAGCAGATTCTTTTGGTCGACGGTTCGCGCGATGGCGTCGACGTCCTTCCGCCTCGTGCATTTGGGAAGTTCCGCCACCCGCTGAAGGACGCCTTCCACTTCCTCCATGACCCCCTGCGCGGCGAGGAGCGTGCCTTGAGAGCCCGAGACCAGGGCGGCTCGGCGCCTCAGGAGGGTCCGGCTCGTCTGCGCCTCCGCGGCCACGTCGACGCTGTCTCGCGGCGAGTCCGGACAATCCGCGGCGGCCCTCACCTGAACCAGGATGTCCTGGGCTTCGGCGAGATACCGTGCGGCGTTCGCGCGGGTATGGGTCTTCTCGAGCCGCTCGTAGAACGCGGCGTCGTTGACCGCGGTGTCGGCCGAGGCGAGGAGCGGCGCATTGGTTTGAACGGGCGCGACCGCGGGACGGGAAGAGCGGGTGACGAGAAGACCCGCGAGGATGCCGATGCCCACGAGGCCCAAAGCGGCCATCACGGGCGCCGGGCTCCAGGCCCGGAGGGGAGCGGGCTCCGGCGACGCCGCCCGGATGCGCGCGAGAACACGGGTGCGGAGCGCCTCGGAAGAGATGGGCAGTGGCCGATCGAGGGCGGCGTCCGCCTGAAGGGCCGAGGCCAGTTTCGAAAGCTCCGCGAGCTCGGCCCGACAGGAAGGGCATTCCCCCGCGTGCTTTCGAACCCGATCCGCCTCCTGCGAATCGAGCGACGATGACGCGAGGAGCCCGAGGCGCTCCCGATATCGGAAATGAAGGAGGGTCATGCGCGCACCTCGCCCATCGCCGTCTTCATCCGCGCGAGCGCCCGGTTGAGCGAGCTCTTCACCGTGCCCAGGCGAACGCCGAGCGTCGACGCGATCTCGTCGAGGGAAAGGTCGGAGAAATGACGCAAGGTCACGACCGCGCGCTGCCTTTCATTGAGGGCCTGAAGCCCGCGTTCGATGGCGCGCCTTGAGTCGTCGGTGTGAAGATGGTCGAGGGCGTCGCGCTCATGACGGGCGGGAACATGGTGAAGATCCTCGGCCTCGACCCCGACTTCGTGATGGCCGCGGCGCTTCTTCTGCCGGTACCGGTCGATGGCCGCGTTGATGGCCACCCGGGTGAGCCAGGCTCCGACTTCGGCGCGCGCGTCGATGCGTTCCGATTGCTGGAAGAGCTTGACGAAAGCGTCCTGGACGACTTCGAGCGCATCCTCGGAGTTTCGCAAATAACCGTAGGCGATCCCGTAGAGGCGCCGCTCGTGCCGGACCATGAGCGGAGACAGCGCTTCCCCATCTCCCGCCTGCAGTCGGGCGAGCAGATCATGGTCGGCGACTTCATTCCCCGAGTCCACAAGATCGGATCTTCGGTCACCTCAGCGCAAATAAACAAAGACACGCTCACCATCATCCTCGGTGACTTCGACCAGCGGCCCGAGCGGGAGCTTTTCCAGATCCCGTCCCCTGAACTTGCGGAGCTTGCGCCGCGCATCGGCGCATCCGCGGCTTCCCGAGTGGCACAGATCATGATCGTCCAGATCCCAGTCGAAATCCTCGTTGTCCGCGAGTCTTCGCACGAGACTGAGCGGCACCTCGACCCGCACCAGTTTTCGCTCGTTCGCGTCGTATACGAGAACGCGGAGTTCTCTTGCCGGTCCCTCCTGGCCGGCCACCGCGTTGGCGCTGCGCCGGGCTTCGTCGAAATACCGATCGGGGTTCGAGACATGGGTGACGTTGAGCAGGCACCCGGAGGTGGTGAAGGCCAGCGCGGCGATGATCGCAAGTCGTTGAAGCATTGGACCTTTTCTCCTGAATCCTGGGGTTCCTGACCCTTTTAACGCCGGGCCGGGGGGAAAGGTTCCCGCCCGGACAAGGGATAATGAAGCCATGGCAGAAGGCATTGGGTTTTCGGGGATCGATTTCTCCGGCAAGGACGCCTGGCGGATGTTCAAGATCATGTCGGAGTTCGTCGAGGGTTTCGACGAGCTCCAGAGCATCGAGCGGGGGGTCACGGTGTTCGGATCGGCGCGATCGAAGCCCGGCACTGAGGATTACGAAGACGCCCGGGCCATGGGTTACGCCCTCGCCAAGGCGGGCTACGACGTCATCACCGGCGGGGGCCCCGGCGACATGGAAGCGGCGAACCGGGGTGCGTTCGAGGCGGAAGGCCGCTCGATCGGCCTGTGCATCCAGCTCCCGCGCGAAGAGAAGCCCAACCCGTATCTGACCCACACCATCTCGTTCAAGTACTTCTTCGTGCGAAAGGTGATGTTCGTCAAGTTCGCCCGGGCCTTCGTGGTGATGCCGGGCGGTTTTGGGACCCTCGACGAGCTGTTCGAGGCCGTCACCCTGGTCCAGACCCGGAAGATCGAGCCCTTCCCCATCATCCTCGCCGGGGACCGGGTGCACTGGCAGGGCCTGCTCGACTGGATTCAGAGCTCCCTGGTCGTGCGTGGGAAAGTGGGAGAGCAGGAGGCGAAGATCCTGCAGATAGCGGAGACGCCTCAGGCGGTCATCGAGATACTCAAGAAGCACCAGAACGGGGGGACGTAATGAGCGCAGCTCGAAAAGGGACGTTGATCGCGGGCGACGGAATCGGACCGGAAGTGGTCGCGGCCACCGTGCGCGTGATCGAAGCCACCGGGGTGGTCATCAAGTGGGAGTCCCAGATGGCGGGTGCCATGGCCATCGCCCTCGAAGGCACGCCCCTGCCCCAGAAGACGCTCGACTCGATCCGCAAGACCGGACTCGCCCTGAAGGGGCCGACCACCACACCCATCGGCGGCGGCCACGCCTCCATCAACGTGGCCCTGCGCAAGACCCTCGATCTGTACGCGAACGTGCGCCCCTTCAAGACCCTGCCCGGGGTCAAGAGCCGCTACGACCACGTCGACCTGGTGATCGTCCGCGAGAACACCGAGGATCTCTACTCGGGTCTCGAGCACATCGTGGTGCCGGGGGTGGTCGAGTCCATCAAGGTCATCACCGAGAAGGCCTCGACCCGGATCGCGAAGTTCGCGTTCAACTACGCACGCAGCCATGGTCGCAAGCGGATCACCGCCGTGCACAAGGCCAACATCATGAAGCTCTCCGACGGGCTCTTCCTCGATTGTTGCGCCAGGGTGGCCGCGGACTTTCCCGACATCAAGTACGACGACATCATCGTGGACAACTGCTGCATGCAGCTCGTCCTCGATCCCACCCGCTTCGACATGCTTCTGCTGGAAAACCTCTACGGCGACATCGTCTCCGACCTGTGCGCGGGCCTCGTGGGGGGTCTGGGCTTGGCCCCCGGCGCCAACATCGGCGAGAAGGGCGCCACCTTCGAGGCGGTTCACGGGAGCGCCCCCGACATTGCGGGGAAGAACATCGCCAATCCCATCGCCGTGATTCTTTCCGGCGCCCTGCTCCTCGACCATATCGGCGAGATCGAGGCCGGCAATCGGATCCGCACCGCGGTGGCCGCCGTCCTGAAGGAGGGCAAGCACATGCCGCGCGATCTCGGGGGCACGGCGTCGACGAGCGAGGTCGAAGAGGCGATCGCGGCACGGATCCTGAGAAGCAGGTCTTGAGTCCGGCCCGGATCGCCCTCGCCGCGGTCTTTCCGGTCGTACTCGCGCTCGCCGCTCCCGCCCAGGACCAACCCCCGCTTCCCGAGGGCAATGCCTACGTCCGCAGCGTGATCGGCGGCGCGCGGCCACAGGACGCCTTCATCAACGACTATTCCTACGATCTGGAGGAGTCGAGAGAGCACCTCGACCGTGAGGGCAGGGCCACGTCCCGCGAGACGCGGCGCTACGAGGTGTACTTCGTGAAGACGCGGCCGGTGCGGCGCCTGGTCTCGAGGAACGGAGCGCCCCTCGGGGCCGCGGAACAGGCCGAGGTCGACCGAAAGGCCGAGGCGCAGGCGAAGGCGATCGCGGAAGGAAAGACGGTCAGCGAGCAGCCCGGACTGCGGCTCGCCACCCTCCTCGAGTCCTTCGATTTCAAGACCGTGGGCCGGGAGCTGCGCGAGGGACGCCCGACGCTGGTCTTCGATTTCGAGCCCCGGCCCGGGGCGGCGCCAAAGGCGCGAGGGGACCGGGCCGCCGACGCGGTGACGCGTATCCTCACCGGGCGGCTGCACGTCGACGAAGCGGATCGACGAGTGGCGAAGCTGGAGGCCAGGAACGCGCCGGGTCAGAAGGCGAGTGTGGCCACAGGAGTGAAGGTCGGGGAGTTCGAACTGTTGATGGAGTACGGCGCCATCGACGGGCAAGTCTGGCTCCCGAGGAAAGTGCTGACTCTGGCCAGCGGCCGGGCCTTCCTCTTCAAGACGTTCCGGATCCGCACCACCGCGACCTACTCGAACTACCGGAGGTTCAGGGTCGACACCGAGGAAAAGCCGATCGGTCAGGCCGCGCGCGGAAAGCCGCGGTTCGACATCAGGGCGAAGCCGATCATCTTGTAGAGAACGCGGGCGGCGACGTTGCCGTCCCACTCCGAGACGCCGGTCGGGTCGGGAGCCACTTCGACGAGGTCGAAGCCCACGACTTTCCGCCCGCTCTCGACGAGGGTGCGGAGCAGCACCACCATCTCGGCGAAGGAAAGGCCCCCAGGGACGGGAGTCCCGGTGTTGGGGCACAGGGTCGGATCGAGACCGTCGATGTCGAAGGAGATGTAGTTGGTCTCGGGAAGCTCGGCCACGATTCGGTTGCAGACTCGCCGCCACGACCCCGCGTCCAGAAGCTCCCGCCGAATGTCCGATTCGAAGAAGGTCTTGATCCGGCCGGCGCTGTCCCTTATGGCCGCGTCCTCCTGCTCGCAGAAGTCGCGGATTCCGACCTGAACGAGCTTGGTGACGGTGGGAATCTCGCGGATCACATTGTCCATGATCGAGGCGTGGGAGAAGGTGAAGCCCTCGTAAGCCACGCGCAGGTCCGCGTGCGCATCGATGTGGAGGATCCCGAGCCCGGGATACTTGTCGGCGATGGCGGCGATGGCCCCGAGGGGCACCGAATGATCTCCCCCGACGATGCCCACGATCTTGTCGCACTCGAGCCAGGCCCGGGTTTCGTTCGCAACCCATCCGTTCAGGAGACGGCCCAGATGATTGACTCGCTCCAGATTCGTCTCGAGTTGGGAATCGCCGTGGGTCCCGCCTCTTTCGATGATGCCGGCGGCGAGGGCCTTCGCCTCATCGCTCCAGGCGCGCACGGTTTCCGAGATCGGCAGCATGGCGATCCCCGACTCGTAGGGCTTGCCGGTGTCACGATCGAGGAGGTCTACCTGAAGGCTCGCCCGAAGAATGGCGGCGGGACCGTCGCCGGTCCCCGAGCCATACGACACCGTCGCCTCCCAGGGCACGGGGATGAGAACGATCCGGGAATCCTCGGCCGTGTGGGGAAGGCCGAAGATGCCGCCCTCACTCGCCGGGGCGTTCGGATCGAAGTTCTCGTGCATCGGGTCTGAAGCTAGCACAACGTTCGCGGGCGCAGCCGCAATGGGAGAATGGGCCCACCGTGCCGGAACCCCCACTCATCGCCACCGCCGAGGCGCCGGCTTCGGTCGGCAACGTCGCCACCGGCTTCGACATCCTCGGTCACACCATCCTTGGACCGAAGGACCGGGTTCGGGTTCAAAGGATCGCCGATTGCCTGGTGCGGCTGGCTTCGGTCACCGGTGTCGTGACCGACCTTCCCCGCGAGCCCGCCCGCAACACCGCGCTGCTTGCGCTCGACGCTCTCCGGATCGCCCACCGTCTTCCCTTCGGATTCGAGGTCGACATCGTGAAGGGCATCCCGCTCGGCTCGGGCATGGGCGGGTCGGCGGCCTCGGCCGTCGCCGCCCTGGTCGCGGGGAACGCGCTGCTGGAAACGCCCCTGCGCGCGATCGACCTGTATCCCTTTGCCCTCGAGGGCGAAGCCGCCGCGAGCGGCAGCCATCATGGCGACAACGTGGGCCCCATGCTGCTCGGAGGGCTCACCCTCGCCACCGCGGATCGCCTGATCCGGCTTCCGGTTCCGAAGGGCCTGACCTGCGTTCTCGTCCATCCTCATCTCGTGCTCGAAACCCGGAAGGCGCGCGAGGCCCTGGGAATGCCCTGCGCCATTTCGGACTTCGTGCCTCAAAGCGCCGGCCTCGCGCAGATGATGGTGGGCCTGTTCACCGGGAATCCCGATTCGCTGCGGGCCGGACTCCGCGACGTCCTGGTCGAGCCGCGGCGCGCGCATCTCATCCCCGGCTTCAAGGGGGTGAAGGACGCGGCCCTGGACGAGGGCGCCCTCGGCGCCTCGATCTCGGGGGGCGGGCCGAGTGTCTTCGCGTGGTTTTCGGACCACGGATCCGCCGAACGATCGGCGCCGTCCATGCAGCGGGCCTTCGGCCGCGCCGGCCTCGACTCCGATGTCTTCATCTCCCCAGTTGAAGGGCCGAAAGCGGAGGTCGTGGCATGAAGTTCGTCAGCACCAACGGCCGGACCGACCCGGAGGCGCTTTCGACCGCGCTCCTCGCGGGCCTCGCACCCGATGGCGGCCTCTACTTCCCCGATCGGATCGAAGCCCCGCCCCTGGGACGGTTCGACGCATGCACCACGCTTCCCCAGGTGGCCCGGGTGTTCCTGAAACCCTTCTTCGAAGGCGACGCGCTGCTCGGGGAGCTCAAGGCGATCTGCGATCAGAGCCTCGACATCGAGACCCCCCTCGTCCCCCTCGCCCCAAACTCTCACCTGCTCGAGCTGTTCCACGGTCCGACCGCGGCTTTCAAGGACTACGGGGCGCGCTTTCTCGCGAACACCCTCGGCCGGCTGCGCGGAGCCACCGCGGACGAGGCGCCGCTCACCATCCTCGTCGCGACCTCCGGGGACACGGGCTCGGCGGTGGCCGCCGCGTTCCATCGCAGGCCCGGCTTCCGCGTGGTCATCCTCTACCCGGACGGCCGCGTCTCGAAGCGGCAGGCTCACCAGCTCGGGTGCTTCGGCGACAACGTCCTGGCTCTCCGCGTGCCCGAAGGCTTCGACCGGTGCCAGGCCCTCGCCAAGCAGGCTTTCGCGGATTCCGAACTGCGCGCGCGTGTGCCGCTTTCCTCCGCGAACAGCATCAGCCTGGGCCGACTGCTGCCGCAAGCCACCTACTACGCCTTCGCCTCGCTTCTCCATCTGCGAAGCACGGGCCGGCCGCTGTCTTTCATCGTTCCGACCGGGAATCTCGGCAACGCGGTGGCCGCCCTCATCGCGAAGCAGGCGGGACTGCCGATTGGTCGCGTGCTCTTCGCGACCAATCGCAACCGGACGGTTCCCGACTTCATCGAGAGCGGCGCTTACGAAGCGCGACCCAGCGTCAGCACGCTCGCAAACGCCATGGACGTGGGCGATCCGTCGAACGTCGCGCGCCTGCGCTTCATGATCGCGAAGGATCCATTGCTCCGTGGCGCTTTGAGCGCTCTCTCGGTCGACGACGAGACCATAAGCACCCGCATCCGTTCGGGCGGAGCGGACTACGCCAAGGTGTTCTGTCCGCACACCGCTTGCGGCATCGAGATGCTGGAACACGAGCGCCGGATCGGATCGGAGGATGACTTCTGTGTCGTGGCCACCGCCCATCCCTCCAAGTTCGAGGACGTGGTGGAGCCGCTGGTCGGCCACGAGGTGGCGCCGCCTCCGGCCCTTCGGGCCATGCTCGCGCGGCCGGCCGCGAGCGAGGTTCTGGAGCCCGATTACCAAAGCCTGAAGGAACGCCTGCTCCGCTTGTAGGATGCCTCCAACCACCATGACTCGCGAGCGGCTGGTGTCGGTCGATGCGTTCCGCGGGGCCACGGTCGCGGCCATGATCCTGGTCAACAATCCCGGCGACTGGGGGCACATCTACTGGCCCCTCGAGCACGCGCCGTGGAACGGCTGGACGCCCACCGACCTCATCTTCCCCTTCTTCCTCTTCATCGTGGGAGCCTCGCTCGCCTTCTCCACGCGTGACACCACGAAGGCCGCGGCCATCCGCGCCCTGAAGATCTTCGGCCTCGGTTTTTTCATGGCCTTCTATCCCCGCTTCAACATCTTCACCGTGCGCATTCCCGGGGTGCTGACCCGCATCGCTCTGTGCTACTTCGTGGCGTTCGTCATCAAGAAGCATTTCTCTCTGCGCGGCGTGGCCGCGATCGCCGCCTTGTGCTGCCTCGGCTACTGGTTCCTGATGACCGTGGTTCCCGTTCCCGGTGGTTTCCCGCCGAACCTCGAACCCGAGACGAACCTCGGCGCCTGGCTCGATCGACTGGTCTTCGGGCCGCACCTGTGGGTCTCCTCGAAGACCTGGGACCCCGAGGGCCTTCTCTCCTCCCTGCCTGCGGTGGGCACGACCCTGCTCGGCTATCTCGCCGGCTCCTTGTTCCGCGCGGGGCTCAGTGCGTCCGAGATCATCCGCAGGCTGGTGATCTCGGGATTCGTCCTGTGCGTATCGGGGATCGCCTGGGACAGCGTGTTTCCGATCAACAAGAGCCTCTGGACGTCGTCCTATGTGCTCTTCACCGCGGGGCTCGCGTCGTTGATCCTGGCCGGGTTCTATTGGGTCGCCGACGTGAAGGGCCTCAGGAAACCCATGAAGCCCATGGTCATCTATGGCGTGAACGCCATCGTGGTCTTCGTGGCCTCGGGTCTTCTCGCCAAGACCATGGCCATCATCAAGCTGCCGCTCGGTGAGAGCCTGGTTTCGTCCCAGGTCTTCATCTACAAGACCCTTTTCCTCTCCTGGCTCACCCCCTACAACGCGTCTCTCGGCTTCGCCATCGCCAACGTCCTTGGCTGGTACGCGGTCTTGTGGTGGATGGACCGCCGCCAGATCCACGTCAAGGTGTAGCGCTTGCGCATCGGCATCGACCTCGGCGGAACCAAGATCGAAGGCGTCGTGCTCGACGCTTCGGGCGGGGTCGCGGCCCGCCTCCGGGTCAAAACCCCGCAAGGCGACTACGAGGGCACGGTCCGGGCCATCGTCGACCTCGTCCGGCGCCTCGAACAGGAAACGGGAGGACAGTCTTCCGTGGGCCTGGGCATGCCGGGGATCATTTCCCCCGCCACGGGTCTCGTGAAGAACGCGAACTCAGTCTGCCTCAACGGCCGGGCTCTCGACCGTGACCTCGAAAAGGCCCTCGGCCGCCCGCTGCGAATCGAAAACGACGCCAACTGCTTTGCGCTTTCCGAGGCGAGCGACGGCGCGGCCGCGGGACGGGAGTGCGTGTTCGGCGTCATTCTCGGAACCGGGACGGGCGGAGGCATCGTGGTCGGCGGCCGCATCCTGCACGGTCGCAACGCGGTTGGCGGAGAGTGGGGGCACAACCCGATGCCCTGGCCCGCTCCGGGCGAATGGCCCGGGGAGGCCTGCTACTGCGGGCGCACCGGCTGCATCGAGACCTTCCTCTCCGGGCCCGGCCTGGCTCGCGATTTCGCGGGAGCGACGGGATCATCCATCGATCCGGCGGAGATCGTGCGACGCGCGGAGGCGGGCGAGACCGCGGCGATCGCCTGTCTCGACCGGTACGTGAACCGGCTCTCGCGCGCGCTCGCGACCATCATCAACGTCATCGACCCGGACGTCATCGTCCTGGGCGGCGGCCTGTCGGGCATCGAACGGCTCTACCGCGATGTGCCGGAGCAATGGTCCCGGTACGTGTTTTCGGACCGCGTGACCACGGAGTTGCTACCGCCGAAGTTCGGAGACTCGAGCGGGGTGCGCGGCGCGGCCTGGCTGTGGCCGCTCTGAGACCGCGCGCGGCCTAGCGATCCCGGCGCTCGAACCTTCCGTCCGCGTGCTTCGCGAATCGGCCCTCCGCGCGGGGATGAACGGGATCGTTCGCCGGCCACGGCCAGCCTCCGAACTGAGTCCGGCGATAGTCGGCGAAGGCCTGTTCGATCTCCGCCTTCGTGTTCATGACGAACGGTCCATACTGCGCCACCGGCTGGCCGATCGGACGGCCCTGGAGCAGGAGGATCTCGCACTCAGAGTCGCCGGCCTCGATCTCGAGATCCATCGAGGCCACGACCTCGATTCTGGCAGGCGATTTCTGCACGTGCGTCCCGATGGTGACCGCCTGGCCCGCGAAGAAATACAGGTTGCGAGTCGTTCCCGAACCGGCCGCGCGGGGCAGTGTCCACCTCGCACCCGCGGAGAGACGAAGGTTCCAGATGGCGACGTCGGTGTCGGATCTGCTGGCCCACGACCGCGGCGGCGGGGAGGGAGCGCGTCTCCCATCGAGTTCGCCCGCGACCACCGTCACCTCGGTGGTCCGGCCCGCGTCATCGGTGAAAGTCCGCCGCGGGATGTCTTCGCCCCAGAGCATGGTGAAATGCGGGGCCACCCGCTTGTCTTCGCCGGGAAGATTGAGCCAGATCTGAAAGAGCTCCACCGGGTTCGGCTTCGTTTCTTCCAGCAACGGGAACATTTCGCAGTGGACGATGCCGTCGCCCGCGGTCAACCATTGGGCGTCGCCGCGACCGAAACGGGCGGTGGCGCCGAGCGAGTCGGAATGGTCGATGTACCCGCGTCGGACCAGGGTCACGGTCTCGAAGCCGCGATGGGGGTGCTGAGGGAATCCCGGCACCACGTCGCCGTGGTACATGCTCCAGCCGTCCCGGCCGCTGAAGTCCTGGCCCAGGTCACGTCCCGCGAGCGAAGCGCGCGGACCGAGCTTCTCGTTGCCCTCCGGATACGCATCGTTGTGATGGACACAGAAGAGAAACGGGTCGGCGGTCTGCCAGGGAAACCCAAGCGGCCGCGTCGAGATCACGGGACTGGTCATGACCGGAGACTCTGGCACGGCCGGGATGCGAGCGGGAAGCCCGGCTCACACGCGCAGGGACGCCTCACCGGCCAGAGTCGCGGTACCGCCGATCTGTACCCGGGTGATGTCACCTCCCTCGCTGGCGATGCGGATCGAGATCTCGCAGGGCCGATGCATGGCCACGCCCTGGTGGCTCAGGAACTCCGAGACCGGCTGGGCGACCACACCGTGGCGGACCAGGTAGCAGCCGAGCGGCCCCGAAGCGCCGCCTGTTCCGGGGTCCTCGGCAATGCCGATCACCGGCGCGAACATGCGGCTGTAGAGGCGGACGGGCGCGGTGTTCGAGTCCTCGATCGAGAACACGAAGATCTTGTGCTCGTCCACGGAGTTCGCGGCACACACGCGCTGCCAGGCGGAGCGATCCACGCGGGCGCGGTCGACCGCGTGATGGGAGACGAGGGGCAGGTAGGCGAAGGGCACGCCGCACGAGACGATCTGTATCGGCAGATCGGGGTTCAGGTCCGCGGAGGTAAGACCCAGCGAGGACGCCGCCGCCTCGCGATTCTCGAAGACGGACCCGAAGGTCGGGCGGGGCTGAGTCATCCAGGCGAAGCGGAGTCTTCTCGCCGCCCCGTCCCACTCGAGATCCACCGGGGTCGGGCCCACGCCGAGGTCGAGAGTGACGTGCCGGGTGCCGTGGGGAATCCGGTCGCGCAGGGCGAGGGCGAAGGTGGTGCCGATGGTCGGGTGACCGGCCATCGGGAGTTCGCCGCCGGGAGTGAAAATCCGCACCTGCGCGAGGGATCCCGGGTGGGTCGGTGGATAGACGAACGTGGTCTCCGAAAAAGCCATCTCGCGGGCGATCGCCTGCATCGTCTCGTCCGGCCAGGACGGCGGGTCGAGAAAGACCGCGAGCTGATTGCCGGAGAGCGATCTGGGAGTGAAGACATCGAGGTGCAGATAGTGATGGGTCATGACCCGTTTACGGTACGGTTCCGGTGGAACCGGGGTCAAGCGTGGCCGTGGACCGGCCGCGCTTGGAAACGGCCCTCGGTTCAAGCCACTGAACAAAACGCCTCGGTCGCTCCTGTTTGGCGACACTTTGTCGCCCATCGAGTACAAAGGCTGCGGCGAATGTGATCCGCGTTACCTGGCACGGGGGTTGCTCCTGAAGACTGGCGAAGGAGACACGCCATGAACCGAATCGCCATCACTGCGGTTGCCGCAACCGTCGCACTCTTGAGCACTGCGTCCGCCCAGGCCGGCGTGCGCGTCGGGGTGGTGGTCGCGAGCGATCGCTACGACTACTACGATCGTGACGGCTATCGAGGCCGATACAACTTCGAGCGGATCGCGTTCGACAACGGATATCGAGACGGCCTGCGCGAGGGGGAGAAGGACGATCGGCACAACGATCGTTTTGACTATCGGGACGAAGGGCGCTTTCGGAGTGGGGACTCCGGCTACCGTCGCGAATACGGTCCCCGGTACGAATACGTTTCCATCTACCGTCGAGGTTTCGCCCAAGGCTATCGCCGCGGGTACGCGCTTGGCCGAGGCCGGTACGACGATCGCGACTGGCGTGACTGGCGCCGCTAAGCTCCCCGCTCTGCTTGTGAGCCTCATCGTGGTGTCGCCCGCGTGTTCCACCACGTGGGCGACTTTCGACCGGGGAAACCGTATCGCGCGGCTACCGGGAGCGGCACAGCGGCCCTTCGATGCTGAGCGGGCGCATCGCACGCCGCGGGCGGGCTGGAATCCGGCCTAGAATCGCCGGATGGCCCCCGGCCCTTCCGTCCTTCGCATCGGCGTCGTCGATCCGGTGGGTTCGATCGATCCTCGAACCATGGCCGAGGCGACCACCATCCTTCTCGCCCGCCAGATCTTCGAAACGCCCTTCCTGGCTTCGTCGGCGGGCGACGCCATCCCCGCCCTCTTCCAGGAGAAGCTCGTCGAGGAGCCGGGCAGCGGCGGCTTGAAGTTCTCGACCACGGTGCGGACCGACGCGCGTTTCAGCGACGGGACCGTGGTGACCCCCGAGGATGTCGTGGGCGCGCTCTCGCAGGACCCGGTCTTCACCAACCGGGCGGCGGCCTCGTTCCGCGACGGGCGCGTGCATCTCACTCTGTTCGCGCCGAACACCCGGTTCGATCTGTTCCTCACCATGTGCGGCATGCTCTATCGGGAAAAGGGCGGCGCGCTCCTGGGCACGGGCGCCTACATGATGGGGCCGTCCGAAAAGGACGTGGTCCGCCTCGTGCGCAATCCGCACGCGCGGACGCCCTCGAAGATCGAGTCGATCGAAGTCCGCCAGTACCCGATCGATGCTCAGACCGGAAGGCCCACGGCACTCCTCGCCGCCCTGGAAAAGGGCGAGGTCGACCTGGCCCCCCGGCTCTCGTGGCGGGATGTCAACCTGCTCAAGAGCACCGCGGTGGTGATGAAGCCGGTCAATTCGACGTGCATGCTCTACATCAACAACGAGCGGCTGAAGGACACGCGCCTCCGCGCCGCCATGGCCAAGGCGGTGGACCGGACGATGGTGGCCGAGATCGCCTTCGGCGAGAACCCTCTCGCGTTCCGCGCCACCGGGCTCCTCCCCCCCGCCCTGGGCAAGACCAACGATCGGTTGAGCCCGGACATCGAACGCGCGCGCACCGAGTGGCAGGAGGCGGGTGGCTACGACAAGCCCATGTCGATCCTCTATTCCCCCGCCCCTCGCCCCTATCTCCCCGCTCCCGCGCTGGTGGCTCGCCATCTGCGCGACCGTTTCCGACGCCTCGGCGCCGTGGTCGAGGCGGCCGAGGTCTCGTCGGGCGAACTGATCGCGAAGGTGAACTCGGGCGACTACGACCTCGCCCTCATGGGAAACATTCCGGACAGCCCGGACCCGAGCGACTATCTCTCCGCGGTCGTGGGATCGGAGGCGGTGCCCGAAGGTGTCGAAGGCGCGTCTTTCGCTTTCAATTTCTCCAGGTATCGCAGTCGCGAGATGGACGACCTCATCGCGTCGTATCGCAAGGATCGCCGGGAGGAGACGCTGGGCGAGATCGGTCAGTTGCTCGGCCGCGACGTGCCCCTCGTGCCCCTGATGTACGGACGCGCCTGCGTGGCGCATGCGTGGCGGCTGCGCGGCTTCCAGCCCACGGTGACCGGTCTCGTGGACCTCGCCGCGCTCACCCTCACCTGATCGGAAGCTCCGCCCGGGTGTAACCCTCGGGGCGGGCGGTGATCTAGCCTTCGGGCACGAATGAAGCCCCCTGTCGCCGCCCGGATTCCGAAAACCACCGTTCTCCACGGGGAAACCCTGGTCGACCCCTACTTCTGGCTCAGAGAGAAGGAAAACCCCGCGGTCCGCGCCTATCTCGAGGCCGAGAACGAGTATGCCGATGCGGAAACTTCACATCTTTCCGCCCTGTCCTCATCTCTGTATGACGAAATGCTGGCCCGGATCCAGGAGGACGACACCACCGCGCCCTATCGTTTCCGCGGCTACGAGCACTGGATGGAGACGGTCAAGGGACGGCAGTACCCGATCTACCATCGGAAACGGCTCCCCGACCTGGCCTCGCCCGCGGAGACCACGCTCGATGTGAATGTTCTGGCCGAGGGTCGGTCTTTCATGTCGCTCGGCGCTTACGCGATGAGCGACGACGGCACGCTCCTTGCCTACTCGACGGACGACACCGGCTTCCGTCAATACCGCCTGCAGGTGAAGAACCTCTCGACCGGCGAGGTGTGGAGCCGCACCTTCGAGAAGACGATCTCCGTGACCTGGGCCTCGGATTCGAAGACGATCTTCTTCACCGAAGAGGACCACGCCAAGCGCGCGGCGCGACTGTACCGGGTGCGAGCCTTCAGCGACGCCGATCCCGTCCTGGTCTGCGAAGAGGACGACGAGCGTTTCAGTCTCGAGATCTTCCGCTCGAGGAGCGGAGGGTTCCTCTTTCTGGCCAAGGCGTCGCACACCACCGCCGAGTTCCACGTCCTCGAGGCGGAAAGGCCCGAGGGGACCTTCCGCATGATCGCGCCGAGACGACAGGACCACGAGTACGAACTCGACCATCAGGGCGATCGTTTTCTCATCCGGACCAACGACCGCGGCCGCAACTTCCGCCTGGTCGAGGCCCCGGTGGCGAGCCCCTTCGAGGAGAACTGGCGCGAACTGGTTCCCCACCGCGACGACGTCATGCTCGAGGCGGCTCTGGCTTTCGAGAAGCACGTGGTGCTGTGCGAGCGCTCGGGCGGCCTGCCCTTCTTCAGGTCCCTGGCCCGGAACCATTCATCGGGGGTCTCGGCCGCCTTCGACGAGCCCACCTACACCGCGTTCCCTCAGGACAATCGCGAGTATGCGACCACCACCTTCCGCTACTCCTACCAGTCGCTCGTCACTCCGCCGTCGGTGTTCGACCTCGATCTCGAGACCGGCCGCAGCACCCTGATCAAGCAGACCAAGGTGCTCGGTTCGTTCGATCGGAACCAGTACGTATCGGAGTGGACCTTCGCCACCGCCACGGACGGGACGAAGATACCGATTTCGCTGGTGCGACGACGCGACACGCCGGTCGACGGCAGCGCGCCCATGCACCTTCTCGGCTACGGCTCATACGGGTATCCCTATCCGGTGTCGTTCGTGTCCCCAAGGCTCTCGTTGCTCGACCGCGGCTTCGTCATCGCCCTCGCCCACATCCGGGGCGGCGGGGAAATGGGGAAGCCCTGGCACGACGCCGGACGCATGGCCACGAAGATGAACACCTTCACGGACTTCATCAGTTGCGCTCAGAGCCTCATCGAGCGCGGCTACACGTCATCGGCAAGGCTCGTCATCGAAGGCGGTTCGGCGGGAGGGCTGCTCATGGGCGCGGTCACAAACCTCCGCCCCGACCTCATGAAGGCGGTGATCGCCAAGGTGCCTTTCCTCGACGTGATCAACTCGATGCTCGATGAAGACCTGCCGCTCACCGTGGGCGAGTTCGAGGAGTGGGGCAACCCGAAGATCCCGGCGGACTTCAAGGTCATGCGCGCTTATTGCCCGTACAGCAATCTCGAAGCGAAGGCATACCCGGCGATCCTGCTGCGGAATTCGTTCAACGACTCGCAGGTCATGTACTGGGAAGCCGCGAAGTACGCGGCCAAGCTGCGCACCCTCAAGACCAACGACGCCCCGCTCCTGCTCAGGACCCTGATGGGCGCGGGCCACGGCGGCGCGTCGGGCCGATACGACGCCCTGCGCGAAACCGCGTCCGACTACGCCTTCATTCTCTGGCAGGTGGGACGGGCCTGATCGATCTCCTCAAGAAGGGCGAGGCGACGAGCCCGGTGGCCGCGACCGCCGCGAACCCCGCGCCGGCGAGGAAGGTTGCGGTGGCCCCAAGGGCGCTCCACAAGGAGCCCGCGATCGCGCTCGCGAGCAGCAGGGCCAGGCCGCTCACCAGGTTGAACACCCCAAAGCCCGTGCCGAGGAGTTCCTTGGGAGCGGTGTCGGCCACGAGTTTCGAAAACAGGCCCTGGGTGAGGGCCATGTGCAGTCCCCACAGCGCCGCCCCCAGAAACACCATGAGCGGCGACGCGGCGAAGGCCAGGGCCAGATCCGCGACGATCAGCAGGGCCAGGCCGAGGAGCAGCAAGGTGCGCGGACTCATCCGGTCGGCCGCGGCTCCCGCGGGATAGGCACCCCCCGCGTAGAGAACGTTCATCACGATCATCACCACGGGCACGTAGCTCAGTCCGAGCCCGATGTCCTGGGCCCGCAATACCAGGAAGGCCTCGGAGAAGCGCGCGAGCGTGAAGAAGCCCCCCAGGGTCACGACCAGCCAGTAGCGCAGGGGCAGGCGCTTCGCGTCCTTCAGGGCGAGCGGCTTCCTCGCGGCGCCGTCCCCCGCCGCGCGCTCGGGCTCGCGGACATAGATCACCAGCACCAGAACGGTGACAAACGCGGGCAACGCGGCGAACCACATCGCTCTCCTCATGTCGTTGGCGAACCAGACCATGAAGCCCACGGCGAGCAGCGGGCCGAGCAGCGCACCCAGCGAGTCGAGGGCCTGGCGAAGACCATAGGCCGCGCCCCGCATCGCCTTTGGCGTGATGTCGGCCACCAGCGCGTCGCGGGGCGCCCCGCGGATGCCCTTGCCCACGCGATCGGTGAAACGCGCGGCGAACACCCAGGCGACACTGGGGGCGAGCGGGAAGATCGGCTTGGTGAAAGCACCCAGCGCGTAGCCGAAGACCAGCAGGGCCTTGCGCCGGCCGAGGTAGTCGCTGAGCGCGCCCGAGAAGACCTTCATGATGGCGGCGGTCGCCTCCGCTATTCCCTCGATGAGGCCGACCGTGACCATGGACGCGCCCAGGGTCGTGACCATGAACATCGGGAGAAGGCTGTGGATCAGCTCCGAGGACGTGTCCATGAAGAACGAGCCGAAGCCAAGGGCCCAGACGCCTTTGGGCAAGGCTCGCCAACCCGTCGAGGCGTTCCTGGAATGCGTTTCCATGTTGGCGAACGGCACGTTACCGCCAACTCCACCGCCGGCCTCCGATTAGAGTCATGATTCGCCCTGTAAGGAAACCAAGATCATGATGCTCCTAGCCTCCGTCGTTCTCACCCTCGCCGCGCCCGTGTTCACCGCGAAGGACATGCATTCGCTGAAGCGCCTCGCCGATCCGCAGATCTCCCCCGATGGGAAGTGGGTGCTGTATCAGCAGACCACCATCGATCTGGGGAAGAGCCGGAACACCGATCTGTTCATCGTGCCCGCGTCCGGCGGCGCGCCGCGCGCGCTCACCTCGCATCCCAAGTCGGATTCCCAGGGCCGGTTTTCGAGGGACGGGTCGCAGATCGCCTTCCTCTCGTCCCGCGAGGGGGCGCCTCAGATCTACGTGCTCGACCTCGCCGGGGGCGAGGCGCGCCGGGTGACGAATCTTTCTCAAGGCGTGTCGAACTTCCGCTGGGCCGCGGGGGGAAAGCTCGTGGTGATCAGCGACGTCCATCCCGCCTGCACCGGCGCCGACTTCGATGCGTGCACGAAGAAGAAGGTGGAGGAGAAGGGTGAGAACGTCCGCGTGTACGACAAGCTCTTCATCCGCCATTGGGACACCTGGGAGGACGGCCTGCGTTCGCACGTCCTGTGGGTGGATGCGAAGACCGGCCAGGCCACGGACCTGACTCCGGGCGACGCCGACGTGCCGCCGTATGCGGGCCCGAACGACTTCGACGTGTCGCCCGACGGTTCCGAGGTGGCCTTCGGCCGCAACGACGACAAGGACGAATCGGCCTCGACGAACGCGGACCTCTTCGTGGTGCCCACCGCGGGCGGAACGCCCAGGAAGATCGCGGCCACCCCCGGCTTCGACGGCCTGCCCGTCTACAGCCCCGACGGCGCCATGATCGCGTACCACGCGCAGTTCCGCGCGGGCTTCGAGGCCGATCGCTTCCGTCTCATGGTCTACGACCGCAAGACCGGCGCCACCCGCAATCTCACCGAGCCTTTCGACCGCAGCGTCGACGAGATCGCATGGTCGCCGGATTCGAAGACGATCTACTTCACCGCGGGCGACGGCACCGCCAATCCCCTCTTCGCCATTCCCGCCACGGGCGGGACGCCGCGCAAGGTGGCGGCCGGGCACCTCACCCAGCTCTCCATCGCGAGCGACGGCGCCAGGGCGATCATGGCGCTCGACGCCCTCACCAAGCCCGCGGACGTGGTGAGCGTGGACCTCGCGAGCGGCAAGGTCACGCGGGTGACCCAGGCGAACGACGAGGCCCTCGCCCCCTTCGCCTTGCTCCCACCCGAATCGATCACCTACCCGGGCGCCCTGGGCAAGACGGTTCAGGGCTGGATCGTCAAGCCCGCGAACTTCGACGCCGCGAAGAAGTACCCGCTCCTGGTGATCGCGCATGGCGGGCCGCAGGGTGTGTGGGGCGACAGCTGGAGCTTCCGCTGGAATCCGCAGGTGTTCGCGGGCGCCGGCTTCGTGGTCTTCCTCCCGAACCCGCGCGGGTCGACCGGCTTCGGCCAGGCCTTCACCGACGACGTTACGAAGGACTGGGGCGGCAAGGCCTATGAAGACATCCTGAAGGGCACGGACGTGGCCGCGGCCCTTCCCTATGTCGACAAGGACCGCGTGCTCGCCGCCGGCGCTTCCTACGGCGGTTACATGGTGAACTGGATGTGCACGCAGACCAAGCGCTTCAAGGCGTTCGTCTCGCACGACGGCGTCTACGACCTCCCGTCCATGGCCGCCTCCACCGAGGAGCAGTGGTTCTCCGACTGGGAATTCGGCGGGCCGCCCTGGGGCAAGGACAAGACCCAGTATCAGAAGTTCTCGCCCAGCAACTTCATCACCCAGTGCACCACACCCATGCTCATCATCCACAACGACCGCGACTACCGGCTGTCCATCGACCAGGGTATTCAGCTCTTCACCGCGCTCCAGCGCCAGGGCGTGCCTTCGCGACTGGTCATGTTCCCGGAAGAGAACCACTGGGTCCTGAAACCCGAGAACTCCGTGCGCTGGTATGACGAGGTCCTGGGGTGGCTCAAGAAGTGGGCGAACTGAGGGCCCTCGAGCTCGGAGCCGAACTCGGTCACGAAGAGATCGTCCTGCTTCACGATCGGGACTCGGGCCTGCGCGGGGCGATCGCGATCCACGACTCCACCTTCGGTCCCAGTGTGGGAGGCACGCGCATGCGCGTGTACTCCTCTTACGACGATGCGGTGGTGGACGCGTTGCGGCTGGCCCGGGCCATGACCTACAAGGCCACCATGGTCGAGATGCCCTACGGCGGGGCCAAGGCCGTGATCATGGGCGATCCGAACCGGGACAAGACGAGGCCGCTCCTCGTGGCCTACGCCAAGGCGGTCGAGCGGCTGGGCGGCCGATTCTTCACCGGCTGTGACATGGGCATCGAACCGCGGGACCTGAAGGTCATGCAGCGGCACACGAAGCATCTCTCACACGCGAACGAGGACTCGCCCATCGACACCTCGTACCTCGCCGCCCTCGGGGTCTTCGAGGGCATCGCCGCGGCCACCGCGGTTCTCGGTCGGTCGCTCTCCGGCCTTCATGTGGCCATCCAGGGCGTGGGCGCCGTCGGGTTTCACCTGGCCAAACTGCTGGTCGAACACGGCGCCCACCTCACCGTGGCCGACGTCGATGCGCCCCGCGCCCAGCGGGCGGCGCGCGCGCTCGAGGCGAAGGTGGTGGACCCCGAAACCATCTACGACGTTGAAGCGGACGTGTTTTCCCCGAACGCGATGGGCGGAATCCTCAACGACGACACCATCGCCCGGCTCAAGGTCCAGGCCATCGTGGGCGGAGCCAACGAGCAGCTCGAGGAACCGCGCCACGGCGAACTACTGCACTCGATCCGGATCCTCTGGGCTCCCGACTACGTGGTGAACGCGGGCGGCCTGCTGAGCCTTCTCTACGAGACGAAACAGGCGGACGAGGAAGGGGTGGTCGAGCGCGTGCGCATGATCGGCCCGAGGCTCGCCGACATCTGGCAAAGGTCGGATGAAGAGGAGCAGCCTCCGGGCCTCGTCGCGGACCGGATCGTGGAAGAGCGCCTGGCCCTCGGGCGGCGGGCGAAGTCGGAGTCGGTCCGGCGGACGAAGTACGAAAACGACTAACCAGGAGGCGCCTCGTCGCCATGCAGAAGATCAACATCGGCGGCATCGGCATCCAGTACGCGGACAAGGGGAACGGCCCCTCTGTTCTCTTTCTGCATGGTTTCCCGCTCGCCCTTCAAATGTGGGACAACCAGGAAGCGCTCGCTCCAAGGTATCGGATCGTCCGATTCGACGCGCGCGGCCTCGGGGGCTCGGACGTGGGCGACGCCATGCTCACCATGGCCCGGATCGCGGATGACGCGGCGGTGCTGATCGAGCGTGTCCGCCTGGGGCCGGTGATCCTGGTCGGCTGCTCGATGGGCGGCTACGCGGCCCTCACCTTCGCGCAAAAGCACGCCTCCCTCCTGCGCGGCCTGGTCCTGGTGGATACCCGCGCCGGCGCCGATTCCCCCGAAGCGAGAAAAGGAAGAGGGGACCTCGCCGCGAAGGTGATGAAGGAGGGCGCCCAGGCGGCGCTCGACGCTTTCCTTCCCAGGCTCGTGGGCGAGACCACGAAGGCCTCCCGGGCGGACGTGATCGCGAAGGTCAAGGACATGGTTCTCAAGACCTCGCCCCAGGGAATCTCGGACGGCCTCCACGGCATCGCCACCCGGCAGGATTCGACGCCCCTGCTGCGAGAGATCACCGCTCCAACTCTGGTGATCTGCGGCGAAGAGGATGTCATCACCCCGCGGGCCGAAGCGGAGATCCTGCAGCGCGGGATCAAGGGCGCGGAACTCGTGATGATCCCGAAATCCGGGCACCTGCCCTCGATGGAGACGCCCGAGGCCTTCAACGCCGCTCTCTCCGGGTTCCTCGGCAGGTTCTAGAGAAGACCTCCATGACCACGCGACGGCAGGCGGCGGTTCTCCTCGGTCGATGCTTCGCCTTGAATCTCGCCCTTTCGGCGGGAGCGGACGCGCAGTCCGTCAGCGTCATCCTGGAACGACCGGGGACGCAGGTGTGTGTTTCGCCCACCGGACTTCCCGCGGAAACGGACGACGTCAACAGGCAGCCGCAGGGAGAAGTGTGGATCGACGTTTCCGAGAGCGGCCGACTCGCCGCCGCGGCCAAGGACTACCGTTTCTCTCCCACGAGCGTCGTCACCTACAACAACCGGGTCTGGAACGGCCTGTATACCTCGGGTGATGGAGTCTCGTGGCGCAATTTCGCCTTCGAGGACACCACACCGGATCACGGCCTCAGCGGCATCACCGACGGTTCGTACGGTCGCGCTCCGGGGACTTCTCTCGTCCTCACTCACGAAAGCGATCCGGTCGTGGCCTTCGATCGCGACGGCATCCTCTACACCTCGGCCCTCGCCTTCGAGCCGAACGCGGCCGGCGATCCTTCGGCCGTGGTGGTGTCGAGGCGCAACCCCGACGGCGCTTTCATTCAAGGCTCCGTCCGACTCATCGGTCTCGAGAACGATCCACGGCTGTTCAACGACAAGAACTGGCTCGCGGTCGATCGGGAGTCGCCTTCCGATCGCACCATCGTGGTCGCGAGCTGGCGGCTCTTCACCGTGGGCGCCGACGCCCAGGCCCCCGAAGGCGGGTGGATCGCGATCTCCGGCGACGGGGCTTCGACCTTCTCCGCGCCTTTGAGGCTTCCGGTGCCGGCGCTTCAGGCCTCCGAGTCGCAGTTCTATCAGCCGCTTCTGGGACGCGATCCGGGAAGCGGCCATCGCATGCTCTACGTCATCCTGCGCACGCAGAGCGCCAGCAATGAGATCGCCATGCACGTGGTGAAGGCGGACATCGAGGGAGCCTCCGGGACTTCGGCCCTCGAAACCCGACTCAGGGATCCGGGAGCGTGGACGTTCCTTCCCTCGCGTCTCACCGGTCTCACCGCCTACGGCGCCTCCGGGTACGACGGATCCTTCCGTTTCGGTTCGTTCTTCATGCCCGCGCTCGATCCGTCCACCGGCCGGCTCTTCGTGGTGGTTCATGCCCTGGACCCCGTGACCCGACGGGCCCAGGCCCTGATCTCCAGGTCGATTGACGGTGCGATCACCTGGTCGACGCCCGCCCCCATCGACAACCCGGGCCGGGGCAACCAGCTCATGCCCGCGGTGGCCGCGAGAGGCGGCCGGGTCTTCGCGGTCTGGTACGACTCCCGAAACGACCTCGAATTCGCCCCCCTCTCGCTGATCCGGGGCGTGGATGTGTACGCCGCGGTGATGGACGATGCCCTCAACGTGCAGCGGGTGAGCCGGCTGACCCCCGAGGTACAGCGGGCCGACCGCCCGGTGTTCACTCGACCGAGGCCTGCGGGCGCTTCATCCGCCTCGGGAGAACGGCCTCACGACTTCGATCCACGCGCGTCGGCGAAGGATGTGGTCAAGGCCGCGGCGACCGAGAACTGCGGGATCGAGCGGTACGGCTTCATCGGCGACTACATCGGCATCGCCGCGAACGCGAACGAAGCCTGGGCGGCGTGGACCGACCTGCGCGACCTCACCGATACGGGCGACCTCTGCGCGGCCGGGCACTCCTGCGCGGGGAATCGAAACCAGAGCGTCCACGCGGTGCGGATCCCGCGCTAGACGCGCCGACCCAAACTCGCCTCAGGGCCGATTCAGGTTGTACTTCATGATCCGGCCGTGCGGTCCGTCCCGGTCGCGCTCGAGCTCGTAGAGGTCTCCCTCGATGCCCCGCCCGCAGGCTCCGTCGAGGAACGCCCATTCCTGAGGATCGAGCCGGAGGTTCAGGGCGGTTAGGGTCTCATCCAGATGACTGGTGTTCCGGGCGCCCACGATGGCGGCGGCCACGTGGGGCTGGGCGAGCACCCAGGCGATCCCGATGGCGCCGATGGTGACGCCGTGCCGCTCCGCGATCCGGCGCAAGCTCCGGAGGAGATCCTGGAATCCATCCCAGCCGAGCGCTTCGTCGATGATGAGTTTGTACTTCGTGAGAGATCGGTTCTCCAAAGCACCCTTGGGCTCGGCGACCCCAAGCCATCGCTCGGAAAGAAAACCGCCGAGAACCGAGCCGTAGCAGAGGAAGCGGATATTCCTCGCGGCGACGAGATCCGCCATGGACCGGGCGGGACGTCGATCCAGAAGCGAGTACTGGACCTGGTGGGAGATGACACCGACTCCTGCGTCGAGAAGCGCGCGCAGATGCGGCGTATCGAAGTTGGTGACGCCGATGTGCCGGATGGCACCCTCGCGCCGCAACTGCTCGAGGTGAAGCCCGGTCTCGACATACCGGTCCACCGAATAGTCCCACCAGTGAAACTGCACGAGGTCGAGGGAGGGGCGCCGTAATCGCGTGCGCGACCTTTCGATGATGGCCCTCGTGACCGCGAGATCGACGGTGTCGAGGGCGGCAAGATCCGGCACGTACTTGGTGTGGACCTGAACGGCCTGTCCGGGCCGCGGCGCGAACGAGCCGATGAGTTCCTCGACGCCGGTGTAGATGTCGGCGCAGTCGAAGGTCGTGATCCCCGCGTCCACGAACGCGGCCATGTCCGCGTGGGCCTGTGCCCCGGGGGGCACGTTGCTGTGACCCTGGGCGAGTTGCCAGCCGCCCTTGATGATCCGGGATATGGAGTATCCCGGGGCCAGGTCAACGCGCACGTCTCCGCCGACGTGTATTCGCGGACGGGCCGGGAAGGGGCACCGCGGTCACGTCGGCGTGGTTGAAGGTACTGGTGCCGGTGCGAAGGATGCGGAAGCGGCCGCCGCAGTTGGGATCGGGACAGGCGATGAGCGCGTCCGTGGTCATCCAGTCGTGCGGGTGGGTGTCACGCTGTTTGGCCGGGAGCAAAGGAAGAACCGCGGCGAGCGGGTAGAGCGGGAACGTCTGACCCGGGGGCAGCGACAGGTTCTCGCCCCTGAGTTCGAAGTAGTCGCCCACCTTGTGATTGCAGATCATGGGCAGGCCCTTCGCCTGCTCGACTTCCACCCGCAGGTCGAAGAGGCGGAACTCCGCGGAGGGACTTTGGGTTGGCTTGCGTGGCATTCCACTTAGCATAGCCATGATGAGCGAGGGACCCCCTTCCACCCGGCTGTCGTTCCACGGCGGGATCCTCGGGGCCATCGTTCCCGCACTCGTCTTCCTCGGCGGAGTGACCGCGCTCGCCCTGCTGGGCGCGCCCGACGAGCGGGGTTTCTGGCCGATCGTCCTCGGCGCCTTGTGCGTGAGTCTTCTGCTCGCACGGGATCGGACGCGGTGGAGCGAAACCGTGATCCGCTCCATGAGCCAGGAAATCGTGGCCCTGATGATCCTGGCCTGGCTCCTCTCCGGCGTCCTGTCGGAACTGCTGCGCGCCTCCGGCCTGATCCAGGCGCTGGTCGCGGGGGGTTCGTCCCTCGGCCTGCGGGGCGGTGGCTTCGTGGCCCTCTCGTTCCTGATCTGCTCTCTGGTGTCGACCGCGACGGGCACGAGCTTCGGAACCATCCTGGTCTGCGGCCCGCTGCTCTATCCCGCGGGCGGGTCGCTGTCCGCCGATCCGAGGTGGCTCGCGGGCGCGATCCTCGCGGGGTCCACCTTCGGCGACAGCATCTCCCCCATCTCGGATACCACCATCGCCTCGGCGGGGACCCAGGGCGCGGACATCGGCGGAGTGGTGCGGAGTCGTTTCGGCTACGTCTTCCCGCCCGCCCTCCTGGCCCTCCTCGCCTACCTCCTGTTCGGTCGCGGCGCGGTCCTGGGAGCGCAGGTCGAAAGCGCGGGCTCTCTCCGCGCCCTGCCCATGCTGATCGCCCCCGCGGTCGTGCTCGGCCTCCTTCTTCGCAAGAAGCATCTTCTCGAAGGTCTGCTCATCGGAATCATGCTGGCCGTGTTTCTGGGTCTCGGCTTCGGCCTCCTCTCTCCCCGAGACCTCCTCTATCTCGATCGCGAGAACTTCGTGGCCCGGGGCCTCATCCTGAAGGGCCTCGAGCGCGGCGTGGGCGTCTCGATCTTCACCCTGCTCCTGATGGGCCTCGTGGGCACGCTCATCGCCACCGGTGTCCAGGATTCCCTCGTGGATCTCGCGCGCCGCCGAGCGAAGACCACACGCGCGGCCGAGGTGTGGATCGTGGTCGCAGTCAGCATCGCGGTCTTGTTCACCACCCACTCCGTCGTGGCCATGCTGGCGGTAGGCGCCTTCGCGAAGGAGACGGGCCAGCGTTTCGGCCTGTCCGCCTATCGCCGGGCCAATCTGCTCGACGTGACCGTGTGCACGTACCCCTTCCTGCTCCCCTACTTCCTGCCCACCATCCTGATGTCCTCGGCCACCGCGTCGGGCATAGCCTTCGGCATGCCGCGCCTGAGCCCGCTCGATGTGGGCCTGTTCAATGTCTATTCGTGGGGTCTTCTTGCGATGATTGCCGCCGCCGTCGCCTCGGGATATCTCCGGGGCCCCATCGAACAGGAACCCGCCCTTTGATCATCGAGACCTTCCCCGTCGGGCCCCTCCAGTGCAACTGCACGATCCTCGGCGATCCCGAAACCGGCGAGGCCATCGTGATCGATCCCGGCGACGAGGCCATGAAAGTCCTGAAGCGACTGTCCGCTCACGGCCTCAAACCCAAGGCCATCCTCATCACCCACACCCATCTCGACCACGTGGGCGGCAACCACGAGGTCCGGGAGAAGACGGGCGCCCGGGTGATGCTGCATGAGAAGGACCTGCCTCTGTACGACAACCTTTCCATGCAGGCGCAGATGATCGGCCTCGACACCCCGGTCCGCGGCAAGGTCGACGAGCACATCCATCAGGGCGACGTGATCTTCTTCGGATCCAAGGGCGATTCCATCGAGGTCCTGCACACACCCGGACACACCCCGGGTTCGTGCTCGTTCTTCCTCGGCAGCCGGAATCTGCTCTTCTCGGGGGATACCCTGTTCTCCGGGAGCATCGGCCGCACCGACCTGTGGGGCGGCGACTTCGACACCGAGATCCGTTCGATCCGCGAACGTCTGCTGCCGCTTCCCGGAAAGACCCGGGTGATCACCGGCCACGGGCCGGATACCACGATCGCCGAAGAACGCGACTCGAACCCGTTCCTTACTTGAGAAGGGCCGAGGGGGCCGGTGCGCCGAAACCCGCCTTCGCGATCTCCTCGGCCACGATCCGGTTGGTGAGGAAAAGGACTTCGCCGTAGTCGGCGGGAACGCAGAACGGCCGGATCACCGCCACCGGGCCCGCGGCGTTGTTGTCGAAGGTCTCCACGATCGGAGCGGGCTGGGCCAGGACCTTGGGTTCCTGGGCGAGACGCGTTCGTACGCTCTGGTAGAACGCGCTCACGTCGCACCCCCACGGCAGTTGGGCGCGCGCCTCGACCCGGCGGTGCGGCACGGCCGAGAGGTTGTGGATGTTGTCGGCGAGCGCCTTCGCGTTGCCGACCATGACCTTGGTGCCGTCGGGGGCCAGGAGCGAGGTGCCGAAGAAGCCGATCAATTCGACGTCGCCGACGATGCCGCCGATCTGAACCGTGTCGCCCTTCTTGAAGGGGCGCAGCGCGACCATGAACAGGCCGGCCGCGATGTTGGCGAGCAACCCCGACCAGGCGACGCCGATCGCGACGCCCGCCGCGGCCAGGAGGCCCGCGAGGGTGTTGGTCTGAACTCCCAGCACGCCGAGGGCCGCGATCACGAGCAGGATGGTGAGGAGGACGCCTAAGGTCTGGTCGATGTATTTCGCGAGGGTGGGATCGAGCTGCCGGTGGTCGAGAGCGCGGCGAACCACGCCGCGCACGCCCCGGATCACCCAGCGTCCGACGATGTAGAGGGCGATCGCCGCCAGCACCTGGACGAGGAAATCGACACCCTTGGTCACGAGAAAGTTCTTCGCGGTTTCCATGATGGTGCAATCATCCGACACTCGGGGCGTATTAACTTCAGCGTCCCCATGAGCGGCCCGACCCCGAAGAACTCCCAGGCCCGTCTGATCCTGGCCGTGCTCTTCCTGGTCTCGATCCTGAACTTCGTGGACCGCCAGATCCTCGCCATCCTGGCCGGTAAGGTGAAGGCCGATCTGATGATCTCGGACGCGCAGCTCGGTTTCCTCTACGGGACGGTGTTCGGGATCTTTTACGCGGTCTTCGGCGTGCCCCTGGGGGTCTATGCCGACCGGGGTTCGAGGCGCAAGCTCATCGCCTGGGGCCTCGCCCTGTGGAGCCTGATGACCGCAGCCTCCGGCCTCGCCACCGGCTTCGCCACCCTCGCGATCGCCCGCATCGGCGTGGGCGTTGGCGAGGCGAGCGCCTCCCCCGCCGCGATCTCGCTTCTCGCCGACCTTTTCCCGAAGGCGCGCCGAGGCACGGTCGTCGGCGTCTACTCCCTCGGCATCTACGTGGGGATCGGCTTGAGTTCGTATCTGGGAGGAGCGGTGGTGGACGCCTGGAGCGCGGCCTTCCCGCCGGGGCAGGAACCGTTCGGGCTGCGCGGCTGGCAGGCGGCCTTCCTGATGGCCGGCCTTCCCGGCCTCCTGCTCGTGCCCCTCGTCCTCTCCTTCCGGGAACCCGAGCGCGGGACCCTCGAGGAGGATGGGATGCCGCCCCGGGATGGCGCGGCGAAAGGCGCGCTCCGGGCCGCCTTGCGCGAGGGCCTCGCTCTCCTGCCCCCCTTCTCGCTCTTCTTCCTGCGGCGCGACTCCGTGCCCGTGGGCCGGAACGCGGCGGCCTTCGCGTTCTCCATCCTTGGCGCCCTTGGCCTTTGGCTCGCGTTCGGCGACGCGGCGCAATGGGCGTGCATCGCGGTCGGCCTCTACGTGGTCTTCACCATGGCGGATCGCCTGAAGGTGCGTGAACCGGAGGCGTTCGCGCTGATCTTTCAGACGCGGTCCCTGCGCCTGGCCAGCCTGGGCTTCGCGTTCCTCTCGTTCACTGGCTATGCGATCAGCTTCTGGACCGCGCAGTTCTTCATCCGGTACCACGGCTATTCCGCCTCGGAGATCGGCGCGAGTCTCGGCCTGATATCCGCGGTGGGCGGCGGCCTCGGCGTCACCTTGGGGGGCATCCTGGCCGACCGACTACGGCGGCGCACTTCGAAGGGCCGGTTGATCGTGGGGATGATCAACGCCCTGGTTCCGATTCCGCTCCTTCTTCTTGCCCTCAATGCCGGAGATCGGGATGTGGCCCTTGCCCTCTTCGCCGCGGCCCAGGTCTTCGCGGCCATGTGGCTCGCGGCCGGTGGTTCCACCGTCCAGGATCTCGTCCTCCCCCACATGCGCGCGCGCGCTTCTGCGGTCTTCCTTCTGTTCGTGACCATCATCGGCCTGGCCCTGGGCCCGTATGTGGTGGGCCGGCTCTCCGACCTGTGGGGAAGCCTGAGACTCGCCTTCATGGCCGCGACCCTGTCGAACGTGGTGGCTTTCGGCCTCTTCGTCATGGCGTCAAAGACCATCGCCCGGGATGAGGAGACGAGGCATATCCGGGCGGCGGCGGCGCGGGTCTAAGCTCTTCGGACTTTTCGCGAACGAGGACACCCCATGAGACCCACCGCCACCGCCACCATCTCGTTCGGAATGGTCTCCATTCCGGTCAAACTCTTCTCCGCCACCGAGAGCAAGGCTTCCATCTCCTTCAACATGCTGCACGAGAAGTGCAAGGGACGGGTCAAGCAGCAGTACATCTGCGAGCGCGACGAAGGTGTCGTGGTCCCGCGAACCGAGATGGTGAAGGGCTACGAGTTCGCCAAGGATCAGTACGTGGTCTTCACCCCCGATGAGATCAAGAAGATGGAGGAGGAGAAGACCGGCCTCATCGATATCGCGGAGTTCCTCGACATCAAGGAAGTGGACCCGGTCTACTACGAGAGCGCCTCCTACTTAGCCCCCGACAAGGGCGGCGAGAAGGCCTACCGCCTGCTCTGCGACGCCATGAAAAAGACCGGGCGGGTGGCGGTCGCGAAGTGGGCGGCGAGGGGCAAGCAGTACCTCGTCCTCCTGCGCCCCCTCAAGAACGTGGTGATCCTGCAGCAGCTGAGGTATCCGGACGAAGTTCGGCCGCTCGACGAAGTCCCGGTGGGCACCGCCGAGTCCAAGGAGAGCGAGCTGAAGCTCGCGGTGCAGCTGATCGACCAGATCACCTCTCCGGCCTTCGAGCCCTCGCACTACGAGGACGAGGTGCGGAAGCGGATGCAGGCCGCGATCGACCGCAAGGTCCAGGGTCAGGAGATCTCGATAGCACCCGAGCAGCCGCGCGCCCAGATTCTCGACATCATGGAGGCGCTCAAGGCCTCGCTCGCCGCCAAGAAAGAGCCGGCGCAGGCCTGACCCCCTCTCAGGCCGCGCCCGCGTCCGCCTTGGCCGCGCACTCCTCCGAACAGAAGTAGGCGATCGAGCCCCGGTAGCGCCCGACGATGGCGGACGAGCGCGCGGTGTGCACCCCGCAGACCGGGTCCTTCACCAGTTCCTCCACCTGCCCGCGCGGTTCGCGGCCGGGGTCAAAGCCCGGAGGGCGGTTCGGGGCGGAGGCTCCCGACGGCCTCGAGCCCTGAAAGAACCCGCCCAGGAACGCGCGCAGGACGATCCCGGCCAGTCGAAAGACGAAAAGGAAGAGGATGGCCCGAACGATGAAGGCCAGAAAGCCCATGACTCTTGGAGAAGCGCCTTAAAGCGCCAGCGTCGACCAGCGCAGGACCGCCGAGCCCACGGTGAACCCGGCGCCCACCGAGGTCATCAGAAGGTTGTCCCCCCTCTTGAGGCGCTTTTCCTCGAGAGCGGTGTACATGCCGAGAGGAATGGTCGCCGAGGTGGTGTTGCCGTAGGTCGCGATGTTCTTGATGACCTTCGAATCGGGCAGGCCAAGACGCGCCTGGGCGGCCTCGATGATCCGGATGTTCGCCTGATGGGGAATGAACAGGTCGATGTCCTCGTTCCGCAGGCCGGCCTTCTCCACGGCCAGGATCGAGGCCTCCGCCATCTTTCGCACCGCGTACTTGAAGACGGCCTGGCCTTCCTGCTTCACGTAGTGCATGCGCTTGTCGATGGTCTCGTGGGAGGGGGGATGGAGGCTGCCTCCCGCGGGCATCTGCAGGAACGAGGCTCCGGAGCCGTCCACTTCGTGGGTGAAGGCGAGCAGGCCGGTGCCGTCGTCGGCGGGCTCGAGCAGAACCGCCCCCGCGCCGTCTCCGAAAAGGACGCAGGTGGCCCGGTCCTCGAAATCGATGATCGAGGACATGATCTCGGCGCCGATCACGAGGACCTTCTTGTGCGCTCCGCTTTCGATGAACTGCGCGCCCGTGGTCAGGGCGTAAACGAAGCCGGAGCAGGCCGCGGAGAGGTCGAAGCCCCAGGCGCCGGACGCGCCGATCTTGTCCTGGACCAGGCAGGCGGTGGCGGGAAAGAACATGTCGGGCGTCACCGTGGCCACGATGATGAGCTCGACCTCGGAGGCCTGGATGCCTCGTCGCTCCAGACATTCGCGCGCGGCCGCGGCGCCGAGCTCCGAGCTGCCCACACCCTTCTCGGCGTGATGGCGGGTCGAGATCCCGGTCCGGGTGCGGATCCACTCGTCGTTGGTGGCCACGAGCTTCTCGAAGTGCTTGTTGTCCAGCACCCGAGGCGGCAGGTACCGTCCGATGGAGGTGATCGCGGCGCGGCGGTTCATAAGGGCTGTGGAGTATATCGGCGGCCCGTGGGCAGGCCTTCGATCCGGCGTTTTCGGGATAGGGCAGGGAAGGCTTGGTAGATTGACGTCCACGTGAGTTCCGCCCTTCCCCTCGAGCGCCTCCGGGCCCGGCCGCGCGTGCCGCTGGTCGGGACTCCCACGCCCATTCATCGACTGGAACGCTTCGAGAAGGCCATCGGTTCCCGCGGCCCCATCTTCGTCAAGCGGGACGACGCCATCCCGTTTGGATTCGGCGGCAACAAGGTTCGCAAGCTGGAACTGGTGCTGGCCAGGGCGCTCGAAGAGGGCGTCGATACCGTCATCACCTGCGGCGGGGTCCAGTCGAACCACTGCCGCGCCACCGCCGCCGCGGCCGCGCGCTTCGGACTCGAATGTCATCTGGTCCTGTCAGGCGAAGCGCCTTCGGTGCTCACCGGGAACACGCGCCTCGACGAAATGTTCGGGGCCAGGCTCCACTTCGTGACGAACCGCGCGGATCGCACGCCCGCCATGGCGGCACTTGAAGCGAGTTTGCGGCGGGAGGGCCGAAAGCCCCAGGCCATACCGCTGGGCGCCTCGACGCCGCTGGGGGCCGCGGGCCTCGCCCTGGGCATCTTCGAGATGCTCGATCAGGGGCACCGGCCGGACGTGATCGTTCACGCGTCCTCTTCCGGGGGAACCCAGGGCGGGCTCCTCGCGGGACTGGTCCTTGCGGGCATGGGGCCGCGGGTGATCGGGATCAGCGCCGACGAAAGCGCGGCGTCGCTGTGTGCCACCGTCGAGGACATTCAGCGGGGCGTTCTGGTCCTCGCGCAGTCGACCGCGGCGCCGCGAAGAGCGGAGGTCCAGGACTCGTTCGTGGGCGAGGGCTACAGCATTCCCACCGCGGCCTCGCGGGAAGCGCAGATCCTTCTCGCCCGGAGCGAGGCCATCATCGTGGACCACACCTACACCGCCAAGGCCCTGGCCGGGCTCATCGCCCTGGTGCGGGGCCCCTCGCTCGCCGAAGGCGCCTCGGTTCTCTTCTGGCACACGGGCGGACAAGTCGGAGTCCTCGCTTAGTGCCCGCTTTCTCCCGGGCGCCCTTCATCCTGCGCCTGGCCTTCCGGAATCTGTCCCGGCACCGCCGCCGCACCGCGCTCACCATCTTCGCCCTCGCCTTCGGCATCGCCCTCATGGTTCTCGGTCAGGCCTGGACGGACGCGATGGAGCGGGCGGTGGTGGACCCCGCGAAGAACGCGACGCTCGGACACGTGCAGATCTACCGGAGCGACGCGGCCGCGGATGAGACGGGCGAGATTTCCTTCATCATGCCGCAGAACAACTACCGGCTGATCCAAAGGCCCCTCGAGCTCATCGAGGAAGCGAAACGAATCGACCCGCGAATCGAGTCGGGTCTCGCGCGTCTCATGGTCGGGGCGCTCCTCTCCTACAAGGACACCACCATGGACGGAGTCCTGATCGGAATCGATCCGCGGGCCCGGGCTTCCACCTACCCCGCTCTCCGTGTGGTCGCGGGCCGGCACTTCGAGCCCGGCGAGAAGGGTGTCCTCATCAATCGAGGGGTGGCCCGCAAGCTCGGGATCGGCCCCGGCGACGATCTGGTCGCCCTCGGGACCACCTCGGATGGACGGCTCAACGGAACCCGGCTGCGGGTCACCGGCATCTACACGATCAAGGGGCTCGAGGCCTACGAATGGGGCTCCTGTTACGCGGACCTTGCGGGCGTGCAGGAGATCCTGGACGTGCCGGACCAGGCCGGCCTGGTGGTGCTGAGGCTGAAGGACTCCGGGCGGGACGCGGATTCGGTGCGCGACCGGCTGAACGCGGCCTTTCGCCAGAAGGGCACGAACGCCACCGCCTTCACCTGGGAAGACATGGGCGGGCCTTTCATCGGCGGGATGCTGGTCACGCGCTTCATCGCCACCATCATGAACTTCGTGATGGGGGTGATCGTGGCCGCGGGGGTTTTGAACACCGTCCTCATGGCCACGTTCGAACGCACGCGGGAGATGGGAACCATGCGGGCGATGGGGGCGAGGAAGCGGGATGTTCTTTCCGTCTTCCTTTCAGAAGGATTCCTCCTGGGGCTCTTCGGAGCGACCCTCGGCGCTCTCCTCGGGGCCTTCACCATCGTGTACTTCTCCCACTACGGAATACCCGCGTTCAGCGAGGCGCAGAAGTACACCTATGGCGGGGACCGATTGTTCCCGACCCTCAAGCTCCATGATGTGGTGACGCCGCCCTTCATCATGCTCGGGGTCAGCGTGATCGCGGCCCTCATCCCTTCCCTGCAGGCATCCCGGCAAAGACCCGCGGAATCCCTGAGTTACGTCTAACTCGCGATGCCTCTGATCGACCTCCTCGCGTTTGGTCTGACCGGCGCTCTCACCGGTCTGCTCGGGGCCCTGCTCGGCCTCGGCGGCGGGGTGTTCCTGGTCCCCCTGCTCGCCCTCGGCTTCGGCCTCGAGCCCCGGACCGCGGTCGCGGCGAGCCTGGTGGCCGTGGTCACGAGCTCATCCACCGCCACCATGGTCAACCTGCGCCGGGGCCTCGTGAATGTCCCGCTCGCCTTCACCCTGCTCCTCGCCACGTCCGTTGGGAGCCTCGCCGGGGGCACCCTCGCCCACCACATCTCCACCCGCGCGCTCTACGCGACTTTCGCCGCGACCGTGTTCATCGTCTCGATCATCGTGACCTGGCGTTCGGGGAAACGGAACGTCATCGACGACCCGAATCTCGAGGTCGGGGCCCTCGGCGGCCGCGTCGAGGAAGAGGGAAGGACGCTCAGCTATCTCATGAAGCGCCTTCCCCTGGCCATGATCGTCTCCCTGGTCGCGGGCGCCATCTCCGGCCTCCTCGGGGTCGGAGGCGGGGTGATCCAGGTGCCCGTCCTGAACTCGTTCTGCGGCATCCCCATCCGCGTGGCTGCGGCGACGTCGGCGTTCATGATCGGACCGACCGCCGCGATCTCCGCGGTCATCTACCTGAGCCGGGGCGACATGAATCCCCTCATCACGGCCGCGGTGGCGCTTGGGTCGCTGCCCGGGAGCGTCTTCGGAGCATGGCTCTCACGACATATCGCGGTTCGTTCGATCAAGGGAGTCCTCGCGACCTCGCTGATCCTGGTCGCGTTGCGCCTCGCCATCGCCGCATTCTGGATGTGACCGCGCTCACCGCCCGGGGGGACCGGGGCCCCGACCCGCCGCGGCGTGTCTGGTAACGTCGAAGCTTCCCTGCTTCCATGACCGGCGCACACTCTCGTCCCAAGATGCGAGCCCTTGCCTCCGGCGGGTCTGCGGAAGGCTCCGCGACGAAACCCCCGGAGACCCCGCAGACCTCGAACGCGATCCTCGAGGGAGACACGCCGGAAGCGAATCGGCCGACCTTCCCGAAGATCTTCGGGACCTACGTCCTCGAGGAGCTGCTCTCGCGCGGGGGCATGGCCGAGATCTACCGGGCCCAGCGCACCGGGCCCCACAGTTTCCGCAAGACCGTGGTTCTGAAGAAGATCCTGCCCGGGCTCGCGCGCAACGAAGACTTTCGACGCCTGTTCATCGAAGAGGCGAAGACGGTGGCGCTCCTCGATCATCCCCACATCGTCCCGGTGCACGAACTGGGCGAGATCAACGGGGATCTCTACATGACCATGGAGTACGTCAACGGCTTCGACCTCAAGACCATGCTGCGAAGGGCCCAGGAGAAGGGCCTGAAACTTCCCCTCGACCTCGCGGTCTACGTGGCCGCCCGCATCGCGAGTGCTCTGGATTTCGCGTTCACGCGCGAGGGCCCGGACGGACGGCCGCTCGAGATCGTCCACCGCGACGTGAGCCCTCCCAACATCCTCATCTCCTTCGCGGGCATGGTGAAGCTCACCGATTTCGGCATTTCGAAGCCCTCGTCGTACGTGGAGGCGCGGAAGCACGCTCCCCAGGGCAAGCTCCAGTACATGAGCCCCGAGCAGGCCGCGGGCGGGCCGATCGACGCCCGTTCGGACATCTTCTCCCTCGGGGTCATCCTGTACGAGATGATCGCGGGCCGGCGTCCCATCGCCGGGAACCCGGACATGCCCTCCATGGACGAAGTGCGGAGGGCCGACATCGTCCCGCTCAGGTTCATCTCTTCGCGGGTCACCCCCAGGCTCGAGAAGGTCGTGATGAACGCGGTGGCGAGCTCCCCCGACGAGCGCTACGCCGACGCGGGCAAGATGGCGGCCGCCCTCGATCGCGTCCTCCACGAGCGGCCGGCCGTGGGCTCGCCGCAACTGGCGCAGTTCATGCGCATCGTTTTCGACGCGCATTCGCGTGAGACCACGGCGCCCTCGTAAGCCCGGGGGTGCGGGAGCGACGCCGACGGGCGACGCGATACACTAAGCGGCCATGGCCTGGTTCAAGCGAGAAGACCAAAAGCTCCCCGTGGGCGAGCAGGTCAACCGCGTCCCCGAGGGCCTGTGGATCAAGTGCACGGGCTGCCGGGAGATCATCTACCGCAAGGACGTGCTTCAAAACGCGTCCGTCTGTCCCAAGTGCGGTTTCCACTTCCGCATCACCGCGCGCGAGCGCCTCGAACTCCTCTTTGACGGTCCCTACGAAGAGTTCGATCGCGAACTCGCGAGCGCCGATCCCCTCAGGTTCAAGGACACCAAGGCCTACGCGTCCCGCCTCAAGGATGGCCAGGAGAAGACCGGCGGCAAGGACGCGCTCGTGTCCGCATCCGGGATGCTCGACGGCCGCGCTGTCCTGATCTGCGCCATGGAGTACGGCTTCATCGGCGGCTCGATGGGGGTGGTGGTCGGGGAGAAGATCACCCGGGCGGCCGAGCGGGCGATCTCGACGAAGGCGCCCCTGATCGTGGTCTCCTGCTCCGGCGGAGCGCGCATGATGGAAGGGGCTTTGTCCCTCATGCAGATGGCGAAGATCTCCGCGGCCCTCGCCCGCCTCGACGACGCGAAGATCCCGTTCATCTCCGTCCTGACCGACCCCACCACCGGCGGGGTGACCGCGTCATTCGCGATGCTCGGGGACTTGAACATCGCGGAGCCCGGGGCTCTCATCGGTTTCGCGGGCCCCCGGGTCATCGAACAGACCATCCGGCAGAAGCTCCCGGAGGGATTCCAGCGCTCGGAATTCCTCCTCACCCACGGGATGATCGACGCGGTCGTCGACCGCCGCGAGATGAAGGCGTCGATCGCGCGAAGCCTGCGCCTGTTCCTCGACTAGATCGATAGCCTGGTTCCGCCGCCATGGCCGATATCATCGATCTGAACGCGGACGTGGGCGAGGGCTTCGGCCCCTGGCCCATGGGAAACGACGCGGGGCTCATGCCTCACGTGACCTCGGTGAACGTGGCCTGCGGTTTCCACGGGGGCGATCCCATCACCATGGACCGCACCGTCGGCCTCGCCCTCGAGCGCGGCATACGCATCGGGGCGCATCCTTCGTACCTCGACTTGCGGGGTTTCGGACGGCGGGAGATCCAGGCGTCGCCGGAGGAGGTCGAGACCGACGTCCTCTACCAGGCGGGAGCCCTGCGCGCTTTCGTGGAGTCGCGGGGCGGACGGTTGTGGCACGTGAAGCCTCACGGCGCGCTCTACAACCAGGCCGTCCGCAACGAGAGCCTGGCCCGGGCCATCGCGCGCGGGGTCCGTCGTCTCGGCGGCGGCGTCACCCTCGTGGGCCTCGCCAACTCCGAGGTCTTTCGAGCCACGGCGGCGAGCGAAGGCGTTCCCTTCGCGGGCGAGGGTTTCGTGGACCGGGCCTACGAGGCCGATGGATCGCTCGCGAAGCGCGGCACCCCGGGAGCCCTTCTCGACAGCGGGGAGGCGGCAGCACTTCAGGCCGTCTCGATCGCGAAGCACGGTCGGGTGACCGCCCGCGACGGGTCGGCGGTATCGGTTTCGGCCCAGACGCTGTGCCTGCACGGCGACAACAAGAACGCGGTCGAGATCGCCAGAGCGGTTCGCCAGGCCCTCGAAGCCGCGGGAGTGAAAGTCCAGGCCCTCGGACCCCACGGACCCGCCTAGCCGGAATGAGCGATACCTTTCCGCGCGTTCTGGCGGTGGGCGACCGCGCGGTGACCATGGAACTCGGGGCATCGCTCGACGAGGAGACGGTGGGCCGAGTGCGGGCGCTCGACGAACGTCTGCGGGAAGCCTCGCCGCCCGGTGTTCTCGAAGCCGTTCCCACCTACGCGAGCCTGATGGTGATCTACGACCGTCACCTCGTTCCGTATGCGGAACTCCGGGAGAGACTGCTGGGGTTGGCCCGGAACCTTCCCGCGTCGAATCCGCCGGGCCGCCTGGTCGAGATTCCCGCCCTCTACGACGGTGAGGACCTCGAAGAAGTCGCCGCAACGTGCGGTCTCACCAAGGATGCGGTGATCGAACGGCACTCGGGCCGGGACTATTCGGTGCTCATGCTCGGCTTCTCTCCAGGCTTCGCCTACATGGGCTTCGTCGACGAGCGTCTCCGTCTCCCGCGGCGCAAGACGCCGCGGACCCGCGTGCCCGCCGGGTCGGTGGCGATCGCCGGACCGCAGACCGGGATCTACCCGCGCACCCTTCCCGGAGGCTGGAACCTCCTCGGTCGGACCTCGCTGCAACTCTTCGACCCCTGGGCCTCCGCGGGCGACGGGCCGTCGCGACTCATGCCCGGAGATCGTGTGCGTTTCGCTCCGACCTCGGCCCTCGAGCCGACTCCCCCTCTGCCGAAGACCCTCTATGCGGGGAGCGGGGTTTCGGTCATCGAGCCCGGCCTCCTGACCACGATTCAGGATGCCGGGCGGCCCGGTTTGAGGCGCGTGGCCGTGCCGCTCACCGGCTGCGCCGACCCGTTCTCGGCGCGCCTCGCGAATGGATGCGTCGGAAATCCGAAGGACGCGCCGGTCATCGAAGTCTGCGGCCCCGGCCTCACGCTCCGCTTCGACAAGACCACCTTCATAGCCATCGCCGGCGCCACCGTCACCGCGGACCTGGAGCGCGCCGACCTCGACCATGCTCCCATGTCCATGCCCATGAACGCGGCGGTCCGGGCGCGCGCGTCGAACACGCTGACCATCAGGCGCCTCGAGAATGGCGTCAGGGCCTACGTCGCGATCTCCGGACTGCGAGCACCCCGCCTTCTCGGATCCGCCTCGGTGGATCTGGGATCTCACTTCCTGCGCCCCCTGGAGGCGGGAGACGGGCTCGATCTGGATGGCTTCGATCCTGACCGGGTACCGCGGGAGCCGATGGCGGTGGCGCCCACAAGGTCGACGGTCCGCGTGATCCTCGGCCCGCAGCTTCAGCATTTCGACGAAGCGGGGATCGAAGCGTTTCTGCAGACCTCGTGGGTCGTCGGCCTCGACTCCGACCGTGTGGGCGCTCGTCTCGACGGCCTTCGTCTCAAGCACGCAGGCCCGGCGGAGATCGTCTCGGACGGCATGACGCCCGGTTGCATTCAAGTCCCGCCCGACGGCCGGCCCATCGTTATGCTGTCCGATTGTCCGACCACGGGCGGCTATCCGAAGATCGCGTGCGTGGTGAGCGACGACCTCGGCCTCGTCGCCCAGGCCATCCCCGGAAAGACTCCGATTCGCTTCGTCGCGATCCGGATCGAGGATCTCTAGCTCGCTTCCAACGCCTCGAGCGTCGGTTTCAGCCGCCACAAGGCGACAACGAGCAGAGCGCAATTGACGAGGCCAAGCACGAGGGTGAGATCGAAGCCCGCGGCCATGCGGAGCCGCGCCACCGAGTCCGCGAGCGGCAGGACTGCTCTCCACTGGGTCCCGTAGTAACGGCCGAAGCCATGCAGGCACACGCTGCCGAGCAGCGTGGAGGTGGCGGCCATGAGCGCGAAGCCGCGCAGGAACGGGGTTCCGAGACCGGTCGCGACCAGCAGGAGAAACAGCGGATGGTTGTGATTGTCGTGGACGCCGATGGTGAGAACGCCCCAGACGAAGAGCAGGAGCGCGCTCACGTAGACCGCGGACCGCGGTGTGGCGATGCGCCTCGCCTGGTAGAGGATCCAGGCCGCGACCAGACCCGCGGCGATGAAGCCGAAGAGTCCGAGCGGCAGGTCGATGGAGTCGCGGCGCACGTAGTCGATGGGATCCGCCCATTCGGCCTTCTCCCTCATCACCGAGACGGCGTGGCCGAGGAGCCACCAGGGGTTCGCGTAACCGCCGGACAGCCGATCCTGGGAAAAGAGCCGGGCGATGTGTATGAACGCGGTCTGGAGCGTACCCGCGAGAGCGTAGGGCAGGAACACGAGGGCGGTGACGAGGGCGCCTCCGATGGTGATCCGCATCCAGGCCTTCCGCGGCGCGCTCAGATAGATCACCGGGAGCACAACCGCGGCGGTGGGCTTGATCAGACAGGTGACTGCAAAGGCGGCGCCGGCCGCGAAGGGCGAGACCCCGATCAGGAGCAGACTCACCAGCAGGAAGGGCGGCAGGAAGCCATCGAAGAATCCGAGCACCGACGACGACACCCAGGTGATGGGAAAGATCCAGTAGAGAGCCGCCAGGGAAACCGAGACTCGCGGATCGCCGCGGAACGCCCACAGCAGAACGACCACGGCTAGAAGATCTCCAAGGACCGCGGGAAACTTGACCGCGAGATTCTCCGCCTCGGCCCCTCGATAAGGGCGGGGCTTCGAAGTGAAGAATCGCCAGGAGGCGCCCCAGGCGGCGAGGCCGAGCGGCGGATAGTCGATGGGAAAATCGCGGCCCTTGAACGAGACCTCGTGCCGGGGCTTCTGCGCGAGGAGCTGCGGCAGGAAATCGCCGGGCGGAACCGAATCCGGGCCGCCGTACGCCTGAGTAACGCCCACGTTAGCGGTCTCGCTCGCCCAGGCCTTCCAGTACTCGGTGTCCCAGGAACCATGGGAGGAGATGAAGTACAGGCGGAGGATCAGCCCGAGACCGAAGGCGGTGAGGACCCACAGCAGGGTGGGCAGGCTCAGGCTCTTTCTGGTTTCAATCAACATGCGTGGGTCGTGGTCGAGGAGGTTAACCCGACGCTTCGCCGGCAAGTCGCGCCGCCTCCGATTCCTCTATCGTTGCCGCTGCCATGTTCCCCTCCGTATCGAATCGCCGGCTCCGCGCCGGCACGGTTCTCGCGGTCGCTCTGTCCTTCGGCGGATGCGCGAAGACGAACGAGCCCGCGACTGGCGCAACCGAAAGACCGGCGGCTCGACCCTCGATCCTGCTCGTGACTCTCGACACCACGCGGGCGGACGCGGTGGGGCCCGGCGCCGCGGGAGTCGAGACGCCGAGCTTCAACGCCCTGGCGGCCCGCGGACGACGATTCACCCGGGCCTATGCCGCGGTTCCCGAAACCCTGCCCTCGCACACTTCGATGATGACCGGCCTCTACCCCGCCGGCCACGGGATCCACGAGAACGGACGCACCCTGCCCAAAGACCCCGCCCTCCTGGCCGAGCGGCTCCAGCAGTCGGGCTACCAGACCGCTGCGTTCGTTTCCTCCTTCGTCCTCGCGCGTCGCTTCGGCCTCAGCCGGGGTTTCGATACCTACGACGACGTGGAGGACCCCGAACGCCCGGCCCGCGAGACCACGAACCGGGCCCTCGAATACCTCGCCCCTCCATCGGACAAGCCGCGGCTCCTCTGGGTCCACTACTTCGACGCCCACGCGCCCTACGCGCCGGAGGAGCCCTTCCGCACGCGCTATGCGAAGAACCCGTACCTGGGCGAAGTCGCGGCGGTCGACGAGCAGCTCGGGCGACTGGTTGCGGCCTTCGAGAAGAGCACTTCGGGCCCGATCGCGATCGTCGTGGTGGGCGACCACGGAGAGGGTCTTGGCGATCACGGGGAATCGCAGCACGGGAATCTGCTCTACGAATCCACCATGCATGTCCCTCTCGTCCTGGTGGCACCGGGCGTGACCCCCGGTGTCGTCGACACGCCGGTCAGCACGCGGAGGATCTTCCCTACCGTCCTCGACCTCGCGGGGCTTGAAGTCCCCGACTCTCTCCGCGCCGCCTCCGCCCCCGAAGTGGTCCTCGGCGAGGCCATGAAACCTTTCCTGGAATACGGCTGGCAGCCGCAGATCATGGCCGTGGATTCAGTGAACAAGGCGATCTTCGCGGGCCGAAACGAGGTCTATGACGTGGCTGCCGATCCGAAGGAGTCGAAGGACCTGGCGTCGAGCGTCACCCTCTCGCGGGCCATGCGGACGGCCCTCAAGGACTACCCGATTCCCGCGCCCGGGGTGGCGCAGGCGCCGTCGAGTCTCTCGGACGAAGACCGGAAGAAGCTCGCGAGCCTCGGTTACGTGAGTGCGGGAGCCGCTCCCGTGGTCCGCAAGGATGCGCCGCGCCCCGTGGACATGGTCGGCCTCTTCGACGTGATCGAAAAGGCTTCCGATCTGTTCGTGCGCGAGGAATACGCGAAGGCGATTCCTCTGCTCGAGAAGATCCGCGCGAGCGATCCTTTCAACCTCGACGCGGTCCTGCGCCTCGCCACCGCCCACTCGGCCCTCGGACACGAAGAGCCGGCACTCAGGATGTTCGAAAGGGCGAAGGAATTAGCACCGCAGTCGTCGGATGTCCGACTCTATCTGGCCCTCCATCTGGCCCGCGGGGCTCGATGGGAAGAGGCGGTCCCCATGCTGGAAAAGGTCGCGGCCGAATCGCCCGATCGTGTTCCCGTCCTCGAGGCCCTGGCCCGGATTCGTGAGCGACAGGGCCGGACGCGCGACGCTCTGTCCTTGTGGCAACGGATTCATGGCCTCCGAAAGTTCACGCCCCTCGAACTCGTCAAAGTCGGCGGGCTGGCCATGGAGGCCGAGGACACCGACACCGCCATCCGCGCCTTCGAAGCCGCGAGGCTCGCGCAAGGATCATCCTTCCGCCACCATCTCGAACTCGGCGTTCTCTATCTCGCGGCGCGGCGCTTCGAGGACGCCAGGAACGCGCTGGACCACGTCTCGCCGCAGCACCCGGCCTATGCCATGGCGCTCTTCAAGCGCGCCCAGGTGAGCGTCCTGCTGCGCGAACCGGACCGCGCTTCGCGCATCGAGGCGGCGCGGCGGGGAGCGGACGCGACCACGCGGGAGCTGATCGCGAGGGAGCGGTTGTTCCAGGGCGATCGAGAGTAGGCGGACCGGTCCCGGAAAAAGAAAAAGGCCCGGCTCGCCCCGAAGGGGTCGCCGGGCCTCGACCAGGTTCCTGGTCGCGTGGGGCTAGAACCGCAGGCGGGCGGTCAGTTCCAGGCGGCGAGGATCGAAATAGCTCGCCGGCTGCCCGAACACGGACGAGTGCACGCTGGGCTGGAAGTTGTAGGGCGTCTGCTTGTTGAAGACGTTGAACACGTTGGCGATCAGCTGGACCTTCAGCCGCTCCGTCAGCTTGATGTCCTGGGAATAGTTGAAGTCGAGCTGATAGTGGCTGTCGGTGCGGCGAGAACCGGCGGGCTCGCCGTACCGGTTGGTGTCGCTCGTGCTCGTGCCCACGAGGGGACGGTAAAGCTCGTAGTTGGTCGACTCCCAGGGCGAACCCGACTGGAAAACGAAGAAGAATCCCGCGGTGGCCTTCCAGTGGAGGTTCCGGATGCCGGAGACCTTGAACTGGTGCGGACGGTCGCCGTGGAGATCGCCATCCTTGTTGTCCCAGAGCTGACGACCCGCGCCGTCACCGATGTTCGACGAACCGATGAAGATGTTGCCGTCGTTGTTGACGGAGGTGGTCGAGTTGTCCTGGTCGAAATTGCCGTAGTAATGGCTGCGGGTGTAGGCGAGATTGGCGATTCCCTTGGCGGAGCGCCATTCCAGTTCGACCGTGCCCTCCCAGTACTTGGTGTAGGCGCCGTCGAGTTCGGCGATCACGTAGGACGAGCCGCTGCCGATCTGGGCGACCTTGGCCGCGAGGTCGGGGATGTAGAGCTCTTTCGGAACCGTGACGCCGTTGACCGTCGCCGGGGGGTTAAACGCCACTCGCGCGGTGTTGTTGGTGTCCTCCCAGAAATGAGACCCCTTGCGGTAGCGGCCATAGACGCGAGCGGAAAGGTGGTTGTTGACCTGGCGGGCCGTGCCCGCGAGGAACTCGTCCGTGGTGCGGGGCGTGAGGTCGTTCACGAACAGCTTGCCGGAGGACGAGGCCACGGGGTCGGTCGCAAACAGGGCGCCCGTCTCGTCGAAGTAGGCATTGATCGTGGTCGCAAGGTTCCGGGCCCAGGAGGCGGCGCGGGGCAGCGAGCTCGCGGCCGGCTTGTACTGCGCGTAGCTCGCGTAGACCGTGTCCTTGCCGTTGTATGCCCAGGTGGCGGAAAGGCGCGGCTGGATCATCTTCTTGAAGGGCAGCTCGTACATCTTGTACTTGGTGCCCAGAGAGAGGACGTAGCCGGAGATGGTCGAGGAGTCTTCCTTCAGGCCCTGCCCATAGAGCTTGTCGTTGCTCGCGAGGGCGCCGATGTTGAAGGTCCAGTCCTTGTAGTGGATGGTGTCGTTGAACTCTATGTTCTGCGACTTGTACTCCGAGTGGATCGGCTTGACCGCGCCCGTGCTCTGCTGCTGAAAAGCGGTCTGGTAGTAGATGGGACGGCCCTGGAAGTTCGTCCGGCCTCCGGGGGCGGTGATGAGGCCCCAACCGTTCGAACTCCGGAGCAGGTCCTCGGAATCGGTGTAGATCTGATAGCCCACGTGGAGATCGTGCTTGACGCTCTCCCCGACCGTGAGGTTGTAGCCCAGCTGGCCGCCGTCGCGGAAGAAGTCGTCGTTGTCGAACTGCAGCCCATAACCCACGATGCCGCCGCCGGTCTTCACGCCGTTCGCGGTGTAGCCATAGCGATCGATCAGGGGCTGGATGAACGTGTTGTACGTGGCGTTGCCGGCGACCGGCGCGGGCACGGAGAAGCGGCCGATCTTGTCGAGGTTCGCGATATCGAGCCTGGTTCCGGGCGTGGTGCTGATGGTGACATTGGCCTCGTTGTCAGGACGGCCCTGGGTTGGGTTCTCGAACTTGGTGTACTTGAAGGTCAGGTAGCTCTTCGGGTTGATGATCCAGGAGCCGTCCCCGGTGAGGATCTTCTGCTTGATCTGGGTTCCCGTGCCCGTGGTGGAGCTGGCGTTGGAGGCGAAAAGGTCGCTTTCATCCAGTCTCTTGGACTGACGGTAGCTCAGGTTCAACAGGATCTTGGAGGTCGGGGTGAAGGTGAGCTTGCCAAAGCCTTCGTTCCGAGTGCTCTTGTACTGAGGCAGAGGCCCGTACAGGTTCGCCCGGTTGTCGCGGCTGATGGCCGGCCGATAGTAGGAGCCGTAGAAGTAGAGCTTGTCCTTGACCAGCGGGCCGCCGAGACCGCCGGTGATCCAGTCCTTGTCCTGTTCATACCGGGACAGGGAGCCGCTCTTCAGGTCGGCCGCCATGCCGCTGTTCTGGAGGCGATAGCTGACCTCGCCCATCCACTTGTCCGTGCCGGATTTGGAGACAGAGTCGATCGAGAAGCCGCCGGCTCGTTCGAAGTCCACGGCGCGGGCCCCGCCCTTGATGACGGTCACCTGGGCGATGTCATGCGAGGAGGGCTCGGCGGCCAGGGTTCCGAAAAGGGGAAGAGTCACGTTCACGCCGTCGAACTGGTAGACGTTGTCCTGACCGCTGCCGCCCACACTCGGACCGCGGGTGAGGTCCTGGGTGTAGGTGATCCCGGGAATCACCTTGATCAGGTCGCGGTACTCGGTGCCGAGGGGAAGGCCGGAGAGCTGGGTGCTGGAGAGGCCGGTTGCAACCGCGGCCGAATCCTTGTCGATGAAGCTGCTCTCTGCCGCAGCGGTGACCGTGACCGCCTCGGTCAGTCCCTGAACCCCGAGAACGACGTCCACCGAGGTTTCCTGGGCCAGCTGGACGAAGGCCTTGCGGCTGGCGCTCTGCATGCCGGAGAGGTTGAACACGAGGGTGTATTCGCCGGGCGGCAGGGCGGGAAGGCGATAGTCGCCTCTGCCGCCAGTCACCGTGGTGCGGGGACCAGGCAGCACGTTCGATCGCGCCTCCACGGTTACGCCCGGAAGGACGCCTCCGCTGGTGTCGGTGACCTTGCCGGTGATGGTGCCCGTCTGCTGGGCCATGAGCGGCGCCGAAAGGGCAACCAGGGACAGGGATAGAGCCGTGCGCAAAGCGCGGGAAAACTTCATTCGAACCTCCTCGAAAGCGTCGAAAATCTTGATCGGCCCCTGTACGGTCCGGGCCTTGAAATCGGATCTCATCAGTCTATCAGGCGGGGCGTTTCGCCCGCCCGCAGAGCGGCTAACGCGAACCGTCCAGGGCCTTGAGCAGGCTTGCCGCCTTCTCATTCTCCGGTTCAGCTTTCAGAACCGCGAGGGTCTCGACCTTCGATTCGTCCAGCCGGCCCATGTTCGCCAGAGTGAGGGCCAGGTTGAGCCGGACGCGCACCTTCGAATCGTCGAGCGCCAACGACTCCCGGAAGGCAGCGACCGCGGCTTCCGGATTGGCGGAGAGGGCGAGGGCCTCGCCGTACCGCCCGAGAAGAGAAGCGGTGCGGGGAGCGCCGGTCTTCATGGCCGCGTCGAAGAAGCGGGAGGCCGAGAACGGGTCCCCGGCCACGAGAAAGTACTCGGCGATGGCCAGGCGTTCTTCCTTGATCAGCGAACCTTCGACCTGGGAGAGGAGTGCCGTGGCCGGACCGACCTGGCCCTCGCGCAGGAAGGCGCGACCGATGCGGAGGCGAAGGGCGGCCACGTCCTTCGAGCGGATCTGGGCGTCGATCATGAGCGCGCGCGCTTCCTCGCCCTTCCCAGCGATGATCAGCGACTCGATGTTCGCGATCTCCGCCTCACTCGTGGGGCGATGCTGGCGCCAGTAGTTGTAGGCGTAGGCGAGCGCGCCGAAGAGGACAAAGAGGACCCCCACGCCGAGCGCTGCCTTCAGGAATGAACGACGCCCTTGGATCGGCGGCGGAGCGGCGCTGGAACCGTCTGCTGCAGCCTTCGTGATACGCTCCTCGGTCTTCAAGAGCCCATCCTAAGCGGTCCAAAGAGGCCGAGTCGACTCGTCGCGGAGAGATGCCGGAGTGGCTGAACGGGCCAGGTTGCTAACCTGTTGTGCGGGGTTTCCTGCACCGGGGGTTCGAATCCCCCTCTCTCCGCCAAGCTTTTTCGGGCCGAAGGCCCGAAAAGCTCTGGCGAGAGAGGGGGATTCGGTCCTTCGCTGGCGCTCAGTCTCGAATCCCTCGGAGGCATTCCTGTAAAAGTGGGGACCTCGGCAATTGGCTTGAAGCGGTTCGGTCCTTCGCTTCCCTCAGTCTCGAATCCTCGAAGGCAGCTTTGTTGGGAGGCCGTCAGGCGCAGGGAGAGCCGGGCCTTGTTGGGGCGAAGCGCTTTGGTCGGGGTTGTCCGGCAGCGCGTAAATCTCCAGCTCGGCAATACCCCAGCGGGCGTCGCCCGGATCGGTCACCACGATCCGTACGGCCGAAGCGAGCGTCGGCGTCACCAGGAGCAGGACCTGAACGTGACCCCGATCTCCGGTCACCTGATCGGGCACCATCGCGCGCCCCGGTGTGGTCTTGACCCGCGTCCAGTCCCGGCCGTTGCCGCTCACTTCGACCCCGAGGGAGCGGCCCCATTGATTCGGCCGCCGGCCGAGGGCCATCTCCACGCGCTCGATGGTGCGGGGGTTGAGGAAGTCCACCGAGACCCACATTCCGGGTCTCTGGGTCTCCCGGGTTTCCCAGCGCGTCGCGAGGTCCCCGTCTGCCATGAGCGGCGCCTGCGCGCTGTCCTCCGAAGCGTCGATCCGCGCGTGCCGCAGATCCACGGGTGTGGTCGCGATCTTGGGCGCCACCCGGGACAGGACCTCGATGGGAGGTCCTTCCAGTGGATGCGCGGGCAGGGCCACGAACCGGCGGACGAAACCGGGGAGCGGCTGAGTGTTCTCCGCCGCGACGGAGATGACCACGTCCGCGTGCGCGGCGATGCGCGGACCCAGGGTGGCCCAGTCCTCCACCGACACCACGTCGAACCTCCCCACCCCGAACCCGAGACGAGGGAAGGCGCTCGCGATACGACTTCCCTCGGGCAGGTTCTCCGCTGTCCAGTCGAGAACCCGGTCCATCGTATTTGGACGGAGGAACGCGGCCACGGACTGCGTCGTGCCGACCAGGGGCGCACCGATGATCACCAGGAAGGCGGTGACGCCAACGAGGCGCGAACGCTTCCAGACCGCGTCGACCCCGATGGCGGCGAGAACCGCGACGGCGCCCAGCGCGGGAAGAAGGAAGCGGGTCCGGTGGATCTGCGCGGTCGACAGCACGGCGATGAGCCCGAGGGGAAGGGCCATGAGCGGCAAGCGTTTCTTCCAATCGCGGCGCCCTGCCCAGAGGCCGCCGAACGCGGCCAGGGTGGCCGGCACGCCGAGGCCGATAGGGAGAACCGACCCCAGGTACACAAAGACCATCGCCCAATAGCCCTGGGCCCCGCGCTCCGGAACGAGGTCGTGATAGTCCTTCTGGGACTGGATTCCCGCCATGAAGTCGTTGAAATGCAGGAACGAATAGGGCGAGAGCAGGGCGTAGGCCACGAGCGAGAAGGCGCCCGCGAGGAGCATGCCTTTCACGCGTTTCTCCGGCACGGTCAACCGGGCGACCACATAGGGAAGGGCCAGCGTCACCCCGGTGAACTTGATCGCCGTCGCCATCCCGACCCCGACGCCGCTCAGGGCATCGCGCTTCCATCCTCCGTCCACCCGCTCGATGATCAGCAGAGCGACCATCGCGAAAAAGCCCAGCGCCACATCCGGCCGCACCTCGTGGGCCACGGCCACGGCCACGGGAGAGACGGCGAGAACCGTGGCCCCGATGAGGCCCGCACGCGCCCCGGCGAGCCGGGCGCCCAGGACATAGACGAGCGCCACCGTGCCCACGCCAAATGCGGCGACGACCTGGCGCGCCACCAGATAGGCCTCGGCTCCGAAAGGCCTCTTGACGAAAGCGAGAGCGGGAGTGAGAAGGTAGAAGAAGAAGCCGGGGTACTCGTGGTAACGGTGATCCAGGTCGCCTCGATCCAGCATGCCTTCGACGTTCACCACGAAGAACTGCTCATCGATGAAGGTCGTGTGCCGCAGACCGGCGGACAGGCCGGCGAAGCGCAGGGCCGCGGCGAGGGTGAGGATCGCCGCCAACAGGGCGAAGCGCAGGCGGGAACTCATGCGGTGCGAGGATAGCGGACGTATCATTGCCTGGGCTCGGGCGGCGCGCGGGCGGGAGCTGGGCGCGGCATCACCTCTTTGGAGGGCTCCCCATGCAAACCGTGGCCTTCACGCTCAACGGAAAGCCCACCCGCATCACCACCGACGAGAGTCGGCCGCTGCTCTGGGTCCTGCGTGACGATCTGGGCCTTACCGGGACCAAGTTCGGCTGCGGCCAGGCCGCCTGCGGTTCCTGCACCGTGGTCGTCGGCACGGACGCGGTCCGCGCCTGCGCCACCACGGTAGGCGAGGTGCAGGGCAAAAACGTCACCACGATCGAGGGCCTCGCGAAAGATGGCCGACTCCATCCGTTGCAGGAGGCTTTCATCAAGCACGCGGCCTTCCAGTGCGGCTTCTGCACGTCCGGCATGATCATGGGCGCGTATGCGCGCCTCCTGAAAGACCCCAAGGCCGCGCCGGCCGCCGTGCTTGCGGAGCTGGAAGCGCATCTGTGTCGTTGCGGCGCGCACGTGAGGATCATCGACGCCGTCACGGAGGCGGCGGGGGCGATGAAGGGAGGTTCGCGATGAACCCGATCATGGAAGAACTCGAAGTTCCGGATGGCTGGGGATTCGCAACCACCCTCGACCGCCGCGGTTTCCTCAAACTCACCACCACCGGCCTGCTCGTGATCGTCGCGGTGGAGCCGGTGCTCGGGAGCGCCTCGGTGCCCTTCCAGGGCGGCCGCTCCAGCGCGCCGCCCGCCGACCTCAACGCGTTCCTGCACATCGGCGCCGATGGGCGCATCACCTGCCTCGTGGGCAAGGTGGAACTGGGTCAGGGCGCGATGACGTCCCTGCCGCAACTCGCGGCCGAGGAGCTCGACGTGCCGCTGTCCGCCGTCGACATCGTGATGGGCGATACCGATCTATGTCCCTTCGACATGGGCACCTTCGGTTCGCTGAGCATCCGGGTGTTCGGTCCGGTCCTTCGGGGCGCCGCGGCCGAAGCGAAAGGCATCCTGCTGCAAATGGCGGCCGAGAGACTCGCGGTTCCCGTCACGGATCTCGTGGTGGAGGCGGGAACGGTGATGTCGAAGACCGATCGTTCGAAGCGCGTCACCTACGGCCAGCTGACGGAAGGCAAGCGCATCGAACGCCGACTGACCGCCCGGCCGCCGCTCGAAGCGGTGTCCGCGTTCACCATCGTGGGAAGGACCACGGCGAGGCGCGACGCCCTGGAGAAGGTAACGGGCAAGGCGAAGTACGCGGGCGACATAGTGCCACCGGGCGCGCTGCATGCGCGCGTGGTGCGGCGCCCGGCTCACGGCGCGACGCTTTCTTCGATCGACACCTCCGCCGCCGAAAAGATCCCCGGCGTTCGCGTCATCCGGGACGGCGACCTCGTGGCCGTGCTGCACCCCCATCGCGACGAAGCCGACAAGGCGCTCGGACTCATCAAGGCGACCTTCGCGCCGTCACCCTCCACCCTCACCGACGAGACGATCTTCGATCATCTGGTGAAGACCGCGCCCGCGGGCGACACCACCGGAAGCGGCGGAGATCTTTCCTCCGGCGAGAAGCTCGCGACCCTCGTCTTCGAGGAAACCTACCGCAAGGGGTACGTCGCCCACGCGGCCATGGAGACGCACTCCGCGGTGGCCGCGGTGGAAAACGGCAAGGTGACGGTGTGGGCGGGCACGCAGACGCCCTTCCCGCTCAAGTCGCAGGTGGCCGCAGCCCTCGGTATTCCCGCGGACAGGGTGCGCGTGATCACGCCCTACGTGGGCGGCGGTTTCGGCGGGAAGAGCGCGTCGCAGCAGGCCATCGAAGCCGCCCGCCTCGCCATGGCCACGGGCGTGCCCGTGCGGGTGGTGTGGAGCCGCGAGGAGGAATTCTTCTTCGACACCTTCGATCCGGCGGCCGTGCACCTCATCCGGTCCGGACTGGACGCCGCGAAGAAGATCGTCTTCTGGGACAACACCGTGGTGGGAGCGGGCTCGCGGGGCGCCGAGCCGATCTATGACATCCCGAACCATCGCACCGTGGTCCGAGGCGGCTGGGGCGGGAATCCGGCGGGACTGCATCCATTCGCGGTCGGCCCCTGGCGGGCCCCCGGCGCCAACGCCAACGCGTTCGCGCGCGAGTCGCACATCGACGTGATGGCGACCAAAGCCGGAGTCGATCCCGTCGAGTTCCGCATGAACAACCTGAAGGACGCGCGGATGCGGCGGGTGCTTGAAGCGGCGGTGAAGACTTTCGGATGGACACCCAAGGCCGGGCCGAGCGGCCGCGGTCTCGGGGTGGCGTGCGGCATCGACGCGGGGACCTACTGCGTCAACATGGCCGAGGTGAAGGTCGACAAGCAGACCGGCGCCATACGGGTGGTGCGCCTGGTGTCCGTGCAGGACATGGGCGTCGTGGTCAATCCCGAGGGAGCGAAGCAGCAGATGGAAGGCTGCCTCACCATGGGGCTTGGGTACTGCCTCACCGAAGAGGTTCACTTCAAGAACGGGGAAATGCTGGACACGAACTTCGACACCTATGAGCTGCCCCGCTTCTCCTGGGTGCCGAAGATCGAGACGGTCATCCTGGATACGCCGGACCTTCCCGCGCAGGGCGGCGGCGAGCCCGCTATCGTGCCCATGGGCGCGGTGCTGGCGAACGCGGTGTTCGACGCGGTGGGCGCGCGGGTGCGCCGGTTGCCGATGACCCGGGCCCGGGTGCTCGCGGCGATGAAGGGCTGATCGGCCCGATCCGGGGACGACGGCCTCAGTCCTCGAGGACCATCCCCAGCAGGTGGCCCACACCGCGGTGAGCTTCAAGCGGATGCCGCAGCGGGGCCTTGCTGCGGATCTGGTAGCGATTGCGGCGCCCGTCGCGGCTGCGAAGCAGCACTCCCGCCTCCTCCAGCTCGGCCACGATCCGCTGAACCGCCCTTTCCGTGATGCCGACTTCCGCGGCCACCGCGCGCAGGGTCATCTCCGGCTCGCGAGCCAGGCAGATCAGCACGTGGCTGTGATTGGTGAGGAACGTCCACTTCGCGGCGTTTTCTCGTGGCCCTCTTGACATCGGCTCCTCCCACAATTAATATACGACAATAATGTCGTGTTATACATATCGTGGTAATTGATTCTTGATACGAGAATCCTACAACAGGGAAGGATAAGGCGAGGCATGGGAAGGGCGATCACGGTGGCGAAGGGCGATGGCATCGGGCCCGAAATCATGGAGGCCACCCTGCGGATCCTGGGCGAGGGCGGCGCCAAGCTGGAGATCGAGACCGTCGAGGTCGGGGAGCGCGTATATCGCGCCGGAAACACCGCGGGCGTGGGCGAGGAGGTCTGGGACTCGCTGCGCCGAACCGGGGTCTTCCTGAAGGCCCCCATCACCACCCCCCAGGGCGGAGGCTTCAAAAGCCTCAACGTCACCATCCGCAAGACCCTCGGCCTCTATGCGAACGTGCGCCCCTGCGTCGCCTACGCGCCCTTCGTCCGCACCCGCCATCCGAAGATGGACGTGGTGATCATCCGTGAGAACGAAGAGGACCTCTACGCGGGGATCGAGCACCGCCAGACCACCCAGGTGATGCAGTGCCTGAAGCTCATCACCCAACCCGGGTGCGAGAAGATCGTGCGCTACGCCTTCGAATACGCCCGCCGTCACGGCCGCCGGAAGGTGACCTGCTTCACCAAGGACAACATCATGAAGATGACGGACGGGTTGTTCCACCGCGTCTTCGACACCATTGCGACGGAGTACAAGGACATCGCGAGCGACCACATGATCGTGGACATCGGCGCGGCCAGGCTCGCCGACACCCCCGAGGTCTTCGACGTGATCGTGATGCCGAACCTTTACGGGGACATCCTTTCCGACGTGGCCGCGCAGATCGCCGGTTCCATCGGCCTCGCGGGCACCGCCAACATCGGCGCGCGCTGCGCGATGTTCGAGGCCATCCACGGCAGCGCCCCCGACATCGCCGGGCGCGACCTCGCGAACCCCTCCGGACTGCTGCTCTCCGCGGTGATGATGCTCGTGCACATCGGCCAGCCGGAGGCGGCGACCCGGATCCACAACGCCTGGCTCGCCACCCTGGAAGCGGGCATCCACACCGGGGACATCTTCACCGAGGAAGGAAGCCGGGAGCGGGTGGGCACCCGGGCCTTCGCGGACGCGGTGATCTCCCGCCTCGGCCAGGAGCCGCGCCGGTTGACGCCGGTTCGCTATGCGCTCACCGACGCGGACGCCCTCTCCGGGCTCGAGGCGATCGAGGGTGAGATGCGCCGAAAGACCCAGACCCCCGCTCCTAAGAAGGACGTCGTGGGAGTCGACATCTTCCTGGAATGGCATGGGGCCACTCCGGAGGAGCTCGGCGCCCGGCTCTCCCGGGTCGAGGCCCCGGGCCTCGCTCTTTCCATGATCACCAACCGCGGGGTCAAGGTCTGGCCGAAGGGCCATGCCGAGACCTTCTGCACCGATCACTGGCGGACCCGATTCCTGGCCGGTTCAGCAGACGGCGGGACCGCAACCCACCAGCAGATCCTCAACCTCTACTCGAACCTCGTCGAACAGGGCTTCGACGTGATCAAGACGGAAAACCTGTGCCACTTCGACGGGCAGCCCGGCTACTCGCTGGGTCAGGGACAGTAGAAAGGTGATCTGGTACTGATCCGCTCCTAGAACCGGGCCGGGCGCAGCACGCGCACGTCCGCCTCCCAGGCGATCATGGCGTAGCGGGGGAAGAGGTCTCGTTCCAGGCGCTCGAGCACCGTCGTCGCCGCAGCCGGCTGCAGGAGCACCTCCAGCCTGAGGTTCGCGAGTTCCGGAATCTCGCCGCCCCGAGCCCCCCCGGCCCCCTGTCCTTCCACGGTGGCGAGCGTCCAGCCATGGGCGCCGGCCTCTTCGAGAACCGCGAGCACGGCCTCCCGGGCCAGGGCCTCACACACGATGGTCACCTGCTTCAGCGAATGAAGGGTCATGGCGAACCGTACACTTTCCTCGCGAACTCGAGATAGAGGGGCACCCCGATGGCGAGATTGAAGGGGAACGTGATTCCGATGGCCGCGGTCAGCGAATAGGTGGGATTGGCTTCGGGGAGGGCCAGGCGAACGGCGGCCGGGGCGGCGATATAGCTGGCGCTCGCAGCCAGGGTGGCGAGCAGCACGGCGCCGCCCATGGAGAGGCCTGCGGCCCGGCCGGCCAGCACGCCGAGGGAGGCGTGGAGGAGCGGGACCGCGATGCCCCACACTACGAGAAAAGACCCGGTCCTGCGAAGATCGGCGAGACGCCGCGCCGCGACCATGCCCATCTCGAGGAGAAACAGGGACAAGACGCCCTGAAAGGGAGCGACGAAGAAGGCCGCGGTGCTCTCCGCGCCGCGCGGCCCCGATGCCCACCCCACCGCCATCGAGCCCAGAAGCAGCAGGACGCTTCGTCCGAACACGGACTCGTGGATGGTTCGCCGCAAGGTCTTCGTCCACCGCTCACCCCCGGAGTCTCCGGGTGCGTTGAGCTTTCCGAGCGTGATCGCGACCACGATCGCGGGCGCCTCCATGACCGCGAGCAGCGCGGGCGCGAAGCCCTCGTAGGGGACGTCGGCCAGACGCAGGAAGTTCGTTGACGCGATGAAGGTCACGGCACTCACCGAGCCGTAGTGGGCGGCGATACCGGCCGCGTCGGCCGAAGAAAAACCGCCGAGCAGGCGGAGGCAAGGGTAGGCCCACAAGGGGATCAGAGCTCCGAGGGCCATCGCGGCGAGAGCGGGCACCGCCACCGCGGACAGGCCCGCATGCTCCAGAGCCGTCCCGCCCTTGAAGCCAATCGCCACGAGCAGGTAGATGGTGAGCGCGGTGTAGAGCGGCTCTGGAAATTTCAGGTCGCTTCGTCCCACCGTGGCGATCACGCCCAGGACGAAAAAGAGAACGGCCGGTGACAGCAGGTTCGCCAGAAGCGCGGCGCTCAGATCGGCGGGCATGCTCGCGGAGATTAGCAGCGCGGGTTTCCGCCGGTCTCGGAATGAAACCTCTCCCCTCCAGGACCCTTCCGGGAGTCGCAGATCATGAGACTCCCACCAAGCCCTCGAAGAAGTCGACTTCTCCGGTGTCGAGGGCGTACTCGGCGCCGGCCACGCGCAGGCCTTCGTTGTCGATCAGGCGTTCGAGAATCTGGGAGCCGTGGCGCAGCTGATTGGCCGAGGCCCGGATGTTGGCGCGGACCGCGCGGTGCTCGAGATCCTTGTCATTGGCAGGAACGCTGCCTTCGAAGAGCGCCTCGACGGACGGGCGGACGCGATCGACGATGGATCGCAGATTGAGCGAGTGCCCCTCGGTGGGGCGACGCAGCTCCTCGAGGGTCGCGTGGATGGCCCCGCACCCGGTGTGGCCCAGCACGACCACGAGCTTGATCCCGAAGCGCTCGGCCGCGAATTCAACGCTCCCGATCTGCGACGGGGCCACGATGTTGCCGGCCACGCGGATCACGAACAGGTCGCCGAGGCCCTGGTCGAAGATGATCTCCGCGGGCACCCGGGCGTCGGAGCAACCGAGAATGATCGCGAAGGGGTCGTGGTCGTCGACCAGCGCCCGGCGGCGCTTCTCATTCACGAGGAGGTCGGACCGTCCCGTCCCGTCGAGGAAGCGTCGATTGCCTTCCTTCAGGCGAAGGATGCCTTCCGAAGATGAAACCATGCGCGCCCCCTGAAGGTTGAACAGGCGGGCCGGGTCCGCTCGCGGACCCGACCCTTCTGATCGCCGACCTACTTGGTGTCGGTCTTGAGCGGCGTGACCGTCACCGCCTCCAGCTTCTGCTTCTGGAGCATGGCCACGAGCTTCGGCAGGTCGGTCTTGATGATCGCGTCCATCTTGCCGATCTGCACGTCGAGCTTGTCCGACAACATCTTGAAGACTTCCCGGCTCTGATCGGTGGGCCGGGCGTCCGCGCTCTCGATGACGCCCTGAAGCGCCGCGATCTTGTTGTTGAGCTTGATCGGGAAGTTCAGGGGATCCTGCGAGCTCTGGTTCTTCACCTGGTAGATCTCGCTTTCGACCGCGGACAGCTTCTCATTCAGGGAACGAGCGGCCACGAGAGTCGCGGACGGCTTTCTGCCGGGCTTGCCGGTGTCGAGCTTCTTGATGCGCTCATCGACCTGACCCTTGATGCCGCGCATCAGAAGGATCGCGTCGTTCGCCTGACTGGCCTTGTTGCGCACCTGCATGGCGAGCTCGAACTGGGCCTGAAGATCGGCGTCGGTGATGTCCTTGAGAACCGTCTCTTCACGCTTGATCACGAAGGGCTGGGTCTGCGACGCGCCATCCACGGTCAGGCGAACCGTATAGGTCCCGGGAGGGGCCACCGGACCGCGCGAGTTCGCCGCCCACATGATGAGGCCGGGGAACTCGGTGGCGCCCGGATAGCGCATGTCCCAGTTGAGACGATGCGTTCCCGCGGTCACCGCGGGCTTGGGATCCCTCGGCCTGCGGAAGTCATCGTCGCTCGGCTGCGGCGCTTCGGGCTTCTTGTCCGCGGGCTCGGGCACGCCGTTGAAGGTCTTGATGGTCTGGCCCTTGGCGTCGAGAACCTCGATGGTGACGCTCTGGGCCGCGGCCTTGAGCGAATAGTCGAAGGCGACGTTGGTGTCGAGACCGCGGCGCCCCGGCTCCGGCTTGAACAGGTGGAAGCCCGCAGTCTTCACCTCGGCGTTCAGCTGACGAAGGGGGGCCACGTTGTCCATGATGTAGAAGGCCCGGCCGTGGGTGCCGATGACCACGTCGCGTTCGGTCACCGCGATGTCGTGGACCGGGGTCACGGGCAGGTTCTGCTTCAGGGACTCCCAGGTGTCGCCGTTGTTGAAGGAGACGTAGATCCCGTTCTCCGTGCCGAGGTAGAGCATCTTCTCGCGCTTGATGTCCTCGCGGATGGAGCGGGTGAAGTCGCGGGCGGCCACCCCGTTCACGATCTTCGTCCAGGTCTGGCCGTAGTCGTCAGTGCGATAGGCATAGGGCGCGAAGTCGTCGCGGCCGTAGCGGTTGGCGGCCACGTAGGCCGAGCCGGCGCGGAAGGGCGAGGCCTCCACCAGGCTGATGCGCGCGAAGTCGGGGAGATCCTTGGGGGTGACGTTCGTCCAGGTCTTGCCCCCGTCCTTCGTGATCTGCACGTAGCCGTCATCCGACCCGGTCCAGATCACGTTCGCGTCCCTGGGCGAGGGCGCGATCGAGAAGATGGTCGCGTAGGTCTCGACCCCGGTGTGGTCCTTGGTGATCGGTCCGCCCGAGGGGCCGAGGGTCGAAGGATCGGCGCGGGTGAGGTCGGGCGAGATCTTGGTCCAGCTCTGGCCTTCGTTGGTGGTCTTCCACAGGTGCTGCGAGCCGATGTAGATCACGTTCGAGTCCTGCGGCGAGAACACGATGGGGAACGTCCACTGGAAGCGCTCCGCGATGTCGGCCGACGCATAGCCCATGGGATTGTCGGGATAGGCGTTGATCTCGCGGCTCTGGTCGGTGCGGCGGTCGTAGCGAGTGATCAGGCCGCCGTAGCTGCCCGCGTAGAAGATGTCGGGGTTCTTCGGGTTCGAGGCGATGTAGCCGCTCTCCCCGCCGCCCACCGAGTAGAAGACCGGTGCGACCCGGCCGCCGAAGCCGCCCGCGGACATCTCGCTCGAGACACAGGCGGTGGAGTTGTCCTGCTGCGCGCCGCACACGTGGTACGGGACGTCCGTCGTGGTGGTCACGTGGTAGAACTGCGCGGTCGGATAGTCCTGATCGGTCCAGGTCTCGCCGCCGTTCACGGAGACGTTGGCGCCCCCGTCGTTGGCCTCGATCATGCGCTTGGGGTCGTCGGAGGCGATCCACATGTCGTGGTTGTCGCCGTGGGGCGGGCGGATGGTGGTCCAGGTCTTGCCGGCGTCCACCGACTTGTTGAAGCCGACGTTCAGGACATAGACCGTGTCCTTCGCCTTGGGGTCCGCGTAGACCCGCGTGTAGTAGAAGGCGCGCTGGCGAAGTTCGCGGCGGTTGGTGACGAGCTTCCAGGTGGCTCCGGCGTCGTCGGACATGAAGAAACCGCCGTCCTCCGCCTCGACCTGCGCGTACACGCGATTCGAGTCGGCTCCGGAAACCGAGATGCCGATCTTGCCCAGGACGCCCTTGGGGAGGCCGGGATTGTGGGAGATGTCCGTCCAGGTGTCGCCGCCGTTCGTGGACTTGAACAGGCCGCTGCCCGGGCCGCCCGAGGTCATGCCGTGGGAGGTGCGTCCCGCCTCCCACATCGCCGCGTAGATGGTGCTCGGGTTGCCGGGATCGAGGATCAGCTCGATGGCGCCGGTCTTGTTGTCCTTGAAGAGGATCTTCTGCCAGCTAGCACCGCCGTCCTTCGAACGGAACACGCCGCGTTCATCGTTGGGTCCGGCCGGGTGCCCGAGGGCCGCGACGTAGACGAGGTCGGGATTCTTCGGGTGCACGCGGATCTTCGAGACCGCGAGGGTGTCGGAAAGGCCCATGTGCTTCCAGGTCTTGCCCCCGTCCGTGGTCTTGTAGACGCCGTCGCCCTGCGCGATGTTGCCGCGGATGTCGGACTCGCCCATCCCGATGTAGACGACATCGGGATTGCTGGCCGCGATCCCGATCGCGCCGACCGAGGAGGAGTTGATCTGGCCGTCGGTCACCGGACGCCAGGTGGTTCCACCGTCGGTGGTCTTCCACAAGCCGCCGCCGGTGGCGCCGAAGTAGTACTCGTACGGCCGGGCCACGCTGCCTTCGGCGGCGATGGAGCGGCCTCCGCGAAGAGGACCGAGGCTCCGCCAGCGCAGAACGCCGAAGGGGCCGGCCTGGGCTCCGGGCCGGGCGGCGGCCGGAGGCTGGGCGGTGGCAAGGACAGGGCTGAGCGCGAGGGCGGCCATCATGGCGGCCCTCAGCGCAAAGGATCGAGGAAGGTGGGTAGGCATGGTGGTTTGGCTCCTTGTGCGACGTCGCGTTTGCGGCTCGCCCGAATACCGCCATTCTAACGAGCGACACCCGCGGTTAAGCGTTTCAGCCGCGCAGCTTCTATCCTCAGAAATTCCATGAGACTCCTGGCCATCGAAAGCTCGTGCGACGAAACCGCGGCCGCGGTGATCGAGGACGGGCGCCGCATCCTCTCGAACGTGGTGTCGACCCAGATCGAGATCCATGCGAAGTGGGGCGGCGTGGTCCCGGAGCTCGCTTCGCGTCGGCACCTCGAGTCCATCGGGCCGGTGGTGGACGAGGCGCTCAAGGTCGCGGGCGTCGAAGTGGACGCCCTCGACGCCATCGCAGTCACCTATGGCCCCGGGCTCGTGGGCTCGCTCCTGGTGGGCCTTGAATACGCGAAAGCGCTCGCCTGGGCGCACCACAAGCCCCTGATCCCGGTTCACCACATCGCCGGCCACATCCATGCGCCGTTCCTGGCCTTCGACCCCATCCCCCTGCCCGCCATCGCCCTGGTGGTCTCGGGCGGTCATACCAGCCTCTTCCTGATGAAGGAGCTCGGGGTCTACGAGCTTCTCTCCCGCACCCGGGACGACGCCGCGGGCGAGGCCTATGACAAGGTCGCGAAACTCCTGGGCCTCGGCTATCCCGGCGGCCCGATTGTCGACAGGCTGGCCGCCACGGGACGGGATGATGCCGTCTTCTTCAAGATGGCGAAGATGAGCGACGGCAAGCCCGACTTCTCCTTCTCGGGGCTCAAGACCGCGGTGCTGCAGCACCTGAAGAAACATGCGATCCCCCCCGTGGCTTCGCGCGACGCGGTGCCCGACGACGTGCGCGACCTGCTCGCTTCGTTTCAGAAGGCGGTGGTGACCGCTTTGCTGAGCCGTTTGAAGGACGCGGTCGAGCGTCACCGTCCCGCAAGCGTGATCCTGACCGGCGGCGTCGCCGCCAACTCCCGACTGAGGAAAGACGCTCAGACCTTGATGTCGACGCTCTCCGTTCCGCTCTTCGTGCCTCCGTTGAATCTCACCACCGACAACGCCGCGATGATCGGTGCGGCCGGCGCCGTGGCCTTCCACCGGGGAATCCGGGCGGGCTCGAATCTCGAAGCGGAGCCTTTCGCCGCCATCGGGGTGTGACGCGGCGCGGCCCTGATCGGCGGCTCGCCGGAACCCTGATGGCTGAGGTCACCGCCGTAGTGGGATAACCTACAAGCTCGACTCCTATGGCCGAAGACGAACCGCCAAAGCCCGCGCCTTCAGCGGGCGAAGCTCCGCCTTCCGCGGACGTCGTGAGCGCGGCGGTCGAAGAGAGCGACACGCGGGCCCGTCTGGCCGAGGCCAAGCTCGAACAGGCCATGGCCGGCTACCACGCGCTCCGCGCGGAAAACGAAGCCCTGCGCGCGCAGATCGGCGATCTCTACGAGAAGCACCGGTCGGCGACCCAGGACATCGGCGCCTCCCTCGCCCGGCAAAAAAGAGCAGCCGCTCGCGAGCTGCAGAACGAGCGGGAAACCATCTACGCCCGCTACATCGAAATTCTCGACAACTTCGACCGGGCCTTCGACACCGCGGAGGCTCGGGCCGCCAGTCACAGTCTCATGGAGGGCTTCATCCTCGTGCGGAACCAGGTGGTTCAGGTCCTGAAGGACGGAGGTTTCGACCGCGTGCGCACCCTGGGTCTTCCCTACGATCCCAACACCAGCGAGGCCATTCAGGTCGAGGACGTCGAGGATCCGGCCCAGGACGGCATGGTGATCCGGGAACTGGTGCGCGGTTACCGTCTCGACGAGCACATCGTCCGCGCAGCCCGCGTGGTGGTGGGTCGATGTCTGAACCCTCCGAAGGAAGATTCCGGAGAAACCGTTCGATTCCCCGGGAACACCGGCGAGACCCTACGGGTTTCCGAGGAGAAGTCCGACGACGCGCGGCCCGAGGGCGGCGGCGAGGCCAAGAACGACTAGGACGCGGCCTGCTTCGAGGGGCGGCGCCCAGGGGCGCCGTTCGAGAAGGGCGGAGAGCACGACGAGGCTCGACACCACGACCAGCGCGATGGCCGCAAACGTCGGGGCGCCGAGCGCCTGGGCCCGGAAAAGGGCCAGGGCGGTTGTGACCAGCAGCAGGACGAAGTGGACGAACACGTAGACGGCGAGCGGTCGCGGCGTGGGGGCGGCCACCGGCTCGTCTTTCGGGCGGCTCACTTCCGGCGGCCGAACCGGCCCGCCCAGTTCCGCGGGTCGCCAGCCCGGTGCGGCGACGAACGGTCGCAGGCGGTCCCCGAAAGCGCGGGCCCTCGCCGCCACCGACCAAAGATCCGCCCAGCCGGCGAAGTTGGCCCACACGGGATTGGCGCTCCCGAGCGGTTTCACCACCCCGTAGACCGGTTCGTCGGTCTCGGCGACGAAGGTGCCGAACATCCGGTCCCAGATGATCAGGGACCCCGCGTGATTCCGATCGATATAGCGGGGATTGCGGCCATGGTGCACGCGGTGGTGCGACGGCGTGTTGAAGATCCACTCGAGCGGCCCCAGCTTTCCGATCAGCCGGGTGTGGATCCAGAACTGGTAGAGGGTGTTGATCGCCGAACACGTGATGAAGGTGGCGGGAGGAAAACCGAGGACGGCGAGGGGCAGGTAGAACACCCAGGAGAAGAAGCTCTGAAAGGCGCCCTGCCGAAGGGCCACGGACAGGTTGTATTCCTCCGACTGATGGTGGACGGAGTGGGCGGCCCAGAAGGCCCCGATCTCGTGGCTCATCCGATGGAACCAGTAATAGAGAAAGTCGACGCCGAGCAGACACGTGGCGAAGACCATCCAGGATCCCTCCGGCAGATCGAAGAGGCGGCTCTTCTCATAAAGGCCCAGGTAGGCCGCGAACAAGGAGCCCTTCACGAGAACGCCGAGGAGCTGCTCGATCATGCCGCAGCCGAGGTCCGCGAAGGAATCCGCGAAGCGGTAGACCCGGCGTTCCAGGATCCTCGCGGCAAGCATCTCGATCCCGATGAGGATGAAGAAGAGCGGTATGGAGGCGACGATCAGTTTCATGAAGGGGGCCCGATCAGGGGCGCGATGCTAAGCTTTTCGAGTCGCTTTCCCGAAAATAGATAGTAACCATGCCGCTTTACGAATATCACTGTCTGAAGTGTGGCCGCTTCGAGACCCTTCAAAAGTTCTCGGACGGGCCGCTCGCCGCGTGCCCCACGTGCGGGGGAGCCGTCGAACGATTGATATCGGCGCCGGCTTTCCAGTTCAAGGGCAGTGGCTTCTACATCACCGACTACGGCAAGTCCGGATCCGATGCCGCCGGCTCGAAAGAGTCCGGCTCCAAAGGCCCCGAATCGAAGTCGTCGGAGACTGCGTCGGGTTCCCAATCGTCCAAGGAAGCTTCCACGCCACCGTCGGCTGACTCCAAGTCGTCGACGAACTCCCCTCCCAAAGAAAGCGCTGCCTCAGCAGGCCCGGCCCTGGCGCCGACTGCGAACACGAGTCAGTAGCATCCCAAAAGACGTTCCCTACCTCTTCCGAGTTTCCCACCTCGACAGAACAGGGCCTCTTGAAGATCCCGCAAAGGATCCGAAAGAGGCCCCAGCTTTTTGGGCGCCGAACGGCGCCCAAGAACCCCGGCGAAAGCCGGGGTCCAGCTAAAGAACGATTGAGCTAGTGCGCCGCGGACCAGTTCTTCCCCACGTGCGCATCCACATCGAGCGGTACGGACAGGGTCATCGCCTCCGACATGATCTTCCGCACGAGGTGAAGCGCCTCTTCCTGTTCCGCCTCCGGAGTCTCCAGCAGCAGCTCATCATGGATCTGCGAGATGAGCCGGGTCTTGAGCTTCCGCTCCCGAAGCGCGTGGTCGAGATCCACCATGGCCTTCTTGATGAGATCCGCGGCTGACCCCTGGACCCGCGTGTTCACCGCCTGCCGTTCCGACTCGAGCCGCGCGGGCACGTTCTTCGACTGGATGTCGGGGAGACGCCGCAGACGGCCCATCATCGTCCTCACCATCCCCGTCTTGCGCGCCTCCTCGATGGAGGCGTCGATGAAGCCGCGGACCTTCGGATACCGGTCGAAGTAGGCGCGGATGAAGGCGTCCGCCTCCTTGCGGGTAATCCCGATGTCGTGCGCGAGGGTGAAGGCGGTCTTGCCGTAGAGCAAGGCGTAGTTCACCATCTTCGAACGGCGGCGCTGTTCGTCCTTCGGGAGCGTGGTGAAGGGACCGAAGATCTCGAGCGAGGTTCGATCGTGGACATCTTCGCCACGCCGGAAGGTCTCGATCAGGATGGGATCTTCCGAAAGGTGGGCGAGGATCCGAAGCTCGATCTGCGAATAGTCGGCGGAGAGCAGCAGGTGCCCGGGCGGGGCGATGAAGGCTTCGCGCACCCGCCGCCCCAGAGCGGTGCGGATGGGAATGTTCTGCAGGTTCGGATCGGTGGAGGAGAGTCTCCCCGTGGCCGCGATGTTCTGCCGAAAGGAGGCGTGGATCCTTCCCGTGCGCGGATTGATCATCTCCGGCAACGCGTCCACGTAGGTCGATCGCAGTTTGGTGATGCCCCGGTAATCGAGGATGAGCCGGGGGAACTCATGCTCCTTGGCGAGTTCTTCCAGGACGTCGTCCGCGGTGGAAAGCGTCTTCGTCTTCTCGGTCTTGCGGCCCGACGCGAGGCCCATCTCTTCGAAGAGGATCTGCCGCAGCTGTACCGGCGAGAGGATGTTGAAGGTCTTGCCGGCGAGCGCGTAGATGCGCTGGGCCAGTTGCTCGATCTCGGGACCGATCTCGTCGGACAACGCTTTCAGCGCCTTTCGGTCGACGAGGACGCCCGCGCGCTCCATCTCGGCGAGGATGGACGCGAGAGGCATCTCGAGATTCAGGAAGAGATCCATGAGGCCCTCGGCCTGAAGCCGCGCGCGCAGCCGCGGGGCCAGGCGGACCAGGACCGCGGCCTCGCGCGAATGCCGCTCGGCGTCGTGATCGGCGAGGAGCGACGCCTGGGTGCCCTCTTCATTGGGCAGGTCGGCGGTCTCGGGAAGCCCGATCTCGTCGATGGCGATCTCGCGCACGCTGGAGCCGCGCCGTCCGGGGGAGAGGACGTAGGCGGCGAGAGAGGCGTCGAGGATGCGGCCGCCGAGTCGGATGCCCGCTTCGCCGAAGACCACGAAGTCGCGGCGTGAGCAGGTCGTCCACTTGTCGACCCTGGTGTCCTCGAGAAAGGCGCGCACGTTGCCGGGCAGGCCGTCCGTAACGGCCAGAAACGCGGCGTCGTCTCCGCAGGCGAGGGCGATGCCCTGGATGCGCGCATCCATGGGCCGATCCGCCGAGATCGAAAGGGAAAAGGCGGCCTCGCCCGCGCGGCGGGCCGCCGCGAGCAGGTCCTCGAGGTCCGCCGCAGCATGCGCGACCCGGTGGCGGAAGGAGAAGGCGCTCACCTCGGGCGCCATGTCCCGGGCGAACCCCGTGAACTCGAGCTCCTTGAAGAGCTGATAGGCCGCCTCGCGATCGGGCTTCTTCACCACACACGCGGCCGGGTCGAAGGTGACCGGGACCTTGTCGTCGAGGGTGGCGAGCTGGCGCGAGAGGTGAGCGCTGTCGGCGTGATGGAGCAGGCCTTCACGATAGGCCGCGCGCTTCACTTCGCTCGCGCGGGCCAGCAGCTCATCGAGCGATCCGAACTGCTGGATCAGATCGCGGGCCCCCTTGTCGCCGATGCCCGGAACGCCCGGGATGTTGTCGACGGCGTCGCCAACGAGGGCGAGGAGATCGACCACGCGCTCCGGGGGCACGCCCATTTTCTCGATGACACCCTGCCGGTCGTAACGCTTCTCCGGCTTGCCGTCGCGGCCGGGCGAGAGCACGCTCACGTGGTCGGAAACGAGCTGCAGGAGATCTTTGTCGCTGGTGATGATCACCACGTCGAATCCCCGATCGACGGCCTGCCGGGTCAGGGTGGCGATGACGTCGTCGGCCTCGTGGCCCTGCGACGTGACCACGGGCAGCCGGAGCGCTTCACAGGCCTTGTCGATCCAGGGAAGCTGGGAGGCGAGATCCTCGTCCATCTTCGGGCGATGCGCCTTGTACTCCGGGAACGCCTCCTGTCTCGAAGTGCTTCCAGAGACATCGAAGGTCACCACGAAGTGGGTGGGCTGCTCGATCCCCATCAGGGCGCGGATGGTGTTGATGAAGCCGTAGATCGCGCCGGTGGGCTGGCCGGCGCGGGTGGCGAGGCCCCGGACCGCGAAGAACGACCGGTGGACCAGGCCCGTCCCGTCGACGAGATGAAGAATGGGGCGAGCGCTCACCCGCAGGATTGTAGTTCGGGTCCGAAGCGATCCCCCGAAAAGAAAAAGGGAGCGCGTGGCTCCCTTCTTCCCAGGACGACCGGCGACCGGCCGCCTTCGGCGGATGCGAGTTACTTCAGACGGTCGGCCTTGGCCACGAGCTGCTTGATGAGATCGCCGGTGCACGCTTCCTGCGCGTCGCCGATGCCGCTCTGACGCCACTCCTCGGAGTTCGTGCCGATCCCGGTGCCGCCCTTGCTGAAGTTGAAGCCGCCGCCCTTGCTGGATTCACCGACGCCCTTGGCCGAAACCAGGATCTCGCCGGTGCTCATGTCGATGATGCGTCCGGTGATCCTCACTTCGCTCTTGGTTTTCTTGCCGCCGAGGCCGATACCCTTGACGCGAACGCCGCCGCCGCGCGACTCGGTCGCGAACTTGGTGATGGAGCCGACGAGGATGTACTTGACCCCGAGGACCTTGCCGATCTTGGCCATGGTCTGGGCGGATGGATCGGCGCGACCTGAGGCCGCGAAGTCCTGCTCGCCGAGGATGGTCGCGAGCTTCTTGCGTTCGATGACCCGGAAGGTGCCGTCGTTGACCAGGGCGTCCACGAGCTGGTCGGCGATGCCCTTGCCGATGTCGTACTGGCCCCACCAGTTGTCGACGGTGCCGTAGTCGAAGTCGAGAACCGCGATCTGGGGCCGGCTGCTCTTCGCTTGCGCGAAGACCGGGCCGGAGAGAGCGAGCGTGAAAGCGGTGGCGAGAGCCACGAGAGCCAAACGTCGATTCATTAAGGATCCTCCTTGCAGGATGCCGATGATGCTAGCAAGGGGCAGGCCCTCGGAAAAAGGGATGGGCGTCACAAACCGGGACGGACCGGGCGGTCACTTCATCCGCGCGAGGTCCGCCTCGGCGGCGATGAAGCCGAAAGCGGCCCACTGGGAGCCCGCCACCACCCGCCTGAATATGGCCTTCGCCCGCTCGGTGTCGCCATTCACGAGGTAGAAGTTCCCCACCCCGTACCCCTGGGTCGCGATCTGGAGCGGGTCCTGTTCATCGTTGCCGAGAACGTCCTCGGGTTTGCGAAGGCCCTTGTACATGAGGAGACGCTGGTAGTAGGCCGCGTTGTCGAGGACGTTCATTCCTTCCTTGATCGGGTCGAGGACCTTCTCCGCCTCGGCCTTCTGACCCAGACGGCGCAGGGTCATGTAGAGCCAGTCGGAAGTCGCGACCAGCGAGTCGTCGTTGTCGGTCGAGTACTTCATGCACTCGCGGTACGCGGTGAGCGCCCTCGCGAAATCGCCCTTCAGGTAGTAGGCGAGACCGAGGTGGTAGTAGATGTTGAATTTCAGGGTGGCGGAGGGCGAGGGGCGGCGCCCCGGAGCTCCGTCCGGCTCGCCTTCGTTGGGCTTGCCGGCCATGAGCTTCGCCGCCTTCTCGAAGTCGACGATCGCCTTGTCGAATTGACGGGTGGTGATGTAGCGGTGGGCGCGATGGCGCAGGGGCCGGGCGTCCGCCGGGAACTTCGCCACCCCGCGGGAAAACACATCGATGGCTTCGCGGTACCTTGACAGATAGGCGAGACGGCGGCCCAGCCAGACGATGTTCTGCACGTCGTCGGGGTTCTTCACGAAGTCCGCGGTGGCCGCGGCGAGGTTATCGTCGAGCCGCTTCTTCACCTCGGCGGGAAGCTCGGGAGCGAAGAACGAACGGCCGTCGAGGCCCTTCGCCTCCGGCGTCTTCGCGGCCGCTGCCGCGATCGCCTTCTCCGGACGAAGATACGTGTCGTACCACCGGACGTATCGCTCGTAGCGGTCCTTGATGTAGCTCGGCTTGGTCAGGCCGTGGTTCTGGCCTGGGTAGATCACGAGCTCGGTGGGGATGCCGAGGCGGCGCACGGCCTGGTACAGCTGCTCGGTGTTGAGCAGGGGCACGTTCATGTCGGCCTCGCCGCACAGGAACAACGTGGGCGTCTTGATCCGATCGGCTTTGAGGAACGGGCCGGAGAGCTTCAGGTAGGCCTCGGTGTTCTTCCAGGGCAGGCCGAGTTCGGTTTCGTATTCATACTGGTAGTGATCGGTGCCGTAACCGGCGAGGATGTTGGAGGCCGAAGCGCCCGAGGTCGCGGCCTTGAAGCGGGTGGTCTTGGAGATCACGTAGTTGGTGAGGATGCCGCCGTAGCTCCAGCCGCCCACCCCGAGGCGGTCCGCGTCCGCGACGCCCATCGCGACCGCCTGATCGACCACGGCCATCTCGTCATCGAAGTCCGGCTCTCCCCACTTCGCGAACAGCGCATAGCTGTAGTCGCGGCCATAGCCGGTGGAGCCTCGCGGATTGCCCGCGACCACCGCGTAGCCCTGGGCGGCGAAGAGCTGCCATTCGAAGTTGAACGCGGTCGAGAACTGCGCGGCCGGGCCGCCGTGGATCCGGAGGATGGTGGGGATCTTCGCGCCGGGCTTGCCGTCCACGGGTCGGGTCAGGAAACCGTCCACCATGGTGCCATCCTTGCTCTTCGCCTTGAAACGCTCGACCGAGGCGAGCTTGATGTCCTTGAGGAAAGCGTCGTTGGTCTTTGTGAGCCGGCGCACCGTCGTGCCGTCGAGGATCGAAATCTCGGAGGGGAAGGTGGGCTGGCTTTCCGTGAAGACGATCCGCCCGTTGCGCGTGTCGAAGGACTCCACGTCTCGTTCCCCCGTCACGATCCGTTCAATGGCCCCGCCTTCGGCGGGGATCCGCGCCAGATGCGAGTTGCCGCCGTCTTCGATGGTGAACAGGATCGCGCCGCCATCGCTCGAGAACAGCGGACCCGAGACGTTCCGGTCGAGCGACTTCGTGAGCGCCTTCACCGCGCCGGAGGCGACATCCACGGTGGAGACATGGGTGGGTCCGTACCACATGTCCGAAACCGCGCCCCCGGCCACGTAGACGAGGGTCTTCCCGTCCGGCGACCAGGCGGGGTGCTCGTCCTCGCCGGGGTTCGTGGTGATGGCCTTCGGCGTCTCGCCGGCCAGGGGGGCGATCAGGAAGATGTTCGAGTCGCGGTTGGTGTCGGGCTCGGCCGTGCGGTTGCTGACGAAAGCGATGGTCTTCCCGTCGGGTGACCACGCGGGTTGCGAGTCGTCGTACGGTCCGGCGGTGATCTGAACCGACGTCTTCTTGTCGACATCGAACACGTACAGGTGGGAGCGAAGCTCGCGCAGATAGCCCTCGGTATCGCGCTTGAACTGGATGCGCCGGGTGACGATGGGCTTCGGCGTCTTCTCCTCGTCCTTCTTGTCGTCCGCCTCCGGAGCGTCCGGGTCCGGGTCGGAGGCGACGAGGACCAGACGTTTCGAATCGGGTGACCAGGCGAACGCGCTCACCCCGCCCTTCTGGTCGGTCAGGCGGCTGGCCTCGCCGCCGCCCCGGGAGAGGAGGAAGACCTGGCTCTTGTCGCCTTCGCGGCTGGACAGGAAGGCGATCCATTTCCCGTCCGGAGAGAAACGCGGGCTCGTCTCGGCCTTGGGCGACGTGGTGAGTCGCACCGCTTCGCCGCCCGCGGCGGCAATCAGGTAGATGTCGGTGTCGGACTTGTCCTTCTTGAGGTCCATCGCGCGCACGGTGTAAGCGACCTGCGCGCCGTCGGGCGAAAGCACCGGCGCTCCCACCGCCTTGAGCGCGAAGAAGTCGTCCACGGTGAGCGGTCGTTGGTCCGCGGCGGGCGTGAACGCGGCCAGAAGCAGGAGAGCCGGGGTCCATAGGAGAGAGGCGGGGCGCATGGGAAGAAGTCCTTTCGAAATGTCGGAGTTGCCGGGATCGTAACCCGATCGCGCGAAACCGCTCTCTATACTGGCGTCATGAGCACGGTCGTCGTCGCCGGGTCGTCTTCGCGGGCGGGCAAAACCGCTCTGGCCGAGACCGTCCTGCGGGGCCTGGGGGGTTACGCAGCGGCGGTGAAGTTCACCACCACCGACGACGTCTTCGAGAGGTGCCCGCGCGGAACCACGTGCATCGTGTGCGATATCGACGTTCCTTTCAAGGTGGTGCGCGACGAAGCCACTCTCCTCGAAACCGGCACCGACACCGCGCGCCTCAAGGCCGCGACCGGGGGTCTGGTCCTGTGGACGATCGCGCGAAAGTCGGTGGCGACCCTGGCCTGGGAGGCGACTCGCCTGCTTCTCGATGCGGGCAGCGGCGAGAGGCGGGGCCTGGTCGTCGAAGGCTCGACCGTGGCCTCCCTGTGCTCTCCGGATTTCACCTTCTTCGTGGTTCATCCCTTCCTGAGCCCCGCACGTTGGAAGGACGGCACGCGCGAACTGATCGGCCGCGCGGACTGCGTGGTGGTCAACCGGCAGGCCGCCGAGGTCCGCGAGCCGGCCCCCGAGGTCATGGCGGCGATAAACGAGGCGCGCCCTTATGATCTGCGGGTCGCCGACGTCCTGAAACCGCTCGACACCTGGGCGGGCGACCTCCTGCCGCGCCTCCGCGCGCGGCCCTGATTCGAAGCGAGAAATTCCCTTTCCATGAAGATTCGTATTGCCCACAGTCCCGACAGCGACGACGCGTTCATGTTCTACGGCCTCGCCAAGGGCAAGCTGGACACGGGCGGACTCGAGGTGTCGCACGTCCTCAAGGACATCGAGAGCCTGAACCGCGACGCGCTTCAAGGCACATACGAAGTCACCGCCTGCTCGTTTCATGCCTATCCCTACATCGCGGACAAGTACGCTCTGATGCCCTGCGGCGGCAGCATCGGCGATGGCTACGGCCCGATCCTGGTCGCGAAGACCGCTTCGAAGATCGTGGGCGGTCCGGGTGCCAGAGACCTCGGTCGGGTGGCGATTCCCGGCACCATGACGTCCGCTCATCTCGCCCTTCGCCTCTACGCGCCCGCCGTCGACACCTACGTCGTCCCCTTCGACGCCGTCTTCGAAGAGGTGCTCTCCGGCCGCGCCGATTGCGGCCTGGTGATCCACGAGGGCCAGCTCACCTTCGGCGGCGAGGGCCTGCGCAAGATCGTCGACCTCGGCGAATGGTGGCTCAAGGACACCGGCCTCCCCCTGCCCATGGGGGGCAACGCGGTGCGCCGCGACCTCGGGCCCGACATGATGAAGCAGCTCACCCGCCTGGTGCGCGACACCGTGAAGTACTCGCTCGCGAACCGCGAGCCCGCGCTCGAATACGCCATGACCTTCGCGCGGGGCATGCAGACCGGGATCGCCGACCGGTTCGTGGGAATGTGGGTCAACGACCTCACCATCGAGATCGGCGACCGCGGGCGCGAGGCCATAAGGACCTTCCTGCGCAGGGGGCGCGAGGCCGGCGTCATCACGAAGGACTTCACCATCGACTTCGTGGAGGCCTGATCGGCCATGGCCCTGAAAGCCGCGCCCTTCGCGCTGCCGCAGACCGGGCTCTTGAAGCCGGACGGTTCCGCGGCCCCATCGAGCGCCCTGCATGAAGGCGGCCCCACGCTCGTGGTCATCGGCCACCTGAACTGCAAGACAACGCGTCAGACTCTGCCCTTCATCGACCGCATCCACAAGGATGGCGGACGCGCGGTGGCGATGCTTCAGGATTCTCCCGAAGACGCCGCGGCCGGTCTGGCCAAGCTCGGCCTGACCCTGCCCTTCTTCTGCGAGCGGGATCCCTATGCGCTGTCGAGCGCCATCGGGCTCGTGACCGTGCCGACCCTGCTCTTCATCCAAGCGGACGGAACCGTGGCCCTCACCTCCGAGGCCTTCCGCCGCCCCGACATCGAAGCCTTCGCGGAACGTCTCGGCGCGCCGAAGCCGGTGATCGCGAACGACACCATGCCCGGCTTCAAGCCCGGCTGAATGCCCCGGGAACCCTCGGTCTGAGGGACCCGCGAGATAATCGGGGTGTGAGCGACATTCTCGATATCTTCAAACGCCAGGGCGCGCTGCTCGAAGGGCACTTTCTCCTCTCCTCCGGTCTTCATTCCGCCCAGTACCTGCAATGCGCACGGGTGCTGATGGACACGAAGATCGCCTCGGACCTCGGCGCGCGTCTCGCGGAAAAACTCAAGGCTTCTGGGGTAAAGCCCGACGTGGTGGTGGCGCCGGCCATGGGCGGCATCGTGGTCGGTCATGAGGTCGCGCGCGGCTTCGGGTGTCGGTCTCTTTTCACCGAGCGCGAAGGCACGACCATGACGCTGCGGCGCGGTTTCGCGCTGGAGCGCGGCGAGACCGTGGTCGTGGTCGAGGACGTCGTCACCACCGGCAAGTCGACGCGGGAGGTGATCGCGGTGGTCGAAGCCGCGGGAGCGCGCGTCATCGGCGTCGCCTCCCTGGTCGACCGGAGTTCGGGCAAGGCGGGCTTCGAGGTTCCCTTTCACAGCCTCCTCACCATCGCCGTCGACACCTGGAGCGCGGCCGCGTGTCCGTTGTGCGCCTCGGGCTCGGTGGCGATCAAGCCGGGTTCACGGCCAAGCGCTTGAGCGAAGACGAGGAGCGGCCCGCCTACAACCAGCGGGTGACGCTGTCGTACGACGGCTACGGTTTCGCGGGATTTCAGGCCCAGGCCAAGGACAAGGGCCGCACCATCCAGGACGAGGTCGAGCAGGCGCTTCAGAAGCTCCATGGCGGCGTGTTCATCCGCATCGAGGGCTCGGGCCGGACGGACCAGGGTGTTCACGCGCTCGGCCAGGTGATCTCGTTCCGCTCTCCGCGGCTGTGGCCGGAAAACGAACTGGCGCGGGCCCTCAACTCGACGTTGCCCCGGGACATCCGGGCCATGGCCTCCTCGCCGGCGGCCGAGGATTTTCACGCGCGGCGCTCCGCGGTGTCGAAGCACTACCGCTATCTCCTCGACGTCTGCGAGACGCAGCATGCGGTGCGAAGGCGTTATGCGGGCCACACCGGCTTCAGGCTCGATCACGCGGCCGTCGATGAAGTCGCCGCTCTCTTCCTGGGCCGGAAAGATTTCGCTTCGCTCCGTAATGCGGGCACCGACGTGAAGACCACGATCCGGAAGGTCTCCCGGTCCGAAGTGCATTGGGAAGACGCCACCATGGTTTTCGACGTCGAGGCCGACGGTTTCCTGCGTCGCATGGTCCGCGCGATGGTCGGAGGCCTGATCTCCGCCGGCCGCGGCGCCGCCACGGTGGAGCAGCTCGCGATCGCGCTCGAAAGCGGCGATCGAAGTCTCTGGCCGGCGCCCGCGGGGCCCGAGGGCCTGTACCTGGTATCGGTCCGCTACTGACGTCGGGCCCGGCCCGCTCAGGCCTTGAACCAGCCTTCCCTTTCGAGCTGCGCCCAGAGCCGTTTGTGCACCACGCCCGCGCGCGCCATCAGTCGCGCCTCGTCGGCGAAGGTCAGCCGGAAATCCTCGACCAGCAAACGGCCGGCGATCATCACCGTCCGCACGTGGCGGCCGTTCGCGTAAAGGAGGAGATTCAGTGGTTCGGGGGGAAGCACACCGGTTCCGGACAGCAGTCCCGTGACATCGACGCTCACCAGATCCGCGGCGGCGCCTGGAGCGATGCGTCCGAGGTCGTCGCGCCTCAGGCCTCTCGCGGGCACGAGGGTCGCCGCATCCACGGCCTGCCGGATCGTGGGCATCGGGAGAGCCCCCCGCGGCCCATCCTTGAGCAGACGGGCGCGCAGGCGTCCGTACAGCACGGCGAGCTTGAGGTTCTCGAGGTAGTCGTTCGAATGGGTGTCGATGCCGATGTTCACGTTCATGCCGCAGGAGAGCGCTTCCGGGAACGGCTGCGCCGAGGCGCCCGCACCACCGGCGGAGGGGCAGTGGGCGTACACCACGCCGTGGCGGTTCAGGATGTCGGGATCGACGCTCCAGTCGAGGCCCGCCATGTGAGCGCCGAAGACCGGACCCGCCTCCAGCGCTCCCAACTCCTCGAGCCACTGCGTGGGTGTCTTGCCGCGGAGGCGCCTGACCGTCGCGGTCTCGCGCGCGCCCTGGGAGAGGTGGATGTGAAGACCGGTACCCAGCTTCTTCGCGGCCTCGACGAGCGCGCGCATGGTCTCGGGCGTGTGGGTGTCGGTGGCGTGGGGCGACATCATGGGACGGATCAGTCCGTCAGCCGCGTTCATCTCGCGCAGGCCGAAGGCGAGGTTGGCCTCGATTTCCTTCAACGTGTCGGGAACCGAATCTTCGAGCTCCCGGTCGCCGCCGCGATACCAGATGGGAAAGAGCCGGCCGGTCGACGGAACCATGCCGCCGGGGTAGCCGCGCACGCCCCATCTCTTCGCGACGCGCGTGTAGCTTTCGGCCTGCTTGAGCGACAGGCTCATCTCGACCTGGGTGGTGCAGCCGCTGCGCACGAGTTCGGCGAGATTGAGCGCGGTCAGCGCGTCCAAATCCTCGGGGCCAAGCTCCTCCACGAGCTCGATGGGGCGTCGATAGGTTCGACCGCCTTCGATCAGACCGCGCGTGGGCGTCCCGCTCGCCACGTGGGTGTGGCCGGAGATGAAGCCGGGAAGGACCAGATCGTTCGGCAGGGCGATGCGCCGCGCCCCGGGGATTTTCGAAACGCGGACTTCTTCGACGCGCCCCCGCCGAACCAGGATCTGCGCGTCCCGGATCAGGTGCGGCTCGCTGTTCCCGGGAACATCGGCGACCAGAGCCCAGCCGCATTCGAGGACGACATCCTTCGGTTCCACGAGACCCGGGCGCGGCTGAACCGGCGAGGTCGCGCCGATGCTCAGCAGGGCCGAGGCGGTGAGCGCCCCGAAGTCGCGCCGGCTGGGCGCCTCGCGGCCCGCGAAGCACCCCTGATCTTCGTGGTCGGGGTCGATGGTCACACAAGGCCTCCGGTCATGCGAGGTAATCGAGAACGGCCCGGGCGAAGAGCTCCGGCTTCTCGTTCGCCACGAAGACACCCGCGTCGAGAAAGACCTCGGTCGCCGGCCGGAAGGCGTCGTGGACTGGTTTGGACTTGACCGGATCCGCGAACGGGTCGTGTTTGTTGTAGATGAGAAGCGCCGGACACTTCACCAGACCGATGCGATCCTCCATGTGATAGAGCGCCACCGCGAAGTGGCCCTGCTCGCTGGTCTCGCCCGCGCGCCAGAGGTCGAGAACGAGTCGCTGCACCAGGGCGGGGTCGGGGATCCACTCAAAGAACCGGTCCCACTTCTCCTTCAGGTGGGACCCGTCCTTTCGAACCGTCCACTGCTTGAACCATTTCGAGAGTTCGGCTCGCCCTTCCGCGTCGGTGTACACGGGTCCGGAGAGAACCACGCGATCCACGCGATCCGGAAAAGCCGCGGCCAGCTCGATGGAGATCACGGCACCCGTGTGATGACCCACGAAGACCGCCCGGTCGATCTTCAAGGCGTCGAGGACATCGACCACGGCTCGCGCGTACTCCCCCACCGTGGGCTGACCTTCGACCGGGTCGGAGCAGCCGTAGCCGGGATTGTCGATGGCGATGGTCCGCCGATGTTTCGCGAGCAGGGGCAGGACCTCCTTGAATTCATCGACGGAACGTGGGGTCTGGTGGAGCAGGACCAGAGGCGCGCCCCCGCCCGAACCCGACTCGACGCAGTGGACCCGGCCCATCGCGGTATCGCAGAAGAAGCGGCGTGACGCGGTCATGAATGCGATTATGGACGACTCGGCTTTGATCCGTCGTCCCCTGGATATTCGCTATAATTTCGCCCACCCCGTTCCTTCTCTCCCGAGGGCTTCTTGGAACCAGACTCGATCACCATCACCGGCGCGCGCCAGCACAACCTCAAGAACGTCTCGCTCTCGATACCCAAACGGAAGTTCGTGGTGTTCACCGGGCCCTCGGGCTCGGGCAAGTCGTCCCTGGCCTTCGACACCCTCTACGCCGAGGGCCAACGTCGCTACATCGAGAGCCTGAATGCGTACGCACGGCAGTTCCTCGGTCAGATGGACAAGCCCCTGTATGACTCCATCCGCGGCCTGGCTCCGACGATCTCCATCGAGCAGAAAGCGGCCTCGGCCAACCCGCGCTCGACCGTGGGCACGGTGACCGAGATTCACGATTACCTCCGTGTCCTGTTCGCGCGCGTGGGCCACCTCTCCTGTCCCAAGTGCGGGCGCGACGTGAAACCGCAGTCCTCCCAGCAGATCGTGGCGGAAATCGCTTCTCTCAAAGAGGGAAAGAAGTTCCTCATCCTGGCCCCGCTGGTGGACGGCCGCAAGGGCGAGCACCAGGATGTCTTCGAAACCATAAGGCGCACCGGTTTCACCCGGGCCCGCGTGGACGGCGCGGTCATCGCGCTCGAAGACGACATCCGCCTCGACAAGAAGCGCAAGCACTCGATCGAAGCGGTGGTCGACCGTTTGATCGCCAAACCCGACCTGGATCGAACCCGTCTCGCCGACTCGGTGGAGCAGTCGCTCAAGCTCGGCAAGGGTGTGGTGATCGTGGCCGTGGAGGGCGAGCCCGATCGCGTCATGTCGCAGCAGCGCGCCTGCTCGAACTGCAACCTCTCCTTTCCCGAACCGACACCGCAGCTGTTCTCCTTCAACTCCCCCATGGGCATGTGCCCCGACTGTTCCGGCCTGGGCACGCGCATGGAGATGGACGCGGACCGCCTCATTCCCAACCCCGACCTTTCCATCAACGAGGGCGCGGTGAAGGCATGGGGCAAGCTCGACGACGCCACCAGCTGGGGCTCGGACATCGTGCGCGCGCTCTCCAAGGAACGTGGCATCGACCTCAACAAGCCGTGGAAGTCGCTCTCCCAGGCGCACAAGGACGTGCTGCTCTTCGGTACCGGCGGCGAGCGCGTGGCCATCAAGTTCAAGGGCTCGTGGGGCGGCGGGACGTTCCGGATGCGCTACGAAGGTCTCTTGAACTCGATGCTGCGCCGCATGAAAGAGACGCAGTCGGAGGACATGCGCCAGTACTACCAGCGCTTCCTTTCCCAGCGGCCCTGCTCGACCTGCCAGGGTCGAAGGGTGCGCAGCGAGGCGCTGGCCGTGAAGATCGACGGCCTCACCATCGCCGACCTGACCGCGCTTTCGGTGGGCGACGCCCACGCGTTTCTCGAAAACCTGAAACTCAAGGGGGCCGAGGCCACCATCGCGGTCGAACTGCTGAAGGAGATCCGCAATCGGCTGCGTTTCCTCGTCGACGTGGGGCTCACCTACCTCACGCTCGACCGCGCCGCGCCTTCTCTCTCCGGGGGCGAAGGACAGCGGATCCGCCTGGCCAGCCAGATCGGCAGCGAGCTCACCGGGGTCATCTACGTCCTCGATGAACCGTCGATCGGCCTGCACCAGCGCGACAACCGCAAGCTGCTCCAGGCCCTGAAGCGCTTGCGCGACATCGGCAACAGCGTGGTGGTGGTCGAGCACGACCGGGAGGCCATGGAGGAATCGGACTGGCTGGTCGACTTCGGCCCGGGGGCGGGGCGGCACGGCGGCGAGATCGTGGCCGAGGGCACGCCGAAGATGATCAAGGCGAATCCGAAGAGCGTCACCGGCCAGTACCTCAAGGGGACGCTCTCCATCGAAACCCCGAAGGCGCGCCGGCCCGGCAATGGGCTGGCCATTCAGGTCGTGGGGGCTCGCGCGAACAATCTCAAGAACATCACCGCCACCTTCCCGCTCGGCAAGCTCATCTGCGTGACCGGGGTCTCGGGCGCGGGCAAGAGCACGCTGGTCAATCACATTCTCTATCCCGCGGCGGCGCGCGCGCTGCACGGAACGGAGATCACGGTGGGTGCGCACGACCGGATCACCGGCCTCGAGCACGTCGACAAGATCATCGACATCGACCAGACCCCCATTGGCCGCACCCCGCGAAGCAATCCCGCGACCTATACCAAGGTCTTCGACCTGGTGCGCGAGTTCTTCGCCGAACTTCCCCAGGCCAAGCAGAACGGCTACACCCCGGGACGCTTCTCCTTCAACGTGAAGGGCGGGCGGTGCGAGGCCTGCGAAGGCGACGGTGTGAAATGCGTGGAGATGCACTTCCTGCCCGACGTCTACGTTCCCTGCGAGGTGTGCCTGGGCAAGCGCTTCAACGAGGCCACCCTCACCGTCGCGTACAACGGCAAGTCCATCGCCGACGTCCTCGCCATCACCGTCGATGAGTCGCGGGAACTGTTCAAGCATCATCCGCAGATCAAGCGGGCGCTCGACACTCTCGCCGATGTCGGCCTCGGCTACATCGCCCTCGGCCAGTCGTCCCCGACTCTCTCTGGAGGCGAGGCCCAGCGGGTGAAGCTGTCGCGCGAACTCTCCAAGCGTTCGACCGGACGCACGCTCTACGTTCTGGACGAGCCCACCACCGGCCTGCATTTCGACGACATCAAGAAGCTGCTCGGGGTGATCAACCGGCTCGTCGATGCCGGCAACACGATCGTGGTGATCGAGCACAACCTCGACGTGATCAAGACCGCGGACTGGATCATCGAAGTGGGCCCGGAGGGCGGCCACGCGGGGGGCCGGATCCTCGCCACCGGCACTCCGGAGCAGATCGCGGCGGCGAAGAACACCGCCACCGGCAGTTTCCTGGCCGAGCTGCTGTAGACGTCACTCCAGGAGGAGCTGAAGGTCGACATAGGAGAAGGCCCCGGTGACGAAGGAGCTCGCGTGGTCGTCGAAGGGCGCGCCCCGTTCGTCCCGCACTCCGGAGATGGTCACCTCGTGCCGGGCTTCGGCTTCGAGGGCCTGAGCGGGTCGCCAGAAGAGCAGGCGGCCGTCCGACGAGATATCGAGAACCCCGTCGACGTCCCGCTCCTCGCTTCGTACTCTCAGACCTTGCGTCGAGTGCTGATCCACGGGACGCGGCGCGGTGACGAGCACGGTGGCATCGCGGGGAACGCCGGTCTCCTGGTCTTTCGGCATGACCTTCAGAATGGGGCTCGTGTCCCTCGGTCTCATGGCTCAACCCTGCCGATCGATCCAGCGGGCGCCGCGCAGGATCATGATGCGCACCCTCGCCGATCCCCCGGTCACCCGAACCCCGGCCATGCTCGATTTCGTTCGCAGATAGAAGGTCCCCGGGGTTCCGGTCCCGAGCGGGGAGAAGGAAATCATCCTCGAATTGCCGAACCGGATCGGTTCTGAGCCAAGGCGCCCGCCCTCGGGCGAAGGCGCGTCGGGCAGAACCCCCACCTCGACACCCGACTGGCCGGCGTCCAGCCTGAACGGCCCGGCGATCCTTCGGTCGGTTCCATTCACGATGTCGGCGGCCAGGATGCCGTTGAAGTTCCCGTCGACATAGGTCGAATAGGTCGTCCTCCCCGCGACATCGGTCTCGAATCGAATCGCGGTCTGCGTGTTCCTCGTGGTGGCGATGGAGCGGGCGCGCATGAACTCGCTCTTGAACCCCAGCGCCGCACCCAGGAGCGCGGCCTCCTGCCGGTATCCGATGATGTTTGGAAGGGCCACGGAGCCCATCAGCAGGATGATGCCGAGAGCGACGGTGAGTTCGAGGAGCGAATAGCCGGGGGCGACGAGATGGGATGAGCGTCTCTTCATGTTCATTCCTTTCGCAGGGGATCCCCGAGGCCTAAAGAAAAGGGGCGCGGACTCTTCATCCGCGCCCCGATTCGAAAGGTCCTCGAAGGAGGCCTACTGCTTCGGCGTGTCCTTGGTCGGCGCGGGCGCGCCCACCGACAGGTAGCCCTGGATCTTCGAGAAGTTCTTCTCTCCGATCCCCTTGACCGCCATCACGTCCTCGACGGACTTGAAGGCGCCGTTCTTCTGCCGGTGCTCGACGATCCGGGCCGCGAGGGCGGGACCGACCCCGGGCAGATCCTCGAGCTGGCTGGCCGTGGCGGTATTGAGGTTGACCTTGCTCACGGGCGCCGAGGCGGCGGCGAAGGCGGGGCCGGTGGTGAGAACGAGGGCCGCGAGAAGGGCGGCGGCGACGAAACGGCTGATCTGGTTGAAACGCATGATGGTTTTCTCCTTTGTACGAGGCTTCGAACTCGACTTTGGCTTGCGGGTCGTCGGCCTCATGGGTGTGGTTGTTGGTTGATGGTTATTGAGGTGGCGGGGGCCCTGGTCTCTCCCAAGTTGTCCAGGACCCCCACCGTGAAACGTCATGGCCGCTCTCCTGGGCAAGGCCGATGCCAGCACCGCGGATGGCTGCTCAAAGCCTTGTCGGAGATTCACTTCCGGAGAACCCCTCGGCCGATGAATCCCCGAACCCGGCAACCGGGACGTCAAGCGCGGTTGACGCCGCGCCCCTGGGGGGTGGTCGGCAAGGCGCCGCCTGGGAAGAGGAAGCGTCCTTGAAATCGGTGCGTCAAGCCGGATTGACGCGGGGAAAGCCGCCCCTCGCGATAGGATCGCCCACTCCGGGTGAGGAGCGCGGCCATGAAGACGATCGAGTGGATGTATCACCGCAACGGTTGAACGACCTGCAAGAAGACGCAGGAGTTTCTTGCGAAGACCGGCGCCGAAACGAAGACCGTGGTGAACGCCACCAGGACCCACCTCGTCTTCAGGGATGCGAAGGCGCTGCTGGATGGCGTGGATGAGATCGTCTCTTCAAGGGGGACCAAGGTCGAACGACTGTTGATGAAGGACAAGCCGAGCGACGCGCTGCTGGAGCGAGCCCTCATCGGACCCACGGGCCGACTTCGGGCGCCGACCGCTCGAATCGGCCGGCGCCTGCTTGTAGGCTTCGACGAAGCAACGTATCGCGCGACCCTCGGCTAAGCTCTCACCTGCCACCAACCCCCTGCGGTCCGCCTTTTCCTTAGAAGGCGGCTTTTTAATGCCCACCTCGGACTCCCCAAGCAAGAAGCCTCCCCTGGAGAACACGGACCCCCTCGTCCGCGCGAAAGCCGCGCGTGAGTGGCCCGTGGAGGATCAGGCCGCCCTCGAACGGCTGGCCACCCAGGACCCGGACCCGCGCGTGCGCCAGGTGGCGGTGCGCCGGCTGAAGAGTTCGACCCTGGTTCTGCAGGTCCTGAACGCCGATGCCGATGTCCACGTGCGACAGGAAGCGCGGGACCGCTTGTTCAAGGCCCTGCTCTCCAGCGAGCCCGAAGCTTCGTCGCTCTTCGCCGAGATCGCGCCCCATCTCGAAGACGACGAACTGGTTCGAATCGCCAAGGAAGTGCACGGTGAGACGAGCGCCCGGTCGGTCGGCTTCATCAAGGGACCCAAGGCGCTCGCCGACGTGGCCAAGACCGCGCGCGCGCACGATGTCCGCATCGCCGCGTTCTCCCGCGTGAACGGCGCCGATGAAGGCATCCTGGCGGATATCGCCCTTCACTCGGAGTTCAAGGACTCCGGCATAGCCGCGGTGGCAAAGATCGAATCCGTGGCCGCGCTCACGAGGGTTGCGGAACGCGCCCGCCTGAAGCCGGTCGCCCGCGAAGCCCTCTCCCGGCTCGGCAAGACGGAGGAGGAAGAGGACGAGGCGGAGGAAATGCCCGACCTCGAACCCGCGGCGGAGGTTGAGACACCGGCGGCTCCCATCGATCCGGCCGAGGAGGCCCGGTTGCTGGCGGACTTCGACGCCGCGGTCCAGGCGCGCGAAGCGATCCTCGCGAAGGTCGAGGCTCTCCCGAACTCCGAAGTCCGGAGCGCCGTGGTCGAGGCGCGCCTCGAGTGGGCCGCGCTAAAGCCTCTCTCCGGGGTTCAGGGACACGAGTTCGCCGAGCGCTTCAGCACGCTGTGTTCGCGGAAGATCGCGGCCGCGGGTCGCGCCGAGCGTTTCGCGGCGGTCTCCCCCACCCTTGATTCCCTGGCCGAGCGCGCGGAGAAACTCGCGGCCGAAGAGGTCATTCGCAACCAGCGCGAGCGCGTCCGCGCCCTCCGCGCCGAGTGGGATCACACCACCAGGGAAGCCGGGGTTCCCGACGACGACCCTCGCCGCCTGCGCTTCGAAACCGCGGCCCTCAAGGTCGAACAGGCCCTCGCCGAGATCGATGCCGCCTCGCAACAGAAGCGGGACGAAGAGCTCGAGTCCCTGCGCACCCTGCCCGCACGCCTGGAGTTCCTGATCCAGCAGAAGGATGTCGCGGTCTCGCAACTCGAGGAAGCGCAGCGAGAGCTGCGAACCATGGAACCCCTGGTCGGCATGCTCCAGGGCGACGAGCGAAAGAAGATCGGCCGCGCGCTCGAAGAGGTGCGTCCGAAGCTCTTCGCCAAGACCCAGGAAGTGCGGGAGGCCGTCGAATGGACGGGCTTCGCCCATCTCGCCGCGCAGGAACGTCTGATCGCGGAGATCGAGGCGGCTTCCGCCATCGAGAACCCCGACTCCGCCGCCAACAAGCTTCGCGACATCGAGGCGCGCTGGGCCGAGGTCCGCAAGGTCCCCAAGGACCAGGGCGAGGAGTTGTGGAAGAAGTTCACCTCGTTCCGCGATCCCCTGCGCAAGCGGCTGAACGAGTTCTTCGCGAAACGGACGGCGGAGCAGAAAGACGCCAAGAAGAAGAAGGAAGAGCTGATCGCCCGGGCGGAGGCCCTGGTCGCGGCGACGGGCGAATCCACGGACTGGAAGAAAGGGGCCGAAGACTTCAAGGCCCTCCAGACCGAGTGGAAGGCCCTTCCCTCCTCGGGCAAGCACGAGAAGGATCTCATCCCCCGCTTCAAGGCCCCGGCCGACCGGTTCTTCGCCGCCCGCAAGGGGGCCATGGAGGAGCGCGACAAGTCCTTCGGCGCGAATCGCGCGGCCTTCGAAGACCTGGTGAAGCGCGCGGAGGCCCTCGCCCTCTCCACCGAATGGGACAAGACCACCACGGAAGCCAAGAAGCTCCAGGCGGAGTGGAAGGCCATTGGTCCCATTCCGATGCGCGAGCGCGAGAAGCTCTACAACAAGTTCCACAAGGCGGTGGATTCGGTCTTCGACCGTTATCGCCGTCGCGATTCCATCGAGGATGAGAAGTTCCAGGCTGAGCGCGCGGATTTCCTCGCCGAGATGGAGGCGTTCGCCGGCGTCGAGCCGGCCGCGGACGGCGGAGAGGACTACAAGAACAAGGTGTCCGACTTCCGCGCCCGCTGGCGCAAGATGTCCGGTCGTCCCAGCCGCGAGCAGGATCTCAAGTTCAAGACGCTCTTCGCGAGCCTGATCTCGAAGAACTCCGGGGCCTTCAAGGGCACGGACATGGACGTCGACGAAAACCGGAAGAAGCTCGAGAAGCTCGTGACCAAGCTCGAGGCCCTCGAGAACGACAAGGCGAAGGTCGACTCCATGGACCTCGCCACCCGATTGAAGGAAGCCTGGGCGTCGCGAACCATGGGCGCCAAACCCGGAGGGTCGAACTTCAAGGCGGAGGTCGAGAAGGCCCGTTCGATCTACGAGAAGCTCGGACCGGTGACCGGCGACGAGGGTGAAGCCCTCCGCAAGCGTTTCGACGCGATCTGTCGCAAGCTCGGCTAGATAGACCTCGCGGCTAGAGCCCGCGGATGGCGCGGGCGATCTCGGCGGCCTTGTGCTTCTGAATGCTGTGCCCGCCGTCTTCGAAACGAAGGGTGCGGGCCCCGGGAATCGCCGCGGCCAGTTCCGCGGGAATCTGCGGCTCGACCAGATGATCGTCCTCGGAGAAGACCACAAGGGTCTTTTTCGGCAGAGGCTTGCTGGCCGCACGATTGAGGAGCGGATAGTCGGCCGCGGAGAACGATTCGAACTGGATCGCGTACTCGCTCGCCGTCATTTCATCGGCCCGGGGGAACCGACTCTTCCGGTAATGATCTCGAATCCGGGGAAGAACGAGCTGGCGCAGGCCTGGAACCTTCAGGATGAAGGCCACGCGCCTGAAGGAGGCGCGGGATCTCGACAGGGCCTGGTGGGGCCGCAGACCCATGGGGGCGATCAGGACCAGATGAGACACCCGCTCCGGGGCCATGGCCGCGGTGACGAGCGCGGTGCCGGCGCCCATGGAGTGACCGATGACCCCGAACTTCCGGATCTCGAGCTGATCGGCCAGGCTCAGAATGGTCTTCGCCCTGGCCTCGAAGCTTCGCAACGCATCCCGTCTCGGCTCCGACCCGCCCGATCCCGGAAGATCCACACGGATGAGTCGGGCGAAAGCGGTGAGGGGTGGCGCCAGGTAGCGGAAGTCCCGCACCGAGCCGGGCACCCCGTGGATGGCGAAGAAGACCTCCTTCGCATGGCCTTCATCGGTGAAGGTCAGCCGCGCACCCGCCACCCGCGCGGCCTGAAGGGGAGGATCCGACTTGGGGAGAGGGGTCGGGGTCCTGGTGTGGGTCAAGGCCGCGCGCGGTCCCTCGCGAGCTAGCGCACGCCGCCCATCATCCTCTTGATGGTGGGCGTAAGCGCCAGCAGCACCAGCGCCATCACCGTGGTGATGCCGAAGAGGCCCCCGAACAGGGTCGCGGGCGGCAGCCGATCACTGAACCCGCCCGCAAAGCCCGCCAGCATGTTGCCCGCCCCGATGGCGAAGAAGAAGACGCCCATCATCACTCCCGAGTAGCGCGGGGGAGCCAGCTTGGAGACGGTGCTGAGCCCCACCGGGGAGAGACAGAGCTCGCCGATGGTCTGCAGGAGGTAGGTGCCCACCAGCCACCAGGGGGCCACCCGCAGGGTCGGTTCGGCGGTGTAGGCGAGGCTCGGGGGCACCAGAAGCAGCATGCCCCCGCCCACGAAGAGCAGGCCAAGGGCGAACTTCACCGGGCTGCTCGGCTCCTTGTCACCGAGCCTCACCCACAGCCAGCTGAACACGGGAGCGAGCAGCAGCAGCCAGGTGGAGTTGACGCTCTGGAACCAGCTCGACGGGAAGGCCCAGCTGCCGATCGAGTTGCGGGTGTGCTCGTCGGCGAACAGGTTGAGGGTGGTGCCCGCCTGCTCGAACACGAAGAAGAAGGTCATGATGAACAGCATCAGGATGGCGACCACCCACATGCGCTGCCGCTCTTCGTGGGTGAGGGGGACCTGAACGATGCGGTCCCCTTGCTCGGTCACGCGCGCGCCGGCCCGAAGCCCCACCTCGCCCAGAATCCCCTGGCGCAGCGTGTACTGGATGAGACCCGCCACCATCGCGACCCCGGCGAGGCCGAACGCGCAACGCCAGCCGTTCACGGACCCGAGGCCCAGAGCACCCAGAGCGTTGACGACCGCCGGGTCCTGCGCGATGAAGCCCAGGATCAGGGGGGCGATCAGGGCTCCGATGTTGATCCCCATGTAGTAGATGGAGAAGCCCGCGTCCCGACGGGAGTCGTTCTCGCCGTACAGCATGCCGACGAGCGACGTGCAGTTCGTCTTCAGGAGCCCGGTGCCGACGGCGATGCCGACAAGGCCGAGGTAGAAGAGGGGCCGGGGCCCGGAGGCGAGGCCGAACTCGCCCAGCACGATGAGGATCCCGCCCGCCTGCACCGCCCGTCGGTAGCCCAGGAACCGGTCCGCCACCCAGCCGCCGGGAATGCTCAGCGCGTAGACGGAGAAGGTGTAGAAGGCGTAGATGGTCCCCGCCCACTCCTTGGAGAGGGCGAGCCCGCCGGCCGTGGCCGGCGCGACCATGTAGAGCATGAGCAGCGCGCGCATACCGTAGTAGCTGAAGCGCTCCCACATCTCCGTGAAGAAGAGGGGGCCGAGACCCTTCGGATGCGGACGCAGGGCGATCAGGCCATAGACCACGAAGGCGATCCACAGGCCCACGGCCACGAACAGGGGGGTGAAAGCTCCGAGAGTCAAGACCGCGAATACGGCTTGCAGGCTGTTTGCATCCATCCTCCAGAAAGAGTCAGGAGGATAGGTCCTCAAGCTCCCGGCCGCAACCGGGGCGAGAGACCTGCCCGTTCGCTAGGGGCGCCGGGTTCGAGCGAGGTTTGCCGCCCACGCATCGAGTTCCCGCAGGTCGGCGAAGGTGGTCGTGCCTTTGAGGTTCTTCGGAGCGCCCGCGCCTCCCACGACGAGTTCGATCTTCCGAGGGAGTTCGGTTCTCAAGGTGGCGATCATCCCCGCCGCGGGCTTGTGTGTCGACGCGGAAACGGAGACGCCCACGGCCGACGCCGCGGTTCGCTCGGCCAGAGCGGCCACCTCGGAGACGGGAACCTCCGTGCCCAGGCTCAGAACTCTCAGACCGCGAGCGGAAAGGACCAGGGCGGCCATCTGAATGCCGAGACCGTGAGGCTCTCCCGGGAGGGTGGCAAGCACGACCAGCGGTCCCGATGCCGTCTCCTCGAATCGCAATCGAGCCCCGCGCAAGACGTCCGAAATCCGCTCCGAAGCGAAATGCTCATGGGCGATTTCAATCTCTCCGGCCTGCCAGGCCGCGCCCAGGACCTCGAGGCAGGGTGCGATCCTCGTTTCCAGGTAGGCCAGGGGGTCTTCGTGGGCAAGATCGCTGTAGAGCGATCGCATCAGCCGGTCCGCGTCGAATCTCTTGACCACCTCGACGAAGGATCGCGCGTCGAAAGGCAGGGCCTGGCTCCGCGTCATTGGCTTGACCGGAAGAGTCGCGAGGAGGGACTCCAGGACGGTGGAGGAGGCCGGCACCACCTCGCCCGCGCGCAGACCACGCTCCAGGGCCTGGGCAATGCGGCGAATGCGCTCCACGTGCGCCACTTCGAACAGTCGATGTCCGGATGGCTTTCGCACCGACTTCGGAAAGCCGTAGCGAAGCTCCCAGGTTCGAAGGGTCTCGATGGGAACGCCGGTGGCGCGGGACAGCCCGCCGATCGACACGAAGGCCTTGTCGGAAGGGGCAAGCGCGTCGGGAGTGGCAGGTCGGGACCGGTGGCTGGTCATGGGATCTTCCCGGACATGGTACGGGGCGATGGGCGTGTTGTCAAGGTTTTGAGCAGTTTTAGGCGGGACGGGGCGGGGCGACTCCGGTCTCGTCGCTCGTGGGATCCGGGCGGGAGCGCCGGCGTGATCGGTGCGTCCAGACCGCCGATTCGAGGCGAAGGACGATGCGGTCGGTGATGGTTCAATCTTCGTACGACGTGGTGCGGGCCCGAAACGCCAGTTCCGAAAAACGGGATCGCTTGAGCGAGGACGCGCGCTCGAACAGGTCGCGGCCCTCTCCGCAGATCCCGGCCACGAAACCGAGGCCCTCCTGAACCGGAACCGCCGCGTCGAACCGTCGCGTCGCGTCGAGGAATCTCTCCACCCGGAAGCCCTCCTTCGCGCGGCGGAGGAGGTGGGCGGCGTCGGCCACCCAGCGAACGTGGGGCATCCGGGTCCACCTCACTCCGTGCACCAGAACATGCAGCAGCTGATCCTCCGGACCCAGGCTCAGGGTCTCGGTGCCGCCGATCATGAGCGGCCGGGCCGCCGACCAGAACCAGCCGTCGTCGTCATCTCCGCGCGCGCTCTCCAGAACGTGCCAGTGCAGATCAATGCTCGGCTCGTGCCGCTTCGGGGGGGAGAACACGACCGCGTGTTTCTCGCGCAGATCCGCGGGCGTCCTGGGTTCACCGGGTCCCACCCGCAGACCCTGCCGCTTGAGCGCCTCCATGGCCCGGAAGAGGTCTTTCCCCGGCACGAGAATGTCGAGATCCGAGACGGGGCGCAGACCCGGCGAGGCGTACACCGTGGCCCCCAGGGCGAGTCCCTTGAGGACCAGGGTGCGAACCGAGGCCTCGGCGAGCCAGCGAAGAACCCGTTCCGCCGACTGGGTCACGGCCCGGCCCTTCAGGTCGGCAAGGGTCCGATGGTGGGGATTGCCCTTGACCCAGGGATCGTCCGGAATGAGACGCTTGAGGTTCGCCATCAGCAACGGGGCGATCCAGGCGATCCCGCCGTCCTCCGGAGTGGTGGCACTCGAGAGTTCCTGCCAGGCTTGTAGGGCGCGGTCTCCATCGAGAAGACTCGCCTGGAGGGCCAGGCTCTCCTCGCTTGTGGGAAACGCGGTGACGGCGCGTCGCGGGCCGCCGCTCGAAACCATGGCCCTTCTCTCCCGCGCGCTATTTCCCGCTGGAGCGATAGGCGACCTTGCCGTTCACGATGGTGTAGAGAACCTGCGCCTTCAGGATCTCGGGGTCCGGAACGCTCAGGATGTCCCGGGAAAGGACGGTGAGGTCGGCCCATTTCCCGGGAGCGATGACGCCCCCGTTCGCCTCCGCGAAGGAGGCCCAGTAGGCGTCCTTCGTATAGGACCGGAGTGCCTCGAGGCGGCTCAGTTTCTGATCGGGCTGATAGCCGCCGGGAGGAACGCCGGCTTCGCTCTGACGCGTGACCGAGGCGTAATACGACTTGATCGGATCCACATCCTCGACCGGCGCGTCGGTCCCATTGATGAGGACCGCTCCGGATTTCTTCAATTTCTGCCAGACGTACGCGCCTTCGAGGACCCGCGCCTCGCCCAGACGCTGCGAGGCCCAGGGCAGATCGGAGGTTCCGTGGATTCCCTGGATCGAGGCGATCACGCCCAGCCTTCCGAAACGCGGGATGTCGTTCTCGTCGAGGATCTGGGAGTGTTCGTCGCGGAAACGCACGTCCTTCTTCTCCGGGTGCGCCTTGAGGGCCGCCTCGAAAGCGTCGAGCACCGCGCGGTTCCCCGCGTCGCCGATCGCGTGCACGTTGACCTGGAAGCCGTGCTCGATTCCGAAGAGAGCGGCCTCGCGAACCACCGCGGGATCGGTGACCCACAAGCCGGTGTTGCCGGGATCGTCGACGTAGGGTTCGAGGAGCTTGGCCCCGCGGGAGCCGAGGGCGCCATCGATCACGAGCTTCGTGGAGCGGATGCTCAGAGAGGAATCGGGGCCGCCGGGCTGGGGCGGGCCGAACTTCTTCATGTTCTGCAGGCCGGCGATCATCGCGTAGAGGCGGAGCCCGAGCTGGTTCTTCGCGGCGAGCTCCTGGTAGAGGGCGATGGTGGACAGGTCGGCGCCCGCGTCGTCGAAGAAGGTGATGCCCTTGCGCAGACACTCTTCCGTGGCCAGTCGAATGGCCTCGCGAATGTCCGCGTCGGTCGGGTCCGGCGGATGGATCAGGCGCTTGGCGGTGTCGATGAAGACGCCGGTCGCCTGCCCGTTCTCATCCCGGATGATGTCGCCGCCCGCGGGCGCTTTGGTCTCCTTCGTGATCTTCATGAGCGCCATCGCCTGGGCGTTGGCGAAGCCGGCGTGGCCGTCGGCGCGAACCAGGTACACCGGATTGTCCGGGGAGACCGCGGAGAGGGCGTCGTGGGGAGGGAAGCCGCGGACTTCCCGCGCGGGCTTCGTCTCCCACTTTCCCTCGTGCCAGCCCCGGCCCACGATCCATGCTCCTTTGGGGCGACCCTTCACCGCCGCGGCCACCCGCGCCACGACCTCGTCCCAGCTCTTCGTGCCGACGAGGTCGAGAACCATCCTGGCCTGGCCAATGCCGACGAAATGCCCGTGGCTTTCCTTCAGACCGGGAACCACGGTGGCCCCCCGCAAGTCGATGACCTCGGTCTGCGGACCCTTGAGCGAGAGAACATCGGCGGTGGACCCCACCGCCGAGATCCGGCCGCCGGTCATCGCCACCGCCTCGGCCCGGGGCCGGGCATCATCCAGGGTATGGACCACTCCGTTCACCAGGATGCGATCCGGCGCCTCGAGGGCGAGTAAGAGGGCAAGGGCGCTTGAGGTCAGGAACATGCGGGTTTCTCGTTTCTGGTTGGATCGGGTTGGAGACGGCTTTCGGGGCGGCGCTTACTCTATTCGCCTCGCCTGACCTTCCACATCTGAGAAAATCGCCGAAAGCGCGGGCGGGGCCGTTGGGATACGCTACCCGCCAGTGTCCGGCCCCCTCGACGCTCCGAACGAGAACTCATTGAACGAAGAACGCTTCGACATCGTCCCCGGCCTGCGCCGGGAGTGGATGATCGTCGTCCGCAGGCGCCGGCTCGTCGCCCTCGGCCTCGTGGTGTCGCTTCTGGGCGCCACCATCTACAACTACACCATGCGTCCGGTGTACGAAGGCCTCGCCGTGGTCGCGGTCGCCGAGGCCATGGCCGCGAACCCTCTCGCGAGGATGTCCACCGAGGTCACGCGTCTGGGCGCCATCCTTGAGCGGGAGCGGGTCCTGATCCGCAGTCCGGAGTTCGCCTCCCGCGCCGTGCCCTCGCTCGATCCCGCCGCGCAAAAGGAACTCTCCCTTGGTCCCATCGGCAGCTGGCCGGATCGCTTGCGGGCGGAATGGGGACGGCTGATCGGGGCCGAGGGAACCGACGCGCCCGCGGATACCGTCGCGGCCTTCCGGTCGCGCTTGCGGGTGGCGGGTGACACCAGATCCACCTGGATCGAGATCCGATTCGTTGCCTACGACCCGAAGATCGCTTCCGATGTGGCGAACGCGATCATGAACCAGTACCTGAGGGAAACCGAGGCATCGAACAATCGCGCGGTCGATCAATCGCGACAGATGCTCGGCGCTCAGGTGGAGGAAAAGGAGCAGCGGCTCACCGAGCAGCTCTCCGGACTGCGCGAAATGGGGGGCAAGGCCGGACTGGGTGATCTCGAAATTCGCAAGGCCATGCTGGAGAGGGAGCTTCGCGCGTTCCAGGAGGCGCTCGTCAACGCCCAGACCTCGCGAGTGGGGCGCGAGGCCCGGCGACGGGAAGCCACTCAATTGAGGGGCGGGGTCGCCGCGGTGCGTTCCGATCCCCTCATCCGGGCGGCGAGCGCCCGGGTGGCCGAACTCGAGGACCGCGAGGCCTCGCTTCTTTCCACCCTGGGCCCGAAACACCCGGACGTCGTCGCGGTCCAGCAGCAGCTCGCGGCGGCTCGGCAACGCCTGAGTCAGGAGATGGGCTCTCTCGAAGAAGGCGCCGACTCCGAGTACCAGCTGGCGGTCAACGAAGAAGCGCGGCTCAAGTCCAACATGGCGCGCATACAGAAGGAACTGGCCGACGTGGAGAAGGAGTCCCTCGGCTACTCCCTCGAGCGCAAGAAATTCGAGGCCAGCCGCAGTTCCATCGAAACCCTGTTTCAGCGACAGGCGAATGTGTCGACCACGATTCTCGATCCTCAGATCATCCAGACCGCGCGCCCCTCACCGGTTCCGGTCTCGCCCCAGAGAGAGCGCAATTTCCTGTACGCCCTCATTGGCGGCCTGATCGGGGGCCTCCTCCTCGCCTGGATGGCGGAGCGCTTCGATGATTCCGTACAGTCGCCCGAGGACGTGAAGGAGGGTCTCGGACTTCCGTTCCTCGGAATCGTCCCCCTGATCCGGAGACTTCCCCAGGGCTCCCTGTCGCCCGCGATCAACGACTCGAGGAACGGTCTTGCCGACAGTCTCAGAGTGGTCAGAACGAACCTCATCTACGGTTCGGCCGAGGCCCGGCCCAAGATCCTGGCCTTCACGAGCGCGTCGCCGGGCGAGGGGAAATCCACGGTCGCCGCGGGCCTTGCCATCCTCTTCGCCCAGAACAAGTCGCGGGTTCTGCTGATCGACGCCGACCTGCGCCGGCCGTCCCTCCATCAGCTCCTCAACGTTCCCCAGAGCCCGGGCCTGTCGGGCCTTCTCTCCACGGACGGTCCGATGAACCTCGTGGCTCGAGCCGGGCCGGTTCGGGGCCTGGATGTGATTCCGGCGGGCACGCCGCAGAATCTGTCCGCGGAGCGCCTGGGTTCGGACGCCATGCGGGCTCTGATCGATCAGGCGCGGGGCCGATACGACTGGGTGATCATCGACTCCCCGCCGGCGCTGGGTCTGTCCGACGCCTCGGTCATCGCGACCCTGGCCGACGGAATCGTGGTGGTGTGCTCCGGAGACAAGACGCCCCGTCAGGCGGTGCGGCATGTCGCGGACCAGCTTCGCGCCGTGCGCGCGGCGGTCCTGGGCGTCGTCTTGAACCGGGTCGACCTCGACCGGCATTCCTACTACTACGGTCGCTACTACTCGCCTTACTACGGGGCCGAGGGCGAAGGCTCGAAGAAGCAGGGCCACGAGGTTCGCGAGAGCCTGACCCCTGGCCCGTAGTCAGGGGCGCGCCCGCGTGAGGACGTCCACGGTCGCGTCGAACACCGCGTTCGTCGTGATCTGAGCCAGGCACTCGGGCACCGGGGCTCGGTCGCACTCTTCCGGCGGGCGCCTGATGAGATTGCACGAGCTGCACCACAGTGTGGGGGCGAGGGCGATGTGCTTCTGTCCCGATCCAAAGCCCTGATCTCCTCCGGAGAAATAGCGGCCGGGGTCGGAGGGTCCGAAGATCGCGACCGAAGGCACGCCCAGCGCGCACGCGAAATGCATGGCGGAGGTGTCGCCGGAGACAAACGCGTCGAAAGCGCTCATGACTTCCGCGAAGGCGCCGAGATCCAGCCGGCCGGACAGATCCAGCGCGGTCCCGGGAAGCCCCGCGCTTATGGCGCCCGCCTTGGCCGCTTCGGCCGCGGAACCGGTGACGACCAGGGTCGCGCTCTTTTCCGCCGCGAGCCTCCGGCCCAGTTCGATGAACCTCTCGACCGGCCATTCCTTGATCCGGCGGCCCGCGCCGGGATGAATCCCGATCACCGGACCCTTCCGATCGAGGCCGGCCTCGACGAGACGCGCGGAAAGAAGCGCGGCACCCCGGGCCCGCCGCGCATGATCGAGCCAGCGGAAAGGCTTCCTCGGGACGGCGCGGCCGAGGGCGGCTTCGATCGCACGATAGTTCTGCTCGACGAAGCTGACGTCTTCATCGAGATCCGCGACGGTGGTGAGCAGGGCATCGCTTCCCGTATTCGCGTAACCCACCCGGGCCCGAGCCCCGGTCGCCGCCATCAGCCACAGGGCGCGGGAGTCGCCCTGCAGGTCGATGGCGAGGTCGGGTCTCATCACCCGCCGCGCTCGCGCGGCTTGAAGGAGCGACGGGAGACTGGACGCTCCCTCGTCCCTTCGACCCACCCAGGGCGCGCTCCAGACCAGGATTTCGTCAACCGGGGCGTCCGTGGCGATTTCGCGCGACCACTCACCCACCGCGAGCCGGATTTTCGCTTCGGGAAGCGCCTCTCGAAGTGCTTGGATCGCGGGCAGGCTCATGAGAACGTCGCCGATCCGGTCCAGGCGGAGCAACAGGATCTCCGCGGGCGGGCGGGCGGTGGGACGGGCCAGGAGCGGGGCGAGCAGGCGAGCGCCGACGCTCGCCATCGTCACCATCGCGCGCTCGCGCGGGTTGGTGACGCGGCTTTGCCGGCCCTTAACGTTTTGCCAGCGCCTGCGCCTGGACATAACACTCCTCGAGGGTGGCTGCGACACGGTCCCAGGTGAGCTCGCGCTGAACGCGGAGCGCGGCCCGCCCTCCGAGTTCCGCGCGGAGGCCCGCGTTCGCGGCCAGACCCCGCAGCGCCTCGCGAATCGAGGCGGGGTCTGTGGGGGGAACCAGAATTCCTTCGACGCCGTCCCGCACCACGTCGGGGATCCCGGCGACCCGGCTCGCAACGATGGCCTTGCCCGCGGCCATGGCCTCGAGAAGCGCGTTGGGAAGGCCGTCGACATTTCCCTTCGAGTCGATGACGGACGGAACCGCGACGATGTCCGCGCATTGGAGGGCATCTCTGGTCTCGGAGCGGGAGAAGCGCCCGGCGAGGGTCGCCGAAGCCCGGGACGCACGGGCCCGCCCTTCCAGCTCCGCGAGAAGATCCCCGTCACCGACGAGGGCAACATGCAGCTGGGCCGAGTCGGCGGCGGCTTCGATCAGATGGGTGAAGCCCTTCTTCTCGACGAGCCGCCCCACCGCGACAACCAGGGTCTGGGTCGATGACACGCCGAGACGCCGGCGCATCGCCTCGCGACGATCGTCCGAAAGCGAACCACGGTCGCTGAAGAACGGCGCGTCCACGCCGTACGGCACGGTGCGCGTGCTCGCGGCTTTTGCCCCGAGGGCGATCGCGCGGTCACGCAGGTCGGAACTGCAAGCGGTCACCGCGCCCGCGGCCGCAAACGCCCACCGCGCCGCCCTCCCCACGACCAGACTTCGCTCGGCGGCGAACACATCGCTGCCGTGGAGGGAGATGACCAGGGGCTTTTGGGCCGCGACCGCGGGCCCACGAGACAACACTCCGCCCGGCACCACCCAGTGCGCGTGCACAAGGTCGTAGGAATCGCTCCTGAGCCGAAGGCGGACCGCGCGGGTGGTGGCGAGAGCGGCGAAAGGAGCCACCAGCAGAGTCTTCCCCCGAAAGCCCCGGTCCGCGTTCATGCTCTGCGCGTAGCCCCACACGTTGAGGCTCGGGACCGGCGCGTACGAAAACGGGAAGAAACGAAGTCCGGGCTCCTCCGCTCGCCTGAGTTTCGGGTGCGCGGGGAGGACCATGTCGACCTGGTGCCCCCGCGCGACCACGCTGCGCGCAATCTCCTCGATGAAGGGAGCGGTCCCGTCTCCATCGAAGAGAGGGTACGAGGAGGTGACCATCAGAATCTTCATGCCTTCGGCTTTCGGGCCACGACCTCCACGCTGTCCACCATGATCCCCAGGTCCCGGGTGTCGGTGGCCCGGGGGTCGGTGTTGGTGGGTCTCCAGGCCGGCACGTCGAGGCGAAGGATCTTCGAACCCGGGGGGAGGGGGTCCGGGAGCGCAATCTCGAAATCGCGCCACGTTCCATCCGCGGTGAACTCTCCGACCAGGACTTCATTGAAGAAGGCCTTGACCCGCGCGGGCTTCGCGGCGGCGGGGCGGAGGTGGGCGGTGGCCCGGATCCTGAGGCGGGCCCCCGCCGTGGCCGCGGGCACGTAGATCGAGCCCGTGGCGTTGCCGCGCTCATCGAGGCAGCCGCCCGTCCATCGATACGTGCGTTCGCCCGTGGCCTCACTCTCGAAGAAGCCGGAGGTCTGGGGGTCGCCGGAACCGCCGATGTCGATCAACGGTTCGGTGGTGACCTTCAGGGTTTCCGGTTCAATCACGCGGGAAAGGAAGAACTCCACCACCCGCGGCTCGGGCTTGCTCGGAACCCGGTCGTACGTCCATTCGAATTCGGAGGAGGTGAAACGGAAGGTCTGGGTGCGCTCCAGGAACAGACCGCAGACGTCGGTCCTGAAGCTGGTGACGAAATAGATGTTTCGATAGGTCTTCCGCCACGAGGCGATGAGATGAGCGAGCCTCTCGGGATCGGGATTGAAGCGCCGGAACTCGAGAGCGTTCGCGCCATACAGACCCCAGAGGGGCAGGGAGAGCAGATGGATGCTCTTCGGCTGCTCGAACAGCACCACGTCTTTCGGGCCGAAGCGGCGGGCGACATCGGCCACGAAGCGAACGCTGCCCTTCCAGTCGACGTACGACAGGATCGGCGCGGTGTTCGCCACCGAGGCTCCGAGAGCGAGAAGAGCGGCGAGGGCGCCTCCGACTCGCCATCTCTTCGACCATCCCGCCATGGTCACCACGGCCAGGGCGGCCAGAATGAAGGTGAAGGGCAGGGTCACCGGAACGTAGCGGCGCATGGCGAAGAAGTAGTCGTTGAAGACCCGGATCTTGTAGAAGTAGAACCCGGAGAAGACGAGGAGCACGGCGAGAGCGAGGACGTCGTTCGAGCCGGCGCGCTTGATGAAGACCGCGAGCCCGAGGAAGGCGAGGGCCAGGCCGGGAGCGCCCACGAACCAGGAGTACCGGCGCAAGGCCTGGGCATCGTGAGCGGCGAGTCGATGGAAGCCGAGGGTCTGAAGCAGGCCCGGATCGTTCAGCTTCTCCGCCTTGACGTTTCCGTCGCCGCCCGCCCACGCGGAAAGGCTCGGGCGCAGGGCGAGGGCGTAGATCGCGACCACGCCGAGGACCACGAGGATGCCGGTTCGGAGCGAGGTCTCGTGTCGGGACAGGCTGCTCATCCATCGCGGCCCCTGCTTGAACACCAGCCAGGCCCCGGCCAGGGCGAGTGCGGCGAGGAGAAGCCAGAACCAGGGCGGATGGTTCCAATAGCGCCGGGTCAGGATCTGGTGCGCGTAGCGCTTCGAGAAGAACACCGCGTGAATCCCGGCGTGAAGAAGCAGGGCCAGGAAGGGAACGAGCAGGCTCGTGACTCGCGGCTTCCAGCGATCCGGGCGGCTCGCGAACTGGAGCGACACAAAGAGCGCTATGGGCAGGAGCAGGAGGACGCTGTCGATCCTCACCAGAAGGGTCAAACCCAGGAGCGCGCCGGAAAGCCACCCGAAGGCTCGCGTGTCGCTTTCGGCGTCGAGCCGGTGAGCGAGCAGGCCGGAGAGGATGAGGAACTGCGAGAAACCCTCGGACACCGGATATCGGGCGAACCAGACCTGAAGCACGGTGGTGGCAAGACCGAGGGCGCCCATGAGAGCCACCGCGGTTCCGAACATGCGGCGGCCCAGGAAGAACGTGGCGAGTGTCCCCAGGATTCCAAAGATGGGGGGAGTGGCGAGCGCCCCGCGCACGCCCATGGTTTCGAAGAGGTACGCGCCGAACGCCGGGAACAGGTGGAAGAACTGCGGAGTGATCCAGCCGCTCTTCGGATGATCCAGTTCGAAGCCCATGAAGCGCGGCCAGGAGGGTTGTGGGTGATCGTCCTCGCCGCCGAGGGTGAATCGGAAGGGCGGCTCGTCGAGATTCGCGTAGAAGAGGGAGAGGTCCTCGGCGGGGATCGACGCAACCACGGGATCGAGATGGGTGATGGCGCCCGTCCGCGCGATCACGCCCATGGCGGAGACGTAGGCCCCGGGGTCGCGCCCGCCGACAATGTATTCGCTGGGCCGGGCTTGCAGCCCGAAGGCGACAATCGCCACGACCAGCGCGGGCAGGAGGCTGACCGCGCGATCCGGCCGCGCGAAGGGGGAGGCGGGCCGCCGACCAACAAGCCGGGCCACGAGCAGCACCGAAACGAAGGCGACGATTTCCACGGCCGCGGCGCGGACCGTGCCGAAGACTCCGAACTCCGCGAGCAGGAGCGCCATCCATGAGGACACCGCGACCGAGATGGCGCCGGTGAGGAACAGCCTCTCGTCGAGTCGGAGCCGGGCGCGATCCTCGGCGCGGAGCAGGGAGAGAAAAGCGAGGCCGGGAAGCAGCAGCAGGACGATCGCTGCGGGATAGGCGAGGGCGGCTCCGAGGGTCTGTGGCAAAAGCTCTTATTCCAGAACTGACCGCCGAGGCAGTCGGTTCCTAGGTGTTGACGGCTTCCTTCACCGCGGCGATCACCGCGCCCACCTGGGCGTCGGAGAGCTCCGGATACACGGGGAGAGAGACGATCTCGTCCGCGGCCCGCTCGACCACCTTTCGGTCCCCGCGCTTTCCACCAAGGGACGCGAAAGCGCCCTGAAGGTGGAGGGCCACGGGATAGTGAATGGCCGTGCCCACGCCGCGGGCGGCCAGGGCGGCCATGAAGGCGGCCCGCCTCGGATGCCGGACCACGAAGAGGTGATACACGGCCCGCGCGTAGCCCTGCTCGTCGGGCAACCCGAGAGGGAGCCCGCGGAACGCCTCGAAATACCGCTCCGCGATTTCGCGGCGGCGGGCGGTCTCCGCATCGAGGGTGGGGAGAAGCTCGCGGAGGATCGCGGCCTGCATGTCGTCGAGCCGGGAATTGGTGCCGAGGATGTCGTGCTTGTACTTCTCGCTCTGGCCGCCGTTTCTGAGTTGGCGGAGTTTCTTCGCGAGGGCGGGATCGTCGACGAGAACGGCGCCGCCGTCCCCGAAACCGCCGAGGTTCTTGGTCGGGTAGAAGGAGAGGCCGGCGATCCCACTGATGCTGCCCACCGGGCGCCCCTTGTACCTCGCGGCATGGGCCTGGCACGCGTCCTCGACCACGATCAGCTTGTGCCTCGAGGCGATGTCCATGATCGGATCCATGTCCGCGGGATGTCCGTACAGGTGCACGGGCATGATGGCCTTGGTCCGCGGGTTGATCAGAGCCTCGATGGTCGAAGGATCGAGATTCATGGTCACGGGATCGACGTCGCCGAAGACGGGCTTCGCGCCGAGGCGGGAGATGGCGAGGGCGGAGAAGGCGGCGGACATGGGCGAAGTGATGACCTCGTCGCCCGGACCGATGCCCTTGACCTCGAGGGCGAGGATGAGCGCGTCCGTGCCGTTGCCCACGGAAACCGCATCGCGAGCGCCCATGGCCGCGGCGAGCTCCTTCTCGAAGGCATCGACCTCCGGGCCGAGGATGAACCAGCCCCGATCCAGCACGCGCGCGATGGCCCGGTCGATGGCGGCGCGATGGGCCGCGACCTTGGGCTTCAGTTCGTTGAAAGGAACCGGGAGGGTTTCGGTCACAGGTAGCGGTCCTTGTGCTTTCGGTAGTAGTCAACCGTCCGGGTGAGGCCGTCGACGAAGGCGGTGGTCGACTTCCAGCCCAGAACGCTTTCGATCTTCCGCGCGTCCGAATAGAAGTCGCCGATGTCGATCTTCTTCCGCTCCTCGGGAAACGGGACCACCTTGATCTCGCTCTTGCCCGACAGCCTCACGAGGTCGTGAGCCAGATCGAGCAGGGAGATCGGGGCGCCGCCCCCCAGATTGAAGACCTGGCCGTTGCTGGCTTCGCTCGCGCCCGCCCGAAGAAAGGCGTCGACCACGTCGTCCACGTAATCGAAGTCGCGCCGCTGAGCACCGTCGCCGAAGACCTCGATGGTCTCTCCGAGCACGGCCTTGCGCATGAACCAGCCGATGAAGCCCTGACGGTTGTGGCGGATGAGCTGGCGGGGGCCGTAGGTGTTGGTGAGCCGGAGCGAACAGGCGCGGATCTTGTATACCTGATTGTACACGAGGTGATAGAACTCGCCGGAGATCTTGTTGATGCCGTTCACGTCGGCGGGGGCGAGCGGGTGATCCTCGCCCACGGGCAGGTGCTGGGGCCGCCCGTAGATCTGCCGGGTTCCCGCGTACACGATCTTGGCTTCGGGATTTCGTTTGCGCAGGGCCTCGAGGATCCACAACTGCGCGTGGCAGTTGATCTCGAGATCGGTGAAGGGATCGGTCATGGAGTCGATGTGGCTGACCTGCCCCGCGAGATTGAAGACGATGTCCTGTCCCTGGACCAGATACTCCATGGCGTGGCCGCGCACGTCCGCGATGTTGATGCGCACCCTGTCCTCGTAGCCGTCGAGGTTGAACAGGTTCCCGCCGTAGTCGGGAAGGAGCGAATCGACGGCGGTGACGCGCGCGCCCAGGTCGGCGAGCCTGCGGCACAGGTTGGACCCGATGAAACCGAGCCCGCCCGTGACCAGGACGGCGCGATTCCGGTAGGAGTCGAGATGCCCGGTCATGGTCGGGCCGCGGCCTTCAAGTGGCTCTTCGTGATCGTGAGCTCCACCCAGAGGTTCGCCAGGTCGCGCAGGGTGCGGAAAACCCGGGGGAAGTTGAAAAACTGGCTCTTGCCGTAGGTGCGGTGGTAATGATGGACCGGGACCTCGGCGATCCGGTAATTGAAGTCCGTCACCTTCTTCATCAGTTCCACGCAGATGACGCCGGACGAGCGCGTGAGCTTCACCTTGTCGAAGATGCTCTTGCGCATCAGCCGAAAATCGCAATCGACATCGCGCACCTTGAGACCGAACACGAGCTTCACGAAGTGATGGTAGACGCGGCCGATCACCTTGCGGTGGAAGGGGTCGTTTCGCGAGATCTTGTAGCCGTTCACGAAATCGACCTCGTCCGAGTACGCCTCCAGCAGGAGCGCGAATTCACGCGGATCGTACTGGGCATCGCCGTCGGTGTAGAGCACCAGTTCTTTCGAAGCGGTTTCGAAACCGGTGCGCAGGGCGCCTCCGTATCCGCGATTCTTCTGGTGGTGAATCACCTTGAGCCAGGGGTTGACCTTGGCCATCTCGTCGAGGAGTTCACCGGTGTGATCGGGACTTCCGTCGTTGACCACGATCACCTCGTACTCGTCCGAGTACCGCCGCACCGTCATGTGGGCCAGGATGACCAGGCTGGCGATGGTCCCCGCGTCGTTGTACGCGGGAAAGAAGACGGACACGGAGGGGCGGAGTTTCGGCATCGATTCCTCAGGCAAACTTCTATTTTCCCTCGTCTCGGCTGCTTTTGAGGAAGACCGCCTCATTCGCGGGCTTCACCAGAAGCCACACCGCGCCGATGAGCCCCAAAACCGCGATCACCAGACCCGGAAAGAACAGGGGCGGGACGTAGCGCAGGTGCGTGGAGGAGAGGGCCGCGGCCTTCACTCGTATTCGCCCCGAGAACTCCGAAGCGCCGCCATTCCACCCATCGAGGAAGGGCAGGGCCACGTCCACGGTCTGGGCGGTTTCGCTCCTGAACACGAGTCGGCCGCCCGGCCCGGGTCCGGCCTCGCGCGCGACGGGAGCGGCGCCATGGACGAGGGCCCGCGCACCCACCACGCGAAAGACCCGAATCTGGGGGGTCGTCGCGATCTCCTGAAAGGCATCCTGGGAGAGATACGCGGAAAGGCGGGAGACCTGGGAGAGGCTTCCTTCCTGGGTTTCGAGGCCGAGGCCGGTCACCCGCACCGCCGCCCCCTCACGGGGAGCTTCGAGGATCACCGCGTCCACGCGGTAGGAGGGCGACGGCACCGTGGCTCGCGCTTCCGACACCACTCCGAGAGGAACCTCGCGGTTTCCATTCACCCGAACCACGAGGGAGAGGGGCGGCCGGGGGGGAGCGCCGAGGGTCAGAGCGATCGCCTTGAGCCGCAGGAAGGGAATGGCGAAGACGCGTCGCGTGCCCGGTTCGATGGTCACGTCGAACGGTTCATCCGTGGCCGCGCGCAGGAGATCGCTCGTCTGCACCTGCACCGCGTCGATGGCCCAGTTGCGGAGAAGGGCCACGGGCGGCGTAAGGGTTCGTTCGCTCAGGAAGCCTCTCGCCCCCATCTCGCCCACGGAACGACGGATCGAAACCGGCGCCATCGGATCGTAACCGTTGGCCTGGACTCGGGGCACCAGGGCGCCGTAACCCGCGAATCCGAGGTCGAGCGCCAGGTCCGTGGGGAAGGCGCGCACGAGGGTAAGAACGCGAGGATCATTTCCGAGTTCGCTGAGCGCGTGATCGACGGCCCGGCGGGTGGGCGTTCCCGCCACCAGCTGACCGCGGGTCGGAGCGGTCTTGAAGACTTCGCGACTCGTGGGTTGGAGGGCGAAGGAAACCGCCAGAGGCAGAAGGAAGACGCCGGCGGCGACTTCGCTCGTGGCGTCGGCCAGGGCGAAGTAGGCGATGAGCGCGATGGCATAGACGCCCACCGCGGCGGCGAGCCGCTCGGGAAGGCCGCCCAGGGTGGCCGCGGCGATCGAGAGCACGCCCACCGACGCCAGAGACGCGACCAGGAAGTACGCCCTGAGCCGCCGTCCCCGCCGGGTTCTGCGCTCCCGCCATTGCTCATCGAGGGCCAGACCGGCAAGGGCGGCCAGAGCAAATTCCAGGACGAGCGGCAGAGCGCCGGGGGCGAGGAGGGGGCCCCGACCGGTCTGGAGGGCCAGGGACGCGAGCACGGCCAGGAGAAGAACCCGAACCGGAAGCCGCTCGAACAAGAGCGGCAGGCTCGCCAGGGCGAGGCTTGCCGCCGGCGTGTGCGTGACCGTCTTGAGAATCAACCCCGCGAGCCCCGAGAGGCCCTCGTCCGCGGCTTCGGCCGCGAGTCCCGTCACCTGTCGTCCCGCGGAGGGCAGCATCTCGAGCGTGGGCATCCATTGGGGCGCGGACAGAGCGATCCCCAGCAGTATGGCGAGCGCGGTGGCGCGGCGTGAGGGCGCTCGCGGCGACCGGCTGAGAGTGTGTCCCAGCAGCAGCCGGCCGAAGAGAAGGGCGCTTCCCGCGCGAAGCGCCTCGGGCGAGCCGGCCAGGACGAGCAGCGCGATGGAACCACCGAGGCCGACGAGCCTCGCGGGGGTGGCCCGATTCATGTGCGACTCGGCGGCCAGGAGAACCAGGGGCAGCATCGGAGCCGCCACCAGCGTCGCCGTGTCTTCGAAGTGACTCAGCAGGTACGGACCATAGGCGAAGGAGAGCGCGCCGACGAAGGCCCCGGGGGCGCCGGCGCCCAGGCGCTTCAAGTAGAGATAGGTGAGCACCCCGGTCAGGGAGACCGAGATGAGGACGAGCGCCTGAAACGCGGAGAACGAATCGAATCCCGAAAGGAGGATGGTGAGGGGGTACAACACACCGCCGCGGTAGGCGGCGAGAAGCGGGGTTCCCAGGAACTCCCGGCTATTCAGGAACGGCCAGGAGAGGTCGCGATAGGCCCGAAACGCCTCGGTCCGAAGGGGCAGATGCAGGGCGACGCCGTCGCCCGGACCCAACAGGCGATGGTCGAGCAGGGGCTCGATGTAGGCGATCAGCGGAAAGACGGCGAGGACGAGAAGAGCAAAGACGTCGCCTTTGAAGTAGGCCCTGCTCAACGCCTGTCCTGCATCGACGCGATCTGCTCGGAAATGAGCCCGAACAGGAAGACCACGACCCCCAGCTGAATCAGCAGCGCCGAGCCCATGGGGATCTTCTCGAACTTGAGAACGTTCCAGATCCCGTACGCGAGGCCGGTGAAGAACGAGACGCCCGCGATGGGTGCGAAGACCCGGAGCGGCGCGTACAGGGTCACGATCTTGAAGATGATCAGGATGAAGCGGTAGCCGTCCCGCAGCGGGCGGATCTTGGACGTGCCGACCCTTGTCTTTGCCGAGATCGGCACGAACAAGACATTGTGGCCGGACTTCATCATCGACAGGCAGGACGTGGTCGGATATGAAAAGCCGTTCGGGAGAAGGTGGACGATGTCGAGAAGGGCCTGACGACTCGCGGCCCGGTAGCCGGAGGTGAGATCGGGAATCGGACGACCGGTCAGCCAGGAGGCCAGCGCCCTGAAGACGGCGTTGCCGGTCGCCCGGATCGCGGACTGGTCTCCAAGCGATCTGGCGCCGATGACCAGATCGTAGGTTCCCACCGGGCCGATGAGCTTGCTCGCTTCGGCGGGGTCGTGCTGGGTGTCCGCGTCCATGAGCAGGATCACCGGCGACGCGGCGGCCCGGATGCCGGTCTTGACCGCGGCGCCGTTCCCCTTGTTGTAGGGATGGCGCACCACGCGCGCGCCCGCCGCCGCGGCTCGTGCCGCGGTTTCATCCGTGGACCCATCATCGACCACGAGGATCTCCGCGAAGCCCTGCGGCTTGAGGCCCGAAATCGTGGCGGCGATCCCGTTCGCCTCATTGAAGGCGGGAATGACGACCGTAGTTTCCCCGGGCTCAGCCACGCGGCTCCACGTCCTTCGAAAGCTCCGCCTTTCGAACCCGGTACAAGACGTCCTCGATCAGCTTCCGGTTGCTGGCGATGAGGTCGGCCATGAGACCCCATTGCAGGGTCTGGAAGCCGAGAATGAGGAGGAGCACGGAAAGAATCGCGGACTGGAAGTGGCCGGTGATGGCGCCCTGCCACCAGAACCAGGCATAGCGAAGACCCAGGAGGGCGCCCGCGGAGAACAGCAGGCCGCCCAGGATCATGAAGACCTTGAACGGCTCGTACATGGCGTAGATGCGCAGAATCGTGGCCACGGAACGCTTGACGTACTCACCGGTGGAGCCGAACAGCCGCGACGGCCGCGTGTGCTTGGCCTCGATGGGCATGTGGGCGATGGCGAGCCGCTTCTTTCCGGCTTGAATGATCGATTCGAGGGTGTAGGTGAACTCGCTGACGATATTGATCCGCAGCGCGGCCTCACGGGACAGGGCCCGGAATCCGCTCGTGGTGTCGGGCACGTCGGTCCCTGAAACCTTCCGCACCACCCAGCTCCCGAGCATCTGGAGGCGCTGCTTCGTCCAGGAAAAATGCGCCACCTCGGAGACCTGTCGGTCGCCGATGGTCATGTCGGCCTCGCCCCTGAGGATCGGAGCGATGAGGCGGGGAATGTCCGCCGCGGGATACTGGTTATCGGCGTCGGTGTTGACGATGATGTCGGCGCCCAGTTTCAGGCTGGCATCGAGGCCGGCCATGAAGCCGCTCGCGAGCCCCTTGTGCCGGGTGAAGCGCAGAACGTGGTCGGCTCCGTTCGCGAGAGCCACCTCCCGGGTCCGGTCCTTGGACCCGTCATCGATCACGAGAACGAGGACTTCGTCGATTCCCTCGATCTGCCGCGGGATGGCGCGCAACGCCGCGGGGAGGGATTCTTCCTCGTTCAGGCACGGGATCTGGACAACGAGCTTCATGTGATGGGCGGAAGGTAGCACAAGGTGCTCGGAATTCCGCCTCTCACTGCCGGTCCCGCTGAGTGATCTCGATGGCCCCGCGCCAGGCTGAATACTCCCGGAATTGGGCCACGTTGTCGAGCACCACCACCTTGGGCTCCTTGCTCTTCTTCTGGGGCGTGGAAGCGAAGCTCTCGAGACCACTGAGCGGATCGGCGCCGGGGGAGAGCGCCGGCACCACGTTCTTGAAAGCATCGTCGTGGGGCGCGAGCGCCTGCAGCCGTCGCACCAGTTCCAGGGTCTGCATGTAGGCCGAGGCCAGGCCCGGGCCCTCGTATGCCGTGCGCCGGGGATCGATCTCCCAGGGTCGGGCCTCTCCCCTGATATGGAGATGAACGAGCCAGGCATCCTCCAGCCGGGTATCCACCGGCGGGCGACGAGACGTCTGATCCTTCACCCTTTCCCGTTTGATGGACGCGGAGACAATGAGCGCGAGATCCTGCTCCCTCAGGACTTTTCTCGCGGGCGGCGCCTCGGCATCCTCGCGGACCGTGCATTGGGCCGGAACGGAGAAGGGATCAATGGACTCCAGGGGGATCGGGGTCCTTGATCGCATGACCGTCTCCCCCGGGACGATGAGAACGCGAAGTCCCCGGGCCCGCAGTCCCGACTCCAGGGGACCGTCCGCGGGTTCGGTGCTGACCCGCACGAGGCGATAGCGCGACGCGGCCTGCCATTGCCGGGCTTCCCACGCGGACACCCCGCAGGCCTCGGCGATCGCCTCCACTCCGGCCATCGTGGTGTCGATGACCACGTAGCGCCTGGGTGGCTCGTCGCGGCCGGCGCTCTTCGCGACCGCCTGAAGATTGGCCAGGCTCCTGGTCTTTTGAACCCTCTCCGCCGCCCGGGCCGCCGCCTCCTGCCCCTCGGCCGGAAGCGCCGCTCCGCAGTACAGACAGTTGGCCCGAGCCATCGCGATCGGGCGGGCGCAAGCGGGACACAGCATCTGCACCCACAGTTTATGTGGGGGGGGCCATTACACTTCGCTCCTCCACCTCACCTCATGGTCCACTTGTCTGCGATACGGCGAATCACCCGGTTCACCGCCGGTGTCCTCGGCGCCCTGGTCTTGTCCTGCGCCACCGGCGGCGCGAAGCGAGGCGCGAACCTCCCCGACCCGCTCTCGAGGATCGAAATACTGGCGCGAATCCTGGTGCTCGAGGATTCCCGCTCGCTCGGAGACGGGGCGCTTCAGGGGTTCTTGCAGCATGAGGATCCCGCGGTTCGCCGCCGGGCCGCCCTCGCGGCCGGCCGTATCGGCGACCCGCTCGCCGTGCCCCGCCTCCTCCAGCGTCTCAAGGATCCCGAGGTCGAGGTGCGGCGCGCGACGGCCTTCGCGCTCGGACTGATGGGGAGCGCCGAGGCGGTTCCCGCGCTCATCGCCGCCCTCGACGACCCGGATGCCGCGACGAGGGGCCGGGCCTCGGAGGCCCTGGGCCGCATTGGACAATCGTCGGCCGGACCCGCCATCGCCCGGGCCTTTCGCAAGGCTCTGCCCCCGACCGGCGGAACGCCCCTGCGGATTCGAGGCGACGATCCCGGGCGCGCCGACGATCCCTGGGTGGAGCTTCGGCTCGATCTGGTGGCCCTTGCGCGATTGAAGGATTCGGCATCCCTCGCGAGCGCGGTTCTGGCCTCCGACTCGACTCCGCTCGTGGACTGGTGGGTCTCGGTGTGGGCGGCCATGCGCGTCGCCGATTCCAGACTGGCCCCGATCCTCATCGCCGGCGCGGGGGCGGAGGACCCGTACATCCGCTCCCTCGCGGCCCGGGGCCTCGGCGCGCTCAAGGACCCGTCCCATCTCGGCGTCCTTCGTCGGCTCGTCGAGGATGTCCATCCGAGCGTCGCGGTTCAGGCCCTGCGGGCGGTGGGGGTCATCGGTGCGGCCGAGGGGTCGGCGCTCGCGGCCGCGTACATCGATTCTCCGAACCTGATGGTCAGGCGCGAGGCGTTGCTCTCGGTCGCGGCGCTTCCGTCTCCGTCGAGATGGCGTTCGCGCATCATGGACAACGTGGGCCATCCCGACCCGTGGATCCGGTCCGCGGCCTGGCCCGCCCTCATAAGGACCGACGCCGAGGAGGTGGGAATCGTCTTGTCCACCATCGGCCCGGACAGCGACTGGCGGGTTCGACAGGCCGTGGCGGGGGCGCTCGGCGAGACCCTGGGCGAACGGGCCGCTCCATTTCTCCTGCCCATGCTGAAAGACGCCGATCCGCGCGTCATCCCCGCCGTCCTCACCGCCCTGGCGCGCGCGCGGGGCCAGGACGCGGTGCCGACTCTTCTGGATCAGATCCAGAACCCGGATGTGGGAATCCGGGCCGCGGCGGTGGAAGGGCTGTCGTCGCTCGAGAAAGGTTCGGGCCGCACTTTCACCCAGACCTTTTCGCGCGCCTTCGACGCCGCGCTGGCCGACCCGGATGTTGAAGTCCGGATCGCGGTCGTGGATGCGGTCACGAAGACGGTCACCGAAGAGGGCCGAACCCTCCTGCGGCGGATCGCGGGATCGGACCCCTCGCGGGCGGTCCGGCAAAGAGCGGCGAGCGCGCTCTCCGAAGGCTTCACTCCCCCGGAAGAAACCTCTCTCCGACTGGCGGACGCCCGACGGCTGGTGGCCGTCTATGAGGCGAATGCCCAGGCCCTGTATTCGCCGCACGTGCTCATAAAGACGCGCTACGGAATCATCGAACTCGTCCTCGATGTCGTGGACGCTCCCTTGACCTCGATGGGGTTCGTGCGGCTCGCTCAATCCGGTTTCTTCAACGGGCTCTCCTTTCATCGCGTGGTGCCCGGCTTCGTGGTTCAAGGCGGCGATCCCCGCGGAGACGGCTATGGCGGCCCGGGTTCGACCATCCGATGCGAATACAACCAGCGGCCCTATGGCCGGGGTGCTTTGGGCATGGCGTTGTCGGGAAAGGACACGGGGGGCTCCCAGTTCTTCATCACCCTCGAGCCGCAGCCTCATCTCGATGGCGCCTACACGCAGTTCGGCCAGGTTCTCTCGGGCATGGACGTGGTGGAGAAGATCCGCCCGGGCGACGTGATCGACCGGATCGATGTGTTCGACGGCCGCGAGGCCCGTTGAGCGTGGGCCCAAACGCCGCCCCGCGCGTCCTCGCTCTCGACATCGATGGGACCCTGCTGAACTCCCGGCGGGAAGTGTCGCCGAGGAATCGCGGGGCCATCGCCGCGGCCATGGAGGCGGGAGTTCGCGTCGCCCTCGTGACCGGCCGAAGATACCCGGCGGCGAAGAGGATCGCCGACCTCCTTCCCGGGCGTCCGGCTCTGGTGCTGCACAACGGCGGCCTGGTGGTCGAGGCTTCGGTGGCCATCAGGGTTCGTCCCCTGGCCCGGTCTTCCGCCATCGCGGTACTGACGTTCGCCAAGGGCGTGGGCGCGGATCCGGTGGTTCACTTCGGGCACGCGGGGGAGGGACTCTTGTATGTCGAGAACGCTTCTCCCTCCCACACCCTGCTCGCGTACTACCTGAGCCGGTCTCACCCCGACGTGCGTGTGGTCGAGGACCTCGAGGCGGTGGTGGCGACGGAAGAGGAAGATCCTCTGCAGGTGATGTTCGGGGGCTCGATGAACGAGATGGGCAAGCTCGCCGGGGCCATTGAGGAACGCGGCTTCGATGTGCGGGCGCTCCGAACCATCTATCCGAAGGACGATCTGTCGCTCATCGACATCGTGGCTCCCACCGTGGACAAGTCGGAGGCGCTCCTCTTCCTGTTCGCGCGCTGGGGGGTCGACATCGGCGAGGTCCTCGCCATCGGCGACAACTGGAACGATCGCGAGATGCTGCTCACCGCCGGGAAGGGCTGCGTGATGGGCAATGCGGATCCGGAACTGCGGGCCCTCGGTCTCGAGGTGATTCCCGGAAACGACGAGGACGGTGTCGCCTACGCGGTGGAGCGTTTCGTACTCCGGGGCGGGGACCTGAAATGAAGGGGAAATAAAAAAGGGGGTGATCGCTCACCCCCTCCTGAAGCCGCAAATGGAAGCGACTTACTTCTTCTTCTTTGCAGCCTTCTTAGCAGCTTTCTTAGCGGCCATGGTGTGTAATCCCCCCTTTCGATCTAGGTATTGCCGACCCCTGTTTCCAACATTTTGTGTTGACAGCAGGGGCATGCACTAGTTGGAGCGTAGGTAATGACTTGCACATTGTCAAGAGGTCGCCGCGATTTTTCATCGGCGCGTCTCCCTTTATTTCATCGTCTTAGCCTGTGGAAGTTCTGTTGAGAACCTGTTGTGGACGGAGGAGACTCCCGGCTTTGTATGGTTTATTTAACACAAATGCCGGAGTGGCCCGGCGGCAACGACTTCGGTTGGATCTAGTTGTGACGCTGGCGGGAGCGAATTTCTTCCGCCGCGCGTGCTTCCCGCCACCCGATATGGTTTCTTATATGGCGATGTCCCGGGACATTCTTCGCCGGCGCGTTCCCTATACTCGGCGGTCTCGATGAGGGTCTTCTTTGAAAATTTTTGAATTTCATGTGGACGCACGCTCCGATCGCGCGCGCGCGGGGCGCCTGAAGACCCCGCACGGCGAAATCCGCACGCCGATCTTCATGCCGGTGGGGACCGCGGGTTCGGTCAAGGGGCTGACCGCCACCCAGCTCGAGGAGATCGGCGCGCAGATCATTCTCGCGAACACGTACCACATGCACGTGCGTCCGGGAGAGGACCTCGTCCAGGAACTCGGCGGCCTTCACGGCTTCACGGGATTTCACCGGCCGTTTCTCACGGACAGCGGCGGCTATCAGGTCATGAGCCTCTCGGCCCTGCGCAAGCGAACCGAGCACAGCGTGGTCTTTCGAAGTCATCTCGACGGCGCGCGACTCGAGCTCTCGCCGGAGCGCTCCATCGAGATTCAGATGAAGCTCGGCGCCGACATCATCATGGCCTTCGACGAGTGCCCGCCCTACCCCGCGTCGCGGGAGGAGGTCAAGGAGGCCACCGACCGGACCGCGCGGTGGGCCGAGCGATCGAAGCGCGCCCACACCCGGGAAGACCAGTGGCTCTTTGGCATCGTCCAGGGAGGAGTCCACGACGACCTTCGCGAAGAGAGTGCCCGCGCCATCACCTCCATCGACTTTCCCGGCTACGCGATCGGTGGTCTCTCGGTGGGCGAGCCCAAGGACGACATGGTCCGCATTCTCGAGGTCATGGATCGCGTCCTGCCCGTGGATCGGCCGCGCTACCTCATGGGCGTCGGCACCCCGGAGGACCTGCTCGACGGCATCGGTCGGGGAGTCGACATGTTCGACTGCGTGCTGCCCACCCGAAATGCGCGGACCGGGCAGCTGTTCACCTGGAGGGGAAAGATGTCCATCCGGAACGCGAAATTCGCCCGGGACGCCTCGCCCATCGACCCGTCCTGCCGCTGCCCCACGTGCAAGATCGCCTCCCGGGCCTACCTGCGTCATCTGCACCTGTCGAACGAGATGACGGGGGGGGTGCTCGCCACCCTGCACAATCTCTTCTTCTATCTGGATTTGGTTGGAAAGGCGCGGGAGAGTATCGTCGCGGGCCGCTTTGAAGCGTTCCGGCAGGAGACCCTCCAGGGGTTCTCGGCCTGAGCTCCTTGAAGATAAGGAGCGCTCGGAGAGTCGAAGGATCCCCGCGCGACGCTTCGATCGGCTCTTCCTCAAAGAAATAGCTCCGGCTCGTTTTCAAGAAAACCCCACCCCAAATATGGACTCCGTTTTTCTCCTGACCCTGCAGGCCGCGCCGGCGCAGCCCAGCGTGTTCGAAGCCTTCCTGCCCATGGCCATCGTCTTCGGCATCTTCTATGTGCTGGTCATCGGTCCCTCCCGCAAGAAGCAGGCGGAGCAGGAGACGCTCCTGAAATCGCTCAAGGCCGGAGATCACGTGGTTCTGGCCTCCGGAATCTACGGGGTCATCGAGGGCATCGAGGGAACGAACGTCTACGTGCGTATCGCCGAAAAGACCAAGATCCGCGTGCAGCGCAGTGCCATAGCGGCGCTGGAAAATGCTGAAGGCGTATCCAAAACCTAGGAAATCATGATGGACAGTCTTACAAAGAATCCATTCCTGCTCTGGCTGGTGATCTCGGTCGCCGTGGGAGCGCTCGCCTGGACCTTCCTGCGGAAGGAACTGCGAACCAAGGCCATCCTCTATTCGTCTTTCCTGATCGCCTGCTTCGTGTCCATGTGGCCGCTCGAGGACAAGATCAAGCTGGGTCTGGACCTGAAGGGAGGCATGCACCTCATCCTCAAGGTGGTGACCGACGACGCGCTCCGCGCCACCGTCTCCGACGGTGTGTCGCTGGCCTCGAGCGAGCTCGGCCGGGCCGGTATGCCCGGGGCCAAGGTCATGGCGACCGATATCGACACCTTCACGGTGGACGCGATCGAGCCGGCCCGCATCAAGGACGCACGCACCACCCTGCGCGACTTCTTCCGCTCGACCGAGTGGAACATGAGCGAGACCGCGACCGGCTTCTCCATCAAGTTGACCGACCCCTACAAGCGAGTCCTCAAGGATCAGACGGTTCAGGAGTCGATCCGGACCCTCGAGCGCCGGGTCAACGTCCTGGGCGTGGCCGAGCCCGTCATCACCGCGCACGGGAACGCGGGCGACCAGATCCTTGTCCAGCTCCCCGGCGTCACCGACGTGGTGCGTGCGAAGGACATGATCAAGCGAACCGCGCAACTCTCCCTCAAACTTGTGGAGAACGAGGCCGCCACCCGCGAGATGCTGCTGCCCGCGGGTCAGACCGAACCCCCTCCGACCATGGAGATCGTGAGCGGGGCCGGCAGTGAGCCGGGAAGCCGCGCGTTCTATCTCGTGCGCAAGGAAGCGGTCATCACCGGACGGGACCTGAAGAACGCCCGCCCGAGCGTGAGTGGTGAAACCGGACTGCCCGATATCCAGTTCTCGCTCACCCCCGTGGGCGCGCAGAAGTTCGGCCAGGCCACGGGAGAGAACGTGGGCCGGCGCCTCGCCGTCATCCTCGACGGCACCGTGGAATCCGCCCCGGTGATCAACAGCCGAATCACCGACCAGGGCGTCATCCAGGGTTCGTTCTCCCAGGAAGAGGCGGACACCCTCGCCAAGGTCCTGCGCGCCGGCGCGCTGCCCGCGACCTTGAATTTCCTGCAGGAACAGACGGTGGGCGCATCGCTCGGCAAGGACTCGATCCGATCCGGCGTCATGGCCTCGGCCGCCGGCATGGGCTTCATCACCCTCTTCATGCTCCTCTACTACCGGATGTCCGGCGTGAACGCGGTGGTGGCGCTCCTCGCCAACCTGCTGATCCTGCTCGGGGCCATGGCTTACGCCGGCGCCACCCTGACTCTGCCCGGAATCGCCGGCATCATCCTCACCGTCGGCGTGGGCGTCGACACCAACGTCCTGGTCTTCGAGCGCATCCGCGAAGAACTGCGTTCCGGCAAGACCGTAAAGACCGCGGTGAGCAACGGCTTCGACCGGGTCTGGATCACCATCCTCGACACCCACGCGACCGCGCTCATCGCCTCCGCCTTCCTGTTTCAGTTCGGCACCGGCGCGATCCGGGGTTTCGCGGTCACTCTGGTCTGGGGTCTGATCGCGAACGTCTTCGCCTCCTACTTCGTGAGTAAGTTCCTCTTCGAATGGGTGCTCGGCGATCGCAAGGTCGACACTCTCTCCATCTAACGGAATCGCTACCCAAGACAATGCTCGAGATCCTCAAGAACCCCAATTTCGACTTCCTCGGCAAGGCGAAGTACTTCATCGCCATGAGCCTCGCCCTCATCTTCGGCGGCCTCGGCTTCATGCTGGCGACCGGCGTCTACATCGGCTCGGACGCAAAGGGCTACGGTGTCGAGTTCTCCGGCGGAACCCAGCTGATCCTTCATTTCGAGAAGACGCCGGAGAACGATCGAATCCGCGCGGCCGTTCCCGATGCCACGATCCAGACCTATGACGTGCCCAGCAAGAACCAGGTTCTGGTCCGGATCGCGGCGGCCGATGAGGGAGCCCTGGATCTGGCCGCGAACAACGCCAAGGCGGCCATCGCCGCCCAGTATCCGGAGAACAAGATCCTGGAGTCCTCGTCGGAGATCGTCGGCCCCACGGTCGGCGCGGACCTGCGGCAAAAAGCGGTTCAGCTGACGGTCTGGGGCCTCGTGTTCCAGCTCCTCTACATCACCTGGCGCTTCGGCGGCGCTATCTGGGGCGCGGCCGCGACCATCGCGGTGTTCCACGACGTCCTCGTGACTCTCGCCTTCCTCGCCTTTTTCAAGTACGAGATCACCCTCAACATCATCGCGGCCCTCCTGACCCTGGTTGGTTATTCGGTCAACGACACCATCGTCATCTTCGACCGCGCCCGCGAGAACCTCAAGACGAAGAAGAAGGACGCGCTCTCGAAGATCCTCAACGACTCGCTGAACCAGACCCTCACCCGAACCCTCATCTCCAACGGCACGACCTTCCTGGCCGTCCTGGGCCTGTTCCTGTTCGGCGGAGAAGTACTGAGGGGCTTCGGCTTCACCATGGTGGTGGGAATCCTGGTCGGCACCTACTCGACCATCTACATCGCGAGCCCCATCGTGGTGTGGTGGCAGAACCGCCAGGCTTCGCGCGTCCCCTCCGCATAGGCCGGGGTTTCGCGGCGGTTCGCGCCGTCCGACCGGCAAAGAGTCGGGGTACCCGACCGAGAGAGGTCGAGGGGTAGACTCCGCGGGCTCTCGAACCGTGGCAGTTTTCTTGCTGTCACCCTCGATCGGGAGCCGCCCTATGACCGAGAACGAACAACCGCAGACCGCGCAGGTCGAGCTCTTCTCCCTGTTCACGGAAGAGGTGCGGGCGCCGCAGAAACGGAGCCACTGGTTCTGGCTCTCGGTGGGTCTCCACGGCATTCTGATCGTCTCCCTCGTGCTCTCACCGCTGCTGTTCCCGGCGCCGACCCCGCCGCCCGTCGATTACATCCGGGCGCTCATCTACAACCCGCCCCCACCGCCGCCCCCTCCCCTTCCCAAGGGTGCGTCCACCAAGCAGGCCGAGAAGGCTCCGGAGAAGACGGGCGCCAAGCCGCCCGACCCCGATGTGCTCGTGGAGCCCAAGGTGCCGGAAGAACCCAAGCCCGTGGAGCCGGAAAAGGGAATCGATCCCCTGAAGCAGTTCGGTGTGGCCGAGGGATCCGAAGCGGGCTCCGCCGAGGGAATGGCCGGCGGGGTCGAGGGCGGCACGGTGGGTGGCACGCTGGGCGGCACCCTGGGCGGGGTGATCGGGGGCACCGGCGACTCCCCGGTGCTCGACTACGACCAGCCGCCGCGTCTTCTCAAGCAAACGAGACCCGTCTACCCCCAGGAGGCCTTCATCAAGAAGATCGAGGGAGTGGTCACGCTGGAGATCGTCATCGGCATCGATGGGAAGGTGGGACGAGCCCGGGTTCTCCGCTCGATTCCCCAGCTCGACGCCGCGGCCATCCAGACCGTCCGCCAATGGGTCTTCTCTCCGGCGATCAAGGGCGGCCGCCCGGTGGCGACGATCGCCCAGGCTCCGGTCAGTTTCCGGATCTACTGAGACGCCCCGCTCGGGCCCGCCGTCCTCTCCCCGCTCAACCAGTGTCCCCGCCGCCGGACAAACGGGGGGTCCGCGTCCCCGGGTTCGCGATGAGTTCGCTGGCGTGTCTTTTGCTCTGACTGCGGGGCCGTGACTTAATATGACCGGGTCCTCTATTAAGGAGCGCCTCTCGATGACGCGATTCCGCTTTTATCTTTCCCTCACCGCCTGTCTCCTGTCCTGCTCGCTTACCGCTTCGGCCGCCGAGCGTGCCCAGAAGAACGCCAAGAAAGAAGTGGCGTTCGGCATTGACGTGGCCCGGCGGGGCCTGTGGCGGGAGGCTCGTTTCCGCTTTGAGCAGGCGGCCGCCCTCGATCCCGAGTCCGCTTCGGCCTTCAACAACCTGGGGGTCACCCTCGAGCAGCAGGGCGAATTCGACAAGGCCCGAGCCGCCTACGAACGCGCGCTTCAGCTGCAACCCAAAAACGTCTCCATTCAGCAGAATTTCGATCTGTTTCGGGAAGCGGACGAAAAGAGAAACAAGAAGCTGAAGAAGGACTCCCCGCCCAAGCCCAAGGAGACCCCGAGCCCCAATCCCGCGGCTCCCAAGGGCCAAGCATCGGAGACCCGTCAATGAGAATGCAGACTCGTCTCCTGGCCGGCGCCCTGGGCGCGGCCCTCCTGTCCGGCGGTTGCGCCAGCTCGCTCGAAGTCCCCATTGAGACGCCCCTGAAGTCGAAGCTGGACGTCTCGAAGTTCCGCCGGGTTCTGGTCGCCGGCTTCGTGACCGACCTCGTCGATGAGGGCATCGATCTTTCCCCCGAAACCGCCCGCCTCCTGCAGAACCAGTTGCGCTCCGCCTCGAAACTGCAGGTGATCGAGCCCGACCGGCCGCCCTTGAACCAGGCCCTCGCCAAGGCGTTCAAGCCGACCGAGGACGTGCGGGTCACCCGGGAAGACCGCGATCGCTACCGCGCGGAGGGAGAACGGATCCTTCAGGACACGGCTTTCTGGAGAAAGCTCGGGGAGGAGTTTCAGAATCCCCTCATCGTCACGGGCAAGCTCAGCTTCGAGGAACAGAACCGCTCCGGCTTCCAACAGGAGTCGTCGCTCGTCCGGGACAGCCGCGGACGCGTGGTCGAGCGGCGCGGGAACCGCTACGCCGAGCGAAAGGCCTTCAACCTCTCCGCCGATTTCTCGTTCATCGACGGAGCCACCGGTCGCCTTCTCCACAAGGAGCGTTTTTCCGAGGAGGTGGTTTACGGCGAAGAGCAGAAGGTGTCGCCCCTGTCCTCGTATTTCGAACTCATGGACCGTCTCCTGCCCAATTTTCTCGGGGTGATCGCGCCCCAGAAGATCCGGGGGACCCGCGTGCTCCTGCCGTAGTGCCGCCCCTTCGAGGATGACCATGACCCTGCCCTCCATGAAACGCTGTGTGCGTCTCCTTTCGCTGTGGCTGATCGCGGTGTTCGTAGCACCCGCGGCCTTCGCCCAGTACATCCCCTACTTCGGCAAGAACAAGGTCAACTACGACCGGTTCGCCTGGCGCGTCTACAAGAGCCCGCACTTCGAGGTGTATTACTACCCCGAGTTCGAACAGCACCTCGGCCGGCTGGTTTCATACCTGGAAAGCGGTTACCAGCACATCTCGTCCGAATTGAAGCACGAGATTCAATCGTCGATTCCCGTGGTCTTCTACAAGACCCACTCCGAGTTCGAGCAGACGAATCTCTACCCCGACTTCGTTCCCGAACAGGTGCAGGCCTTCACCGAGCCCGTCCGCAACCGAATGGTCATTCCCGTGGACGGCGCGCCGGACCGGCTCCAGGGCCTGATCACGCACGAACTGACCCACGTCTTCGAATTCGACCTGATCCCGCAGGGGATCTTTTCGCGCAATACGCCGTTGTGGGTGGCGGAGGGCCTCGCCGACTACATGCGCGGCGAGTGGGACTCCCACGATCTGATGACCGTGCGCGATGCCGCCCTCAACGACCAGGTGCCGCGGATGTCGAAGCTGGAGGTGGCGGGAGGAAGGACCGACTACAACCTCGGCCACGCCACCTTCGACTTCATGGCCGCCCGGTTCGGCAAGGAGGGAATCCGGCAGTTCATGTACACCCTGCGCAAGAGCATCGTCACCACCTCCGAGGACAGCATCTACCAGCAGGCGTTCCGCATGACCCCGAAGGAGTTCGACGAGGCTTTCGAGAAATGGCTCAAGGAGCGCTTCAAGCCGTTCCGCGACCGTCAGCGGCCCACCGACTACGGCACCGAGATCTCCCCGGATCCGGAGAAGACCTCCTTTTCGCAGGTGTATGCCTTCGCGCCTTCTCCCTCGGGTGAACTGGTCGCGGCCATCACCGGCAATCGAAGCGACGGCGAGGCCGACATCGTGATGCTCTCGACCCGGGACGGGGCGGTGGTGAAGAACCTCACCAAGGGCTACACCGGGAAGTACGAGGGGCTCACCTTCCCGGGCGAGAACTTCGTGACCGGACGGACCATCGACTTCTCGCCCAAGGGCGACGTGGTCGCCTTTGTGGGGAGAACGGGCAAGAAGCGAAGTCTTTTCCTGGTTTCTCCGCTGTCGGGCGATGTGGTGAAGAAGATTCCCATCGACCTCGACGAGGTCGAGTCGCCCTGCATCCTTCCCAACGGAAAGCAGGTGCTCTTCGCCGCCACCCGCGAGGGTATCGCCGACATCTACCTCATGAACCTGGAGACGGGTGAATACAAGAACCTCACCAACGACGCGTTCTTCGACGCCAATCCCCGGATTTCGCCGGATGGCACGCTCGTGGTCTACAACCGAAGGGTCAGCGGCAACTACAAGATCGTGATGTTTCCGCTCGGCAATCCCTCCCGGCGGATCGACCTCACCTACGGTCCTTTCGCGGACATGTCTCCCTATTTCTCGACCGATGGTTCCGAGGTCTTCTACTCTTCGAACGAGGACGATGGGATCTACAACCTCCGGAGCATCGACATCAAAACCGGGGTGATCCGGCAGTTCACCGACACCATGGGAGGAAACATGGCGCCCGCGCCATTGAAGACCTCGCTCGGGGACCGGGTCGGTTTCATCAGCTACTTCAAGGGCCAGTACCAGCTCTACACCCTCGATCCCGCCGAGCAGACGAAAGAGGTGGAACAGGCTTCGTCCGCGCCCACCGAGGTGGTGGACTTTCAACCCGACGTGACCCACCAGGTGGTGGCCGAGAACAAGCGGCGGAAGCGTCTGTTCGAGGGCCTGTATCTCGAGGGCCGCCCCCCGTTGAACGTCGGAGTCACTTCGAACGGCGACTTCTTCGGCGGGTCCCAGGTGGCGCTCACCGACGTCCTGGGGGACCAGAGCTTCCTGTTCACCGTGGAGTCGGTTCGAGACTATCGAAACTACGCGGGCCAGTATGCGAACCTCTCCGGCCGCTGGAACTGGGGCGTCCTCGTCAACGACTACACGCGCTACTACTTCCCTCAACTGTATTCCTACAGCTACTCCCGCTCCGACGCGGTGGCCACCGAAAGGTACACGGGCGCCGCTGCCTTCGCCGTGTACCCGCTCAACAAATTCAACCGCGTCCAGGTCTCCGCGGGCTTCACCCGGATCAAGTCGGAGTATCAGGATCCGACGGTTCAGCTCCAGCTCGAGCAGCAGGCTGCGGCATACGGCGGGCAGGTGCCCATCTACGATGGCAGCACCATGCCCCTCTCCGTCGGCTATACGCGAGAGACCACTCGTTTCCGGGAATTCGGGCCCCTTGCCGGTTCCACGGTCAACCTGAGATTCGAGTATTCGCCTGGAATCGGCGGACTCCTGTCCCGAAGGACCCTCGATTTCGACGGCCGCAAGTACCTTCGGGTGGCGGGAACCTCGATGCTTCTCGCCACCCGTCTGCGTGGGTATGTTTCGAGGGGAGATCAGCCTCAGCTCTTCGCCTTTGGCGGAAACATGGAGATGCGCGGCTACGACTATTACTCCTTCGTGGGGTCGGAGGGCTTTTTCGCCAACGCCGAGCTGCGGATTCCGCTCATCGACCTGATGGCCACGCCCCTGGGCGTTCTCGGCCCGGTGCGCGGCACGATCTTCGGAAACATTGGCGGCGCCAAGTATCCGGGTCAGCCCTACGATTTCTGGACCAAGGGCCCGGGGGTTTCCTACGTGAACGATCCGCTCTTCGGGCAGGCGGTGGACGGTCGCCGTCTGGTGGACGGCCGGGCTTCGTTCGGAGTGGGTATCCAGGCCTTCCTTCTCGGCATGCCCATGCACTTCGACTGGAGCTGGTTGACCGACCTCCAGGTTCGAAGCGCGCATTCACGCTTCCAGTTCTGGATCGGATACGACTTCTAGAAACCTCCCGGAAAGCGAAATCGGGTCAGGTCTCCCGGGGAAACCCGGCTTGGGGTAGAATCAACGGCTCTATTTCGGGTCTAGACGGAGGCCACCTTGGTTTACGCAATCGTCCGCTCCGGCGGAAAACAGTACCGTGCCGAACCTGGAGCGAAGCTTCAGGTCGATCGGCTCACCAGCAACGTCGGCGACAAGATCACGTTCTCGGACGTGCTCCTGGTCAGCACCGATGCGGGCGTATCGGCCGGCAACCCGGTTTCGGGGGCCTCGGTCTCCGCTACCGTGATCGCGCAGATCCGCGACACCAAGGTGCGGGTGTTCAAGTTCAAGCACCGCAAGCACTACAAGAAGACCCGCGGCCACCGGCAATACCTCACCACCGTCCGCGTTGACGGGGTTCAGGCCTAAGGAGCACCAGAGAGATGGCTACAAATAAAGGCGGCGGATCGTCCCGCAACGGCCGCGACTCCAATTCACAGCGCCTCGGCGTCAAGGCCTTCGGCGGCGAGCTGGTGTCGGGCGGCAGCATCATCGTGCGCCAGAAGGGCACCGGCTTCAAGGCGGGCAAGAACGCCGGCCTCGCGAAGGACCACAGCGTGTTCGCCAAGGTGAGCGGCCATGTTCGCTTCGAAGACCATGGCGGGCGCGGGAAATTCATCAGCATCGTCCCGGCCGAGGCGTAAGCGCTTTCCGAAGCGCCGCAAAACCCTCATCCGAGGGCCTAGAGCTTCCCGGTCCTGGTTTAGATAGTGTTCGTCGACCGCGTCAAGATCTTCGTAAAAGGCGGTGATGGCGGGCGCGGCTGCTCGAGCTTCCGTCGGGAGACCTTCGTCCCCATGGGCGGGCCGGACGGCGGCAATGGGGGTTCGGGAGGAGACGTCATCCTGGTGGGCCGCGTGAACCAGAACACCCTCCTCCCCCTCCGCTTCCACACCGAGTTCCGGGCCAAGCGCGGGGGCCACGGCGGCCCGAGCAACCGGACCGGCCGCGATGCCCCGGATACCCTCATCGACGTGCCCCTCGGGACCATCGTTCGCGAAGAAGGAACCGACGTGGTCCTGGGCGAGGTCGTGGCCGACGGTGAACAGCTCCTCATCGCCAAGGGCGGCCGGGGCGGCCGGGGCAACAAGAGCTATCTGTCCAACATGAACCGCGCGCCCCGGAACGCGGATCCGGGAGAGGCGGGCGAGGAGCATTGGCTCCGCCTCGATCTCAAACTCCTGGCTGACGTGGGCCTCGTGGGCCTCCCCAACGCGGGAAAGTCGACGCTGCTCTCGAAGATATCCGCGGCCAAGCCCAAGATCGCGGACTATCCCTTCACCACCCTGACCCCGGTTCTGGGCATGGCGTCCTTTGACGACTACGATTTCGTGGTGGCCGACGTGCCCGGAATCATTGAGGGTGCTTCCACCGGTTCCGGTCTCGGCCTCGACTTCCTGCGGCACATCGAACGAACCCGGGTGCTCGCGCATGTGATCGACGCCTCCGGCCTGTCCGGCCGGGACGTGACCTCGGACTACGAAACCATCTGCCGCGAACTCAATGCGTTCTCCGAGACCCTCGCCACCCGTCCGCGCGTGATTGTGGCGAGCAAGCGCGACCTGGTCAACAAGGACGAGGATCCCCTGCCCTCCATCCAGGCCATCGCCAAGCGCGAGGGACTCGAGGTCTTCGAAATTTCCGCGGCCACCGGTCAGGGCCTGAAGGAGCTCGTGAGGCGCCTTGCCTCCATGCTGCAGGCGCCACGGGAGGAGGCATGAGTCTCCTGAACGTCGGGCTTCTTGGCGGTTCCTTCGATCCGGTTCACTACGGGCATCTGCGGGCGGCGCAGTGGGCCCTAGAAACCTTTGAACTCCAGGAGGTGCGACTGGTCCCCGCACGCCAATCCCCCTTCAAGGGGCCCTGCGTGGCCTCCGCCGCCGATCGGCGCGCCATGCTGGACCTCGCGGTCGAAGGCAACCCCTCCCTCTCGGTCGAAGGGTGCGAGCTTGAACGCGAAGCCCCGAGTTACACCGTGGATACCCTCAAGACCCTGGCCGCGCGCTCGCCGCAGACCCGCTTCACCCTGATCCTCGGCTCGGATGCCGCGGCCGGCCTCGCGGGCTGGCGAGAAAGTGATGAAGTCCGACGGCTGGCCGACGTCCGCGTGCTGGGCCGGCCGGGAGATCGCTCCCCCGAGGGGCCGGTTGTTCCCTTCGAGGGGCTCGCCATCTCCTCCACGGAGATCCGCAACGCGATCCGGGCCTCGAGGTCCATTCGTTATCTCACTCCCGAATCGGTGCGGCTGTACATCGAGGAGAAAGGCCTTTACAAGTGAACGGCATTGAGTACTGTCGAACCGCGGCCAGGGCGGCGCTCGCAAAACAGGCCGAGAACGTGGTGGTTCTCGAGCTCGCCCCCGGCTCGGGACTGGCGGACGGATTCACCATCGCCACCGGCAAGAACCAGCGCCAGGTCGTGGCCATCGTCGACGCCATCGAGGAGAAGCTCCGGCTGGAAGGGGTGAAACCGCGGCATCTCGAGGGCTACCCGCGGCGGGAGTGGATCCTGATGGACTACGGCCCGTTCGTGGTTCACGTGTTCACCCCGAAGAGCCGCGAGTTCTACGACCTCGAGCGTCTGTGGGGCGGCGCCAAGCGCGAAGAGGTCAAGGATTGAACCCGGAGCCCCTGATCGCCGCTTCCAAGGCCATGCGGGACCTCGCCTCGTGGCTGCCCCGGGTGGCGGCCGCGTCGGCGCCCGTGGTCATCGAGGGGGAAAGCGGCTCCGGCAAGGGCCGGATCGCCGAGGCGCTGCACGACTTGAGCCCGCGGCGGGAGGGACCGTACGAGGTGTTGTCCTGCGGGGCCATCGCGGAATCTCTCGCCGACTCGGAGTTCTTCGGCCACTCCCGCGGCGCCTTCACCCACGCGTTCGAGGCTCAAAGCGGACGGCTCGAACGGGCGAACGGGGGCACCCTGGTCCTCGATCACGTCGAGGACCTGGCGCTTTCCATCCAGGCCAAGCTTCTTCGAGCCATCGAGGATGGAACGATCCAGCGTCTCGGAGACAACGTCGCGAGGCCGGTGGACATCCGTTTCGTGGCCACATCGCGCGGATCGCTCAAGGAGGCCATCTCGCTGGGGACGTTCCGGGACGATCTCTACCACCGCCTGTCGGTCATCACGATTCCCATTCCACCGCTGCGGGAGCGCGTCGAAGACATCCTGCCCCTGGCCGAGGCCTTCCTGGCCTCGGAAAGACGGCGGGGAAAGACCCTGGCCTCGGGTTTCTCCGCGGCGGCCGCTCAGATCCTCGCCGCCTATCCATGGCCCGGAAACGTGCGCGAGCTCCACTCGGCGATTCAGGGAGCGATCCTGCGGCACGAGGGTGATGGCCTGCTCGAAGCCTCGGCCCTGCCCAAGCAGATGCTGAGTGCTGATACTGTCTTGCGTTCGTTCCATTCCAGGCAGCCGACCCTGAAGGAATTGGAGCGGGTTTACATCCTGTGGGTGCTTGAACACTCAGCGGGGACGAAGGCGGATGCCGCCAAGACGTTGGGCATCTCGCGGAAGTCCCTCTGGGAAAAATGCAAGCGATTTGGAATCGCGTGATCGATCACGCGAGTCGTGGTGGAAAGACGAAGATCAAGGAGAGAAGATCGGACATGGACACAAAGACGCTGAAGCTTTACCGGAAGCGCCTCGTCGATCAGAAGACCGACATAACGAAGGGATACGACAAGACTCGCTCGCAAGGCAAGCAGGTCGACTCCGACGTTTCCCATGACCCGGTCGACAAAGCCGCCAACTCCTACACCAAGGAGTTCCTGTTCAGCCTGTCGAACAAGGAGCGCGACGAGATTCAGATGATCGACGACGCCATCGTCCGGATCGACGAGAAGCGTTTTGGGGCCTGCATCGTCTGCGGTGACGACGTCGAGCGCAAGCGCCTCGAGGCGGTTCCCTGGGCCAAGCATTGCCTGAGCTGCCAGGAGAAGATCGAAGCCGGCATCATCTAGAAGAAGGTCCCGGATTGACTCTCTTCTGGACACGGACCTGGGACGCGCTCTTGGGGACCCTGTTCCCCACCGGCTGCGTATCGTGCGGCGATCTGGTTGACGCCCACGACCCGCCTCTGTGTCAGAAGTGCTGGGGCCTTCTTCCTTTGATCACCGGGCCCCAATGCGGTTGCGGTGCCCCGCTGCCCGGAGCCGAGGACGAAGATTGCGGGCGGTGCCGGCGGGGCCGCTCTCCGATCCTGGAGGGCGCCTCCCTTGGGACCTATGCGGGCCCGCTGCGCGACTGCGTGGTCGCCCTCAAGTACCGGGGCCGGCACAAGACGGCGGCGCGACTCTCCGTCCGGCTCCTGAAAGATGAGCGGTGCCGCCGCATCCTGAGCGCCTCGGACGTGCTCCTGGCCGTGCCGCTCCACCCGGAGCGGGAAAGCGGCCGGGGATTCAACCAGGCCCACCTGCTGGCGATCGCCCTCGCCCGGGGCTGCGGCCGCCCGGTATCGGGGGGCCTGGCCCGAACCAGGAACACGAGAACTCAGACGGATCTCTCGGCCGGAGAGCGTCGCCGAAATGTCCGGCAAGCCTTCGCGGTGCGTGCCGGTTCCGGCCTCGAGGGCGCCGCGGTCGCCCTGGTCGACGACGTGACCACGACCGGGGCCACGCTTCGCGAATGCGCTTCGACATTGCTCGCCTGCGGGGCGCGGGAAGTTCGTTCGATCACGGTGGCTCGCGCAGAATAGAGTCCTCAATGCCACCCATCCGGAGGAATCAATGAAACTGAAGACTCTCTCGCGGCTCGGCCTCCTGGCCCTCGCGGTCCTGATGCCCGGGATGTCGTTCGCGTGGAGTGACTCGGTCTACCGCCTGGTGATTCGCAAGGCCATCGATACCCTGCCCAAGGGCCAGAAGAAGTTCTTCGAGGACCACAAGTACGAGATGCCGAGTCTCACTCCCGACGAGGACCCTCCGGTGCGGCCTGATGGACGCCGGTTCGCCATAGACGTGCTCGGAACCTACCCGTTCAAGGATGTGCCGCAGGACGAGGCCGGGGTCAAAGCCAGGGCCGACATCAAGGTCGTGGGCCGGCTCCCCTTCCTCCTGCTCGAAGCCCAGGCGCGTCTCGTCGCGGCGTTCAAGGCGGGCGACAAGGAGAAGATCCTCCTGGCCGCGGACGAAGTGGCCATCCTGGCCGCCGACCTGAACAATCCGCTCGTCACCACGGAAAACTTCGATGGCCAGAAGACCGACCAGCCGGGCGTCGCGAAAAGACTCGCCGCCCGCTTGCCCGAAGACATGGAGGGACGCCTCAAGGTCAACCCGGAGGCGGCCCGGCTCCTCGAGAATCCCCGCGACTACATCTTCTCCACCATCGTGCGGAGTCACATCTGGGTGGACAACATCCTCTACGCGGACAGCCTGGCCTATCGCGGGAAGTCCTCCTACGCGGGCGCCTTCTTCGAGGCGTTCGAACTCCGCGCGGGCCGGCTCCTGAGCGACCTTCTCTCGAGCGCCGCCGCGGACGTGGGCAGCTTCTGGTATACCGCATGGACCGAGGCGGGGCGGCCGGAGTTGAAGTGAGACCGCGGGCCCCGCTTCAAGAACGCTGAACCGATCCCCTGAAGATTCTGCAGAACAAAGTGCTTTCAACCACCCCCTCCGCGCCTCGGCCCGAAGACGTGCTGATGGTGGCCCAGTGCCTGGCGGGCGACGGCGGGGCCTGGGAGACGCTGGTGGAGAAACACCGGCGGCGGGTGTTCAACATCGCCTACAAGTTCACCGGGCGACACGACCGGGCCGAGGATCTGTCGCAGGAGATCTTCCTGCGCATCTTCAGGAACCTCGGGAAGTTCGACCCCTCGGCCGATTTTTCGAAGTGGCTGGCCTCGGTGGCCCGAAACCACTGCATCGACAACTATCGCTCGACCCGCCGGGAACAGCGAACCATGGTGGACGACGGGCTGGCGTTCGACCAGGCGGTCGCACCCCTGTCCACCGACCCCCTGCGCTCCATCGAGGCTTCCGAGGCGAAGGAGTTCCTGCGAAAGGGCCTCGCCCTCCTTCCCGAGAAACTCCGGGAGGCCGTGGTCCTGCGCGACCTCAAGGGCCTGGCCTACGAGGAAATGGCGGTGAGACTCTCTCTGCCGGTCGGAACGATCAAGAGCCGGATCAATCGGGGACGCGAGGAGCTGGCGCGAGCCCTCCGCGCGCAAGGACCCCGATGAAACGAAAGACATTTGTTTGAAGGAGAAGACCGTGGATCTTTCGATTGAGAAGATTGGCGACGCAACCATCATCCGGGTTCAGACCGCCCGCGTCATCTACCCTCTGCTCCCGACCCTCGTCGCCAAAACGAAGGAGTCGGTGGAGGGCGGAGCGCGGTCCCTGATCCTGGACCTGGGAGCGGTCTCGTACATCGACAGCGCGACCATCGGTTGCATCATGGACATCTACCGCCTGGCCAAGGATCAGGGCGGCGGGCTGCATATCCTGGCCCCCCAGGCGCGGGTCGAGACCATGTTGTCCATGGCCGGCGTCCACAAGATCGTGCCCATCTTCCGCGAGGAAGAGGAAGCCTTGAAGGCCTTCGGGCCCGCGGCCGGGAAGCAGTGATGTCGAAGGCACGGAGCGTCCGCCTCTCCACCGGCTTCGAGGTTCCCCTCGATGGCGACCTTCTGGCCATCATCGAGGCCCTCTACAAGGAGATCACCCTCGGGAATGTTCTCAATTCTTCGTTCGAGACCATGCGCAGGGAGATCCTGTCTCTCATCGACCAGATGAGCGCGGCCGAACAACGCGCCTATCTCGCCGAGTCGCTGTTTCTCAACTCGGTGACCTACGAGAACGAGATGCTGTCGGCCTACGTGCGCCGTCTCGCCGGGAAACCCAAAGCCCCAGAAAAAGAGCGGACGGGAGCAAAGCGGACGGGCCGTAAGAAATCCGCGCCCCCGAAGGCTTCGAGGAAGAAACCGCGCTGAGTCCTGAAAAGGCCGCCCGCTCCGGCGGCCTGACTCGAGGAGCTAGTTGGAGGTGGCGGACGCGGCCGCCTGCTTCGCCTTCTCGGCCAATTCGGCGTCCTGCTGCTTCTTGAGCTCGACCGCCTGCTTCTGCAGGACCTGCGCTTCTTCCATGAGGCTGTTGCGCGTGGCCGGGTTCTTCGTCAGTTTGGCCTGCTCACGGAGGAGGAGCCCCTTGTAGATGAGGGCTTCCACGAAGTCTCCCTTGATGCTGAGCGCCTTGTTCACGAACTCCATTCCCTCATCGGCGAGCTGCTTCTTGCGGGCGTCGTCGAGGAGCGGGCCGCGGTAGCACTGATCCCAGTAGAAAGTGGCCACGGTGTAGTAGCCCTTGGGATCCTTCGGATCGAGCTCGGCGCACAGCTTGAGCTGATTGACGGCATCGTCGAAGCGACCGCGACCGGCTCCGCCATCGGCCACGGGCACGCCCTTCTCGTCCCAGAGGGTCTTGTTGTAGAAGCCGGCGAGGGCGCCGCACGCCTTCGGATCCTTGGGAGCGATCTCGGTGGCCTTCTTGTAGGCGGCCTCCGCCTCGTTCACCTTGCCGAACTTCTCGTACAGGTTCGCCATGGCGAACAGATTCTGGAGGTTGCCCGGCTCGCTCGCGGTCAGTTCCGACGCGTACTTCATCGCGGTGTCGAAGTCCCGATAGGGATCGTCGGCGTAGATGCCGACGAGGGCCGAGAGCGCGTTCTTCTTGAGGACGGGGTACTTCTTGTCGCTGGCCGAGGGCGTCGCCGCGAGGACCGCCTTGTAGTCCTTGATCGCCGATTCCAGGTTGACGTTGGTGTCTTCCTTCCCGGGCCGGAACAGCTGGTGGTAGGAACTCCCGCGGTAGAAGGTGGCCTCGATGTTTGAGGGGTCTTTTTCGAGGACGAAATCGTACTGCTCGATCGCCTTCTTGAAGCTCTCGTCCTTGTAGAGCTTGTGCCCCTCTCTAAGCGCCGTCCGCGCTTGAACCGTCCCGCAATTCAGAACAGGAATTGCCAGGAGAATGACGGACAGGGTCCGAATCGCGTGCCTCATGTTGGTGTCTTTCAAGGGGGCTTGGTTCTCGCCACCCGCTTTTCCGGCGGGCGGAGAGGGGATATGGTACTTGTTCTCCGAAACGGCGATCTCGGTTTGAGGACGCTCGGCCGGGTTGGAGGATGGATCGATTCTTGGGAAGAAAGCTGTCGACGTCCCTGAATTGTAGGGCAGCGGTCAAAGTTACGTCAACGATTCATGTGCGTCGCGCGTCTTCTGTCTGTAGTCCGCTATGAATTATCTTACCGGGGCCTGAGCGATCGGAAACAAGGGCCTGCCGAAATGTGTCGAAAGAATGCGCGGCAATTCGTTGACAGTGTTTCGCCGCGGTGTCTAGAATTCGAAGACTTATCCGACGAGAACCGTTTCGAAGAATTGGTTCTTCATTGACCTCATCCACCATCGAAACGTCTCTTGATCTCGAAAGACAAGAGCGAGGTGACAGATGGAACGAAAACTGTTTGCAGACTTAGTGGAATCGGACACGAAGGGTCATCGACCCAAGCGAAGTCTGTTTTTCTCCATTTCCGTGGCGCTTCATGCCATTGGGCTCCTGGCGGTGGTCATCGTCCCCCTTCTCCAGGCCCAGGAGCTTCCCGAGCCCGCGGCCGCGGTCAAAGCCTTCTTCGTCGAGCCGGCCGCCGCTCCGCCCCCTCCGCCTCCTCCCCCGCCCCCGGCCCCCAAGGTCGTGCAGCAGCAGGCTCCGCCTCCGGTCCAGGAACAGAAGTTCGTGGCCCCCGTGGAGGTACCCCAGGAGATAAGACCCTCGAGCGGTATCGACCTCGACGTCGGCACTGCCGGCGGTGTTGAAGGTGGGGTCGCCGGTGGGGTCGCCGGCGGAATCGTCGGCGGACTGCCCTCCGAGCCCCCTCCTGCGGTCCAGGCCGTCCGCGTCGGCGGCAACATCAAGGAGCCGACCAAGACCAAGAACGTGGCCCCGATCTATCCCGACATCGCCAAACAGGCGAGAGTCCAGGGCATCGTCATCCTCGAGTGCACCATCAGCCCCCAGGGCCGGGTCACGGACGTCAAAGTTCTCCGCGGCATCCCCCTGCTCGACCAGGCCGGCATCGATGCGGTCAAGCAATGGCAGTACACTCCGACGCTCCTGAACGGTGTCCCGGTTCCCGTCATCATGACGGTGACCGTCAACTTCAGGCTGAACTAGCCCTTCCCTTCTCGTCCTACCTCTCAATAACCGACCTTAGGAGTTTCAAAAAATGCAATTCGATATGGCGCATCTGTGGACCAGCATGGGCTGGGTTGCGAAGGGCGTTGTCTTCACCCTGCTCATCATGTCCATCTGGTCAATCTCGATCATCTTCGACCGCTGGAAGCTCTATAGCAGCGCCAGGGCGCAGTCGAGGAAGTACGCGGCCGACGTGGCCCGCCTCCTCAAGGCCGGTAAGCTGAAGGAAGCCGTGGATCTCTCGGGCTCCGCGGGCATGAAGTCCTCCCACCTCGCCAAGGTATCCCTCGCCGGCCTTCAGGAATGGCAGTTCCAGGGCGCCACGGGCGAGACCGACAAGGACGCGGCCCTCGAAGCGGCCAAGCGCGCCATGCAGCGGGCGACCGCGGTCAACCTCGCCGATCTCAAGAAGGGCCTGTCCTTCCTGGCCACCACCGGCGCCACCGCGCCCTTCGTCGGCCTGTTCGGAACGACCTTCGGCATCATCAACGCGTTCTCGGGCATGGCCATGACCGGCTCGGGCGGTATCGCGGCGATCTCCGCCGGTATCGCGGAAGCGCTCATCACCACCGCCCTTGGCCTCGTCGTCGCCATCGTCGCGGTGTGGGCGTACAACTACTTCGCCGGTCAGGTGGACGGTTTCACGGTCGAGATGGACAACTCCGGCTCGGAGCTCCTCGACTTCGTGAAAAAGAGCGCCTAACCCTCGCCCGAAAGCCCTACAGGTCCTCGCGGGGCGGCGAGGGACCTTGATGGGCTTGTCAGGCACCCCGCAGAATTCAACGGAGGCTCGCAAACACCATGGCGATGGCAGTCGGCGGAAAAAAAGGCGGAGCGATCGCGGACATCAACGTGACGCCCATGGCCGACATCATGATCGTGCTTCTGATCATCTTCATGGTGATCACGCCCCTCATCAACAAAGGCGTCGATGTCGAGTTGCCCAAGGCGGCAAACACCAAAGAGCGCAAAGACGAGCAGGACAACATCACGATCGGGTTCACCCGGAATTTCACCGTCTTCTTCAAGGGTCGGAAGCTTGACGGCGGCATTCCCGAGCTCAAGGAACTCCTGGTGAAGGCGCTCGAGGAAAAGGGAGACACCGACAAGGTGGCCTTCCTCAAGGCGGACGTCAAGATCGAGTACGGTGAAGTCATGAAGGTCATGGATGCCTGCCGGGATGCGGGTGTCGAAGAGATCGCGCTGATTTCCGAACCCAAGGTGGAGGGCTAAGAAATGGCGCAGGCCAAGAAGAAGATCAAGCACGAAGAAGCCCACTACGGGGCGGGCCCGGCGTCGGTTTCGGACATCAACATCACGCCGCTCATCGACGTCATGCTGGTGCTCCTCATCATCTTCATGCTGGTGACCCCCACCGCTCAGAAGGGTGTCGATATCGCCCTTCCGAAGGACAACAAGAACCAGCCCCCTCCGCTCAAGCCGCCCGACGTCATCGTCATGGAGGTCAGCGAATCGGGCGCGGTGTCCGTCAACAAGCAGCCCATGGCGAGCCTCGAGGATCTGGATCAGAAGCTCAAGGATGTGTTCCAGACCCGCAACGACAAGACCCTCTTCGTCCGGGGGGACTCCAAGTCGCTCTACGGCAAGGTGGTCGAAGCCATGGACGTCGCCCGGGGCGCGGGCGTCGAGCGGGTTGGAATCATCTCCGACACCGCCGCGGCCCCCGTTCAGCCGAGGTAGTCCGCTCGGCTCCGCGCGGAGCAGAAGAAGAAAAGCCCGCCTTCATCGGCGGGCTTTTTCTTTGCGGTTCGGGCGCCTCCCCCGGGGGGGCCTGGAACCACTCAGGCGGTTGCGACCGCGTGCTCGAAGCCGGAGAGGTGAGGAGTCGAGGTTTCGATGGTCCAGGCCGCGTGGTCGCGCAGGAGCGCGCGCACGAGTTCGGCGTGGAGGGCATGGCCGGCGCACTGCGCCACCACGCGCCCACGAAGGCGGAAGCCGAGCAGGGCCAGGTCTCCGACGACATCGAGGGCCTTGTGCCGCACGAACTCGTCTTTCATCCGTGGACTGGAGAGAAAGCCGCTCTCGCCGATCACGACCGCGCTCTCCAGCGAGCCGCCAAGAGCCAGCCCGCGCGAGCGCATGGCTTCAACGTCCTTGAGGAAACAGAAGGTCCGCGCGGTGGAAAGCTCGTTCCGGAAACTCTCTTCGGTGACATCGATGGCAACCCGCTGCCGGCCTACGAGCGCATGGTTGAATTCGATCGAATAGTCGACCTCGAAAACATCGGAGGGCTCGACCAGCACCGAGCGGCCGCCATCAGGAGAGGCCACCCGGACCGAGCGTCGAACCACCAGGGTGCTCTGGAAGGCCGCCAGATTCTTGACGCCGGCCTCGTCGATGAGATGCAGGAACATCCGCGAAGAGCCATCGAAGACCGGAATCTCGGGACCGTTGAGTTCGACGCGAACGTTGTCGACGCCGGTGGCGTAGAGTGCCGCGAGGAGGTGCTCCACGGTAAGCACTTGCGCTCCATCCCGGCTCAGGGACATCGCGAGTTCCTGTTGCGCCACCCATTCGACTCGAGCCGGGATCTCTCGGTCTTCGAGGTCGGTCCGAACGAAAACGATCCCGGTGTTCGCCGGGGCAGGCATAAGCCGGAGGGAAACCAGCTTGCCGGAATGGAGGCCGACTCCCTGGGTCTCGACGATTCGTTGAAGGGTGCGTTGGCGCACAGGTGTCTTTGGCTTTGCAATTGCTGTACCCCCGCCGAAAGAGGCCGGGGCAGTTCGCATAAGGTGCTTATTTGCAGAGATTTAAATTTGATGTGCGGCCGCGGAGATGTGTGGCCGCCTGACCACTCCCACGCTCCAATCAGTGTCTCGCAGGCCACGGCCAGGTTCTGGGAGACACAGCAGCAAATACCGCCGCCCTATGGTACATTTATTGGTCCGGCCTGCTCATTTTCCGCCGCAGAACCCGCTCTTTTCCCATAGTTTCCACGCACCCCTGTTCAGAAAGAGATCGCAAAGCCATGTCAAAGAAGCCGCTCGCGGACGACCGCCGGAGAGAACTCGCAACCGAAGCCTTTGCAAAGCTCGTACGCGCCGCCTTCAAGGGAGAGGCCGAGAAGGCGAAGGAAGCCCTCGCCGCGATCGAGTCTCAGTTTTCGGATGAGATCGACATTCTCGACCGGGCCCGGCGTTTTGGCGCGATGACCCTGACCAAAGACACCGGCCGCGCGGGGCGCCCGAAGAACACCTCCGAGCGCCTGCTCGCAGGAATCATCGCGCTTAACGCCGGAGATCTCGACGCGGCTGAGAAGGACATCGAAGCGGTTCTGGCCGAGGAGCCGAAAAACGCGGACGCGCACTATTCCCTGGCCATCGTTCGGGTCCGGCGCGAGAAGGCGGAGGATGCCCTGGCCTCCCTGAAGACGGCGTTCTCGCTGTCGGCGGAGCGCCGCGCCCAGGCGCCGCTCGATAGCGAGTTCGCGTCCCTTCTGGGCAACCCGGCCTTCGAAGCCCTGACCGCGGCCTGAGCTCGATCGACCACCAACCCGTCGAGTCGCTCCCCGCCCGAGAACCGGTCATGGCATCTGCGCTTCGGGCCATCGTCCTGGCCGCCGGGAAAGGCACGCGGATGAACTCGGCGCGGCCCAAGGTTCTGCATGAGGCGGCGGGGCGCCCGCTCCTCCACTATGTCCTCGACCGATGCGAGGAGCTCGACGCGGAGACCGTCGTCGTGGTCGGTCACCAGGCCGATGCCGTGCGGGCGGCCTGCGCGGAAAGACCGCGCCTCCGCTTCGCCACCCAGGAACCGCAGCTCGGTACGGGCCATGCCGTCCAGGTCGCCTTGCGCCAGATTCCCGCGGACTCGGCGCTCCCCGTCCTGGTCCTCGCCGGAGACGTTCCCCTGCTTCGCGCGGATACCCTCCGGGCGCTTGCCACGTTGCGGGAGGAATCAGGCGCGGCCGCCGCTCTCATTTCTTTCCGGACGTCTTGGCCCGGCGCCTACGGCCGCGTCCTCAGAAACCCGGCGGGGCGGGTCGCGGGCATCGTCGAGGCGAAGGACGCGACCCCGGAACAACTCCGGGTCGACGAGGTGAACGCGAGTCTGTATGTGTTCGACGGGCCGAAGCTTGCGGCGACCATTCAGGATCTCCGCTCGAACAACGCACAGGGTGAGCTCTATCTGACGGACGTGATCGGCCTGATGGCGGCGGCCGGCGAACGCGTCGAAGCGCTGGTCGTGGATGATGCGACCGAGGCCACGGGCGTCAACACGACCACGGAGCTTTCGCAGGTCGAGCGGGAACTGTATGCGCGGCGAACCCACGCCCTTCTGTCCGCGGGCGTCATCATCGAGCGACCGGACACGGTCCTGATCGGGCCCTCGGTCCACGTCGCCTCGGGGGCGCGAATTCGGGCATTCACGATCCTCGAGGGAGGGACCCGCATTGAAGCCGGCGCGTCCGTCGGTCCTTTCTGCCGGATCGAGGATTCACTGATCGGGTCGAATGCGACCATTCTCGACTCGTGCCTCATCCGAAGTTCCCGCGTCGAGGCGGGCGCGTCCGTGGGTCCGTTCGCGCACATCCGGCCGGACTCCATCGTCGGAGAGAACGCCAAGGTCGGGAACTTCGTGGAATTGAAGAAGACGCATCTCGGCGCGGGCTCGAAGGCCCCGCATCTGTCCTACCTGGGCGACGCGACGATCGGGGCCAAGGCCAACATCGGCGCCGGCACCATCACCTGCAATTACGACGGGGTGGTGAAGAGCCCGACCGCGATCGAGGACGGGGCTTTCGTGGGCAGCAACTCCATTCTCGTGGCCCCCGTGCGAATCGGCCGGGGCGCTTACGTCGCGGCCGGAAGTGTCATCACCAAGGATGTTCCTCCGGATGCGCTGGGGGTCGGGCGGGCGCGCCAGGAAAACAAGGCCGGCTGGGCTGCTCGTCGTCCAAAGAAGCACTGAAGGGAACGGGCGAAAGACCATGTGCGGCATTGTTGGTTACGTGGGTCCGGACAACGCCACCCCCCTGCTGGTCGATGGCCTGCGGCGCCTGGAGTATCGCGGCTACGATTCGGCGGGGGTCGCGGTCATCGCCAATGGCCGCATCGAGCGTCGTCGGGCTTCGGGCAAACTGAAGAATCTCGAGGCCGTCCTCGAGGAATCGCCGGTCTCCGGCTCCATCGGCGTAGGCCACACCCGCTGGGCCACCCACGGGCGCCCCAGCGAAGAGAACGCGCATCCCCACTCCGACACCTCCGGTCGACTGGTGGTGGTGCACAACGGGATCATCGAAAACTACCTGGAGCTCAAGGAGCGGCTCGCCGCCGCGGGCGCGGTCTTTCAGACCGAGACCGACACCGAAGTGGTCGCGCATCTGGTCGCTTCCTACTACGACGGTTCTCTCGAGCGGGCCACCGCCCGCGCCGCTTCCGACCTGCGCGGGATCTACTCGCTCGTCCTGATGCACGCGGACGAGCCCGGCCGCCTGGTGGCCACCAGGCTGGGGCCGCCGCTGGTGATCGGAATCGGGAAGGGCGCCCACTTCTTCGCGTCGGATGTGCAGGCCCTCCTCGGGCGCACGCGACGGTTCGTTTTCGTCCCCGAAGGAACCATCGCGGTCATCGAGGCGGACCGCTTTCGGATCGTGGACGCCCAGGGCAAGCCCGAGCCGTTCAAGGAAGAAACCATATCGTGGGATCCGGTGCAGGCGGAGAAGGGCGGCTATCGCCACTTCATGCTCAAGGAGATACACGAGCAGCCGCGCGCGGTCCGCGATACCCTGCTCGGACGCATGAGCCTCGACACGGGCGATGTCCGTCTCGAGGAGATGGGAGCCCTGGCGATCGAGGCCATCGAAAAGGCCGACCGGATCCAGTTTCTCGCCTGCGGCACGAGCTGGCACGCGGGACTGATCGGGCAGTTCTTCATGGAGCAGCTCGCCGGAGTTCCCGCGAGCACCGACTACGCGAGCGAGTTCCGATATCGCGACCCCGTGGTGTCGAAGGGGACCCTGGTCGTCGCCATCTCCCAGAGCGGCGAGACCGCGGACACCCTCGCGGCCATGCGCGAGGCGCGCTCGCGGGGGGCCTCGGTCCTCGCCATCACCAACGTGGAGGGGTCCCAGGTCACGAGGGAGGCGGACGGGGCCTTGCTCACTCACGCCGGGCCGGAGATCGGGGTCGCTTCGACCAAGGCCTTCACCGCGCAGGTCGCGGCCATCGCGCTTCTCGCGATCTTCATCGGCCGCCGCAAGGGCGCCCTGTCGGCGGCGGCGGGCCGGAACCTGCTGGCGTCCCTGGCCCGGGTTCCCCAGCTCATGGACCACGCTCTTTCCTGCGCCGGCCTCGTCGAGGAAATGTCGCGCTCGTTGTTCAAAGCCTCCGACTTCCTGTTCCTGGGCCGGGGGGTCCAGTATCCGATCGCCCTCGAGGGTGCGCTCAAGCTCAAGGAAATTTCCTACATCCACGCCGAGGGTTATCCGGCGGGGGAGATGAAGCACGGTCCCATCGCTTTGATCGACGAGTCGCTTCCCGTGGTCGCCCTCATCCCGCGGGGCCGGGGCTACGAGAAGATTCTCTCGAACGTCCAGGAAGTCAAGGCGCGGGGCGGGCGGGTGGTGGCGGTGATCAACAGCGGCGACGACCACGTTCGGAAAATTCTCGACCGGAACGATCAGGTCATCGAGGTTCCGGGCGTCGAGGTCGACGTCTTGGGGGTGAGCGAGATCTTCTCGCCCTTCGTTACCGTCATCCCTCTACAGCTCCTCGCCTATCACGTGGCCTTGCGGGCGGGCCGCGACGTGGACCAGCCGCGAAATCTCGCGAAGTCGGTCACGGTCGAATAGCTCGAACTTGAGCACCCTCTCGCTCAGCGCCGAGCAGATTGCCGCGGTGCGCGCGGCCCACGGCCCGACCCTCATCCTCGCCGGGGCGGGCAGCGGAAAGACGCGCGTGATCACGGAGCGGGTGTCCTTCCTGGTTTCGGAGATGGGCGTCGAGCCTCGGGAGATCCTCGCGGTCACCTTCACCAACAAGGCCGCGGACGAAATGCGGCGGCGCATCGAGGAGGGTCTCGGCCCGAGAGCGAAATCCGCGTGGATCATGACTTTTCACGCTCTGTGCGTGCGGATCCTGCGCCGGCACCCCGAGGACGCCGGTCTCTCCCGCGACTTCGTGATCTACGACCAGGACGAGTCGGTGTCGCTGGTCAAGCGCGCCATCGCGTCCCTCGGCCTCTCCGACAAGACGTACTCCCCGAGGCGCGTCCTCTCCCTCCTCTCCATGCAGAAGAACGGGCGACCCTACTCCGAGGCCGACGTGCGGGACTACCGGCTCGAGGTCCTGAACGAGCTGGCCGGCCGATACAACGCGGGGCTTCGCGCCGCGAATGCGGTGGACTTCGACGACCTGCTCGCGTTCTCCGCCCGGCTCCTCGAGGAGAGCGATGTGCTCGAGCGGGACCGCCAGCTCGCCTTCCGATACATCCTGGTCGATGAGTACCAGGACACGAATCGGCTTCAGTACCGCATCGTGCGCGCGCTCGCGTCGGCCCAAAAGAACATCACCGTAGTCGGCGACGAAGATCAGTCCATCTACTCCTGGCGCGGCGCCGACATCCGGAACATCCTGGAGTTCGAGCGGGATTTTCCCGGAGCCTCGATTCTCCGCCTGGAGGAGAACTACAGATCCACCCAGGCCATTCTCGACGCGGCCTCGGGACTCGTGGTGAAGAACGAGAACCGGATCGGGAAGACGCTGAAGGCCATGAGGCAGGGGGGCCGGCGCGTCGAGAGCCTGGTCGCGCGCGATGAATACGAGGAGGCGCTCAAGGTCGCGACGGACATCCAGCGCCACGGCGACGGCCTGCGCATCGCCTGCCTGTATCGAATGAACGCTCAGAGCCGGGCCCTCGAAGAGGCCTTCGCCTCCGCGCGGATCCGCTACCAGGTAGTGGGCGCGGTCGGTTTCTACGCCCGTCGTGAAATCCGGGACGTGGTTTCCTACCTGCGCCTCGCCTTGAACCCCGATGATGATTCGGCGTTTCGGCGCGTGGTGAATGTCCCACCCCGCGGCGTGGGGGAACAGACGCTCGGCGCCATCACCGTGGCGGCGCAGCGAAGGGGTGTTTCCCTGTGGGCGGGGCTTGGGGACGTTCTCGCTTCCGGCGCGCTCCCAGCGAGAACCCGCTCGGCGCTCGGGCGTTTCGTGGCGCTCGTGGGCGAGGTCCGGGAACTTCAGGCCTCGATGGGACCCGGGGAACTCGTGGACGCGGTGATCGCCAGGACCGGCTACGAGACGCTGATCGACGAGGAGCCCTCTCCGATCCGGGAGGACCGGCTGCAGAATCTGAAGGAGCTGCGGCTGGCCGCCTCGGACTTCGAGGAGCGGGAGGGCCTCGGTCTGCGGGAGTTTCTCGATCGGACGTTCCTCCTCGCGGACGCCGATTCGATCCGGGACGATGCTCCGGTGCTACTGATGACCCTTCATGCCGCCAAGGGCCTGGAGTTCGACACCGTCTTCCTGGTCGGCATGGAGGAGGGATTGATCCCTCACATGCGCGCCGTACAGGATCCGGGGCAGATGGAAGAGGAGCGCCGGCTCTGTTACGTGGGGATGACCCGGGCTCGCAACCGGCTGGTCTTGACCCGCGCGCGCGAGCGTTCCTACTTTGGAGACCGCCGGGTCACCCTCCCCAGTCGATTCCTTTCGGAGATCCCCCCGGAGTGTTTCGACTCTCCTTCGGGGGGGGCGACCGCGAACCGGCCGGTCCCGGTGCGGGAGCCGGGCGAGGAGGCCCCCCGGCCACAACGCTTCCGACCCGGGCAGAGCGTCCTGCATGATCGCTTCGGCTACGGAACCGTGCTGCGCGTCGAGGGCGCGGGGGAGGACGCCAAACTGACGGTTTCCTTCCCCGGCCGCGGCGCCACGCGACTGCTCGCCAAATTCGCGGGTTTGAAGCCGGCCTAGTCCCTGCGGGTTTCCAGGCCGGCGAAGAAGACTACTGCTTGGTGATGGAGTAGATGAGCCAGCGGCTCATGACCTTGGCGGTCTGGCCCGCGGGCGCGACGTCGTACTTGCGAAGCTGGATGGCGTAGGGCTTGACGTCGCCGCCGGATTCGATGTCGACGACCGCGGTCTTGGTGATGACATCCCCGGCCAGGGCGTCAGGGTTGCCGGCCGAGCCCGTGGACATGGTGACGAGACGCTTCTCCCGCTCGTACGCCTGCTTTGCGTTCGCCGCTTTCTCCTTGAGATCGTGGTCCAGATCGCTGAACTTCTTCCAGTCATCCGCGGTCTTCTGGAGGTTCGCCGGGATCTTGCCCCCGCTCTCGACCAGCGGCTTGACCTTGTCGACTTCGAGGGGGTGAGCGTTGAAATAGGCGCTCGCGTCCTTCTTGTTCTGGGCCGCGGCCTCGTCGGCCTCCTTGAGGGCCTTGGCCAGGGTGGCGAGCGGGGCGGGGGTGCGCTGCTCCTCGCCGACGCTCTTCACCTTCCAGCTCTTGACCTCTCCGTCGAACTGGACCACCGAAAAGCTGCTTACGGTCTGGTTGTCTTTCGCCTGGACGGCGCGAAAGAAGTTCTCGATCACCTGTGTCTCCTGATTGCCACAGGCGATGGTGAGAGCAGCGAAGGCCGCTGCCGCGGTAAACCCGATGTAGGAATTCTTCATGATTCGCTCCCTGGCGTTTCTGTTGGGGCCTCGCCCTCAGCCGTTTCGGTGGTGTCTGTGCTCTCGTCCTTCTCGGCCAGACGTGCGATGGAAACCAGCTGGTCGCCGTCGTCCGTCTGGATCAGTCGCACGCCTTGCGTGTTCCGACCCATTGTCGAGATTTCGGTGGATCGCGTTCGAATGATCATACCCTTGCCGGTAATGAGCATAACGCCCTCATCACCGCTCATGAACTTGACCCCGATGACCGCGCCATTTCGGCCTTCGGTCTTGATGTTGATGATGCCCTTGCCGCCCCGGCCCTGGACCCGGTACTCCTCGATCGGAGTGCATTTCCCGTATCCGTTCTCGCAGACGGTCAGCACCCGGCCGGCCTCGCGGACCACCTCCAGGGAGACCACGGTGTCGCCCTCGTCGAGGTCGATGCCCTTGACCCCGTAGGCGGTTCGGCCCATGGGCCGGACGTCGGTTTCCTCGAAACGGATGGCCATCCCGCCCCGGGTGGAGAGCAGAAGCTGATCCGAGCCGCTGGTCTGCATGGCGTCGATCAGGGCGTCATCCTCCTCCACCCCGAGGGCGATGATTCCGCCCGGCCGCGGGTTCGAGAAGGAGGCGAGTTCGGTTTTCTTGATCACGCCCTTGCGGGTGGCGAGGACGATATAGCCCTTGGCGTCGAAATCCCGGCAGGCCACGAAGGCCGCGATCTTCTCGCCCTCCTGCAACCGCACCAGGTTCACCACCGCTTTGCCCTTGGCCTGGGGGCCCACGTCTGGAATCTCGTGGACCTTGAGCCAGTACAGCCGGCCCCGGTTGGTGAAGATCAGCACGTAGGAGTGGGTGGAGGCCACGAACAGGTTCTCGACGAAATCCTCCTCCTTGGTCTTCATCCCCACCCGGCCGCGGCCCCCGCGACGCTGACTGCGGTACAGGGTCATGGGCGTACGCTTGATGTAGCCGTCGTGGGTGATCGAGATGGCCACGTCCTCGTCGGCGATGGTGTCCTCGATGGAGATGTCGTCGGGGGCGTCGATGAGTTCGGTGCGTCGCGCGTCGCCGTGGGCCTCCTTGAGGCCCTTGAGCTCGGAGACCACGATCAGGTCGATCTCGTGCTTGCTCCCGAGGATCTTCTTCAACCGCGCGATGGTCGCCTCGATCTCCGCGAGCTCGTCCATGATCTTCTGGCGCTCGAGGCCGGTGAGCCTCTGCAGCTGCAGTTCGAGAATCGCGACCGCCTGGATCTCCGAAAGCGAGAAACGCGCGATGAGTTGCGTCCGCGCCTCCTGAGGAGAGGGCGCGCTGCGAATCAGGGTGATCACCGCGTCGAGGTTGTCGAGGGCGATGACGTAGCCGCGCAGGATATGGGCGCGGGCTTCGGCCTTGCGAAGCTCGAACTCGATCCGTTTCCGGACGACCTCGCGCCGGAAGCCGATGAAGTAATCGCACACTTCCAGGAGCGAGAGCACGCGCGGCCGCTTGTGGACGATGGCGAGCATGCTGATGCCGAAGGTGTCCTGCAGCTGGGTCTGCTTGTAGAGCTGGTTCAGGATGACCTGCGCCGACTCGCCCTTGCGGATGTCCACGACGATGCGCATGCCCCGGCGGTCGCTTTCGTCTCGGACCTCGGTGATGCCGTCGATCTTCTTCTCGCGCCAGAGCTCGGCGATCTTCTCGATCACCCGGGCCTTGTTGACCTGGAAGGGGATCTCCGTGACCACGATCGCTTCCTTGTCGCCCTTGCGCTTCTCGATTTCCGCGCGGGCGCGCATGGTCACGGAGCCTCGCCCGGTGAGGTAGGCCTGCCGGATGCCGCCCTTGCCCAGGATGTACCCGCCGGTGGGGAAGTCGGGCCCGGTCACGCGCTGGAGCAGGCCTTCCACGCGCTCCTCCACCGGGAGATTCTGGTTCTCCACGAGGTAGACGAGACCGTCCACCACTTCGCCCAGATTGTGGGGCGGAATGTTCGTGGCCATGCCCACCGCGATGCCCGAGGATCCGTTGACCAGGAGGGCGGGGAGGATGGTCGGCAGCACGGTCGGCTCTTCGAGCCGATCGTCGTAGTTCGGCTGGAACTCGACGGTTTCCTTGTCGAGGTCGGCCATCATGGTGACCGCGATCTTGGTCAGCCGCGCCTCGGTGTAGCGCATGGCCGCCGCGCGATCCCCGTCCACGGAGCCGAAGTTGCCCTGGCCGTCGACCAGGATGGCGCGCATGTTGAACGGCTGGGCCATGCGGACCAGGGTGTCGTACACCGCCACGTCGCCGTGGGGGTGGTACTTGCCCATGACGTCGCCGACGATGCCCGCGCTCTTCCGGAAAGGCTTGCCGGGAACGAGACCGATCTCGTGCATGGTATAGAGCACGCGCCGGTTAGCCGGTTTGAGCCCGTCGCGAACATCGGGCAGGGCGCGGCCGATGATCACCGACATGGCGTAGTCCATGTAGGACTGCTTCATCTCGTCGGCGATGTTCACCGGGATGGTGTGGAGGGCGTAGTCGTTTGTGGTCATCGTTGCTATGCGTCGAGGCTAGACGTCGAGGTTGCGGACGTTCAAGGCGTTCTCTTCGATGAAGAGCCGGCGGGGTTCGACGGCGTCGCCCATGAGGGTCGAGAACATGACCTCGGCCACCTCTTCGTCCTCGAGCCTCACCTGCACCAGGGTTCTTTGCGTCGGGTCCATGGTGGTTTCCCACAGTTCCTCGGGGTTCATTTCGCCGAGGCCCTTGTACCGCTGGATCTGAAGGCCCTTGCGGCCTTCGTCCATGAGCTTGGCCACGAGGGCATCGCGCGCGAAGACCTTGTCGGTGCTTTGGCCCTGGTGGATCTCGAAGGGCGGCTGGTCGAACTCCTTCACGTCCTCGAAGGCCGAGAAGAGAGCCTTGTATTCGGGGGTCGCGACGAAGTCGGCCCCCGCGGTGGATCGGCGCGGGGGCGAGACGCTCTTGTCCTCGTAGACGAGTTCATACCCGGCGCCACCCTCGAGCGGTTCCACGCTGATCTCGTCGCCGCCGTCCTTGAAGGGCTGAATGGCGGCCTGCAGGGCGGCCTTGTCCTGGAAGAACTTCGCGTCGCGCGCGCCCTGTCGGACCAGGATGTCGGCGAGCTTGCGCGAGATTCCCCGGCGCTCGATCCTCGAGAGCATCTTGGCGACGCCGGTCAGGCGCTCGACGAAGCGGCGGACCTTGGCCGGTTCGACGGTGGCGCCCGACGCGTTCGAGATGGTACGCCCTTCGAGGGCCCGGTCGAGCAGGTAGCCGTCCAAGGCGGCCTCGTCCTTCATGTAACGGCCGGACTTCCCGTGCTTGGCCTTGAAGAGCGGGGGCTGGGCGATGAACAGGTGCCCGCGCTCGATGAGCTCCTTCATCTGCCGGTAGAAAAAGGTCAGCAGCAGGGTGCGGATATGGCTGCCGTCGACGTCGGCGTCGCACATCAGGATGATCCGGTGGTAGCGGAGCTTGGTGACGTCGAAGTCGTCGGCGCCCACCCCGGTGCCGAGGGCCGCGATGATGTTGCGGATTTCCTCGAAGGCGAGAGTCTTGTCGAGACGCGCCTTCTCGACGTTGAGGATCTTGCCCTTCAGGGGAAGGATGGCCTGGAAGACGCGGTCGCGGCCCTGTTTCGCCGAGCCTCCGGCGGATTCGCCCTCGACCAGATACAACTCGCACAGCGCGGGGTTTCGCTCCTGGCATTCCGCCAGTTTCCCGGGCAGCCCCGCGCTGTCGAGGGCGCCCTTGCGGCGGGTGAGATCCCGGGCCTTGCGCGCCGCCTCGCGGGCGCGGAGGGCGTCCACGCACTTCTGGAGGATCCGCTTCCCGAGACCGGGGTTTTCTTCCAGGAAAGCCCCGAGCTTCTCGTTGACCAGGCTCTCCACCAGGCCCTTCACCTCGGAGTTGCCGAGTTTGCCCTTGGTCTGGCCCTCGAACTGCGGATTGGGCACCTTCACGCTGATGACCGCGCACAGGCCCTCGCGCGTGTCCTCGCCCTGGAAGGCCTCGCCCTCCTTGAGCAGGTTCTTGGACTGGGCGTAGCTGTTGAGGGTGCGGGTGAGCGCGCTCTTGAAGCCGATGAGGTGAGAGCCGCCCTCGTGGGTGTTGATGTTGTTGGCGAAACTGTGGATGTTCTCGGCGTAGCCGTCGTTCCACTGCAGCGCCACTTCCACGATGACTCCGTCCCTGGTGCCGCCCACTTCCACCGGCTCGGGGGTGATGACCGCCTTGTTCTTGTTGAGGTGCTCGACGTAGGAGGCGATGCCGCCCTCGTACTTGAACCGGTGTGCTTTCCCGTCACGTTCATCGATCAGCGAGATCAGAATGCCGCGATTGAGGAAGGAAAGTTCGCGCAGGCGTTGAGAGAGCGTGTCGAAGGAGAACAGGGTGCTCTCGAAGATCGTCGGATCCGGCTTGAACGTCACCTTGGTCCCGCGACGGTCGGCGGGGCCCACATCCGTGACCGGGGTGACGGGGATGCCTTTTTCGTAGCTCTGGGTGAAGGTTCTTCCCTCTCGCCAGATGACCAGGTCGAGTCTCTCCGAGAGGGCGTTCACCACCGAGATCCCGACGCCGTGCAGCCCGCCGGAGACCTGGTAGGCCTTCTTCTCGAACTTGCCCCCGGCGTGCAGCTTGGTCAGAACCACCTCGGCGGTGTCGCCAAGGCCGGAGGGATGCGGGCCCGTGGGGATGCCGCGTCCATTGTCGATGACGGTAATGGAATTGTTGATGTGGATGAACACTTCGACCGTGTCGCAATGCCCCGCGAGAGCCTCGTCAACGGAGTTGTCGACAACCTCGTACACGAGGTGATGGAGGCCGGACTCGCCCGTGGAGCCGATGTACATCGCGGGGCGGACGCGCACCGCTTCAAGTCCTTCCAGGACCTTGATGGTGTCTGCGCCGTAGGCGATCTCGTCGGTTTTTTCGATCATTTCCGTGTGCTTGATTCCATTCTTGGTGCGGTCGTGGCGGCCCGTCCCCTTGGGCGACCGGCCTTAGGCCCCGGGTCCGAGACGAACCGGTCGGAGACTTGTCCCGGCCTGGCCGCGCGACTCCTGCCTGTTTCCGGAAAGGCCCTAGAGCCTCATCGGCATGAGGACATAGCGGTGCATCGTGTCGCCGTCCTTCTGAGCGGTGGGATAGAAGATCCCCTGCGCATCGCTGTCCTTGAGCTCGATGGTCACCTCGCCGTCGGTAAGGACGGAGAGAAAATCAATGAGGTACTGCGCATTGAAACCGATATCGACCTGTTCCCCCGCGTATTCGGCGGCGAAGGTCTCCACCGCTTCCCCCTGATCCGGCGACGAGGCGTGGAGTTCGATCTCGCCCGGCTTCATGGTCAGGCGAATGGCCCGGGACCTTTCCGTGGAAAGCAGGCTGACTCGTCGAAGCGCATCGAGGAGTTCGACGCGCTTGGTCTGGCCGACTTTGGGACCCTTGGCGGCGATGACCTTCTCGTGGGCGGGAAACTGGCCCTCGACCAGCTTGCTGGTGAGGGTGCGCCTCGGGGTCCTGAAGATGAGGTGGTTTTCCGTTCGAGAGAAGAAGACGGTTTCCTCTCCGTCGGTTACCTGCTTCAGTTCGTTGATGGCCTTCCGCGGGATGAGAACCCTCTCTTCCTTGAACTTGGCGCCCTCGACGCGCTCTCGGGCAAAGCAGAGACGATGACCATCGGTGGTCACCATGGTCACGGTGTCGCCCTGGACGATCAGGAGAGCCCCACCAAGGTAGTAGCGGGCATCTTCGACGGTGATGGCAAAACTGGTCTTGCCGATCAGTCGACTCATGACCGCGGCCGGAAGCGCGATTTCCGCTCCGCCCTTGTTTTCCGGAAGGGTCGGGAAGTCGTCCTTCGGGAGGGTCGCGACCTTGTAGTTCGTTCTCTCGCTCTGGACCAGAACAAAACCATCTTCATCATCGCGAAGCAGGATGTCGGAGCCGGAGGGAAGGGCCTTGACGATGTCGTGAAGCTTCCTCGCCGGCAGTGTCGTCGCCCCCGCTTTCTTGACCCGGGCCGGGCAGACGGCTTTGACCGAGACGTCGAGGTCGGTGGCGGAGAGAGAGAGAGAGTCATTCGAGGCGACCAGAAGTGCGTTGGAAAGAATCGCAATGGCTCCCCGGCGATCGACGATTCCCTGGATAACTTGAAGATCTCTCACAAGGTCTTCACGGCGAACAGTTATTTCCATGGCCTACTTTCAGAAGCTGCTTGAAGCAACGTTTCTTTCTTCTTCTACTTGAGAAACAGAAGAGATAGTTATCTATTCAGAGGAGTTTGTCTTGAGCAGTGAATATCTGATTGATGTCTTTTATTTTCAACCCGTTACGATATTCTAAACGATGTTGAAACTTCTGTGAATCGCAATCCAAAAGTGTTGGTGAAGTTCGGCCTTTGAAGGATCCGAAGCCAGAAGAAGATTCTTCGTTGTTGAAAAGACGGAAGCACCGGCGGAAGGCTATTTGAGGGAAGCAATAAGGCTGTTGAGCAGCCTGTCGAAATCGCTGTCGGCTTTCCGATCCATCTCGACTTTCCTTATCGAGTGGATGACGGTGGAGTGATGTTTTCCTCCGAAGCCGCGGCCGATTTCGGGCAGTGAGGAGGTGGTGAGGTGCTTCGCCAGATACATGGCGACCTGCCGCGGGATCGTCACGCTTCGTGAATTGTTGCGAGCCTTGAGGTCGGAGATCTTGACCTTGTAGTGGTCGGCCACGAACTTCTGGACGGTCTCGATGGACAAGCGCTTTTCCGGCGCGTCCATCAGGTCTTTCATGGCCGCCTGGGCCACCTCGATGCTGATATCCACTCCACGCAGGCTGGCGTGGGCCACGATGCGATTGAAGGCGCCCTCGAGTTCCCGGATATTCGAGCGGACCTTGGAAGCCACGAAGAGACCTACGTTGTCGGGGAGGAGGATGTCCTCCGCGGCCGCAAGCCTTTGGAGGATCACCACCCGGGTTTCGATATCCGGCGGTCCCACATCCGCGGACATACCCGAGGAGAACCGGCTCTGCATCCGCTCGTGAACCCCGGTCAGCATCTTTGGAGGAACGTCCGCGGAGATGACCACCTGTTTTCCGGCCTCGTACAGGGTGTTGAAGAGGTGGAAGAACTCCTCTTGAGACCGCTCCTTGTTCGACAGAAACTGGATGTCGTCGATGATCAGAACATCGATGGCGCGGTATCGCTGACGGAAGGGGAGGATCCGCTCGTAGCGGATGGCCGAGACCACCTCGTTGACGAAGTGTTCGCTCGAGACATAGGTGAGAGCGAGCTTCGGGTTTCGTTTGAGGAGATAGTGCCCGATGGCCTGAAGAAGGTGAGTTTTTCCCAGGCCGACGCCGCCGTAGATGAAAAGGGGGTTGTAGGACTTGGAAGGGACTTCCGCGACCGCCTTTGCCGCGGCATGGGCCATCTGGTTGGAGGCGCCGACCACGAAGGTTTCAAAGGTGTACTTCGGATTCAGGGACGAAGCCTCGATGACCGGCAGCGACTCCACGTTTCCAAAAGACTCGACGTCACATTGAAGCCGAACCGAGGCGTGACCCAGGCTCGCGAGCATCTCGGAGACCAGACTCGAGTAGTTCTTCAAGAACCAGTCGCGAAAGGGGGCGCTGGGGACGCTGATGGACAACACCGATCCATCGAACGAGCGAAAGGCGGTGGGCCGGAACCAGGTGACGAAGGAGTGCGAGCTGACGCGGCCCTCCTTCTCCACAAGATCCAGAACACGATCCCAAACCGTCATCGAAGAGAAACCAGGCGCATCATCAGAAAAAGTGGGTTACCGGATCAACCAGAGAGCCCTTGAAGAGAGGCTCGGTATCGGGCAAGAAGTTGCCCCGTGAGAGATCTCAACCATAACACGTGAGCCCCCCCGCACCAGCTTCGAAAAAAGGCTTGTTTTGACGGTGAAGGCAATACCCGATAACATCAGAGGTTCTACTTTTCGCAAGGGATTCCAGAAACAGTGAAGAGAACGTTCCAGCCGAACAATCGTCGCAGAAGAAGGACTCACGGCTTCCTCGTCCGCATGAGATCGCGCGGCGGCAGACTCGTGATCAAGAGACGCCGGGCCAAGGGAAGGCAGCGCCTCGCCGCCTAGGAGGCGGCCGCCCCAGGGGAACCCCGCCACGCGGCAGACGGAGACTGTTGATGTCCCCTGGTAGCGCCCGCTTTGGTCGGGACCGCCGCATCCGGAAGAGTGGCGAGTTCGCCGCCATTCTCAAGACCGGCAGTCGCGGAACGACCCCGCTTCTCACCGTCGCCATCGTCCCCGCGCATGGATCGGGGCGCATTGGAATTTCCGCTCCCGTGAAGGTGGGGGACTCTGTCCGGAGAAATCGGGCGCGTCGACTCGTCCGAGAACACTACCGGCAGACTTCAATGCGCTCGACCCCCTATGACATAGTCTTCAACCTCAAGCCCGGGTTTGCGGAACTGTCAGCAGCCGTCGCAGGAAGCGTGTTGGATGAAGCCCTCTCAAAAGCGATCGCCGCCGGAAAGCGCTCTGGTCGTCGCTCTCATCCTGTGCATTGACGCTTACAAGACCGTCCTCTCCCCGTTCTTCCTGGGGAGTTGTCGATTCGAGCCCTCGTGCAGTCAGTATGCCCGCGAGGCTCTGGTCAAACACGGAGCCCGCGGCGCCTGGCTCGGGTTCCGCCGGATCCTGCGGTGTCGGCCGTTTGGCGGCGCCGGCTTTGACCCCGTACCCTGAGAATTCATAGAGAACGGTCGGAAGCGAGAAAGAAGAACAATGGAAGAAAGACGTTTGATCCTGGCCTTCGCGCTGTCGTTTGCCGTCCTACTGGGGTTCAGGATGTGGACCAACTCGCGATACCCGCAGCCCGCGGCGACACCCGCGCAGAGTATCGCGTCTCCGACCCCCGGGGGTCCTGCCGCGAGCCCCGCTCCCCAGTCGTCGCCGGCGAACGTCGCAAAGGTCCCGACACCGACCCTCGCCCCCGTCCCGGCGGCTCCGTTGGTGACCGGAGACGAGCGCCGCGTGGAACTCACGTTCAAGGACGCGGAAATCGCGTTCAGCACCAAGGGCGCCCGACTGCTCTCCTGGAAGCTCCTCGACTACAAGGACCAGCGGGGAAAGCCGGTGGAAGCCCACCCGGGAGGAAACCCGGCCCCCGGCCCCCTGGATCTCATCACCGGCCGCGCGGACGTGGACAGCAGGATTCGGGAAGCGCTGTTCCGGTCGACCGAACTCAACGTTGGCGGGGAGAAGGGCGCCCGGTTTGAGTTTTCGGACGGAACCCTGGAAGTGACGAAGACCGTCCAGGCCATCAAGGGCGGCCGCGCGTTTCGTGTCGAGGCGCGGGTTCGGGAGGCGGGCGTCGAGGTCCCCACAAAGCTGTATTGGGGGCCCGGATTCGGCCAACCGTCTGAAGACGAACGCAGCCTCCGCGGGTATCTTCCGCCAGAAGTGGTCGAGATCGACGAGAGCGGCACCGAGGTTCGTTTGCCCCCCACGGGTCTCGCGGCGCCACGCAGCATTCGGGCGAAACTGGTCGGAGTCGAGAACAAGTATTTCGCCGTCGTCATGACCAGAGAAGACGGCTCTCCCATCGAGGCCACGGCCAGCGCCCTCGTTGACGGAAAAGAGACGCACGTGCAGGTCTTCGTATCGCCTCCGGTCGCCCTTACCGTGGGAGCGAAGGACTACGACCGTCTCCAGGCGCTGGGCATGGGCGTCGAGAAGATCGTGCCGGTCGGGAGCTGGCTCGGCCCCATCGTCGTGCCCTTGACGCGTGCCCTCAGGGCGGTGAACGCGCGGGTGGGCAACTACGGCGTCGCCATCATCATTCTCACCATCGGGATAGGCATCGCGCTCTCTCCGCTCCGACACTACGCCATTCTCTCCTCCGCGAAGATGGCCAAGGTCGGGCCGCAGATTCGGGCGGTTCAGGAGCGATACAAACGGCTGTCCCTGACCGATCCCAAGCGGCAGCAGATGCAGCAGGAGATCGCAGAGGTCTACGAGAAGAATGGAATCGACATGGTGCGCCAGACCGCGGCGGGCTGCCTTCCCACCCTCCTCACCATGCCGTTCCTCTTTGCCTTCTACCGCATGCTCGATATCTCCGTCGACCTCAAGGGCGCGCCGTTCTTCTGGATCCCCGACCTGAGCCTCAAGGACCCGCTGTTCATCACCCCGCTGCTCTCCGGCCTGTCGATGATCGCCATGCAGCGCCTGATGCCGGCGCCCGCGGTGGATCCGGCCCAGCAGCGCATGATGATGTTGATGCCCGTGATCTTCTCCGGAATGTTCGCGTGGGCCCCCGCCGGCCTGAACCTCTACTGGTTCGTCTCGAACCTCGTGGCCATGGCTCAGCAGGCACTAGCCATGTACTTTGCCCCGCACCTCTTTCCCAGGGCGAAGCCCAACCCCTGACGACCACGGGAAGCCAGAGCGTGTTTGAAGGACTGCTTGCGATCGAGGATGGCGACGCAAGAGCGCGACTGGACCGATACCTGGCCAGCCTCCGGCACTGGTCGGCCAGGGTCAACCTGACCGGGGCCCTGAACGAGGAAGAAGCGTTCCTCACTCTCATCCGGCCCATACTCGGGTCCGAAGGGCTTCTTTCGAACCCCGTGATCGACGTCGGTTCCGGAAACGGCTCTCCGGGATTGATCCTGGCCGCCCTTCGTCCGGATATCGACTTCACGCTTCTGGAGCCTCGCGCCAAACGGTGGGCCTTCCTCCGCGATGCCGTGCGCGAAATGAAGATCCGGAACGTGACGGTCAGGCGAGAAAGAAGCGACCAGTATCGGGGCCCGCAAGCGGGGACCGCGACCATGCGCGCGGTGGGTCTCGACCCCGAGGCGCTCCGGCCCCTGTTGTTGCCGGGGGGTTGCGTTCTCGTCTTTGGCGGCCCCGAGCTACCCGGCGCCGAGCGCCTTCGGCTGGCTGCGGGCTCGAGCGTGCAACGCCGATGTTTCACGTGAAACGCGATCTGGCGCGGATGCTATTCTGAGATTTCCAATGGCTCGCGTGATTGCAGTCTCAAATCAAAAAGGGGGTGTCGGAAAGACCACCACCGCCATCAATCTGGCCGCGAGTCTCGCCGTCGCCGAGAAGCGGGTGCTGGCGATCGATCTGGACCCCCAGGGAAATCTGACGTCCGGGTTCGGCCTGGAGAAGGTCGCCGGGCTCTACGAAGCCCTGTTTTCGGGAGCGAGCCTCCCCGCGACCGCCAGGACCCCGCTCGAGTATCTCCACGTCATCCAGTCCGATCCGGATCTGGCCGGCCTCGAGGTCGAGCTGGCCGCGGGGGAGAACCGGGAATTTCGGCTTCGCGCCGTCGTCGACACCCTTCGTCCCCGGTTCGATTACATTCTGCTGGACACCCCCCCAAGCCTCGGCCTGCTCGCGGTGAACGCCCTGACCGCCGCGGATTCCGTCCTGGTGCCCATTCAATGCGAGTACTTCGCGCTGGAAGGACTTGGTGCGTTCCTCGGGACCCTTGACCGCATCCGGCTGGCACTCAACCCCGGGGTTGCCCTCGAGGGCGTGCTTCTGACCATGGCGGACGAACGGACGAACCTGTCGCAGCAGGTTTCCGCGGACGTGCGCGCCCACCTGGGCGATCAGGTGTTCAAGACCACGATCCCGAGGAGCATTCGACTGGCAGAGGCGCCAAGCTTCGGAAAGCCGGTGCTTCTCTACGACATCAAGTCGCGAGCGAGCGAGTGCTATCTGAATCTCGCCCGCGAAGTACTGAATCGAACAGAGAAAGGGGGGCGCGCGTGAGCGTCAAGCGACTGGCTCTTGGACGAGGACTTTCCTCCCTCATTCCGCAGACCGCGACTCATAGTCCAAACGAGACGCATGCCGCCACGCGGTCGGCGGGTGCCGAGTCATTGGTGCCCCTCTCGCTCATCGATGCGAACCCGGCCCAGCCACGGACGACCATTCGCGCGGAGGCTCTCGAGCAACTCGCTCGATCGATCCAGGAAAGCGGGGTCGTCCAGCCCATCCTGGTGCGGCCGGCAGCAAACGGAAGGTTCCAGATCATCGCGGGGGAGAGGCGCTTCCGCGCCGCCCAGAAGCTCGGGCTTTCCACGATCCCCGCGGTCGTTCGAACCGTCGCCGATGACCGGGTCCTCGAGTTTGCCCTGGTCGAGAACATCCAGCGGGAGGAATTGACGCCGATCGAAGAGGCCCAGGCGCTTCGCCGGCTCCAGGATGAGCTCGGCCTGACCCAGGAGGCGCTCGCCGCGAAGGTGGGGAAGGACCGCGCCACTGTCGCGAACACCATCCGCCTTCTGCGTCTCCCCGCCGAAGTGCGCGAGGAAGTGCAACGCGGCACGCTCTCCGCCGGCCACGCCAGGGCGCTTCTTGCCCTGGAGGACCAGGGCGTTCTCCGCGACCTCGCGGCGCTCGCCATCAAGCAAGGCTTGTCGGTCCGTCAGGTCGAAGCCCGGGTTCAGGCCGCCCGGAATCCCAAGACCCCGAAGGTCCGAAAGGTGGATGCCAACACCCGCGCTGCGGAAGAGAAGTTGCGGGCCAAGCTCGGAGCCCGGGTCGAGATCACGCGCAAGCGCGGCAAAGGAGAAATCCGAATCGCCTTCGACAGCGAGGCCGAACTGAACCGGCTCTATGTCTGGATCACCCGGGGCTGAGAGGAAGACGAATGTCCCGCCCCTCGTTCTTCTCCGAGAATCTCAACGGCTTCATCGACCAGGGCACGGAGTTCGTGGGTGAGCTCCGTTTCCGGGACACCTTCCGCATCGATGGCATCGTGCGCGGCCGGATCGTCTCGGACAACATGCTGGTCATCGGCGAACACGGCTTCGTGGAAGCCGAGATCGATTGCGGCGTGGTTTCCATCCGGGGACGGGTGCGCGGACACGTTCATGCCCGCGACCGCATCGAGATCCTGGCGGGCGCGCGCGTGGAGGCGACCCTCGATTCACCCCGCCTCGTGGTCGAGGAGGGGGCGAGCCTGGCCGGACAGGCGGACGTGGGATCCAAGGAACTATAGTAAAAGAAACCCTATAAGAATGACCGACGACCGACAAAGGATTCTCAGGCTCACCGAGCGAGTCAAGAGCGCCGGTTGAGCGAGCAAGCTCGGCCCCGCCGAACTCGCCCAGGTCCTGGGCGAACTCCCCCGCATCGACGATCCGCGCGTTCTCGTCGACTACCGAACCGGCGACGACGCGGGAATCTATCGCCTCGACGGCGGGACCCTGCTGGTTCAGACCGTCGACTTCTTCACGCCGGTGGTGGACGACCCGGAAGCCTATGGAGCGATCGCCGCCGCCAACGCGCTCTCGGACGTCTACGCCATGGGCGGACGGCCCATCACCGCGCTCTCCATCGCCGCCATTCCCGATCGGGACTTCCCGCCGGAGTGGGCCGCGGCCATCTTCAAGGGCGGAGCCCAAAAGCTCAAGGAGGCGGGGTGCGCCCTTCTCGGAGGGCACACCGTGCGCGATCCCGAAATCAAGTTCGGATACGCCATCACCGGAATCGTGGAGGAAGAGGCTCTCCTGACCAACGCCGGAGCAAGGGCCGGCGACGCCCTCATCCTGACCAAGCCCCTCGGCACCGGGGTGATCGCCACCGCGCAGAAGAACGGTCGGGCCCGGGAAGAATCGGTGGCCGCATCCACGGTCAGCATGTCGCGGCTCAACCGGATTCCCGCGGAGCTCGCCCGCCGGTACCGGGCCCACGCGGCCACCGACATCACGGGATTTGGTCTGGTTGGACACGGCCTTGGAATCGCCCGCGAGAGCGGGGTCGGCCTCGAGATCGAGGCGGGGGCGTTGCCTTTGTTGCCGGGGGCCCGGGACCTGGCCGAAGACAGCCAGTCCGCCGGCCTGAAAGCGAACCGCCGGCAGTTCGCCGAGAAAGTGGACCTGGACGGCGGGGTGGACCCCGCCCTCGTGACCCTCGCCTATGATCCCCAGACCTCCGGGGGGTTGTTGCTGAGCGTGCCCGAGGACCGCGCCCACGGCCTGCTGCTGGAGCTCAAGGAGGCGCGCCGCATCGGTCGAGTGATGGCGACAAACCCGGGGAGAATGGTTCTTCGCGCGTGATATCCTAACGGTCACGCGTCCGAGAAGTTACGACCGTCCCACAGGGGGTGCCCACGGGTGCCCCAGGCCCCAAACCGCGCGCCCGGCGCGCCAGTTTCATAAAGACGCACATCAAGCTTGAACGACACCCAGTCAGCAAGGCGCTACGCCCGAGCCATCATCGAAACCGCCGCCGATCCCAAGGCAGTGCGCGATGAACTGATGGCCGTCTCCGCCGCGCTGAAGACCAACCCGACCCTCCGGGACGCTCTTGCGAATCCGGGCGTTCCCCCCGCCAACAAGAAAGCCATCTTCTTCGAGGTCTTCCAGGGTCTTTCATCGCCGCTGCCGCGTTTGTTCGAAATGTTGATCGAGGGCGGGCGGGTGGAGCTGTTTCGAGAGATCGTCCAGCGATACCGCGCCGAATGGAATGCCCGGAACAACGTGCATTCGGCCAAGGTCGTCACCGCCATGGCGCTTGACGACGACGAGAGCCAGAGCCTGCGGAAGGCACTGGAGACCGCGGTTTCGGGCGCGGTGGAGATGGAAACGTCGATCGATCCCGCGCTGGTCGGCGGGCTCAAGGTGGAGATCGACGGCCATCTGTTCGACGGCACGGTCAAGGGGCGTCTCCACGCCCTGAGACAGCACCTTTTGTAGGTTCCAAGCCCCCCCACCCCCAAGGACCGGAAGACGCCTCCCCCCAAAGAAACCCAGGAACACCGAAGAAGCGCCCATGGAAATTCGAGCCGAAGAAATCACCAAAGTTCTAAAGCAGCAACTCGCGGGGTTCTCCGCGGGCACGGACACCGCGGAGATCGGAACCGTCCTCTCGGTCGGTGACGGCATCGCCCGGGTCCACGGCCTGATGAACTGCATGGCCGGAGAGCTGCTCGACCTGCCGCACGGGGTTCGCGGAATGGCGCTCAACCTCGAAGAAGACTCGGTCGGCGCGATCCTCTTGGGCGACTACACCCTCATTCGCGAAGGGGACGAGGTTCGCCGCACCTCGCGAATCATGTCGATTCCCATCGGCCCCGAACTCGTGGGCCGCGTGGTGAACGCCATTGGCGAACCGCTCGACGGCAAGGGCGCCATTCCCACCAAGAAGTTCGGCGAGGTCGAAGTGATCGCCCCCGGCGTCGTCGACCGGCAGCCCGTCCGCGAGCCCCTCGAGACCGGGATCAAGGCCATCGACTCCATGGTCAACATCGGTCGCGGCCAGCGCGAGCTCGTGATCGGCGACCGCCAGACCGGCAAGACCGCGGTGGCGATCGATACCATCATCAACCAGAAGGGCAAGGGCGTCATCTGCATCTACGTGGCTATCGGGCAGAAGCGCTCGACCGTCGCGCAGGTCGTGAAGACCCTCGAAGACTTCGGGGCCATGGACCACACCATCGTGGTGGCCGCGACCGCTTCCGATCCCGCCCCCTTCCTCTACATCGCCCCCTACTCCGGCACGGCCATGGGAGAGTACTTCCGCGACAACGGCCAGCACGCGCTGTGCATCTACGACGACCTTTCCAAGCATGCCGCGGCCTATCGCGAGATCTCCCTCATCCTGCGCCGTCCGCCCGGCCGCGAGGCCTATCCGGGCGACGTCTTCTACCTTCACAGCCGCCTGCTCGAGCGCGCGTCCAAGCTCTCCAACAAGAAAGGCGGAGGGAGCCTGACCGCCATTCCCATCATCGAGACCCAGGCCGGCGACATCTCCGCCTACATCCCGACGAACGTCATTTCCATCACCGACGGCCAGATCTTCCTCGAAGCCGACCTCTTCAACTCCGGCATCCGTCCCGCGATCAACGTGGGCAACTCGGTGTCCCGCGTCGGCGGTTCCGCTCAGGTGAAGGCCATGAAGACGGTGGCCGGCCGCCTTCGTCTCGACCTCGCCCAGTACCGCGAGCTCGCGGCCTTCGCGATGTTCGCGGGCGACCTCGACAAGAGCACGCAGTCCACCCTCGCGCGCGGCCAGCGCATGACCGAGTTCCTGAAACAGGACCAGTACGCGCCGGTGGCCATGGAGAAGCAGGTCATCGGAATGTACGCGGGCATCAACGGATTCCTCGATGGCTACGCGGTGGGCGACGTCCGCCGTTACGAGCGGGAACTCCACGCCTACCTCGACGCCCGTCATCCCGGGCTCCTCAAGGAGATCGCCGAAAAGAAGGAGCTCACCAAGGACATCACCGAAAAGGTGAAGGCGTCGCTGGTGGAGTTCGCCGACCTGTTCAAGGCCACGGCCTAGCCCAGGGTCGAGGAACGAGAAAGCCGAGCAGAGCATGCCAGCGCTCATAGACATCCGCAGACGGATCCGCAGCGTCAAGAACACGCAGCAGATCACCAAGGCTCTCAAGATGGTGTCCGCGGCGAAGCTCCGCCGGGCCCAGGAGTCCATGTTCGCGGCGCGGCCGTATGCCCGAACCATGGCCCAGGTCCTGAAGGATGTGGCCGCGCGCACCGAGGGCGAAGAGAACCATCCCCTCTTTCGCACCGCGTCGAGGGACGGCAAGGCCGTGGTCATCGTGGTCACCGCCGACAAGGGGCTGTGCGGGGCCTTCAACTCCTCCCTGCTGCGCGTGGCCCAGCGCTACCTGGCCGAGAACACCCACCGGGAGATTCTCATCGACGCGGTGGGCCGGAAGGGCCGCGACTTCCTGAAGCGTCGCACCACCATCCGCAAGGAATACATCGGCGTCTTCCAGAACCTCAAGTTCATCAAGGCTCAGGAAATCGCCCAGTCCGCGATCAAGGCCTTTCTCGATCGGGAGGTGGACGAGGTGTTCCTGCTCTTCAACGAGTTCAAGAGCATCGTCCAGCAGCGCATTGTCATCGAGCGGCTGCTGCCCCTTCAAGCCCTCGAAGAAAAGAAGAACGTCCAGGACTATCTCTACGAACCGGGGCCCCGGGAAATCTTCGAAAAGCTCCTGCCCAAGGTCGTGGAGACCACGGTCTGGCAGGCCCTTCTCGAATCCAACGCGGCCGAACACGGAGCCCGGATGGCGGCCATGGATTCGGCGACGCGCAATGCCTCGCAGACCATCGACAGCCTGACCCTCTATATGAACAAGGTGCGCCAGGCCGCGATCACCAAGGAAATCATCGAAGTGGTTTCGGGTTCCGCCGCCTAGGCGATCCCCCGGAAACCGCGGCAACCGAACCCCTCACCCAAGCGAAAGAACGAACGGAAAGAACCAATGGCGTCAGAGAACATCGGTCGAGTCATTCAGGTGATCGGTCCCGTGGTGGACATCGAGTTCCCGAAGGGCGTCCCCGCGATCTACAACGCGGTCAACATCGAAGGCGGAAACCTCCGCGTGGTGGTCGAGGTCGAACAGCACCTGGGCGAAGACCGGGTGCGCTGCGTGGCCATGCAGCCCACGGATGGCATGGTTCGCGGGATGAAAGCGGTGGATACCGGCGCCGCGATCATGGTTCCGGTGGGTCCAGGCACGCTCGGCCGGGTCATGAACGTCCTCGGCGACCCCGTGGACGAGTTCGGTCCGGTGAAGAGCGACAAGCGCTACCCGATCCATCGCCCCGCTCCCGCGTTCGACCAGCAGTCCACCAAGCTCGAGATGTTCGAGACCGGGATCAAGGTCATCGACCTCATCGAGCCCTACCTCCGCGGCGGCAAGATCGGCCTGTTCGGCGGCGCCGGCGTGGGCAAGACCGTCATCATCCAGGAACTCATCTACAACCTCGCGAAGAAGCACGGCGGTGTGTCCGTGTTCGCGGGGGTCGGAGAGCGAACCCGCGAAGGCAACGACCTCTGGCTCGAGTTCCAGGAATCGGGCGTTTTGGACGTCAAGAATTTCGAGAAGAGCAAGGCCGCGCTCATCTACGGCCAGATGACCGAGCCGCCCGGGGCGCGTCTTCGCGTCGCCCTCACCGGCCTCACCGCGGCCGAGTACTTCCGCGACGAGGAAGGGAAGGACGTCCTTCTCTTCGTGGACAACATCTTCCGCTTCACCCAGGCCGGGTCCGAAGTCTCGGCTCTCCTCGGCCGCATGCCTTCCGCGGTCGGCTACCAGCCCACCCTGCAGACGGAGATGGGCGCGCTCCAGGAGCGCATCACCTCCACCAAGAAGGGCTCGATCACCTCGATCCAGGCGATCTACGTCCCCGCCGACGACTACACCGACCCCGCGCCCGCCACCGCCTTCGCCCATCTCGACGCCACCACGAACCTGTCGCGTCAGATCGCCCAGCTCGGCATCTATCCGGCCGTCGACCCGCTCGCCTCGTCGTCGCGCATCCTCGACCCTCGCATCCTCGGCAAGGACCACTACACCACCGCACTCGCGGTGAAGCAGATCCTTCAGCGCTACAAGGACCTCCAGGACATCATCGCCATCCTCGGCATCGACGAGCTCTCCGAAGAGGATCGCGTGATCGTCGGCCGCGCGCGCAAGATCCAGAAGTTCCTCTCCCAGCCCTTCCACGTGGGCGAGCAGTTCACCGGCATCCCCGGCAAGTACGTGTCCCTCGAAGACAACGTCCGCAGCTTCAAGACCATCGTCAACGGTGATGCGGACCACCTGCCCGAGCAGGCCTTCTTCATGGCCGGCGCGATCGAGGATGTCTTCGAGCAGGCCAAGAAGATGGCGGCCTAAAGGACGAACGTCATGGCCGACTCCCGTCTTCCCACCAAGCTCACCCTCGAAGTCGTCACCCCGGACGGCCTGCTCATGCGCGACGAGGTGGACTCCGTTCAGGCGCCGGGTTCGGAGGGGTCGTTCGGCGTTCTTCCCGGTCACATTCCGATGCTGACCACCCTGGGCGCGGGCGAGATCATCTACCGCCAGGGCAATGAGGTCGGGCACATCGCCTGCCTGTTCGGGTTCTGCGAGGTGCTGCCGGACCGCGTCCACATCATGGCCGAGGGCGGAGAGCGCGCCGCGGAGATCGACGTGGCCCGCGCGGAGAAGGCGAAGGCCCGCGCGGCCGAGCGCATGAAGATGGTGAAGGACGAAGAGGGCTTCAAAGAGGCGCAAGCCGACTACGTGAAAGCGATCGCCCGTCTTTCCGCGGCTTCCCACACCAAGGGCGCCTGAGCGCGAGGCCGCAGATCCTCGCCCAGATTCGCACGCTCTTCCGCTACAGGGCCCTCATCGAGAGCCTTGTCACGCGCGAGCTCAAGGCCCGCTATCGGGGAAGCGTCCTGGGGTTCGTCTGGAGCTTCATCAATCCACTGCTCAATCTCCTGACCTACGGCGTGGTCTTCGGCTACATGCTGCCCGGTCAGAGAGCGAAGGAGATGGAGCCCTATCTCCTCTTCTTCGCCTGCGGCATCCTTCCCTGGACCTTCTTTGAAGCCGCGGTCCTCGAGGCCTCCTCGGTCCTGGTGAGCAGCGGGGGGCTGCTGAAAAAGGTTCTCTTCCCGCCCGAGATCCTGCCCACGGTCAGCGTCATCACCAACCTGTTCAACTTCCTTCTGTCCCTGCCCATCCTGCTCTTCTTCGTGGTCTGGAATCACCGGCTTTCCCCCGCCGCTCTCCTCTTTCCCCTTCCCCTTCTGGTCCAGTTCGTCCTGGCCCTGGGCCTGGCCCTCGCGCTGTCGGCGCTCACCGTTCACTTCCGCGATCTGAGCAACATCATCGGGCATCTGTTCCGGCTGTGGTTCTTCGGATCCCCCATCCTCTACCTGTACGGCTCCATCGAAGGCCCCTTCCGCACCCTGCTTCGGCTCAATCCCATGAGCCACATCGTGGTGAGCTACCAGCAGATGCTCTTCGAGGGCCGGTTCGATCACTGGGCCGGGCTGTCCGCCTCCGCTCTGGTCGCGGTGCTGGTCTTCGCCTTCGGCTGCTTCCTCTTCGATCGTCTTCGCGACGCGCTCGCGGAGGAGCTATGAGCGGCGTATCCACCCACCCCGGCGGGGGCGTCGCCATCTCCGCGCGCGAGCTCACCAAGGTCTACCGGAAATACCTTCACCGGAATCAGTTCACGACCCTCAAGAGCGCGATCGTCTCGGGCTCTCTGATCCGGGACCTGAAACCGAGCGAACTCTTCACCGCCCTCGATCACGTCTCCTTCGACATTCCGCGTGGCTGCACCTACGGGATCCTCGGTGAGAACGGATCGGGGAAGTCCACCACCTTGAAACTGCTCTCCGGAATCACCAAGCCGTCGAGCGGTACCCTCGAGGTGTCCGGCCGCGTCTCCGCCCTGATCGAACTGGGGGCCGGGTTCCACCCCGAGATCAGCGGCCGCGAGAATGTCGCCATCAACGGAATCATGCTGGGACTCACTCGCGCCGAGGTGAATCGTCGCTTCGACGAGATCGTGGAGTTCGCGGAGATGAAGGACTTCATCGACGCGCCGGTGAAGACCTATTCGTCGGGGATGTACGCGCGGCTCGGTTTCGCGGTGGCCATCCACGTCGATCCCGATGTTCTCCTCATCGACGAGGTGCTCGCGGTGGGCGACGAGGCCTTCACCCGAAAGTGTCTCGAGAAGATCGGCGAGTTCCGGAGGCGCGGAAAGACCATCGTCATCGTGACCCACAGCCTCGGCCTCGTCGAAAAGATGTGCGACGAGGCCCTCTGGCTTCGCAAGGGCAAGGCCATGGACTCCGGCGATCCCAAACGCGTGGTCGATGCCTACTTGAGCTTCGTGGCCGGCCAGGAAAACGAACTGCTCGGCAAGCAGGACGCCCACGAGGTCGCTCCCGGCAGCGATAAGGTGACGAGCGAGGCCCCCGAGGAGAAACGGCGATGGGGCAGCGGGGAGATCGTCCTCAACGAGGTTCACCTCCGGGACAGCTCCGACCGCATGGCCCACGTCTTCGTGACCGGAGACACGCTTCGCATCGCGGTGAACGGAGAGGCGCGGAGCCCGGTCGAGGACTTCGTCTTCGGCGTCGGCATCTTCACCGCCGATGGCACCGCGGTCTACGGGACGAATACCCACATCGAAGAGTTCAAGTCGAAGCGGGTCGCGGGCCCTTTCCGTTTCACCTTCGAGATCCAGGACCTCCGTCTGGTCGAGGGCAGCTACATCCTCGACATCGCCGCGCACCGTCGCGACGGAACGCCCTACGACTACCATCGGGGCCTGTATTCATTCCGGGTCCGCAGCCGGGTCAAGGACGTCGGGGTCTACCGGCCGCATCACACCTGGGCCTTTTCGGATGCCCTCGACATCGCGGAACCCCCCCCGCGGCACGAACTGGAGCTTCGGGCGGTGGAGCGGGTCGAGCGCCGACACCAGGCCGACACCCTGCAGATCCTCCACAACGACCGGGCGAGCTTCCGCGCCCTCGGCAAGAGCGTCGTGTTCACCAACGGCTGCTTCGACATCCTGCACGCCGGTCACATCAGCCTCCTCGAACAGGCCCGCGCGGAGGGCGACGTCCTCGTCGTGGGCATCAACTCGGACGCTTCGGTAAAGCGCATCAAGGGCGAGTCCCGCCCGGTGATCGGGGAGGGCGAAAGGGCCGAAGCGCTGCTCGCGCTCGAATGCGTGGATCGTGTGGTCATCTACGACGAGGACACCCCGCTCGCCACCATCAACGCCCTCCGGCCGGACGTCCTGGTCAAAGGCGCCGACTGGGCGATCGACAAGATCGTGGGCCGTGAGGAAGTCGAACGAGGGGGAGGCCGGGTGGTCCGGGTGGAGCTCGTTCCCGACCGTTCGACCACCGCCCTGATCGAGAAAGCCGAGGGCGGGACGATCGCCCCGAAGTGAAGTCTCCCGCTTCATTTCTCGACCAGGAACCAGGGTTCCTGGCGCTCAAGCGCGCGATTTCCGAGGGCCGCGCCAATCGCGTCACCGGTCTGTTCGGCCTCGCGCGGCTGCTGGTTCCGCTCGCGAGCACGGATCGCCTCGTGGTGTTCCTGACCCCACACGAGAAGGACCTCGAGGGTCTGTCCGGGGATGCGGAGACCCTGATTCCGTGGCTCGGGTCCACGGGAGCGCTCGCCACGTTCAGAGACGTGCCGCCCCGGATCAGTGGCGCCGGGCCTACCCCGGAAGACCACGAGCGCACCCAATCGACGCTGGCGCTGCAGGACGGCTCGGTGCGGGCCGTCCTTCTCTCCGCCCCCGCTCTCGTCCACTCCGTTCCCGCTCCCGAGGTGATCGACCGCAAGCGTCTGTCCGTTCGCGTCGGCGAAGAGCTGCTCGTGGACATGCTCCTCGAACATCTCGATGGGGCGGGCTACCGCAGGGAGGATCCGGTGGTCGAGGCGGGGGCGTTCGCGCGCCGAGGAGGCATCGTCGACGTCTTTCCGCCCGGCCGTCTGTGGCCGCTGCGCATCGAGTTCTTCGGCGATCGAATCGACAGCCTTCGCGAGTTCGATCCCTCGACTCAGCGGCGCCGCCATGAGGTGGACGAGGTGACCCTCCTGCCCTTCGGCGTGCCCGAGGGAGGCTCACGCCTCGCCATTCCGCAGATCCTTCCGCCGCACTGGCTGGTGGTCATCGACCCGGAGGCGGTCCTCGCCGAAATGGAGCGGGCCCTGCACGTCAAGACCACGCTCCACGCCGATCTCGACCCCGATGATCCGCGGACCGCGCGGGCCTTCGAGACGTTCGTGGATCCGGACATCGTTCGCAGTTACCTGTCGCGAGCCGAGCGAACCGAACTCCACGAGATCGCGCCCGGCGAGCCCTCGATCCACATCGCCTCCCGTCCCGCCCCCCAGTATCGCGGCGACCTCAAACAGCTTCGCGAGGATCTCAAGGCGCCGGTGGGAAAGACCTTCATCCTCCTGGGTACGCCCGGGCGCGCGCAACGTCTGAGCGAAACGCTTTTCGAGGGCGGCATCGCCACCGGGGAGGACGCCCACGTCGAAGTCGGAGCCGGCCATCTCTCCCGGGGCGTCGAATTTCCCCACTCGCACCTGCGCCTGCTCGCGGACGGTGATGTCTTTCCGGAAGAAGTGCACGTTCACAAACGGCGCAACGTGGTGCGCTCTTTCCTCTCGGATTTCCGGGACCTGAAGCCGGGCGACTACGTCGTGCACGAAGACCACGGCATCGGCCGGTTCGTCGGGCTCGAAAGCCTGCACGTCCTCGGATCCGACGCCGAGTTCATGGTGGTGAGCTACCAGGGCGGCGACCTTCTGCGGGTTCCCGTGGAGTCGTTCCACCGGATTCAGAAGCACCGCGCGGCCGAGGCCGCAAACCCCTCGCTCGACAAGCTCGGCGGCACCGGCTGGACCAAGACGAAGTCCCGGGTCAAGCGGGCCATGCGCGACATGGCCGCGGAGCTGCTCAAGGTCCACGCGGAACGGAAGACGCGCATGGGCTTCGCCTTTTCACCCATGTCGCCGTGGATGTCCGAGTTCGAGAACGCCTTCGAATACGAGGAGACGCCCGACCAGAAGAAGGCCATCGAGGATGTCTTCGCGGACATGTCGTCTCCCACCCCGATGGATCGGCTCGTGTGCGGCGACGTCGGGTACGGGAAAACCGAGGTTGCGATGCGGGCGGCCATGAGAGCGGTCGCGGACGGCAAACAAGTCGCGGTCCTCTCGCCCACCACCGTCCTCGCCTTTCAGCATCTCCAGACCTTCAGGCGGCGGTTCGCGCCCTTTCCGGTCACCACGGAAATGGTCTCGCGCCTGCGTTCGACCAAGGAGAACAAGGAGGTTCTGCAGCGGGCCGCCGAGGGGAAGGTGGATATCGTCATCGGAACCCATCGCGTTCTCTCCAAGGACGTGGAGTTCAAAGACCTCGGCCTCGTCATCGTCGACGAGGAGCAGCGTTTCGGGGTGGCGGCCAAAGAGCGTCTCAAGCAGAAGAAGACCACCATCGACAGCCTCACTCTTTCCGCGACACCCATTCCCCGGACCCTCCAGATGGGCCTGTCCGGACTGCGCGACATGTCGATCATCGAGACGCCGCCTCGCGATCGCCTCGCCATTCAGACCATGGTCGTCAAGTTCTCGAAGGACTTGATCGCCACCGCCATCAGGCATGAACTGGAGCGCGAGGGTCAGGTCTACGTCGTCCACAACCGGGTCGAGTCGATCTACTCGCTCGCCTCCATGATCAAGGAACTCGTCCCCGAGGCGCGGGTCGTCGTGGGTCACGGCAGCATGACCGACAGCGAGCTCGAGAAGTCGATGCTCGCTTTCGTCGAGGGGCGCGCCGATGTTCTGGTCGCGACCACCATCGTCGAGAACGGATTGGACGTCCCCCGCGCGAACACCCTCATCGTCCACCGGGCCGACCGCTTCGGCCTCGCGCAGCTCTATCAGCTGCGCGGCCGGGTCGGCCGCTCCGATCGCCCCGCTTTCGCCTATCTGATGGTCCCGCCCGGCCGGGTGTTGTCCGAGGTGGCCCAGCGCCGGCTCGCCGCCATTCGCGAATTCTCGGACCTCGGGTCCGGGTTTCGCCTGGCCGCCCTCGACCTGGAGATGCGCGGCGCCGGCAATCTCCTGGGGGGGGAGCAGAGCGGTCACATCCTGGCTGTCGGTCTCGACCTCTATCTGAAGCTTCTCGGGGACGCGGTCCGCGAGATGCAGGCGGGGGGCGAGTCCGGAGTTGCCGAGCGCACGGTTCTCAATCTAAGGATCGACCTGCGGCTCAAGGCCGCCTACATCGCGGACGCGCGCGACCGCATCCTCATCTACAAGCGCGCCGCGGACGCCGCGCGGGACGAGGACATCAAGGCCATCGAACTGGATCTTCGAGACCGCTTCGGTCCGTTGCCCCAGGAGGCCGTCGATCTCATCACCTACTCGCGCCTGCGGGTTCTCGCCGAGGGCCTCGGCATCGCGAAAGTGGACCGCGCCGGCTCGCGCCTCGATCTCTTCTTCGCGGATGCCCCCCCCATCGATCCCGCGAAGCTCGCGAGCCTGGTCGCGGCGTGGTCGGGTGCCAAACTCGGCGCCCACGGAAAGACGCTCAGCGTGCCCCTGCCCCAAGGCGCGCCCCTCGACGCGTCGCGATCCGTGCTCGAACGCCTTCGGTCGGCGAAAATCGAAGGATCTTGATGCTCTTCTTGCCCGGCTCACGCAGGGAACGCCACCTCAAGGCGGCGGGGTTTCTCGTCCTGGTCCTGATGGCCTGCCGGGCCCCCCTCGATCCGGTGGTCATCCGCTTCCAGGGTGTCGACGTGCGGCGCAGCGACTTCCTGAAGGAACTCGAGCCGCTCGCGAAGAACGGCACCGACACCACGGACCCGGCGATGAGGGCCTCGGCTTTCGGGAGGTTCGTCGAGGAGCGCGTGGTGGCCATCGCGGCGGCGCGAAGCGGAGTCCGGGACGCGAGCGAGAATCGCGCCGCTGCGGAACGCTGGCTCGCCTCGGCCCTGGCCCCCGAAAAAGTGTCCGAGGGTGAAGCCCTGGCGTACTACGAAGCCCACCCCGAGGTGGCCCGGGTGGAGGAGTCGGTGACGATTCGGGAGATTCTGCTCGGCACCATGCAGGACGCCCGGGATGTCGTACGCATACTCAATTCGGACCACAACGCGTTCGAGCTCCTCGCCCGCACGAGGTCCCGTTCCCCCCAGGCGCGCGGCGGAGGGCTCCTCGGCTCGTTCCACCGCGGAGAGCTGCCCCCTGACATCGAAAAGGCCGCGTTTTCGCTTTCGCCGGGCCAGATCTCCGGCATCGTAACCACGTCCTTCGGTTACCATGTCCTCCGGCTGGAGTCGAAGACCGTCTCCGCCACCCGGTCCTTCGCCGAATCGCGACCGGATATCGAGTCGAGACTTACCGAAGCGAAGACTCGTCTCAGAATGAAGCAACTTATCGATGGACTGGTCTCTCAGGCACAGGTGAACTATGAAGCTGTCACGGCTCGGTAGCGTTTTTTTCGTGGGGGCCCTGGGCGCTTCCGTTCTCGTTCATTCGGACGTGATCGAACGGGTCATTGCCCGCGTGAACGGCCAGATCGTCACGCTTTCGGAGTTCGAAGCCCGGCAGATGGCCGCGGTTCAGGCGGCCCGGGTTCCCGACAGCGAGGTCGAGGCTTTCCTGCGCCAGAACAACGCGAAACTCCTGGATGAAGCCATGGAGGAGTTGCTCCTCGTCGACCGCGCGATGGCGCTCGGACTGAAGCTTCGCCCCGAGTACCTGGACCAGGTGATCGAGGACATCAAGAAGGAACAGAACATCACGTCCGAAGAGGACTTCCAGATGCAGCTCAAAAGGGAAGGACTCACCAAGGAAGCCCTGCGGCGGAACATCGAACGCTCGGTCATTGTGAGGCAGGTTCGCGCCCGCGATATCGACCCGAAAGCCCAGGTGACCGAAGCCGACGTTCGCACGGAGTACGAGCGTCGCAAGGCCGCCGATTTCACCCGCAAGGCCACCGTTCACCTCATGGAGATCGTGGTGAAGGGCGAGGGCGCGGCCGATGCGGCGAACGCCGCCGTGGCCCGGCTCAAGAAGGGCGAGGACTTCGAGACGGTCGCGCGCGAGGTGTCGGTGGGCGCGAGCAAGGCCTCGGGCGGAGACCTCGGGCGCGTGGAGCCGGCGGATCTGAACCCCGCCCTCGCCGCCGCCATCGCGGACCTGCGGCCCGGGGAAGTCTCGGCTCCGGTGCCCGTCGAAGGCGGGTACTGGATCCTCAAGGTGCGCGAGCGCATGGCCGACGAGGTGACTCCGTTCGATCAGGTCAAGGAGAAGATCCAGGAGGAGTTGACGCGCACGAGGTTCGAGAAGGTCTACGGCGACTACATCGCCGAGCTCAAGAAGAATGCGGTCTACACGGTCTATGTGCGCGAAGCGCCGACCCAGATCGGGCGCAACAAGGTCCGCAAGGCCCCCGCCCCCGCGCCCGCAAACGCCGACGAGGAAATCACCACCACCGGCTCGGCGGCCCCGGAGCGCATCACCGTTCCAAACACTCCGATCAAGCCCTCGCCCACCCCGACCCCCGAGCCGCGGTAGACGAAGGGCCCTCGGCGATGGCGGCTCTCGAAGACGTCTCTCCCACCGCCCTGGTCAAGCACATTGTCGGCCGAATTCCTCGTGGCCGGGCCGCGAGCTATGGAACGGTGGGGCGGGCCGCCGTGTCGCTCGGCCGGCCGATTGGGGGCGCCCGAACCGTGGCCTGGATTCTCGCTTCGCTCAAGGGCAGGGACAACACCCCGTGGCACCGGGTGGTCGGGGCCGGCGGCCGCATCCTTCTTCCCGATCGACGGGGCGCGGTTCAGGCGAGCCGGTTGCGCGCCGAAGGCGTGCGTTTCGCCAAGGCGGCGATCGAGCCGCGCTATCTCATCGGAGAAGCGGAACTTCTCTGCGTGCTCCTTCGCCCAATCCGCCGGGGCGCGACGGCTAGACCGTCGGCGGGCCGGTGAGGATGTCGAACTGCTCCTGACTCAGGAGGGGATCCGCCTCGACGCCCAGCGGTTCCGAGAGCAGGCTGGAGATCGATGAAAGGAAACCGCTGTCGCGTTCCTCGAGCAGAACGTCCGCGACGGCAGGGGCGGCGCGCAGCGTGAGCTTCTGGGTCTTGAGTTCGGCCGGGAGCTTTCGAATCTCGTCGTAGATCTCGGTCAGGATGGTGGGCACGCTCTTCACTCGTCCCGCCCCGCCGCACTCCGGACACGTCTCGCAAAGGGTCTTGCTCAAAGACTCGCGAACCCGCTTCCGGGTGAGGATCACCAAGCCGAATTCGCTGACGGAAAGGACCCGGCTGGTCGCGCGGTCGCGCCGAAGCTCGCCGTCGAGCACGGCCAGGACCTTCTTGCGGTTCTTCCGATCCTTCATGTCGATGAAGTCGAGGACGATGATGCCGCCGAGGTCGCGCAGGCGAAGCTGCCGGGCGATCTCCCGCGCCGCCTCGATGTTGTTCTTGACGATGGTCTCTTCGTGATCGCTCTTGCCCACGAAGCGCCCGGTATTCACGTCGACGGAAACCAGGGCCTCGGTCTCCTCGATGACGATCGAGCCGCCCGATTCGAGAGGAACGCGGGCCTTGAGCGCGCGCTCGAGCTCGGCGTTGATTCCAAAGTCGTCGAAGATATGGCCGGGCCGGTTGACCAGGCGGACCTTCGAAAGAAGCTCGGGATCGACGCGGTCGAGGAAGTTGTAGACCTTCTTGTGGAGCTCGGGATCGTCGACGTGAACGCCCGCCACGTCCTTTCCGAGCAGATCTCTCAGGAGGCGTTCGACGAGCGAAGGCTCCTTGTACAGGAGCATCGGGGCCTTGCCCCGGGAGGCGACCCCGCGCACCTCATCCCAGGTTCGGATGAGGTTCCGCGCGTCGCGCTCGAGGTCGGCCACTTCCCGGCCGAGGGCCGCGGTGCGTCCGATGAAGCCGCCTCCGCCGTTCTCGCGGCGGATGCCCTTCAGAAAACTCTTGAGCCGCTTCCGCTCTTCATCATCCTGCACGCGCCGCGAGACTCCGACGTGCTCGACCGTTGGCAGGAAGACCATGAACCGGCCGGGCAGGGAAATGTGGGCGGTGATGCGGGCGCCCTTGGTCCCGAGCGATTCCTTGACCACCTGGACCACGATGTCCTGGCCGGGGCTCACGAGGTCCTCGATGGGCGCGGCCTTGGCCCCGCGCTCCTCCTCCTCGAGCAGGTTCTCGGGAAGATCCTCGAAGACATCCTCGGCGTGCATGAAGGCGTCGCGCTCGAGACCGATGTCCACGAAAGCGGAGCCCATCCCGGGCAGCACGCGGCTGACCCTGCCCTTGTAGATGTTCCCGGCCGTCGAAGCGTGCTCCGAGCGCTCGATGAAGAACTCCGCGACCTGGGAGTCCTCGAGGAGGGCTACGCGGGTTTCCTTGGGAGAAGAGGTGACGACAAGTTCGCGCCTCATGCGGAACGCACGGGCGACGGGCTGATGGAAGTCATTTGAAAAAACTCGTTGGTAGTGCCCGTCAATTGGCGAATCGGCGCATCCTGACGCTGAGGATGAGGCCGATCGAAATAAATGTCGCGAGCACCGAAGAACGACCGGCGCTCATCAGCGGCAGGGGCAGGCCCTTGACGGGGAGAAGACCCGCCACCATCCCGACATTGTAAACAACCTGGAACGTGAGTGTTGCGGTGAGGCAGGCGACGAGGATGGCGCCCAGCCGATCCCGGGCCAGTCGGGCGATGTCGAGACACCGCCAAAGCAGGGCGAGATAGAGGCCGAGGGTCGCCACCACTCCCATGAAACCGAATTCTTCGGCCAGCACGGAAAAGATGAAATCGGTCTGCCGCGCCGGGAGATATCCGAGCTGGGTCTGGGTTCCTTCTCCATAGCCCTTGCCCGTGAGCCCGCCCGATCCCACGGCAATCTGCGACTGTTTCTTCTGGTAGCCCGAGCCCCGGGGGTCGAGATCGGGGTCGAGGAACGAATAGATCCGGGCCTTCTGATAGTCGCGGAGAAGGAACTCCCAGGACACGAGCCCGAAGATCAGAAGGAAACCGCTGAGGATGAAGATGGACTTGTAGCGAAGACCCGCGAGAAACGCCCCGACGAAGAACATGGGAACGAGAGAAACCGCGGTCCCGAGGTCCGGCGCGGCCGCGATGGTGAGGGCCAGCACGCCGGTTACCGCCGCGGGCGCCAGCAGATCTCCAAGGCCCAGGGACTCCTTCTTCATTTCGGAGAAGAGCTTCGCGATCACGAGCGCCGCGACAATCTTCGCGAACTCGGAAGGCTGAAACTGGACGGGTCCGAGGCTCAGCCACCGCCGCGTTCCCGCGATCCTCGGGGCGAGGGCCAGGGTGGCGAACAACACCAGGAGGGTTGCACCCAGGAGCAAGGGAGAGCGATCGGCCAGCCGGCGGTAGTCCGTCGCCGCGACCACCAGCAGGAGAAGAACTCCGATGCCGATAGCGCCAAGCTGACTCATCCAGAGGCCCTGGAGCCTGGTGCCCTGGGTGGCGCTGTTGATCATCGCCACACCCAGGCCGCTCACCAGCAGGGTCAGGCCGAGGAGGGGGTAGTCGAGGCCTTGAAAGAATCGACGAAGCATCTAGGGTGAAGCCTTCTTAGCGAGTGGGTCCACATGTTGGCGTCCGAAGAACTTCTCGAAGATGGCGAGGGCTACGGGGGCGGCGGCCGTGCCCCCGCTCCCGCCGTGATCCACGAGCACGGCCAGCGCGATCCGGGGATTGTCGAGCGGCGCGAATCCCGCGAACCACGCGCGCGGCTGAATGGTATCGATGTCCTTCTTGAGCTTGGAGGACGACACCACCTGGGCCGATCCGGTCTTGCCCGCTACCACGAGGTCGGAAATCTGGGCGCGCTGCGCGGAGCCGCCCGAGTTCACGGCCATGAACAGACCGCGGCGGATGGCCTCGAGGGTCGATGGCTTGAATCCCAGGGACCGCGGCGGCTCGTAGGCCACGGGCTTCCCGGAGACGAGACGCCCGATGTGGGGCTGCACGAGCCGCCCTCCGTTCGCGATCACCGCCATCATTCGGGCCATCTGGAGCGGGGTGGCGAGGACCTGCCCCTGGCCGATGGAAACCGAAATCGTCTCTCCCGGGTACCAGGGAGCCTTGAACATGCGCTCCTTCCACGCGGGATCGGGAATCAATCCGGGCGCCTCGTTCGGGAGGTCTACGCCGCTGAGGCCGCCCAAACCGAACTTTCTCGCGTAAGCGGCGAGGCGCTGGATCTCGAGCCGCGCCCCGAGCTGGTAGAAGAACACGTTGCAGGACTCGCCGATGGCGCGGCCCAGCGACACGATTCCATGCCCCCCGGGCCGATTGCACTTGAACACGTGTCCGTAGATCGAGGCGTACCCCGGACAGAACACCGTGGTTTCAGGCGTGATCAGACCCTCTTCCAGCCCCGCGGCGGCCACGATCACCTTGAAGAGGCTTCCCGGCGCATACTGGCCCTGCACCGCGCGATTGAACAAGGGCGTCTCGGGATCGCGCATCAGACTCTCCCACAAGGATCGCTCGATGCCGGAGCTGAAACTGTTGGGGTCGAAACCCGGAGAAGAAACGAGGCCGAGGATCTCGCCGGTGAAGGGGTCCAGGGCCACCGCGCTCCCCGCGCGATTCTTGAAAGCCTCTTCCATGGCCGACTGCAGGTCCGCGGCCAGGGTGAGTTCAACCGCGCCGCCGGCGCGGGCCGGCTGGTCTTCCGAGAGAGACACCTCGACCCCGCGGCTGTTGACCACCACGCGCCTGAGTCCGTCGATGCCGGTGAGATCCTCGTTGTAGAGCGCTTCCAGGCCGGACTGGCCGACCACCCGCCCGGGCTCGAAATCCGCGAACGCCGGCTGCTTGAGCTGGCGATCGGTGACCTCGCCCACCCGACCCACGACATGCGCGGCGTTCTGAGCCTGCGGATAGGAACGCACCGGAACCACCTCGACGCTGACCTCCGGCATCTCCAGCCGGCGCGCTTCGACCGCGGCCACGTCCTCGAACGTCGCTTTCGGCTTGATGGTGACGGGCTGATAGGCCGCTCTCGGCTTGCCGAGCTTCTGCCGGATTTCGGCTTCGTCGATCTTCAGGAGCGAGGCCAGCGAACGCGACAGGTTCTCCACCGAACCCGAGGGGCCCATGGTGACCACGATCTTGAAGGCGGGCTTGTTCTCGGCGAGGATGTGACCGTTCCGGTCGGTGAGGGTCCCGCGGGGGGCGGCGATGCTCAGGGTTCGAATCCGGTTGTTCTCCGCGAGCTCCCGGTATTTTCTGGAGTTGACGCCCTGGAGCAGCCAGAACTGGAGGAGCAGGACGGCGACCAGAACGAGGAGCCCGTTCTGCAGGCCGTCGAGGCGCTGCTGAGTCGAGCGAAGGTCTTCGTAGATCTTCACGACGGCCTCGCTCTTTGTCGCTCGAACAGGGCGAAGAGAACCAGCCCCACCGTGGCGTTGATGGAGCCGCGGATGGTCATGGCCGCGGGAGAGTACTGGACCGGCGACATGCCGAAGGCGGGGGCGATCCACTCGAAGGCGCGCGTGTCGATCACGGTCACGGTGAGGAGCAAAGAGAAGCGCGCGAGCGCGCCGGTGATGAGAAAGCGTGAACCCAGAAGACCCAGGGCGAAACCAATGACCAGTCGGATCAGGCCCGAGACTCCTTTGATTCCGCGGCCAAAGAGCGCTTCGGTCATCCAGCCGGAAAGAGAGCCCCCGATCATGCCCAGGATTTCTCCACGCGAGAGCGCGAACCAGGTGGCGACCACCAGAGGAAGGTCGACATAGGCGCTGACCGGAAGAAAGCGGCTGAGCGCGCTCTGCAGGAGCAGGGCGAAGACCAGGAGAGCGAGGGCAACGAGGTTTGCTTTCATTGGGGAGGAATCTCCTCCCGGTTCCTCGGAGCCAGGGAAACGAACACCTGCTCGGCGAAGGCGGGCGAAGCCGAGGGCCGCACCCAGACGTCCTTGAAGAGTCCGACCGGCTCGGCCACCCGCAGCACCGTCCCCACCACGAGTCCCTTCTCGAAGAGCTGGTCCAGTCCTGAGGTCACGACCACCTCGCCCGGGGTTACCGCGGCCAGGCTGGGCACGTATTTCATGAGAAGAAGCGGCGACCCATCGGCGTCGTCTTGAAACCCCGAAACGATCCCGTCCACGCGACCCCTTTCGGTGAGCACCGCGGCTCCGCTGTCTCGATCGACCAGCAACTGGACGCTCGCGGAGTTCCGCGACACGGAGATGACGCGTCCGAGGACGCCGGAGGGGGAGAGCACCGTCGCCCCATGGACCACGCCATTGGCGGCGCCCTTGTCGATGGAAATGGTCTTGAACCAGGGGGAGGCGTTTCGAGCGACCACGTCGGCGAGAAGGGTCGGCATGGGAAGCCGCGGCTTCAGGTCGAGATAGACCCGCAACCGCGCGTTCTCCTCCACCGAAGCCCGTTGCGAAAGCAGCTGCATCTCGGCGTCGCGCAGGCGGCTCTTGAGGCGCTCGTTTTCCTCGCCCACCCGGCGCAGGTCCACGAACGAGCTCCACGCTCCCACCACCGAGTCGGCGGCGGACGAGAGCCCGTTCAGAACCGGCGAGAAGAAGGACAGGACCGTTCGCTCGAACAGGGAGATCCCCTCCACATCCACCTGCCGGGAGATCGCCACCAGGTGAAAAACCAGGAAAGCGAGCAGCCACATCCAGGAACGCCGCAGTGACGCGTTCTCGTTTCGCGCACCCGCGACCAGGTTCTCCATGGTGAGTTCCCGCGAGGCTACCCCGGGATTGCGGCTCCTAGTCGATGCTGATCTTACGGAGGAGATCGAAGTCCGTGAGCATCCGTCCGGTCCCGAGGACGACGCAGCTCAAGGGATTCTCCGCGACCATGACGGGCAGGCCGGTCTCCTCGCGAAGCAGCTTGTCGAGTCCGCGGAGGAGGCTGCCTCCGCCGGTCAGGACGATTCCCCGATCGACGATGTCGGCCGAAAGCTCGGGGGGGGTGCGCTCGAGGGCGACCCGCACCGCGTTCACGATCACGCTCACCGGCTCGCTCATCGCTTCGCGGATTTCGCCGTCGGTCACGGTCAGGGTCTTGGGAATGCCCTCGATCAGGTCACGGCCCTTGAGCTCCATGGAGAGCGGCTGCTCGAGCGGGAAGGCGCTCCCGATCTCCAGCTTGACCTGCTCGGCCGTGCGCTCGCCGATGAGAAGGTTGTACTTGCGCTTGATGTACTGAATGATGGCTTCGTCGAGTTCGTTCCCGGCCACCCTCACGGACTTCGAGTAGACGATTCCCGCGAGCGAGATCACCGCCACGTCCGTGGTGCCGCCGCCGATATCGACGACCATGTTGCCCGAGGGCTCGGTGATGGGAAGGCCGGCCCCGATGGCCGCGGCCATGGCCTGATCCACCAGGTAGACCTCGGAGGCCTTCGCTTTGAGGGCGGAGTCGCGCACCGCGCGCTTTTCCACCTGCGTCACTTCCGAGGGAATCCCGATGATGATCCTCGGGCGCACGAAGGCGTTGCGGTTGTGCGCCTTGCGGATGAAGTGCGAGAGCATCTTCTCGGTGATCTCGAAGTCCGCGATCACTCCGTCCTTCATGGGCCGTATGGCCACGATGCCGCCCGGGGTCCGTCCCAGCATTTCCTTGGCGTCATGGCCCACCGCTTCAACCCGGCCGGTGCGAACGTTGACCGCGACGATCGATGGTTCGGAGACGACCGTGCCCTTCGACTTGACGAAGACGAGCGTGTTCGCCGTTCCCAGATCGATGGCGAGGTCGTTCGAGAAGTAGCTGAAGTTGAGGATGGATCGGAGCAGACTCAAGGGAAGTGCTAAGGCCTCTTGGTGGGTTCGGTAAGGGCGAGAGGAAAGGCGATCGGACGGGCGGAGACCACGCGATTCTTTCCGAGGGCCTTGGCCTCGTACATCGCCCGGTCGGCGCTCGTGATCAGACTGCGAACATCGTCGGCGCTCTCAGGATACGCTGCTATCCCGATCGAGGCGGAGACGCGCGCTTCGATCCCCATCGATTCGAGGAATTTGGTGTTTCCGATCACCTGCCGAATCCGCTCCGCGATGACCAGGCCCCCGGAAAGGGGGGTTTCCGGAAAGAGAATGACGAATTCGTCACCCCCGTAGCGGATCAGGATGTCCGCGTCGCGAACCGTTTCCTCGAGGACCGCGCCGACCTCGACCAGGGTTCTCGACCCCGCCAGGTGGCCATGGGTGTCGTTGACTTCCTTGAAGCCGTCCAGGTCGAGGAAGATCAGGGAGAGCGGCGACCTCATCCGGCGGCACCTTTTCAACTCGCGATCAAGGTACAGGGCCATGAAGCGCGAGTTGTACAGCGCGGTGAGGTCGTCCGTGAAGGTGAGCCGCCTCGTCTTCTCGAAGGTCTCCGCATTTCGTACGGCCACGGATAGGGCGCGGGCCAGGTCCTCGATGAGCGCCACCCCCGCCCGGTCCACCGCCCGCTCGCAGGTGAGTTGCAGCACGCCCACCGCGTCCGCCTCGACGATGAGGGGGAGCAGCGCGCACCAGGACCCCGGGGTCTCCGGGTCCACGACGGGAGTCGCGGCCGCGCCGAAGAACCCGGGCCCGTCGAACTCCGGAGCATCGAGGGGCTTTTCTTCTTCTCCCCACCCGAAGGGAAGCATTCGCCTCGGGTCATCCGGCAGGAAGGTGAAGATGCGGACCTCGCAGGGCCCGAGATGCTCCTGGCAGACGTTCTGAAAATTCTGGCGGATCGTCGCGGGTTCGAGACTCGCGTGGATCCGCAGCACCTGATCGGTGGTGAGTGTCCGTTCGTTCGTATGGGCCACCGCGTTGTATCCGTCCCCCCGGTTGCGGCTATTGCCCCGGCGGGAGTGTTCGCGTCTCTTCGGCGACGCCACCCGACGAGGATCTGGACCGGATCACCACCCTCTGCTCGCCCTGTTTCCGCGCCAGGGTCACGAACTCGCGGAAGGAGCCGTCCGGCTGGACCGTCACCGGGTCCCCGTTGACGGTGAGCTTGGCTCCCGGCTCCGTCTTGCCGACCAGGCGGAGCACGTTGTTCCTCGCCTCGAAGGCCTCGATCACCAACACCGGCGCGGGCGCGTTGGCGGGCGGCGGCGGCGGAGCGGTGCGCTCGATCTTGAAGGAGACGGGCGCCGAGAATTTTCCCTGCACGCCGTCGTCGGTCAGGCCCGCCACCCGGAACGTGAAGTCCCCCGCGGAAAGGCCGGGGATGCTCGCGGACGTGCCCTTGATTCCATTCCGGTCGAACACCACCTCGAGCCCGCTCCCGTTCTTCATCTCCATCTGGATCCGATAGGACGAGGCGCCGGCGGAGGCCGACCAGGAAACGGGCACGGGCGCCCCTTCGGCCAGCGACAGGACCCCGGACGCGCCCCCGGGCGCCTGGGCGGTCGGCGGATCCGGAAGGATCTGTTTGGCGCCGGCCTTTCCGGTGGCGTCGACCTTCAGGCCCTCGTTGGCGCCCAGACGAATCTTCTGCCCCGTCTTCGTCTCGATGTTGGCGGCTCCCGCGAGCTGGGCCACCGCGGTCAGACCCCCCTCGCCCACTCTCATCGTGCCCGCGGAGTTTCCTTCGAGGGCGAGGCGGAAGGTGGGAGTCACGGCCTCGGTGGAACCGCCGTTTCTCTGGGTGGTCTCGTAATTGATCTCCCCCGAGGAGACCTTCCACGCCACCTTGCTCGATGCGGAGTTGGGATCCTTGGAAGTCTCTTCGATGGTGATCAGGCTGTCCGGGCGAACGGTCACGCGCGTTCCGTCGAAGAACTTGACCTCCGCGGACGACGAGGGATACGTGCGAACGAGGTCGCTCTTGCGGAGGGGCACGCGCACTTCCGCCGTCCTCCAGTCCAGGCCGCCCACGCCGCGGGTCTTCACGTTGCCCTGAATGGCTTCGAAGCTCGCCGCGGTGTCCTTGGGGGTTTCCGCCTCGGTGGGAGGGGCCGGCGGCTTGTCCTGAAGCAGCGAGTAGCCGAGCCCGAGCGCGAGCACCAGAACCGCGATGGCCCCGAGCAGGCGAGAGACGCGCAGGCGACGATCCCCCGGGCCCGAGGGCACGTTGACGTTGGACACTGAGGAGTCCTCTCGAAAGGTCACGCGGAGATCGTCACGAAGTCCGGAAATTATCTGAGGAAAGCAACGTGAGCGATTCCCGAGACGGAAGGCCGAAGTATACTCGACAGCCCTTTACCTATAGGCACGATCGGGCTCTCGGTTTTCCGCCTTTGGCCGGTCTTTCGTTCCTTTTTCGAGATCTGGAGTTGACTCTCTGATGGCCCTCGCATTTCTGCGGCGTCACCGGCGCTGGTTCTTCGTTTTCCTTTGGGTGGTGATTCTCGCGTTCGTGATCCTCTACATCCCGAACCTCGACCCCGCCACCCGACTGGCGGACTCCGCCGTCGCCACCGTCGGCGGCCGGCCCATTCAAACGAGCGAGTTCCAGAAGCAGTATCTCCGACAGAGGCGGCAGTTCCTCGCCATGAACCAGGGCCAGATCGACGAGTCGATGCTCGAGCGCATGGGACTGCGGGAACAGGTCCTGTCCTCGATGGTTCGCGACCAGCTCGAAGCCCTCGAGGCCGACCGTCTCGGCTTTCAGGTCGACGACCAGGCGGTCATCAAGGCGATCACCGAGGATCCGCAGCTCCAGACCGAGGGTCGCTTCGTGGGCTCGGCCACGCTGACCCGGCTTCTCCAGCAGCAGGGGATGACGGTGACGGACTTCGAGGCCGAGGTTCGAAAGCAGTTGAAAGCCCAGCGCCTGCGCGAAGCCGTCACTGATGGCGTCGGCGTGTCGGACGCCGAGGTAAGCGCGGAATTTCGTCGTCGCAGCGAGTTGGTTCGGGCGGAGTACGTTCACATTCCGACCGCGCCCTTCGAAGCGGCGATCCAGCCCACGGACGATGAGATCAAGGCCCGCTTCGAATCCAACAAAGACCGCTTCCGGCTGCCCGAACGGCGCGTCCTCTCCTACCTCCTGATCGATCCCGTCGAACTCCGGGCCAAGGTTCTGCCCACCGGTTCGGAGATCGAGAATTACTATCGGGCCAATCCGGCGGAGTTCACCACGCCTTCCCAGGTCTGCGGCCGTCACATCCTCGTGAAGGTCAAGCAGGGAAACGCACCCGAGGGCCACGAGGATGGCGAGGCCAGGAAGCTCGCCGAGGCGGCCCTGGCCCGGCTGAAGGCCGGCGAAGCCTTCGAGAAAGTGGCCAAGGAGAAGTCGGAGGACACCTCGGCCGCGAGCGGCGGCAGTCTGGGCTGCTTCGGCCGGGAGCAGATGGTGCCGGAATTCTCGGCGGCGGCTTTCGCATTGCAGCCGGGCGCCATGTCGGACGTGGTCAAGACCTCCTTCGGGTATCACATCATCAAGGTCGACACCACCCTGCCGGAGACCACGCAGTCCCTCGAACAGGCGCGGAAGAGGATTGAAGCGCAACTGCAGGACTCCAAATCCAGGGAGCTCGCGTCCCAGAAGGCCGAGGCGGTGGCGCAAGCCCTGAAGTCGAATCAGAGCCTCGAACAGATCGCGACCGCCCAGGGACTCACGGTGAAGAAGAGCGAGCCCCTGCAGCTGGGCAAGGGTTCCGGACCCCTGACCAGTCCGGTGCTTCTCTCCAGCGCCTTCGAACTCAAGGCCAAGGAGACGTCGAAGGACGGCTTCCCCGCCGGCGGCGGCGCCGCATTCATCCGGGTCGACGACATACTCCCCCCGAAGGTTCCCGAGCTCGCCGAGGTGAAAGACGACGTGAGGAAAGACCTCATCAGGCTTCAAGCCCGGGAGAAGGCGAGAGAGGCCGCCAAGGCCCTGGCCGCAGACGCGGAACGAACCGATCTCGCCAAGGCTGCGGCCAGGGCGAAGTTCACCAGGGTCGAGACCAAGGGACTGGTGGGACGAGGCCAGGCCTTTACCGAGATTCCCCAGAGTTCCGTGCTCGAGGACCAGGTGTTCGAGCTCGCGGAAAAGAAGGTCTCCGCGCCCCTCGACACCCCGACGGGCGTCGCGGTCGTTCGGGTCATCGAGAAGAAGTCGTCCGACGAAACCGCGCTGGCCCAGCAAAGAGACACCATCCGGGAGTCCCTGGTCGCGGCCAAGAAGGATCGGCTGTTCTCGAGCTATCTCCAGACCCTGACCGACCGCTATCCCATCAGCCGGAACGCCGAGGCGCTCGCCAGCGTTCGCTAGCCCGACCCACCGCCTCTCAAGGAGTCCCCCACTTGGATTACCGCGCCGCCGGCGTCGACATTGCAGCCGCAGACGACGCGAAGGAACGGATCAAGCGCCTCCTGTCGTCGCGGAAATCCGCGTCGGTGCTCTCGGAGATCGGTTCCTTCGGAGGTGTCTTTCAACCCGACTTTTCGGGGATGAAGGAGCCGGTGCTGGTGTCTTCCACGGATGGCGTGGGCACGAAGATCCGCATCGCCCGCGACTGCGGGGTGCACGATACGGTTGGCTACGACCTCGTGGCCCACTGCGTCAACGACATTCTCGTGCAGGGTGCGAGGCCCCTCTTCTTCCTCGACTACATCGCGCTTGGCAAGATGGATCCCGCCCGGGTGGAGTCGATCGTGAGCGGCATCGCCCGAGCGTGCGCGGAGTTCTCCTGCCCGCTGATTGGCGGGGAAACCGCGGAAATGCCGGGCACGTACGCCGAGGACGACTACGACCTGGCGGGTTTCATCGTCGGGGCCATGGACAAGGGGAAGATCCTTCCCCGAAAGGACGTGGCCGCAGGCGATGTTCTGATCGGACTTCCGTCGCTGGGCCTCCACACGAACGGCTATTCCCTCGCCCGCAAGGTTCTACTCGAGCGGATGGGTCTCAAGGTCTCCGACCGGCCGTCGTCGCTGCCCGGCACGGTGGGAGAGGCCCTGCTCGCCCCCCATCGAAGCTATTTCGAGGCCTTGTGGCCGGAGATCCAGCAGGACCGGATCAAGGCGCTCGTTCACATCACCGGAGGAGGCTTCGAGGGCAACATCCCCCGTGTCCTTCCCAAGGGCGTGGGCGCGAGAGTTGTGACCACGGCGTGGTCGGTACCTCCCATCTTCAGGCTCATCGCGGAGGGCGGGCCGGTGGCTCGCGACGAGATGTACCGCACCTTCAACATGGGAATTGGAATGATCCTGGTGGTGTCTCGAGAGACGGCTCCCCAGATCGAGTCGGCGCTGGGCGCGCGAGGCGAGGCTTGTTTCAGGATCGGGGAACTGGTCTCGGGTGAGGGCGTCACCCTGGCGTGAGGCGCGTCGCGGTTCTCGCGAGCGGACGAGGCAGCAACCTCGCGGCTCTTCTCAAGGCTCAGGCCGACCATTCCTCGTATCGAATCGTCCTGGCCGTGTCGAACATTGACGGGGCCGGGGCCCTTTCGCTGGCCCGCGACGCATCCGTCGAAGCGGTCTGCATACCAAGTCGCGGTGTGGGCCGGGACGAGCATGAGCGCGCGGTGGTGGCCCTGCTCGCGAGCCGCTCGGTCGAGCTCGTCTGCCTTGCCGGCTATATGCGCGTGCTGACGCCGGTGTTCATCGAGGGCCTGGCCCGTCCCATCCTGAACATCCACCCCTCCCTCCTTCCCGCGTTTCCGGGGATGCACGCCCAGAAACAGGCCCTGGAGGCCGGTGTTCGCTGGTCGGGGGCCACGGTCCACTTCGTTGACGCGGGCCTTGATACGGGCCCCATAGTCCTCCAGGAGCCCGTCAGGGTCGATCCCGACGATACGGAAGACACGCTTTCATCGAGAATTCTGGAGACGGAGCATCGCCTCTACCCCAAGGCGGTCGATATCGTGGCTCGCGGCGCTTACGAGATCAAGGGGCGCACCGTTCGAATCCTCCCTTAAAGTCCGTATTCCCAAGCAGATGGGTCGATAGTACGCTCGCCCTGAACGCCTCGAGTCTGCTCATCCTCGGGGTTGAAAGACAATAAGAACAATGAGTTGAGTCGGGTTCTGCGGGCGGGAACCACGTTCGCCCAGGCGAGGTCCGCGCCGGGACGACGCAGCAAATTCTTCCGGTTGCGGCCACCCCGTACAGATAGGGGCCAGGGATTTTGCCCACCACAATGGCTTGTTGGACCCCTCGATACGGGTCTCTCTGGGCTCTGAAGTTCTGGAGTCTTTCCCGGAAATCTCCAGCAAAGGCTTGACTCACCCTACCCGTTTTCGATATTCTGGCTGAGTCCCCAAACGGCGGACGGTTCTTTGAAAACTAGACAAGTACACGCAATTTTTTGAGTTTCAAAAGCGTTTTTAGCCTTGAAGACAAAAGGAGCTCGTAAGAGCTTTTTGACTCTCGGTTGACCAGACGAGAGTCACTCACAGTTTTAACTGGAGAGTTTGATCCTGGCTCAGAATCAACGCTGGCGGCGTGCCTAACACATGCAAGTTGAGCGCTTGAGGGGGCAACCCCAAGAGAGCAGCGAACGGGTGAGTAACGCGTGGGTGATCTTCCTTCGAGTGGGGAACAACATCGGGAAACTGGTGCTAATTCCGCATAATACCCTGGGGCTACGAGCCTCAGGATCAAAGCCGGGGACCGCAAGGCCTGGCGCTTGAAGATGAGCCCGCGTCCGATTAGCTAGTTGGCGGGGTAATGGCCCACCAAGGCTCCGATCGGTAGCCGGCCTGAGAGGGCGGACGGCCACACTGGAACTGAGACACGGTCCAGACTCCTACGGGAGGCAGCAGTGGGGAATTTTTCGCAATGGGCGCAAGCCTGACGAAGCAACGCCGCGTGGAGGATGAAGGTCTTCGGATTGTAAACTCCTGTCGACCGGGACGAATGCACTCGACCTAATACGTCGGAATGTTGACGGTACCGGTGGAGGAAGCCACGGCTAACTCTGTGCCAGCAGCCGCGGTAATACAGAGGTGGCAAGCGTTGTTCGGAATTACTGGGCGTAAAGGGCGCGTAGGCGGCCTTGTAAGTCTCGTGTGAAAGCCCTCGGCTTAACTGAGGATCTGCACGGGATACTGCGAGGCTTGAGTTCGGGAGAGGAAAGCGGAATTCCGGGTGTAGCGGTGAAATGCGTAGATATCCGGAGGAACACCAGTGGCGAAGGCGGCTTTCTGGACCGACACTGACGCTGAGGCGCGAAAGCTAGGGGAGCAAACGGGATTAGATACCCCGGTAGTCCTAGCTGTAAACGATGATCGCTGGGTGTGGGGGGTTTTTACTCCCCCCGTGCCGAAGCTAACGCATTAAGCGATCCGCCTGGGGAGTACGGTCGCAAGGCTGAAACTCAAAGGAATTGACGGGGGCCCGCACAAGCGGTGGAGCATGTGGTTCAATTCGACGCAACGCGAAGAACCTTACCGGGGTTTGAACTGTATGGGACAGCTCTAGAGATAGAGTTTTCCTTCGGGACCCATATAGAGGTGCTGCATGGCTGTCGTCAGCTCGTGTCGTGAGATGTTGGGTTAAGTCCCGCAACGAGCGCAACCCTCGCCTCCTGTTGCCAACAGATAATGCTGGGCACTCTGGAGAGACTGCCGGTGACAAACCGGAGGAAGGTGGGGATGACGTCAAGTCCTCATGGCCTTTATGCCCCGGGCTACACACGTGCTACAATGGTCGGTACAAAGGGTTGCAATACCGTGAGGTGGAGCTAATCCCAAAAAACCGATCCCAGTTCGGATTGGAGTCTGCAACTCGACTCCATGAAGCTGGAATCGCTAGTAATCGCGGATCAGAATGCCGCGGTGAATACGTTCCCGGGCCTTGTACACACCGCCCGTCACATCACGAAAGCCGGCTGTACTAGAAGTCGCTGCGCTAACCCGCAAGGGGGGCAGGCGCCCACGGTATGGTCGGTGATTGGGGTGAAGTCGTAACAAGGTAGCTGTAGGAGAACCTGTGGCTGGATCACCTCCTTTCTAAGGAAAGTGCTTTGAGGTGTTCAAAACGCACCTTTGAACCTTGAACAATTGCGAGCTTGTCTAGTTTTCAACGTTCCGTCTCCCGGAACTTCTGGGGCGCGGACTGCTCCTGGCGAGCAGCCTCTGCATTCGCAGACAGCATTTTGAGATTCGATTCCGACCGGTTATTTCCGGGCCTATAGCTCAGCTGGTTAGAGCGCACGGCTGATAACCGTGAGGTCAGTGGTTCGAATCCACTTAGGCCCACCAACCCCTGACCTCAACCACGGGGCTGTAGCTCAGCTGGGGGAGCGCCGCCTTTGCAAGGCGGAGGTCGTCGGTTCGATCCCGACCAGCTCCACCAACCGGCTCGAGCGTCTCGCGAATACTTGTCTAGATTGGAAATGAACGCAGGTGCGTCGGCTTCGACGAATCACCTGCGTTCCTGTCCCTGGACAGAAACCGCGGTCTTTGACTTCATAAGATATTCATCAAACTTCAACATTAAGAAGTAACAAGAAAATTAGTCAGTTAATACGTAACACGCACAAGATAAGCAAACAAGACGCACGAAAGTAATCAGCCACTTCGGTAGTACAAACGTTGTGGTCAAGCTACTAAGGGCGTACGGTGGATGCCTTGGCGCAGGACGGCGATGAAGGACGTGGCAAGCTGCGATAAGCCTCGGATAGCCGCAAACAGGCTCCGACCCGAGGATTTCCGAATGGGGCAACCCATCCAGGGTAATCCTGGATCACGTGTGATGAATACATAGTTGCACGTAGTCAACCCGGGGAAGTGAACCATCTCAGTACCCGGAGGAAAAGAAAGCAAATGCGACTCCCCTAGTAGCGGCGAGCGAACGGGGATGAGCCCAAACCTCTTTTATGTCAAGTCTGTCGACGTTGTAGAAGAGGGGTTGTAGGGCCGGACGTGGCGCTGGACAGCAGCGCCGGGAAGTTACAAATCGATCTCTTAGCCGAACAGTCTGGGACGGCTGGCGATACAGGGTGAAAGCCCCGTAGGCGAAAAGAGTGAGACTTCCTTGTTCGGTTCCTGAGTACCGCGGGGCACGTGAAACCCTGCGGGAATCTGGGAGGACCATCTCCCAAGGCTAAGTACGTGCCTGCGACCGATAGTGAACCAGTACCGTGAGGGAAAGGTGAAAAGAACCCCTATAGGGGAGTGAAATAGTACCTGAAACCGTGCGCTTACAAGCAGTTGGAGGGCGTTTCACCGGGGCAACCCGGTAAGCCTGACAGCGTGCCTTTTGCATAATGAGCCGGCTAGTTTTTCTCAGCGGCAAGGTTAAGCGTTAAGCGAGCCGTAGCGAAAGCAAGTCTGAATAGGGCGAATTAGTCGCTGGGAAAAGACGCGAAGCGAGGTGATCTACCCATGGCCAGGGTGAAAGTCGGGTAACACCGACCGGAGGCCCGAACCAGTGTTGGTTGAAAACAGCTTGGATGAGCTGTGGGTAGGGGTGAAAGGCTAATCAAACCTCGTGATTGCCCGTTCTCTTCGAAATAGCTTTAGGGCTAGCGTCGTGAGTTAGCTTCCGGGGGTAAAGTACTGAATGGACTAGGGCCTTTACCGAGGTACCGAATCCAATCCAACTCTGAATACCGGAAAGCCGCATCACGGCAGTCAGACAGTGGGGGCTAAGCTCCATTGTCAAAAGGGAAACAGCCCAGACCGTCAGCTAAGGTCCCAAAGTGCCGTCTTAGTGGTAAAGGATGTGGATCCGCACAGACAACCAGGAGGTTGGCTTAGAAGCAGCCATCCTTTAAAGAAAGCGTAATAGCTCACTGGTCAAGTGGGTCTGCGCCGATAATTCAACGGGGCTCAAGACGGCCACCGAAGCTACGGACTTGTCAGAGATGCGTCTCTGGCAATTGGTAGAAGAGCGTTCCATACTCGATGAAGCCCGACCGACAAGGACGAGTGAAGGGTATGGAAGAGACCCTGCCGGCACAAGTAGCGATAAAACGTGTGAAAACCATGTTCGCCGTAAACCTAAGGTTTCCTGAGCTAGGTCAATCCGCTCAGGGTTAGTCGGTCCTAAGGCGAGGCCGAAAGGCGTAGCACGATGGAAAACGGGTCAACATTCCCGTACTGTCATACAGCGATAAAGACCGATGGGGTGACGCAGAAGGGCAGATCAGCCTACGATTGGTCGTGTAGGTTCAAGGATGTACGAAGGCTTCGTTGGTAAATCCGTGAAGCTTTTTCCGAGATCCGATGTCGAGGGCTTCGGCCCGCAAAGTGATCGATCCCATGCTGCCAAGAAAAGCCTCTAAGGAGCTGTAGGGCGACCGTACCGCAAACCGACACAGGTAGGTGAGGAGAAAATCCTAAGGCGCTAGTGAGAATTCTCGTTTAGGAACTAGGCACATTAACCCCGTAACTTCGGGAGAAGGGGTGCTTCTTTGGGTCAGGAGACTTGCTTTCCAAAGCCCAAGGGAGTCGCAGCGAATCGGCTCAGGCGACTGTTTACTAAAAACACAGGGCTCTGCAAAGTCATAAAAACGACGTATAGGGCCTGACGCCTGCCCGGTGCCGGAAGGTTAAAGAGAGGGGTTAGGCGCAAGCCGAAGCTCTGAACTGAAGCCCCGGTAAACGGCGGCCGTAACTATAACGGTCCTAAGGTAGCGAAATTCCTTGTCGGGTAAGTTCCGACCTGCACGAATGGCGTAACGATCTGAGCGCTGTCTCAACGAGGAGCACTGCGAATCTGTAGTACCGGTGAAGATGCCGGTTTCCCGCAACTAGACGGAAAGACCCCGTGCACCTTTACTGCACCCTAGCCTTGAACTTGGGTGCGTTCTGCGCAGGATAGGTGGGAGGCTTTGAACCCGGGATTTTGGTCTCGGGGGAGCCAACGGTGAGATACCACCCTTAACGCACTTAGGTTCTAACCTGCTCCCCTTATCGGGGAGAGAGACACGGCTAGGCGGGTAGTTTGACTGGGGCGGTCGCCTCCCAAAGAGTAACGGAGGCGCTCGAAGGTTCCCTCAGGCTGTTTGGAAATCAGCCGGCGAGTGTAAAGGCACAAGGGAGCTTGACTGCGAGACCTACAAGTCAAGCAGGTGCGAAAGCAGGACTTAGTGATCTGGTGGTTCCGCATGGAAGGGCCATCACTTAACGGATAAAAGGTACGCCGGGGATAACAGGCTGATCTGGTCCAAGAGTTCACATCGACGACCAGGTTTGGCACCTCGATGTCGGCTCATCGCATCCTGGAGCTGTAGAAGGTTCCAAGGGTTGGGCTGTTCGCCCATTAAAGCGGTACGTGAGCTGGGTTTAGAACGTCGCGAGACAGTTCGGTCCCTATCTGTTGTGGGCGAAGGAGATTTGAGGGGAGCTGTCCTTAGTACGAGAGGACCGGGATGGACGAACCTCTAGTGCACCAGTTGTCACGCCAGTGGCATCGCTGGGTAGCTACGTTCGGTAGGGATAAACGCTGAAAGCATCTAAGCGTGAAGCCCACCCCAAGATGAGATCTCCCGCAGGGTAACCTGCCTAAAGACCCCTGGAAGACTACCAGGTTGATAGGCCCGAGGTATAAGAGTCGAGCGCAAGCACAGACTTTCAGCTGACGGGTACTAATCGGTCGTGAGGCTTGACCATAGCGTTTGTACTGCTGGTGAAGTGAAGACTTCAAACTTTCGAAAGCGTCGTTTGCTTCCGAGTGCGGCTCGCCTGTCGAGCACGTTACAGCTAACTGATTTTCCCGGTGACCTTGGAGGAGGGGTCACACCCGTTCCCATTCCGAACACGGCAGTTAAGCCCTCCATCGCCAATGGTACTGCCAGGGCAACCTGGTGGGAGAGTAGGACGTTGCCGGGATTTTTTCTTCTTCTTAGTTTCTAGTTCGACCCCCTAAAAAGGGATCAAAAGAGGCCCCGCTTTCCCCATTTACGAATTCTTTCGAGAATCGTGACGGGATGTCCGGGGCCTTTCGTTTTTGGGCCGCATACCGCGGGCCCGCAAAGGCCCCGTTCAGGCGGGGTCTAGAATCACTCATCCGTCTTCTGGAGGCCTCAAACCCCAATGTCCGGTCATTCGAAGTGGCACACGATCAAACACAAGAAGGGCGCCCTTGACGCGAAGCGAGGGAAGATCTTCACCAAGCTGATCCGCGAAATGACCATCGCGGCCCGCATCGGCGGCGGCGATCCCGTCACCAATCCCCGCCTGCGCACGGTGGTGGACAAGGCCAAGGCCGCCAACATGCCCGCGGACAACGTCAAGCGCGCCATCCAGAAGGGTACCGGGGACCTGGAAGGCGTCAACTACGAAGACTTCACCATGGAGGGCTATGGCCCCGGTGGAGTGGCGGTGCTCGTGGAAGGGACCACCGACAACCGGAACCGCGCCGTCTCGGAAATCCGTCACATCTTCAGCAAGCACAACGGAAACATGGGAACCGCGGGCTGCGTGTCGTACCTCTTCCACCAGAAGGGCTACATCGCGATCGCGGCCGACAAGACCACTGAAGACAAGCTGATGGAGATCGCCCTCGAGGCCGGCGCCGACGACATCCAGAGCTCGCCCGAGGGCTTCGAGATCTACACCACCCCGCAGGCGCACGAAGCCGTGCTCAAGGCGGTGAAGGACGCGGGCATCGAGCCCGACGACTCGGAGATCGGAAAGTACGCGGAGAATCTCATCGCCCTCGATCCCGGCAAGGCTTCCCAGATGGTCAAGCTGATCGAGGCCATGGAAGACAGCGACGACGTCAACAACGTCTGGACGAACTTCGACGCCAGCAGCGCGCCCGAGTCCTGAGGGCCGCCCTGATCGTCCTCGGCATTGATCCCGGTCTCGTCGTCACCGGCTTCGGTGTCATCGATCTGGGACCGAAACGAAAGCACCGCGTGATCGACTTCGGCGTGATTCGACCGCCGGTGAAGGCTCCGCTCGAGGTCCGTCTCCTGGCCATTTTCCGCGGGTTGTCCGCCGTCATCGAAAAGCACGCGCCCGAGCGGGTGGCGGTGGAAGGCATCTACCAGGCGAAGAACGTGCGCAGCGCGCTCACCCTCGGCCACGCCCGAGGCGCGGCACTTCTCGCCGCCGCGGCCAACGACCTGCCGCTTGCCGCCTTCGCGCCCTCCACGGTCAAGGCCCACGTGAGCGGTTATGGCCTGGCCGACAAGCAGCAGGTTTCGTGGATGGTGAGCCGGCTTCTCGGCCTTCCCGCCGATCTCCTGCCCGGCGATGCCTCCGACGCCCTCGCCCTTGCGATCTGCGGCGCCGACCTCATGCCCGACTCCGACGGCGGGAAGATCCGATGATCGGCTTTCTCAGGGGCGTCCTGCTTCAGAAGAACCCGCAGGAACTGCTGCTCGACGTCGGCGGCGTCGGCTACCGGGTGCTCGTCCCCATCTCCACTTTCTGTCGCCTCGGCGACCAGGGGGCGCAGGCCCAGCTCCTGATCCACACCCACGTCCGCGAGGACCAGTTCGTCCTGTACGGCTTCGCCACACCCACCGAGCTCGAGCTCTTCGAGAAGCTGATCAGCGTCAGCGGGGTCGGCCCGAAGGTGGCCCTCGGCGTCCTGTCCGGCATCGAAGCGGAGGACCTCGTCCACGCCATACGGGGCAACGACGTGGTCCGCCTGACCCGCGTGCCCGGAGTGGGCAAGAAGACCGCGGAGAGGCTGATCCTCGAGCTCAAGGACAAGATCGCCGGCCTCCACGTCGGCACGGCCGAGCCCCCGGCGCCCTCGCCGAAGCGTTCCGACCTCCTCTCCGCGCTCGCGAACCTCGGCTACTCCTCCGCGGAGGCCGACCGCGCCGCCACCGAGGTCCTGCGACTCCAGCCGGAGGCGTCGCTCGGGGACCTCCTTCGCGACGCGCTCCGCGTAATCTCCCGTCGCTAGACGCCCCATGGCCACCGAAGATCCCCGGCTCATCTCCCGCGCCCGCCTCGACGACGACGTTCGCTTCGATGTCTCCTTGCGCCCGCTGCGCCTCGTCGACTACATCGGCCAGCGCAACGTGGTCGAGAATTTGAGCGTCTCCATCCAGGCCGCGAGAAACCGCGGCGAGGCTCTCGACCACATCCTGCTCTCCGGTCCGCCCGGGGTCGGCAAGACCTCGCTCGCCCACGTGATCGCGAACGAACTCGGGGTTCCCATCAAGACCACATCCGGCCCCGTGGTGGAGCGAGCCGGCGACCTCGCCGCTCTTCTCACCGCCCTCGAAGAACGAGAGATTCTCTTCATCGACGAGATTCACCGCCTCGACGCGAAAGTCGAAGAGATCCTCTACCCGGCGCTCGAAGACTTCAGCCTCGACCTGATGATCGGCACGGGCCCGGGCGCCCGCTCGATGCGCGTGCCCCTCAAGCCCTTCACTCTCATTTCCGCCACCACCCGGGCCGGCCTTCTCACCGCTCCCTTGCGCAGTCGGTTCGGCATCGTCATGCGCCTCGATCTCTACAGCGCCGAGGACCTTCAGATCATCGTCACGCGGTCGGCGAAGCTCCTCGGCGTCCCTCTCGACGAGGATGGCGCCCAGCAGATCGCCAGGCGGAGCCGCGGCACCCCGCGAATCGCCAACCGTCTGCTTCGGCGCGTTCGCGATTTCGCGCAGGTGCGCGCGCAGGGGCATATCACCGGCGTGGTCGCGGACGACGCGCTCAAGCTCCTCGCCGTCGACGACTTCGGCTTCGATGAGATCGACCGCAAGCTTCTCCTCACCATCATCGAGAAGTTCAGCGGCGGACCGGTGGGCCTCGGGACGCTGGCCGCCTCTATCGGCGAAGAGTCGGACGCGATCGAGGACATCTACGAGCCCTACCTGCTCCAGATCGGCTTCCTCGATCGCACGCCGCGCGGCCGGGTCGCGACACCCCGCGCCTACAAGCACTTCGGTCTGGACCGCTCCGAGACCGAGCGGCCCCAGAAGAAACTCTTCTGAAGACGCAGGACTTCGACTTCGACCTGCCCGAAGAGCTGATCGCGCAGGCGCCGCTCCCCGATCGGGACGCCTCGAGGCTGCTCACCCTCGAGCGCGCCACCGGGGCGATCGGGCACAGCCGATTCTCCTCGCTCCCCGATCTGCTCAGAGAGGGGGACCTGCTGGTCGTGAACCGCAGCCGGGTCCTTCCCGCGCGCCTTCTTGGTCACACCAGCGGCGGCGGCCGCGCCGAAGTCTTCTACCTCTTTCCCGAACCGAATGGAGACGACACCTTTCGCGCCATGGTGCGCCCCGGTCGGAAGCTCAAGGAGGGTGCGGTGGTGACCCTGGGCGAGCACGAGCGCTGCCGCGTCGTCGCGGTGCACCAGGATGGCGCCCGCACCATGAAGTTCGAAGGCGAGGCGAACGTGCTCGACCTCCTCCAGCGGATCGGGCATCTGCCCCTGCCCCCCTATATCGACCGCGCCGACGGGCCGCTGGATCGAGAGCGCTACCAGACGGTCTACGCGAAGGAGCCCGGAAGCGTTGCCGCCCCCACCGCGGGCCTTCACTTCACCGCGGGCCTCCTCGATCGCATTCGTGAGCGCGGCGTCGCCGTCCACGAGATCATGCTCCACGTCGGCCCCGGCACCTTCGCGCGGGTTCACGTCGACGACATCGCCGAACATCGCGTCTCCCCCGAAAAGATCTTCGTGCCCGAAGAGACCGCGGAGGCCTACGCGAGGGCCAGAGCGGCCGGCCACCGAGTGATCGCGGTCGGTACGACCACGGTGCGCACGCTGGAAAGCGTGGCTGCGAACGGTCGCCTCCGGGCTGGTCTCGGCGAGACCGATCTCGTGATTCGCCCCGGTTACCGCTTCCAGGCCATTGACGCGCTGGTCACCAACTTCCACCTCCCCAAGTCCTCCCTCCTCTTCCTGGTTGCCGCGTTTTCGGGCCGGGAGACCATCCTCTCCGCCTATGCCGAAGCCATCCGCTCCCGGTACCGTTTCTACAGCTACGGCGACGCGATGTTCATCCACTGATGGCGCCCGCTCGCGCCGATCGGACCATTGAGCCTCAAGGCTTAGACTCAAGAACCCCTATGACCTCCTCCCGTCCGGGCGCGACCGCGCGCCTCTTGGCGCTTGGCGCCCTCGTCCTCCTTTCGGCCATCTCCTGCAAGAAGCTCGACCAGGTCGACGTTCCCGGCACCAATCCGAATCCCCCCGTGGGCGCGCTTCCCTCGCCCTCCCCCGGCGGCACCGTGGTGCTTCAGCCCGGGACCCCGACCGCCTCGCCCACCCCCGTTCCCCAGCCTTCGTCCGCCCCCACCGCCTCTCCCGCGGGGAGCGCCACTCCCACCCAGGGCAGTTGTTCCCTCAGCCCCATGCCCGAGGGCTCGCCCTGTCGTGAGGAGAAGCCGAGCTTCCAGGCCCAGGTGGAGGCCGCCCAGGCCGACGTGCTCAGGACCCGCCCCGACCTTTTCGACGGTGGGCGCGTCCGAAGCGAGGACGCCTATGTCCAGGAGGTGGCTCGAGTCCTGCGCACGCGGGGCCTGTGCGCCGCGCAGGGCGGCCCCAAGGATGAGGTCGCGGTCAAGTCGACGAACGAATGGAACGACCAGTACGACATCGTCCTCGGCAGCGGCCAGCCCTGGACCAGCTACCAGGTCACCTGCCGGCCCGCCCGCTTCTAATTTTTCCCTGAAGGTCGAATGACAGAACTCGATATCACCCAACTGAACGACGTCGTCCGCGAACAATCCCTGCGCGTTCAGGCCGCCGCCACCGAGATTCGAAAGGTCATCGTGGGCCAGCCCGCCCTCGTCGATCGCCTGCTGATCGCCCTCCTGTGCCGGGGCCATCTCCTGGTGGAAGGAGTGCCCGGCCTCGCCAAGACCCTCGCCATCAAGACCTTCTCGAAGGTGCTCGATCTTTCGTTCTCGCGAATTCAATTCACCCCCGACCTTCTCCCCGCCGACCTCGTGGGCACCCTCGTGTTCCAGCCCAAGTCGGGGGAGTTCACGGTGCGTAAAGGCCCGGTCTTCGCGCACCTGATCCTGGCCGACGAAATCAATCGAGCCCCCGCCAAGGTCCAGTCCGCCCTTCTCGAAGCCATGCAGGAGAGACAGGTCACCATCGGGGATTCGACCTACACGCTCCCCGAGCCCTTCCTGGTCTTCGCCACCCAGAACCCCATCGAGCAGGAAGGCACCTATCCGCTCCCCGAGGCCCAGGTTGACCGCTTCCTCATGAAGGCGCGAATCGACTACCCGAAGAAGGAAGAGGAGCGTCAGATTCTCGATCGCATGCTCCTCGTCACCGCCGACGAACTGAGCGTCTCCAAACGGCTCGATCAGGCCTCGGTCCTCGCCCTGGCCAAGCTCGTCCGCAACATCCATCTCGATGAACGGGTCCGCAACTACATCATCGAGATCGTGACCGCCACCCGCAAGCCGCGCGAGGTGGGCCTTGGGGATCTCTCCCACCTCATCAGCTTCGGCGCCTCGCCTCGCGGCACCCTCGCCTTCTCCGAGGCCGCGCGCGCGGTGGCTTTCCTGCGGGGTCGCGCCTACGTGGTGCCCGAGGACGTGAAGGAAATCGCCCGCGATGTCCTCCGTCACCGCATTCTCCTCACCTACGAGGCCGAGGCCGAGAACGTCACGAGCGACGCGATCGTGGATCGCATCCTGGAACGCGTCGAAGTTCCCTGACCTCCCGTTCCCTGGCCTCAAAGGAACAAGGAACCGTGTCGACCCTCGACCGAGAGACGCTGCGCAAGATCCGAAGGATCCGGCTGCACACGCGCCTCATCCTCGAGTCCGGCATCATCGGCAGCTATCACGCGGCCTTCAAGGGACGCGGCATGGAGTTCGCGGAGGTCCGCGAGTACCAGCCCGGGGACGACGTCCGCACCATCGACTGGAACGTGACCGCGCGGTCCGGGGTGCCGCACGTGAAGAAGTACGTGGAAGAGCGCGATCTCACCCTGCTGCTCCTCATCGACATCTCGGGCTCCTCCTCCTTTGGCTCCCGGTATCTCGCCAAGCGCGACCTCGCTGCGGAGTTGTCCGGCGTTCTCGCCTTCTCGGCGGTGGCGAACAAAGACCGGGTCGGCGCCGTGCTCTTCTCCGATGAGGTCGAGATGTTCATCCCTCCCTCGCGCGGGGAAATGCACGCGCTTCGGATCGTGCGCGACACCCTGGTGCACCAGACGCGCTCGAAGGGAACGTCCATCCAGAAAGCGCTCCGCTTCGCTCGCGGCATCCTGAAACGGCGGTCCATCGTGGCCATCGTCTCGGACTTCCAGGATCACGGCTACGAAAAGGCCCTGGCCGCGCTCCGAAAGAAGCACGACGTGTTCGCCCTGCATCTCTCCGACCCGCGCGACCGGTCGATCCCCGACGTGGGCCTCGTTCGCCTCACCGATCCCGAGACCGGCGACCTCGTGGTCGTCGACACTTCCGATCCGAGAGTCCGGGCCGCGCTCACCCCGACGGACGTCGAGGAGACCCGCGGCAACCTGAGGCTGTGCGGCGTCGACTCGCTGTCCCTGATCACCTCCGAACCCTACGACCGGCCGCTGCAGGGCTTCTTCAAGGGAAGAGAGAAGCGGCGGTGAAGTCCTTCCTCGGAATCTCGCTCTTCCTCGCCCTGGCCCAGGCCGGGGTTCAAGGACCGGTGATCGAGGTTCGGCCGAGCACCGCCAACGTCTCCATCGGCGAACGGTTTCAGGTCGTGGTGGAAGCCCGGGGCCCAGGGGAGGCGTGGGAGTTCCCGAAGCAGATCAACGACGGCTCGGTCGAGCTCATCCAGCCGAATCCCTCGACCGCGCTCGCCAACACCGTCACCTATGACGCCCAGGTCTTCGCCATCGGGGCGGAGGGCCGCGTGCCCGAGATCGAAGTTCACTACAAGGCGGCCGATGGTTCCCCGGCCGTGGTCAAGAGCGCACCCGTTCCGCTCAACGTGGTTTCGACCCTCGACCCCAACGACAAGGACCTAGCACCCGCCGACTTTGCGCCCCCGCGGCCCGTTCTCGTCTCCCGCGCGTTCTGGATCGCGAGCAGCCTCGCCGGTCTGCTCCTCATCGCTGCCCTCGTCCTGTTGATCCGGCGCATCAGGTTCCCGAAGAAGCCCGTCGAAGTCACGTTGACGCCCGCGATCTCGCCCGAGGAAGAAGCGCTCACCGGACTCGACCGCCTGGCCGCCGCGCGCGCCGCCCTCGAGCCCAAGGCCTTCTACATTCAGCTCATCCAGATCCTGAAGCAGTTCCTCGAAAGACGTCTCGAGGCGCCGGTCCTCGAGATGACCTCGACCGAGACCCTCTCGTTCGTCAAATCCCACTCCTGGACCGCGCCTCACGCGGTCGCCCTGCGCGATCTCGTGACCTCCGCCGACCTCGTGAAATTCGGCGGGTCGTCCGACGCCAGCAACGCGGACCGCCAGATTCAGCTGGTGAGGGAGATCGTGGGCCGCATCGACCGCCTCCGCCGGACCGAGATGGAGATGCAGGCGCGCCAGCAGGACCGGAGGAAGTCGGCGTGAGCTTCGCCGCCCTCCAGTTCCAGGCCCCCTGGATGTTGATCCTGCTGCCTGTGCCGCTTCTTCTCGCTTTCCTCGCGCGCCGGCTCGAGGCCCTGCAGCCCGCCCTCACGCTTCCGCGCGCGTCCATGGCCCGGGGCCTGCCGCGCACCTTACGGACCCGATTCCGCTCCCTCCCGCAGTGGCTCGCCACCCTCGCTCTAACCCTGATCGTGATCGCCCTGGCCCGGCCGCAGAAGGGTCTCGGGCGCGACCAGCTCACCACCGAGGGCGTCGACATCGTGGTGGCGCTCGACGTCTCGGGCTCGATGGCGGCCATGGACTTCCAGCCCGACAACCGCCTCGCCGTGGCCAAGTCGGTGGTCGCCGACTTCATCAGAAAGCGCACGCGCGACCGGGTCGGCCTCGTCATCTTCGCCGGCCGGGCCATCACGCAGTCCCCGGCCACCACCGATCAGGCCCTTCTCCTTCGCCAGCTCGAAGACGTGACCCTCGACCGCCTGCCCGACGGCACCGCCATCGGCTCCGGCCTCGCCACCGCCCTGTCCCGCCTGAGCAAGTCGGAGTCGAAGACCAAGGTGGTCGTTCTCGTCACCGACGGTGCCAACAACAGCGGCGAGATCGATCCCGATACCGCGACCGACATCGCCAAGGCCATGGAGGTGAAGATCTACACGGTCGGGGTCGGCAAGGGCGGCATCGCTCCCATCCCGGTCCGCGCCCAGGATCCTTTCACCGGCCGCGTGGTTCAAAGGACGGTGAACATGGAGGTCCCGATCGACGAAGCGCTGTTGAAGCGCATCGCGGAGCGAACCGGCGGCGCCTTCTTCTCCGCCACCAACGAGTCGAGCTTCCGCGACATCTTCAGCCGCATCGACGCCCTGGAAACGAGCCGCCTCAAGAGCGTCTCCTTCCGCAGATTCCAGGAGCTCTTCCCTCCCTTCCTGAACGCGGCCGCCGCCCTTCTCCTCCTCGCGGGTTTCCTGTGGGCGCGCGGTCTGCGCGTTCTTCCCGCCTGATCCCGCCATGACCCTGGCCTCCCCGCTCTGGCTCGTCGCCCTGCTCCTCATCCCGGCCCTTGCCTTCCTGGCCGAGAGGGTCCGTCGCGCCGATCGCGAGCGGATGGACGGCATGGTCACCGCGTCGATGTTCGAACGGATCGGCCACCGCTTCCCCGCCCGGGTCGAGACGTTGCGCGCGGTGTTTCTCTTCGCGGGCGCCGTGTTTCTCGTCCTCGCCCTCTCGCGGCCGCAATGGGGGATCGTGAGAGAGCGGGTGGAGCGGACGGGAGTCGATGTCGCCCTCGTGCTCGACACCTCGCTTTCGATGTCGGTCGAGGACGTGTCCCCCAATCGCTTCTTCCTGGCCAAGCAGTCCCTGTCCGCTCTCATGTCGCGCCTCGCCGGAGATCGCTTCTCCCTCGTGGCGTTCGAAGGCGAGGCCTATCCCCTGGTGCCCCTCACCCTCGATGCCGATGCGGTGGCGCTCTTCCTCGAGACCCTCGAACCGGGTTTCGTGCCGGCCCCCGGCTCGAACCTGCTCTCCGGGATCGAAGCCGGCATCGCTACCTTCGTCGATCCGAGCCGCGTGAACCGCGTGATCGTCCTGGTCTCCGACGGCGAGGATCTCGAAGACAGTCTGGAAGCCTCGATCAGCGCCGCGAAGAAGGCCGGGGTCATCATCCACACCGTGGGGGTTGGGTCGGCCCAGGGCGGGCCGGTTCCCGATACCGACTCGAGCGGCAACCGCAACGGATACAAGCTCGAAAACGGGCAGCCCGTGATCTCCCGCCTCAACACCGAGAACCTCATTCGGCTCGCGCAATCCACCGGAGGCAAATTCACCCAGGCGTCTCCCAACAACACCGCCCTTGCCGTGACCGCCTCCGCCATCGAAGCCATGGAGAACAAACAGACCGCGAGCGAGTTCTCGTTCCGGAAGAAGGAGCGATTCCAGATTCCGCTCGGCCTGTCCTTCCTCTCGTTTCTCCTGGCCTTGTTCGGGCCCGTGCTGATGGAGCGCTTCAGGCGCCAGGGCGCGCGGCTCGCCCTCGTACCCCTGCTTCTCCTTGCCCCCGCCGCCCACGCCGACATCAAAGACGAAATCCTCGCGCGGCCGTCCCGGGAAACCAACAAGGGACTCAAGGCCTATGAGGCGGGCGATGCGGCGAGCGCCCTCGCCGCCTTCGAGAAAGCGCGCGCCGCCCGCCCGGATTCCCCGGTCACGCGTTTCAACGAGGCGGTGGCCCAGGCCAAGGCGGGCAAGGCCCCGGAGGCGATCGATACCTTCACCGCGCTCTCCCGGGAGAAGAACGACCTCGGTTTCGAGAGTCACTACAACCTCGGCAATGCCCTGCTCGGAGCGAAGCAGCTGCCGGGCGCGGTGGCGGCCTATCGCGACGCCCTGCGGCTCCGGCCCGACGATGCCCGCGCCCGGCGCAATCTCGAGATCGCCCTTCGCCAGCTCGAGCAGCAGAAGAAGGACCAGGAGAAAGACAAGAAGGATCAGAAGGACGATCAGAAGGACAAGGAGCAGCAGAAGAAGCAGCCTTCTCCAGGCGATGGAAAGAAGGAGCCCCAGAAGACCCAGAAGGAGCGCGAGAACGAACGGTTCCAGAAGGAGACGGGAATGTCGAAGGACCGCGCCATGCAGCTCCTCAAGGCCCTCGAGCAGAACGAGAAGATCGAGCAGAAGAAGAAACTCGAAGCCGAGCGGGCGAAGCGGCGCAAAGGGAAGGACTGGTGAGACCTCTTCTCGCCGGTGTCTTCCTGTTCGCCGCGTCGCTCGTCGCGGCCCAGGGCGGTTCCGTGCGCACCGAGGTCGATGCCCGCAAGATCGGCACGGACGACGTGACGACGCTCTCCATCGTTCTCGACGGCGACGCGGCAAGTCTCGACGCCGCTCTCCCCGCGCTTCGAAACCTGCGCGTGGTGGGCGGACCCTCGACCTCGACCCAGATCTCCTTCGTGAACGGCTCCATGTCCCGGCAGAAGGTTCTCTCCTTCGTCCTGCGCGCGGAGAAGACCGGGACCGCCGAGGTGGGCCCGGTCTCCGTACAGGGCTATCCGCCGACCGCGCCCATATCCATCGAGGTTGTCCCCGGGGCGATTCGTCCCGCGCCGCAAGAACCCCAGGATCCTTTCGGGGGCCGCGATCCTTTCGAGGAGATCTTCGGCCGGCCCCGGCGGACCCAGCCTCAGACCCAGGGCAAGCTGTTCGTCGAGGCCGTGCTTTCGCGCCCCGCCGCCCGCGTGGGCGAGCCGATTCTCGTGACCTATTTCGTCTACACGCAGATCTCGCTCTCCGGCGTCGAGTTCGCCGAGGCTCCCAAGTACCCCGGATTCTGGGCCGAGGAGATCGACCGCAGCCGCGGCGACTCGTCGGGTGAGAACACCGTGGTCCAGGGCGAGCCGTTCCTTCGCTATCCGGTGCTGGAACGCCTGCTCTTTCCCACCCGCACCGGGCTCCTCGAGATTCCCGAAGCCCGGCTTCGCCTGGTGCCCGCCACCGGCGCCTTTGGCGTCGCCGCCCCCATCGAGCGCTCAACCAAGGTGCTCAAGGTGAACGTGAGCGGCCTCCCGCCCGGCACGCCCGAGGGGAGTGCGGTGGGAACCTACGAGGTCGAATCATCGGTCGATCGAACGAGCGTGCCGCTCGGAGACGCCGTGACTTTCCGGTTCAAGGTGAAGGGCCGGGGCAATCTGAAATGGGTGGACGCGGCGCCGAGCCTGGAGATTCCGGGAGCGCGGGTGTTCCCGCCGAGAGTGACCTCGGATCTCAAGACCACGCGTCAGGGCATCGAAGGCAGCAAGACCTGGGAGTTCGTGATTGTTCCGGAGAAGGAAGGGACCTACGAAATTCCCTCGATCGCGTTCTCCTCGTTCGATCCCGCCACCGCGTCGCTGCGCACCGATCGAACGAACGCGATCGCGTTGCTGGTCTCGCCCGCGAATGCCTCCGCCCCTGCCGCGACGCCCAGAAACAGCACCACCCCCGTGTCTCTCCGCGCTGATCTCGACGCTCCGCAAAGGGATCTGTCCCGCGCCGCGGGAGCCCTGGCCATCCTCTCGCTTGCCGCCCAGGCCTGGGCGTGGCGCCGTCGGCCACAGGCCTCCGCGAACCATGGCCGCAGCAAGTCGGCCATCGCCGCGGCCCTGGCCGAGCTGAGAAGCGAGAGCCTGCTCTCCGGAACCAAGGAACGCGCGGCCGCCCGGATCTCCGGATCGCTCGAAAGCGTGTTCGGCCCGAGGGCGGAGTGGCCGAACGACGACACCGGCGATCTCCTCCGCAGTCTGTCCGAAGACCTCGAGTTCCTGCGTTTCGCCCCGCAGCTCGGCAGCTACGACGCCAAGCTCAAGGAAGTGCGCGATCGCGCCGTGGCCATCCTGGAGGCGCTCCAATGAGGCCTCGCTTCGTCGGGCTGCTGCTTCTGACCACGCTCGCGGCGACCCTCGCCTCCGCTCAGACCGAGGCGCCCTCCGAGGTGTTCCGGCGCGGAAACGAACACGCGGCGCGCAGCCGGTGGGACGACGCCATCGGCGAATACGCGCGCCTCGCCAAAGACGGGGTCAAAGCCCCGTCTCTCTACTGGAACTGGGCGCAGGCAGCCTCGGCCAGCGGTCGGAAAGGCGAGGCGCTGTGGGCGTTCATGAGCAGCCGTGAGCTCACCCCCGGCGATTCCTCGATGATCCGCGAGATCGAGCGTCTTCGCGGCGAGCTCGGGCTCGATCCGTCCGAAATCTCCCTCGGTTTCCTCGGCGACCTGCGAATGCTCGCGCGGCGTTTCCATTTCGACGCTCTCGCCATCGCCGCTTTTCTTCTCTCCATGCTCGCGGTGATGGGAAAGAAGTCGCGCTCTTCTCTTTCCCTCGCGAGCCTTCTCGCCGGACTGTTGCTCTTAGCTCCCTTCGTGGCCGGCTCGTGGCGCGAGCCCCGCGGCGTGGTGGTGCAAAAAGACGCCCCGCTCGTGGACGCTGCGCGCAACGATGCGGTGGCCCTCGCGAGCCTGAGGGAAGGCGAAGTGGTTCCCCTGCTGGGCGAGGAGGGCGAGTACGTGAAGATCCAGGACGCATCCGGCGCCCGGGGCTTCGCCCACAAGAACGACGTCCGCAGGATTGGAGCCGAGTGAGAGCCACCGAAACCATGACCTTCGACGGAGACGCCCTGCATCTCCTCGACCAGCGCGCGCTTCCCGGCGAGGTGCGGTATCTCCCCTGCCGCACCGCCGAGGAAACCGCGATCGCCATCAGGAGCCTCGTGGTTCGAGGGGCTCCCGCCATCGGTGTGGCCGCCGCGTTCGGCATGGCCCTGGCCGCGAAGCGCGCGGTGGAATCGGGCGCTCCGCTCGATGAGGCGCTCGAGGCGGCGCACAAGGTCCTGGCCGCGAGCCGGCCCACCGCGGTGAATCTGTTCTGGGCGCTCGAACAGATGCGCGGGATCTGGAGAGCTCACCCGGGAGCCACCGGACAGGCCATCGTCACCGCCCTCGTCGCCGCAGCCCGGAAGATCCACGACGACGACATCGCGTCGTGCCGGGCCATGGGCGAATTCGGAGCAGCGCTCTTCCCCGACCACGCCCGCGTCCTCACTCACTGCAACGCCGGAGCCCTCGCCACCGCGGGCTACGGCACCGCGCTCGGCGTCATCCGGTCCGCGCATCGACAGGGAAAGATCGAAAGGGTGTTCGCGGACGAAACCCGCCCCGTCCTGCAGGGCGCGCGCCTCACCGCCTGGGAACTGGTGAACGACGGGATTCCCACCACCCTCATCACCGACTCGATGGCGGGATTCCTCATGTCGCGCGGCGAGATCAACTGCGTGGTGGTCGGCGCGGATCGGATCACCGAAAACGGCGACGTGATCAACAAGATCGGCACCTACACCGTCGCGGTCCTCGCCCGCGAGCACAAGATCCCCTTCTTCGTGGCCGCGCCCCGTTCCACCTTCGATCTGAAGACCGCGTCCGGCGCCCTGGTGACCATCGAGGAACGCGATGCGGGCGAGGTCGTCCAGATGGGCGGGGTTCGCACCGCACCTCTGGGCGTCGACGTCCGCAACCCCGCCTTCGACGTCACCCCCCACGCCCTCGTCACCGCCATCGTCTGTGAGACCGGAGTGGCGCGAGAGCCCTTCGGCCCCGATCTCGCGCGGCTTATGGCTCTCCCGTTCCACCCGTGATCCGTCTTCTCTCGATCCTGGCGCTCGCGGCCTCCCTTCGAGGTTGCGTGGCCTACGAGTTCGAGCACGAGTTCTGGCTGAAGACCGACGGCTCCGGTTCTTTCGTGATCACCGCGCCCCCGTGGGTCTGGAACGCGGCCAAGAACGTGGGTGACCCGAAGAATCTCGACGCCACCGTCAACGAGCAGACCGTGGCCGCGCTGTTTCAAAGCCCCGCGATCTCGAACCTGAGGGTGAAGAAGGTGACGCGCGGCGGACGTGCGTACATCACGGCGGCCGCGGACTTCAACGACCTCAACGCTTTGCCCGGGACGAAGGCGTTTCCCGACCTCGAGATCGCCATGCGGCCCGAGGGTGAGAGGCTGCGTTTGAGCGGAGTCTGGCGCCGTCCGCCTTCCGCCGGCAGCGCCCAGGGTGACGACGCCGGTCTCATGGCCGTGCGCTTCCATCTCCCGAGCGAGATCTTCGACCACAAGAATGCCTTCGAGGGCGTCGAGCGGGGGAACATTCTTTCCTGGCGGCAGGACCTCCGCCGCGGTCTCGGCGGTTCCCCCATAGACTTCGGGGCGACCATGGGTTCGACGAGCGTGCTCAGCACGACCCTCGGACTGTTCGGCCTCGCTATCCTCACCGGGCTCGGCGTGATGGGCGCGATTCTGTACGTCTTCGCCCGACGCGGACGAAACACACCACCCGGATCCGCGGCAATTCTCTAAACTACGATCGCATCAGCTTCTTTGAGGAACGCATGAACATTGGACTTTTCTCGGGCCCCGCCTCCAGGGTGACGGCCGACGTTCTGGTCTTTCTCGTCGACGAGAAGACGAACACCCACATCATCGACGACCCCGAGATCGCGGCGGTGGTCGACGACGCGGCCGCGCGCTTTCGCGCCCGAACCCTCACTCGCGAGCTGATCCACATGGTGGGAAGCCGGACCGTGGCGGTCTACTCGTCCACCCAGATCCGCGGTCTCAACACCTGGGAGACCGTGAAGACCGTGGTGGCGAAGGCGGTGCGCCTGGCCCGTGATCTCGGGCTTCCGCGAGTGGCCGTCTTCCTGAACCACCAGGACGCCGCTCCCCTGGTGGGCAAGGCGGTGGAGGGCGCGGTCCTCGGCGCCTACACCTTCGATCGACACCGCGTGGAGAAGGAGCGCTTCTTCAAGGAGAAGCTCTCCCTCGAGATCGTGGTTCATCCCGACCACCAGGCCGACGCCGAGGCCCGCCGGGCGCGCTACGCCTGGGTTTCCGAGAACGTGAACATCGCGCGCGACCTCATCAACGAGCCTGCGAACGTCGTGAATCCCATCGTCTTCGCCGAACGGGCCCAGCAGATCGCCCTCGAAGTGGGCCTGCAGTGCGAGGTCCTCGACGAAACCGCGCTCAAGGCCAAGGGCTATCGGGGGCTTCTCCACGTGGGCTCGGGCAGCGCCACCCCCCCGCGCATGGTCATCCTTCGCCATATTCCCCGGCAGAGTTCGGCCGAGACCATCGCCCTCGTGGGCAAGGGCCTCACCTTCGACTCCGGCGGCATCTCCATCAAGCCCGCGGACAAGATGTGGGAGATGAAGGGCGACATGGGGGGTGCTGCCGCGGTACTCGCCACCATGCGCACCATCGCCCGGTTCCAGCCGAGCGTCCGGGTGATCGGCATCCTGTGTCTCGCCGAGAACATGCCGGGCAACAACGCGCACCGTCCCGGCGACATCTTCATGGCCAAGAACGGCAAGAGCATCATGGTCGACAACACCGACGCCGAGGGCCGGCTGGTTCTCTCGGACGGCCTGGCCCGCGCGGGTGAGGAAGGCGCCACCCACGTCGTCGACATCGCCACCCTGACCGGAGCCGTGGTCCGAGCCCTCGGTCCTTCGGTCGCGGGCATTCTGGGCACGCACAAGGAACTGGTGCGACGCGTGATCGCCGCGGGCGAAAGCCACGGCGAGGCGTTTTGGGAACTGCCTCTCGTCGAGGAATACCGCGAGTCCTTGAAGACGCCCTACGCGGACATCAACAACATCGCCGCGGGTGGGGTGGCGGGCGCCATCACCGCCGCGCTCTTCCTCCGCGAATTCGTGCCGGAGGGTGTCGCCTGGGCGCATCTCGATATCGCCGGACCGATGTTCCGCGACCGCGACTGGCGCTACTACGAAGCGGGTGCTCTGGGCTTCGGAGTGAAGACCCTGGTGCATCTGGTGGAGCGCTTCCGGGAGAGCGTCTGATCACACCCCTGCTCTTTGGCCTGATTGCGGCGCTCGCGAACGTCGCGGGCGGCCTCATCCTGGTGTCGCGGCGGCACTGGAACGACCTCGTCCTTCGCTACTTCATCGGTCTCGGCGCGGGCTTCATGCTCGCCACCTCGATCGTGCACATGCTCCCGGTCGCGGTGGGGAAGGGCGAGCGCGGACCGCTCCTCATCCTCGCCGGCTACTTCCTCGTGCACTTCTTCGAGCACACCGTGGCCCCGCACTTCCACTTCGGCGAGGAAACCCACGAGCACGCCATGGACGCGCCCTCCGCCTCGTGGACCGCTCTCGCCGGGCTCTCCATCCACGCCTTCTTCGATGGGCTGTCGATCGCTTCCGGGATCGCGGTGTCGCGCTCGCTCGGGCTCCTGGTGTTCGTGGCCATCCTGCTTCACAAGCTTCCCGAAGGCTTCACGGTCGCGTCCATCGCCATGGCCTCGGGCCAGGGCCGCAAAGGCGCCCTGCGCTCGTCGCTCGTGCTCGCGGGGGCGACCCTCATCGGAGCTCTCTCCCTGGTGGAACCCTCGTGGGTCGGCGTGGCCCTGCCGCTTTCCACCGGCGTCACCCTCTACGTCGCCGCTTCCGATCTCATCCCCGAGGTGAACGCCATCCGCAGCTTCCGGATGGCCGCCGCGGTTTTCATGGGGGTGGCGCTCTCGCTCGTGGGCGCCGAGCTCCTGGAACTCGTCGGCCTACACTGAGCGTTTCAGGCCTTGTGCTTGAACGCCCCCATGAACTCCTTGAGCATCAGGGGATTGTTGCTCTTGATGGCGCCGGTGATGAAGTCGGTGGCGGACGGCGTCTTCTTGCCGTTCCACACGTCCAGGAAGATCTTCGACGTGGACTTGAAGAAGCAGTCCGCGTCCTCCGTCTTTCCCGGCTTCACCGAGCAGCTCTCGGCGCTGATCGACACCGTCCACTTCTCCACGTCGTCGAGTGAGAAGTAGAAGGTGCGCGGAGTCTTGACGCTGCCCTTCACGAACATGGTGGGCAGGGTCTCGAACATCTGGGCGACTTCACTCTTGGCCATGGGCTAGTTCTTCACCTTGGGCAGCGAGCCCACGAATTCGGAGACCAGCTTCTTCTGCGCTTCGGGGGTCATGGACGAAGCCACGATCTTCGAGGCGCCCAGGATGGCGAGGTCGGCCACTTCTTCGCGGAGCTTCGCGAGGGCCACCGCCGACTCCCGCTCGATCTGCTGCTTGGCCCGGCGGACGATGTCCTCGCCGTCGCCCCGCGCCTTGGCCATCAGGTCGGCCCGGAACTCCTCGGCTTCCCTGGTGGCCTTCTTGATGATGTCTTCCCGCTCGGCGCCGATCTGGCGGACCAGTTCCTTGTGCTGCGCGAGAAGGGCCGCGGCCTCGGCGTTTTGCTTCCTCGAGCTCTCGATCGCGTCCCGGATCGACTTCTCCCGCTCGTCGATGGCCGAAAGCAGCGGCCCCCAGGCGAACTTCGAGAGGACGATCACGAAGAGCACGAACAGGATCACCGTGGAACCGGTGAGCATCAGGTCGATGTCCGTCAGTCCCCCGGCCAGAAGGGGGAGGGCCAAAAAGTTCGACAACAAGGTCTTACTTGATGACCAGGAGGATCATGATGACGAGGGCGAACAGCGTCGCGCCTTCGATGAGACCGGCGGCCACGATCATGGCGCCGCGGATGTCGCCGGAGGCGTTGGGCTGGCGGGCGATGCCCTCCATGGCGGAGGCGGCAAGCTTGCCGATGCCGAGACCGCCGCCGATGATGGCGAGACCGCTACCGATGCCGGCGGCGAGATAGGCGAGCCCTGTGGGGTTTTCCATGTGCGTTCTGCTCCTGGTTTCTTTTGGTGACGTTTTCGATGAGACGGATTCTAGTGCGCGGGATGCGCGTACATGCCGATGAAGATGGCGGAGAACAAAGTGAAGATGTAGGCCTGGATGAAGGCGACGAGGACCTCGAGGCACATGATGAACAGCGCCATTCCGAAGGAGATGGGAATCATCATGATGCCGAGGCCCTGGGACACCGCCGCGCACAGCGGCACCAGCATGAGCAGGGCGGCGATCATCATGTGGCCGGCCAGCATGTTCGCGAAGAGCCGGACCATCAGGGCGAAGGGCTTGGTGAACATCGACATGATTTCGATGGGGATCATGACGATGAGGAGGGGCGCGGGAAGGCCGTGGGGGATGAGGTTCTTGAAGTGGCCGACCACCCCGTACTTCGAAACCCCCGCGTACATCTGGGCCGCGAAGGAAATGAGCGCCAGGGCCATGGTCACGGAGATGTTTCCGGTGGCGGTGGCGGTGAAGGGCACGAGCCCGAAGAGCGCGGCGAAGAGGATGAAGAAGAAGAAGCTCAGCAGGAGCGGAACGAACTTGGCGCCGTCATGGCCGATGTTCCGGATCGCGATCTCGTCGCGGACGTACACCACCAGGGTTTCCACCACCGAGCCGATCCCCGAGGGCGTGCCATCCTTGTAGCTCGCGATGGCGAGCCGCGCGGCCAGGATCACCAGCAGCATGGCCACGATCAGGAAGAACAGGTGCTTGCTCGGAAACGCGATGGGCAGACCGAACGGGCGGTAATCGGCCTGGTTGGTCACGTGGTGCATCAGGATCGCGGAAGGGCCTTCGGCGTGCTCCGCGCCCTCGGCGGCGGGGGCATGGCCTTCGGCGGCAGCGGCGGCATGGCCCTCGGCGCCCGCGGCGGGAGCCGCCTCGGCCGGGTGAGCCTCGGCCGGAGTGGCCGCGGTCTCGGTCACCGCCGGAGTCGCGGCCGTCGCCGGTTCCTGATGCGGGGCCTGCGCGAGAGCGAGGGTGAGAAGCAGAGCAGAGAGCATCATGAAGGCTGGACCCGCGGAGAGAAGTTCTGACGTGACCAGAGCGTCACTTCGGCGGCCGTGAAAACACCGGTGAAGGTCAAGAGGGCCGCCGCGAAAGGAAGAGCCGGCAGCAGGAAAACCTTGATGCCCACGAGCAGACCCGCAAGCGTCGTCCCCATCCGCAGCGCCATGCCTCCGAAGATCGCGCCGAAGAACGCCTTCATCGAGCCGCGCTTCGACCCGAGGTGGGTGAGGAGCAGGGCGCACAGGCCGTTAAGGGTGGCGATGGTGGCCGCGACGAACACCGCGGTGGAAGACGCCCGATCGGAGCTGAGCGCCGCGACGATCAGACAGCCGGCCGCGGAAAAAAGGGTCATGCCGAGCGCCAGTTGGAGCGAAGAGATCAAGGCTTTGAAGGGTGTGTCGGTTCTGGGGTCAGGGTTTACGCTGGTTGAGGGTCGACGCCATCCTCACGAACTGGACGAGGGCTACCCCGACGCCCAGCAGACTGAAAACAAGGGTCAGCACGGGCTTTGTCCCCATCCATCCGTCGAGCCAGAAACCGAGGGCGAAAAGGACCCCTACGGTCGTGGCAAGCGCCGTGCCCATACCGAGATAGGGGCCGGCTTCACGAAGAACCTTCGCGAAATCACGAGACTGCGTGTTTCGGTCGGGAACCTTGGCCCTTTCTCGCCCTGGACAAGCGGCTTGGATTCATGGAGACGGATCCCGCGAAGCACCCGTCTTTTGCTCGCGGGAAGACTACCAGAGCGAGGAACCCGGAACAAACGTTTCAGGGCGTCGAGGCGGTGGTCGTGTGCTCGGTGTTTCCCGCCACCAGATCGAGGGCATGGAGGAGCACCGGTGAGAGGGCCTGGAGCCCGTCCAGAACCCCTTTGGGAGACCCGGGCAGGTTCAGGATCAGGCTCCGGCCCCGGACCCCGCAGACCCCCCGGGAAAGCGCCGCGAAGGCGGTCTTTTCGAGGCCCCGGAGCCGGATCAGTTCGGCCAGGCCCGGCGCCTCCCGGTCGATCACCCGCCTCGTGGCCTCCGGGGTGACGTCCCGGGGCCCCAGCCCAGTGCCTCCGGTGGTGACCACCAGGTCCGCCCGGGCGGCCGAGAAGATGAGCAGTTCGGCGATCCGGTCCGACTCGTCGGGGACCACCAGCGGGCCGTCGACTTCGAGGCCGAGCGCCTCCAGGCCTTTCCTCGCTTCCGGACCGGACAGATCCACCCTCTTCCCGAGATGGGTGGAATCGCTCACGGTGACGACCACGGCGGTTTTTCGTAGGGGTATCAAGAGGGTCCGCATGATAGAAGACTTGGTGTGATCTTCTGGCTCCTGGCCGTGCTCGGCCTTCTTCAACCCGCGGTGGAGACGTATTCCCTGCGCGCCGTGGTTTCCGACTCCAAGGACGCGCCGCTGCGCGATCTCGAGATCGCCGATGTGTCGCTCACCGTGGGCGGCGCCACCGTACCGCTCACCCGGTTCGAGAAGGACGAGCGACCCGCGCGCGTGGCTCTGCTCATCGACTCGTCCCAACCGATGCAGAACGCTTTCCGGGTGCAGTTCAACGAGGCCGCCAAGTCCTTCGTGGCCTCCCTTCCCTCGAACACCCGCCTCTCCGTCTGGACCACCGGAGATCGGCCGACCAAGGTGATCGACGACCTCGATGTGTCCGAAGAGGGCTCGGCCCAGCAGGTTTCGAGGACCTTGAGCCTTCAGGCGAGCCTGGGCGGCAACACCATTCTCGACGCCATGATCGAGGCCGCGGAGGACCTCAAGAAGAAGGAGGGTGAACGAAGCGTCCTGGTGTTCCTCACCGCCGAAGGCCCGGGCTTCGCGAACGACAACCGCCAGGGCATCGTGGACCGGGTGGAGAAGACCGGCGTCGAGGTGACGGGAGCCGCGATCGCCGAGCGGGGAGAGGCCACAGCGGGCGGGGATGTCTCGCCGGCCGACTACGATTACGTGTTCGGCACCCTCACCGACCACACCGGCGGCCGCCTCGAACGGCCCCTCACCGTCATGGCCGCGAGTACCGCCATGGCCCGAGTAGCGGCGGATCTGCGATCGACGTATCGTGTCGCTTTTCATTCCAGTGGCAAGAAGCCCACGAAGATCGCGCTGCAGGTGGCGCGCCCCTCGGTGAAGGTCCGATTGTCCACGCCCAAAAAAGAGACCTCCTCGCCTTGATATTTCGATTTCGTACCGGTTTGCTCATTGCCGTCGCGTTCGTAACCGTTGGCGCCGCCATCGCCTTCGCTCAAACCCAGACCCAGCCGCCCCTCACCTTCGGCACCGGGATTGAGATCATCAACCTCACCGTCACCGTCACCGACGCCCAGGGACGCCTCATTGGCGGTCTCGATCGCGACGCCTTCTCCGTCTACGAGGACGGCGTCAAGCAGGAACTGGCCCTGTTCAACAAGGACCGGCTGCCTCTCTCCGTGATCCTGCTCATGGACGCCTCCGCCTCCATGGAGGACAAGGTGGTGCCGGCCAAGACCGCGGCCAAGCGTTTCGTGGCCACCCTCGTCCCCGCCGATCGCGCCCGTGTCGTGTCCTTCAACAATCACATCGACGTCTTGCAGGACTTCACGAACGACAAGGAACTGCTCGACGCCGGAATCGACCGACTGCAGCCGCAGGGAGCGACCGCCCTGCACAACGCCTTCTACATTTCCATCAAGGAGCTGCAGAAGGAGAAGCAGGCGGGTCCGGGAGCGCGGCGCCAGGCCATCATCCTGCTCTCCGACGGCGAGAACACCGCGTCCATCGTCACCGACGAACAGGTGATCGACCTCGCGCGCAAGGCCGAGATCTCCATCTACTCCATCCGCCTCACCAGCGACTTCGAGGGCGACAAGGGCCGGGCCGCTTTCTCCCAGGCCACGCACCTTCTCTCCGTGCTCGCCCGCGAGACCGGAGGCCAGGCCTTCTTCCCCGCCCAGCTGCAGGAGCTCGACTCGGTCTACGACCGGATCGCCGAAGAGATGCGGACGCAGTACAGCCTTGGCTACGTTCCCACCAACCAGAGGCGGGACGGCAAGTACCGGCGCATCGTGGTTCGCGTGCCCAGTCGCGACAACGTCGTGCTTCGGTACAAACTCGGATACTTCGGACCCAGCGCCTGATCCCAGGAGAAAAACCTTCCATGCCACGCGCCATCATTGTCGGGAGCGGTTCCGAGATCGGTAAGAACCTGGTCACCAACGAAAGGCTGTCGAAGATCATCGACACCAACGACGCCTGGATCCAGGAGCGCAGCGGGGTGAAGACGCGCTACTACGTGGACGCCGGCACCTCCACCGCCGATATCGGCGTCGCCTCCGCGGAGCGGGCCATCGAGCGCAGCGGGGTCGCCCGCGAGGACATCGACCTCGTCATCTCCGCCACCATGACCCCGGACTACTTCTTCCCCGGGAACTCCGGCCTCTACCAGACCCGCCTTGGCCTCCGGCAGGTTCCCTGCTTCGACATCCGCCAGCAGTGCGCGGCATTCCTGTATGGCCTTCAGCTCGCCGACGCTCACATCCGCTCCGGCATGGCGAAGAACGTCCTCCTGGTCGGCGCCGAAGTCCACACCGGCTTCATGCCCTTCTCCGCCAAGACCTGGGATGTGATCTACGGCCGCGACCCCGGGCCGATCTCTCCCGAGGATTTCGAATGGAACTCGAAGTTCCGGCACCTGCTCGTGCTCTTCGGCGACGCGGCCTCGTCGGTGGTCATCCAGGCCCACGAGGGTGACGACCGCGGGATCGTCGAGACCATCCTGTGCGGCGACGGCAAGGAGATCGACAAGCTCTACGTCCCCGGCACCGGCTTCAAGTTCCGGCCCTACACCAGCCCCGAGCAGTACCAGCGCGGCGACCACGTGCCGGTGATGGACGGCCGGGCCGTGTTCAAGATGGCCACCACCAAGATGATCGAAGTCTCGACCGAGGTCATGAAGCGCAACGGGGTCACCGTCAACGACCTCTCCCTCGTGCTCATGCACCAGGCCAACATGCGCATCAACGAGTACTGCGCGAAGCAGCTCGGCATCCCGCCCGAGAAGGTCATCCACAACATCGAGCGCTATGGCAACACCACCGCCGCCACCATCCCCCTCCTCTTCGACGAAGCCGCCCGCTCCGGCCGGGTGAAGAAGGGCGACCTGGTTCTCATGGTCGCCTTCGGAGCAGGCATGAACTGGGGCGCCACCCTGATGCGGGCCTGACCGCCACCCGTCCCCGACGTCTCCGCCCCCGCCGCAGTCCAAGGAGCATCGTCATCCGTCACCCCGGCGAAAGCCGGGGTCCAGGGTCAGCGAGAAGCGGTGGCGAGTCGCACGACTCTGCGCGCCGACGCCGTCCGGGGCTTTGAACTGACCAGGCCGACATCCTCGGCCGCATAAAGCGCTTCCGGCGCGATATCGGCGCCATTGGGCCAGGCGACTGTTCCCCCATCAAGAAAGAACCGCTGGAAGTACTTCACGTCTCGGAGCGGAGCGAATACGGGCCCCTTGAGCCACGGTCGAAAGTCGACAGTCTTGGTCGTCTTGTCCTCGAAGACCAGGCGGATACGGAATCGCCCGTCGTGCTTGGCTTCAACAACGCAAGGAAGAGTCATGGCGCTCTTAGTTTAGGGGCTCGATGCGGTCGAGTGGTCGTCCCAGCCTCATGCTTTGCCAGTTGGCCTCAAGGGCGGCACGATGGAGGGTCGCCCATTCGGCGATACGGCGTCTTGCCGTGGCCGAGCGAATGTTGCCAGCGATCATCCGGCCACCGAAGTCGAACTTGGCCCGTTCGCCCTGGTACTCCGCGTGAAAGTGAGCGGGGTCGTGATCCTCGTAGTACATCCGAATCACGATCCCGAAGAAGACTGAGATGACCGGCATCCTCTCGACGCTATCGTGCGTGCGCACCGTTTGAGGTCCCAAGATCCTCGCGGTCACCTTTTCGAACGCGGTCATCTCGTGGCCCTCGGGCATAGCCGCGTAGGCGGCGCGTTCGCGATCCTCGTCTTCCCTTGACCCAACGTCACCCAGGCGAAAGCCGGGGCCCAAGGGGATCGAAACGTGCTCCAACGCTGCTTCTCGAGCCGTGCTGGACTCCGGCTTTCGCCGGAGTGACGGAAGTGGAGGTGCGTCAGGTGCCAAGGCCGAGGTGACGAATGGGCTACGTCGTACCTGAGGTATCCGCCGCGGCCGGCCGGGGGATCTCTCCGGTCGCCTTATGGTCCTGGTGGTAGTAGTAGTAGTAATACCCGCGCGTCTTCGTATCCAGCGCGTTCATCACCACCCCCACGAGGTTCGGCGTCACCTTCTGCAGGGCCTGGATATTCCGCTTGATCGCCTTCTTGTCGATCTTGTTGTGCTGCACCACGTACACCGCGAGGTCGCAGTAGCGAGCGAGCAGCAGCGCGTCGGTGACCGAAGCAAGCGGCGGCGAGTCGACGAGGATCCAGTCGAAGTGCCGCCGCAGCCGGTCCAGCAGGTCGCCCATCTGCTTCCGCGCGATCAAGGCCGGCGGGTTCGGAGGCAGAGCCCCCGCGGTCAGCACGAAGAGATTCGGCGACTTCGTGGGCTGCACCAGGTTGTCCAGTTCCTCGCGTCGCGTGAAGTAATCGCTGAACCCCGGCTCCTTCGGCACGCCCAGGCGCCGATGAATCTGCGCCCGCCGCAGGTCGAGGTCCATCACCAGCGTCTTCTCTCCCGATGCCGCGAGCAGCTTCGCCAGGTTCACGATGGTCGACGTCTTCCCTTCCTGCGGCGCGGTGCCCGTGACCAGCACCACCTGCCCCGTGTCCTCGCGCCGCGCGAAAATGAGCGCGGTGCGCAGGTTCTGGTAGGCCTCGGTGACGAGGTGGACGTTCGTCTCGTCGTACTTCGGAACCGCGGCGAGCAGATCGAGGTGGAGATACCGCTCCACCTCATCGGGATCCTTGATGGTGTTGTCGAAATAGTCGCGTCCCAGCACCAGGCCCACGCCGAGCAGCAGCCCCATGGCGAGACCGAGGAGCGCCGCCTGCTTCTGATTGGGCCGGATCTTCACCCCGCTCACCGCCTTGTCGACGAGAGCGATGTTGTTCGTCTGCACCGAGGCCGCGATGTTCGACTCGTTCAGCTTCTGAAGCAGGACGTCGTACAGCCCCGACGCCGAGCTCGCCTGCTTCTTGATGGTGTCGAGTTCGGCCACCCGCCGATTCTGGCTGGCCACCACGCTCTTCTCGCCTTCGCTCGCCGACCGCAACTGCGCCTCGCGCTTCTGAAGCTGCGACCGCTCCTTCTCCATCAGGGCGATGACCTCGCCCGCCCGTTCGTCCTTCTTCCGCCGAAGCCCGGTGATCAGGCCGTTGATCCGAACCATCTCGGGATGGGTGTCGCGATACTTTTCCTTGAGCCGCTGCTTCTCCAGTTCCATCGCCGTGACCTGCGCGTTCAACCCCACCCAGGTCGAATCCTGCGCGATCTGCGGCACGCTCTCGAGGTTCTCGTTCCGGGCTTTCAGATCCAGCGCCTGCTTGTAGGCGGCGTCGAGGGCGATGCGCTTCGACTGCACGTCGACCAGTTCGCCCTGGAGCTTGTCGATGGACGTGCTCGCCGAGGAGCCGCTCCCCACGGGGACGAAGTCCTGCTCCTGATACTGCCGATAGAGCTTGTCGTTCTGCTCCTTCATCTGGTTGGCCGTGGTGTTGAGCCTCTCCTGCAGCCAGTCGAAGGCCTTCCGCGCCGACTCCACCCGCTGTTCGAGCGAGCGCCGGATGTAGACGTCGGCCACGCGGTTCGCCCACAGCGCCGCCTCCTGCGGATCTTGATGCGACACCTGGATGTAGGTGAGCCGGCTCTCCGGCACCGGGCTCACCGAGACGTGGCTCAGGAAGAGCGCCGAAGGATCGGGCGAATCCTTGAACGGCACCTTGTCCTTGAGCTTCAGCTCCGCCACCACCTGGTCGGCCACGGCCTTGGAGGTGATGATCTTGAACTGGGTGTTGTAGAAATCCGAGTTCTGCCAGTAGCCGCCGCCGCCCATGAGCGCCTCGTTGACCCCCATGAAGAAGGGCACCGGCGGCTCGATCTGCACCAGGGTCTGCGCCTGGTACTCGGGGATCTGCAGGTAGGCGACGAGCGAGGAGAGCGCCACCCCCAGCACCGCCGCCACCACGATCAGCCAGCGCCCGCGCCAAAGGACGGTGGCGTAGTACCGGATGTCGAGGTCGCTCTCCGAGAGGGGGCCTTGCCCTTCGCCGCCGATCGGGAGGACTGTGGTGGACATGGGCTAGAACTTACGCCGCGACACTACCACCTTGTCGTTCGCGGCCAGGAGCACGTCCTGGACCTTGCCCTTGCGGATGTCCCCGATGTCGATCACCCGGCACATGTCCCTGGCCGCCCCGTCGCAGGGTTCGAACCCGGTCAGGTCGACGCTCTCCGTCTTTCTCCGGATGATCCGAACCTTCGAAGACGCGAATTTCGCGAGGCCGCCCGACTCGGCGATGACCCCGAGCAGGGTGAGGTCGTTCTCGACCAGGACGCGACCCGGGCGCGCCACTTCGCCGTCCACGGTGACGAAATACTTGGGCGCCGCGGTCACCACGTCGCCGTTCTTGAGCGGCAGCTCGGCGTTCGTGCGGTCTTTCTCGGACATCCCCGCGGTGTTGCCGAGCCGGAACCGGATCGACTTTTCGCCCCCCGGGAAGGTGCCGTCGGTGCGCTGCACCAGGATCTCGCCCGAGGCCCCGGGCCGGAAGCCCCCGGACTCGATGAGGACATCGATGAGGCGCGTGCCGCCCCGCAGGGCGCGCCGCCCCGGGTTCATCACTTCACCCAGGACCAGGGCGAACTGGCTGGCGTACTCGCGCACCCGCACTTCCACCTGCGGATTCACCAGAAAGTCCTTCGAGAGCGCTTCGGTGATGATGCGCTGGACCTCCGCCACCGTCTTGCCCGCCACTTCGATGTCGCCCAGCAGCGGCATGGTGAACCGCCCGTCGGGCTGTACCGTGGTGCTTCGGGACACATCGGCCTGATCGATGACCGTGACTTCGAGGATGTCGCCGGGGCCGACCACGTAGGCGGAGGCCGCGGTGGCCTGGGGCGTGGCGACCGGCTCTTGAACCACAGCCGCGACGCCGCCAAGAGTCGCGCCGATCAACAGCAGCGAAAAGGCGCTCACCATGAAGGCGCCCCCTGGCGGCCGCCCTTCCCGAAGTACCCGAGGCCGAGCTGGAACGTGAACACGCGGGTGTTGATGTCGAACCGGTCGAGATTCGAATCCCGGCGTTCACCGGTGTAGTCGAGACGCAGGAAGGCCCAATTGGTCAACGTCCGCGTGACCCCGATGGTGAGGCCGCGGAGCTTGTCCTTCCGCAACGTGGGCTGGCCCGAGCTCTCGCTCAACTGGGGGCTTGCCCGGTAGCCATTGCTCTGGAGGTAGCCACCGGCGCGAAGGTAGACGGTGAAGGGCAGGCGTGTGTTGAGATCCAGGCGGAGCGTGTCGGCTACGTAGAAACCGTTCTGCTCGTAGTTGGACGGGTACAGCCGTCGGTCCGCCCCGAGGCCGATGTTGGTGCTGTCCGTGATCTCACGCGCGATCTGCGCCGCGTAGGCGAGCTCCTTGTACTCCCGGCCGCCGACGCCCGCATTGGGGTTCTTCTGTGTGCGGTAGCCGAGTTGAATCCGGCCGGTGGTGAGGGCCAGGATCTGCCCATCGAGCGAGGCGCCGTAGGTGTAGCCGCGGCCCTCCACCTGCTTTCGCTCGGGCTGGTTGGGCATGTCGTGCACGCCAAAGACTAGGCCCAGTGTCCGGCTTTCGCCGAAGCCGTGCCGCAACGAGGCATTCAGGGTGCGCGAGTCGTAGTCGAAGAACGCCCGCTCCCCGGTGACCGGCTCTCCCGGATCGTTGCCGTAGCGCACCTTGGTCTTGCCCACGCTCACGTCCACGTTCGTGTCGGCCAGGAAGTCGAACTTCACCCCCGCGGTGAAACTGTTTCGCTTGAAACGCTCGAGCGAGGTGTCGACCACGCGGTTGAGGCCGATCCCGTACTCCCGCCCGGGGTCGATCTCATCGGTCTCGAGCACGCCCTGCGAGTAGTGATACGTGCCATAGACCGCGAAGGACGCGGCCAGGGTCTGGTCGATGTTGAGGTCGAAGAAATGGGAGGTGAGATGGGGAAGGCTCAGGTTCAGCTGCCTGCGAAAGCGGGGCGTGTAGTTGGCGAACCACCGGCCCTCGCGATCGCCGCCAAGCCTCGGGGTGATGCCTACCCCGATATTCGGCTGGATCACCCAGTACTGGTCGGCGGTGACGGCGTTGACCTGAACCTCCGTGGTCTTCGCGTCCACGTAGCTCACGGAGACCCAGGGTCGTATCTGGAGCCCGAGCCAGCGCGTATCCGAGTACCAGTTTCCGGATGACGCACTCTCCGTGGTCCCTCCGAGCGGGCCGATCGCGGTGGGGTCGGTGGTGGATGGAAACAGCCGTCGATACAGGTCCGCGGTGTCCGCGGCCGTCGGCTCGACCACGGGAACGGGACTGGGTGTGGGAGACGGTGAGGGAATGGCCAGAGGGTCTGGTGTGGGGGTGGCGACCGGAGGAGGCGCCACCGCCTCGGCCCGCTTGCGCAGCACGAGCCGCAACGATGCCGACTCCCGCACGATCTCGAAGGGACGGACCTCGGAGAGGCTCAGGCGGACGCTGAAGCCGGGCTGCGGCCCGAAGTCCAGCGCGCGGATGGGGCCCGAAGGCGCGGGCAGGCTGAGGCCGGGGAGCGGGGTTGCCTCGATGCGAACGACAATGTCGTCCCCTTCCTTCACCGCCGAGTACGCCGAGGGCGGACCGCTCAGAACGAAACGCACCGAAAAATCGTCGCCCGCGCGTTCGTTGACCACGGAAACGATGTAGTTCGTCGCCGCCACCGCCGGCTGCGCTTGCGGCGAGAACGCCACCACCAGCGCGAGCATGGAAACCATCATGAATTCCTCTCGGAGCGATGCCCCGAAAACATCAGCAGAATGATGACGGCGATGAAACCAAGCGATTGAATGAGCACGATGAAGGTCTCAGCCAGCGTGGCATCGCGAAGGGGCAGCGCGGAGAGCCCCAGGCACAGGGTCATCAGGTAGATGAGCAGCACGGCCCGCTTCTGCGAAAAGCCCCGGGCCACCAGGGTGTGCGACAAGTGCCGCGCGTCGCCCACGTAGATGGGCCGGCCTTCCCGCAGGCGAATGACCACCACGGTGGTGGTGTCGATGATGGGCACGGCCAGCAGGAGCACCGGCATCAGGATCGGAAAATACGAACTGCTGGCGCTCGTCACGTAGCGGTCGAGCAGCAGGATGGAAGCCAGCACGAAGCCGATGAAGTGGCTTCCGCAGTCGCCCAGGAAGATGGACGCCGGGTTGAAGTTGAACCACAAGAACCCGAGCAGCACGCCGATGAACGCGAGGATGAGGGCCGAGATGAGGTTCTCGCCCGCGGTGAGCGAGTTCACGAGCAGCACGGAACTCGCGATCAAGGCCACGCCCGAGGCCAGACCGTCCATGTTGTCGAGCAGGTTGAACGCGTTCGTGATTCCGACCAGCCAGAAGACGGTGAGAATCGCGTTCAAAAACGGATGGGGAAGGAACGTGGTGGTGACTCCGCCCAGAACCACACACATCGCGGCCGTGATCTGCCCCAGGGCCTTGGCCCAGAACGGGAACCGGCTGCCGAAGATGTCGTCGGTGAGACCGGTACCGAAGGCGATGAAGCTGCCGAGCAAAACGCCCAGCAGCCTCGGTCCCACCCTCGGCGCGTCCTGCAGGCCTTCGCCCACGAGCTTCTGGAAGAAGGGATCCTGCAACGCGGCGAACCCAAGCGCCGTCGCCGCCCAGAAGACCAAAGCCGGCGCCAGGCCCCCCAGCCGGGCGATGGGGGTGTTGTGGATCTTCCGTGCCCCGGGGTGGTCGATCGCTCCGGTCTTGCGCGCGAGCAGCCGCGCCAGCGGCACCAGGGCCGCGGTGGCGAGAGCACTTGCAGTGGGGATTATGAAGACGGCGGAAGGGGTCATGAAATTGCGGGCACACCTGTGGCGTCTTCAGACACAACACGGACCCGCGAATTCCTTGATTTTTCACGCATTTCTGGGGGAAGCCGCAATGATACTCCGGAAGGACCTGAAGCCTTGTGAAGTGAATCACTTCACCGGTGCGTTCATTTTAGGGAATATTCGCCAAAAGCGCGGGGTCTTGTGTCCAGGAAGCCGCGAGATCTCTCGCACTGGCCTGCGACCAGTCCGGATTCGCCCTGCGCAATCGCCCCAGTTCGCCGATGGCGCCCGCGGTATCGCCCGACCACGCGAGCATCTGCGCAAAGCCGATTCCAACCCCGATGTGCGTCGGATCGAAGCGGGTGGCTTGCTTCATCTCCGCCTTCGCCTCGTCGGTTCTTCCTTCGTAGTACTTCACCCAGGCCAGATCGGCGCGGGCTTCGCCCCACTGCGGGCGGGCGTTCACCACGGCCTGAAGATCCGCATGCGCCCGCTGCAGCCGCGTGGTGTCGTATTGGCCGCGGCTGTAGGCGAGGGCCATCCAGGCGAGACCGCGCTGTCGGCGAGCATCGGTGAGGTAGGGGTGGGCATAAACGAGGTTCTGCAGGGCATCGAGTCGACTCTCAGGCGACGTTCGCGCCAACGCCGCGCGCTCCTGGGCGGCGCCCATGCTTCTGTAGACGCAGGCCAGGGCCAGCAGGCCGAGAAAGGCGATGAACGCGCGACTCCTCTGCGGAGTGCTCGGCTTGGCGGCGGTCGAACCGGCGGTGGCGATGCCCAGGAGAATCGCGAAGGCGAGAGCGTTCGCGGGGATTCTGAAGCCGAAGTCGAAGAGGGAGTGAAACAGCATGGTGAGGCAGGAGGCGAGGGCCCCCGCCCGCAACCACCACCCGCTTCTGTCGCGCCCGTGAAGCATCTCGTGATGGGCTGATTTCCATGCGAAGCGTCCAAAGAGAACCAGACCGGCAAGAAGGACCAGGCCACCTTCCACCGCGAACTCGATGAGGTCGGCTTCCGCTCTCTCGGATCGCACATCTCCATGGCCCGTCTTGAAGGGGGTGACCGCGTCGGCAAATGCACCGAGGCCGGAGCCAAGGAGGGGTCGGCTCGAGAAAGCACGAAGCGAAGCCAGGCCGATATCGACCCGGTAGCTTCTGGAGCCACCATCGTCGAAGAGGCTCACAAGGCGCATGCGGGTTGACGTGGGAACTGCAAGGGTGGCCACGATCAGGATGCTCGTTCCGATGACCATTGGGCCGAGCCACGCACGCTGATGGCCCGCATGACCCGTCTTGCGGCGCACGTCTCCCGAAATCCACGCAAAGGCGACGAGTCCGAACACCAGCGCGATCGTTGCTCCCCGGCTGCCGCTGGCAAACACGGTGATCGTGAGACCGCAAGCCAAGCCCATCAGCGAGAGTCCGCGCGGTGTGAGTTTCCCCGAGCGTCTCAAGTCGCCGATGGCCATGGCGGCCGCCAGTGGTACGCCGAGCGACACCAGACCCGCAAAATTGTTGTGATTCACGTATGAGCCGAAGGGCATCGTCTGTAGCTCGCTTTTCTGACCGAACAGCATCGTCCGGTCAGTCGACCACTGGAACGCGGCGAACGCGGACTCCGATGCGCAGACGGTCAGCAGGGCCAAGGCGAGACGGCGGCTGGTGTTCGTGGAAGTGGAACCGGCCCGCCCGTCGATTGATCCCCAGACTGTCGCCATCGTGAAGCCCATGACTGCAGCCTCGATGGTGAGGAATGGCGCGACGGTTTGGAGAAGGCCCACCTGGGCAAGGGCTAGGGCGGGGAAGGCCAGGGAAACGCCGAGGCCACGGAAGATCTTCCCTTCACGTAGATCAGGCCACAGGAACAAGCCCGTCGATACAAGCAAGACGGCGCAAAGCGAGTAGCGCACGCTGTCTTCCACAGCGCCGTAGAGCCACGGCGCCAGGATGAGAGCGGCCAGGAGCAGGCCTTCGCCGATCAATTGAAGCGGGGCGAACGCGTGAGTCTGCGGCTCCGAGCCGTCGCGGTCTTGGTCAGACTCCATAATGATTCGTCGTGCTACGTGTCGCGAGAGCGGTCGGAGTAGGCGGCAACAGGTTCTGGGGGCAGAGCCTGATTTGGCGCCATAACACGCCCGGGGTACCGGGGCAGAGGACGTCGTCGCCGCTGTTCCTGCCCGATTGCGGCGAATGCATAGTAGAACCCCGTGACCTGAGCCTTATGCCTGTAGAGCGTGCCCACGTTGCCTTGGCCGATGGCGTAGCCGAAGGTCACGGTCATGGTGACGAGGAGAACACCGATGGAATCGCCCAGCCGCCTCCGAAACAGGAAAAGAACGCCCGTGATGATTCCCGGCACAAGCGTGTAGAAGAACAGCGTTTCAGGTATCGCAAGCGACTGTCGGACGGAGCCCAACTGCCACGGGAACGGAGCGAAGAAGAAATAGGCCAAACCGATCGGAAGGAAGGCCAGGGCTCCACCCACGGTGGAAACGTCCGCGTCGGCGCCAAAGCCCGAATCCGCGGCGACGGCGCTGGAACTCCACGCACGCAACCTTTGGACCTCAACCAGGTCGAGTGACTGAACCTTCCCTGTGGTTCCACCCGCCTGTCCGCCGAAATAGACAAGGGCAAGGGCCAGAACCGAACCCAGAAACACATTCCGGAGGATGTCCTTCGATCGGCCCAGAATGAAAGACAAGACAAAGGGTCCCACCGCTGCGTAGAGCAGGTATGACCGAAACAGCGTCAGCGCCCAGATCATGACGGCTGCCGAGATCATCCGACTTGGAATCAGGCGGCCCTTGAGTTCGGCCATTTCCCTGGCCAGCCTTACCAGAAGCCACTGAACCCACACATCGCGAATCATGAGCGAAGACCACAGGATCATCGACGGAAAATAGGCCATGAACTTGGCGGCGCGCAGCGCCGCGGTCTCACTTCCGCTGAGCAGGCGCGTGAGGCGAAACAACTCCAGGACCGCGAGCGATCCTATCCAGGCGTTAAGCAGTTTAGGGAGGAGTGGGAACTGGCCGAAGGGAAAATAGAGCGCAGCCACAATGTAGTAATAGCCCCTGCCTTCGCCTTGGGAAATGAAGCCGGGCTCCATAGGAACTTCACCCCGCCAATATTTGGCTAGAAGGTCACCACCGTAATCGTACGTTCCCTCATCCGGAGCGAAAAGATAGGGCGTCACGAAGAAGTGGATCACGATCGCCGCGACAACGCGCACCACGAATGCGGTACGGGCCAGTCTTACCACCGAGGCTTCCGGACCCTTCATCGCGCGAAGCTTACCCGCAGGGGAAGAACTTACCGCGCCAGCAATTCACGATAGAGCTTCGCCATGTCGCCGAGCAGACGCGCCACGGAATAGCGCGTCAGCACCATGGCCCGCCCGGCGCTGGTCATTTGAAGTGACGAGTCCGGCGAACTCATCGCGGTTTGAATCGCACGCGCGAGATGTTCGGGCGATCGAGCCGGCACCAGGGCACCGAATTGTCCACGGTCAAGAAGGTCCGGTGTCCCGCCTACCTCGGTTGCGATTACGGGGCGACCGGCCGCGAGCGCTTCGATGAGAGCCACCGGAGTGCCTTCATTGAGGGAAGTGTTCACGACGAGGTCCAGATCTCCGAAAACAGAGAGTGGGTCCTTGCGCCAGCCGAAGAAGTGGATCCGGCCCCCAAGAACCGCGGCCGCACGGGCCTCGAGCCGCGCCCGCTCTTCTCCGTCACCCACCACGGCAAAGCGGACATCATCCATCCTCGAGGCAACGATGGCCGCGGCATCGATAAAGGTGTCGACGTCCTTGATGGGAACGAGCCGACCCACAATTCCCACAACGCGCGAGTTGCTCCCCCAGTTCGCTTCCTTCCTCAGGACGCCTCTGGGAAGGTGCCCCGCCAGAGGCTCGAGATCCAGGCCGAGGGGTACGACACGGACGCGGCCGCGGGGAGCCACACCTAGCCGGACCAGGTCGTCTTTGACCGATTCCGAAACGGTGAGAAGGACGTCGCTCGCGGGGGCCAGGGACCGCTCGACGCCGCGGAAGAACAGGTTGGTCAGCGGATGGAAGTAGCCGGACAGGACGTGACCATGGTACGTATGAACCACTACGGGAACCCGGGCCATCAATGCCGCGGTTCGTCCAATCGCGCCGGCCTTTGCGGTGTGGGTGTGGACGATGGCCGGCCGCTCGTGTCGCATCAGTCGGTAGAGTCGCACCAGGGCCCGCAGATCGTTGAATGGACGGATGGCGCGGCCCAGTTCAGGGAACACCGAAAGGTCCACGCCTCGGGCACGAGCCAGATCGTGAAAGTCGCCTTCGTGCTGGTCTGTCGTTCCGACCACTAAGCGGGTTTCAAACCCGTGACTCACGAGACCTGAGCTCAAGTGGATAACGTGCAGTGAGGGCCCGCCGATGTTCAGGCGCGAAAAGAGGCGCAGGACACGAGTCATACCCGGTTACCCGACCCGGATGGTGTGGCTAGCAGACGCGACGACCCAGGGCATGCCAGAAGGGGGCTTGCGGCGACACCGTGATCTCGTCGAGCCCGGCGGTCTTCATCAGGGATACGAACTCGTCTCGAGTGAAGCGACGCTCGACCGCGGTACCGAACCGGTCCAGTGCGTCCGTCCTGATGTCTCGGAGACTCTTGTTCTGATAGTAGGTGAGGGGAAGTCGATCCGCCGCCTCCCGACACCCCGCCAATTCCGCCGCCCGCGAGACCGCGATGAGGGGCAGGTAGATCGAGAAGGCGAGGACGTCGCAAACCCAGCCTTTCAGGCGATGCGGCATTCGCGACACAACGCGGCGTATGCCGTCCGCGAGGAGAAAGAGGCCCTTGTAGAGCGGGCCTCGCTGATCCAGATTGTAGTAGACGTACACGAGGACGTGTCCCCCCGGTTTCACTTTCTGGACCAGGCGGCGGAGGGCCAGGGCCGGGTTGGGGAGATGGTGGATTACGCCAAGGCAGATGGCGAAATCGAACGACCCATCCGCAAATGGAACGTTGTCTAGGGAGGCGCGCGTCACCCGCACATTCTTCCGGTCCCGATTGAGCACTGACGCACTGAACACGGCCTCGGAGGGATCGATTGACTCTACGAACCCGACCCGGGTCGACAGGTACCGCGACCAACGCCCGGAGCCGCACCCCGCGTCGAGTGCGTGGCTGACACGGGCCAGGAGTTCCGTGGGGACGATGTCGAAATACTCCCCGCCCGCGATTTCGATGGCTTCGTCCGAAAACCACGAGAAACGCTTCCACTCCGACCCGAACGACCCCACGATTTCCTCGTCCAGATTGGGGCCGCTGATCTCGAATGACGCGATCAAGCGCCCATCGTGAGTCAGGGTCGCCGTGGGTTCGGAGAAATATGGGATCAACGCGTTGCCGTTCCTGCCAGGGCTGTCTTCCGGCACAGATCCCGCAAAACCCGTTCATATACGTTCTTCTGTGAGGCAACTGAATAGCAGGCCTCAACTCTCTTCCTCCCCGCCATCCCGACTCTGAGCCGAAGTTCAGGAGATTCCACCAACGCCGACAGCTTAGACACCCAAGCAGCGGGCCCGGAGGCCAGAAACCCGTCGGTCCCGTCTGTCACGATCTCCCGATTCGCCCCGAGGTTCTCCATCACCACCGGGATTTCGAGGCCCATAAACTGCAGGCCCTTCAAGCCGCACTTCCCCTTGGACCATACGTCGTCCGGCAACGGCATAATGCCGATGTCCATGTCCGAAAGTGTCTCCACCTCCGCCGCCGCGTTCCAGGCTTCCCCCTGAACCCCGAGCGCTTGGTTTCGATACGACGCGTCCCCCACGACTCTGAAGCGGACGCGGTCGCCATACTTTGCTTTGATTTCTCTGAGATAGGGCGCACCCGTCTCGAAATGTGGAATCGTGGTGGTGCTCCCGGTCCAACCGATGCAGACCGTGTCGCTGGTCCTTGGCGGCACCTGCCGCTGATACGACTGCGTGTCGATGGTGGTGGGAATCACGATGGTGTTCGGGTTGAACTCGAGAGCGTAGTCGCGAAGGAACGAATTTCCCGCGATGACCAAGTCGGCCATTCTCGCGATTTCTGCCGTCTTCTGAGGACGCTTCAACCAGCCATAACGGCGATTCGCCTCAGAGACATCGAGCAGCCAGATCGCATCATCGAAGTCCAGAACCAACCGAGCGCCGGCGGCCTTGAAAGCACGCTCGAAGAGCGGCCACCCGCCGAAGAATGCTTCCCGCTGTAGGAACACGATATCGAAACCCCGGGCGCGCCGCACGTCTCTCACCCGGCGAACCGCTCCCCGGGCCAACACCAGAGCCTTTCTGAAGGCCGGAGCCCGGCCATAGAAGATCTTGTCGTCATCAGCGGTGAGAAGGGGCGAAAGCTCGCATGCGAAGCCTTCCCCGCGGAGATGATCCAGATACTGTTCAAAACGGAATCGTTGTCCTGGGGCCCGGTTCAGTCGATGCCCCGCGACGAAGAGAACCCGTGGCCCGCGGGTCGAGTCAGGCATTAGTCTTCTTGCCAGATGGCAGGAAGCCCACGATCGACCTCGATGTTCTCGAACCGCTGACTCCTGCGGATGCCTGCGGTTCGCGCCCATGCCGCCATACGACCCAGACCCTCGGTGAGCGAGACCCGGGAATCCATGCCGAAAACCCGCCGGGCCTTGGAATGGTCGGCCCAGGCGTGGACGACCTCCTGCCGCGCCGGCAGGTTTCGCAGTTCCCCGCGAACGCCGAGAGCCTCCATGGTGGCCTGAGCCAGGGCTTTGACCGAGTACTCCTCATCCGCACCGATGTTGAAGATCTCATTCCGCGCCGCCGGAATCTCCGGGGAGCGTGCTATCCAGGGAGCGACATCATCGATATAGCTGAACGCCCGGGTCTGCAGGCCATCACCGAAGACGGTCAGCGGCTTTCCCTGCATGAGCTGGTTCATGAAGATGCCGACCACGTTGCGATAGCGGTCGCCGAGGTTCTGGTGCTCACCGTAGACGTTGTGCGGTCTGAAGATCACATAGGGCAGACCGAATATCTCGTGGGTGGCCCGAAGATCCTGCTCCACCGCCAGCTTGGCGATTCCGTATGGATCCTCAGGGTGCGGAGCGTCTTCTTCGCGCATCGGCGGTTTCAGCGCTCCGTAGACGGCGATGGATGACGTGAAGACAAAACAGCTCACGTTGTTCTTCACCGACTCGTTGATGAGATTCACGCTTCCGACGAGATTGTTCTGGTAGTTGAATCGCTTGATGAAGTGGCTCAACCCTTCAGCCGCGTACGCGGCGAGGTGATAGACGTAGTCGAAGCGGTGCGCTGAGAAGAGGCGGCTCAACAGCTCATGATCGAGGATCGAGCCCTCGACGAATTGCGCCTGTGAAGGGACCTGATCCACGAACCCTCCACTGAGGTCATCGAGCACCACCACGCCGTGCCCGGCTTTGACCAGGTGACGCGCCACGTGCGAGCCGATAAACCCGGCGCCGCCGGTGACAAGAGATTGAGGCATCGCCCTGATTCTAGGTGGGACACGAGGCCGGACGGCAGGGCTGGGGCCGCAACGTTACTGGGCTCGGGCCTTCAACGAATCCCCGAGTCGCGTTGCCGTCAAGATCTGGTTAACGAAAGATTTTAGACGTCGTCGCCCCGGGCTTGCAGCAAAGGACTGGCAGAGTGAGGTTCCCGCATTGAGTGCGAAGATGCTCCAGGACGCGCCAAGGATCCAGCGATTCAGGCTCCAGGCATTCGGCGTGGTGACGTACATGCACCCGCCCTTTCGAAGGACTCGTCGCGCCTCCCTCAAGAAGGCACGCGGGTCCTCAACATGCTCCAGGAGCTCCACGAGACTGACGACGTCGAACGACTCATCCTCGAAATGCTCACTCGTGGCCGTGGTCTTGAATCCCCTGGCCCCACCCTTCTTCAGTGCCACCTCCGAGAGTTCGGTGCCATGACACAACCAACCTTCGCGCGAGGCGGCGTCCAGCAGGGCGCCCTGGCCAAAACCGACGTCGAGCCAGCGGCCATGAGTTCGGAATGGCCTCATTGAGCGGGCGACGACATCGAGCGAGTCCTTGACCACGCCAGGGACAACTTCATCCTTGCTATAGAGGTCTGCGTACATGTCCCCTGATGGCTTTTCGCAATCAGCATGAATGGAGCCGCACGTCCTGCACTTGAGAAGCGGAATGCCTCCAGTCGCGCCCCATGGCGAGAGCGGCGTCGAACAGACTCTGCACATCATGGCGCGATAGCCGCATACAGGTCCTTTTGCCGCATACAGGCCGTCTCCAGTGAGTACGCGGCTTCTGCGGCCAGTCGGCAGCGTTGCCGGAGCGCGGGATCGGCCAGAAGGAGGATCAACTGTTGAGCCGCCGAGTCGAACGAGCCCTCGTCTTTGGGCCGGACAATTACACCCACCTGCCGGGATCGCACGATCTCGTCTGTGTCGCTCACGTTCGGGGTTGTGACCACAGGCAGTCCGCAGGCCCAGTATTCCCCGATCTTGGTTGGCGAGCAACCGTGCTCGGAAAGGCCCTCGGTGAGGAAGAAGAGCCCGGCGTCATGCTTGCGAAGTTCCGCCGGCACATCGGCGTGCGAGAGTTCCTTGAGACTCCAGGCGTCTCGCGGCAAGCCCCCTGCGTCGAGCATGGACTCCACGAGCGCTCGTCCCGCGCGACTGACCACCGTAAGCGTGGAGCCCGGCCGGAGATTCCGTACCGCGGCCACGAAGCGACCCGCCGCATCGAGCCGGTATCTGAGGCCCACGCTGCCGAGATACACGAGGCTGATAGGCTCAAGCTTGGGCGGGTGCGTCGCTGAAGGCTGGAAGGTCTGGAGATCGACCGCACTCGAGACGACGATCACCGGTGTCTCGTTTGAGGTGACGAGCGTCCTTGCCTCTACCTGCGCCCTCGCCCTCGCCGAGAGAGTGATAATGCCGTCGGCATGATCGTAGATGAACTCCTCTACCCGCTTCGCAAAGCGATGGGCCATGGAACCCGCCTTCCAGACGCCGCCGTCGACCTGCTCATCCGGGTAGAACCCTTCGTTGTGGAAGACGAACCGAGCTCCCATCAGCCGTGCGATCACATAGCCCATGGGTCCCGCCACAAATGTCCGGGCATGGACTACATCGAAGCGGCGGGAACGCCGAAGGACGAAGGCCGTGGCGAAGGCGGTCATGGCGTCGAGCGCTGTGGCAGGCCACTTCGGCTTCTTGTGATAGCGCAGCGGCTGCCACTTCACACCCACCGCCTCGAGGTCCGCGCGAAGCTTGTCGACCGCGATCGAGTCCGAAAGGTCGGCCGGCTTCTCGAAAGTGATCAATTGAACCTCGACACCGGTCTTCGAGAGCTGCAGGACCGATGGGACCACGAGGGATCTGCCGAGAGGTTCGAGCGCTCCCCAATACACGACGTAGAGGACCCTGGGCTTTGCACCTGACCCAGTCATTTCGAAGCGGTGGCGAGTCTTCGAGTCCGCCGGAGCGGAGTGGCGAGAAAGCGTCCGATCAGCCGAGGATCGCGCCGAACGGCGCGCAGACCGAACCGAGCTGCAGCTCCCACATGTCCTAGCTCAAGATGAGATCCTGAGAGCACGAGATCGTTCCAAGCCCTGGATTTTCCCTCGAGCCGTCGCCACCTTTCCGGAAGCTCCGGCCGACGGAAGGTTTTATCCAGAACCTGCAGAGATTCGCGCTCCAGCATGGCGACGCTCCGGCTCATGGTCCCTGGGTAACGACGATAAGCCGCGAGCCGTTGAGGAACGTGAGCGAACTCCGTGACCTGCCTGAGGCGGAGAAGGAGATCCCAGTCGGCCATGGTTGCAAGGGATTCGTCGTACATGCCGATCGACTCAAGAACCGATCGACGAATCAGGGCCGTAGAAGACGTCCCTTGCGGGATTGTCTCGCTGTGGAGCAGAAGGGGCTCCATCTCCAAAGACACCACGGCGGATCGCTCCTGCGGCACATCGCACCCTTCAATGTCGATGATCTTTAGATCACAGAACACGGCCCCAGCTCCGGTTCGGGCGGCGCACTCGAGTTGAAGGCTCAGCTTCCCGGGCATCCAAAGATCGTCGGAGTCGAGGAAAGCCACCCACTCGGAATGGGTCTCACGAACGCCGCGGTTGCGGGCTGCGGCCACCCCTGCATTTTGCTGCCGAATGAGGCGGACCTCGGGGTAACGACGAACCACTTCACTGGTTTGATCCGTAGATCCGTCATCGACCACCGTGGTTTCAAACTCTCGGAACGTTTGACTGCGCAGAGAATCCAGTGTTGCACCGAGGAAGCGCGCGGCATTGAATGCTGGAACGACAACGGATACGGAACTCTCAACCATTGACCAGCACATCCTCGTAGACGGCCTCGTAGGCCCTGAGCATCCGCGCGAAATCGAACTTTCTTCTAACCTTCGTCGCCGCGGCATCACCCTGACCGACAAGAGAAACCTCTCCGCGGAGGAACGACTCCATGAGTCCTGCCAACGCGCTCGGATCTCCGGGCGGCACCAGGCGACCGTCCACCCCGTCGTCGATGATCTCCGGGATGCCGCCGACGTTTGTGGCCAGCACGGGGCTCCCGAGATACAGCGCCTCGGCCAGAACCAAACCGAAGGATTCCGCCACGCTCGGCAGGACGAAGAGGTCGCTGGCGATCATCAGGTCGGGCAGATCTTCTCGAAATCCCAGGAAGCGCACCCGGTCTTCAATATCGAGGGTGCGCACCAGTTCCTCATACCGCCCAAGAAACGGACCACGGCCCGCCACGAGGACGACGAAGGGGCGTTCAATGCGGTCCTTGAGGAGTCGCACACCCGCGAACAAATGCTCATAGCCCTTCTCGGGGTGAAGCCTGCCTGCCACCAGGAACACGAACACGTCGCCGAGGTCTAAGCTGTGACGAACACGCTGGCGTGCGTCCGGCCCCGACACACGGACACGCTCAAAGTCGATGCCGTTGTGGATTGTCGAGACTTTTTGGGCGGGCGCGCCTTCGACTCGCACCAGATGCTCTTTCGTTTCGTTTGAAACGGCGATCACGTGATGCGAGAGCCGGGTGCACCATTGATCGAGTCTTACGTGCAGCGGACGATTCATTCTCGTGTGGTAGTTGGAGTAGTGCCGTGTCAGCACCCGCGCACGCACCCCCACGAGTCGTGCGGCGGTCAAGCCTACGATGGCAGGATCGAAGAGGTGTGCGTGAAATATTTCGCATTGACCTGACCGGAGCCACTGAGCTAGCCGAAGCACAACGAGAGGATAGAGAAACCGGCTCTTTGCACCGCACGAATACGTCTCGATTCCCCGCTCGTGCATGAACACTTCCAACCATGGGGCCATCGGCCTCAGCGTTGCGAACACCATCCGAAACTTGGCCCGGGTGTGATACTTCGCGAGCGCCGGAAAAAATCCGCTTGTGTCGCCATCTTCGGCAAAATGGACAAGTCGACGGACGCGGCTCTTCAGTTGGTCTCCGCTTCGCCCTACTACCCCCAGGATCTTCCGCTGCAGTCAAACCTCCTTTAAATCATGAATCTACTGCGTGGCTCGGGCTGGCAAGATACATCAAACACAAGGTCAAGAAGGTCGCAGCGCTTGGCTCATCATTGACCTTCCCGTTCTCGTGGAGGGCCTTTGCTTGCTCAGGGCGGCGATTGCTCGCTCGACTTACCCAAGTCTTCGTCGATACGGTGCAGGCGTTCCATGTCCGTCGAGCGGCTCTCGCGAACGCCCAGGGTGCGAAAACCGGTGCGGTCACCGCTCTACAAGAGGGCCTCTTCCGATCTCCGCCTTAACCCTCATCTCCGCACGATCGCACCTGATGGCGTCTGGTGTCGGCAGGGGACGAGCTTGTGATTGTGGCCCTTGGACCCGTTTCGAGCACGCTATGCTCAACGCGATGGACAATCAAAGACCGTCGATGAACACGCCGAGGGTTTTGTTGCTGTTGCTCTCGGTCGTGTTCACAATCGGCTTGCATGTAAGTGGAGGACTCAAGACCGGTCGTGCCCCAGATTCGACCGACTATGTTGCCCTAAAGGACGTGGGGCTTCAAGAGGGCCTTTCGGGGTATCGCACTATCGGATACCCGCTCTTTTTGAGATTAGTCGCCATCTCTTCTCCGGACCTAGCAGCCCTCCCCTATTTCCAACTGGGTCTTCACCTGGCAGCGGTCTTCTCTTTCCTCGTGGGGCTGGAGGCCGTCGGCGTGTCAGGATTCCCCTCGACCATTATTTGCGCAAGTCTGCTGTTCTCAAACATTGCTGTTTGGGCGACCGGCCTAGTCCTCACGGACGGCCCAGGGTCGTCGCTGTCGATTATGGCTGTGGGTTCACTGATGACCGTGGTGGGCCGGCGGCACACGCGGGCCTGGTTTGGGCTTGCAGCGATCCTGTTCGCCACGTATCAGGTACGTCCCGCGTATCTATTTCTGATTCCGGCGGTACCGGTCCTTGGAATGATAGTCGCGGCGGAAGTCATGCCGCGAGCGGATTTCGATAGACAACGACGACGGTTGGCCCTGGGCTTGGCTGCGACGGCCAGCATCCCCTTCCTCCTGTTCTGCTGCCTTCGCTGGGGCGTCGTTGGGCAGTTCGGGCTCGTTTCCTTCACGGGGACGAACCTGATAGGTATCACAGGCCAGTTTCTTGACGAGGCGGTTACGGCCCGGCTCTCCCCAGATCTTGCGCCGCTCGCACGCTTGGCCATCGCACACCGACAAGAGACTCCCGCTCTTCGGATAGCGTCGCCTGGCGAAATGTCCAACCGGTCGCTCATAGAAGCTCGGTACGTCTCAACACACGGCATGTTCACGCGGCTCGTTGCGGAAAGCCTGGCCACGTCGACCACAGAGAACTCAAAATCGCCACCATACGCCCGTATTGACGGCCCGCTGATGCGACTATCGCTCGAAATCATTTCCGCTCGACCGGGCCTCTATCTCATGCAGGTTCTTAAAGAATTTCGCGCCGGTTTCAAGACCGCGATTTGGGCGCACGATGCCAACATGATCTTCTTGCTCCTCGGGTGTGCGATTCCTTTGGGGCGGTTCGTATCGCCCTGGCATCCGCTTCGCGCCTCCAACGGCGCCGGCTCGGATCTCGGCGAATATCGTCTAGCCGCGCGCCTGATGTTCGCCATAGCGATGGTCTTTTGCCTCGCCAAATTGACGCTCGTTGTTCTTGTAGAGCCGCCGATTGAGCGGTACATGTGGGCCGCCGGTGTTTTCACGCCGTCACTAGTCGGGCTTGCCGTGGCTGCACTCTGGCGCAAATGAGTCCGATCTTGGGGCACGCGGGGGCCGAGAGAATTGGCACAGCTGGAGGTGAGGTATGGTGCCTCGAACGTGCCCGCATCGGCGTCAGCCCAGGGCCGCAGCGACGGGGTCGGGCGTCGGATCGTTGTGGCAACATGCACCGCTTCTATGGCTTAATCCCGATCACGGTCCAGCTGTATCCGTGCCTGTTGTGACTACGAACATCCACAAATCCGGCATCGACCAGGAGGCCTTCCGCCTCCTCTTGCGCGTAGTACTTCGCCCATGCGGGATTGAGTTGGTCGTAGATCGTCAATCGTCGTGCATAGTCGTCGAGCCTGTCCAGATGCTCCCTCATGTACGAGGCCAGGGGGAGAATCGGGAGACGGTTACAAATCGCGAGGTAGCCGCGAAGGGGAAAATCCATAAGGCGCGTGGTGACGATGAGCAGACTGTGGGGCATCCGCTTGGTCACCGCCCGGATCGGTCGAACCAGGGCAAGGTAGAGTCGGTTGCCTTCAAGGCCATACAGCCAGATCAGAACTCGCCCACCGGGCCGCAGCGCATCGTAAGCTCGCCGCAGCACTGGTTTGGGGTCCGGAATGTGATGCAGGACACCAATTGAGAACACCAGGTCGTAGGCGGCCTCGCCAGGCAGCTCTTCCCCGCGCCCCTGAACGCACGTCACCCGGGGACCAAAATCGGCAACATTCTCTCTTAGGACCTTGAAGGCCCCCGATGGTTCAACGGCTACAACGGACTCGGCCTCAGCGGCGAGAAGCATTTGCACAATTCGTCCGGTCCCGCTGCCGACATCTGCGACGCGGGCGCCGCGGATGTCGCCTACAGCCATAAGCGGCTCGATGATGTCGCGAAGAAGGGCCACGGACCCGTAGTACCCTTCGTTTCGGGTGAACCGACTCCACTGCTCCCCGAAATCGAGAATCGACTTGTCGCGGAGACCGCTCTGAGGATTCAACCCAACCAACGTCTTACCACTACCGGGTTGGGTCCGCGGGACGCCGCAGGAGCTCACACACGAGTCCAAGGCCGAACAGGACGAGCAGGCATAGCATCACGAACGTTGATAGAAACGCGGCCGCACCCAAGCCGAGCGTGGCCGCCACAATGCTGACCCCAATCAATCCCAAGAGTCCAGCCGAACAAGAAATTGCCAGAAAGAGCTTGATCGGATTGTAGGCAACAATCGCCATCACGAGAATCTGAATCGTTCGAAGAGTGTCGCGGCCCATTCGAACCTTGCTTTCACCGATTCGCGGTTCATACGGGATGGGCACGTACTTGACAAAGTGACCCTGATTGAACATCGCTAACGTGAGGGTAGTGGTGAATGAAAAGCCGTTGCTGAAGTGATCCAGATTTCGGAGCGCAATACTCTTGCGAAAGACGCGCATTCCTGAATTGACATCCGGAACGGTTACGCCAGTGACGAACTTCACCAGCGAGGTCAGGACTTTCCGCCCTTGCCATTTGAGTAGAGAGCCGCGATAGCTCAGGCCTTGGCGGGCACCCACAACCATGTCGAAGGCTGGTATGTGAGTGAGTAGTTCGGGCAGCCTGTCAATGGGGTACGAGCCATCTGCGTCGACGATGGCGATCCAGTCCCCGGCGGCCCGCCGGACACCCGTCTTCAGGGCGCGCCCATAGCCACCATTGGTTGGGTGGCTCAGGACAACTACGCCCGTCTTTGCAGCCGCGGGCCCGGTACCATCCGTCGATCCATCGTCTATGACAAGGATCTCAAGGTCGCAATCCACCGCACCCAAGGCCGCACGCGCCCGGTGCACCGTCTCGGCGATAGCCGCTACTTCGTTGTAGGCCGGGATGAGCAGGCTGACTGTGATGGTCACGGTTTCTCGGCCACAATGATGATCGATTGTCCGAACGGAGGGCGAAGCCGAGACTCGAGTCGTCTCAGGAGCGGGACGAAGAAGCGGTCATAGACGACGATCTGCGTATCGACCGCACCAGAAAGGGTCTTCGGACGGAGGATGCGGGCATTCAAGAAGTACGGAATGGCACCAAAGCCATTGAAGTAGTAGGCGTGGCGGATGGCAAACCCGGCCTCACGCAAGAGTCTGGTCAAGTCTCTGCGGCGGTATCGGCGGAAATGACCCGCGATCTCATCCGGAGTTCCATAGAGCATAGGATGTGCGGGGACCAAGAGGTTTAGGCATCCCTTGTTCAGCAACACTCGAAACATGGCGGCGAGCGCGGCCGCGTGATCCTCAATGTGCTCAAGGACATTGACACAGAGGATGGAATCGAACCGCTGCCGCACCAGGTCCAGGAGATCTGGCTCGTCGAGAATGTTGGCCACTCGAGAGGAGACGCGGGGGTTCGTAGCGAATCGCTCGCGAATCTCATCCACGGCCCGCGGGTCAAGGTCGATAGACAAGATCTCCCGATCCTGATCGAGAACGTGATCGAGCAGTGGACCAACCCCTCCACCAATATCGAGAACCCGCCGACCCAGAGATGGCCGAAATTGCTCCGCGATCCATCCATAGTAGTTGACGGCATGCCGAAGCGAGGGCGAAAGCGTCTCGCTCCCAAGCGGAGCGGTGGGAGAGGAAGAGCCTGAAGTGTTCATGCGGAGCCCAGCCCGTCGGGCGGTCCGCTTGCCCAGACCTCACGTTCCCACAGCAAGAGAGCGGTCAACGCCCAGAGCTTGAACCCGTGGTCCCGGCTCCCTGTCTGGTGTTCCGCTATCACCCGGCGGAGCCGCGGCGACTCCCGATTGATGAGGCTGCTCTTGGACACTAGCTCCTTGAGGGTGTCTCGAAGGGATCCTCGTAGCCAGTCCGAGACCGGTGCATTGAAGCCGCTTTTGGGGCGCTTTAATGTCGAATTAGGAATTTGGTCGATCATGGCCACTCGGAGCACGCGCTTTCTCGAGAAACCCTTCATCTTAACTTCCACCGGCAAACGAGCACAGAATTCAACGAGGGACGGGTCGAGAAAAGGGACGCGCGCTTCAAGACCGACCGCCATCGTCGCGCGGTCCACCTTGGTCAGGATATCGTTGGCGAGCCACGTCTTGGTGTCCGCATAGAGGGCCTGGTCCAGTTCGTGGAGACCACGAACATCTGTCATGGCCCGTTCCACATGTGTCCATGGCGCGTGGCTCGCATCTGCGCCAAGCTCGACTCGCTCCGCATAGTCAAATAGCTCTCTCCAGCCAAAATGCGCTCGGGGAAACGTCTCACCCGCGAAGCGAACAAATTGCCTGATTTTGTAGTCGAGACCGACTTTGCGACCGGTATGCGGAAGAAGGGCGGCGAGTGGGGAAACTATGTTGCGGTGGACTGCGGAGGGAACGAGTCGATAGGTCCGATGGAGCCTGTCGGCTACATAGGTGTCGTATCCGGCTAGGCACTCGTCCGCGCCATCACCGCTGAGCACGACCTTTACGTATTTCCTGGCAAGATCGGAAACGAGGAAGGTCGGAATAATCGATGTGTCTCCAAGGGGTTCGCCGATGCGCCAGGCGAAGTCCGCCCAATTGACAGAGTCGGGGCTGGCGAGCTCTTGCAGGTGGCGGGACCCGAGACGGGAAGCGACCTTTTCAGCATGTTCAAGTTCGCTGAATGTTCTCTGCGAAAAGCCCATGCTGAACGTGAAAAGGTCACCACTCTGCAGCCGGCGCATTTGAGCAACGATCGCGGAAGAGTCGAGGCCACCGCTGAGGAACGAGCCGACGGGCACATCGCTGACCATCTGAGCCCTTACACTGTCCTCGAGCCTTTCTGAGAAGGCATGCGCAAGCTCAGGCAAACTGCCCCGCAATTTCTCACTCTTGTACGCCGCAGACAGGCTCCAAAACGACGCAAGTCTGATCTGGCCATGGTCGTACATCAGCGTCTCGGCCGGCTGCAGCCTTCGGACTTGGCTCACAATCGTCCGGTTCTCCTGTGGGTAGCCGGCGGCCAGATAGTCGGAAAGTCCCACGGAATCGATGGTGAGTTCTCCGCCACGAAGGACCAAAAGGCTCTTCAGATCGGAGCCAAACGCGAAGAAGTCCCCGGCCCGTTCGGTGTAGAGAAGTGGCTTGACGCCTAGATGATCGCGCGCCAGAAAGAGGCGGTTGTCTAGCGTGTCCCATATCGCGAAGGCAAAAATTCCTCGCAGCCATGTCGGGGCGGATGTGCCCCACTCGGCATACGCGGCCAGAACAACCTCGGTGTCACTCGTGGTCACAAAATCGTGCCCGAGTTCTTTCAGTGTTTCCCGCAGCTCACGGTAGTTGTAGATTTCCCCATTGAAGGTGATCACGAAGCGCCCTCGGGCATAGCTCATGGGCTGATCGCCCGTCGCGAGGTCGATAATGGAGAGGCGACGATGCCCAAAGGCAAAACCTGCTCCGAGCTGGCGGCCCTGACCATCCGGCCCGCGATGAGACATCACGTCGCAGGCTCTGCCCAGAACGGCCTCGGCTTCTGGAGATGGGTTGCGACTCGCGTCAGCGTAGACGATTCCAACGATGCCGCACATATTAGCGGCGACGCAGACCAGGCAGAAGCCCGAAAGGTCCCGCGTAGGGTCCCTTCCGTTCCTTGTGCAGCCAACAGACCGTTGTCGCCGCTACGGAAACCGCCTTCGTTGGTGTCGACCCGGATGGCAACTCGGGTGGCGCGAGGCGGAGACCGACCCATCTAACTTGCTGCCCTGAGCACAGCCTCCGAACCCGCCTGCTGTATCCACCGTTGAACACAACTGACAGAATACTCGGATTCTGGCGCCTGCCGTGAAGCGCGCCTTGGCACAGCTGAAGGTGGACTTTGCCCTTCTCTTGCCTCCCGTCTCGAAGGTTTGGCTGAACGGCGCTGGGGCAGCGCCCCAACCCAGCGTGGCGCCTCGGTGGTGCGGGAGAAACCACACCGCCGCATCGAGGACGCGCATCTCTACGAAGCCATCTCAAGACCGAGGATCCGCTACCGGGAGGAAGTGGCGATCGTCCGACGAACTATGGGGGCCTGTTCCCGGAGGAGGCGTCCCAGGGGGAGCGGTGCGGGGCCTCAGCTCACTCCATGCCGGCGCGGGAGTTGGCCGGTGACCTGTTCGACTTCTACCATGCGGGCGAGAATCAGCCTGGGTTGTGCGTGCTTCGGTCCCAGCGGCCACGGCCGGACGAGGCTGCTCGCGTGATGAAGAACCCGTAAGCATCGCCCGGAATGGGCCTCGCGGCCGGCCGCGCCCGCTCCGCGGTCAGCGACTGGACTGGAAAACCGCGCTTGTTTCACTTACGCTCCCGCGTGTGTCGGATCTCGATACGTGCTATTCCGTGGGTCGGACCCGAGAGAGGCCTCCTTCGTGCGCCTTCGTACCCGGCGCTGTCGATGCCGGCGCTTCACACGGCGCTTGGGAACCCGTGGGGCCCTCCGTGAACCGGCTCATGCGGCGGCTTGTAGACTGACTTTCGTGAACCCGAGGCGCGCATAGGTAGAGTGGGTCCCATCGAACCCGAACCGGTCACCATCCGTGTCCTCCGGCCCAGGTCCGGGATCGGAGGCCTTGGCTTGGACGCGATCTGGCGATTTCGAGACCTCGTCTGGTTTCTCGCCTACCGCGACATCCAACTCCGATACCGGCAGACGTTCTTGGGCGCATCGTGGGCCGTCCTCCAGCCGTTGGCGACCATGGCGGTCTTCAGCTTGTTCTTCGGAAAATTAGGAAAGCTTCCATCTGATGGGTTGCCCTATCCGCTCTTCGCGTTCTGTGCGCTCGTCCCGTGGCAGCTCTTCGCATATTCCCTAGCCGAGTCGAGTGGCAGTCTCATCGCCAACCAGAACCTGATCACCAAGATCTACTTTCCGCGGTTGGTGATCCCGGTGGCAGCCGTCTTGGGCGGAACCGTCGACTTCGCGGTTTCGTTTTGCGTGCTTCTTTCGTTGATGGCCTGGTACCAGATCGTGCCGACACTCGCGGTGGTTTTTCTTCCCCTCTTCCTTCTCCTCGCTGTCGTGACTGCTCTTGGTGTCGGTCTTTGGCTTTCCGCGCTCAGCGTGCGATACCGGGATGTCCGCTACACGATTCCCTTCCTGACCCAATTTTGGCTCTTTTGCACTCCGATTGCCTACCCGAGCAGCCTCGTGCCCGATCGGTGGCGCTGGGTCGTCGGGCTCAATCCCATGGCTGGCGTGGTGGAGGGCTTTCGTTGGTGCCTGCTTGGAACATCGAGCGTTCCAAGCGCGCTCGTGACGTCCATCCCGGTCGCAGTTGCGGTGTTCGTCGGCGGCCTGATCTACTTCGCGCGCGTCGAGCGGAGCTTCGCAGATGTCATCTAGTTACGCGATCAGAGTGGAGGGTCTTGGCAAGAGATATCGGCTCGGACGGAGCGCGCACAGCTATCAGACGTTCCGCGAGGCGCTGGTCCAGTTGCTGCCCCGGCAGCATCGACCCGCTGACGCTTCGTCATTCTGGGCACTTCGGAATGTGTCCTTCGAGATCCCCAAGGGAAGGGTCGTGGGGATCATCGGCCGTAACGGCGCTGGAAAGAGCACGCTTCTCAAGATCTTGTCAGGGATCACCGATCCCTCCGAGGGCGAAGCACGGATCTGCGGCTCCCTCGGGGCGCTGTTAGAGGTGGGCACGGGCTTCCACCCGGAGTTGACGGGTCGTGAGAATGTATTCCTCAACGGCGCCATCCTGGGCTTCAAAAAGCGGGAACTGGAGCGACGCCTCGATGAGATTGTCGCTTTCGCCGAGACGGAAAGGTTTCTCGATACGCCCGTCAAGCGTTACTCCAGCGGCATGCTGATGCGCCTGGCCTTCGCCGTCGCCGCCCATCTGGAGCCGGACATTCTTCTCGTCGATGAGGTACTGGCTGTCGGAGATGCGCGGTTTCAGAAGAAGTGTCTCGGCAAGATGGAGAGCGTCGGCAAGGATGGCCGGACGGTCCTCTTTGTTTCGCACAACATGCCAACCGTGTTGCGTCTATGCCAGGAGGCGCTGCTTCTGGAGAACGGCCGATTTTCAAAGAGCGGTTCGCCACAATCTGTTATTTCCGAGTACCTGAAGTCGGACTCGGGCGGGACCGCTGCCCGAGAATGGGAGTCGCCACAGAGCGCGCCCGGTGACGAGGTGGTTCGCCTACACTCGGTGCGTGTTCGAGACAGCGAAGGAAAGGTGGCGGATTCCGTTGACATCCGCAGCCCTATCTCGATAGAGGTTGAGTACTGGAACCAACAGTCGACTCTTCGCCTTACGGCCATCCTCCAATTCATCGATGAGAACGGGATTTGCCTCTTTACCAGTAATGAATTCAACTCACCTCTTTGGAGGTCCAAATCCCTTGCGCCTGGGCTTGTAAAGGTGCGGTGCAACATACCCGGCAATTTCCTGGCCGAGGGACGGATATACGTAATGGCCGGTGTCGGCTCGTACAATCCTGATGTTCTGCACGCCTGGGAGAGGGATGCCGTTGCGTTTCAGGTGATAGATCAAAGCACTGGAGATGGCGTTCGCGGGGAGTACGGCGGAAGCTGGGACGGCGTGGTGCGCCCGATGTTGGAGTGGGAACTCTGATGATTCGGAATGCGCTCAGACGGCTTCGCTCCTTGCTGTTTCCTCCGGAAGTCGCACCCGTTTTCATGGCGGAGAACCCCCGCTACGCGGGCTACCACATAGGGCGTGGAACCTACGGCCATCCAGAGGTTGTTGCGTGGGATGCCGCGGGGAATCTGACCATCGGGCGATATTGTTCGATTGCGGCGGGCGTCACCATCCTCCTCGGCGGCGAGCATCGACCCGATTGGGTGACCACTTATCCATTCAACGTCTTGGAGGGACGGGCGGTGAAGTACAAAGGCCATCCGACCACCAAAGGCGATGTCCGGATTGGCAATGACGTGTGGATTGGCCGAGCCGCGACGATCCTCTCAGGCGTCACTATCGGTGACGGGGCCGTGATCGGAGCTGGAAGTGTGGTCGCGAAGTCAGTCGAACCTTATTCGATCGTCGTTGGCAACCCCGGGCGACGTGTACGCTATCGCTTCCCGCCCGAGACGATCACGCTGCTGCTTGCGATTGGATGGTGGGACTGGCCCCAGGAGGAGATCGAGGCAGCATGGCCTCTGCTCCTCTCATCAAATGTTAGCGAGTTCGTCGCACGCTATGCCCCCCGTCCGGTGTCCTAGTTCTCCTGAGGCCTCGAATACGGGAAGTATTCCTTTAGGTTCTGAATCGGAAGCTCGATCAGCCGCCAGGAAAGGCTGGAGGCGGCGATCAGAATCGCAAAGTTCACGGCATAGGTGAGGTAGAAGCCGGAAAGAACGATTCCGGCTTTGTTCAGAAGGATGACCAGACTCAGCGGGATCACCTTGTGATACAGATAGATGCCGTAGCTGGTCTTTCCAAGGTACCGGAACCAGCTGAAGTCCAGGATCCGGCCCGCTAGGCCGGGAAAGCCATTGCTAGCAACATAGACAAGACTTGTGAAGAACAGAAGGAGCACAGGAGCGAGCAGGAAGACTCGAATACGGCCTGTGACCGAACTATGACAGAGAAGGGCCAAAAAGAACCACGCTCCCACCCATCTGGGACTGGGGCAAACGCGCCGAATAGGGTCCAATGTCTCGCGGTGAACGAGGATGCCGAGAAGGACCCCGGCGCCCAGCGTGTCCAGCTGGGTGGTTGGCAACAGGAAGATCGGTCGTTCGCCCACGGCCCCGATGGCGGCCAGGAATTGAGACAAAAGACCCACAGACACCATGCCGAGACTCACCCCCACCTCAAAACGCTTCGCGACAAACAGGATTAACCAGGGAAAGAACAGATAGAACTGTTCTTCAATTCCCAGACTCCACAAATGATTCGACCACAGATCCACTAGGCCGCCGCGAGTGAAGAAGGCGATGTTAGGTGTATAAGTCAGGAAGAAGGCTATGTTAGTCCTCACGAAGTCATCCCGCACCAGCAAGAGATAGAGGATAAACAAGTAGTAGATCGGGAACAATCTCAGGGCCCGTCTGAAGAAGAAGGCGCCGATCGTTCCTAGCCCATTGGTGGTTTCATCCTTCGCGCCGAGCAGCACCCGGGTGATGAGGAATCCGGACAGCACGAAGAAGAACGGAACGCCATAAACGCCGAACGACCAGTCGAACTTCGTCGACCAATAGACGTTGCACCAGTGCAGATTGACTACTCCCAGGACGGCGAAGAAACGGAGTGTGTCAAGTTGAGGCATATATGGCTGCTTCATCCCCTCCCTCCGAAGACCGCAATTGACGGGGCCTGTCCGCACCCAGTGAGGTGTCGCGTCCCTATTGCAGTCCGAATTTGCCGGCGATCTTATAGATGCCTCTGAGGGTCTTGAAGAGCGGGGTCTCGAGCTGTTTGGCGTACGAGTCGTAGTCCCAGAAAGTCTTCTTGGGCGCACGCATCAAGTCCTCGAAGTCGGCGAGCGTGATACCCAGTTTCTTCACTACGTATTCGCGGTCTTCGTCCTGCATCCGTGGTGAATACGGGGGATGTCGAAGCTCCTCGAGTGCAGCTTCTCGGCTCATCTGGCCTGAACAAATCAGGCTCGAGAAGTGGTTCCTCCGCTTGTCGTAGCCGAACTTTCGAGGCAGGATGTAGCCCTGATAGAACCGAGTGTAGATCGATTCATGGTGCTTGCCTCCGTACGGCTCCCAGCCGACTTCGCGTTGCAGTTCTGCGATCGCGTCCTTCTTGATGTAGTCGAGGTAGTTCAGTATGGGGATAACCCGTTGCTCTCGATAGCGACGGAGCGACCAGAGATCCAGACCAGGAAAGTTGCGGAGCGGAATCGTGCCGAACTGTCGATGGACGCTCTTGATGTAGCCCCAATCGATGTGGCCTTGGGACCAGGCCGTGGGCAAGTGGGTTTCGGTGCGGGTGTTCGCCCCTGAGACAACGAAGCGCACGCCGGTCTTGTACGCCATTCGACGCAGAGTCGCCCAGATGGCATGGTCGGTCGGAATCTCACAATCGGGGGTTGATGCCTTGAGAAAGGCGAGCTGAAGATCGCGGAACGCCTCCCAATCGAGGACCTCGGTATAAAGATCGATTTCGAGCCGCCGTACTAGTCGCTCGATATTGTGTACGGCGCCTTCGGAGTCCCAGCCATTGTCGAGGTGCACCGCAAGTGGGCGCAGGCCCATCCGCTTGACCACGAGACAAACGTATGAGCTGTCGACACCGCCACTAACACCAATGATGCAGTCATACGGCTTACCCGCACCATGGGCCTTGATCTGATCG
>JBGATM010000039.1:0-32152 GCA_044229175.1 Vicinamibacteria bacterium | reverse complement strand
CATCGCGGTCAGAATGGCGCCGTCGTGGCGGCTTCGCCACAACACAACATCGAAGGGCCACAAAGAGTGTGGGAGGCGCCCGAGCTTCCGCCAGTCCTGGGCGGTCATGGGGATGGCGTGGCGCGCCTGAAGGATCTCCCGAACCGACTCCCGCGTGCCCGCGGCCGCCAGCCCGGGGGCCGCGACTCCGAGCACCAGGCCCATCAGCAGGGTTCGCGCGAAAAGGACTTTGGCCATGGCTTCCTCCTTCAGTGGACGATGGGCGAGCGCCGCAGGACGTAGGCCTGGCCGGCGCTCAGGTTGGGGTAATGCCCCGACCAGAACATCAGGTTGGTGCCGTCCGGACACGCGGAGTCGCTTCCGCCCGCGCAGGTGGGCGTGTCGTAGATGGTGTCGTGCATGGATCCGTCGCGCTCGCTCGTGTGATAGAGCCCCATGCTGTGACCGGTCTCGTGGGCGATGGTGAGGGCGAGCTCGTGGCTGTCGAATCCCCGGTCGGTCAGGTGGGTGTCGACGGAGATCAGGACCCCGCCCGAGGACGTTCCGGGGATGCCGAGAGCGACGGGAATCCCTTGAGAGAAGCCGTAGACGTCGGGCACGTTCTTCAGGAAGAACAGATTCGCGCCGAGGGAATTCGGAGGACTGGCGGTGAGCTGCCTCGAAAGAGACTCGCCGATCGCCTGGCCTTCGGCGAAGCTCGCGGGCGACAGGTAGGAGGAGGCTCCCGTCACCGTGACCACGCTGATCTTCCCGAAACGGATTCCCACGTCTGCGAAGATGTCCTCGAAGTCGGACATACCCTCGGCCAACTGCGCCCCCGTCAACCCGCACCCCTCGAGCACGAACAGATTGAGATCCAGGGTCCCCGATGAGGGCTGCGACCCGCGCCGCGATTTCGACTTGACCGAGGCCGCATCGGACCCGCTGCCCACGAGATCGAAGGTATACCTGCCCGGGGGGATCGGGTCGTCGACGCCGGGAAACACGAAGGCGGCGGTGCCGTCGCCGGAAGAAGGCCGCTCCGGCGTGCCCGGCTCGAGGTTGATCTCGAGACTTCCGCTCGGGGTCTCCGCGTAGACGAGGACGCTGACCGTGTCGCCCGCCCAATCGATGGAGAAAGAACGCGTCCCGGCGGGCCCGGGCGCCGAAGCGGCGGACCGCACGACCGGCCCCGGATCCTTGAGGGTCGCGAGGTCCACGGTCTCGAAGCGCATCCTCCGGGCCATGCTCGCCACCCTGGCCTGCCGCGCGAGATCGGAAGCACCCTTGTCCTGCGCGCCGGAGACGCCGGCCACCAGGCCGAGCGCGACCATGATCACCAAACGCCGATGGGGCGACATCAGAACATCACCTGCGACTGGATTCGCAGTTCCTTGCTCTTGGTGTGATCCGAATTGGTCAGTTGCCGGAAGTCGGCCTGGACCTTGAGGAAGTGCCGATTCACGAAATAGTTCAAGGCGCCGCCGACCTCGCTGCGATCATTGTCCTTGACCCGATCGGAGGGGTCGTAGGTCGCGTAGCGCATGGCCACCTCGAGGACGTTGCGCTTGAGGAAGTAACCGGCCTGCCCGTGCCATCCGTTCGAATTGAAGGGCTCGGTTGGGAAGGGAGCCTGGGAGGGAGCAACGGAACTGAAGGGCTGGGGCTTACGATCTCGCGCGAGATACTCGGCCCACACGGAAAAACCCTTGTACTTGAAGACCACGTCGCCGCCCCAGACCGTGGTATCGAGGTTGTCTCCGACATTCGAGGTGTAGGCCTGATTGTTCTTCTCGAACTGGCCGGCCACGGCCAGGAGCGGCTTGTCCTTCGACTCGAAGTCTCCTTCCGAGTAACCGACGTGGCCCCACGGCTCGAACATCACGCGGGCGTTGTACTGGAACTTCGAGTTGTCGTTTCCGAGACGTGAGGCGGCGTTGCCGTTGAACACGCCCACCATGTACGACAAACGGTCCTTCGCGACGACGCCGTTGAACTCCAGGCCGAGATCGCGCCCGCGGGTGAATTCGAACGAGAAGATGTCGCGGTCGACGAATTGCATGCGGGCCGAAGAGGTCATTTCCTGGCGGCCGAGGGGGACCTTGAACTGGCCGAAGGTGATCTGGAACGTCTCCTTCTTGGAAGCATCCCAGGTGATGAGGGCATCCTCGAGCGCGGTCTGCGCGCTCGCTCCCGCTTCGGGCCCTGCCCAGCTCAGCTGCAGGTCGAACTTGAATTCCGGGCGCCAGAACCACCCCGCCAGGCTGGTCTTCGCTCGACGCACGCGGAACCCGGCCCGGCTGTCTCCCGCGGCCGCCGTTCCCGAAAGTCGAACACGGTCGTCGGGGATCTCATCGGTGAAGCGGAACTGGACCCGGTTCTGCAGCGCGATCACGAGGCGCTCCGACTCGAAGGTCGCGGCGTTCTTCTTGTAGCTGACCTTCGCAGGCTTCTCGTCGTCGGTCTCGGCCTCCTTGGCCTTCTCCGGGTCTTTGGCCTTTTCCGCCTGCTCGACCGCGCCGTCGTCGGCGAACACGGGCCGGGAAAGGAGCGTACCCAGAAATACGGTGGCGAGCGCCACCCGCGCCAAAGGGTTCGGGAGTCTTCTCATAGTTCCTCGCTTTTGTCTGCCGAGATCCGCGCCCGATCCTTGCTGGTCCGGTGACCCTCTAATGAAGGGCTCGGATATTTGCGCGGATGTTAGCCCCGTCTTCCAGGGTTCGAGCGGCGAGCCCCAAAAAAAAGTCACCGGCCCAGCAAGCGTCCCTCCGGTGACATGCGGTCCAGGCGGTCGAAGGTCTCGTAGACCAGGCGCGAGATCTCCCGAATGGCGTTCTCGCCGTCCGCCTCGTTCTTGAGCGCGGTGGTCATGATGGCGGCGGCATAGGGCCGGTACTTGAGAGCCACCGCGCCGGTCGCGGTCCTGACCCCTTCGAGGGAGCCCCCCTTGTCGAGCACGTTGAGTTCGCCGGGGAGCGCGCTCCGAAACGCGGTCTCCGCCGCCTTCGGCACTCCCACCACCGCGCGCAGGTCGTCGGCCAGCGCAGGCGGGAGCCCGTCGCCTTTCCGGATGGCCTCGATCAATCGCACCATCTCCTGGGGCGTCGAGACGTTCTCCTCGCCCCGCCGCGCCGCGGCGAGGTCGATCATGTGCCTGCGGAAACGGGTCTTCCCGAGGCCGAGGGAGTCCATGCGCGCGTTCACCGCCGCGAAGGACACCTCGTCGATGAGGATGTTGGTCGCGGCGTTGTCGGAGAGGGACATCATCAGGACGGCGAGATCGCGCCCGGTGAGTTGAGCCTTGTCCGAGAGATAGGGGAGCACGCCGCTCCCTCCCACCCGGGCTTTCGGGAGGGCGCGCAGGGCGCCAAGATCGATCTTCCCCGCGCCCGCCTGCTGGTAGAGCTCGTAGGCCAGCGCGAGCTTGATCGCCGAGGCCTGCGGGAACACCACGTCGCCGCGGATCTCGATCGAGCGACCGCTCGCGAGGTCCTTGACCGCGACGCCGAGGACACCGTCGAGCCGGGCTTCGACCAGGGCGAGGTTCGCGCGCAGCTTCTCGAAGAGAGCGTCCTCCACCGAAGGCGGCGCGGCGGCGCGGACAACCATCGCGGGAAGCGGGGGGAGGAGAAGAAACGCCAAGATAGGCAGGAGCGCGCGGGGTCGTGTCGCAGGCATACGCAAACCATACGCCCGGATCGGCCCCCGCAGGGCTGAATCGGAGGCGGTCGCTATAATTGCGAAATGTCCTCGATACGTTCCGCACTTATCATCTCCGCGGTCGCCCTGTGCATCGCCTGCGGCGCTCCGCCGACTCAGCAGAACACCCAGGCCCCGCCCTTCGACCTGCCCAACCTCGCGGGGGGCAACACCAGCCTCGCCTCCTTCCAGGGAAAGGTGGTCGTGGTCGACTTCTGGGCGACCTGGTGCACGCCCTGCATCAAGGAGATCCCCGAGTACACGAGCTTCTACGCGAAGAACAAGTCGCGCGGCGTCGAGATGTTGGGCGTGGTCTTCGACTCGGGAGAACCGGGCGAGATCCGGGAATTCCTGGAGAAGACGAAGGTCGCCTATCCGCAGCTCCTGGGCGCCGACGAAGTGCTCAAGAACTACAACGCGAACCAGGGATTCCCCACCACATTCGTGATCGGCAAGAAGGGCCAGATCGTCAAGAAGGTCCTCGGGTCGCCCACGGGCAAGTTCGAAGGGCTGCAAAAGGCCGTTGACGAGGCGCTCGCCTCGAGTTAGCCCCCCGGAAAGACACGAGGATCCCAAGCCGCAGCCCGAAGCGACGGGCCGTGGGTTGATCTCTTCAACCGTCCCAACGAAGGAAGCCCTCAACCAAGGAAACATGGCCCTCACACAAGAAACGATCCTGCAAACCCTCAAGAACATCCAGGACCCCGATCTCCACAAGGACATCGTCACCCTGGGCTTCATCAAGGACGTGAAGATCAACGGCGGAGCGGTGGGCTTCACCATCGAGCTCACCACCCCGGCCTGCCCGGTGAAGGACCAGATGAAGGCCGAGGCCGAGGCCCTGGTGGGAGCGCTCCCCGGAGTCACCTCGGTGGCCGTGAACATGACCGCGCAGGTCAGGGCCCGCGGCGGCATGACCTCGCAGGGCATCCCCGGGATCCGCAACATCGTCGCCATCGGCGCGGGCAAGGGCGGGGTCGGCAAGTCCACCACCACCGTGAACCTGGCCATCGCCCTCGCGCAGAAGGGCGCCCGGGTCGGCGTCATCGACGCCGATGTCTACGGCCCGAACCTGCCCCAGATGCTGGGCATCGACATCGAGCCCGGCCACATCGAACTCACCGCCGACCAGAAGATGATCCCGCCCGAGGCGCATGGCATCAAGGCCCTGTCCATCGGCATGCTGGTGCCGAAGGATCAGGCGGTGATCTGGCGCGGCCCGATGCTCCATAGCGCGGTTCAGCAGTTCATGCGCGACGTCGCGTGGGGCGAACTCGACTACCTCCTCGTCGACCTTCCTCCGGGCACCGGCGACGTGGCCATCTCCCTCGCCCAGAGCGTGGGCGTGGTGGGCGCGGTGGTGGTGACCACACCGCAAGGCGTCTCCGTCTCCGATGTGCGCAAGGCCATCGGGATGTTCCAGAAGCTCAACATCCCGATCCTCGGCGTGGTCGAGAACATGAGTTATTTCGCCTGTCCGCACTGCAACGAGCGGACCGAGATCTTCGGCCGCGGCGGCGGCGCCGAGATCGCCAAAGACCTCAAGGTCGCTCTTCTCGGGGATGTCCCCATCGATACGCGAGTCCGCAGCGGCGGAGACGAGGGCGCGCCGGTGGTGGTGGCCGCGCCCGACTCGCCCGCGGCCATAGCCTTCTCCGCCATCGCCTCGAAGGTCGCGGCGAAGGTGTCCATGCAGGCCATGCGCACGCTGCGCATCGTCGAATCGGACTAGCCCGGAGGCTCTCATCAGACCCGTCCAGGAACACCGGACCACCGTCTTAATCAACGCACGGGCGGCCGAGGTATCCTCTTGTGGTAGGGGGCTTTAGGCACGCTTAAGGAGTTGACGCTAGAAGTAGCGTTTCCCTCTCTCTCGGAAATGAATGGAACTGCGATGACCCTGTCACGAAAACTCTCCTTGTGGGCATTGCCTGCTCTTCTGGTGTGGGTGCCCGGCTGCGGCAGCACCGCCACCTCGCCCACGGACGCAACCGCGACGGCTTCGCCCACCCCCACGCCCGCCACCTCGACCGTGACCGTCACCACGACGCCCACCACGGTCACCGTCACCCCCTCCACGGACGCGGGCTATGCCTGGAGCGGTTCCTTCGTGGCCACCATCAACAACGCCAACGCTTCGCCCATCACCATCAAGTCGATCACCGGCGATCTGCAGCAGTCGTCGGGCGGCATCGTGGTTACGCCGATCACGGGCACCGACGAGGCCTTTCGGTTCACGGTCCGGGCCCCGGGCAACCGGGTCGACGTGAACACCAGCATGTCGATTCCCTTCACCTTCTTCTATACCCTCCCCAACGGCGGACGCGAGGCCATCGTGAGTCTCGCCTTCATCGTGACCACCGACTCGGGGGCCTCGGGCTCGGTGACCGCGACCGTGAACCTCCAGTGAGGCGTGCCTGGTTCCTCGCCCTTCTCCTGGCCGCCCAGGGCGAGGGCGGAACCCAGCCGGTCGTCTTTCGGCCGCTCGCGGTTCAGATCCCGGGGGCGGCCGCGGCTTCGGCGAGCCAGCCGGTGGGCGTGGTGTCGGGCGACTGGAACGCCGATGGGAAGGCCGACCTCGCGGTGATCGACCAGCTCGCCGATCGCCTGAGCGTCCTGCTCGGAGACGGAACCACGACCTTCACCCAGGCCGTCGATTTCCAGGTGGGGAGCGCTCCCATCGCCCTCTCCTCGGCCGACCTCGATCTGGACGGGACCAAGGACCTGGTCGTGCTGAACCGCGGGTCTCGCACCGTGACCGTCCTGGCCGGCAATGGCGCGACTTTCGCCATCACGCGCACCATCGCCCTGGGCGGCTCCGGCGTGCCCACGGCCCTGGCCGTCGGGAACTTCGACGGCGACGCCATCCCGGATCTCGCCATCGCCACCTTCGGCGCCACCTCCATCCAGATCTTCCATGGCGACGGCCGATTCGGTTTCGTCGCGGACCGGCTCATCGCCTCACCGACCGACATCTCCTTCATGAACGCCGCCGATCTCGACGGCAACGCCCGAACCGACCTCGTGGTGGGAAGCCGCAATACCTCCTCCGTGTGGGTGTACATGGGCGGAGCCACCGCCCTCGGGGCCGGAAGGCCTTATGACGTGGGCAGCGAGCCGAGTGGAGCCGCCTTCGCCGACTTCAACTCCGATGCGCGCCTCGACATCGCAGTCGCGAACAAGGGATCGGGCAACGTCACCCTTCTCCTCCAGAACGCGGCCGGGACCTTCAGTTCTCTCACCCTGCTGAAGGTCGGCACGGAGCCCGTCGCCATCGCGGCTCTCGACGTCAACGCGGACGGCGGCCAGGACGTGGTGACCGCCAATTCCGGTTCGGGCGATGTGACCGTGGCCCTCGGCGATGCCCGCGCGGGATTCACCGCCCTGGCTCCGATTCCCTCCCGTAATTCCATCCTGAGTCTCACCGCCGCCGACATCACCGGCGACGCCAGGCCCGACCTCATCCTGACCAGCCTCGGCGCCTCCGACATCGCCATCTTCGTGAACGGGGGTCAGGGCGCCTTCGCGGCCAGCGGCTCCTACCGGGCGGGGGCGCAGCCCATCACGGTGAGCGCCGGAGACATCGACCGCAACGGGTCGCCGGATGTCGCGGTGGTGAACTACGGATCCGGAGACGTGACCGTCCTCCTCTACCACAGCCCCGCCGGCTTCCTCGCCCCCAACACCTTCAAGGCCGGGGGCACGAATCCCGCAGCGGGAGCCCTCGCGGACTTCGACGGCGATGGATTCCTGGACCTCGCCCTGGTCAACTACGTTTCCGGCACGGTTTCCCTCCTCAAGGGCGACGGGTCGGGCGGCTTCGGCGCGGCGACCACAGTGATCAGCAGTCTCTCCCAGCCCCGCGCGATCGTGGCCGCCCGCCTTAACGCGGATGCGTTGCCGGATCTGGTGGTGGCGCTCGAGGGCGGCAACGAGCTCGTCTCCTTCATCAACGCCGGCGGCACGTTCCGAAGGAATTCCTCCGCGAAGGTGGGCGGTTCTCCCTTCGCCCTCGCGGCGGGCGACGTGAATGGCGACGGGCTGATCGACGTCGTGTCCGCCAACGCGCAGGACGACACGATTTCCGTGGTTCTCGGCGATGGCGCGGGCGGCCTCTCCCCCCGGGCTCCCGTTCCGGTGGGAACGCGCCCGCTCGGGGTCGCGCTCGGCGACTTCGACCGCGACGGCAAGATCGACATCGCGGTGACGATCAGCGGAGCCGCGGAGATTCGAATCGTGAACGGCGACGGCTCGGGCGGTTTCGCCGCCGGAGCGACATACGCGGTGGGCGGACAGCCTCGGACGGTGGTGGCCGCGGATTTCGATGGCGACTCGATTCTCGACCTCGCGGTTTCGAACCAGGGCTCGAACTCGGTATCGGTGCTCAAGGGCAACGGCAAAGGCTTCGGGGTGGAGGTTCACTACCTCGTAGGGGTTTCGCCCGCGGGGATGGTGGCCGCGGACGTCAACGGGGACGGGCTGATGGATCTAGTGGTCACGAACATCGGCGGGAACTCGGTGTCGGTGCTGATCAACAGGGGCAACGGGATCTTCCTCTAGCCGTCACGCCGGTCCCGGACCGGCGCGTCTACCTTTCGCGCTTCACGATGACGAAGCCGCGTTCGGTCGATATCACCTCCGAGACGTCGCCCGCGCCCAGACGGGAGACCGCGGTCCTGAGAGGTTCCCTCAAATCGCCGGGAGACAGCCAGCCAGGATCTTCGGCGGGGGCCACCGATTGGAAACTCTCTCCGGCCTTGAGGCGGGCCAGCGCGGCCGAGGCCGTCTCGCGATCCGCAAAGCGCATGATCCGAAGTCGGACCGCGCCCGGCGGCGGCCCGCCTTCCTCACGCCTGGGGCCCGAAGAAGACGGGGCGCCGGTCGCGCGCCTCGCGTCCTGGAGACCGGGATACCCGGGCGAGAGTGCCGCCACCCGGTCCAGCAGTTTCGCGGAGCCCGCGGCATCGCCGCGCTGGATCATCAGGGCCGCGCGGTAGAAGAGGGCGTCGGCGTTGCGGGCGTCGAGCTCGCTCGCCTGGGTCAAGGCCTTCTCCGCCTCCGGCCCGCGACGCAGGGCGGCGAGAGCCAGGCCGCGGGCGAGCCACGCTTCGTCCGATCGCGGCGAGGCGCGAACGGCCTGGAGGCTCAGCCGGTCGGCTTCGGCGAGGTCGCCCCGGTTGCGACGCAGGTTGGCGAGCTCCGCGGCCAGAAGGCCGTCGGTGGGATTGCGGACCAGCGCGGTCTGGAGCAGGGCGCGCGCATCCTCCTCGCGACCCAGGCGCACAAGGAGAACGGCTTTCCTTCGCAGGAGCGAGGTGTTCCGGGGCGCCACGCCCAGGCCCTTGTCGACGACGGTGAGGGCCTCCGCGTCGCGGCCTCCTCGGGACAAGGCCTCGGCCAGATGCTCATGGGGAGCCGCCGCCCGCGGGTTCGCCGCAAGCGCCCGCTGGAGGAGCGGAATGGCTTCCGAAGAGCGCCCGACGCTGGCCAGGGCCCGGCCCAGATAAGAGGCCACGAACGGCGATATGTCGGGGCGCTGCGAGAGAGGGGTCAGGGTCCGGATGATGTCCTCGCTGTCGTTCCGGCGAAAGGCGGCGAGCGTCCGGGCGATGGCGCGACGGTCGGCCTGGAACGCCTCGATACGATCCTTGGGATCGGGCCTCGATCCCCCGCTGCCCGCACTCGAGGAGCCGGACGAAACGTACCCGAGGGAGGCGAGACGCTCCTGGGCCTCGCGATCGAGAGCCACGGGGCTGGCGGCGCCTTGGATCTCCGGGTTGATTTCCCGGAGGCGCTTCTGCATCGCGAGAGCCACCGGACCCCGAACGGACATGAGATTCGTGGTCTCGGAGGGGTCCTCCGCGACTCGATACAACTCCGCCTTCGGCAGATCGATGAACTTGAATCCCTCCGCTCGCAGGGCCCGAACCGGGGCGTAGCCCGCATGGATGGAACCGTAGAGATTCTCGGCGTAGGACTCGTTCGGGGGGATGGGGGTGCCGGACTTGAGGTTTCGCGCCCGGGACACGCCGGTAACCTTCGGTGCGGCGATTTCGAGAAGGTCGAGAAGAGTGGGCATCAAGTCGATGCTCCGAAACTGGCCGGAGACGCGAAGGCCCCGGGGCAGAGACGGGCCGCTCAGGACCATGGGAACCAGGAGGGTGGAATCGTAGGCGAAGAGATGGTGCTCGTCTTCTCCATGGTCGCCGAGACCCTCGCCATGATCTGACGTGACCACGGTGATCCGGTTTCGAGGCAACGACCCGCTCCGGTCGAGGGCTTCGAGAAGCCGCCGCAACTGCGCGTCGGCGAAGGCGACTTCGCCGTCATAGGGCTCCTTTGCGTAGCGGGCGGCATAGGGCGGAGGTGGTTCATACGGCTGGTGCGGATCGAAGAAATGAACCCACAGGAAGAAGGGTTTCGCGCTTCGCGGCCGCTTCAGCCAGGCGAGCGCCTCGTCGACGACTTCATTGGCCGGCCGTTCGTTCGGAGAATCATCGGAAAGAGATTCGAGGTCGCCGCGAAAGGGGTCGCCGAAGACGCGAAAGCCCCGGGAGAGACCGGAGGCTGCGGAAACGGGGTAGGCGCCGATGAAGGCGGCGGTGTCGTAGCCCGCGCCGGCGAGCACGGTGGCGAGGGTTTCGAACTTCCCGGACAGCGCGGGCGATGCGTTGTCGCGCAGTCCGTGCTCGAAAGGATAGAGCCCGGTGAACAGGCTCGCGTGCGACGGCCGGGTCTGCGGGACCTGAACCACCGCCTCCTCGGCCACTACGCCCCGCGCGGCCAGGGCGTCGAGCGCGGGCGTCAATCCGCGCTTCGATCCATAAGCGCCCACGCGGTCGGCGCGGAGCGTGTCGATGGTGACGAGGACCACGTCGGGCCGCTCGCCGGCCAGGAGCGTGAGGGAGAGAAGAGTCGAGAGCATGAAGGGACGACGCGACCTTATCAACGAAAAGAAAAAGCCCCGGGAGTCTCCTCCCGGGGCTTAGATCGGCTTACGCCGCTCGAACTTCGATTAGAAGGTCAGGCGGACGCCGAGACGCATGATGCGAGGCGAGAGCAGGTCGTCAACGCGGCCATAGCTCGACGAGGTGGCCTGACGGAACACCCCGAGAACCGTGCCGCTGTTGAACACGTTGAACACCTCGAGGGACGGAGTCAGCACGACCTTGCTGCCGATCTTCGAATTCCGCGCGAGGCGGAGGTCGAGGTTCTTCAGCGTGTCGTAACGGCGGCTGTCAACCGAGCCGGTGGTGAGCGCGTTCTGCGTCCCGTCCGAGCCGGCGGGGATGCGAAGAATGACGGGGAGCAACCCGCCCTGGCGACCGAAGAACGAGGCCGACAGATCGAAGCTCGCGGGGAGGGTAACGCCCGCCGACGCGAAGACCTGCCACTTGTACGAGGAGTAGAACGCGGCCTTGCCGGAACCACCACCCGAGATCGACACCTGACCGCCATCTTCGAGAGGGTTCGTGTCCGTGCGCGTCGGGTTGCCGTTCCCCGCAACCGGGGTGCCGTCGAAGTGCTCGGTCCAGTCGTTCAGGGACAAGGCGACGCGAGCGCGCCACTTGTTGGCCATCCGCTTGTTCAGGGTGAGCTCGGCGCCCTTGTACTCGGTGGAGTAACCGGGGCGGTTCGTGCGATAGCGGCCGAAGCCACCCGCCGCAACCAAAGCCGCGTTGGGCGAATAGGTCTGGCCGGTGAACGTCTGTCCGCCGCGGGTCGCCGAAACCGGCGCGTTCGCGGTGTAGTTGGCAGCGGTCAGGATGGCGCAGTTCGTTCCGGAGGGGCAGACCGCGGCCAGGCGAGGCGTGTAGTCGTAGTCGTTCGTCTTCCGGTAGGTCAGGGCGCCGCCGATCGCGAAATTGGACCCCAACTCACGGTCGACTCCGATGATGAACTCGTTGTCCTTCTTCGACTTCAGATCCTTGTCGATCTGGTTCGGAGTGGATCCCACCTTGGCCGGATTGTTCGGATCCACGTTGCTGGCGCCGATGAAGTTGGAGAGAACCACTTCGTTCGGCTGGACGAACTTGTCGCCGTTGAGATCGTTCCAGCCGTAGGTCAAAGTGCTGACCGCAACCGGGTTGAGCGTGGTGACGTTGCCGTAGGACAGCTGGCTGGCGTAGCGGGCGAAGGAGAGGCGCATGACCGTCTTGCGCGAGTCGTCGAACGCATAGCTCATGCCGGCGCGGGGAGAGATATCCCCCCAGGCAATGGCGTTCTCGGTGCTGCCGGGGTACTTGAGAGCCGGGAGCAGGGCGGGGAACGACTTGTTGGCGGGAGCCTCGGAAGCCGAGTTCAGCGCGGTCTGCCGGTCGTAGCGCAGGCCGAGGTTCACGGTGAGGCGGTTCTTGGTGAAGACATCGCCGAGGTAGCCGGACGTGTACTTGCCGGCATAACCGTAGATGCCGTCACGCGCGATGATGGCCTGGTTCTCGCCGCCGCCCGTGCCCGGACCCGCGTAGACGCCCACGAGGCCGTTGCCGTTGTACCTGGTCGAGGAACTCGTGACCATGTCGCGGTAGGAGAATCCGAACTTCAGTTCGTGGTTACCGCCCATCCCGGCCTTGAAGTAGTTGCCATCGACGTTCAGCGTTTTCTGCGGACGGATCGAGAGGTAGTCGACGTAGGTGCCGTCGGCGGTGCCGGCGGCGTCGTTATACGTGAAGCTCTTCGACTTGTCGCCGCGGGCGAGGAGACCGAAACCGGTGTCGTAGTAGGCGGCCTTCGCCGACATGAAGAAGTTCGCCGAGAACGTGTGGTTGACTTCGAGCTTCCACAGACCCACGGGGAGACCGCCATCGGTGGAGGCGTTGTCCTGGTTCCAGAGGATGCCGTCCGCTTCGACGTAGCCGGTGCCGGGGCTGCGGCCGAACTTCTGCTTGCTGCCCAGGAAGTAGAAGGCGGAGACCATGGTGTTCGAGGAGGCCTGCCAGTTCAACTTCACGTTGTAGGAAGGAAGAAGGGTGTCGTCGGGGCTGCCGGACAGACCGCAGAGCTTGATGTCCTGCTTGCCGTAGGTTCCGTAGAACCACAGCTTGTCCTTGACGATCGGACCGCCGAGGTCGAATCCGTAGTCCTTGATGTTGTCGATGTAGTTCGCCTTGTCGCGCTCGTTCCCCGTGCCGGGGTTGCAGTGCCCGACGCCGCCCTTGAGACGGTTCGGGTTGCCGAGCAGGATCAGGCTCTTGCTGTCCGCGATGTTGCTGGATTCATACTTCTCATCGGAAGTAAGGAAGCGGCCGCCGCCGTGGAACGTGTTGGTGCCGCGCTTGGTGACGAGGTTCAGTCCGAAACCGCCGGTCTGCATGGCGAGGTCGCCGGCGCCGGTGGACACGTTGATTTCCTGGAAGGCATCGAAGTCGAAGTAGGTCGGGGAGGCGCCGGTGGCGGCCATGTCGGTGATGACCAGACCGTCGAGAGACCACTGGCGGTCGCCCGAGGTCGAGCCCTTGCCCGCGACCGCGGCCTGCTGGCCGTTCTCGTTACCCGCGATGTTGACGCGGTCGATGAGAGCGCCCGGAACCTGGTTCATGATGCCCCAGGGATCGCGCGAGTTCGGCGTGTCCTTGAGGTCGGAGGTGGCGAGCGTGGTGGCGGTGCCGCGCTTCTTGATGTCGACCAGAGGCGCCTCGGCCGTGACTTCGATCGTCTCGGTCTGCGCGCCGATCTTCAGGCTGATGTTGAGCTGAGCGCTCGAACCGGTGACCACGGTGATCTTCCGGTTCGCCGAGCCGAAGCCCTGCATGGAAACGGTGACGGTGTAGTCGCCCGGGCTCATGTTCAGGAAACGGAACGACCCATCGGACCCCGAGACGGTGGTGCGGGTTCCCGCTTCACCCGAGATCGCTACGGAGGCCCCGGGAAGAACGGCTCCCGAGGCGTCGGACACTGCGCCGAACACGTTGCCTGATGCCGTCTGGGCAAAGGCGCCGGCGCTGGCCATCAGCAGGATGGCAAGGCCGAGAAAAAACAGCTTCTTCATTAAATAACTCCTCCAAGAGTTGATTCTTGTTGGACACTCCGCCCAACGGTTTTAACAGCAGCAAGGGGGATACCACAGGGCATCCTCCTCGACTGAATTTCCGTAAGGCTATCAGAAAAATGACTTTCCGAAGCCTGGGCCGGCGTCGCAAGTCCGCGCGAGGATGAATCCGGCATTCAATTCAACCAACCTCGGCATTCGGTTCGTTGGATCCGCTATGTCGCGCCCGGACGGTGGCGCGAGCCGCCCAGGTCCTCAGCGTCCCGCCGGGCGGGCCAGCCAGGCCCTGGCCCACGCGATGTCCTTGCCCTCGAGCGCAGGCGGCGCCACCCGAACGTAAGCCTCGAGGTTGGCCCGGGCACCGGCCAGATCGCCTTGTTTCTCGAGGGTGGTGGCGAGGTTGAAGAGCGTCTGGTAGTCGTTTGGATTCAGTTCGACCGCCTTTCGCCATCTTGCGATGGCTTCAAAGATGCGGCCTTCCTGGGCGGCCATGACGCCCAGGGTGTTGTAGGCCTTGGCGATGGAACTGTCGAGTTCGAGCGCCTGCTCGAGAGCGCCGCGCGCGGCGTCACGATTCCCGGCCATCAGTTCCAGGGTGCCGAGGTTCACGAGCCCGGTGGCATTCGAAGGATCGGCATCACGCGCCTTCAGGAATGCCTCGCGGGCCTGGGGGATTCGGCCGGATGAGGAATAGGCGAGGCCAAGCGCGGTGAGGACATCGAAGTCGGGCGCGGTGACCTTCACATACGGCTCGAGGGTGGCGATCGCTTCCTGAGGCCGCCCGAACTCGGTCAGATACGCCCCGAGAAGAGAGACCGCCTCGGCGTCGAGAGGCTTGAGGAACACGGCGCGGCGCGCGGCCTCAACCGCGGCGGGGAGATTCCCGCGGGCGCGCTCCAGATAGGCAAGCTGCAGACTCGCTCCGGCCATGTCGGGCCTCTCTTTCAGGTTGGCTTTCGCGAGGGCCACGGCCTCATCGAGGCGGCCGGCCATGAAGAGAGTCACCACCTCCCGGTTGCGCGTGTCGAAGGCGATGAGGTTCTTGGGGTCGTCGGCCTCGGTGTAGCGCTCCTTCCTGGGCGCTTCCCGGGCCGCCCCGATGTAGCCGAGAGCCCGGAGGCGCTCGATGGTGGCGGCGTCTTCCCCGCCCCGCTTCACTCCCCGGTCATCCGCGCGCTGCCGCGAAAGAACCGACCGCATCAAGTCGAGCCTCTCCGGTTCGGCGGCGACGAGATTCTTCGTCTCGCCGGGATCCGTCTGCAAGTCGTACAGTTCCGGGATGGGGAGATCGATGTACTTGTATCGAGCGTCCAGGGTGCCGTGCAACGGAGCCCAGCCCTGGTTGAGCGACGTGGACAACGACTCGAAGTAGGAGGAAAAGCCGTCCGGCGCGGCGCCCCCCAGGGCCAGATTCCACAGACTTCGCCCTGGCAGGTCCTTGGGCACCTCCATTCCGAGAGCATCGAGAACGCTCGGAACGATGTCGATGTGCCTTACCGGTTGCGTCACCACCCGGCCGGAGAGGCCGGGCAGGTGGAAGATCAAGGGCACGTGCAGCGTCGACTCGTACGCGAAGGTCCCGTGGGTCGACTCGCCGTGCTCCCCGAGACCTTCGCCGTGATCGGAGGTCAGGATCACCAGGGTGGTCGCCCCGCGAGGTCCGTCGAGGATGGGCCGGAGAAGCGCCTCGAGCGCCGCATCCGTGGCTTCGACTTCGCCATAGTAAGGAGCATCGCGGTGGCGCGAGGCGTAGGGCTCCCCGGGCTGGTAGGGAAAATGGGGATCGTAGAGATGAACGAAGGCGAAGAAGGGGCGATCCTGATGCGACTCGATCCATCGCGCCGCAATTGAGACCGTCTCTTTGGCCTTCCGATCGGGAACCATGAACGGCGACTGACGGTCGACCCCCGCGGTGTGGTCGTCGTACACGTCGAAACCGCGATCCAGGCCGAAGCGCGAATCCAGAACGAAGGCGCTCACGAAGGCCGCGGTCTGGAATCCGCGGTCCTTGAGGCGCGTGGCCAGCGTGGGCATGTCTTTCGGGAAACGAAAGCCCGTGTTGTCCCTTACACCGTGGATCAGGGGATACTGGCCGGAGAGGATGTTGGAGTGCGAGGGGAAAGTCACCACGTTGTGGGCATGCGCCTCGTCGAACCTGACGCCTTCGCGGGCCAGCCGGTCCATCCAGGGCGTCGACACCGATTTGTTTCCGTACGCGCCCAGGGCATCGGCGCGCAAGGTATCGATGGAGATGAGCAGGACGCTGAGGTTGGGATTACGAGGCAGGACGCTCCGTCCCCGAACCAGGACGAGGACGAGAGCGACCGCGACCACGGCCACCACGACCCCGAGCCATCGCCGGTCCTTCTTCGCCGCCTCGGGTACGCCGCGCCTGTTTGCCAACCACTTCCCTTTCGCGTTCGATTCTATGCGTCGCCCTCCTTGTCTCGGCACAAGGGGATGTGTTCCGATACACGAACATTCTTCGGAGGCGTTCGCCGATGCCCTTTTTCAGCACCCCTTCCCGTTCCCTTCTTCCGAGCGCGCTCATCGCCGTTTCCTTTTCGCTCGCCGCTCCGACCGCCGGCGCCACGGACGAAAAGAAACCGCTGGTGTTCGGATCGGACGTGGCCCTCGTCCAGCTCCCGGTCTTCGTCTCCGGAAAGGACCGCGGCGCCGCCGTGGGTCTCAAAGCCTCCGACTTCACGGTGAAGCAGGACGGCAAGGACGTGGCCATCGTCTCCTTCCGGTACATCGACACCACCGCTCCTGCCCTCCAGGAGGAGATCAAGCAGGCCTCGGCGGCAAGAAGGCGCTTCCTACTTCTCTTCGACAAGTCGTTCACCGATCCGGCCGGCCTCGCGCGCGCGCGCCTCGCGGCCCGGGATTTCGTCCGGTCGGGGCTCGCCGAGTCCGACCTCGTGGCCGTCGCCACCTTCGATTTCCTGCGCGGCATAAGGCTCATCGCCAACTTCACCGAGGATCGACGGGTGGTCGAACACGCGATCCACACCCTGGGCGTTGCCAGCCTGACCCGGATCTCCGATCCCCTCGCCATCGCCGCCGATTTCGGGCTCACCGATCTCACTCCCGAGCGCGACGGTGGAAACACGCAGGAGACTCCCGGCGCGTTGCTCACGAACGTCATCGCCGCCCTCGCCATGCGGGCCCGAAGCGCCGAGGACCAGAGCTACAAGGTCCGGGTCGGGGCCTTGGTGGATTCTTTCCGGCTCCTCGGCCTGTCCCTTCGAAACGTTCCCGGGCGGAAGCAGGTCGTGTACTTCTCCACCGGTTTCAGCAGCAGCCTCCTGGGCGGACAGGACAAGGCCGAGCAGACCCGCGCCAGCGAAGCCATTGCCCAGGGCCGCCTGTGGGAAGTCGACTCGGACGCGCGCTATGGGAACGCCGAGACCAAGATGCTCCTCGACGAGGCGCTGCGGAGCCTTTCGCGGGCCGACGCGGTCGTGCACTCGATCGACCTGACCGGAATGGGGGCGCGTGAGAAGTACAACCAGCTTCCCGACGAGGCCATGCCCACAAGGGACGCTTCGGGGCGCGAGTCGCTCGGATTCATCGCCGCCGAAACCGGCGGGCGGTTCTTCAAGGACGCGAACGACCTGGCGCCCGTTCTGAAGGAGATGGGCGACATGACCAGCCGTTACTATGTCCTGGGCGTGCAACCCCGCGACGCCAGGCCGGACGGGGGTTTCCGAAAGCTGACCGTCCAGGTGAAGGGCAAGGGGCTGCGGATCTCTCATCGACCCGGCTACTTCGAACGCTCGACCGTCGTCGAGGCGGCTCCGGTGCTCCAGCGCCAGTTCGAGGCCGCCGAGCTGCTGATCGCCCGTGACGCGACCGCACCGAACCAAAACTCACTGCCCTTCCGGGTCCTGATCCTCCCGGTTCCCTCGGATGCGGAGAAGCAGAGTCTCGGCATTGTCGTGCAGGTGCCCAAGGCGTCCCTCGCGAGCGCGGGTCCGCTGGAGATGTACGGCTACGCGATGTCGAGGTCGGGCGAGGTCCAGGATCACTTCGCTCATTTCCTGCGGATCGATCCGGACCCGGCTGCGCAGAACCGGAGCGGCGAGTGGCAGGGGATTTCCTTCGCGGGGCGGTTCGACGTTCCGGCCGGCGACTACACCCTGAAGTTCCTGGCCGAGCGGCCGCAGACCGGCGAGTCGGGAATGCGGCTGTTCGAGGTCACGGTGCCGAAGCGACAGGCCTCGAGGGGGTTCCTGCTGCCGCCCCTGTTCATGGACGCCTCGCACGGCTGGTCGGAGGTGGCGCTCAAGAGCGGCGATGTGCAGGGCCTGCCTCTCGACATGCGTTTCGGCGACGTCGCCTTCCTGCCGCGTACGGAGATCAGCGTGAGACCGGGGCGTCGTGAAAGCGTGCTGCTCATCGCCTACGATCCGGAGACCGCGAGCGACCCCGCGGTCGACGTGGACATTCGCTCCGTTCTTCTGGACGACGCCGGCAAGACCTTCCCGACCGGAGCGGTCGCGGTGGAGAAGGTGATCCACGGGGGGGACGGCCGCCGGTCGTACCTGCTCGGTTTCACCCCCTCGGACATCCCGTCAGGCGACTACACCCTTCGCATCCAGATCGGCGAGGCGGGTTCGGTGCTGCAGTCCCACTGCCGGCTAAAAGTCCTGCCGCGCGCGACCGCCGACTCTCATTAGGGGCTCTCGTTCCAGGGCGTTGAACGTCGACACTTGTTCTGCGTTCAAGCGCTTGACGACGGAGGAAACGTGGCATAGGGTTCTTTCAACCTATTTCCGCGCCGTAAATCCGGCGCTTGTCCTCAACCCTCAGAGGAAGAAAGTGAACCCAATGTCGCTCAAGAAACTGGCGGCCCTAGCGTCCGCCCTCGTCCTACTTGCCGGACTCGCGCGAGCGCAGACCACAGGAGAAATCTACGGAAAGGTCACGGACAAGAGCGGCGCGGTCGTGCCCGGCGTCACCGTCACCCTGACCAGTCCCGCGCTCTTGCAACCGCAAACTGCGATCACCAGCGGCACCGGCGTCTATCGCTTCCCCGGAATCCCCATCGGCACCTACTCGGTGAAGTTCACGCTCGCCGGCTTCACCACCGTCGTGCATGATGGCGTGAACATCGTGATGGGCCGCAACGCCCAGGTGAACGGCGCCCTCGATGTCTCCGCGATGCAGGAAGTCGTCACCGTCACCGGCGAGGCTCCCCTGATCGACATGCGCAGCAACGCGCGTGCGACCAACTTCAATCAGGAAGCCCTGCAGAACATCCCGTCGGCCCGCGACCCCTGGGTCATCCTCCAGCAGTCGGCCGGGGTCGTGATGGACCGCGAGAACATCGGCGGCAACATGTCCGGGCAGCAGTCGAACTACATCGCGCGCGGCGCCTCGACCAGCCAGGGCAAGTGGAACCTCGACGGCATCGACATCACCGACATGAGCGCCACCGGGGCCTCCCCCGTGTACTACGACTTCGACTCGTTCGACGAGATGCAGATCACCACCGGCGGCGCGGACGTAACCATGCAGACGGCGGGCGTCGGGGTCAACCTCGTGACCAAGAGCGGCTCCGACAAGTTCAAGGGTTCCGGACGGTTCTACGTCACCGACCAGAAGTTCCAGGCCACGAACGTCACCGACACTCTCCGCGGCCAGGGCGCGAGCTCAGGGAACCCCATCCAGAATATCAAGGACTATGGCCTCGAGATGGGCGGCCCCATCGTCAAGGGCAAGGCGTGGATCTGGGGCAGCTACGGCAAGAACGACATCGGGGTGGGCGTCAACGGCTTCTTCCTGAAAGAGTCCGAGAAGGCGGGTTGCGGAAAGTTCAAGGGCCTGAACAACGCCCAGCTGGCCGCGTTCCCCTTCGATGACGTCAAGGCCTGTTTGAACACCGACCTCACCACCCTCGAGGCCTACAACCTGAAGTTCAACTGGCGGGTCTCGAGCAAGGACACGTTCTCCCTCTTCAGCAACATCGCCTCCAAGGTCCGAAACGCCCGAGGCGCCGACGACCTCCACCCCATCGATTCGACGAACCGCCAGCAGGGTGTCCAGGATCCCGCTCTCGGCTCCAAGTGGTGGAAGACCGGCGCCAACAAGACCTACAAGGCGTCTTTGCGTCACGTCTTCTCGGACAAGTTCATGATGGAGGCCCAGTACGCCCACGTCGGCAACAACTTCGTGCTCGATTTTCACGACCCGGCGCTCGCCGCCGTGCAGCCCTCGAACGAGATCGTGACCGGCGCGTGGGATCGCTCCTTCAACGCCTCGCAGTTCGTCCGTCCGACCAACAGCTTCGACATCACCGGCACCAAGTCGTCTTCCGGGTTCCTCGGCGCCGACCACGCCATCAAGTTCGGGATCCGCCATCGCCAGGATCGCGCCATCAGCACCAACCACCGCGGCGGCAACGTCGAGGCACGCTGGCAGGATGCCAACGGAGACGGGCTCTTCCAGTCCTCGGAGGCCATCCAGGCGAACATCTACCGCGACTCCTACACCGACTACAACGTGTTCGACACTTCGGCGTACCTGCAGGACACGATCACCAAGGGGAGATTCACCTGGCAGCTCGGCGTTCGCCTCGATCGCCAGTGGGATCGAGCCAACCAGTCCGTGGTTCCCGCCACGCCCTTCTTCGGCCAGGCCACCCGCACCGGCGTCGTGTTCAACCAGCTCCCGGCCATCAACTTCGCGGGCGCGGACTCGGGGGTCAAATGGACCGACATCGTTCCCCGCCTCGGTGTCAACTGGGACGCCAAGGGTGATGGACACACCGTGCTGAAGGCCAGCTTCGCGCGCTACGCGGGCCAGCTGGGCAGCGGCAGCAACGCCTCGGTTCTGAACCCGGTCGGCGCCACGTTTGTCCGGTATCCCTGGACCGACCTCAACGGCGACAAGTTCGTTCAGGCCAACGAGGTCAATATCTCGGCCGCGCCCCTTTCCCAGACCTCGGGTTACGACTACCGGGATCCGTCGGCGCTCGTGACCAAGGGCCGGGTGGATCCGAACCTGACCAGCGACAAGACCAACGAGATCATCGTGGGCTTCAACCGGCAGTTCAGCAGCACCTTCGCCATGGGCATCTCCGGGATCTACCGCAAGTACACGAACTTCGCCTGGAGCGACACCGACAACATCTCGGATGCGGACTACTCCCCGGTCCAGTACACGGCCAACTGCTCCAGCGTGCCGGCCGCCCAGGCCCCTCGGTGCCCGACCGTGACCTACTTCGTGCCCACCTCCAAGAACCTGTCCAACTTCGCCACCTACCAGTACACCAATCGCCCCGGTTATCACCGTGAATACAAGGGCATCGAGGTGACGGGCAGCAAGCGCGCGAAGAGCCTGACCGTCAACGGCAGCTTCACCTGGAGCGACACCAAGGACTTCTACCCCCAGGGCTCGTACGAAGATCCGTCGAACATCGCGAATCTCGACGGCGGTCAGTACGCCCCGCAAACGTCCGGCAGCGGCCTGGACAACGTCTACATCAACGCCAAGTGGCTGCTTCGCCTCAGCGCGGCCTACCAGATCAAGTGGCAGCAGATCGGAGTCGCCGCGAACTTCAACGGGCGCAGCGGCTATCCGCGTCCCTCGGGCATCACCTCCCCGACCCGCCCGAATGGAGCCGGCCAGACCACGATCCTGCTCGCCAAGCTCGGGGACGAGCGGTTGCCGAACTTCAGCAACCTCGACCTCCGGGCCGACAAGACGATCAAGATCAGCAGGGCGAAGATCGTGATCTCCGCGGACGTGTTCAACGTCATGAACAATGCGACGGTGCAGTCCTACCGCCGCATCCAGAACGCGAGCAACGCGAACCTGATCAGCGCGCTCGTTGCTCCGCGGGTCATCCGGTTCGGCGCTCGTCTGAACTGGTAGTCGTTTAGCGGCCGTACGCCGTCAAGGGCGGGATTCCGAAAGGGTCCCGCCCTTTTCTTGTCTCCAGGTCCGTCCGGTCCTTGTCCCTATACTGTTGTCATGGCTGAATATGGACGGCAGGACCCACTGGAGCCCATCTGGGAAGTGGTGGCGGAGACGGGGAGGCGGGTCCGGAACGCGGGCGCGGGCGGCGGCGCCGGCCTGAAAACGCTCCGGAACTACCTGATCGGGGCCCTCGTGGTTCTCTTTCTCTTCACGGGCTTCTATCAGGTGGCGGCCGACGAAGTGGCGGTGATCCAGCGTTTCGGGAAATTCGCCCGGATCGCGGGGCCCGGGCCGCATCTCCGGCTGCCTTTCGGCATCGAGCGGCTCACCCGCGTGCCCGACAAGCGGCAGCTCAAGATGGAGTTCGGTTTCGAGACGGTGCAGGCCGGAGTCCAGTCGGAGTTTCGAACCTCCGAAGAGTCGAAGAAGGAGTCGCTGATGCTCACCGGCGACCTCAACGTGGCGGTGGTGGAATGGATCGTCCAGTACCGGATCAAGGATCCCTACAAGTACCTCTTCCACCTGCGGAACGTGTCGCAGACCTTCCGCGACATGACCGAATCGACCATGCGGGAGGTGGTGGGCGATCACAGCGTCGACGAGGTCTTGACGGTGGGCCGCGAGGCCATCGCCCTGCAGACGAAGGAGGAGCTCCAGAAGCTCTGCGACCGCTACGGCAACGGCATCGAGATCCAGCAGCTCGTTCTCCAGGACGTGAACCCGCCCGATGCGGTCAAGCCGGCCTTCAACGAGGTCAACCAGGCGATCCAGGAGAAGGAGCGCGCCATCAACGAGGCGCTCGCCGACTACAACTCCGCGGTGCCCCAGGCCAAGGGCCAGGCCGAGCAGCAGGTGCGCGCGGCCGAGGGCTACTCACTGGAGCGCGTGAACGTGGCCGAGGGTGACGCGAAGCGCTTCGAGGCGGTGTACGACGAGTATCGCAAGGCGCCCCAGGTCACCCGGCGCCGTCTCTATCTCGAGACCCTGGCGCGCGTTCTCCAGGGTTCGGGCAGCAAGGTCATCGTGGATTCGCAGGCGAAGGGCATCCTCCCCCTCCTCCAGCTCGAGGGCCTCGGCAAAGACCTCAAGGAGAAGAAATGAGCTCCCGCTTCGTGAACAACTTCGTCCGCGCCGCCATTCTCGTGGTCCTCGCCTTCTCGAGCGTCTACACGCTCAGCGAGACCGAGCAGGCCGTTCTCACCATCTTCGGCAAGCCCGCGGGCGAGGCGGTGAGCACCCCCGGACTGCACCTGAAGATTCCCTTCATCCAGGCGGTCAACCGGTTCGACAAGCGCTGGCTCGAATTCAACGGCGATCCCAACCAGATCCCCACCCGGGACAAGAAGTACCTGTGGATCGAGACCTACGCGCGGTGGAGGATCTCCGATCCGCTCCGCTTCTACCAGGCGGTCCAGGACGAGCGCGGCGCGCAGAGCCGCCTCGACGACGTGGTGGACGGCGCCACCCGCAACGCGGTGGCCTCGTTCGACGTGATCGAGCTGGTGCGGACGTCCAACCGCGCCTTCGAAGCCACCGAGGAACTCGCCGGAGTCGAGGAGGGCGACGAGACGGTCACCAAGGTGACCACCGGTCGCTCGAAGATCGCGGCGGTGATCCTGGAAAAGGCCGCCGCCATCACTCCCCAGTTCGGGGTGGAGCTCGTGGATGTGCGCTTCAAGCGCATCAGCTACGTGGAGAGCGTGCAGGCCAAGGTCTTCGAACGGATGATCTCGGAGCGCAAGCGGATCGCGGAGAAGAGCCGCTCGGAGGGCGCCGGGAGGGCGGCGGAAATTCGCGGACAGAAGGAGAGGGATCTCCTCGCCGCATCCTCCGAGGGCTACAAGAAGGCGCAGCTTCTCAAAGGAGCGGCGGACGCGAAGGCGACGGGTATCTTCGCGCGCGCCTACGAGAAGGACGCCGACTTCTACGCTTTCCTGAAGTCGCTCGAGACCCTGGAGAAGACCATCGACGCGAAATCCGTCCTCGTGCTCTCCACCGACTCGGAACTCCTCAAGTACCTCAAGGGCGCCGGCGGAAAGTAGGATCACCCGTCATGGGACGAATTGTTGAACTGATCACGGACGTCGCCGCTTCCGCGGACGAGGAAGGCACGAATCTCACTCTGCCGATGGTGGACTTCGACCGCCTGCGCGACGACTGGGGGGACGACGAGATCGAGGACGCGCTCGCGCTCGCCCAGACCGCCTTCCATCACGAGGCGGTGAACGAGGCGGCCGATTCGCTGTGCGCCCGGGTCATCGAGATCCTGGGGACCTTCGCGGACGAGAAGCGTTTCGCGAGCTGCTCCGAACCGGGGGCTCCTCTGCCCGTCGAGGCCCTGGCCAACCTGGCCCGAAGCGTCGCCTACCTGGAAGAAGCGCTTTCCCTCGTTCGCGACGCTCCGCCCCCCGACCTTGGCCTGTTCAACAAGCTTCTCGAGCGGCTGGCCAATCGGGGAATCGAGGCCGAGATGGCGCCCCTCCCCCGGGTTCCAGGCGACGACGACGAGGTCGAACACTGAGGGCCGGTTGTGGCCTGTCCAAAGAGTCGGGTATAAAGGTCCCACGTCCCGGGGTTTTCGAGGTGCTTCAGGCACCGGAGAACGCCCGATGGCAGGAAACGCTTCCAAGTCCTAAAGAACCTTAGAGTCCAACCATAAGGAGAACGAACCGCGCGAAGCGTTGCCTCATGAGGCTGCGTCCCCCGCGCGCGTACAAGTGTTATGGCGGAAAACATCGTACTGGCCGAGATGACCTGGCCCGAAGTCCAAGAGGCCACTGAAGACAGGAAGGCCGTTGCGCTTGTCCCCCTCGGAGCCACCGAGGCCCACGGGCCGCACCTGCCCCTGGCCACCGCCACCTACCTCGCCATCGACGCGGCGAAGCGCGCGGCCCGCAGGCTCAAGGGCCACGGCGTGCGCGCCGTGGTCTTCCCCAACATTTCATACAGCGTCTGCGAGCGAGCGGCCGATTTCCCCGGCACGCTGTCCCTCTCGCGCGCCACCGCGGTCGCGTTCCTGAAGGAAGTCGCGCAAAACGCCACCCGAAACTTCCGGGCGGTGGCGTTCGTGAACACCCATCTCGACGCGGCCCACCTCGAGGTCCTGAAGCAGGTGGTGGACGAGTCCAAGAAGGCGGGGGTTTCGGCCTGCTTCGTGGATCTGACCCGAAAGCGGTGGTCTCAGCAGCTCGGCGAGGCCTTCGCCAAGGGCGACCACGCGGGGGCTTTCGAAACCTCGGCCATGATGGCCCTCAATCTTCCCCTCGTGCGCGAGCACGAAAGGATCAGCATCCCGCCCATGGACGGTCTGGTGGCTTCCATGAAGAAGGGCGCCAAGACCTTCAAGGAAGCGGGCGGCGACGACGCCTACTTCGGCGACCCGGGTGCGGCGACCATCGAGGACGGAGAGAACATCCTCGAGCAGCTCGCGGAGATCACGGCGGTGTCCGTGATGGAGCACTTGGCCAGCAAGTCGTAGGTACCCCCCGACACGGTCCGCCCACTATCCGCCAACCGCCCTAGCTACGTCATTGCGAGGAGGTCGCCGAAGGCGACCGACGAAGCAACCCCCGCCCGCCACTACTAGGCCTGCGGGCCGCGGGCTGGTAGTGGTCGGACGGGGTTGCTTCGGGCCACTACCAGACCATCGGGCCCTCGCAACTCCGAACGGCGCGCCCACAGGGCGCGCCGTTCTACGCGTTCGTCGGGCGGCCCATCATGAAGAGAACGGCCGACACCGCGAGCACCATCGCGCCGAAGGCCGCGGCCTGGCCCGAGCTGATGCCGATCTCGTGCCATTTCGCGGTCGCTTCGCCGTTGATCCCGAGGAAGGTCATGAGGCCCACGAGGGTGATCCAGAGGCCGTTGAACAGCCCCAGGCCTCCCCACATGGTGAGGAAATCGGCGGTCCGATCCGCGGACGACTTCTTCGCCTCCAACTCACGGTTGTAGAGCGGCGAGTGGGTGCGGCTGTAGAACCAGTAGATGAGCATGCCGATGTCCAGCCAGACCAGGAAGCGCACCCAGGTCAGGACGGCGAGCGACAGCATCAGGTAGGCGCAGGAAACGACGCCGAGGATCGGGGTCAGCTGACCGCCGGGCGCCCGGAAGGGGCGCTTCACCTCCGGTCGCTTGACTCGCAGGACCATGACCGCGGCGCAAACCACCACGAAGGCGAAGAGCGTGCCGATGCTCGTCATCTCGCCCACCACTTCGATGCGAGTGAACCCGGCGATGAGCGCGACCACCACGCAGGTGATGATGGTGGTGATGTAGGGCGTGCCGAACTTCGGATGGATCTTCGAGATGCCGGGAGGCAGGAGCAGGTCGCGGCTCATCGAGAAGAAGATGCGGGGCTGGCTCATGAGCATGACCAGGAGCACGCTGGTGATTCCGGCCACCGCGCCCGCGGCCACCAGGGCATCTGCCCAGCCGATACCCAGCGAACCCAGCACGTACCCCACCGGGGCGTTCAGGAACCGGGTGATCTGCTCGGGAGCTTCGATGGGGGTTCCGGCCAGCGTGGACTCGATGGTCCGGTAATGGGTCACGGGAACGATTCCAGAGAGAACCGCCGCCACCGCGATGTACAAGACGGTGCAGATCACGAGCGACGCGATGATGCCGATGGGCAGGTCACGCTGCGGGTTCTTGGCTTCCTCCGCGGTGGTCGAGACCGCGTCGAAACCGATGTAGGCGAAGAACACCACCGCGGCCGCGCCCATGACGCCGGACCACCCATAGGGTGCGTAGGGCTGCCAGTTGGTGGGCTCCACATGGGAGAAGCCCACGCCCAGGAAGATGAGAACCGCGAGCAGCTTGATCGCGACCATGGCCCCGTTGAACCGGGCGCTCTCGCGCACCCCGATCACCAGCAGGACCATCATGAGCAGGACGATTCCGATCGCGGGCAGATTGACCACCGCCCCGGGCAGAATGCCGGGGCCGGCCTGCATCCAGGTGGGAAGGATGATCCCGATCTTCGCGAGGACGCGCTGGAAGTAGCCGCTCCAGCCGATGGCCACGGTCATCGAACCGACCGCGTATTCGAGGATGAGGTCCCAGCCGATCATCCAGGCCACGACCTCGCCCAAGGTGGCGTAGGCGTAGGTGTAGGCGCTGCCTGAGACCGGGATCATCGACGCGAATTCGGCGTAGCAGAGGGCGGCAAAACCGCAGGCCAGGCCCGCCAGAACATAGGAGAGCGTGATCGCGGGTCCCGCCTGGTTCGCGGCCGCGGTCCCGGTGAGGACGAAGATGCCCGTGCCGATGATCGCGCCGATTCCGAGGAGCGTGAGGTCGAGGGCGGTCAGGCTTCGCTTGAGACCCTTCCCTTTTTCAATGTCGCCCGTGAGCTGTTCGAGCGTCTTCGTCTGGAAAATATTGGCTGCCATAGGTCTCCACAAAGGAACGTCTTTTCCGAGTCTCGTGAAGGGGCCTGCGGTCGCCAAACCCTTCGCGTGTTCCGGCCAGTATAGCTACAATGAAAGACTCGATTTAGAACCTAAAAGGAGAAAATGCGAATGAAGTTCATCCATACGGCGGCCCTGGTGGCCGTCCTCGCCGCCTCGGTCGCGGTCGCCCAGGAAGTGCGCGGCGAGGCCAAGGCCACGGTCGCCGGCAAGTCCGTCGCGGTCGAATACGGCCGGCCTTCGCTGGCGGGACGCGACATGCTCGGCCAGGCCAAGCCCGGCACGCCCTGGCGCATGGGCTCGGGATCCCCCACCTCGCTCAAGACCGACGCGGACCTGGCCTTCGGCTCGGTGACTCTGCCCAAGGGGTCGTACATCCTCACCGCGGTGAAGGACGAGAAGGGTGCGTGGACGCTGATCGCCACCAATCCCGAGACCAAGGCCAAGGCCGCGGAGGTTCTCCTGACCTCGACCACCCTCAAGGACTCGGTCGAGCAGTTCACCATCGAGCTCACCGGCAAGGGTAACGCCGGGGAGTTCGCGATGATGTGGGGCACTTCGAAGATGGCGACCGCCTTCACCGCCAAGTAACGACGGGCCGCTGAGGATCGGGGGGCCGTCTCGCGGCCCCCACGATCGCTCGAACCGGGGAGAGAACGAAGAGTTCTCTCCCCTTTTTCATGCGCCCGGATCGGCGCGGCTCACCGCTGCGTCGCTGCTAGATAAGCCCCTGAATCTCTTCAGGGTCCTGAAATTTGAGTTCGGTGAGCGCGGTGAGGAGGGCACGCGCGCAGCCGCGGCAGTGGTCGAGTTCCGGATAGCCGGTGGGCGCGTCGACGAAGGTGAGATGGAAGGCCTCGTCCTGCACGGTGTTGTGGGCGGTGCAAGCACCCCCCTCCACGCGGTGCGGAGGCCGGCGCTCGTACTTGAAACCGGACAGCCCGGGAAAGGTCCGGTCGAGAAGATGATCGACCACGCGGACGATGCGGTCCTTGTCATAGCCGAGAAGCCGGGAGTCCGCGCGCACCGAGACCTCGGTCCCGCGATCCGTCCACGCCACCGCGATGCCCAGGGAGGTGTTCTCCACCCGCAGCAGGTCGCTCGCGATCTCGGCAATGACGTCGCGATGCTCGTCGGGCACCCGGCCGATGGGGGCGATCTTGACCGCGCCCTGGCTCATCATCCACTGGGTGGAGATGGACTTGTACATGTACCACTCGGAGGGAACGCGGTAGTCGCGCAGCTCCGAGAGGATGTCCCGGGTCTCATCGTCGCGCGTCAGCTTCTCGAACATGCGGAAGTCGAGGGCGGTGGCGCCATGCAGGAGCGCCGAGGTGTCGGTGTAGATGCCGAGGGCGGCGGCGGCCCGGCCCTTGGGGCCGATGTCGTCCCACACCCCGAAGGCGAGGCCGATCGAGGCCATGAAGGCGGAGGTGGATCCGACGGGGAGACCGATGAAGGCATGACGGATGGAGCGCACGCCCTTTTCCTTGCTCTGCCGCTCGACCTCCTCCATGCCGGTGTGGTGGTCGGCCACGAAGAAGAAGTCGCGTTCGGGCAGCACACCCGCGGTGTTGCGCGCGCCCAGGGGGGGCGAGGCGTCCACCATGCAGGCGAGACCCTGGTCGATGCGGCCCTCGTTGGGATGGAAGAACTCGATCCCGCACACCTTCGCCATCTGGACGTTCTGCGGGTGCCCCAGAGCACCGGTGAGGATGCGCACGTGCTCGGCGCCGAGCTTCCGCAGGATGGCCTCCAGCATGATGGCGCTTCCGAAAGCGTCGGGGTCGCCCGTCCACTGGGTGAAGATGTTGGCGCCGCGTTCGCGGACCAGGGGGGCCGAGCGTTTGAGGCCGGCGTAGGCCGAGTAGGCGAGGCGCAGAAGCTCGAAGTGGTTGCGGGTGAAGCGCTTCCCGAAAGGCGCGCCGAACTTGGCGATCACCCGCGCGATTCCGGGCAGGCGCCCGGCGGATGCGAGGGCGCGTCGCGCGCCACGCACGGCCTTCGGCGCCTTGGCGCCGTTGCCGTTCCCGCCGGCTGGAGGTAGAGAGTTCAATAGAATTTGCGGCCGGAGGACGCGTACTCGGAAAGGATGGGAGCGGGATCGAAGCGCGCGCCATGCTGGCCCTGGAGTCGCTTCAGGGTCTCCAGAACCTTCTTCGCTCCAAGCTTGTCGATGGATCGGAACGGCCCGCCCCACCAGGGCGGGAAGCCGAGCCCGAAGATCGCGCCGATATCGCCATCCACGGGCTTGCGCAGGATCCCTTCCTGCAGGCAGTAGGCGGACTCGTTCAGGAACGCATGGAACAGGCGCTCCTGGATGACCTTCGGATCCAGGGTCTTCTGGCCGGCGCCGCCCGGCATCAGGGCATAGACGCTCGAATCGACCTCCTTCGACTTGGACCCTTCCACGTACCGGTAGAAACCCTTCTTGTTCTTGCGCCCGAGACGGCCGTCGGCGATGAGCTTGGCCATCGACGGCGGCGGATCCATGCGGGCGCCGAAGGCGTGGTGCAGGATCTTCTGCACCTTGGCCCCCACGTCGATGCCCACTTCGTCGAGGAGGGTGATGGGGCCCACGGGGAAGCCGAAGTCCTTCATGGCCTTGTCGATCGCTTCGACCGCGACCCCTTCCTCGAGCAGATGGGCGGCCTCGTTCATGTAGGGGGAGAGAGCCCGGGTGGTGAAGAAACCGGGACCGTCGCCGACCACGATGACGTGCTTGCCGATCCGGCGTCCGAAGGCGACCGCGATCTCGGTGGCCCGGCGCGCGGTGTCCTTCGTCTCGATGACCTCGAGGAGCGGCATCTTGTGGACGGGCGAGAAGAAGTGCATGCCCAGGACGAGATCCTTGCGCTTCGCGTTCGCGGCGATATCGGTGATGGGCAGAGAGGACGTGTTCGACGCGAACACGCAGGTGTCGGAAGTGGCCTCCTCGGTCTCCTTAAGCACCTGGCGCTTTATGGTCAGGTCTTCGAACACCGCCTCGATGACCAGTTCGGCCTGCTTGAACCCGGAGTAGTCGATGGTCACCGAAATGCGGTCCATCTTCTGCGAGACCTCGCGCGCGTTGAGGCTGCCCCGCTTTCGACGCTCTTCCCAGATCCCCCGGACGTACCCGAGGCCCTTGCTGACGCTCGCATCGTCGCGGTCCTTCATCCGCGCGCGCATCCCCGAGTCCGCGGCGATGCCCGCGATGCCCGCGCCCATGAGCCCGGCGCCGAGGATGCAGACCTTGGAGATCTCCGGCGGCGGATCGGGCAGCGGGACCGCCTTCTTGATGTCCTGGGTGGCGAAGAAGACGTTCACCAGCGCGCGGGACACTTCGCCCACCAGGAGCTCGCCGAAGGCCTGCTTCTCGAGCTCGAGCCCGGCCAGGAGCGAGGTGGCCGTGCCGTCCTTGATGACTTCGATGGCGCGAAGGGGTGCGGGATAGTGGCCGCCCGTCTTCGCCATCACCGTGGAGCGCGCCTTGGAGAAGATGATCGGCCGCGCCAGCTTTTCGACCAGCTTGATCCCGGGGCGCACGGGGATCTTCCCCCCCGCGATGGCGAGGGCGAGCGCCGCGGCCCGATCCTCGAGAATCGACCGCGGCGCCACCTCGTCGACGAGACCGGCGCGAAGCGCCTTGGTCGCCTTGAGATTGCGCGCGGAGAGGATCATGTCGAGGCCGAGGGCGAGGCCCACCAGGCGGGGGAGACGCTGCGTCCCCCCCATGCCGGGCACGAGGCCGAGCTGGACCTCGGGCAGGCCGATCGCGGTCTTGGGGTCGTCGCTCGCCACCCGGCCGGCGCAGGCCAGGGACAGCTCGGTGCCGCCCCCGAGGCAGATGCCGTTGATCGCGGCCACGAACGGGATCTTCGAGGCCTCGATGCGATTCAGCAGGGCGTGCCCCTTGCCGGCCAGGGCGATGGCCTCCTGCGCGGTGGTCACGGCCACGAACTGCTTGATGTCGGCGCCCGCGATGAAGCCCTCGGGCTTGCCGCTCGCGATCACCACGCCGCGCGCGCTGGCATCGCCCTCGATCTGCTTGAAGACGGCCTCGAACTCATCGAGAAGCCCCAGGGACAAGACGTTGAGCTTTTCCCCGGGAACATCGAGAGCGACGACGAAGACGCCATCGTCACGGCGACGCGTGGTGAGCATGCCGGTCATTGAATCACTCCTGTATCGCGCAGTCTTTCGATGCGCGCTTTCGAAAGCCCCAGCGAGAGCAGGACGTCGCGCGTGTGCTCCCCGTGCCGGGGAGCGCGTCTGCGATGGCTTCGTCTGGTGATCTGGGGCAGGAACGTGGGCGAGAGGAACGTGCCTCGCGCGGTTTTCTGGGGCAGGAAGGCCTCCCGCGCGCGGACCTGCGGGTCGGCCATGACCTCGGCCAGCTCGAGCACCGGGGTCACGCAGGCGTCGAGCGGCCCGAGAATCTTCATCCAGTCGGCCCGCGGCCTCGTCCTGAACGTGCGCTCGAGATCCGCGGCCATTTCGGGCTGCTTCTTCCTCGACCATTGAGAGCGAACGTGATGGGGAAAGCCGAGTTCCTCGCACAACGCCTTCCAGAACTGGGGTTCGAGCGCGCCCATGGCGATGCGCCGGCCGTCCGCGCACTCGTAGACTCGGTAACAGGCGTGAGTTCCCCACAGCTCGTCGGGCTCACGCTCGGGCGCCGAGAGAGAGCGCACGAGAGGCGCCGAGATGAGGGCGAGGGCGCCGTCCAGGATGGAGAGATCGATGACGCCCCCCCGAAACCGCGGCCGGCCGAGATCCTTGAGTTTCGCGAGGATCGCGACCAGGGTCAAAAGTCCCGCGGCGGTATCGGCGACGAGGCCGGGTGAGATCGACGCGCCGCCGGTGAGAAGGCCGACTTCGCCCGCGACATTGAGGTCGTGGGTGGCGCGACGGGACCTCGGTCCGGTGGCGCCGTATCCGGACAGGCTCACGTAGACAAGCCGGGGCGCCACTCGCCGGATCCGCGGATAGTCCAGGCCCAGGCGCTTCATGACCCCGGGCCGGAAGCTCTCGACCAGGACGTCGCTCTTTGCCGCCATCTCCTTCACGATCGTCCGACCCTCGTCCGACTTGAGATCCAGGGCGACGCTCTTCTTGCCCCGGTTCAGCCAGGCGTGCAGCGCGCTGTCCGTGCCGTCCGTCACCG
>JBGATM010000038.1:0-33160 GCA_044229175.1 Vicinamibacteria bacterium | reverse complement strand
GAGCTACCGCTCCGCTGTTGTATCAGAGGAGGCTTGCGCCCCACTCGTTCGGGAACGGTGCTTTGGCCTCCGCACGCAGGGTCCGCGCGTCAAGGGCCAAGACGCCCATCCTGCAGAGGGCCCCGCTCCATCTCCGAGTCCAAACACCGGTTTGAAACCCCGCGGCCCGACCCGTTTGACCCCATGTCATTGCGAGGCTCCACCTCGCACCGCGGTACCCCACTACCAGGCCCGTGCTGCCGTCCGTATCCCCTCAGGTCATTGCGAGGAGCCACTCCGTCCGCAATGCGAGCGCGAGGCCTGCCCTCGGGTCAGCGCGAAGCCTCCCCTTGGGGGACGAAGCAACCCCATCGCCCCACTATCGCCGCGCTTTCGCCCCGGCGCGAAAGGCGGTACCGTTCGCCTCATGCTGAGAGACGCGAGCGGCGAGACCTCGAGCGAGTCCGCGGTCGGTGAAGGCGCTCCGCGGCTCCTCGCCTGCGCGGGCTGCCGGCGGGTGATCGCCTCGACCGCCGATCGCACCGAGATGAACGGCTCCCACGAGCACGTGTTCGCCAACCCCGACGGCGAGCAGTTCCGCATCGGGTGCTTCACGAGCGCCACCGGCCTGCTTCGGGCCGGCCCGTCGAGCCTCGACTACACGTGGTTCGCCGGCTACGCGTGGCAGGGCGAAATCTGCGCGGGCTGCCGCGGCTTCCTCGGCTGGCTGTACCGCCAGGGCGCTCATCGGTTCCACGGCCTCATCCTCGACAGCCTCATCGAGATCGACGGCCGCTGAATGCGGAGGCACGTTCGCTTCGCGGCCGCCCTGCTGGCCACGATCCTGGCCGTCGCCTGCGGATCGAACCCCACGTCACCCTCGTCGACCGGCCTTCCCGCGTCCGGGGCGTCTTCGGTGCCGGTGATGGGAGGAGCCCGGCTCAGCGCCTCGCAGCTCGTGACCTGGTTCTCTCGAAGGCAGCCGCAGCCCGCGGGCGTCTATGGCGCGACCGAGCCGGTGGAGGCCCTGGCCGCGTACTTCATCGAAGAGGGAGCGCGCGAGGGCGTGGGCGGCGACGTCGCGTTCGTGCAGAGCATCATCGAGACGGGCTGGTTCAGGTTCAGCGGCTCCGTGCCCGGGTGGAAGAACAACTTCGCGGGGATCGGTGCTATCGACGGCAGTCCGGGCGATGCCGCGTCGTTCCCGGACGCCCGCACCGGGGTGCGGGCGCAGATCCAGCACCTCCGCGCTTATGCGGATCCCGGCGCCACCTCGTGCACGATCCCGCCGCTGCACGCCCCGTGCGTCGATCCGCGCTTCGCCCTGGTGACGCCCAAGGGCAGAGCCCCGCTGTGGAACCAGTTTGGGAGCGGAGTGTGGGCGAGCTCTCCGACCTACGGCGCCGACATCGTGGCGAGGTACCAGGAGGCGCTCGCCTTCAACGGGATGTCGTTCTAGAGGGGCATCGCACCGAGGCGAAAGCCATTGCGGGTTTCAGCCCAAAGAAGGTATTCTTCGCGTCCCTCGCAGGGGTTCGACATTCCCCTGATGTCGTCTGAAGCGGTCAATCGTCGGCCGCGGATGGTTCAAGCCGGAGTGGTGGAATTGGCAGACACGCACGTTTGAGGGGCGTGTGGCGCAAGCCGTGCGGGTTCAAGTCCCGCCTCCGGCACCATTCGTCGTTTAGTTGGGGGGCGTTGAACGGCCCCGCCCCAATCGGTGCGCTGGGCCTACTTCCGCCCCAGCTCCTCCAGCACTCCCTTGATGAGCAGGGGCCACACCGTGGTGGCGTCGGCGTAGACCTCGGCCTGGCGGCCGCCTTCGCTTCTCGGGACGAACTTTCCCCACGAGACGCCTTCGGAGTAGGTGCAGCCGGAGAGGCCGCCCCAGTGAACCGGCTCGGGGCAGATGCGGACCGCGTAGTGGTAGCGCGGTGGCCGGAAGTTCTCTTCCAGGCGATCGTTCGTGATGTCGACGAACGGTCCCACCTCCTGGGCCCAGTTGCGCGGGACGCCCCCGCCAATGGTGAAGATGCCGAGCTTCTTTGCCCCCAGCGCGAAGCGGGCGAAGCTGATCAGATCGTGGAACGGGTTGTAGCGCGGGACTACGTTGAAAAGATCCATCGGCGTCTTGATCTCACCGCGCTTCCTGGCGTGGCGCATGGCCCAGGTGGCGAGGTCGAGGCCGAGTTCGGAGTCGGTGAGCGCGGGAACATAGACGGGCACGTTCTTGAGGTAGGCGCTGCGCAGAACGCCGCCGCCGTCGGTGTCCTCGGCGAGGACCTGGCCGAGGGCGCGGCAGATGACCTCGGACGACAGCTCCTTTTGCGGACCAAGAAGCTCCATTGCCTTTGTCGAGAACTCCTCGACGTGGTTGAGGTTCGCTTCCATCTCCAGGGTGTCGTAGACGCGGTTGTAGCCCTTGTCGAAGAGTTCCTCGTCGGAGACATCGGGGTTGTAGCGGTAGTGGGTGAGGCCGATCGCTTCCGAGAGGCCGTGGGCCATGAGCGCGCCCGTCGAGACCACGGCGTGGACGAGACCCTCGTCGATCATCTTCTGGATGACCTTGCCCATCTTCGCGATGGTCATGGCACCCGAGAGCGTCATCACCACCTTGCAGTCGGGGTCCTTGGCCATGGCCACCATGATCTCGAACGCTTCCCCGAGCGACCGGCCGGAGAACGCGGTGTGGCTCATGCCCCGAAGCAGGGAGGCGAAGGAATCGACCTCGTCGAGATCGAGGCTCTTCAGCGGGACGAGCTTGTCCTCGCGACCGTCGTGGAGATGGCGCTTGTGCATGGGCTCAATCTACCAGCGCCATCGGGGTTGAGGCGGAGGGGTTGGTAGGGGCTCCGGTAGGGGTTGCTTCGTGGCCCAAGGCCAGGCTTCGCGCTCGGTCGCCTTCGGCTCCCTCCTCGCAATGACGACCCAAGAGCGGTTACAAGACGGCGCGCAGCTCGGCGAGGGTGGTGATCTGGTAGTGCACCGCAATGTTCGCGGCGGGGGCGGTGCGCTGTGGGTTGAACCAGACGAACGGGATGCCGGCGCGGTTGGCGGCGAGGCCGTCCACCTGCGCGTCGTCGCCCACGTAGACCGACTCTTCGGGACTCACGCGCAGGCGCTTGAGGGCGATCTCCATGATCCGCGGGTCGGGCTTGGTGAAGCCGGCGCGCTCCGAGGTCACCACTACCGAGAAAGACTCGGCCAGGGGGCTCGCCTTGAGCCTGCGACGCTGCACGCGGTCGATGCCGTTCGTGACCACGCCGAGCCTCAGGCCAAGGCGGGCGATGGCGCGCACGGCGGCGGAAGCGCCCGCGATCAGGTCGCCGCGCGATGAGAACGCGTCGAGGTACATCGGCGCCAGCTTGCGGGCGGGCGCGGGGTCGCGCTCCATCTTCTCGAGCCAGAGGTGGAAGCGCAGCACCCGCAGTTCCTTCGAGGTGATCCGGCCCGCGCGGTATTCGCCCCAGACGTGGGTGTTGATCGTCCGGTACGCCTCGATGGCGCGGGGCCCCAGGCGGACTTCCGCGGCCCTGGCCACGGCGCCGAGGGCGTGGCGCTCCGTCTTCTCGGTGTCGAAAAGGGTGTGATCGAGATCGAAGAGAACGGCCCGAACCCGCGCCACCCCGGCTACTTCGCGCGGTAGGTGATGAAGCCCTTTTTCAGGTCGTACGGCGACACGCCCACGGTGACGCGGTCTCCGATAATGACGCGAATCCGGAAGCGGCGCATCTTCCCGTTGAGCTTCGCCAGAACCTCATGGCCTTCGCCGCAGTTCACCTTGTAATGCCCACCCGCGAAAATTTCCGTCACGGTGCCCTGCAGTTCGACCAGATCTTCTTTGCTCATCTACCCGCTATTTTAGCCTTGTTTCCGTGCGCGAGGCTTGCCGGGGCCGACGGGCCCGCGGCTCACAGGCCTCCCAGGAAGGCGTCCAGGGCGGCTCGCTCCACGGATCCGGGGGCGAACGGGTCGCGCTCCCTCGTGCCCGGGGGCATGGGTTCGTGGCGCAGGTGGCCCATGATCTCGTCCTGCCACAGAGCGAAGAGCCCCGTCACCGCCGAGGCGCCGGCCCGGGAGTGGGAGCAGTAGCCGTGGATGGTCATGAAGCCCGCGGCCTCGCGCAGGGCGACCTGGGGGGTGAGGCGGATGGTGGGGGGGCGGTCGCCGGTGACGAGCTGGCGCAGGTTCGCGGTCCCGAGCACGCAGGGCGGGCACTGGCCGCAGGATTCGCGTTCGAAGAAGCGGGCGATCGACTCGACGACCGAGTGCGGGGCGGTGGCGTCGTCGAGGACGAGAATGGACGCGGTGCCGAGGCCGCTGCCCACCGCGCCGAGCGAGGTGGGGTGCAGGGCGACGTCGAGCTGGGCCGCGGAGAGAGGCATCGAGTGCGCCCCGTTCGGGAAGACCATGCCGATGTTTCCGAGGGCCCCGCCGCCCTCGCGCTCGATCACGCTGCGGAGGGTGCGCCCGACGTGGACGGAATAGGCGCCGGGGGAGCGGACGTCGCCCCACACGGTCAGAGTAATGGTGTCGTTCGCGGCGAAGTCCCGGCCCATCCGGATCGCCTCGGGCACCCGGGCCAGCGTATCGACGTTCTGCACCAGGGTGGGACGGCCGAAGAGTCCCACCGCGGAAGGACGGGGCGGCTTCGGCCGCGGCCAGGCGACCCGGCCTTCGATGGATTCGAGCAGTGCGGTTTCCTCGCCGCCCACGTAGGTGTCGTCGCCGCGGTGGATCGCCACCCGCGAGGTCATTCCCATCTCGAGGACGGCGGCGGCGAGCCGCTTCTCCTCTTCCGCGAACGAGCCCTTGAGATAGATATACCCGCGCTCCGCGCCCAGGGTCTCGATGGCGATTCCGAGGCCCTTCAGCAGGTCATGGGGCCGGGTCCGCATGATGAAGCGGTCCTTGATGGAGCCCGGCTCGCCCTCGCCGCCGTTGGCGACCACGAAGGGCACGCCGTCCTCGGCCAGGACGGCCCGCCACTTTCGATGCGCCTCGAAAGAGGCCCCGCCCCGGCCGCGCAGGCCCGAGGCCTCGAGGCGGCGCAGGGTCTGTTCGCGGTCTTCGAACGTCATGCGCGGCGAACTCTACAGGGCGGCTGCGGTTTCGTCAGCGTCGATTGAGGGTGAGGGGAACGGTGGCGGTCGCGGTGACGCCGTTGTCGGCGGCGCGCTCAGTCAGCGTGGCCGTGCCCTGGATGCTGCTGCCCGTCAGAGTGCCCTGGAAAGAGAACGTGCGCGTGATGGAGGCGGAGGGGCTCGAGGTCTCGGAGATGGCGACGGTCGACCCGGATGCGCTGAAGGTCCCGCCGTTGATGCCGAAGGGACCGGCGGTTCCCGTCGCGATCCCGGGACAGTTCGAAACCGACACCACCACGGCCCTTCCGGCTCCGTCCATGCCGTACTGGCCCTGCCCGGATCCGCCCTGCGGGATCTCGACGGTGAAGGTCATCGTCTTCTGTTCGACGAATCGGCACCCATTGGGGAGGTTGTAGGTCAGGTCGGCAGAGAACGGGCCGGCATACGGCACATCCGCGCCGCCCGAGTTGTCTCCCGCCAGTTGCGTAGCCGCGATGGCTCCGCCTCCCACCACCACGGCTCCGATGGCCACGGTGGTGGCCGAGATGCCTCCACCCGCGGCCACCAGGCCCGCGGGCGCGAAGCCCGCGGGCACGGCTGCCGCTCCCGCGGGTCCTTGCACCAGGATCGACGCGGTGCTCATCACCGAGGCGGCAACGAGGCCTCGGCATTCGCCGGGCGAGGCCACGACTTTGGTGTTCCGGTCCGCGGTCCGCGAGCTCGCGAGGCTGCGCGATGTGACCTCGATGTAATAGTGGAACTCCTTCAGGCTCTTCTTCGGAGCGGGAAGGACGCCCAAGAAGGTCGAGCCCTCCGCCTTCATGGCGACGGAGTACCACTCCTGGCTCGCGCCCTGGAAGAAGACCCGGGCGGCGGCCACGTCGATTTCGGGAGGGAGGCTGGCGGTGAGGCTCGGGTGTTTGCCCGCGACCACGCAGTCAACGGGCTGATGGCCGATCGGAAAGGAGGGAGCCGGCGTGGCGGTGCTCTGAGGGCTGAGGAATGCGGGCGCGGCCGCGAGCAGGAGGGCGAGAAACATATCCATCCAGTTTACCCGCGGCCCATCGGCTCCGGCGCCGGCCGGGCGGTTGTTTTTCGCTTCCGCGGCCTGGCTCAGATACAATCTGCACGTTCAAGTACAGATTCAGGAGACCTACCAAAATGATCCAGCTCACGCCCACCGCAGCCTCCAAGGTGAAGGGCATTCTCGAGGTCGAAAAAGAGAACATCGCCAACGGCGGCCTGAGGGTCTACGTGCAGGGCGGTGGTTGTTCGGGCTTCTCGTACGGCATGGTTCTGGACGAAGTCGCCGAGGATGATGAAGTGTTCGAGTTCGAAGGCGTGAAGGTCATCGTCGACCAGATGAGCCTGAAGCACCTCGACAACGCCACCATCGACTACAAGGAAGACCTCATGGGCGGCGGTTTCGCGATCAAGAATCCGAACGCGAAGTCGACCTGCGGCTGCGGTTCCTCCTTCAGCTCATAACTGGCGGTCTGGCCCGCCGCGGCCGTCGTCCTTGAGCCTTCTCAAGGTATGGCAATTGCTGCACTGGACAAGGCATGAAACCCGACTCGCGATCCTTTACGAATTCCGCTCTTTCTGACGATTTCGCGGGGTTCCCACCGACGCTGGCGACGCCGCCGAGCCACATTGTGGCCCGCGCCACACATCGGGTGTTGACCGTCCGCACCAGGTCCCGGCTCGAGCTGGTGAACCTCACGGACCAGGTCCAGGAGGTGGTCAAGGGCGCCCATGTTGGCGAAGGCCTGGTCCTGGTGTCGTCGCTCCACACCACGCTCGCCCTCATGGTGAACGAGTGGCAGGAAGCGCTCCTCGAAGACATCAAGACGATGCTGGGCACCGTGGTTCCGGTGGACCGCGATTACCACCACAATGACCCGAAGCAGTCGGACTGCGATCGGAAGAACGCGCATTCGCACCTGCAGGCGACGCTCCTCGGCCATTCGCTCTCGTTCGGGGTCACCGCGGGCCGGCTCGTGCTCGGCCAGTTCCAGGCCATCATCGCGGCCGAACTCGACGGGCCTCGCGAGCGCCAGCTGACCGTCCAGATCTTCTCGTTCGCCTGATCCCCGGGGCGACGGTCCGGAGCGGTTCGGTTCGGGCCGTCCGGGTCTGATAAGAGTTCTTCGGTGACTTCGGTTCTGCCCGACACGCTTCCCCTCTTTCCGCTGCCGGGGGTGGCGCTGTTTCCCGATCTGCCTCTGCCCCTCCATATCTTCGAGCCGCGGTACCGGGCGATGCTGCGGGATGCGCTCGCCGGTTCGGGGTTCATCGGGATCGTGCAGATCCGGCCCGGCGCCACCACCCGGGAGGGCGAGCCGAGCCCCATCTTCTCGATCGGCTGCGCCGGCCGTATCGAAGGCGTGGCGGAGATGGAAGGCGGGCGCTCCAACATCGTGCTGCGGGGCGTCTCGCGCTTCCACATCGACGAGGAGCTTCCCGAGGGGCGGCCGTACCGCGTGGCCCGGGTGAGTCCCCTCCTCGAGAAGGTTCTCGACGAGGAGGCTCTCACAAACTCGCTCGCCCGCGTGCTCCATGAGATCGGCCAGATCGACGAGGGGATGTCGCTGCTGGCCCGCACCGATGAAGCTCCGAAGGCGCTGGTCGTGAACATGCTGGCCCAGCTGCTGCCCCTAGGGGACCTCGAGCGCCAGTCCCTGATCGAGGCCCCGAGCGTCGACGATCGGGCCCGCCTGCTCGCGGAGATCCTCGACTTCGCGCGCCTCGCGAGGACCTCCTCGTCCTCCGACTCCGCGATCAAGCACTGAGGGCGCTACGAAAGATCCACGCTCAGATCCCGCGCCGTGTAGATCTTCAGCCCGTCGACGAACAGCGACCCGGCGCCGAGATAGCGCCGACCCGTGGGGGTGTCTTCCACCGCGGTGATTTCGACGATGACGCTCACCACCTTGCTCTCCGGTAGAACCTGGCCGCGATAGCGCCACACCGTGGGCGCGTTCGCAGCGATGGACTCGGACTTCGTGCGACGAACTCCGGCCCGCTTCTCGCGGTCGAGGGCCATCACGGTCAGCAGTTCGACCAGCATGTGAATGCCGAGGGAGCCGGGCTGCACGGGGTCCTGGAAGAAGTGGGCCTTGAAGAACCACGCCGAGGGATCGACATCGTGCTCGGCCACCGCGGAGCCGAGCGCGGCCTTGCCGCCTTCGGGCCACAGCGCCTTCACGCGCGTGAGGATCGCGAGCTTGCCCGTGGGGAGGGCGGTCTCCGCGGAGCGCATGGCGTCGAGGTCGAATGCCTCGGCTTTCCCGGCATTCTCGAACATGAGGGCATCCGCGGGCTCGGTGGGCAGCCCCACCTGGCGGGCCAGGGCCGCGGCGGGGAAGAAGCCGAAGCTCGTGGTCAGCCGAAGCACGTCGCCCAGGTCATCGCGGCACGAGACCGCGAAGGAAACGAGACTGATGCCGCCCGAGGTGGAGACGTCGGTCAGGGTGACGTTCGTGATCAGGCGATTGGGGCCCGGGCGGAGATTGCGGAAGACCGTGGCCTCGCCGTCGAGATTGCGGAAGTAGAGACCTTCCGGAGTCTTGAGGGGCAGACCGGTGGCGAGGGCCAGCCATCCGCAGGGCTGCAGCGCCGCTTCGAGCAGAACCGCCCAGGGCATGAGACCGTCGCCATCCTCGAAGTACCAGTCGTTTGCCGGGACGTCGTACTCGGCCACCACGGATGCGCCCTTCTTCGCGTCGCCCGAGGAGGCGTTGAGTGAGTGGACGCGCGAGAAGAACTTGTAGGGCGGGGAAGGCAGGCGCGAGAGGCGCCGCGCACCATCGAACGGCACGTACGACGGACCGAAGGCGTCGCTCGGCTTGCCGATCGCGGTGGCGAGGATCGCGACGTCGTCGAAGGCCTTGCCCGGGTGCTTCGCCGCGAGGGCGCGCATCTCCGCCTCGATGGGTAGATCGCGGGAGAGGGGAATGTCCGGAGCGAGCCTTACTCCGAGGCGCTGGGCGTGGAAGGCCTTCACGCCATCCACGGTGCACAGGAGATCGGCGATCAGCGTGGGCTCGGGCCCGTCGTGCACCTCGGCCACGAAGATCTCGTAGACGAGCTTCCGGGACGAGGGCAGGGCCTGGCCGCGGCACCGCAGCTTGTAGGTCATCTCCGGCACCGGTTCGAAGCGCCACGCGTCCTTGTCGAGAGTGAAGCCGCAGGCGGTCAGGTAGAAGGCCATGGCCTGCAGGCACCCTTCGAACATCAGGGTGCCGGGCATGCACGGGTCGTTCTTGAAGTGGCCCTTGAAGAACCAGTCGTCCTCGTGGAGATCGAGCCCCGCGCGCATGTAGCCGCGGCCCCACGGCCCTCCGGTCGGGTCCATGACCTCGACGTCGTGGATGAGGAGCATGTCGCCGGAAGCGATCCGCGCGGTCATGGTGTGGGTCAGGGCGCGCAGGTGGGTGTGGCCGAAGGCGTCCTTGATCCGGCCTTCGGAGAAGGCGATGACGTCCTCGCGAGAATAGGACTCGCGAGGCGGGGTCCTCGGCCGATCCAGGCGGAGCGAGGCGAAGCTCTCGGGCTTCTCGTCGGTCGGATTCCACAAGATGCCGCCGGTGTTCTTCAGCTCTTCGTAGGTGAAGAAGCCGGCCTGGCCGTTGCGCACGCTCAATTGCGGTCGGGTCGGACCAGACGGTCCGGAGGTCCATGAGTCGTAGTGGAAGAAGAAGAGCCGCACCGCGCCCTGGTTCGCGTGGCCATCGACGTGGATGTCGTAGCGAACGGTGTCGCCCTTGAGGGGAAGCGAGCCGTGGTAGGTGAGGTCGCAGCCGAGCAGGCGGTAGACGCGCTCGCCGCGATTCTCGAAGTCGACGCCGAGCCACGAGATCATCATGAGGTCGGCCTGGCCGGACTCGATGAGGATGCCGCCGGGCATCCGGTTGTCATGGAGATAGAAGGTCTGCGAGCCCACGTCGGTCTCGGTGATGATCGAGCCCTTGCCCATCGAGCGCGGCTCGCCCTTGATCGACATGACGCGATCGGCCAGGAGGAGCGGGGGTTCGGGCATGCGGACCTGGCGCTCGTACTTGTCCTGGTCGGCGAAGGCGGGGCCGAAGATCTTCGAGATCGCGCCCGAGGCGTGGACTTCGAGGTCGGCGCGGGTGAAGAGGGGGGCTTCGGGGGTGGGCGGTGCGGTGTGGAAGGGTAGGGACTCCGGTAGGGGTTGCTTCGGCCCGGAACCAACGGACGGGGGCCTCGCAATGACGACCGGTCCAACCTGCTTGGTATTGGCTGGGCTGGGGCTCTTCAATGAGGGGCGGTCCAATGGGCTTGGTAGTGGCTGGGCGGCGCGGCCTCGCAATGACGAGAGGTCCAATGAACTTGGTGGCGTGGCACTGGGCTGTGCGCCTCCGTTCAACGTCCCTGCGCGCATGTTTAGGAAACGCTGGTGGACCTGGGCTTGCAGGGAGACGTATTCCTGATGCGCGGCGAGGATGCGCTGGAATTCGCCGTACACCGGGTGGGAGATGGACGCGGACGGGGCGGGGTTTGCCTCGACCACCCGCGTCTCGCCGTTGCCTCCCGACGATCGCAACGCTGGCGGCGGAGCCATCACCGCGGGGGCGGAGGTGGAGGTGGAGGTGGGCAAGGGCAAAGCCTTCGGCGTGGAGGTCCGGGCGGGCGCGGCGGGCAGGGCGATCCCGGAGACGCTCGGTAGCACGGGGGGGCGCGCCATCAGGACCGTTCCTTCGGGCGCCGCGTCAGCGCTCTCTGCGTCGCGCGGTTCGAGGGCCTGGATGGGCGGGCGATGCGCGGGCAGGACCAGGGATCGCCGCGGGGTCCAGGTGGGCGTCGTCTTCGGGAGCGAATCGATCAGCCGCTGCAGGTTCACGTCGATCCCAGCCGCGAAGAGGCGGACCGAGGTGTCGATGGCGGTGGGAAGCGAGGTCTGCGGATCGACGTCGAGGGCCACCGCGAAGTGCGGACGACCGTGCAGGATGGTGGAGACCCAGCGCGTGCAGCCCTGCCTGGGACCATGCTCGACGAAGATGCGCACACCGTCCTCGTACGCCTTGTTGATGAGCGCGGGGAAGTCGACGGTGATGAGAGCCTGGGTGAGGAGATTCTGCGCCGCGCTTTCCATGGTCGGGATGTACGAGTCGATGGTCGCGTGGGTGTAGAAACGCACGCCTTCGGGGGGTGTCGTCGGCTGCGAATGCACTCGCAGCCAGGCATCGCTCGCGGGCTCGAGCTCGGGCGCGTGGATGACGAGGTCGTAGCCGAGCTTGCGGCAGCGCTCCTTGCCGATCTTCTCGACGATGCGCAGGCACGCGGCGGGCGAACCGCCGATGCATGCGTCGTCGGGGGTATAGAGGAGGGTGAGATGCGCGCGCGGCTCGTCTTTGAGCGCCTCGCGGATCTTGTCCACGGGCGCGAGGACGCGCCAGTTGTCCCACGCCGCGTCCTGTCCCCAGGCGGTGAGGACGTCGAACCGGCCGGCGAGCACGTGGCTGTACATCCGGTCCTTGTGAAGCGCTTCGCGCAGGGCGTCGATGCTGCGCCACGCGCCCATGGCGTAGAGCGCGTTCGTCTCGCCGGAAGAAACGCCGATGGCGGCTTCGGGCTTGAGGCCCAGGATCTCTCGGGTGAAGATGGCGTGGGCCTGCGACATGAAGGCCGCGCCCCACAGTTTCTCTTCCGCCGAAGGGTGGCCGTCGCCTTCCTCCCAGATCCAGCCCGCGTCGCCGCGGACGCCGGTCCAGTTCCTGGCCACGCGGTCGGCGAGCTGGGGCAGGGCGAGGAGCAGACTGCTGCCCATGCCGCGCGACGCGCCCGCGGGGCCGGTGAAGACGAAGGCCATCTCGCCTTCGACCTTCGCTTCGCCGAAGTGCGCGCCCGAGGGCATGGGCTGGCCGCGGTGCAGGGCGTCTTTCACCCGTGACGCGAGGTCGTCGCGCAGGCTCGCCTCGCACGAGAAGCCGACGCGGAGCGCGCCGTCCCTGGACATCTCACGCTTCTCGATGGCGCGAATGAGGCCGTCGCGCGTGTCCGCACTGTAGAACTCGATGGCCTTGCGGCGAACTGCGAGGTCAGAGAAACGCGGCTCCGGTCCGGCCTGGGCGCGATAGGCCGAGGCGGGGCCGAACAGGCTCCGGGTGTTGGCGAAGGCTTCGCGCGATCCGTCCACGTGGGGAAGCTGCGGAGCGGCGGAGGCGTGCGAGATGTCCGCGCGCGCCGCCGCGGTCACGATCGCGCGCGCAACGTCGAGAAGGCCGGAGGCGGCATGGGCGCTGGGGCCGAGCTGGGGAGGGCCCGGCACCACCGCCGAGGGATCGAGGATCCCCAGCACGGTGTCGCCCTCGGCGAGGGCGTCGTCGAGGCGCTTGAGGACGAGAACCACCGCGGCGTCCGCGGTGGGCGGGTCGGTGGTGTTCTCGAGGCTCCGCAGCGCGGCCGCATGGACCGCTTCGCTCGACAGATCGACCGCGCCCACGATCGCCGCGTCGAGTTCGTGATTTCGAAGCGAACGCAGGGCGAGGTCGAGGGCGCGATAACCGGACAGCTCCTCGGCCGACACCGAGAACCCGGGGCCGCGCGCGTCCCACTGACTGGAGAGGCGGTTGGCCACGATGTTCGGCATGGTGCCGATGACGCCCGCGGATTCGAGCGCGCCGATCGGTTCGGTGGTGATGGGCTCTTCGAGGAAGAGGGACCGCCAGCGCAGGCCGTAGCGCGCCACCTCGGGGTCGCAGCCCATGCCGACGAGAACCCCGGTTCGCTCCGGCTTCACCGAGCACGAGGCCATGGCCTCCTGGGTGGCGGCGAGAAGGAGGGTCTGCTGAGAGAGCGTGGCCTCGAGGTCCTTCGGGGGGAACTTGAGGCCGGCGGCGTCGAGCTCCACGCGCGCGGCGGCCGTGCCGAGCGGCTGCTTCCGCAGGGTCCGGGCCGCGAAGTCGCGGGTGCTCTCGCACTCGCCGGCGCGGACCCCGAGGCCGATGACCGCGATGCGGGCGGGCTCGGGCGGCGGCGGGGCGGGCGGACGCTGGGGCAGGAGCGCGGTCATCGATTCGCGGCGCCATTCTTCGACGATGAGATGCGCGTTGTTGCCGCCGAAGCCGAAGGCGGAGAGGGCGGCGCGACGCGGGGTGGCGCTGTCCCAGGCTTCCGGGGCCTGCAGCAGACGCAGGCTCGAGCCGTTCAGGTCGTCGGAGGGGGAGTCGACGTGGGCCGAGGGCGGCTTCACGCCGCGGTCGAACGCGGTGAGTATCTTCGCGAGCGCGGCCATGCCTGCGCTGGTGATCAGGTGGCCCAGGTTTCCCTTGACCGAGCCGGCCGCGACCGTGTGCGAGCCGAAGACCCGCGAGGTGCTCCGGATCTCGACGCCGTCGCCCACGCGCGTGCCGGTGGCGTGGCATTCGAGGAGCGCGATGTCCTTCGGCTCCAGGCCGGCCGCGGCGTAGGCGGCCTCCATGGCCCGGACCTGGCCTTCTTCGGAGGGCGCCAGGAGTCCATGGCCGCGGCCGTCGTTCGAAAGGCCGATGCCGCGGATGACCCCGAGGATGCGATCGGAGTCCCGGACCGCGTCAGAGAGCCGTTTGAGGGCCACGCAGCCCGCACCCTCGGCGGGGACGAGACCGTCGGCGTCCTTGTGGAAGGGCCGGCTGCGGCCGGAGGGGGAGAGGGCCTTGAGCGCGGTGAAGCCCATGTGGATGAAGAGGTCGTCGGCGCGCGAGACCGCGGCCGCCAGCATCAGGTCCGCCCGGCCATCCGCGAGGGCGTCGCAGGCGAGCTTGATCGCATAGAGCGAGCTCGCGCAGGCGGCATCGAGGGCGAAGGCGCTGTCCGCGAGGCCGAGATTGAGGGCACGGGCGGCGAGGAACGCGGGGAGTCCGGAGGAGAAGCGGTTGCGCGCGTCGATACGACCCGCGGGCCCGACCCCGCTCCAGACCTGCTCGGCGAAATGCGAAAGGCCGGAGGAGGGGAAGGACAGATTGGCGAGGACGAGGCCGGTGCGCGCGCGCTGCCGGTCGGCGTCCTTGACGCCCTGAAGCGCTTCACGCGTGGTGTGGAAGACGAGCTTGAAGAGAGGGTCGAGGCCGTGGATCTGCGCGGCCGCGAAGGCGAAGCCGCTCGGATCGAAACGGTCGTCGAACCCGCGCACATACCCGCCGCGCAGCGACGACACGCGGTCCGCGGTGGGACCGCCGGGCGCGGCCAGGAGCTGCTCGGGATCGACGCGCCACCTCCGGTCGGGGACGGTGCTGAGCAGGTCCTGGGAGGCGAGGACGCGGTTGAACAGCTCCTCCGCGCTGAAAGCGCCCGGCAGGGCGTACGACTGCGCGACGATGGCGATGGGCTCGAATGGGGTCAAGGCGGTCTCGTTACGCCTTGGCCGCCGTGTCCACCATGTGCATTTCTATCCCGCGCAGTTCACACAGGAGGCGTCCGTCCTCGGTCCGCACGATCGCATCCGACACGGTCTTGAGTTCGGAAACCGATCGGGAGCGGATCGAGCAGTGCAGGGGACCGCTCGTGGGCTCGTCGATATGGATGGTCAGCGACTCGACGCCCGTGGGCAGCGAGGTCTTGCCGATCGCGCGCATGCCCATGAGGATGGCCATCTGCAGGCCCCCGTCGATGGCCGCCGGATCGGTGGCGAAGGGCCCGCCGATCCAGCCGATGTCGCGGGTGGAGGCGACGAGCGCGGATCCGCCCTGGGGGCCGACCGAGCGAACGCCCTTCAGGACCTGGAAGTCGGGGCCGTGGAAGAGCACCGGGCCGTAGACCTCTTCGGTCGACCACGGGGTGCCGGTCTTGGGCGCTTCGAATTCCTGGGGCGAGGCGTGCGGCGAGGAGCGATCGGTCATCTCGGCCATGGCCCGATAGTGGACGGGGCCGCCGGGGGAGCGGAGCTCGCAGCTCAACCGCGCGCCCACGCCGTTCGAGACCTGCTCGCAGGAGATCTCGAGCCGCGTCCCCTTGCCTTCGAAGTCCTCGATGCGGATGCCCTTCAGCACCTTGAGGTCTTTGATGGCGGAAAGCCGGAGATCCGGCCGCGTGCTGCGCGCGATCCGCGCGAAGGCCTCGAGGGCCAGGGCCACCGGAAAGACGGGAACGCCCTTCACCGCGTGCGACGCGAGGTGCGGCGAAGTGACGGACGAGATCACGAGATCGCCTGTGACCTTGCGTCCCCCGCCATGCCCGAGGAGAACCGAGGCATCGGGACGCCCGCCCACCACCACCGAAACCGGAGCCTGGGGATGGGTGATCGCTTCCACGAACATCCGCGCTCCGTCGCCCGCGGGAATGAGAGCGACGCCGCGTTCGATGAAGACCGCGCGAAGGGAGGGCGTCACCATGCCCCCGTCCCACGGGCCCCAGTGGAGGACGCGCACGGCCGCGTTCCTGCGCTGCCGGGCCTCGAACTGCGCGACCGATTCGAGGGTTTCGTTGGCCATGGCGTAGTCGGCCTGGCCGGGATTGCCCACCCGGCCCGCGACCGAGCCGAAGAAGCACAAGACCTTCAGATCGTCGCCGCGGGTGGCCTCGAGGAGGTGATGCAGGCCCGCCACCTTCGTATCGAACACCGAGTTGAACTGGGCGTCCGTCTTCTCGGCGATCTTCTTGTCGGCGAGGACGCCCGCCGCGTGGATCACTCCGTCGATCCGCTTGAAGTGGGAGCGGACCATGCCGACCGCCATGGACACGTCACCGTTGTCCTTGAGGTCGCAGGGGAAGTAGAGGACTTCGGACCCCGCGGCCTTGAGGGCATCGAGACTCGCGCGGGTCTCGCGGGCGGCGTTGACCGACTGCGCCGCGCCCTTGGCTTCGGAAGGCGTCGGGGTGCGCCCCGCGGCCTTCTCGGCCGCGATGAACGCGGACTGCAACTCGCCGTCCGTCTTCTTCCCCTCGGCCCAGGCGGGGGCGAAGTCGGAATCGGTCCGGCCGAGGATGGCGAACCGGTAGCGGCCCGCCTTCGCCAGCTCTTCGAGGCAGATGGCGGTGACGCCGCGGGCGCCGCCGGATACCAGGAGAACCGAACCGTCTTCGAGCTTCGCCTTCGCTCCGGGGGCGTCGTCGATCGCGGGCGCGTCCTCGAAGAAGGGCGCGGTGCGGTTTCCCGAGGAGTCGATGGCGATATCGAGATCGGCGCCGCCCTCCAGGATCTCCGCGGCCACGGTCTGGGCCAGGCGCTCCGCGTCGACCCGGCCCTTGGCGATGGCGATGAAGCGGCTCGTGACCTCGGGCGCTTCGAGGGCCAGGGTTCGGACCAGGCCCGGGATGCCGCCGGTCCACTCGGCGTTGAGCGAACCGAAGAACGGGTCGCCCACCGCGATGAACAGTCGCGGGGTCTCCGTCGACTGGGCCACCGCGCGCGCGACGGCGAAGATCTTCTTCTGGATGCCGATGGCTTCGTCGACGCTACGTCCATCGGCGAGGCCGGAGAGGTCGATCACGCGAGCGGCGCTCTTCGGCTCGAACTCATCGACCACGACCGCCTCGACGCCGCGCGAGAGGAGCAGGGACGCGAGGGGATCCGCGAGGCCGCTGGTGCCGCGCACGATGGTCACGGCGCCGGAGAAGAGGCCGCGCGGGGAGAAACCGGGCCGGGGCGCGGGGCGTCTCACCGCCACGAAGCGGCCGAGTTTGGTGGGGGCGGGCACGGCCTTGGGACCGGCGGTCGCGGGTTCGGCCGCGGCGACGACCGGAGCGGGCGCTGGGGCGGCAGGCGCCATGACGCTGCCACCGAGGCGCTCCAGGATCTGCCCCAGGGTCCGGATCGCGCCCAGTTCCGCGGCGGGAATGGTGGGCAGCGTCGGAACCTGTTCCTGCACCGCGGAGAGGATTTCGACGCGTTTGATCGAGTCGATGCCGAGGTCGGACTCGATCTCCATGTCGAGACCGATCATGTCCTTGGGATAGCCGGTCTTGTCAGCGACCACGGCGAGCAGGACTTCACGAATCGAGGGGCCAGCCGCGGGGGGCGCAGCCGCGGCCGCAGCGATAGCCGTCGCCGCCGGGACCGGCCGGGTCGCTGCGCCGACATCGGTGACCGCGCCAAAGCGGTCGAGGATGTTTCGCAGCGTGCGCATGGCGCCCAGCTCGGCCGCGGGAATGGAGGGAAGCGACGGCACGCGCTCCTGGACGGCGGAGAGGATCTCCACCCGCTTGATGGAGTCGATGCCGAGGTCGGCTTCGATCTCCATGTCGAGACCGATCATGTCTTTCGGATAACCGGTCTTGTCGGCCACGACCGCGAGCAGGGCGCTCGTGATCGACTCGCCGCCGCCGGCCGGGGCCATCGCCGAGGGAGAGGCGACTTCAGGGGCGAGGGCGGCCGCCTTCGTGGGAGCCGCGACCACGGCCGCCGTGACGTTCGCGCTCAAGCCGAAACGGTCCAGGATGTTTCGCAAGGTGCGCATGGCGCCCAGTTCAGCCGCGGGGATCACGGGCAGCGACGGCACGAGTTCCTGCACGGCGGAGAGGATTTCGACGCGCTTGATGGAGTCGATGCCGAGGTCGGATTCGATCTCCATGTCGAGACCGATCATGTCCTTGGGATAGCCGGTCTTGTCGGCCACCACCGCGAGCAGGGCTTCGGAGATGGACGGCCCCGCGGCCACCGCGGGCGCGGGGGCCGCTGCGATGGAGACCGGTGGGATGGGAGCCGCGGCCGGCATGGGCTGCATGGCCACGGGCGCGACCGCGGGCGCCGGGGCGGGCATGGGCGCGGGCACGGGAGCCGCGATCGAAACCGGCGCCGCGAAGGACGGCGTCGCGACGGGGACGTACGCCGGCGCCGATTGCCCGCTGATGCTCGCGATCGCGGCCTCGGAGGTGCGGAGGAAGGCCATGTGCGACTCGGCCATCGAGCGCTGGTACGCGGAATGCGCCTCGGCGGTCTGCCGCTGCACTTCGGCGAAGGCGCGGAGCCACTCGGGATCCTGGACGTTTTGGGTCGGCTTCAAAGTCGCGTTTTCCTCTGCGAATGTCATGGGGCCGGCAGCGGCCAGGGGTGCGGGTGCGCTCACGGGCGCCACTTCGGGTGCGGCGGGTTTCCGCGCGGGATTGGGCTTGGGCAGCGCGGCCGAGCCTTCCTTCGGCGGATAGGGCTTCGCGTAGTTGGCGCCGGTCAGCATGATCGCGTGCGGCTTGGGCGCTTCCTTGCGGGCTTCGACGCGGGTGCCCTCGAAGAGCTTTGGGAGATCGACGGCGACGCCGTTCGCGACGAGCGCTCCGATGGCCTGAAGGAACGAAGCGGCGCCGGAAGCGCCTTTGCGGTCGGTGGCGATCGCCACGTGCGGCAGATCGCCGAGGGTGTCCTTGACCAGGCCGGTGAGGACCGCCCCGGGTCCCACTTCGACGAACGTGCGCACGCCGTCCGCGTACATGGTCTCGATCTCCTCGGAGAACCGGACCGAGGAGGCGATCTGAGCGGCGAGGGTCGCGCGGATCCCGTCTTCGCCGCCGGAGTAGCGCTGCGCGGTGGAGTTGGCGTAGACCGGCTTTTGAGGAACCGTGATGGGCTGGCTCTTGAGGAAGGACGCGAACGGGTCGACCGAGCCCGCGACGACACTGGAATGGAACGCGGTGGCGACGGGAAGCCGCGTGCCCTTCAAGCCCTGGGCCTTGAGCTCGGCGGCGGCCGCATCGACGGCCTCGGTCGGGCCCGCGATGACGACCTGCTTCTTCGAATTGCGATTCGCGATCACCACCGGGGCCTTGAGGAGGGCTTCGAGAGCCTCCACCGACTGCTTGCCCAGGGAAATCGCCCACATGGCGCCCGACGTGGTCGCCGCGTCCCGCATCAGTTCGCCGCGCTTGCGCGCGGTCTGGAGCATCGAGGTCGCGTCGATCGCGCCCGCGGCATGGAGGGCCGTGACCTCGCCGAAGCTGTGGCCGCCGAAGACGTCGCCTTCGACGCCGAGGTGGCGGAGGAGTCTCAGGGTTGCGAGGCTGGCCAGGCCGAGGGCGGGCTGGGCCCATTCCGTGGCGGTGAGGCGGGCGGTCTGCGCCGCGCGGGCTTCATCGGTGTAGGCCGACGGCGGAAAGACCATGCGATGGATGGTCGAGCGCTGCCCGTCATCGCCGAACTCCAGACCGGCATGATCGTCCCAGGTCTGGCGCGCGACGTCGAACGCGATGGCGAGTTCGCGCCCCATTCCCACGGCCTGCGAGCCCTGGCCGGGGAAGAGGAACGCGATGGAACCCGGAGTCTTGGGACCGCGGCCGTAAACCGGCCCGCCGGGGAGAGTGAACGCGGGACCGTCGACCTTGGGCCGGGCGAGACCGAGCTGCTTTTCGAGGTCGGCGATGGAAGTCGCGATCACGGCGAGACGGCAATCCGCGGAGGCGTCGAAACGGGCCGAGGCATCGAGGGCCACGCCTCCGAGCGAGGCTCCGGCCTTGAGATCCTTGAGAACCGCGTCGATGGCGGCGATGAGTGCCGCGGGGTCCTTCGCGGAGAGAGCCACGAGTTCGGGGGGCAGCGCCCTCATCCGGGCCGCGGTCTTTCCCGCACCCGTGTACTCCTCGAGCGTGATGTGGAAGTTGCTGCCGCCGAAGCCGAACGAACTCACCGCCGCGCGTCGGGGATGGGTGTGGTCGCGGATCCAGGGCTTCGCCTCTGAGTTCAAGTAGAAGGCGGTCTCTTCGATCTTCAGCGCCGGATTCGGGGTCTCGATCTTGATGGTCGGAGGCAGGACCTTGTTGTGGAGCGCGAGGGTGGCCTTGATCAGGCCCGCCGCGCCCGCCGCCGCCTTGGTGTGGCCGATCTGCGCTTTGATCGAGCCGAGCGCGCACCACTGAGTGTCTTTCCGAGGGGACTCGCCGAACACGGTCTGCAGGCCGCCGAACTCGGCAGCATCACCCGCCTTGGTCCCGGTGCCGTGAGCTTCGACCAGCTCGATGGTGTCGGGACCGAAGCCCGAGGCTTCGTAGGCGCGGCGCAGGGCCTTCGCCTGACCGGCGCTCACCGGCGCATAGATGCTCTTGGCCCGGCCGTCGGACGACGAGCCCACGGCCTTGATCACCGCGTAGATGGGATTGCCGTCGCGCTCCGCGTCTTCGAGGCGCCGCAGGCCGAGGAGGCCGATGCCCTCGCCGAGCATGGTGCCGTCGGACTTCGCGTCGAAGGGCCGGCAGTCGCCCGAAAACGACAGCGCCGGGGTCTTCGAGAAGCACATGTACATGAAGATGTCGTTGAAGGTCTCGACCCCTCCGGTGATGACGAGGTCGGAACTGCCGAGGTAGAGCTCCTGCACGCCCATGGCCAGGGCGCCGAAGGCCGAGGCGCAGGCGGCGTCGACCACGCAGTTGGTCCCGCCGAGATTCAGGCGGTTGGCGATGCGGCCCGCGACCACGTTGCCGAGAAGGCCCGGGAACGTGCTCTCCTGCCACGGCGTGTACGAGCCCGCGATACGGTCGCAGACCTTCTGGACTTCGTCTTCGGGAAGGCCGTGCTCGCGCAGGGCGCGCACCCAGATGGGGCGCTGGAGGCGGGAGCCCATCTCGACGAGGAGTTCCTGGGCGGAGGTGATGCCGACGATGACGCTCGTCCGCTCGCGGAGAGCATCCGGGAATGGGCCGTGGGTGATGTCTTCGAGAAGCTGCTTGGCCACGAGCAGGCCGAGGAGTTGCGAGGTGTCGGTGGCGGGAATGACGGTGGGAGGCATTCCGTGTTCGAGGGGGTCGAAGGCGACCTCGGGGATGAAACCGCCGCGCTTCGCGTAGGTCTTGTCCGGGGCCTTGGGATCGGCGTCGTAGTAATCGTCGATCAGCCAGTGGGCCTTGGGGATTTCCGTGAGCTGGTCTTTGCCGGAGACGATGTCCCTCCACAGGCCGTTCGGGTCGGTCGAACCGGGGAAGAGGGCGCCGAGGCCCACGATGGCGATGGGAGGGTGTTTGGATGACATGTTCTGGGCCGTGTGGGAGCAACGAATCACGAAAAGCCGCGATCCGAGCCCTGCATTATGTCAGGCGCGGAGGGTACTGCGGAGGCCCTCGCAACTGTGACAAAAAAGAGACTTGCCTTTTCCGCACGAGGCGGGTGCGCCGCGATCAGACACGGAGGGTTCCCGGCGCCTCGACAGGAGCGCCGTCTGCAGCAGGCCGCCCGTGAGTCCTTGCCGCACAACGGTCTGGAGGCCTGCCCGGTCGAAGGCCCGGTCGAAGTCGGGCAGGTGGTTCGGCCCGGTGGAACACGCGACCCGAAAGAACGCGTAAAGCAGGGCCACCACGGACCTTCGGGCCATTCCCGCGAGTCCGCTGCCCGCCGCGGCGAAGTCGCTGAACAGCCAATATCCCATCGGTTCGAGGGATCGGCTGAGACGGTCGACGACCGCCGGAAGATCGGCGTCATCGAACAGATCCAGGAAACAGTGGGTGACCACGAGATCGAAACGTTCGTTCGGGTCGAGTTTCTCGATGCCGCCGACTCGAAGTTCGGCGCGACCGGAGAGACCCCGGGCGCCGAGGCGCGCCGCGGTTCTTCGGGTCATCCCCGGCGAGAGATCGATGGACACGGCGGTCACGTCAGGATCGCGCTCGAGCAGGGCGGCGAGGAACCTTCCGGTGCCGCCCCCCATCACCAACGCCCGACGAACCGGCGCGAGGTGGGGCAGGAGGAGGGTCTGGCTCGCGTGGATCCGGCCCGCGAAGGCGAGGTCCGCCATCAGGTCGTACAGGGGAGCCAGGCGATCGAAGCCCCGCGCGCTGCGCGCCGAGCCGCTCGCCGGCGGAATCATGCGAGGAGCCGGGGAAGGGCCCCGAGCAGGAAGACGGAGTCGCCCCAGGATCGATAGCGCTCGTTCGTTTCGAACCAGCGCTCCGCCATCAGGAGCAAGGCCGGCGCCGCGACCTGCAAGGCCAGGACCGCGAATACGTCGCTTTCGGCCGGCCGGACCCAGGCGAGGCCGCCCGCGACGAGCGTCCCGAGGAAGCTGGCGGACAGGACCCCCGCGCGCACGCGCTGTCGACCCCACCGCAGGGTGAAGGACCGGTGTCCCTCCTGGAGATCGACGTGGGCCTCGAACAGTCCAAGCATGACCAGGTTCAGAATCGCGGCGGTGGCCTGCAGCGATGCGGCGAGAAGAAGCGCGGGTGTCGATCCCACGCCCATCACGATCGGCCCGCCCCAGATTCCCGCGGCGTAGAGGAGGCCGGCCATCGGCTCTTTGGGGAGGCGAGGAAAGATCAGGCCCTGAGCGGACGCGAGATAGGCCAAGACCGCGAAGCTCAGGCCGATGCCGAAGAGCCGGACCGGGGGGCGCAGGGTCGAGGCCGCCGCGACTCCGATGACCATGGCGGCGGAGAGGGCCGCGGTGAGCGCCTTCGCGTGACGTCGGTGGAAGGCGTGCCGATAGGCCACAGGCTCCGCGGTCGCGCGCGCGGCGTCGAGCAGGTGATCGCCGGTGTAGATGCACCAGACCGCGGTGAGGAGCGCGACCCACCATCCGGGCAGCATCCGGGCGCGCGCCATGTGCTCGGCGAGAAGGCCGCCGCAGGCCGCTCCCGCCACGACATCCAGGCTCAGGGCACGAAGGACGCGCACCGAGCCCGCGACCTCTAGGCGAGCCGCACCGGCCGGAATTCGAAGGCGGACGGCGGCACCGGCACGCCGAACGTCCGCACCTGCTGCGCCCGGGCGATCACCGCCGCCCCTTCCAGGAAGTTGAGGGCGATCTGGCCGACTTCCCGGTTCTTCGGTTCCTCGAGGAACGAGCCCTTCGCCCAGGTGTTGAAAGCGCCCATGGCCGGACCACACCAGATCTGATAGTCCATGATCCGCGTGGGCTCGCCCGCGTTCGCCCAGCGGCTGGCCTTGCCGAGATACCAGCGGAAGCACAGGGCCATCCGGTGATGCGGGTCCTGGTTCGCTCGCTCGACCTCGTTCGGGTCGCGTTGTTCCCAGAACGCGCGGGTATCCGCCCAGATGGTATCGAGCGGCGCCTTGAAGATCTCGCTCTCGAGCCGGCTTCGCACTCCTGCGGGCAGGCCTTCGATGGAATCGTAGGCCATGTACGCGTCGTAGAGTTTCTGCGCGCGGGTCGCGAACATGGTGCCGCGGCGGAGGACCTGGACCTTGACCCCCATTTCGAACATGTCGGCGGCCGGGGCCATGGCCACATCAGCGATGCCGGCCTGGGCGAGGAGCAGTCGCCCGGCTTCGGACAGCCCCGATTCGACCGCGGCCTCATTCACCGTGCCGGTCATCACGTATGCCGCGCCGAGAGCGAAGGCGGAGGCCACCGAAGCCGGGGTTCCGAGGCCCCCGGCCGCCCCGATCCGGATGGGCGTGGTGTAGTTCCGCGCGGTCGCGATTTCGTCGCGCAGCGCGGCGATGGTCGGGAATAGAGAACCGAGCGGGCGGTTGTCGGTGTGACCGCCCGAATCGGATTCGACCGTGATGTCCTCCGCGAGGGGAATCCGCTTCGCCAGATTCGCCTCCGCCGAGGTGATGGCGCCGCGGGACACCAGTGCGGTCAGGATGGCGTCGGGGGGCGGCTCGAGGAAGCGCTTCGCGACTTCGGGTCGCGAGATCTTGGCGAGCACGCGATTCCGGCGTTCCACCGCGCCGTCGTGGCGCAGGCGCAGGCCCTTCGCGGCGTAGCGCACCACCGCGGGGGTGATGTCCATGAAGGCCGAGGCGTCGATGCGCACGATCTCGTGCTTGAGGTAGAGATCGACGATGGTCTCCTCGAGGCTCGGCTCGTTGGGGGAGTGGATGAGGTTCGAGCCCCAGGGCTCGCCGCCGGTAAGAGCCGCTTTGATCGTGTTCAGGTTCGTCTCGACCGTGGCCGGAGAGAGTCCGGCCGCGCCGAAGAAGGCGAGGACGCCGGCCCGGGCCGAGGCGATCACTAGCGGCGCGGAGGCGATGCCGTTCGCCATCGGGCCCACGCAGTACGGGAAGCGGACCCCATGCGACTCCTGGAACGAGCGGTCGCCCAGCCACTCGGGGTAGAGCGGCGGTAACGCGCCCGCGATCTCTTCCCCCGCGACGGGCGCCGGCGAGAAGCGCAGGCCCATGGCCTGGTCCGAGGCGCGCCTCACCACGTAGAGGGCTTCGCGGACGCGGCGCAGGGCCGCGGTGATTTCGGTGGGCGTGTAAAGGGTCTCGGAACTCATGGGCGGGTGACAGGCTAATCGAAGCGTGCGCCCGAAACCATGCGGAACCGCAATAGCGGCACGCGGTCGGAGCAGACCGCGACCGCGCCGATGAGGTTGCGGTCGGGCCGCAGGAAGGCGGTGAGGCGGCAAGGGGGGCGCGGGGACGCCTCGGGATCGTCTTCGTACGCGGGATGAATCGCGATCGGATCGAGGTCGACGCTGAGGGTGGCGAGGCTCTCGGCCATGGTGTGTCCCCGGGCCTTGACGATGGCTTCCTTACGCGTCCACCCCGCGAAGAAGGCCTTGACGCGCGTCTCTTCCGCCGTGGACTTCAAGGCCTCGACTTCCCGCGGCGTGAAGTAGCGTTTCGCGATGTGAAGGGGCTCGACCTTCCGATCGAGCCTCTCGATGTCGATGCCCACGTCGGCGCCTTCCGCCATGGCGATGGCCACGTGCGGGCCGGTGTGAGAGACGCTGAAACGCCAATCGGGACGCGACGGGTCGAGGCGCCGCAGGTCGGGCTTGCCGGACTCGCGGACATCGAAATGAATGGAGGACGAATCCACGCCGAGGCGCGTGGCCAGTTCGCGGCGCAGCAGGCCCCGCGCGAGGACGAACACGTCCGCGTGTTGTTTCAGTTTGTAGCGCGCGGCTCGCGACCGTTCGTCCTCGGTGAGGGCTGCCTGGAAAGGGCTCAGGTCGGGAAAGTCGTCGAGCCGGGCGCGGACGACCGCGACTTCGAGGTCGTCGGACATCAGGACGCCCGAGGCACCCGGGGCTTGAACCACCCGATGGTGCGCTCGAAGCCATCGGACGCCTTCACCGCGGGCGCGTAGCCGAAGTCGCGGACCGCCTCGTCGATCGAGTACCAGTGGGAGATCCCGAGGTTTCTTGCGACCGATCGAGTGAGCGGTGGTTCGCCGCCCAGGCCCAACGCGCTCCAGGCGAACTCCAGGGCGCCTCCGATCGCGACCGCGGTCCCGATGGAGAACCGTCTGGTGATGGGCGGCAGACCCAGCCGCGCGATCAGAGAGGTCAGCCATTCGCCGAACACCACGGGCTCGGGATCGTTGATGAAATAGGCGCGGCCCGCGCAGGTGGCGTTGAAGGAGAGCCGATCGGCGGCCTGAACATGCGCGGCCGCGGCGTTGTCGATGTAGGTGAGGCTCACCCGATTCGTTCCGTCGCCCACGAGAGCGAGGCGCCCCCTGGAGGCGCGATCGATGACGCGGGGCACGAGGTGCGGGTCGCCCGGGCCGTAGATGAGGTGGGGCCGGAGCGAGACGGTGGCGAGCGGCTTCGAGTTCGCTTTGAGCACGAGACGTTCGGAGGCCGCCTTGGTGGCGGAGTAATGGCTCGAAGGGGGATTGGCGTAGGGAAGAGCCGACGTCCCGTTCGCCTGGTCCTTTCCGTCGAAGACCACGGACGGCGAGCCCGTGAAGACGAGCTTCGGAACCCGGGTGGCGAGGCACGCCGCGATCAACATCTCCGTGCCCACGACGTTGGGCTGGTAGTAGCTCTCATGGGGTCCCCACACGCCGGCTTTCGCCGCGGTGTGGAAGACGACGTCGCAACCGTCCGCGGCCCCGGTGAGGGCGGACAGGTCGGTGATGTCGGCGCGGACGAGGGCGACTCCGAGAGACCGCAGTTCCGGGTAGTCCCCGCGCGCCACCACGACCACGCGATCACCGCGCGCGCAGAGAAGCCGGACAATCGCGGATCCGAGGAATCCGCCGCCGCCAGTGACCAGGGCCTTCAAGCGGCCAATGGTAGCGGGTTCCTACTGGACCTTGAAGGTCTTCGTGGTCGCCGGGGTCTCGCTGTCGCCGAGGAAGATGTCGACCTTGTAGTCGCCCTTGGGCCAGCCCTTGGCGTTGTCGACGTGGAACTCGTTGCTCGCGGGACCGGTGGCGTCGAACTCCATCGTGGTCTCGTTGACCTTTGCGGTCTTGTCTCCCTTTACGAACGACCAGAGGGCGCGCAGCTTGAAGTGGCCCGCGCCGGTGGTGGCCACGGAGGCGTAGATCGTGTCCTTCACCGCGAAGGTCTCGGCCGCGGCGGCGACCGATTTGTCGGCCCCGATCGCGTTGCCGAGGGTGATGCCCGAGACCGCCGGGGGAGCCGGAGTCGGGACGGGAGTCGCGACCACGACGGGGGGCGGAGGCGGGGCGGGCTTGGTCCCGCAGGCCGCGGAAAGGGCAACGAGAGTGAGGATGGCAGTGCGGCGCATGAAAGTCTCCTGTGGTGTCATTCCGGTTTCGCCGGAATCCTGAGTTCCCAACCGACCTGGATCAGGTCGGGGTTCTTGATACGGTCCTGGTTGGCCTCGAAGATGGTCTTCCAGAGGCCGGCATTTCCGTACTTGTTCTTCGCGATCTTCGAAAGGGAGTCGCCCGGCTTCACCGTGTACGTCTCGTAGACCACGGCCGGCGATTTCGCAGTGGTCGAAGCCCCCGCGGTGACGCCCGAAAAATCCGGCATCTCGTCGTCATAGGGTTTGTTGGGATCTGACATGGACGCACCTCACTCGAATCGCCGTGCGCCCGTTCTGGACGCCGATACAGAGTCAGATTACACCCCCCCCCTCCGTGCGCCAACGCACGAAACGGTTACCATTCGCCCCCATGTCCGCCGATCTCCGGGAATTCGTCGCCGCCCTTCGTCGTGAGGGTGACATCATCGAGATCGAGGCCGAAGTCGACGCCCGTCTCGAGGCCGCGGAGATTCATCGCCGGGTGATCGCGGCCGGCGGCCCCGCTCTCCTGTTCAAGAACGTGACCGGCTCGGGCTTTCCGCTGGTCACGAACCTCTTCGGCACGCCGAAGCGGGCGGAGATGGCGTTTGGGGGCAACGCCGCGCGCTTCGTCCGGCGCGCGGTGGATGTCGTCCAGCATGCGCTTCCGCCCACCCTGGGGAAGGCCTGGGCCGCTCGCGACCTCGCGATGTCGGGCTTGAAGGTCGGCCTGAAGCGCTCGGCCGCCGGCCCGGTCACCGAGGTGCGCGAAGGTCCGAACCTTGCGAAGCTTCCCGCCCTCACCTGCTGGCCCGAGGACGGCGGCCCCTTCATCACCCTCCCGCTCGTGCTCACCGCGCACCCCGAAGGCCTCGGCACGAACCTCGGTATGTACCGCATGCAGGTCTACGACAACAAGACCACGGGCATGCACTGGCAGATCGGAAAGGGCGGGGGATTCCACTACGACGTCGCGGAGAAGCGCGGGGAGTCCCTGCCGGTGAGCGTCTTCGTGGGCGGACCTCCCGCCCTCATCCTTTCCGCGATCGCCCCGCTCCCCGAGAACATTCCCGAGCTGCTGCTCGCTTCGCTCATCCTGGGCCGGCGGCTGGAGATGGTCGAGGGGGTGAGCGAGGTGCCCCTCGTCGCGAACGCTGAATTCGCCCTGGTGGGCCGCGTGCCGAAGGGCGTGCGTCGCGCCGAGGGTCCGTTCGGCGATCACTACGGCTACTACTCGCTGACCCACGACTACCCGGTGTTCGAGATCGACCGCGTCTATCGGCGCCGCGATGCCATCTATCCCGCGACCGTGGTGGGGAAGCCGCGGCAGGAAGACTTCTTCATCGGGGATCTTCTGCAGGACCTGCTCTCCCCCCTCTTTCCCCTGGTCATGCCGCAGGTCAAATCCCTCTGGTCCTATGGCGAGACGGGCTATCACTCGCTCGCCGCCGCGATCGTGCAGGAGCGTTACGAGCGCGAGGCCATGGCGAGCGCTTTCCGCATTCTCGGGGAAGGGCAACTCTCCCTCACCAAGTTCCTGCTCCTCACCGATTCTTCGGCCGGTCTCGATCTCAAGGATTTCCGGGCGACCCTGACCCATATCCTCGAACGCACCACGCCCGAGACCGATCTCTTCGTCTTTCCGAACCTGTCGATGGACACTCTCGACTACACCACGCCCACGATCAATCGTGGATCGAAGGGCGTGTGGATGGGCGTGGGGCCGAAGCGTCGGGAGTTGCCGCGGGAGTTCCGGGGCGCGCCCGGCCCGGGAGTGACCGCGGTTCAGGTGTTCTCGCCGGGATGCCTCGTGGTGGGCGCGGCTCCGTACCGGGGCTCCCACGAGGAGGAGGCGGCGGTGATCTCCCGCATCGCCCAGGATCCCGCCTTCGCCGAGTGGCCGCTGGTGGTGCTGTCCGATGAACCCGCGCGCGCCGCCAAGTCGACGATCAATTTCCTCTGGACCACGTTCACGCGATTCGAGCCCGCTCGAGATATCCACGGAGCGAAGCAGAACGTGGTGGCGCACCACGTCGCCCTGTCGCCGCCCATCGTGATCGACGCCCGGACGAAGCCCTGGTACCCGAAGGAACTCTTCGCCGACGAGGCGACCGCGAAGAAGGTCACGGCCCGGTGGAACGAGTATTTCCCGGGCGCGAAGGTCGAGATGGGGGATTCAGAGAAGGGGCATCTGGATTAGCCGGCGCGCTCGGCGATCACCCTGCGCACGGCCTCCAGCCCGCCGAGCCCCGGCCTCGCCGCCTCCAGAGCGGCCAGGACTTCCGCCGCCTCTTCCCTGAACGTCTCGAGTTCATCGTCCGGCATTCGTTCGAGCGCCCGCCTCAGTTCGCGCTTCGCTTCCTTCTCCGCGCCCGCGGCGAGAAGGGCCCAGGCGAGGCGCGCGTTCTGGTTCGGCGTCTTCTCGGGATCGCGCTTGAGCCCCGCGCGATACTGCTCGGCCGACTCCTCGAACCGTCCGGCGAGAAAGAGGCAGTGAGCGAGGTTGTAGTAGCCGAAGACGAAGGTCGGATCCATGGCGATCACGCGGCGGAACAGCTTCTCCGCCTCGTCCAGGCGACCGGATTCGCGCCGCAGCACTCCGAGGTTCGAGGTCGCGTCGCGCGAGGTGGGATCGAGCTCGAGGGCGCGCTCCAGCGCGCGGGCGGCTTCGTCGGCGAGATCCGCCTCGCCGCAGGTGGCGCCGTAGTTGATCCACGCCCGCACATTCGTGGGATCCAGTTCGACCACGCGGGCGAAGGCCTCGCGCGCCCGGTCGATGTCGTCCGCGAGCAGGCAGTCCTGGCCGAACGCGAAGTGAACCGCGGGGTCATCGGGGAACAGGGCCCGCGCCTCGTTCAGGGCGCGACGGGCGAGGGCGGCGTCTTTGGCCCGACGCGCGACCTCCGCCACCGCGAGGAGGTCGCGGGCCTCGCCGTTCGTGGTCATTCGCGTGGCGTCGCCCCGGGGAGCCGCATGGTGCCGAGGATGCTATCCCGCGCCCCGCAGTTTGCTAACCTTCCCCTCCCCCAAACGCATGCCGCCCAAGCGAAAGCCTGCCTCAAGCCCCGTGGAAACCGAGGCCAAGATCCGCGTGTCCTCCCTGTCCCCGGTGAAGAGGAAGATCCGGGCGAGGGGCGGCCGGTTGCTGAGGGCCAGGACGTTCGAGGCCAATATCCTGTTCGATCTCCCCGGCGGCGCGCTTCGTAACGCGGGCCACTCGTTCCGGGTCCGGCGCTACGGTACGGAAGGATCGGTGACGCTCAAGGGCGTGGCCCGGGTCAATGGGGGCGTGAAGTCGCGCGAGGAACTCGAGACCCAGGTCGCGTCGCCGGAAGTCCTGGCCCGGATCCTCCTGGGCGTCGGCTTCATGCCGCAGTTCCGGTACGAGAAGTTCCGCGAGATGTGGAAGGTGGGGTCGACGGTGGTCTGCCTCGATGAGACGCCGCTCGGGTCCTTCGTCGAGATCGAGGGCGCCCTGTCCGCGATCTCCCGGGTCGCGAAGTCTCTCGACCTCGCGACCTCGGACTCCCTGAGTGCCTCGTACCCCGCGCTGTGGTTCGACGCGGGCCGGGAGGGACACATGGTGTTCTCGCCCGCACTGCGCCGAGGGAGGGCGCGGGCCGGGGGCCCGAAGGCGAAGGGGAGCCGCGCGTGAAGGCGGTGATCCTCGCTGCGGGTCTCGGCACGCGCATGCGGCCGCTCACCGACAAGACCGCCAAGCCCGCCCTCCCGGTCCTGAACGAACCGCTCATCGTCCGCACCCTTCGCGAGTTGAAGCGAGCGGGGGTCAGCGAGGTGATGATCAACCTTCACCATCGTCCCGACACGATTCGCGCCGCCATTCCCGAGGGCGACCTCGGTCTCAAGATCAAGTACTCGCGCGAGGCCCGGATCCTCGGAACCGGCGGCGCGCTCCGGAAGGTCCGCTCCTGGGTGGGGCGGAACCCGCTGTTCGTGGTCAACGGCGACGTGATCTTCGATTTCGACCTCAAGGCCATGGCGGCCTGCCATCGCAAGACCGCCGCGCTCGCGACCCTCGCCCTCAAGCCCAACGCGAATCCGAAGAAGTACAAGCCGGTGGTGACCGATCGGGCCGGAAGGATCCTCTCGATCCGCGGCCGGCCCGCGGCGCGCAAGGGCACGGTGTCGCTCTTCGCGAGCGTTCACATCATCGATCCGGTCATCCTCGACCGACTCCCCGCCGGGGAGTCCGATACCGTTGGCGATCTCTACATTCCCCTCCTGCGCGAGGGGGCGCACCTGCAGGGCGTGCGTCAGAACGGGGTATGGCACGACCTCGGCTCTCCCATCGGCTATCTCAAGGCCCAGATGCGGCTGCTCGCCGAGCGCGGAAGGAAGCGCTCGACCCTCATCGATCCGTCGGTGAGGCTCGGCAAGGGCGCGCGCGTGGTCCGCTCGGTGGTGGGCGCCGGCGGCGTGATCGAAGCCTCCTCCCGCATCGAAGGCTCGGTGGTGTGGGACGGCGCCCTCGTGAAATCGGGGGCGAGTCTGAAGAACTGCATCGTGATGGCGGGCACCGAAGTCCCCCGGGGGACCTACGCGGGCCTCATCCTCGGGCCGAAGACCCGCGTGGCCATCGGCAAGGAATAGGGAATTGATGAACGGCCTCGACATCCGCCTGACCGAGTACCTCCGCACCCACAAGCGGGACGCGGCCGCGACCATGAAGGTGAGCGCCCTCTCCGGCGACGCCTCGACCCGCCGCTACTTCCGACTGACCCCCGCCACGGGTCAGTCGTCGATCGTGGCTCTCTATCCGGATCCCTTCGACGCCCTGGCCACCCCGTTCTACACGGTGGGCCAGGCCCTCATCCAGATGGGCCTGCCCGTGCCGAAGCTCCTCGACCACGACGGCGCGCTCGGGGTCTACGAACAGGAAGACCTCGGCGACCTGACCCTGCAGCACGTGCTCGCGGACGCCTCGGCGGAGCAGAAGGTGGATCTGTACCGCGAGGCCATCGACGAGATCGTCCAGGCCCAGCGCGAGGCCCCGAAGGTTCCGCAGCGCGCGGTCTGCTTCCACACCGCCTTCGACATCGAGAAGCTCTCGTGGGAACTTCACTATTTCGAGAAGCACTTCCTCGAGCTTCATCGGCGCGTGGATCTCTCCGTCGAGGACCGCTCGAAGCTGGCGGAAGGGTTTCACTCGCTCGCCGCCCAGATCGCCTCCTGGCCGCGCGTGCTGTGTCATCGCGACTACCACAGCCGCAACCTCATGCAGCACGACGGGCGCCTCTACTGGATCGACTACCAGGACGCCCGCATGGGCCCGGCCACCTACGACCTCGCCTCGCTTCTTCGCGATTCTTACGTGAGCCTCGACGAGGAATTCGTGAAGGACCGCGCCGAGGAGTTCCGCCAGAAGGGCGCTCCCGACGAGACCCGGGAGACCTTCCAGCAGCGGTTCGAGCTGATGTCGATCCAGAGGAATCTCAAGGCCCTCGGCACCTTCGGCTACATGGCCGTGGTCCGCTCCAATCCCGTATACCTTCCCTACATTCCAGGGACCCTGGCCCACGTCAGGCGCAATCTGGCCTGCCATCCCGAACTCTCTTCGCTCGCCTCCGTCCTGCGTCGCCACCTCGAGGAATTGAAATGACCGCCATCGCCCGCATCCAGGACTTCAAGAGCCACGTCGGCGCCGCCGTCAAGGTACAGGGCTGGATTCACAACAAGAGGAGCAGCGGCAAGCTCCAGTTCCTGATCCTGCGCGACGGCACCGGCTTCGCCCAGGCCGTGGTCTCGAAGGCCGCGGTCAGCGAGGACGCGTGGACCTCGCTCGAGAAGGCGGGACAGGAATCCTCGATCGAAGTGACGGGCGTGGTCAAAGAGGACAAGCGCGCACCCGGCGGGTTCGAGATGGACGTCAAGGACGCCGCGGTCATCCAGTCCACCCACGAGTTCCCGATCACCCCCAAGGATCACGGCACCGCGTTTCTCATGGAGAACCGCCACCTGTGGCTGCGCTCCGAGAAGCAGCACGCGATCATCCGGATCCGGCACGCCGTGATCAAGGCCTTCCGCGACTACCTCGATGAGCAGGGCTTCACCCTGGTCGACACGCCCATCTTCACCCCCGCGGCCTGCGAGGGCACCACCACGCTCTTCGGCGTGCCGTACTTCGACGAAGGCACCGCGTACCTGACCCAGAGCGGCCAGCTCTACAACGAGGCCAACGCCGCCGCCCACGGCAAGGTGTACTGCTTCGGCCCGACCTTCCGCGCGGAGAAGTCGAAGACGCGCCGCCACCTCACCGAGTTCTGGATGGTGGAGCCGGAGATGGCCTTCGCGCACCTCGCCGATGCCTTCGAAGTGGCGCAGAACATGATCTGCTTCGCCATCCAGCGGGTTCTGGCCAGCCGCAGGCTGGAGCTGGAGCGCCTCGGACGCGATGTCACCCGGCTCGAGAAGGTCAAAGCGCCCTTCCCCTGGGTCCACTACGACGACGCCATCCGCATCATCCGCGAGAAGGGCTCGAAGACGGAGTGGGGAAGCGACTTCGGCGGCACCGACGAGACCGTTCTCGCCGAATCCTTCGACCAGCCCATCATCGTCCACCGCTTCCCGTCCGCGATCAAGGCTTTCTACATGGAGCCCGATCCGCAAGACGCCAGGTACTCGCTCTCCGCCGACATCCTGGCCCCCGAGGGTTATGGCGAAATCGTGGGCGGCGGCGAGCGCATCTCCGATCCGGACCTTCTCCTCAAGCGCCTGCACGATCATGGCCTGCCCGAGGAGGCCTTCCGCTGGTACATCGACC
>JBGATM010000037.1:0-35256 GCA_044229175.1 Vicinamibacteria bacterium | reverse complement strand
GGCCTGGCCTCGGGCAACACCCGGACCAACGGCGCGGTCGTGTCGTCGTCGAACATAACCTGCCCTCCGCCCCCTCCGGGCCTTCTGGGCGACGACGTTCTCGCGTACGCGGACGGCTCCAAGAAGCGGGCCTGCTTCCAGATTCAGAACGCCACCACCAGCGCGATTACCACCTATTGGGCCACCGCGGGACACTTCGCGTACGTCGACGACCCCGCGGCTCCCGGCACGAACAGCTGCAACTCGAACGGCACGGTCGTCAGCGTCTCGCCCTGCGACACCGACGTCTCCGCCCAGATTCAGGCGAACATGAGGATGGAGCTTCAGTACGACACCGCGACCGGTAATCCCCAGTTCCTGCCCGCGCTGACCTCCCTGGCCAACGCCAAGCCCGGAATCACCGATCTGCCCTACCCGTCGCCGAATCCTCCGACCCGGTTCAACAACGTGGGCATCCGGCAGGCTTTCTATACGCCTCTTCAGGCGGCCATGGATTTCGCGCTCAACTACTTCCGGACCACGGTTCTTCCCATCGCCGGGACGCTTCAGCGTCCGGTGGTGGCCCAGGGCCGGCAGAAGCAGTTCGTCATCCTCCTCACGGACGGTGACGAGACCTGCGGTGGCGACCCCGTGGCCGCGGCCTACAGACTGTGGAGCAATACCCTGCCCGCGCTTCCCGCCTGCACCGGCGCCTGCCTCACCAGCAAGGGCATCACCGCGGCCCAGTGGGCGGCCGCGAATCGGATCGAACTCCTGATGATCACTTTCGCGGGAGGCACGCAGGCGACGGTCAACGCCATCTCCCAGGCCGGTACGGGCAAGAACCCGGCCAACGGCATCTGCGACCCGGGCGCCCCCTGCCGGAATTCCTTCATCGCCAACAACCTGACCGACCTCGTGAACGCGCTGAACGCCGCGATCAACACCACCACCGCGACCGGCGAGTTCTCCGACCAGCAGTCCGTGACGGAGACGGTGTTCGAGTTCGCAGGCGTGGGGACGCCCCCGAAGGATCCCCTGGATCCCGACGACCGCTACGCGGTTTCCGTCCCCGTTCTTCTGCAGTCCACGTTCGAGATGCCCGGGTGGCTCGGCCACTTGAACGCTTTCCGCCGCAGTGACAACGGCACGCCCGCGAACCTCGCGGACGACACCACGGTCCAGCTGTGGGATGCGGGCCAGACCCTCAAGGATCGCGTGACCAATACCGCCCGAGGCATGGGCGCCGGTCCGGCCGATCCGACCCTCTGCCCCACCACGGGCTGCTATCTCTTCTCCGACCTGTACGGCGATGCCGTGGTCACCGCGACTTCGAACAATGTCCTCAGTTCCAGCGCCAAGATCAAGCGCCGGATATTCACCACCACCCAGAACGGAGTCAACCCCGGCTACACGCCGACCAACCTGCTGAACCCCACGGGTGCGGCGACCGCTCTCGCCTGGACCCGGATATCGCTCTGGCCGCCCACCGTAGGCGCCACCAACAACCAGTTCGTGGCTCCAAACGCGACCGGCACCGGCGCGGCTCCGGTCAACGGCATCCTGGACACGGCCATGGGTTTCGACGCTCTCACCACCGTGGCTCAGGTTCAGGCCGCCGTCCCCGGCGCCTGTCAGGGAACGGTAGTTGCGAACATTCACCCCGAGTGCACATCGGCCACCGCCGGAGTTCCGCTGGCTCGAGCGAAGCGCGAGGCGCGCGAAATCACCCTCGCCTACCTTGCGGGAGCCACCCTCGCGGCCGTCAACGGTGTGCCGGTTCGAACCGGCACCGCCGGCCCTGCCGCGGGCAGGCAGCAGCTTCAGTACGTGGTCCGGCCCTGGGTTCTCTCGGAATCGACCCTGGCCGCCCCCGGCGTGGTCACGCCTCCGCTTCTCGCCGGCCCCAAGGTGGCGGCGGGCGCGGTCGGCGTCGAGGAGTACAAGGCCTACCGCGACGGCCTCAAGCTATCGACCGGCGCGCCCATCAACGGTGTCGTCAACGGTCTGGGTCTCAGAAATCCCGATCGTGCCGATCCCACCGCCACCCAGACCATCAAGGACGCGGCCAAGGCGAGCACCACCCTCAAACCGGTCATGAGCGTCGTCTATCACGCCACCAACCAGGGGCTTCATGCCTTCCGGGCAGGCCCCTGCCCCCCCGCGACCGCCAGCACCGGCCTCTTTGGCGCGGGCTTCGACTGCTCGGTCAGTGTCGAGACGGGCACCCGTGAACTGGGTGGAGAAGAGTTGTGGGCCTTCGTGCCCTACGACCTGCTTTCGAAGCTGCCCGCTCTCACCAAGATCCAGGGCCGGGGCGACAAGCAGTACCTCCTGGCCTCGCCGGTCCGCTTCTCCGACATCTTCGTGCCCGGCGGCGGCACCTTCAGCGGCACCTCGTTCACCGGGGTCTGGCGCACCATGCTGTTCTTCGGGCGCGGGCAGGGCGGCAAGTACTACACCGCTCTCGATGTCACCACGCCCGGGCCATTCACCCGCCACTCTCTGAACACCGACGCCCCGATCGTGGTCTGGAACCGCGGCAACCCCGACACCACCAAGGGCCTGACCAGCGCGGCCGGAGGTGTCTACAACAACAGCTCCGCCGACTACAACGCCTACCTCGGAATGGGTGAGACCTGGTCTCTGCCCTCGGTCGGCTTCGTCACCGCCGCGAACTACACCACGACCCGGACCGGCGTGAACGGCACGAACTTCGCGCTCTTCGTCGGTTCCGGATACTCCGACGTCAACACCGCGGTGGGCACCCATGCGCTGGGAGAAGGGAAGACCTTCTATGTCCTCGATGCCCTCTCCGGCGATGTCATCCGGAGCTTCGACATCCCCAACGGGTCGCCGGCTCCGCTGCCCCCACCCAACACCGTCCTCACCAATTTCCTGGTGGCGCCGCCGGTGGTCTACTCGGAGGACAACGACGGCAACAGCCCCTCGGGTTACCGGTTCATCGGCAATCCCATCGCGGCGAAGGCCAAGACCGTCTACTTCGGCGACCTGCACAGCCGGATCTGGCGGTACGACGCGACCACCCCGGCGGCCGCGCCGACGAAGTTCTTCGAGGCCGCCACGGCCACGGTCGGAAACCAGCCCTTCGCGACCGCGGTGAGCGTGCTCCAGAATCGCCCCGATGCGACCCTTCCGGGCGATGTCGAGATCTACGCGGAGACCGGTCATGACCGCCGGGTGCCCGTGCCCGCCGAAGGCAACCGCCCGGCCGTGCCCGGCGCGCCTCCGTTCAAGGCCTACGCTCTCAAGGACCCGATGAACGGGTCGGCCGGGGTCGTTCAGTTCACCCGGGACTTCGAGCCGAACTACCGCGGCACCGTGCAACCCGCCTCGGCATTCGCGGGCAGCGCCCTTCCGCCGACGCCGGTCGTCTTCTACGGCGGCATCAAGTTCACCTCCACCGAGTGCGTGGGCAGGTTCGACAGCATCCTCATCGCACTCAAGGGCATCGTCGCGGTTCCGGGCGCCGCGCCCGACGCGGCTTTCGATCTCAGGGCCACGGGTGACGATGCCTTCATCGAACTGACCGGCAAGAAGATCAACGCCATCCGTGTCTCGGGCGAAGGAAACCTCGTGGTCGACCAGGGCCTCAATGCCGAGAACGCGCCTCCTCCGCCCGGGGTTCCGGTGCAATCCGAAACCATCTCGTCGTCGAGCAGCCTGGTCGGCGTCGGTCTCACCCCCGGGACTCAGGCCTACAAGGACCTCTCGGCGACCACGGTGCCCTATCGGATCGGGTCCTCGGTGTGCCGGGTGGAGTACTGACCGGGGAATCTCAACCGCGGCTTTCCAAAAGGGGGCGTTCGGGATTACGCTTTAGCTTCAAATGGCCTCTAATTTCCGAACTTGCCCCCAGTGCTCGACCAGGAATCGGCTCGACAAGGAGTTCTGCGTCAAGTGCGGTGAGCCGCTCGAAGGCGTAAAGGCCGGCGAGCCCGTCGCCGCGGGGAAGAAGGGGAAGCCCGGCTTCCAGGTCAGTCTGGAAGGGGAGGAGGCCCAGAGTCCCCTCGTTCCCCTGGTGTTCGTCATTCTCACCCTCGGCGTGGCGTTCGCGGCCTGGCGCACCATTCAAAACGCCGACGCCGCGACCACCACGCCGATTGCGGCGGCGCCCCTGGTTCAAGCCTCTCTTCCCGCGCCGACCCAGACCCAGATGGCCCCCGGGGTTCAGGCCTACACCGCGGCTATGGCCGCCCTTCGCGCCGGCGACTACGTCAATGCCACCCGACTGTTCCGCGAGGCGATCGCGGCGGCCAACAAGGCGGACTATCGCCTCGGCCTCGCCGAAGCTCTCGAGAAGTCGGGCTTTGGTAGCGACGCCCTGGCCGAGTACGAAGCCGCGGCCGGCCTCGATCCGGCCAACGTCCGTTACACCTCCGAATGGGCCAAGGCCCTGAACCGCGCGGGCCGTAACACCGAGGCGATTCGCGTCTACGACGCGGCCCTTCAGATCGATCGGGACAATCTCTTCAACCTGCGCGAGGTGGCGAACCTCTATATCAAGGCCAACGACATGGCCCGGGCGCGGCCGTATCTGGAGCGCGTCGTGGCGCTGCAGCCGGAGGATCTGGCGCCCAAGCAGAATCTGGCCCGGGCCCTCGAGGCCACTCGCGATCTCGAGGGTGCGGCCAAGCAGTACCGGGACATCCTGACCGCGATGCCGGACGCCGACCTTACCCGCGCGCTGCTGTCCGACAACCTGATGAAGCAGAACAAGCCCGACGAGGCGCTTCAACTGCTGGAGGAAGGTCTCAAGCTGGATCCGAAATCGGCGGTCATGTACCGGGAGAAGGGGCGCATCCTCGATCGCCTGGGCAACAAGGCCGATGCCGTCCTCGCCTATCAGCAGTACGTCCGGCTCGCGCCCGGCGCCACCGACGTCATGGCGTTCACCGCACGGATTGAACAGCTCTCGGCATCCGCGGAGCAGTAAAGGCTCGGGTCTTCCATGCTGATTTCCTCCCGATCTCATTCCCACCGCGCTCTCCTCCTCCTCGGCGTCTTGTTGTTGCCCTCCCTGGCTCCGTCCCAGGATCTGGCCGCGGTCGCGAAGAAAGAAAGGGAGCGGCGGGCCAAGGTCAGCAAGCCCGCGAAGGTTCTCACCGAGGACGACGGCAAGGAAGCCGGGGTCAAGGGCACGGGCTCGGTCACCGCGCTTCCCGGAGAAGGCGCCGCCGCCCCCGAGTCCTCGGAGCGTGCGAGCGCCGCCAATGCGGCCGACGCCGAAAGGGCCTCCTGGAAGGCCCGCGCCGACGCCGCGCGTCAGGCCGTGGTCGCGGCCGAGAAGACTCTGGCGGACCTGGAACGCGCGGTCGCGAGCTTCCGGTCCGACATGGCTCCGGTATCGGCCGCCGATGCCCAGGATCCCATGCGCCTCCAGAAGCGCGACGCGAAGATCTACGAGATGAACAAGCAGATCGAAGCTCAGAAGATCGCGGTGGCCGACGCGAAGAAGGCGCTTGTGGCCTTCGAGGATGAGGCGCGCCGGAGCGGCGTGCCCGCGGGCTGGCTTCGATAGCGAACCCCGCTCCTCCGCTTCCGAGGGCGTCATGATCGACGTGCTTCTGGTCGAAGACAAGGAGTCGCTTCGCAACGCGCTCAGTCAGACCCTGCGGGCCCATGGGCTCTCGGTTGAAGGTTGCGCCGACACGTATGAAGCGAAGCGGGCCCTCGCCCGCACCAGCTTCGGCGTGGTGCTGACCGATCTCAAACTACCGGCCGGCAGCGGTTTCGATGTGCTCGCGATCGCACTCAAGGCCGGCCCGGAGACCGACGTGATCGTCATGACCGCGTTCGGCTCGATCGAGGACGCGGTCCGCGCCATCCGTGAGGGCGCCTCGGACTTCCTCACCAAGCCCGTCGACACCGACCACCTCCTGCTCCTCGTCGACCGCGCCCTCGATCGGCGCCGGCTCAAGCGGCGCGCGTTTCTCCTCGAAGAGGAGCTGCAGGAGCGCATGTCCCTTCCGCGGTTCGTGGGCACGAGCGACGGACTGAAAGAGGCGCTGCTCCAGGTTCAGCGCGTCGCCCCCTCCGACACCACCGTGCTCATCCTCGGGGAGAGCGGCACGGGCAAGGAACTGCTCGCCCGCTCCGTGCACCAGCTCTCCCCGCGGGCCAAGGGTCCCTTCGTCGCCATCAACTGCGCGGCCATCCCCGAGTCTCTTCTGGAGAACGAACTCTTCGGCCACGAGAAGGGGGCTTTTACCGGGGCCAATGCCCGCAAGCTCGGGCGGGTGGAGATGGCCCAGGGCGGCACGCTCTTCCTCGACGAGATCGGGGAGCTTCCCCTTTCCCTGCAGCCGAAGATTCTCCGCCTGGTTCAGGAGAAGCAGTTCGATCGGGTAGGAGGCACCGAGACCCGGCAGGGCGATCTGCGTCTCGTGACCGCCACCAACCGCGACCTGCGGGCCATGGTCGCGACCCGCGAGTTTCGCGAGGACCTTTACTTCCGGCTTTCCGTCATCGAGATCTCGATCCCGCCTCTGCGCGCCCGCCGGGATGACATCCTGCCCCTCGCCGAGTCTTTCCTCGAAAGGTTCTCCCGGGACGCCGGCCGCCGCCGCCCTCTGACCCTGTCACCGGCTTCGATACGCGCCCTGCAAAGCCACGCCTGGCCGGGGAACGTCCGCGAGCTTCAAAACGGGATCGAACGCGCGGTGATCCTGTGCAGCGGGGACGTGGTCGAACCCGAGCACCTGCGCCTCGATGCCCAGGTCGCGCAGCGGCCCTCGATCGCCGACGTCATCGATCTGCAGGGTTCGATCAGCGAGGTGCGGGATCGCGCGGCCGACGCCGCCGAGGCGGAAGTGGTGGCGCGCGCCCTCGCGGCCGCCGACGGCTCCATCGAGGGAGCGGCCGAAGCTCTCGGGCTCTCCAGTAACGCGCTGCGGAAGCGGATCAAGCGCCGCAGCCCCGACGACGAACCGTCCGAGGCCTAACTGGCCTCGAGCGGCCTCATCTTCTTGTAGCGGTCTTCCGAGGGGAGGATCCGCTTGCGGAGGCGGATCGACTGAGGCGTCACTTCGACGAGCTCGTCGGTGGAGATGAACTCGAGGGCCTGCTCGAGGGTGAGCTGCCGGTGCGGGGTGAGACGCAAGGCGTCGTCCGCGCTCGAGGCGCGCATGTTCGTGAGCTTCTTGGCCTTGGTGACATTGACGTCCATGTCGCCGGCGCGGGCGTTCTCGCCCACCACCATGCCTTCGTAGACCTTCTCGCCCGCGCCGATGAACAGCTCGCCCCGTTCCTCGAGATGGAACAGCGCGAACGTGGTGGTGTCGCCCACGCGGTCGGCCACGAGCGACCCTTTGGTGCGCCGCGAGATGTCGCCGACCCAGGGCTTGTACGAATCGAACAGGCGGTTCATGACCGCGGTACCCCGGGTGTCGGTGAGGACCTCGGTGCGGATGCCGATGAGACCGCGGGTGGGCACCATGAAGTCGAGCAGGACCCGGCCCGAGCCGTGGTTCACCATCTTGACCATCTCGCCGCGCCGCAGCGCCATCTTCTCCATCATCACGCCGGTGAACGCCTCGGGGATGTCGATGGACACGAGCTCGAAGGGCTCAAGGCGGACGCCGTTCTCCATCTTGGTGATGACGTCGGGATTCGAAACCGCGAGTTCGAAACCCTCGCGCCGCATGTTCTCGATGAGGATCGCGATCTGCAGTTCGCCCCGTCCGATGACCTTGAACGAATCGGCGCCGTCGGTGGGCTCCATCTTCAACGCCACGTTGGTGAGGAGCTCCTTGTCGAGCCGGTCCTTGATGTGGCGCGAGGTCACGTACTTGCCTTCGCGTCCGGCCATGGGCGAGGTGTTGATCGAGAACACCATGGACAGGGTGGGCTCGTCGATGTGCAGGGGGGGCAGAGGCTGGGGATCGGTGGCGCTCGTCACCGTCTCGCCGATGTTGACCTCGGAGAAACCGGCGAGGGCCACGATGTCACCGGCGTGGGCCTCTTCGCATTCGAGGCGGTGGATCTCCTCGAAGGTGAACAGCTTGGTGATCTTGGCGGTCGTGGTGGTGCCGTCGCGGCGAACCAGGGCCACGTTCTCGCCCGTCCTCACCGTCCCTTCGAAGACGCGGCCGATGGCCAGACGCCCGAGGTAGTCGGAGTAGTCGAGGTTCGCGATCAGCATCTGGAGGACCTTCTCAGGATCGCCTCCCGGCTCCGGCACGGTCTTGATGATGGCGTCGAAGAGGGGACCGAGATCCTTCATCTCCTCGTCCGGAGTGAGGCCGGCGAGGCCGGCGCGAGCGTTCGCGTAGATCACGGGGAAGTCGAGCTGCGCCTCCGTGGCGTCGAGGTCGATGAACAGGTCGTAGACCGCGTTCAGGACTTCCTGGATGCGCGCGTCCTTGCGGTCGATCTTGTTGATGACCACGATGGGCGCCAACTTCTTCTCGAGGGCCTTGCGCAGGACGTAGCGGGTCTGGGGGAGGGGGCCCTCCGAGGCGTCGACGAGGAGGAGCACTCCGTCGACCATGCTGAGCGCTCGCTCGACTTCGCCGCCGAAGTCCGCGTGGCCCGGGGTGTCGCAGATGTTGATCTTCGTGCCCTTGTAACGCACGGCCGCGTTCTTCGCGAGGATGGTGATCCCGCGTTCGCGTTCGAGGTCGTTGCTGTCCATGACCCGTTCGGCGATTTCCTGGTTTTCCCGGAATCCGCCGGCCTGACGCAGCAGGGTGTCCACGAGCGTGGTCTTGCCATGATCGACGTGGGCGATGATGGCGATGTTGCGCAACTGATTCATTGGGGGGCCTTTAGGGCGTCGTCCTCTCTGGATTTCCCCGCAGAAAGGAGGGGGAAGCCCGCTAGTTTACCGAAAAGTCCGGTTTGAGACGCGCTCGAGGTCTTCTTTGGTATTGACGCCCATCACCGCGCCCCGGGAAACCGGCACTTCGACCACCCGGGCGGGGTCCCGACGCACGATGTCCCGGAGGGTCGCGGTGGACTGCGCGGCGACGATTTCGTCCATGACCGCCCGGCCGATCCCGAGGGGATGACCCCGGCGGCCGCCGTGCGTCGCCACCGCCACCTCGGCTCCCGCGCCCAGGCGGGCGAGCACGGCGCCCACGTCCTCGCTGGTGACGAGAGGGAGGTCGACGGGCAGGAGGATGGCGCCGCTCGCCCCGAGCCTCAGCGCCTCCGAGACTCCCAGCCGGACCGAGCCGAACATGCCGTTCTCCCCATCGGGGTCGGGATTCACCACCCGGCGGCCCTGGAAGCCCCCGTCGGAAACCGCTTCGCTTACGCCGGGATTCATCACCACCACGGCTTCGAGCCCCGCGCCCCGCAAGGCGTCCATCGCGCGGGCCAGGAAGGTCCGGCCGTCCAGGCTCAGGAGAGCCTTGGGCCCGCCGATCCGCCGCCCCCGGCCCCCGGCGAGGACTATGCCCCATATCACAGGGGAAGCCCCCCCTTCACCCTATACTCAGCTCTGAGTCGACCCATGAAACCGAAACACCTCATCTCCCTCAAAGACTACTCGCGCGAAGACATCGAAGAGATCTTCGCGCTCGCGGAAAAGATGAAGGCGGACCCGGCCTCGTTCAAGCAGGCGCTTCTTGGAAAGACGCTGGCCATGATCTTCCAGAAGCCTTCCACGCGAACCCGAGTGTCTTTCGAAGTCGGTATGTTCCAGCTTGGCGGTCTCGCCGTGGTCTTGAACCATGACGAAATTCACCTGAGCGTGGGGGAGTCGGTGGCCGACACCGCGCGGGTTCTCTCCACCTTCGCCGACGGAATCATGGCCCGAGTCTTCGCCCACCAGGATGTCCTCGACCTCGCGAAGTTCGGGAGCAAGCCCGTGATCAACGGCCTCTCCGACCTGCTTCACCCCTGTCAGGCCCTCGCCGACTTCTTCACCCTGCGCGAGCGGTTCGGGTCGCTCGGTGGGCTCAAGGTCGCCTACGTGGGCGACGGGAACAACGTCTGTCACGAACTCATGATCGGCGCGGCCCGCCTCGGCGTCGAGATGGTGGTCGCGACGCCCAAGGGCTTCGAGCCCAACCCGCTGATCACCAAGAGCACCGCGCGCGACGCCCAGAAGCTGGGCGCGCCTCCGGCGAAGCTCGTGAACGACCCCGCGCAGGCGGTGGCCGGAGCCCGCGCCGTCTACACGGACGTGTGGACCTCGATGGGCCAGGAGGCCGAGGCGGAGAAGCGTAAGGCCGCCTTCGCCGCCTTCACCGTCGATGCCGCCCTGATGTCGAAGGCGGCGGGCGACGCGGTGTTCATGCACTGTCTTCCCGCTCACCGCGGCCTCGAAGTGACCGACGAAGTGATGGACGGGCCGCAGTCGGTGGTCTTCCAGCAGGCGGGCAATCGCCTTCACGCTCAGAAAGCCGCGCTGATGCTGCTCATGGGTTCGTAGTCGTCGCAACGGTATCTCCAAGCAGAACGAAGGAATGAAATCATGAAAGCCATACAGGGATTCGTCGCAGCCGGATTGTGTCTTGTCACCATGGGCATCGCCGATGCGCAGACCGGCAGCAAGTGCAGCGCGAACGTGACCAAGCGCTCGGTTCAGGCGAGCACGCGCCTCGAGCGCGCCTGGGACATTCAGTTCGACGTCACCGTCAACGAGTGCGCCGCCGGCGGCGTCTTCGAGTACGCCGTCGATCTGGTCGAGAAGGGGCAGCCGACCTTGTCGGAGACCGTCCCCGCGACCTTCGAGATCGCGAAGGCGGGCATGAGCACGATCAAGGTCACCTACAAGGGTCGCGGGTTCAAGGAAGTGAAGGAGATCCGCGGAATCAAGGTCACCTCCTGCACCTGCGGTTCCTAGGCCGACCGGGATTTCTCCCCTAGCCACACCCGGACCGAAGTGGCGAAGGCGCGAGCGTCGATGCTTTGAATCACGGGCCGCTCGGGGCCCCTCAGCAGGATCTCGTTGAGGTTCCCCGCCACGCGCTTCTTGTCGCCGAGAGCGGCCACGGAAGCCTTCGCCGCCAGAGAGCGGTCAAGCGGCGTCCGTCGACCCACCGACCGGACCGCCGCCCGCATGCGTCGAGCCGCCGCTCGTTCCGTCACTCCCATCTCCTCGCCCAGATCCACCACGAACTCCATTCCGTAGCCCACCGCTTCCCCGTGGGTGAAGCGGCGATAGGCCGTGGCGGCCTCGAGCGCGTGGCCCAGGGTGTGGCCCAGGTTCAGGAGCACGCGCTCGCCGCCCTCGCGCTCGTCGCGCTCGACGATCCTCGCCTTGATCCTCACCGCGGCGGCGATCGCGGTCTCGAGGTCAGCGTCGGTGGCCTGGCGCAGGCCGCGGGTGCGTTCGACCAGGCTCAGCAGCGCCTGACTCCGTAGAAGACCGCACTTCACCATTTCGTAGACCCCGCTTCGACGCTCGCGGGCGGGAAGGGTGCGAAGAAAGGAAAGATCGGCGAGCACGAGACTCGGCTGATGAAACGATCCGACGAGGTTCTTGCCCTCGACGAGATTGACCCCGGTCTTGCCGCCCACGCTGCTGTCCACCATGGAAAGCAGGGTGGTGGGAATCTGGATCAGACGGACCCCCCGCATGTAGGTGGCGGCGGCGAAACCCGCGGCGTCGCCGATGGAGCCTCCCCCGAACGCGACCACGAAACTCGAGCGGTCGAGGCCCGCCCTCGCCATGGCGCGAAGGGTTCGTTCCCACACCCGCGGAGTCTTGGCGGCTTCGCCGTCGGGGAGGAGGAGCTCCCGTCGGACCTCGAATCCTGCCTGGCTCAGGGCCTTCCGAAGGGTCGGCCCATGGAGGCGCATGACCAGCGGCGAGGACACCACCACCCCGCTCGGCCCCTCGCCGAGACAAGGTCGCATTCGCGATGGCGACAGGGCGCCTCGCCCGATGACGACGTCGTAGGGAGCCCGGCCCGCGGCCACGCGAACTCGCTTCATTGCCGGGCGAGCGTAGCAGACGGCCGGGGCGGCCTAATGGGCCTTGGGGCGCAGCCAGCCGGGAAGCGCGCCTTCGCGGCGAGCCCTCTCCGCAAACTCGTCTTCGAGTTCCCGGGCCTCGGCCTCGAGACTTCGCGCCCTGCTGATCAGCAGCGACGGGGAGCGTCGCCCCGTGGTGGGCTTCTTCGAATCACGCGGGGTCTCGCCCGCTTCCTGCCGGAGCTCGCGCGCCTCCTGCCGGAGCTTTCGCGCTTTCTGATCCACGGATCTCCACCTGGCTCTCCAGTCGGCTTCGAGGGCGCCCGAATCGATTCCCGCGGACGCCACGGGCTCCTTCGGGCGTCGGGCGGGACGCGCCGCGCTCTCGTGCGCTCCGGATCCGATCTGCGATTGGGCGCCGGTCTGGTAGCGACAGGCCGACATCCTCTCGAGATCGGCGTTGGTGAATACCCTCGGTTCCGACCTCGGCGCCTGAGGAAGGGAACAATCGGGGGGTTGCGGAGCCGCGGCCAGAGCGAGGGCGGCGATGGACAGTTTGAGTAACGTCATTGGGGTCTCCAGTTTTCCGGGAGAGAAACCCGGATGAGGAGACGACCCGCAAGCCACGGAAATTGTAGCCGATCTTCTCCGAGCGACTAGAATGCCCGGCTCCTCATCATGATCGCCGCCCGCCTGTTCCCTTTCGACGAAGTCTGGTGGGTGTATCTCGCCGCCACCCTGATCATCGGCGCCCTTCTCGCCATCGACCTCGGGGTCTTCCACAAGGAGGCGCATCGGGTCAGCATGCGCGAGGCGACGGGCTTCGCGGTGGTGTGGGTGCTGGTGGCTCTCGCCTTCAACGTCCTTCTCTATTTCTGGTCCCTTTCCTTTCTGGCCGCCCATCCGCCGGTGGGGATCAGCGTGCCGGAGGCGGCGAAGCGAACCGCCCTGGAGTTCCTCGCCGGGTACGTGGTGGAGTATTCGCTGTCCATCGACAATCTCTTCGTCTTCGTGGTGGTCCTCAACTACTTCAGGATCCCCCCGGAACTGCGGCATCGGGTGCTCTTCCTCGGCATCCTCGCCGCCCTGGTGTTTCGCGGGGTGTTCGTGCTCATCGGGGCCGCCCTGTTCCAGTTCCAGTGGGTGGTGTGGGGCCTGGGCCTGTTCCTGGTCTTCACCGGGATCAAGGTCATGACCGGGGAGGACGACGACCAGATCGATCCCGAGCACAACTGGGCGATGAAGCTCCTCCGGAAGATCCTGCCCGTCACCCCGAAGTTCCACGGCGAGTCCTTCTTCGTCCGCGAGGGAGGGCGCCTTCTCGCCACCCCCATGTTCGTGGCCCTGATGTTCCTCAACATCGTCGACACCGTCTTCGCGGTGGACTCGGTGCCGGCCATCTTCGGCCTGACCAACGAGCCGCTGGTGGTCTTCACCTCGAACATGTTCGCGATCCTCGGTCTTCGAAACCTGTACTTCCTGCTCGCGGGCGCGGTGGACATCTTCCACCTGCTGAAGTACGGGCTCGGGATCGTCCTCGTCTTCGTCGGCCTGAAGATGACGGTCATCTCCTGGCTGATGGATGGCCACGTGCCCATCGGCCCCTCCCTCGGATTCATCCTCGTCGTCCTCGTGATCTCGATCGCCGGTTCATTGCTCTATCCCAAGCGGGATCACTCCAAAGAAAGCGCATAAAGAGACTGGTCATGGAAGAACGCACCCTCAAAGAAATCACCCCGCCCTCCGTGGACTTTTCCCAGTGGTACCTGGACGTGGTCCTCAAGGCGGAGCTCGCCGACTACGGTCCGGTCAAGGGCTGCATGGTCATCCGCCCGTATGGCTACGCGATCTGGGAGAACCTGCAGGCCGAGACCGACCGGCGCATCAAGGCGCTCGGACACAAGAACGCCTACTTCCCGCTGCTCATTCCCAAGAGCTTCCTGCAGAAAGAGGCGGACCACGTCAAGGGATTCGCGCCCGAGTGCGCGTGGGTGACCATCGGCGGCGGCGAGGAGCTCGAGGAGCCGCTCGCCATCCGCCCGACCTCCGAAGCCATGATCTGCTCGATGTACGCGAAGTGGGTGAAGTCCTGGCGTGACCTGCCGGTGCTCCTCAATCAGTGGTGCAATGTGCTGCGCTGGGAGAAGGTGACCCGTCCCTTCCTGCGGACCACAGAGTTCCTCTGGCAGGAGGGGCACACCCTCCATGCCTCCGCCGAGGAAGCCCAGAAGGAAACCCTCTCCATTCTCGACATGTACCGCGAAGTGGCCGAGGACGTTCTGGCCATGCCCGTGCACTTCGGGCCGAAGAGCGAGTCCGAGAAGTTCGCGGGCGCCTCGATGACCTACGCCATCGAAGCCCTCATGGGCGACGGCAAGGCGCTCCAGGCCGGCACCTCGCACAACCTCGGCCAGCACTTCGCCAAGGCCTACGGCATCGAGTACGTGGATCAGAACCAGCAGATGGTGATGCCGTGGTCCACCTCCTGGGGCGTCTCCACGCGCCTCATCGGCGGGATGATCATGACCCACGGCGACGACCGCGGTCTGGTGATTCCCCCGAAGGTGGCGCCGTACCAGGTGGTCATCGTCCCGATTCCGCCGCGCAAGGGCGACTGGAACGAGGCGGTGCTCCCGAAGGCGCGGGCGCTCATGGCCGAACTCACCGCCGCGGGTATCCGCGTTCACCTCGACGATCGCGACAATCACCAGATGGGCTTCAAGTACGCCGACTGGGAGATGCGCGGCGTGCCCCTGCGCATGGAACTTGGACCGAAGGACATCGAGAAGGACTCCTGCGTCCTGGTTCGCCGCGACACCCGCGAGAAGGAATTCGTGCCCCTCGCCGGTCTCGGCGACAGCGTGAAGGCGCGCCTCGACGCGATTCAGAAGAACCTGCTCGAGAGAGCGCGGAAGTTCCGCGAGGACAACACCTCGGAGCCCGCGAACTACGATGCCTTCAAGGAAGTGATGGCCACCAAGCGCGGCTTCCTGCTCGCCGGCATGTGTTCGAGCTCGGAGTGCGAGGCGAAGATCAAGGAAGAGACCAAGGCGACGGTGCGCTGCTTCCCGCTCCTCCGCGACGAAGCGCGGCCCTGCATCCGCTGCGGTTCCGCGGGGAAGCTCGCCTACTTCGCGCAGGCGTACTAGGAGTCGCCGGGTCCGGGCCCGGCGAGGGCCCGCGCCACCATCACGCGGAGGGGCTCGTCCAGGGTCTTGAGGATCTTCGACCGGAGGGTGATCTTCTCCCGGTCGGCGATCCGGGCGATGGCTCGAAGGGCTTCGGGCTGCTTCGCGGCCATCCGAGCGAGGGGGGCCAGGAAGTCGCCGTCGCCCATGAGGCCCGCCGCTTCGCAGTACAGGCGCGAGCGTTCCGGCGCGAGCGCGCCGAGGCTCACCAGGAGATCCTTGCGGGCGAGGCGCGATCCCGTTCGGGCCAGGGCCAGATGGGCCTCCCCCCGCTCGCGTGACACCGAGGCTCGCTCGTCGCGCCGGGGCGGGGGCAGGCTTCGGAGCGCCTCGAGAGCGCGGGACTCCGGGCCACCAGAGCCCCTTGATCCTGGGGCGCTCTCCGGCTCCGAAGAGGCGGGCGAGGGTTCGGGCCCGGCCTCGGTCCCTTCAGGGGATTCCGGTTCGGCGCGGATCAGGCGCTTCCGCAGCGACCTCGCGTCCGCGGTCTCCACATCGCGCAGCACCTCCAGCAGGGCGCGGCGAGCGTGAACGTCCAGTCGTCCGAGCTCGTCGGTGACGTGAGGGACCACCCGGGCGCCCAGCGAGCGAAGGCGCATGACCGCGCCCGCGCGGCGCTTCGGATCGGAAAGCTCCAGGAGCAGCCGGCGGATTTCACCGCCCCGGGACGCGACGATGGGCAAGATTCCTACCCGGCCGACCTGCGCTTCTTACCGAAGAGGGCCGCCACCAGCACTCCGAGCAGATAGAGCGCGATCATGGGCAGGGCGAGCAGGGTCTGGGTGACCATGTCGGGGGTCGGGGTCACCACCGCGGCCACGATGAAGGAGAGAAGAACCGCCCATTTGAACTGGCGGAGCAGGAAGCCCGCGGTGACGATCCCGATGCGGGCGAGCACGAAGATGATGACCGGGACCTGGAACACGATTCCGAGGGCGAGCAGGAACCACGAGTAGAAATCGTAGTACTCGGTGATCCGGGGCATGAACTTGATGTCCTGGCCGCCGAAATCGCCGAGAAACTTGAGGGTGACCGGGAAGAGGTAGTAGTGGCCGAAGGCGGCCCCGGTGATGAAGAACGCCGTCCCGAACATCACGAAAGGTATGGCGTAGCCCTTCTCGTGCGCGTACAGCCCGGGGGAGATGAACGCCCAGATCTGGTAGAGGAGGAAGGGGGCGGCGATGAAGATGCCCACGAAGAAGGACATCTTCATGTAGAGCATGATGGCCTCCGTGGGCGTGGTCGCGATCAGCTCCAGGGTGGGATTCGCCTGCTTGAGCGGGGTCACCATGAAGTGGAAGATCTCTTCGTGGTAACCCCAGGCCACCCCGAAGCCCACGGCGAGGGCGATCAGGGACTTGAGCAGGCGGGAGCGGAGTTCCTCGAGATGGTCGAGGAACGACATCCGCGCTTCGGGGTCTTCTTTGGCCAAGGAGATTCGTTTGGGAACGGAATTCGGAAGGAGGCCCCTTTCGGGCGGGGCCTCAGGAGGACGGGTTCTCCCCGCCGCCTCCCGAGAACTTGTCGCCGGACATGTCGGCGGTGGAGGCGAGCAGGGTGGAGGTCGGAACCGAACCCTCGGCTTCGCGGATCTGGGGAGGCGCGGTTTGCGCCGGGGCCGAAGGCGCGGAAGGCGCGCTCGGATACTCGGCGGACGAGATCTCCTTGCGCAGCTTCTCCGTCTCCACTTCATCCTCGACGGTGCGCTGGAAATCGGCGGAGGCGCGTTTGAATTCGCCGATCATCTTCCCGAGGCTCTTGCCGATCTCGGGCAGCTTTCGAGGACCGAAGACCACGAGGCCCACGATGAAGATGAGGAGGAGTTCCGGCCCGCCGAGAGTGCCAAACATACGCCGAGGATGTTAGCAAACAGGTCCATTTGACCCGGGGACGGAGCGCGGGGGCCGAGCGCATTGACAAGAGCGCCACGGGTGCTTCAGCATTGTCCCGGCATGCAGGATCCCTCGAACGAACCGGCCGGCGATCTGCTGGTTCCCGACGACGAGGCGTCCATGACCTTCCGCGGCGACGTCCGCGGCTCCGGAACCCCGAAGATCCTGCGCACGATCCTGCAAAGCGGGGAGAGCGGCGTCTTATCCTTCTGGAACGGGGTCTTCACCAAGCGCATCTTCATTTCCCGCGGCCGCATCGTCCAGATCACCAGCAACGACCCCGACGAAAGACTCGGAGAACTGCTGCTCGTCGATGGCCGCATCACCGCGCGGCAGTTCGTGGAGGCCTCCAAGCTCATCCGGCCGGGGAAGCGCCTCGGCACCATCCTCGTGGAGATCTCCGCGCTCGATGCCGAGGACCTGATTCCCGCCATCACCAACCAGGCGCGTTTGATGCTCTTCGAGCTCTTCAACTGGACCTCGGGCACCTACGAGATGTCCCTGGGCGACGTGGACGAATCCGAGTTCGTGCCCCTGAACCTCGCCGCCGACGAGGTCATCGCGCAGGGCATGAGGAAACTGCGCTGCTGGAGCCGGGTCTTCGCCGGCATCCAGAGTCTGGAGACGGTCTTTGTCCGCGTTCCCGAGGTCGAGACCTGGCATCTCAAGGTCGAACTGCAGGACGACGAGCAGACCGTGCTTTCCCGGGTCAACGGCCGTTTGACCGTGGAACAGGTTTCCGATCTGTCGTTTGGAACGAGCTTCGAGACCTGCCGGACCTTGTGGATGCTCTCCGTCCTCGGTCTCATCCAGCGCGCGGAAACGGGCGACATCGAGCGCTCCCAGGCCCAGGCCGACGAGGCCAGCGACCGGGTGGAGGTCGGGCAGATCGTCGATCGCTTCAACCGGCTGTTCGAGCGCATCTATGCCTACGTCGACTCGCGGCCGGGCGAGGGCGCCGAAGCCTTCACGCGGAAGGCCGTGGCCGAGATCGCGCCGCACTTCGGTTCGCTCCTGCAGGGTGTGAGCCTCACCAGTTCCGGCCGCGTCGATCCGGATCTCATCTACCAGAATCTCCAGGCGGAGACCATCGAGAACCGCCGGATGCTCGTCTCCACCGGTCTCTCGGAACTCGTGTACGCCATGCAGTTCCTCATCCGCCAGAACTACGGGCTCCAGGAAGAGGCGGTCGTCTCCGGCTTTATCCGGGACGGGCTTTAAGCTTGGGGCCTAAACTCGCGGCGGGAGATCCCTCCCTTCAAGAGTTGGTGAAAGGAACCGTCGGTGGCTGAAGGAGAAACCCAGTACAACATCCCGGTGAGCTCGAAGCAGCTCATCGTGTACTTTGTATTCCTCGTCATCGCTCTCTCCGCCGCGTTCCTGGCCGGGGTCATGGTGGGACGGAACGTCGACGCCTCTCCCGAGCCCACGGCACGCGACATCCAGGAGCCCGGTCTTCCCGAGGAGCCCGCGGCTTCGCCCACGCCGGACGCCCTCACCTACGGCTCGACCCTGCAGAGCGAAAAGGTGGAAGGCCTCGCCCCTTCCGCCGCGTCCGCGCCGATGAGCAGCCCTCGCGCGGCCGCGGTCGCGCCCGCGGTTCCCGCTCCTGTCTCCAAGGCGACACCTCCGGTCACCACCGCGGCTCGTCCCACACCCACACCCGCGCGTTCGCCCGTCGCCGTGGCGAAGGCCCCGGAAAAGGCCACGCCGAAGCCCGCGCCCAAGGCCACCCCCAAGCCGACCGCTCCGCCCAAGGCCACGCCCGCGCCGAAGTCAGCCCCGGCTCCCATCAACCGCCTCACCATACAAGTGGGCGCTTTCAAGGAGCGCTCGGCCGCCGAGGCGATCGTCAAGCGGCTCAAGGGCAAGGGCTACTCCGCGTACCTGGTGCCGGTGAGCGAAGGCCTGTTCAACGTGCGCGTGGGTTCGTTCACCGATCGTGAAGACGCGGAGCGCGTCCTGGCCAAGCTCGAGACTCAGGAGAAGTTCAAGCCGTTCATCGTCAAGCCTTGAGCCGGTCGCGCCGTCTCGGCCTGGCCGCGCTCACCGGCCTCCTCCTGGCCGTAGCCTTTCCCAAGGTCGCCTTCGCCCCCGCCGCGTTCGTGGCCCTTGCCCCCCTGCTCGTCGCTGTGCGCGGAGCCTCGCGTCGCCTCGGCTTCCTGTGCGGTCAGCTCGCCGGAACCATCCAGGGCTTCCTGCTGCTGTCCTGGGTCAGCGAGGTGATGAGCCGGTACGGCGGAGTCTCCCCGCCGGTCGCGTACGGCCTGACCTTCGCCCTGGCCCTCGCTTTCGGTCTCTTCGTCGGGGCGTTCGGCGCCCTTCAGGCCCACGTCGGCCTCGCCTTCCCCTCGAGATCCCTCTTCCTCGCTCCTTTCATCTTCGTCGCCTGCGAGTTCCTGCGCGAGTACCTCCTCTTCGGGTTTCCCTGGTGCCTGCTTGGCTATTCCCAGGTCGACTTCCCCGAGTTGGTACAGATCGCGTCGTTCACGGCCGTGCACGGCGTCTCGTTCCTGCTCGTGGCCGCCTCGGCGGGCCTCGTCCAGTTCTTTACCGCGCCATCGGCCTTCGAGCGGCGTCTCGGTCTCACCGGGCCGGCCCTGCTCATCTCGGGCGCCCTGGCCTTCGGCCATGGCAGGCTGCAGCAGCCCTTGATCGGTGAAGGCGCGCTCTCCGTGGGGGTGGTCCAGGCATCGATCCCCCAGGATCAGAAGTGGGACGAGGCTTTGCTGCAGTCCAACATCGAGACCCACATGGCCTTGTCCGAGGAGGCGGTCAAGCGCGAGGCGCGCCTCGTGGTCTGGCCCGAGTCCGCGGTCGGCTACGAACTCGACCTGTATCCCGAGGCCCGGAAGCAGATCACCGACTTCACCGCGAAAGAGGACGTGTTCCTGCTCACCGGGAACGATGACCGCGAGCGCGCCGCCACCGGGGAGGTCAGGAGTTTCGTGGGAGCGAAGCTCATCTCTCCCGCCGGCGACATCGCGATGCGGTACCACAAGATGCGCCTCGTTCCCTTTGGCGAGTACCTTCCGCTTCCGTCCTTCCTCGCTTCGTTTCTGCCGGTGAAGCGCCTGGTGCAGAGCGTGTCGGATTTCACCCCCGGGACCGCGGCCTCGACCGGCGAAGTCCATGGCGTCTCGGTGGGAGCCTTCATCTGCTACGAGGCGATCTTCCCCTCCCTGGTGCGCCGATTTCCCCTCGCCGGTGCGCAGGTCCTGTTCAACCTGACCAACGACGGCTGGTACGGGACGAGTGCCGCGCCCTATCAGCACTATGCGATGGCGCGCTTCCGCGCGGTGGAGAACCATCGCTTCCTGGTTCGCGCCGCCAACACCGGCATTTCCGCGATCATCGATCCCTTCGGCCGGGAACTGGTCCGGAGCGAGCTGATGGAGCGTCGCGCCCTCGTCGGGGAAGTCCGGGGGATCTCCGAGCTCACCTTCTACTCCCGCTACGGCGACGTATTCGCGTGGTTCGTGACTCTGGTGGCGGCGGCCGCGGCTCTTTTCGCCGGGTTCTCGGGCCGCGCGCCCTCGAATAGACTCGCGGCTTCAGAACCGAGCCTCGAAGAAAGCGACCAGGAATCCCATTGAAAGACGAAATCAGCGAGCTCTGCATCGAGCTCAAAGCGAGGGCTGCGGACGTCCGCGGCTATCTTTGACGAAGCGAAACTGATGTCGGAGCTCGCGGTGGTGGACCGCGAGGTGACGGAGCCGGGGTTCTGGAACGATCAGCGCAACGCTCAGAAGGTTCAGCGAAAGCGCAAGAAGATCGAAGACCGGCTGGAGCTGGTTCGCCGGGTCACGAGCCAGGAGGGCGACGTCTCGGTACTCCAGGAATGGCTGGCCGGCGGAGAACCGGTGGAGGCCGATCTGAAGTCCGCGGTCCTCACCTGGCAGAAGAGCATCGAAGAGGCGGAGCTCGGGCACACCCTGGGCGGGGAGCACGACGCCAACAATCTGATTCTCTCGATCAATGCGGGTGCGGGCGGGACGGAAAGCCAGGACTGGGCGGAGATGCTCTTCCGCATGTACCAGAGGTACTGCGAACGAAAGGGCTTCAAGGTCGACATCACCGATTATCAGAAGGGTGAAGAGGCCGGGATCAAGAGCGTCACCATGTTCGTCTCCGGCGATTATGCGTTCGGGACCCTCTGGGTGGAGAGCGGGGTCCACCGCCTGGTCCGGATCTCTCCGTTCGATTCGGCCGCCCGCCGACACACCTCTTTCGCCGCGGTCTTCGCCTGGCCCGAACTCGACGACAGCATCGACATCGAGATCCTCGACAAGGATCTCCGCGTCGACACCTACCGTTCGAGCGGCGCCGGGGGCCAGCACGTCAACGTGACCGACTCCGCGGTCCGCATCACCCACATCCCCACCAACATCGTGGTGGCCTGCCAGAACGAGCGCTCTCAGATCCGCAACCGCGAAGTGGCCATGAAGGTGCTCAAGGCGCGCCTCTTCGACCTGGAGATGAAGAAGCAGCGCGAGAAACTCGACGTGGTCGAGGCCGCGAAGATGCAGATCGCGTTCGGGTCGCAGATCCGCTCCTACGTTCTGCATCCTTACCGCATGGTGAAGGACCATCGCACCAAGTGCGAGACCGGCGACGTCGATCGGGTGCTCGACGGCGATCTCGATATCTTCATCAAGGCCGCCCTGGTGGCCAAGGCGAAGGGCGAGCTGTCCAAGGGTGTCTCGGCGAGCGAGGAGTGAGCCTCAAGTCGCACGCGTGGGCCGCGTTTGGCTACGCCGCCCTGACCGTCCTCATGACCTGGCCGCTCGCCACCCGGCTGAACCTCATCGAGGCGGGGGACTCTTCCTACTTCGCCTGGGTGATGGCGTGGACCACGCGCGCCCTTCTGCACGATCCCTCGAGCCTGCCCCACGCGAACACCCTCTACCCGCTTCGCTACGCGCTCTTCCTCGACGAACCCATCGTGGCCACCTCGGTCCTCTCCCTGCCCCTTCGTCTGCTGACCAGCGACCCCATCGTCACCCTGAACGTGGTCCGCCTTCTCACTTTCTTCCTCTCCGCCCTCGGGGTCCGCGCCCTGGCTCTGAGCCTCGGCCTCTCGCCCCTGGCCGCCTTCGCCGCGGGAGCGATCTTCTCCTTTTCGTCGAACCGCGTTTCCTCGCCCGCGCACCTGTCCGTCCTCGGAACCCAGTTCCTCCCCCTCTACTTCCTCTTCCTTCATCGCTGGACGCGCGAAGGCTCCCTGAAGGCCGCGGGACTGGCGGGTCTGTTCTTCGGCCTCTCCGCCTGGGCCTGCGGGTACCAGGCTCTCCTCGCCGCGGCCATCCTGCCCCTCCCGATTCTGATCCTGATCGAGAGGCCCGCCGTCCTGCGCACCGCCCCCGCGGGACTCGCGGTGGCCCTCGCCTTTCTGCTGCCCCTTCAGTGGCTTCACAAGCAGGCCCTCGCTCCGCTGCATTACGAGCGCACGGCCAGCGAGACCATCTTCTTTTCGGCGCCCCTCGAAGGAACGTTCTCGACCTCCGCTTCCAACCGCGTCTGGGGCGGGGCCACCGAGAATCTGAGGTCGATCGTCGAGGGCGATCTTTTTCAGGGTGTGACCGTCCTGGGCCTCGCCGCCCTGGCGCTTCTCGCGTCGAGGTCGGACCCGGGCCGTCGCCGGGTGATCTTCGGCTATGCCGCCCTTGCGGTCTGCGCCTTCCTGGTGGCTCTTGGACCCGAGGTCCGCCTCTTCGGCCGCCCGCTCTTTGCCGGCCCCTTTTCCCTCCTTCGCGAGCTCGAGGTCTTTCGGATGATCCGCGTGCCCGCGCGCGCCTCCGTCTTCCTCTGCCTCGGCCTCTCCATGCTCGCCGCCCTCGGTCTCGATCGGGTGCGAAGAACCGGATGGCGCGTCGCCCTGCTCTTCCTGGCGCTGCTCGAGGCCACGGTCGTCCCGCTGAACGTGGTCGCGGCGGACCGCTGCATCAGCGCCGCGGAGCCCCTACCCGCCGTCTACCTCTGGCTCCAGGCCCAGCCCGGGAACGATCCGGTGGTCGAACTGCCGATCCTGCCCAACGACGGTCTGTTCCAGCGGCCGCGCTTCGACGACAGCGTGTACCTGCTTCGGTCGACCGCGCACTGGAAGCCGCTGGTGAACGGCTACGCGGGAACCGAGCCTCAGGCGTACGCGAAGGTGCGCGAGGCGATGAAGGACTTCCCGTCCGATGAATCGATCACGCTCCTGCGCTCGATGGGGGTGCGGCGCGTGCTGGTGCACCTGCGCGGCTTCGGTCCCAATCGGCGCAAGGCCATCGAGGAGCGGCTGCCGTCTTACTCCGGCCTGCGGCTGTCCGCGCGTTTCGACGACGACCTCGCCCTGGAAATCCCGGGCGGTTAGGGAATCTGTCGCGGCTCGGCCTGATCTCCCTGGGTCGGAGGCAGGGGTGGGGGGAACGCCTGGTCCTTGGGAAGCTGCTTGCTCGCTTCCCTCCAGAAGTCCATGAAGATGGGAAGCGAGGTGCGCGCCCCGTCCTGCCCGCGCCCGAGCGACTTCCGCTTGTCGTCGAAGCCGCTCCAGACCCCCGCCACCATGTCCCGCTCGAAGCCGACGAACCAGGTGTCGCTCCAGTTGTCGGTGGTGCCGGTCTTTCCGCACAACGGCCGGCCGAGGGAGGCCGCGCGCTGGGCGGTGCCGCGCAGGACCACCCCGCGGAGGATGTTGGCCATGGTGGCCGCGGTTTCCGGGCGGAGCGCGTCATGCGCCTCGGGAAGTTTCTCCTCGAGGACGTTGCCCTCGTTGTCCGTGATCCGGGTGATGAGCATCGGGGTCATGCGCAGGCCCTCGTTCGCGATGGTGCCGAAGGCGGCCACCATCTCGTCGAGGGTGGCCTCGCCCGCGCCGATGGCGATCGGGAGGTAGGGCGGCAGTTCATCCTTGAGCCCCAGTTTCCTCGCGTACTCGATGCCCTTCTCGATGCCGATCGCCTGCAGGGTCTTGATGGCCGGGATGTTCCGGCTCTCCTCCACCGCGTGCTGGACCGTGATCGTGCCCTCGAACTTCATGTCGTAGTTGTGGGGCGACCAGGTGGGCGACCCCGCCGCGGTGAAGGAGATGGGGGCATCCACGATGAGGGTGTCGGGCCCCCAGCCCAGGCTCTCGACCGCGGCCGAGTACACGATGGCCTTGAAGATCGATCCGGTCTGGCGATGGGCCTGGACGGCGCGATTGAACTTGCTCCGCTCGAAGTCGAACCCTCCCACCATGGCCTTGACCGCCCCGGTTCGCGTGTCCATGGCCAGGAAGGCGGATTCGGCTTCGGGCTCCTGTTCGAAGGCGACCTCGGCCACGTGCTTGGCGTCCGTCCCTTCGATCTTGACGATGCGCACCGGCACGATGTCCCCGACCTTCACCACGTCGCTCACCCGAGACTTTCCCGTCCAGGCGATGGACTTGAGCGGCAACCGCCCCAGGGTGTCGCCGATCTGCAGTCCGGCCCCGTCCTTTTCGACCCAGGTCACCACCCCGCGCACCACGTCGCCCACATCGAAGGGCTGGCGCCAGTCGGAAAGAGTGAAGCCCTCGGGGATGACGCCGTCCTTGAGGGCGGACTCCTGGACCGGACGGAAGCCGCGCGCGGTGCGGTCGTTTCGGAGAATGCCGTCGCGCACCGAACGGTTGGCCAGCAACTGCAGCTTCGGGTCGAGGGTCGTGTACACCTTGAGACCGGACCGGTAGATGCCGGTGAACCCGTAGTCGCGCTCGAGGGTCTTGCGCACCTCCTCGAGGAAATAGGGGGCGATGGCCGAGGGCGATCGGCGCGCGATCACCCCGAGCGGCTGCTTCTGCGCCACCTGGGCCTGAGTGGGCGTGATGTACTTCTCGGCCAGCATCCGGTCGAGGGCGTGGTTCCTGCGCCTGAGCGCGGCCTCCGGGTGATCGAGGGGTGAGAGTCGAGAGGGACTTTGGGGAATGCCCGCGATCAACGCGGCCTCCTCGAGATTCAGATCCTTCGCCGACTTCCCGAAGTAGAAGCGGCTCGCCGCCTCCACTCCGTAGTTGCCGTGCCCGAAGTTCACGAGATTGCAGTAGAGGGTGAAGATCTCCTTCTTCGTGAATCGCCTTTCGATCTCGAGGGCCAGCAGGATTTCGCGCAGCTTTCGCTCGTAGGTTTTCTGGGGCGAGAGAAAGAGAAGGCGGGAGAGCTGCATGGTGAGGGTGGAAAAGCCCTGGCCTTTGCGACCGGAGCGGAAGTTGGCCCACAGCGCACCGGGGATGCGCCAGAGATTGATCCCGATGTGGTTGAAGAAGTTCTCGTCCTCGGTCGCGATGATGGCGTTGCGCAGGACCTCGGGGATTTCCTCGTAACGGACGATCACCCGCTTCTCGATGGCGAACTCGCCCAGGATGGAACCGTCCGCGGCGAAGACCTGGGTGACGATGTTCGGCTTGAGTTCCTCGAGCTGCTCCACCTGGGGCAGGTCGCTGCCGATGGCCATCAACGCGCCGGTGAGCGATCCGAGGACGATGCAGCTCGCGATCAGGAGCGGGCCCCGGTTTCGCCTCAGGACGTCTGTCACTCGCCCGAAGACCGTGGTCATGCGCCCGCTACTTTAAGACGGCGGGGCCGGAGGCCCCTAGGTCGGTGGTCTCAGCGGCCCTCTCCGGGCTTCCGTCGCACCGCTCGGTCGTCCGACGAGCCGCCTCGCGGGGAGGCCTGGGGCGGCGGCGCCGCGTTTCGCGGCTGCGAGCGCTCCACTCCCGACGGCCGCGACCTTTCGCGATTCTGGTCCCGGTTCTCACCGGCGGGTCGGGCTTCGGCCGGTCGCGACCTCTCCCGCGGAGTCGATTCACGGGCCGATGAGTCGTCGCGCGGCGTCGCTTCGCGGCGGCGAGCCGACCCCTCGTCGCCCCGATTGGAGTTCGGATCGCGCGCGGCGTTGGGGTTGCGCCCCGACTCGCGACCCTCATCGGAGCGTGTGATCGAACGGAAGAAGCGGCTGAGCAGCGGGTCGCGCGTCGTCGTGCTTCCGGAATCGCTGGCCGCGCCCGGCGCCGGAGAGGCCTGGGGCTCGGGGTCCCTGGGGTTCGACCGGCGGGGCCGGGCCGGCTCGCCCGCCGAGGGCGATACGAAGATCCCGCCATACAAACCCGGATCATCGCGCTGGTTCTTTCGATCCTGCTCTTCCTTGAAGCCGTCCTGCCCGATCGTCTTCACTCTTCGGGACTCCGGAGTGGGGATGGTGGTCGTGGGATCGGATCGGAGCTCGGGCTGGCTGTCGCCGGGGGACGGGCGGACATTGATTCTTGCTCCACCCTCGCCGCCCGCCGAACGGCCATCGCCCCGGCTCACCGCTCCCCCGGTTGCGCCCGAGCCGCGAGCGCCCCGCGATTCGAAGCCCCGCCTCGCCTCGCGGAATTCACGATCGGGGGCGACCTCCGGATTCCACACCACCGCGCGCTGCGCCTCGCCGACCGGCAACGAAACTCGACGACGCTGGATGGCGCCTCGTCCAAGGTCCGACCGATTCGCGAAAGTCCATCCCCGGCCGGTCGCCGAATAGGCGTCGCCTCGCGCCACCGCCCGCCCGCCGGTTCCGTACCCGAACCCTCCCACCGGCCGATCGTTGTAGCCGAGGGCGCACCAGCCGATGGTGTTGTTCCAGCTCCCGACCGGCGTGGACCAGCCGACCCAGGCACCCGCGAAGCCGGCCCGCGGCATCCAGTGCCAGCCGATTCTCGCGGAATACCCCCATCTTCCGTAGTGAGAGGTGACGAAGCCCCACGGCTCATCGGCCACCCATGTCCAGCCATAGAGCGTGAAGACCCAGCGGCCGTAGGTGTAGGGGGCCCAGTCGTAGGCGACGCGAGGCACGTAGACGTAGCCCTGCGACTCGTCGTTGATCCACTCTCCGTTGCGGCTGAGCTCTTCCGCGTAGGGATCGAGTTCGTCGGGCAGGCGATGGTCATCTCCATAGCGCGCCATGCGGCCGAGTTCGACGAAACGCTGCTCGCACCAGCGATCGAACGCATCGACGCTGGCCCGCGAATACCGGTACGGGCCGTCGACGGTCTGGCCGGCATAGCGCACGCGCTCCCCGCTCCGGAGGGCCATCCGCTGGCCTGCGAGGTCCGCGAGGATCTCGCCCTCGCTCACCGTGACCACGGTTTCGCCCGCGCGGACGTCCACCCGGAACGCGGAGGCGCCGGTGGTGGTGATGCTTCCGCCCGGCGCTCTGAACTCGAAGCCCGGCCCACCGGCCCGAACGCGAGCGCCAAACGAGCCCGCGAACGCGCGCAGACCGAGCCGCTCATCCTGCTCGCTTCCGCCCCTCCCGAGAGAGTCGATTTTGCTTCGCTCCGCGATCCACAGGATCTCCCCGTCCGCGAACACGATCTCGGCCCGGCCGGAATCGTCGGTCCAGACGCGATCGCCTGGAAGGAAGGGCATGTTCATGACCGCCTCGTCGGAACCCGCCTCGTCGGCTCTTTGAATGGTCACGCCGCCCATGGTTTCGAGGAAGCGACCGTCGCGGAACTTCACGTCCTGGGCGAAGACGGGGGACACGAACGAGACGAGGAGGAGGCCCAGGGCGATCAAGGTGCGTTTGGCTGGCTCGGCGAGTTTTAACTTCATAGCCGTCCTCCCGAAGAGGGCGACATTTGTCCAAGCAACGATCATGCCCATACCGACACAAACCCCAAGACAAAGAATAAGAAAGACTTGGACCTATTCCAGGGCGCGGAAGCCCATGGTGATTCCGAGGTCTATCGAGGACGCACCGTCCCAATCAGGGGAAGGCGCGGAGCGACCGTTCCATCGAAGTGGCCTTAACGCCGCTGACCGAATCGGACCATCACCGACGCGAACAGGCGGTTGTACCGGACGCTTCGCGTGGCATCGGCCACATTCTTTCCGTCGTTCCTGCGCGCCGCGTCGACATCGCCTTGCTCGCGGATGTAGGCCACATCGAAGAGAACGCCGCCCACGGTCACGCCGATCCCGGCGGTCAGCCCGGAAAACGTGGGCTGCTTCTCCGGAAGGGGCATGCCGTTCGCGTCGTTCAGTCTGATGATGACCGGTTGCCCGTCGCGGAAGAATCCCGCTCTCAAGGGGATGAGCACGGTGCCCGACTGACCAAACCGCAGGACCCACTCCGCGCCCACGCGGAACTGGCTGGTGTCCGCCTGGCCGTTCGCTCCCTCTTCGACGGCAGGGAAGGGCAGGGTGCCGTAGTGATCGATGAGCGGGTCGCCGGTCGAAGGGACAGGCTCCGCGACGCTCGTCCGCGGCCTGCGGGCGAGAGAAAAGAAGCCGTCGATCGTCGATTCCGACCAGGCCGTGCGGGTGAAGTCCGCGGAAATGGTGACGGTGTTGGTGGCGCGATACGAGGCTCCGACTCCATAGACCCGGGGGAATCGGATGCTCACGTTCTCCGAACTGTCGTAGTTGGAGTCGGCCAGCGGACGCTTCCCGGTTTCCGGATCGGGTTTGTTGATCTGATCCTCCCGCACCTTGGTCAGGTGGAGATCGGCTCGAAAGGGAGTCTTGAGGACAGCGCCCAGATTCAGCTTCGGCGTGGGGATGAAGATGGCGCCGAGATTGAAGTTCGTGCCGGAAATGTCCCACCGGCTGTCGATCCGCCGATAGCCTCCGGTCTGAGCGTCGGGCCGGTCGACGGTCTGCGAGAAACCATTGATCCACCGATTCACGCTGACCCCGAGGCGCAGGCGCGGGTGCAGCTCGAATCCCGACGAGAGGGAAACCGTGTCAAACCCCCCGTTCCCCTTCACCGTGAACTCGGTGGGTAGAACCGGCGTGCCATCGCTCGTGAATCCCTTCACGCCGACGGGTCCCTCGCTCTTTCGGGAGCCCGTGAACGAAAAGCTGCGCTGATACGAGATCTGAATGGCGCCGGTGCGCTCGCCGATCCTCAAGGGATAGACGCCCCCGATGAAGTCGGCCACCGATCCTTGAAGCTGGTCGCGCGTCTCCACCTGCTCGTCGATCTCGGGGACCTCGTTGAGCTTCGGGATTCTCTGCAGGAAATCGTTGTGGGCGCCGACCACGGAGACCTCGGTTCGCCGCAGGTAGCTGAGGCCCGCGGGATTCCAGGAGGCCGCGGTGGCATCGTCGGCGCGCGCCAGGAAGGCCCCGCCCATCCCGAAGGCTCGAGCGCCCGAACCCACGACCACGTTCATTCGGCCATAGAAGGATGCGAGCTCATCCTGGTTCACGCGGCTCGTATCCGGCGTCGAGCTCTGGGCCCGCGCGTTTCCCGCGCCCAGGCCCAGAAGGAAGACGGCCGCGGAGACCGCGGAGAATCGCTTCAGGGGAGTCGCGTGGGCCATTCTTGAACTTCTTGCGGGGGGCGTTCGAGGCAGGATACACCGGCTTCCGCAGGGGCGACCGGCCTGTGGATCCGGGCTTCACGTCTGTTCACTCCTGCTTCTGAAGTTCTGGGGCGCGGCGCGGCGCGACCGCCCCCTCCCGTCATGGGTCAAAAGCGCTGGTAAAGTCTTCGAACGAGTGACCGCTGCTTGAGCGACGAACGCATTGAAACCGTTTCCTCCCTGGGAGAACGCGCCCTCGTGGCGCGTCTGCGGTCCCGTATCGCCGAAACCCAGGGGGTCAAGGTCGGCATCGGCGACGATTGCGCTCTGGTCGAGACGCCGCCGGTCTCTCTCCTGACCACCGACACCCTGGTCGAAGGAGTTCATTTCGACCGGGTCCTGACCCCCGCACGCCTGCTCGGTCGCAAGGCGATGTCCGTGAATCTCTCCGACATCGGCGCCATGTCCGGAGTTCCCCGCTACGCCCTCGTCAATCTGTGCCTGCCCCCTTCCTGCACCCTCGAGTTCTTCGACGGCCTTTACGAAGGTCTGATCGAACGAGCAGCCGAGGTGGGTGTGGGAATCGTGGGCGGGAATCTCTCGGCGACGAACGGCCCCGTGACCATCGCGGTGACCCTCCTCGGGGTGGGCGACCGACCCATCCTGAGGCAGGGAGTGCAGGTGGGCGACCTCGTCGTCATCACCGGAGGGCTCGGCGCCGCCGCCGAGGGTCTGCGCCTGCTTCGCGAAGGAGTGCGGCTCGCCGACGACGGCATGGTGATCGATACCGGAATCTGGACTCCCTCCTCCGAAGGTCCGCTCGCGCGCTGCGTTCGCGCCCACCTCGACCCGACGCCGCCGCTCGCCTTCGCCCGCGCCATGTCGGAAACGCCGGGCGTGGTTCGCGCCATGATGGATATTTCGGACGGTCTTTCGATCGACCTGATCCGGCTCTGCATGGAGAACTCGATCGGGGCGTTGATCGATCCCCTGGCGGTTCCGGTGGATCCCGCGGTGGCCATGATCGAGCGCGCCCGAGGCGGCGACCCTTTGCCCCTGGCCCTTCACGGAGGCGAGGACTATCAGCTGCTCATGGCCATATCGCCCGACAACATCGATGCGGTCCGCGACATGGCTTTCGTCTGGGACCTGCCGATCACCGTGGTCGGGCAGTTCGTGGTCGGCGCACCGGTGGTCTCCGTCCAGGTGGGCGAGTGGATCGAGCCGCTCAAGCCGCAGGGCTACGACCACTTCGGCTTCAGCGAAGTGCAGCGGCCGCCGGTTTTCGGGGTCACCTAGGCTTCGCACGCCCGAGCCGACCTTGAGACGTTATGCGTGACGCGCTGCAGAGCCTTCTTCACCTAAGGGATCCTCCCCGGCGCACCGCCATCGCGTTCGGCACCGGCGTCTTCATCGCGTTCTCGCCGCTCCTCGGGCTGCATTCGATCATGGCGATCGCGATCGCCTTCGCCTTCCGCCTCAACCGCGTGGCCGTTCTTGCCGGGGCGTGGATCAACGTGTGGGCGCTTGTTCCCTGTTACATGTTCGGCACTTACATCGGCACCCGGCTGCTCAGCGTTCACTCCCGGAGACTCGATGCCGGTTTCTGGGATCGCGCCCACTCCTTCGTGTGGTCGGCCCTTTCCTCGTTGGTCGTGGGTGACTGGAAGCCGGCGCTTCGCTCTCTGCGCTCGCTGCTCAAGTCGTTTGGCCCCCTTCTCTGGCCCTTCGTGACCGGGAACCTGATCCTCGGCGTGCTGGCCGGCCTCATCGCCTACGCCCTCGCCCGGAGATTCCTGGAGGCCCGCGCCCATCGCCGGGGCGAGGATATCCATCCCCCGCCGCCCCTCTCCGCCCCGGAAGCCGGGGCCCCGGGCGCCTCCTAGATCCCGGGGGGAGCCCCGCTCGGGCCCATGAGCCGTTCGACCGCGTGTCCGGCGCGAAGCAGCGCCGCTTCCTCGAACATCGGCCCCACGAACTGAACTCCCACCGGGAGTCCGTTCGAAAGACCGCACGGCACGGAAATCCCCGGCACCCCCGCGAGATTCGCGGGCACGGTGAAGACGTCGGCCAGATACATCTCGAGCGGATTCGCCGTCTTCTCGCCGAGCTTGAACGCGGGCGAAGGCGTGGTGGGCGTCGCGATCACGTCGCAGGAGGCGAAGGCGGTCTCGAAGTCGCGGCGGATCAGGGTTCGGACCTTCTGCGCGCGGAGGTAGTACGCGTCGTAGTAGCCCGAGGAGAGGACGAAGGTGCCGAGAACGATTCGACGCTTGACCTCCGGGCCGAAGCCCGCGTCCCGGGTCTCGCCGTACATGTCCTTGAGCGTGGCTCTCGCCGCCGCCGAGTCGGCGCGCAGTCCATAGCGCACCCCGTCGAAGCGAGCGAGATTGGAGGAGGCTTCCGCGGTGGCCACGAGGTAGTAGGTGGCGATGGCGTGGGGCGCGTTCGGCAGGGCGACGTCGACCAACTCCGCGCCGTCGGCCTTGAGGGCGGCGATGGTCTTCTCGAACTCCGCCATCACGCCCGGCTCCACCCCGGTCTTCAGGAAGTTCCGGGGGACGCCCACGCGAAGGCCTTTGGTCGGCGCGGTCAGCGCGGCGACGTAATCGTCGACGGGCCGCGGACTGCTCGTGGCGTCATGCACGTCCTGTCCGGCGATCACCGAGAGCGACAGCGCCGCGTCCGCGCACGAACGGGTGAGCGGCCCGATCTGGTCGAGCGACGAGGCGAAGGCGACGAGCCCGTAGCGGCTGACCCGGCCGTAGGTGGGCTTGAGGCCCACCACCCCGCAGAACGCGGCGGGCTGCCGGATCGATCCGCCGGTGTCCGACCCGAGGGTCATGGCCGAAAAGCCCGCGGACACCGCCGCCGCCGAGCCCCCCGACGATCCGCCGGGCACCCGGGTCAGGTCCCACGGATTCCGGACCGGCCCGAAGGCGCTGTTCTCGTTCGACGAGCCCATGGCGAACTCGTCCATGTTGAGTTTCCCGAGGACGATGGCGCCCGCGCTCTTCAGCCTTCGGATGACCGTCGCGTCGTAAGGGGTCGCGAACCGGTTGAGGATTTTCGAGCCGCAGGTGGTGGGGAGGCCCTTGACGTGGATCGCGTCCTTGATCGCGATGGGCACTCCGGCCAGGATGCCCGGATCTTCACCCTTCGCGATGCGCGCGTCGATGTCCTTCGCTTCCGCCCGGGCTGCGTCGTCGGCCCGGGCGAGGAAGGCGCCGATCGAGCCGTCTTTCGAGGAGATCCGGGACAGGTGCGCTTCGACGACCTCGCGGGCGCTCGCCTTCTTCGCTTTGATGACGGCGGCGAGCTCGCCCACGCCCATGGAGGTGAGGGCGCTCATCCTCCGATCACCTGGGGTACGCGGAAGAGCCCGGAGTCCTGGTCCGGAGCGTTCTGGAGAGCCTGTTCGCGCGTGAGGTCGTGGGTGGGTTCATCGGGCCGGAAGCGTTCGCCCTCGGTGGCGTGGCTCATGGGCGGGACGCCGGTCAGGTCGATGGTCTCGAGGGAGGCCGCGTACTTGAGGATCTCCGCCAGATCGTGGGCGAGCGACTTCGTCTCTTCCGCCGACAGCGAAAGCCGGGCGAGGGTGGCGATGTGGGTGAGGAGTTTGTCTTGGATCTCGGCCATAGAGCCCGCGTACTATAGCGGCCCATGACCGTGAGCTCCTTCGGCTTTGCCATCGCCCCCAGGCCCGGGGACCGGGTGCTGACCGGGCCGATGACCCTCGCCGGCCTGGCTCTCCTGGCTTGCGCGGTGACGCGGGTCTCCGGCCTCGATCATGCCGGCATCTCCTTCTGCTATTTCAAGGCGCTCACCGGCCATGCCTGCTTCACCTGTGGCACCACACGGGCGCTCGGGTACCTCGCCCGCTTCGACCTGCCCGCGGCTTTCGCGGTTCAGCCCCTCGTGACCGCGGGAACCCTGGGCCTTCTTCTGTGGGGCGTGATCGACGGCGCGCTCGTTCCCGCCGCGAAGCGGACCACGCTCCGCCTGGAAGGTCGCGCGCTGCGGGTGGTCACGGTTCTCCTCGCTGTCCTCGCGACCCTCAACTGGTTCTATCTGCTCGCCGCGGGCGTGTAGCCGAAGACTTCCTGGAAGCGCCGGGCGAGGCGATCCTCGACCTCGGACTGGAGCACCTCGGCGCCCGTGAGCTTCGCGAGCGAGGTGACGCCCTGGTCTCGAAGTCCGCAGGGAACGATGAGATCGAAGCCCGACAGGTTCGTGTTCACGTTGAAGGCGAAGCCGTGCGAGGTCACCCAGCGCGAGATCCGCACGCCGATGGCGCCGATCTTGTTTTCGCCCACGAAAGTTCCGCTCTTGCCGCTGATGCGTCGGGCCGAAAGGCCGTAGTCGCCGCACACCCGGATCATCACTTCCTCGAGATCCCGCACGTAGCGGTGCACGTCGCGCCGCCCCTCCGGTATCTCCAGGATGGGATAGCCCACGACCTGGCCGGGCCCGTGGTAAGTGACGTCGCCGCCACGGCCGGCCTCGAACAGTTCGACGCCGCGCGCCCGCAGCAGTTCCTCGGATATGAGAAGGTTCTCGGCCCGGGCGTTACGGCCCATGGTCACCACCGGATCGTGCTCCAGCAGCAGCAGGGTGTCGGGGGCCTCGCCCCGCTTGCGCTCGTCCACCAGGCGCTCCTGAAGAGCCAGGCCCGCGGCATACGAGATCCGACCGAGGCGCCGGATCTCGAGCGGGCGCGCCGGGCCGCTCGATTCGCTCAATGGATTTCCGGGCGCGGTCGTATCAGAGAGCCGATTCGTCGAAGTTCTGCAGGCTGTTCTTCACGTGGGCCATGAACTTGTCGGCTTCCGAACCATCGATGATGCGGTGATCGAAGGTCAGGCAGAAGTAGGCCATGGTCCGGATCGCGATGGCTTCGTCGCGCACCACCGGACGCTTCTCGATGGTGCCGACCCCGAGAATCGCGACCTGCGGCTGAGGAATGATGGGCGTGCCGAACAGGGATCCGAAAACCCCCGGATTGGTGATGGTGAACGTGCCGCCCTGGACCTCTTCGACCTTGAGCTTCTTGGTGCGCGCGCGTTCGCCGAGATCGTTGACCGCCCGGGCGAGGCCGAGGACGTTCTTCTCGTCGGCCGCCGGGATCACCGGGACGATCAGGCCCCAGTCGAGGGCCACCGCGATGCCCACGTTGATGTCCTTGTGATAGACGATCGAGTCGCCGTCGACGCTCGCGTTCAGAACCTTGAAAGCCTTGATCGCATCCGTCACCGCCTTGACGATGAACGGCGTGTAGGTGAGGTTGACGCCGCTGCGCTCTTCGTAGGCCTGCTTGTACTTCGCCCGCAGCATGGCCACCCGGGTCATGTCGATTTCCCAGACCGTGGAGACGTGGGCCGAGGTGCGCTTGGACAGGACCATGTGGTCGGCGGTCTTCTTCCGGATGGGCGACATGGGGACGACTTCCACGCGGGCGCCGGACGGCCGTGACGTGGCGATGGGGCCGGTCTGGGTCGTGGGCGGGGCCGGAGGCGCCGGTGCGGCTACGGGGGCGGGGGCCGGCGCCGGGGCTGCCGGGGCCGAGGGCGTCACCGGAGTGAAACGCATTGTGGTCGGGCCCGCGTCGGCCGCCCGGGACGGGGCCGCGACGGGAACCCGCGGGACGGGGGGCGGGACCACGGCGGGAACGGGAGGCGCCGCGGGCGGGCGAACGATGGCCGGGGGCGCGGGCGGAGCCGCGGCGATCGGGAGCGGGGCGTAGGGCGCGGGCGGCGCGTCGCGGCGGATGGCCGCGCTCTTTCGCGACTCCACGTAAGAGAGGATGTCTTCGCGGGTGACCCGGCCGCCGAGACCGGTGCCGGGCACCTCGTTGATGTCGACGCCGTACTCCTGCGCGATCTTGCGCACGACCGGAGAACTCCGCGCCATGCGGAGCTCGCCGGTGGTCATGCCTTCACGGGGGCGCTCCGCGACGAAGTTGCTGCCGGAGAACACATCTTCAGAGGGCAGGGGGGAGGGCGGAGGGGACGCGGGG
>JBGATM010000036.1:0-39040 GCA_044229175.1 Vicinamibacteria bacterium | reverse complement strand
GCGCGAAGCGCCTGGGAACATCAACCCACTTCCGAACGGTGTGCGTCGATGTTCCCAGGCGCTTCGCGCCCTCCTGAGGCGTCCACTCGCCGGCCAGGACCTTCTTGGTCAGGCGCTCTCGCTGAAATGGAATCGTTCGTGCTCTATTGTGTACCTTCACTTGGGGTCTCCTGAATGTTTGGGCTTAGACACCACAAACATCTCAGGATTGGCCCCAGGTGAACAACGTGCTGAGAAATCACAGCTAGACCTCCGCGCCTACGGCTTCGGCTTCGCGGCGGCGGCGGGCGCCTTGTTCAGCGAGAGGACGTTCGCGAGCAGGCGATAGGCCCCGGGCACGCCGTAGGGAAGCTGGCGGTGGAAGGCGTAGGCGAAGTAGGTGTAGTGGCCCTTGCCGAAAGTGGCGTGGACCCAGCCGCCCCGCTGCTTCTCCTGGCCCTTGTCCCAGGTGGCGATCATCGGGGTGTAGGCCTTGTCCCATTCGGTGAAGAACTTCGAACCGCGCTGCTCGACCCAGTTCTCGAAATCCGCGGACGTGATCTTGTTGGGATAGTTGAAGACCGGCTCCTTCGGGGCCAGGATCTCCACCGGCGAGTCCTCCTCGGAGACCTCCTCGGCGCGCGCAGGGAGCTGGGCGGGATAGGGCGCCCACTTGTTCGGCACGAACTCCTGGGTGTTGTAGAGAACCACCAGGTTGCCGCCGGCCTTCACGTAGTCCATCAGGCGCTGGTTGTAGGTCTTCAAGTCCTCGCGCACCGCGTAGGCGCGGGTGCCGGTCATGATGGTGTCGAACTGCGAGAGGTTGGCGCTCGAAAGCTCCTTCTCGCCGAGAAGGGTCACGGTCGCGCCAAGTTGCGCGAGTCCGGAAGGCACCTGGTCGCCCACGCCCATGACGTAGCCCACCTTGAGGCCCGCGGGCACCGCGACGTCGATGCCGCGGACGCTGATGGTCGACGGCCGGTACAAGAGCCGGGTCTCGAGGTCGCGCTTGGCGATGATGGCGTAGCCCTCGGTGTACTCGCGGCCGTTGGCTTTCGCGACCGCCTGGATCTCGTAACCCTTGTTCTCGAGGGCCGGGATCGACACCGTGAACTTGAACACGCCGCGCTCGCCCGCCCGGGCGTACTTGAAGGGCTGGCTCGAAGGCGTCGAGGTCCACCCCGTGGGCAGCTTCAGGGAGAGAGCGCCGGAGATATCGCCTTCGACGTTGTTCAGGAGGTCGACCTCCACCGACACCTGCTTCCTGGCCGCCTTGAGCGGCACCACCGCCGAGCCCGGGCTCACCGTGAGGGCCAGCGCCGGAACCACGCGAAGCTCGCGCATCTCGTAGCCGTAGGGCAGGTTGCCCTCGCGACGCGTCACCACTTCGCGCGCTTCGACGTCCACTCCTTCGACGGTGTAACGGGCCACCGCCACCGCGGGCGCTTCGGAGGCCGGCCGGTGGATCTGCGAGCGGTCGGTGACGTCGTAACGCGACTGCTGGATGCCCGGCCGGGTGAAGTAAGGCTTCGAGGAGAGAGGAGCGTCGTTCGCGAGGGTGACCGAGAACCGCTGAGAGGCGGTGCTGTTGTTCTTGAGCGAGGTCGCGGGCGCGTTCCCGGTGGGGCTCGACTGCCAGCCCGCGCCGGTGGCGAGAGAGATTTCACGCATGGTCACCTCGATCGGGCTCCGGTTGGTGAAGAAAGCGCGCACCTCGAAGGTCTGGCCGGGGACGGGCGCCGCCATGGTGGGCGGAGGCGCGAACTCGGCGAACGGGCCGGTGGCTTCGGGAACACCCGCGGGCTGGGCCATGGCCTTGAAATCCACGCCGAGGGCCGCGGTGATCGCGGCCTCGAACTGACGTTCCTTGATCTTGAGGATGAAGGTCGCGTCGGGCTCGCTGGAGCCGACGAGGGCGAGCGCCTCGCGGGTGGCCTTGAGGCCGCGCGAAAGAGCGGGGACAGTGGCCGAGGGGTTGGTGAGCGAGAACGCGGCCACCGCGTTCGTGACTTCACGGTCGATGGTTTGCAGGAGGGCGTCGGCGCCCGCGGGGGCCGGACGGCCCAGCGTCTTGAACAGGCCGGGGAGGGTGGTGTCGATTCCGTCGAAGAAGCTCTCCTCCTTGTCCGCCGAGGAAACCGTCGAACCGGTGCGCTTGTAGTAGCCGTACTGAGGGCCGCGGGAGAGTTGCAGCCTCCCGCTGTTCTGCGAGCGCTGGAAGGAGAGGCCGATGCGGGCGAAGTTGTTGTAGGTCTCCCCGAGCCACGGGCTATAAGCACCCGGATCCACGCGGATCGCCCACTCCTCGTTTTCACGCTGGCCGCCGAGATACACCTTCATCGGCTGCCAGGGCCGCAGGCCTTCGCCGAGCTGCTCGGGGAACATCTTCGGGTCGCCCGCCGCCTTGAAGGCCTCGTTGGTGAGCAGACCGGCGGTCTGGTGGTTGCCGTGGCCGTCGCGCTGGGTTCCCTGGAACCGGGAGATCAGAACGAACGGCCGGTTCATCCGGATCACGCGCACCATGTCGCGGAGCACGTTTTCCTTGCCCCACTTTTCGAAGGCTTCATCGATCCGCTTGGAGAAGCCGTAGTCGGTGAAGGTGGTGAAGTACTGGTCGTCGACGCCGTAGTAGCGATCCGAATCGATGAGCTCCTCGGTGCGGATGAGGCCCAGGCCGTCGAAGAGTTCGGAGCCGATGGCGTTGTCACCCGATTCGCCGCGATTCAGGGTGAGGAGGGACAGACGGGCGCCCTGGCCGCGGGAAAGCTGAGACAACACGCCGCCGTGTTCATCGTCGGGATGCGCGGTGGTGTGCATGGCGCTCGCCGTGGTCTTGAGCTTGAGGATCTTCTGGAAGACGCCGGCGGCGCCCTGATCCTGGGGGATCTCCGTCCCCGCCAGGACCGGCTGGCGGCTGGTGACGAGGAGGGCGAGGAGGACAGCGAGGGACGGCTTGAAGGATTTCATGGTCTGGTACTCCCGGAGTTGGTAGTGGAGCGGAGAGGTTGCTTCGTCGCGGCGCCAACGGAATGGCTCCTCGCAATGACGGCTGGCCTGCCCTGCCTCGGGCCAGCCGTCAGTTGGTGCGGGGATCACCGTCGCCGAGCGAAGGCCGGATTCACTCCGGCCGGAGCGACGGGGGTCTGGGGGGCGGGGCCGTTTCTGAGTGGCCCCGCTTCGCGGGGCCACTCCAGAGCAAAGTCGCTTGCTGACGCTCGCTCGTTTGTCATCGCCCGCCAGCTAGGAATCAGAAATAGAACTTCAACGCGAACTGCATCTCGCGTGGATCGCCGAGCGAGCCGGTGATCTTTCCAAATGTCCCCGGGTTCGCCACGCTGCTTCCGGGAAGAGCGTAGTTCGTCCAGTTGAGCAGGTTGAACGTCTCGACCCGGAACTCGATCCGGCGGTCGTTAGGCAGCGGGAAGCTCCGGAACAGCGACATGTTGAGGTTCTTGGACCCGGGGCCGCGCACGGAGTTGCTGGTGCACGTGCCGAAGGTTCCGTTGGCGGGCTGGGAGAACTGCGTGGTATCGAACCACTTGTCGATGGTGCTGTTGAATCCCGACGGCTGGGCGTCGCCGAGGCAGTTCGCGCGGGAGATATGGCCGCTACCGGTGCCGCTGGCGTCATTGGCGGTGATCGTGAACGGCCGGCCGTCGTTCAAGGACAGGATTCCATTCACGCTCCAGTCGTTCAGGATTCGCCCCAAACCATGGAACTCGGTCTTGCGTCCGCGACCGGCCGGCAGTTCGTACACGAAAGAGAGAACGAACCGCTTCGGAATGTCGAACTCCAGCGGACCGTAGTCGGCGGCCATGTTCCAGGCGTCCTGAGGCTGGTTTCCGGTGGCGCCGCCTCCCGCCGCGAGATGGTCGAGGAAGTCGCCCTTCGCCCTGGAGTAGGTGAACGACGCGGTGAAGCCGAGCCCGTTCCTCATCCGCCGCTGTATGCGGGTCTGGAGGGCGTTGTAGTCGGTCCGCCCGTTGGTCACGATCTGCTCCAGGAACGCGGTGCCGTAGCCATACTGGGCGTAGGGGAACACCACCCCCGAGGAGGTGATCCGGCCCTGGTTCAGATTGCGGATGCGTCGCCCATGGCGCACCTTGTTGCCAACGTACTCAACGGACGCGGACATGGTTTCGCTCAGCTTGACCTCGGGCCCGATGCTGAACTGGTGAATGATCGGGGTGTCCTGGTTCGGGTCCTGGATGCGCCACTGGACGAAGGCCGGGTTCACCCCCTGGATGGTGGGCGTGATGAAGCCGTTCCGGAAGATCAGGTCCGGAGCCACCGCGGCCGACGGGGCCGCGATGTCATAGTCGATGAGCTGGGGCGGATTGAGCGCCATCTGGCTCTCCGAGCCATAACGGTCGGTGTGCTGATAGTAGATGCCGTATCCGCCCCGGACCACCATTCTCTCGCTCGGTGAGTAGGCGAAGGACAGGCGCGGCGCGAAGTTGTTCCGGTCGGGGTGGATCAGCGCTCGCTCGTACAGACTGCCGGAGGTCGTGGCCAGAATGCGCTGCCCGTTCGCGGGGTCGATGTTGGTCATCTGCCCGTTGCGATCCTGCATGGGGGTGAAGAACTCGTAGCGCAGGCCGAGGTTCAGGGAGAGCTTGCTGGTGGGGCGCCACGAATCCTGGACGAAGAACTGAGTTCCGTCCACGAAGAGATTGGCCTCGTGGTAGGTGGTGAGGCGCTGCTGGGATGCGAAACCAAGCAGGAAATCGCCGACTCCGAGGCCCGTGTAGCGGCCGTTCCGGAAGGCCATCTCCCCATTGAGGGACCGCAGATCCAGATAGTCGACGATGTCGCGTCGCCTTTCCGCGCCGAACTTGAAGGAGTGCGCGCCCCGGTTCCAGGCTACCGAGGCGGAGAACTGCCGGATGCTCGAGGTCTGGAACTGCGGGCGGAAGAAAGGCCCGCCCAGACGAGTCAGGCCCTGGATGGTGGTGTTGGGGAGGCCGCCGCTGTAACGCGGATCCTCGGGGATGCCCTTGATCCCATACTTGGAATTGACGCTTTGGCCGAAGGCGGGATGGAAGGTGTTGCCCTCGATCTGGTTCCAGGCTCCGCGCAGATCGAGGAGCATGCTGCTGCTCAGGTTGCGGGTGAAGCCCACGACCGCGCTCTTTCCCGTGATGTCGATGTCGGAGGCGAAGTCACCCGAGGCGATGGGCCCGAGCACGGGCGGCTCCCGGCGCTTGGTCTTGGAGTAGGACCACCGCGCGAACACCAGGTTCTTGCCCGAGTCGCCGGGACGACCATCGACCCGGACGTCGTACTGGTCGACATCGCTCGTGAGAATGCCGTTGTCGATGTAGTTGGGGGCGCCGAAGCTGCCCGGCTGTCCCTGGACCGCGATCCGGCTCTGGATGTTGGGCATCGGGTAGAGATTGATGAGTTGCGCGGCGGTGGGGTCGATGCACGCCGGGTTGATGACCTTGGTCGTCGAATTCACGCATCCGGCGGGGACGAACTGGTTGGCGCCGCTGATGGCGTTCGGGAACTCGATGAGATTCCCGGTCCGCATCAGAGGGGTGGGAACCACGGCCGTGTTGGAGAGCGCGCGCTCGGAGCGGGTGGCCTGGTAGTCCACGAAGAAGAAGAGCTTGTCCTTCTTGATCGGTCCGCCCAGGGTGCCGCCCATGATGTACTGGTTGTAGGCACCCTTGGGGCGGTTCGCCAGTTTGTTTTCGTAGGTGTTGGAATTGAACTTTTCGTCACGTCCGAACCCGAACAGCACGCCCTTGAAGTCGTTGGTGCCCTGCTTGATGGAGGCGTTGATGACCGCGCCGGCGGACCGGCCGAATTCCGCGGAATAGGTGCGGGTCTGGACCCTGAACTCCTCGAGGGCGTCGACCGGCGGCTGGATGACCTGGGGCGAGCGCTCCTGCAGGTTGGTGGAGAAGGAGTTGTTGTCGCCGCCATCGAGAACGAAGTTGTTCCAGGTCGCGAAGTTCCCGTTGGCATTGAAGAAGGTGTCCTCACCGCGGGAAGCCATCCCCACGCCGGACTGGACGACGCCGGTCTGAAGAAGGGCCAGCTCGGCGTAGCGGCGACCCAGCAAGGGGAGGTCGGTGAGCTGCTTGGAGTCGACCGAGTACCCCATGTCCGCGGTCTGGGTATTGATGATGGGCGCCTCGCCGCTGACCGTGACTTCCTCGGTCATGACCCCGACATCGAGTTTGAAGTCCGCCTGGATCCGCTCCTGGACGTGGAGCTGCACCGCGGACCGGACCGCTTTCTTGAAACCCGAAAGCTCGGCGGTGATCACATATCGGCCGATTCTCAGGTTCGGGAAGCTGTACTGTCCCCGGCCGTTGGTCGTGTCGGTAAATCTGAAGCCCGTGCCTTCCTGCGTCGCCACCACGGTGGCGCCGGGCAGGACGCCGCCCTGACCGTCCGTTACCGTGCCCACGATGGAGCCGGCGTCGATCTGGGCGAGGGCGGGCCGGGGGAGGAGGGTCAACGATGCGGAAAGAGCCAGGGTCAGGCCGAACGGCGAGGCCAGGAGAAACGCGCGCGCCGCGTTCCTGAGGAAGGGGTTCATGGGATCACTCCTGAAATAGGTAGAGGCTTCAAAATAGGCTGGATGATCAGCATCCTGGCGGAGCCCGCGCCCAGGCTCAGCCGATTGCCTGAAACATTACTCCGAAGAACCCTCTCTGTCTAGAAGAATTGGAACGTTCCAGTGCCCCCTGACCCCCATGGAAGTCGGCTGGGCCCATCGAGGATCCGCCCCCACGATTAGAGTACGGACATGACTTCCCAGGAGTCGCCGAGAGAGACCGCCGCCCAGCACGCGCAGGCCCTCCGCCTGCCGTTCGTTTCGATCGATCACGACGCTTCCGACCCGGGCCTGTGGGAGGGCCTCAGCCTCGAAACCCTCGTGCGCTTCTCCTGCATCCCCTACGCACGCTCGGGCGCGCGGCTGGTTCTCGCCTTCGCGCCGCCCCTGTCCCTGGAGCGGATCTCGGAGACCGAGTTCGCGGTGGGACGGCCGATCGACGCGGTGGTGGCGACCGCCCAGGACATCGCCGAGGGACTGAGGCGCAAGCGCGGGGGCGAGACCCTCCTCGATCGCGCGCGAGAAGACCTCGGCGCGGGCTTCGAGCTCGTCTCCGAAGAGGACGGGAAGGTGGTGGACCTGGAGACCATGGCGTCGGAAAGCCCCATCGTGCGCCTGGTCGACACCCTGCTGCTCGGCGCCATCGAGCGCCGGGCCTCCGACATCCACATCGAATCGAAGGACCGCGCGGTGCTCGCGAAGTACCGGATCGACGGTGCGCTCTACGAAGCCACCGCCCCGGTCGAGAAGCGCCACGCCGAGACCATCGTCTCTCGCATCAAGGTGATGGCCGAGCTCGACATCGCCGAGCGGCGCATCCCCCAGGACGGCCGCTTCCGGCTGCGGGTGGGAGGGCGGACCATCGACTTCCGGGTTTCCGTGATGCCTTCGATCCACGGCGAGGACGTGGTGATCCGTATCCTCGACCGCGAATCGCTGTCGAAGGAGTTTCAGGAGCTTCGCCTCCAGGCTCTCGGGTTCGATGAGGCCCAGCTCACCACCATTCGAAAGTACGTGGCCGAGCCCTACGGCATGATCCTGGTCACCGGCCCCACCGGGAGCGGCAAGACCACCACCCTCTACGCGGCGCTCAACGAGATCGCGAGCACCGAGGAGAAGATCGTCACCATCGAGGATCCCGTCGAGTATCAGATCGCGGCCATCACCCAGGTGCCGGTGAACGAGAAGAAGGGACTCACCTTCGCCCGCGGCCTTCGCTCGATCCTGCGCCACGACCCCGACAAGATCATGGTCGGCGAGGTGCGCGATCCCGAGACCGCGCAGATCGCGGTGCAGGCGGCCTTGACCGGCCACCTCGTCTTCACCACCGTGCACGCGAACAACGTCTTCGACGTGATAGGCCGCTTTCTCCACATGGGCGTCGATCCCTACAACTTCGTCTCCGCCCTGACCCTCGTGCTCGCTCAACGCCTCGTCCGCGTGCTGTGCCGTTCCTGCCGGCAGGTGGTGACGATCTCGGAAGCGGAGTGGCGCGCCTCGGGCATCGACCCGGTCCGGTTCGCCGGCCACGTGGTCTACGACCGCGGGAGCTGCGAGGCCTGCGCCTCGAGCGGCTTCTTCGGCCGGCGCGCGGTGGGCGAACTGCTCGAACTCCACGACGACATCCGCCAGCTCATCCTGGAGCGCAGACCGGTGGGCGAGATCAAGAAGAAGGCGCGGGCGTCCGGGATGCGCACGCTGCGCGAGGGCGCCATCGACAAGGTCTTCGACGGGACCACGAGCCTTCGCGAGATCAACAAGGTGACGTTCGTCGAGTAAGGGGGAGAGCCCGGGGTGAGCATTCCAGACAATCCGGGCGACGATGAGATCCGCGCCCTTCTCCGAGGGGTCCGGCGGATCGCGGTGGTGGGGCTTTCACCCAAGGCGCACCGGGATTCCCACCGCGTCTCCGCCTACATGCAGCGCGCGGGCTATGAGATCGTGCCCGTCTACCCCCGGGAGGATTCGATCCTCGGCGCCCGCGTCTATCGCTCGGTGAGCGAGATCGAAGGGCCGGTGGATCTGGTGAATGTGTTCCGTCGGTCGGAGGACCTGCCCGAAACCGCCGCGGACATCCTGAAGAGTCCGCAGCCGAACGCGCCGCCCGTGTGGTTTCAGCTGGACTGCGTGAACGAGGACGCCATCGACGCCCTGGTGCGCGCGGGACGGACGGTGGTCCACGACCGCTGCATCATGGTCGAGCACCGCCGCCTGATGACGGGTCGATAGTACCGGCCCGCGGGCCGCGAGGCCCTACTTCTTGGGCGTGGGTGAGGCCGCGGGTGCGGGAGACGCGGCCACCGAGGGTGCGGCCGCGGGCGACGGAACCGCGGCGGCCGGAGCGGCCGGGGAGGGCGAACTCGCGGGAGTGAGGGGCAGGCCGAGAACGTTCGTCGGAGCGGCGCCGGGAGTCGGGGAAGCGGCGGCCGGGATCGCGTCGAGGACCGAGGCTTCCTTCTGCTTGAGCACGGCCAGGGTGATGCTGGTGACCATGAAGATCGCGGCGAGGCCCGTGGTCACGCGCGAGAGCAGAGTGGCCGAGCCCCGGGGACCAAAGGCGGCCTGGGTGCCGCCGCCGCCGAATGCGCTCGCCAGATCCTGCCCCTTGCCCTGCTGAAGCAGAACCACGGCGATCAGGAAGAAGCACGCAATCAGGTGCAGGATCAGAACAAGGTAGTAGAGAACGGTCATCGCTTGGTTGCCTTTAGCCTCGGGTGCAGTCGGTCGAAACGGCCCTTGGTGTGCCCGGAGGGACGCGAAAAGGTCCCCGGGGTACGGGCCGGAAGAGGGAGAGTATATCGAAGTCTCAGGTTCGAGAGGCCGCGATGATGCCCAGAAACGAGGGGGCTTCCAGGCACGCCCCGCCCACCAGCGCCCCGTCCACGTCGGGCTCGGCGATCAGCAGACCGGCGTTGTCCGGCTTGACGCTGCCGCCATACAGGATCCGGATGACCCGGGCGACCCCGTCGCCATGCGACCGGGCGATCAGCTTCCGGATGAACGTGTGGACCTCCTGGGCCTGCCCGGGGGATGCCGTCTTCCCCGTCCCGATGGCCCAGAAGGGCTCGTAGGCCACCACCGACCGGGTGGCCTCTTCCGGGGTCACGTGACGGAGAGCGTGCTCGGTCTGGCGCTCCACCACGTCGAACGTCCTCGAGGTCTCGCGTTCCTGCAGGGTCTCGCCCACGCACAGGATCGGGATCAGCGAATGATCGAGGGCGGCCCGGGCTTTCTTCATGACGCCCAGATCGGTTTCGCCGAAAAGGTGCCGGCGCTCCGAGTGGCCCAGGATCACGTGGGTGCAGCCTGCGTCCTTGAGCAGCGCGGGTGATATCTCGCCGGTGAAAGCGCCCTTCTCGGCCTCGTGCATGGTCTGGGCGGCGAGACCCACCGGGGTTCCCTTCAGCACTTCGCCCACCGCGGCGAGCGCGGTGAAAGGGGGCGCCATGGCGACGTCGATGTCGCTGAAGCCGCGGACGCCGTCGCGCACCGCGGTCGCGAGGGCCCGCGCCTCGGCCACCGTCTTGTGCATCTTCCAGTTGCCGACGACGAAGGGACGGGGCATAGTCGTTTCCTAACCCCCGAGGGGACTTGCGCCGGGATCGTTGTCGAGGCACTCGACCCCGGGCAGGGTGTCGCCGCCGAGGAACTCGAGCGACGCGCCCCCTCCGGTGGAGACATGGGTGATCTTGTCCATCAGGCCCGCTTCGGAGATGGCCGCGACCGAATCGCCGCCGCCCACGATCGTGGTGGCCTTCGAATCGGCGAGTGCTTTCGCCACCGCGAAGGTCCCCGCGGCGAAGGGCTTCATCTCGAACACGCCCATGGGACCGTTCCACAGCACGAGCGCGGCCTTCGCGATCTCGTGGCTGAAGGCGGACACCGTCTCCGGGCCGATGTCGAGGCCCATCCATCCCTCGGGGGTCTCGTTCACGGACAGGGTCTTCGTCTCCGCATCCGCCTTGAAAGCACTCGCCACCACGTGATCGAAGGGGAGCAGGATCTTGCCCTTGCCCGCGTCCAGCAGTTTCCCGGCCAGCGTCACCTTGTCCTCTTCCACCAGGCTCTTGCCCGTCTCATAGCCCAGGGCCTTGAAGAAGGTGTAGGCCATGCCGCCCCCGATGAGCAGGGTGTCCACCTTGGGCAGCAGGTTCTCGATCACCGAGATCTTGTCGGAGACCTTGGCCCCGCCGATGATGGCGATGTAGGGCTGCGGCGGCGAGGCGAGGGCCATTCCGAGGTAGTGGATCTCCTTCTCCATCAGGAGGCCCGCGACGCGACGCCTCACGAACGGCGCCACCCCCGCGGTGGAGGCGTGCGCGCGATGGGCGGTGCCGAAGGCGTCGTTGACGAAGATGGTGGCGCCGCTGTCCTCGATGAGGGCCTTCGCGAAGGCGGGATCGTTTCCCTCCTCCTCGGGGTGGAACCGGACGTTCTCGAGCAGGAGGACGCTCCCGGGCTTCATGGTCGAAGCGCGCGCCCGGACGTCGTCGCCGATGCAGTCCTTCGCGAGGGCGACCTCGCACTTCATCAGCTCGGAGAGACGCTTCGCCACCGGCGCGAGCGACAGGGCGGGGGTCGGGCCCTTCTTCGGGCGCCCGAGGTGCGAGGCGAGGACGAGTTCGGCACCGGCCTGCTGGAGGAACATGAGGGTGGGAAGGGCGGCCCGGATCCTCGTGTCTTCGGTGATGGTCGTTCCGTCCAGCGGAACGTTGAAATCGACGCGCACGAACAGGCGCGTCCCTTTGACGCCCTGAAGGTTCCGGATCGTCTGCTTGGCTGCCATGTGTTCCTTCTTTCCCCGCCCGCGGCGTGGAGGTACGCGGAGTCGCGACTAGGCGCGGTCCTTGCTCGCCATGAAGCGAACGAGATCGATCATCCGGCACGAGAAACCCCACTCGTTGTCGTACCAGGCGAAGACCTTGGCGAGGCTCCCCTGGAGGACCCGGGTGAGCGGGGCGTCCACGATGGACGAGGCGGGGTTGCCGCGGAAGTCGATGGACACGAGCTCCTCGGTGCTGACCTCGAGGACGCCCTTGAGCGCGCCCGCCGCCGCTTTCGTCATCGCGGCGTTGATGGCCTCGGCGGTGGTCTCGGCCTTCAGTTCCACGGTGAGGTCGACCATGGAGACGTTCGGCGTGGGCACCCGGATGGCGACACCGTCGAGCCGCCCCTTGAGTTCAGGAATGACCAGGTAGATGGCTTTCGCGGCGCCCGTGGACGTGGGGATCATCGACAGAGCGGCCGCGCGGGCGCGGCGCAGGTCCTTGTGGGGCAGGTCCAGGATCTTCTGGTCGTTGGTGTACGAGTGGATGGTGGTCATCTGACCGCGGACGATCCCGAAGGAATCGTGGAGCACCTTGGCCACCGGGGCCAGGCAGTTCGTGGTGCACGACGCGTTGGAGATGATGTGATGGCGGGAGGAGTCGTACTTGTCGTGATTGACGCCCATCACGATGGTCAGGTCCTCGCCCTTGGCGGGGGAGGAGATGATGACCTTCTTCGCCCCGCCCGAAAGATGCACCTTCGCCTTTTCGGCGTCGGTGAACAGGCCCGTCGATTCGATCGCGTACTCGACGCCCAGGTCCTTCCAGGGCAGGCCCGCGGGATCCTTGGTGGAGAGGACTTTGACCTTGCGACCGTCCACGAGGATGGTGTCGCCCTCGACTCGCACGTCATGGGACAGATTGCCCAGGATGGAGTCGTACTTGAGGAGATGGCCGAGGGTCTTCGCGTCGGTGACATCGTTGACCGCGACGATCTCGAGTTCCTTGTCGGGAAGCGCCGCGCGCAGGATGTTTCGCCCGATGCGGCCGAAGCCGTTGATGCCTACCCGTATCGCCATGGAAGTTCGTCTCCTTCAGTTTCCGCGCGCGACGTCGCGCCGTTTGCCACGGGGTGCCGCGGATGACCGAAGAGAAATCGGCCCGAACCGACGCGCCCCGGAGAAAATTGTAATTGAGAATGAGCAGGTAGGCTCTGATGCATGAGCACCATTGATCTGGCCTGCGTCGGGGAGTCGTTCGAGGACCTGATCTTCGCCGGTCTCGAGCGTTTGCCGAGGCTCGGGGAGGAACTGCGGACGAAGTCCTTTATCCGAACCTACGGCGGGGGAGCCACCATCACCGCGGTGGCGGCGGCGCGCCTGGGGGTCGCCACCCGGATCGTGAGCGGCCTTTCCGACGGTGCTTCGGCCCGGCTCCGGGCCGAAGGGGTGCAGATCACCAACCTGCGGAAGCGTGACGAGCTCCATGCCATCACCGCCGCCCTTTCCACCCCGGAGGACCGGGCCTTCGCGACCTTCGACGGGGTGAACGCCGAGCTCGGCCCGCGTTTCGTCCGAGCGCTCGGCCAGGTTCAGGCGCGGATCGTTCACTGCCCCCTGTGCCCGCGGGACATCCCCCCTCTGGCCGGGGCCCTTCACGCCCTTCGCGCGCGCGGGGTCAAGGTCTCGCTCGACTTCGGCTACGACCTGCACCTGGCGAAGGACCCGCTCCTGAAGAGCCTGATCGCGGAGGCCGACTATCTGCTGATCAACGAGGACGAGGCGAAGCTCTATTCGAAGCGCCGGACGCTCGCGCAGGCGGAAGCGTTCTGGAAGGAGCACGCGCGCCACACCGTGATCAAGCTCGGCGCGAAGGGCAGTCGGTGGATCTCACCCCGGGGAGTGGTGGAGGAGGCCGCGCCTCGGGTCCGCGCGGTCGACACCACCGGCGCGGGTGACGCGTTCAACGCGGGTTTTCTGGCCGGTCTGCTGAGCGGTTTGCCCGCGCGCCGGGCCCTGCGCCTTGGAAACACGGTGGGAGCGCGGTCGACGCAGGCGGTGGGGGGCCTCGACGGCCTGCCTCGCCTCGAGGAACTCTAGGTCGCTTCCCGGACCGACGTCGACGCGCGGGCGAGAGGGCCCGATGCATGGTTCGGGCGCTGTTTTGGCTACTATTGCCGTCCATGGCCCGCAGCTTTTCCTTCACGCTGGACCTAGAGAGCGACTACGCCTCGCTGGTCCCGGAGGTTCGCAACCGGATCCTCGAGCAACCTTCGAAAGTGGGAGAGGTCCTGGGAGCGCTCGGCGAGAAGGGGATCCGCGGCACCGCGTTCGTGGTGGGCCAGGTCATCGAGAACTACCCGAAAATCATCGATGTCTTCGAGCGGCACGAGTGGGAGTTCGAGCTTCACAGCTATTCGCACGACATCTCGAAACCCGACACCGCCGAAGAACTCGCGAAGGGGCGCGAGGCTTTCGTGCGCCGGTTCGGCCGTGAGCCCATCGGCTATCGGGCGCCGCAGGGGCGCATCACCGCCGAAGGCATAGGCCGGCTCATCGACCTCGGCTTCCGCTACGACGCCAGCGTATTTCCCTCCTACTTTCCGAATCCGCTCCGCTACCTCGTCATGCCGCGCGATCCTCACTTCTGGCCGGTCGATGCGAGGAGGAGCCTCCTCGAGATTCCCTTCACCACGGTGACGCCCCTGCGCTTCACCCTGTCCACGTCCTACATGAAGCTCCTCGGCCCCGGGTTCTACCGGGCCGCGATCGGTGCCTTCGGCCTGCCCGACGTCATCTGCTTCGACTCACATCTCCATGACTTCATCGTGGACGAGGACTCGTACCGCGAACTGCCGCCGTTCTGGCGTTTCGTCTACGGGCGGAACAAGCACGCGGGTGTCTCGATCACTACGGGCCTCCTTGATTTCGTCCGCCTCAAGGGCTATGAGTTTCGATATCTCTCGGAGGTCGCGGCGATCGCCAACGCGGGAGCGCGCGAAGTCGCCATGGCCGGAGCGCGCGATTGAGGGCAGAACGGGTCCTCGTCGCGATCCCGGCCTTCAACGAGGCGGCCACCATCGCGGAAGTCGTGACCCGGGTGCGGCGCTCGCTGCCGGGCTTCGATCTGGTCGTGGTCAATGACGGTTCCTCCGACCGGACCCAGGAGATTCTCGAAGGCCTCGGAGTCAACACCGCTCATCATCTCTGCAATCTCGGGTACGGACGCGCCATTCAAACTGCGATCAAGTACGCGGCACACCACCGCTACGACGCGCTCATCACCCTCGACGCCGACGGGCAGCATGCGCCCGAGCAGGTCCTGGCGCTCTTCCACGAGTTCCAGGCCTCCGGGAACGATCTGGTGGTCGGTTCCCGTTTCGTTCAGGGTCGCGACTACGGCGGCGCCCCCTTCGACCGGCGCCTGGGGATGCTCATCTTTTCGTGGCTCACCTGGATGTTGGCGGGCAAGCGGGTCTATGACACGACTTCCGGGCTGAAGGCGATCCGGGGTTCGGTATTCGAGCCCCTCGCCCGCTGGCACTTCGTGGACTTCCACGCCGAGGCCATCGTCTATCTCAGCCGTCTTGGCTTCAAGGTCGAGGAGTTCCCGATCACCGTGGAGGAGCGCCGCGCTGGCGTCTCCATGTATTCGCCCTTCAAGGCCCTCGTCTACCCGCTGAAGACGTCACTCATGGTCCTGCTGGCGGTGGCCCATGCCCGCTATTCGAGGCCGAAGGCCGCGTGACCACTCTCGGCATCTTCGTTCTCGCCCTGGCCGCCGCGCTGCTCGGGGCCTGGATCCTCGACCTCGTTCGGCGCGGCCGGCTCTATGTCGGGTATGGCATCGTCCTGCTCGCTCTGGTCGTGGCCGTGGTCGTGGTCGCGGTGGTTCCTTTCGCGCGACACCTGGCGAGTTCCGTCGCGGATTCCCTCTACCCGCGGGAACCCATCGCAGTCATAGGCCTCGCCGCCCTTCTGCTCCTGCTGATCTACCTCCTGCATCAGCTCTCCGTTCTCTCCGATCGGGTGGCGACCCTGACCCAGGAGCTCGCGATCCAGCGGGCGCAAGGCGCCCCGCCCCCCCAGGACGCTCCAACTCCCGGCCCGCCCGCGAAGGAGTCGAAAGGACAGACGCCGAGGACAGGCGCTCCGTAACCCTCAGGCCTTCTTCCCCTGCATGCCCCCGTCCTGCTCCCCCAGGGCCCGGAAGCCAACCTCGTTGGTACCGGACTTGAGCATGGAGGCCGTGATCCGCAACGATTGTTCCTGCCACTCCCCAGGTTTCGCCCTCACGCCGCAGGATGCTACGCCGCGTCTCGACGGAGCGTCAGGGAAACGGCGGTCCGAAGCCCTCTGGTATCGTCAGCGACTCGAAAGACGCGCTCCCCTTGCCCTTCGCCAGGTTCAGAACCCTAACCCGATGTTGATTGCAGGCCTTTCGGCCTTCGGCCAGAACCCGGGCGCCTGCGTGGTGCGCGACGGCAAGCTGGTGGCCTTCGCCGAGGAAGAGCGCTTCATACGCATCAAGGGGGCGAATCTCCGCTTTCCCGCCAAGGCTCTCTCATACTGCCTGCGAGAGGCCGGAGCCACCCTCGATCAGGTCGACCGCTTCGCGGTGGGGTGGAACGCGGAGAAGTACCGGATGCGCATGCCGCTCTTCTTCGCCCGCCAGTTCTTCAGGAACATCGGGGCCGCGAGCGACGGTTCGGTCATGCGCATTTTCGCGGAGATCGCCGATCAGCAGCCGAAGGCGATTATCCGACGCGCCACCCTCGCCCTGCGCGAAGAGGGGCTTTCCGGCCGGATCCCCGAGTTCGTCTTCGTGGATCATCACCTCGCGCATGCCGCGAGCACGTTCTTCGCCTCCGGCTTCGACGATGCGTCGGTGCTCATCGTGGACGGCAGCGGTGAAGACCGGTCGACGAGCTTCTACGCGGGCAAGGGACTCGACCTCAAGGATGCGGGCCACGTCGAGTTCCCGGATTCCCTCGGCTGGTTCTATGCCGCGGTCACTTCGTTCCTGGGCTTCCGCGCCTATGAAGAGGAGGGGTTCACCATGGGCCTCGCCCCCTATGGAAACCTCACCGCGGAGTGGCGCGAGAAGATGGAGCAACTGGTCCGCTTCGAAGCGAATGGCTTCTACCGCGTCGATCCTCGCTACACCCTCCTCGGCCGGCACTCGACGAACGAGCACTTCGCCGACGAACTCACGACTCTCCTTGGGCCGCCCCGCCTCCCCAAGGATCCGCTGACCCAGGCGCACAAGGACATCGCGGCCGCGGCGCAGGAAAGGCTCGAGCATGTCGTTCTGCGCCTGGTGAAGAAGCTCGTCGAACAGACGGGATCGCGGAAGCTCTGCCTCGCGGGCGGCGTGGCCATGAACTGCAAGATGAACGGCGTCATCGGCGCCTCGGGCCTGGTGGATGCGCTCTTCGTTCAACCCGCGGCCCACGACTCGGGCACTGCCCTCGGCGCCGCGCTCTGGGTCTCGGCCCGCTCGGGTGAAGATCCCCGCTTCGTTATGAACACCGCACAGTGGGGTCCGGGCTACTCGTCCGCGGAAGTGGAGAAGGCCGCGAAGACTGCGGGCATGCCCTTCACCCGGCCGGACTCCATCGAGGAGAAGGCCGCGGATGCTCTCGCCTCCGGCAAGGTGGTCGCCTGGTTCAAGGGGCGGATGGAGGTCGGGCCCCGTGCCCTCGGCGGGCGGTCGATCCTCGCCCATCCGGCCATCCCCGGCATGAACGACCGGGTCAACCGCGACGTCAAGTTCCGCGATTCGTGGCGGCCCTTCTGCCCCTCCATGCTCGACACCGCGGCCGCGACCTATTTGAAGCCCTCGCTCGAGACCCGCTTCATGACCGTGGCCGCCGAGGCCAACGAACGCGGTCTCAAGGAGATCCCCGCGGTCATCCACGTCGACGGTTCGACGCGTCCGCAGACCGTGAACGAGACCTCGCATCCTTCGTACGCGAAGACCATCGCCGCGTTCGGAAAGCGGAGCGGCGTGCCCGTGGTTCTCAATACCTCGCTCAACGTAAAGGGCGAGCCCGTGGCCTGCACGCCCATGGACGCGCTGCGCTGTTTCTATTCGTCGGGCATCGACGCCATCGCTCTCGAAGACCTTTGGCTCTCGAAAGACTGAAGCGCGGCATCGCGCGCGTGGCCCCGCTCACGCGCCTGCTCTTCGGCGTCCGCGTACCCCATGAGACCGCGCAGGGTCATTGGGACTATTCCACCCTCGTTCTCTTCGAAGAGCTCAAGAGCCGGATCCGGCCGGGCGCGCGCGTCCTCGAACTGGGCACGGGCGAGGCCGGAATTCTCTCCATCGCCCTCGCTCGCCGCATACCCGGGTCGTACCTCGCTCTCGACATCGCCGAAGACGCGGTGCTCTCGGCCCGCAAGGTCGCGGCCGCGAACGGCGTGGCCGTCGAGTTCCTGCAGTCGAACCTCTTCGCGAGCGTGCCGGAGGATCGTTCCTTCGACTTCACCTTCTTCAACCCGCCCTACGTGCCTCGGGCCTTGAGCGCGCGCTGGAAGACCCTGGGCGAGCCCGCGCGGGTGTGGGACGGAGGCGAGGATGGCCTCGACGTCATCCGGAAGTTCTGGGCTGCGGCGGGAGAGCGCCGCGCCCGACTGGGCACGATCTTCATGGGATTCAACCGGAAGTCGGTGCCCGAGGCCTCGATCGTGGCCCTCGCGCGCGCGTCCGGCTTCACCCTGGTCGCGGGCCGCAAGGCCGGGCATCCGGGCACGGCTTTCGGGTTCGAGGCGTCGCGCGATCAGCCCTGAGGCCTGAGCCGGAGGATTCGGGCGAAGGAGTTCGCGAACTTCGGCTCGAACCAGGGCCGGTTGCCCAGGCCCCGCACCTCGTCTCCGTAGCGTTCGCGCAGCTCGTTATCGAGGATCACGTAGGTCACACCGTAACGAGCGGCCGCCCGCCGTACCGTTCCCTCGTCGAGAGAGGTGAGGATCTCCAGCTCCATCTTCTCGCGGGCCGCGCGGTCCGCGGTCTGACCTGGGCGGACCATGAGGAATCGACGCCCGGTGAGTCCCGACAGCATGATCCCTTCCGAGCTGATCAGCACCGCGTTGGTCTCCGTGTTGTTCGAGATCCAGCTCGCGACCGCCGCCGCGGGGGCCGGAATGGGCGAACGGCTGGGAGCGAAGTACCGGTCGTCGCGCACGGGGTCGAAATAGGCGGGGAAGGAGCAGGCGAGGAGGATCGCGAACCCGGCTGCGAAGCGTTTCGGCGCGATCGACCGGCGGCCATCGATCGCCGCCCACATCGCGTATCCGGCCGCCGCCGCCGCCACCATTCTCGAGTAGTAGTAGCCCTCGTCCGGCTCGGGTGCGAAACCGATGCGGAGGCCGACTACGTAGCTCAGGGCCACGAGTGGGCCGGTGAGAAGGAAGCCGAGGCCGGCCCGTTCAGGCGAGGGACGCCGCAATGCCAGCGCGAGACCCACGATGAAGAGGATGAGCAGGGGTCCCATGTCGAGCGACCACCAGTAGGGATTGGTCAGGCGCTCGCCCATCTGGTCGCGCCAGATCTCCGGCATCTCTCCCCTGCCCACGGGGTTGTAGTCGCGCAGCAGGTGGAGCAGGTAGGGAAGCCCGAGGATCAGGCCCGTCGCCGTGCCGAGCGCCGTGCGCTTGAGCGCCTCCTTGCGATCGTCGTCGATAAGGGCGGCGAAGAAGAGTCCCGGCAGCAGGTAGGCCCAGTCGAGAATGAAGGCCCAGATCAGGAGGGCCTGGACGAGGCCCAGGGCCAGCCAGGAGGACCGGGCGAGCCGCCATCGCGAGAGCAAGCCCACAAGACCGAAGGCGAGCGCGTGATTCGGCTTGAAGACAAAATTCGCCTGCCAGAACTGATGGATGGGAGGCTTCTCGGAAAGAGTCGCGGAGGACAGGCCGAGCACCGCGGCGGCCACGAAGACTCCCCGCCAGGCCGCCCGGTCGCGGTCCTCTCCCGGGCTCGCCGCGCTCCAGCTCCTATAGAAGCCGATCGCGGTCAGGGTGAGAACCAGGATCGCCATGTGGTCGTAGACGAAGGGGACCCAGGCGAAGGAGAAGCCCGAGAGTGCCGCGACCGTGAACGTCCAGAACGGCTCGAGATTGCCGAAGGCGACCTGCACGTGATTGAAGGGCGACCCGCCATTGGCGACCGCGAGGGCCATGCCCACGCCGAGGGCTCGATCTGAACTGACCCCGACCGCGTAGGTCCGGGGCAGACCGCTGTAGTAGCCGAGGAAGGAGCCGGCGTGCATGAGCACGAGGAAGACCAGGGCGGCCTTCGGCCGGGGCCGCAGGTAGAGGAGCACGCCGCCTACCGCGCAGAGCGCGAACCAGGTGAGATGGAGACCCAGAAAAGAGGCGTGCTCGGGCGATCCTTCCACCCGGGAAGTCTAGCGTCTTCGGTGGAACCGCCTAGCGCGAGCGGGTCCGGGAAACCGCGTCGGTCCAGCCGGCGTAGAGCGACTCGCGCTTCGCCGCGTCCATGTTCGGCGTGAAGGTGCGGTCGAGCGCCCACAGTTTCTGGATGTCGTCGAGATCGGTCCACACGCCCGTGGCGAGACCGGCCAGATACGCGGCGCCGAGTGCCGTGGTCTCCGCCACCACGGGCCTCAGCACGCGCGCGCCCAGGATGTCCGCCTGGAACTGAAGCAGCGCGCCGTTCCTGGTGGCGCCTCCGTCCACGCGAATGGTCTCGAGCGAGAGCCCCGAGTCCTTGCGCATGGCCTCGATGACGTCGCGCGACTGGTACGCGATGGAGTCGACGGCCGCGCGCGCGATGTGGGCCCTGGTGGTGCCGCGGGTCAGGCCGAAGATCGCGCCGCGAGCGCTCGAGTCCCAGTAAGGCGCCCCGAGGCCGACGAACGCCGGGACCATGTAGACGCCGCCGCTGTCCTCGACCGAGCCCGCGAGAGTTTCGACCTCGCCGGAGGTCGCGATGATCTGCAGCGAATCGCGGAGCCACTGCACCACCGCGCCCGCGATGAAGACCGAGCCCTCGAGACCGTAGGTGGTCTTGCCGCCCACGCGCCAACCGACCGTGGTGAGCAGTCCATTCGCGGACGCCCTCGGGGTCGAGCCTGTGTTCATCAGCAGGAAGCAGCCGGTGCCGTAGGTGTTCTTGGTGTCGCCGGGCTTGAAGCAGCACTGGCCGAAGGTCGCGGCCTGCTGGTCGCCGGCGATTCCCGCGATGGGAATGCGTGAGCCGAACAGCGCCTCGTCGGTCTCGCCCACGATGCCGCTCGAATCCACGATCTTCGGCAGCATGGCCCTCGGGACGCCCAGGATCTTCAGCAGCTCATCGTCCCACTGGAGCGTCTCCAGATCCATGAGGAGGGTGCGCGATGCGTTCGAGACATCGGTGACGTGGACGCGGCCGCCGGTGAGGCGCCAGATGAGGAACGAGTCGACGGTGCCGAAGAGGATGTCGCCCTTTTCGGCGCGCGCGCGCAGTCCGTCCACGGTGGCGAGGAGGTGCGCGATCTTGGTCCCCGAGAAGTACGCGTCCATCACGAGGCCGGTCTTACGCCGGAACAGCGGCTCGTGACCCTCCGCCTTGAGCCGCTCGCACACATAGGCGCTCACCCGGCTCTGCCACACGATGGCGTTCGCCACGGGCTTTCCCGTGACCCGGTCCCACAGCACCGTGGTCTCCCGCTGGTTGGTGATGCCGATGGCCGAGATCTTCGGGACGTTGGCCCGGGTGATCGCCTCCCGCGCGGTCTGAAGCTGGGTGCTCCAGATCGCCTCGGGATCGTGCTCGACGTCGCCGGGGCGCGGATAGATCTGCTCGAACTCCATCTGCGAGGTCGACAGGGGCAGGCCCTCGCGCCCGAAGACGATGGCGCGCGAAGAGGTCGTGCCCTGGTCGAGGGCGAGAACCGCGGGTTTCAGCATGTCTATTGATCTCCCTCGACGAAACGGGCCTGGCCGGATGCTAGATCTCCACTCGGGCGTCGGGGTCCAGGGCCAGGATGGACGCTCGCAAATCCTGGCTCACCGGCTTTGATCGCATGAGGGCGTAGTCGTAGCAGACCACAACTGTCTTCGCTTCCGCCACCACGCGGCCGTCCGGCTTCGTCGCCACCGCGTACTCGAACACGATCGACGACCGCTTGACCAGCGATGCCCGCACGAAGACGTCGAGTCTCTCCCCGTAGCTCACCGGCGACTTGTAGTCGATTTCGGTGCGGGCGAGGATCATGTCGATGAGCACCCCGGACATGATCCCGGGGCCGGGCTCGTGAGACGCGCCGCCCGGGGTGGGCAGTCCCGCGTGCGCTCTCTGGCCGGTCACGTGGATCCAGTAGGCGATGCGCGCGGTCTCGATCCACTTCAGATAGACCACGTTGTTCACGTGGCCCATGGCGTCGAGATCGCCGAAGACCGCCTCCGCGGAGCAGGAGAAACGGAAGCCCTTCACAGGATCTTCTTGCCCAGGAGCGAGCAGAGAAGTTCCACCCCGAGCTTCGCGGTCTGATTGGCGCGATCGAGAACGGGGTTCACCTCGACGAGTTCCACCGAGCACACCCGGTCCGTGTCCGCGAGCATCTCGAGGGCGAGGTGCATTTCGCGATAGCCGATGCCGCCGGGGCTCGGGGTGCCGACCCCCGGGGCCTCTTCCGGGTCCACCGCGTCGAGGTCGATGCTGACGTGGATGCCCGCGGTGCCGTTCAAGGCCCGCACGATGGCCGCTTCCATCACCGCGCGCATGCCCCGCTCGTCGATGTGCCGCATGGTGAAGGCCCCGATGCCGACCTGGGCCACGTTCGCGCGTTCCTTGAGATCGACCGAGCGCAGGCCGATGATGGCGGCGCGCTCGCCGTCGATCATCGGGCCCTTCGCGTCGTTGATCGAGAGCAGGTCCTTGGCTCCGAGTCCGAGGCAGACCGCCATGGGCATGCCGTGGATGTTCCCGGTGGGCGAGGTGTGCTCCGTGTTCGCGTCGGCGTGCGCGTCGAACCACACGAGGCCGGGCTTCTCCTTCTTCTTCCGGAAATGGCGGGCGACCCCCGCGATCGTGCCCATGGCGATGGAGTGGTCCCCGCCGAGGACCACGGGGATGACGCCTTCGTCCATGGTGCGCGTGACCACGTTCCGCAGGGTGATGCAGGTGGCGCGGATTTCCTTCAGGTACTTGAGATGGGGATTGCCGGGATCGCGGGTCTCGGCCACGTGGGCCTCGATGTCCCCGAAGTCCTCGACCGCGATGCCGAGGTGGCGCACCGCCTGGTGGATCCCCGCCACCCGGAACGCGGAGGGCCCCATGTCGACCCCGCGATGGCCGGCCCCGAGGTCGAGGGGCGCGCCGATGATGCGGATCTTCTTTTTCGACCTTGAACCGTTCACGGTGCGGCTCCTTCTGATTTTCGTTGATCCTGAAGCAGGCGGGTTATCTCGTCCCGCGGCATGGGCCGGCCCAGGAGGTGACCCTGGAGGAGGTCACAGCCCTGCGATTCGAGGAAGTCTTTCTGGAACTCGGTTTCGACGCCCTCGCCGACCACTTCGAGACTGAGCTGGTGGGCGAGGGCGATGGTAGCGGAGGCGATGGCCTCGTCCACCCGATCGGAGCCCACGTCCTGGACGAAGGTGCGGTCGATCTTGATCCGCTTGATGGGGAGGCGGCGGAGGAGGTCGAGCGAGGCGTAGCCGGTGCCGAAGTCGTCGAGGCTGATGGCCACGCCCATGGCCACGATCTCGCGCAGGGCCTCGATGGTCCGGTCCTGCCCCTGGAGGGCCGAGGATTCGGTGATCTCGAGTTCGAGAGCAGAGGCGTCGAGGCTGGCCGCGCGCAGGGCGTCCGCGACGATGGAGACGATGTTCGGCTCGCGGATCTGGGCGGCGGAGATGTTCACGGACACCCGCACCGGCGAGCCGACGGCCGCGCGCATGAGGGCGATATCGTGGCAGGCGGTCTGGAGGACGAAAAGGCCCAGGGGCTGGATGAGGCCGGTCGCCTCGGCCACGGGGATGAAGTCGTCAGGCTCCCGAACCGTGCCGTCGGGCCTCCGCCAGCGGACGAGCGCCTCCAGGTCGCACAGCTCGCCGGTGACCGCCCGCACGATCGGCTGGTAGAAGAGCACGAACTCGTTGAGGGCGAGCCCTTCGTGGAGCTCGTTCTCGAGCTCGAGCAGCCGGATGGCCGCGCGATTCATGGTCGCGTCGAAAAGCTGGAGGCGGTCGCGTCCCGCGTCCTTGGCCCGGTACATCGCGGTGTCCGAGCTCTTGAGGAGGGTCTGGACATCCTCGCCGTCCTGGGGGCCGATGGCGAGGCCGAGACTCACGCTGACTCTCAGTTCGCGTCCGGCCACCAGAAAGGGCTGGCGCATCGCCTCCAGGACCTTCCTGGCCACCCGCACGGTTTCGTCGGACTTGAGGCCGGGAAGCAGGATGGCGAACTCGTCGCCTCCGAGCCGGGCCACGGTGTCCGATCCCCGCAGGGCCTCGCGCAGCCGGTCGGCGCTTCGCTTGATCAGTTCGTCGCCCGCGTCGTGGCCGAGCGAGTCGTTCACGTTCTTGAAGCGATCGATGTCGAGCAGGATCACGCCCACCTGCCCGCCCTCCCGGCGGGCCAGACTGAGGGCCGCGTCCGCGCGATCGATGAAGAGAGCCCGGTTGGGAAGATCGGTGAGGGTGTCGTGGAAGGCCACGTGCCGGGTGTGGTCCTCGGCTTCCTTGCGCTTGGTGATGTCGTAGGCGGTGGTGAGCACCGCGGGCTGGCCGTCGAGCTCGATGGCGGAGCCCGTCACTTCGAACCAGCGCACCGCTCCCTCCCGGTCGATCAGGCGCACGTCGTAATGCCCCTCCACCGAATGGCGCCTGGCCCGCGCCCGTCCGCGCGCCCTGGCGATCTCCACGTCATCGGGGTGCACGTGGGTCCAGAACGGCTTGCCGACGATGTCGCCGAACACGTCGATGGCCCACCGATTGGCGAAGACGATCTGGTCGCCCCGGTAGATGAGGAGGGCGCAGGCGGCGCCTTCCGCGAAGGCCCGAAACCGCATCTCGCTTTCGCGCAGCGACCTTTCGGCCAGCCTTTGGACGGTGGCGTCGCGGAAGCTCCAGACCCGGCCCTGGATGTGGTGTTTCGGGCCGAGCGGTCGTGAGAGCCTCTCGAAGATCCGGCCGTCCTTGAGATTGATGGTCTCGAAACTCTCCTCTTCCGGGTGGGCGTACAGCTCGCGGATCCGGCTTAAGAAGCCCTCCGCGTCCACCACCTGGTCCAGCACCGCGGCGATGGCCAGGTCGTCGTGCCGGCTCTCCATCACGCCAAGGGGCAAGTTCCACATCGACACGAACATGTCGTTCCAGGCGAGGATCTTCCCGCCCCGGTCGATCACGAGCAGGCCGTCGGCGGTGGAGTTGAGGATCGACGAGAGAAGCCCGGTGGGCGTTCCCGGAGCCTGGTCGCCCTGGTCGAGCCCAAGCTCCGAACGCGTGGGAATGGGACCGCTCGGGCCCTTCCAGACGGGAGGCAGTGTTCTCTCAGGCACGGTTCGGCGATATCGAAGACATGAGGACTCCCGTGGGCGGGAAAGCAGCCTAATCTACCCCTGAATGGACTCGAGGCCGGTGAGACAATCGCAGGTGCGTCGGACGGCTTCATCCTGGGGCGGTCGGATCGCGGGAGCGGCCGCCCTGCTCGCGCTGATCGCGGCCGCGGCATTCCCGGCTTCCCTCCCCCCGCGCTACCGGTTCAAGACCCTGCAGGCCGGCCGGATCAAGGTGCACTTCCACGCCGAGGTCGAGAAGCCGGCCCGGAGGACCCTGGCCCTGGTTCTCGAGATCCTGCCGCGCCTGGAAGAGCGCTATCGGGTCAAGGTTCCGAGCCTCGACGTGGTGGTGCACGACGCCAGCGATTCGCCGAACGGTCTCGCCACGTCCTTTCCCTATCCGTTCGTGGAGATCCGCACCGCGTCTTTCGACGGCGCGGAGTCGGGACCCACCGAATCCTGGCTGCGCATGGTGGTGACCCACGAGCTGACCCATATCGTCCACATCGAGCAGGCGGGGGGCGTCTGGGGCTTCGGCCGTCGCCTCTTCGGCCGGGCGCCCTTTCTCTTCCCGGACGCGCTTCAGCCTTCCTTCTTCATCGAGGGCCTGGCCGTGCGGGAGGAGACGAAGGGGACGGCCTTCGGTCGCGGCCGGCATACCTACACGAAGATGCTGGTCGACGAAGCGGCGCGCAGCGGCCAGCTCGAGTGCATCGACGAGGCCACCCTCGGCCTCGACCTCTGGCCGCTCGGCAACGCGCCCTATCTCTTCGGCGCGGAATTTCTGAACTACGTGGAGCAGAAATACGGAGAGGGCTCGACCCGGGACATCGCCCTCGCCCACGGCCGCTCGTTCCACCCCTTCCTCGACGAGCGGACGTTCCACGATGTGGTGAAGCAGAGCCTGACCCCGCTGTGGCGCGAGTTCGCGGCGAAGCGCTCGCTCGCCCTGCGGCCGCTCGCCGCGCCCACCCTGCTGACCACCCGCGGCGTCCTTCAGACGTCCCCGCGGCTCTCGCCCGATGGCTCGACCCTCGCCTACACCAGCCGCGTGCTCGAGCGGCTGGGCGAGATCCGGCTCATGAACCGCGACGGGTCGGCGGACCGACGGCTCGCCTCGCGGATCTCCGGATCGAATCTCGCCTGGTCGCGAGACGGGAAGTTCATCGTGTTCGACGAGACGAATCAGGTGAGGAAATTCGAGTCGCGCTCGGATCTTCACCGGGTGGAGGTCGCGACCGGCCGCCGCCTCAGGCTCACCACCGGACTCCGCGCGAGCGATCCCGATGTCGGGTCCTCGGGGGCCTCGGGATCTCCCATCGTCTTCGTTCAGCGTTTCGCGGATCGGTCCGAGTTGTCGGAGTGGACACCGTCCGGGGTCCGCGCGCTCACCACCTCCGCGCCGGGCACCGAGTGGTCCCACCCGCGCTTCTCACCCCGGGGCGACGCCATCGTCGCGTCGCGGCTGCGGGAGGGCTTCCTCGATCTCGTCCTCGTCGATGCCTCGACCGGCGCCCTGAGCGAACTGACCCAGGACCGGGCGGTGGATGTCGAACCCGCCTGGGTGGACGATCGCACCATCGTGTTTCGCTCGGATCGCGAAGGGGAGTCGTTCCGCCTGTTCCTGATCGACCGCGACGGCTCGGGACTGCGAAGGCTCGCGAACTCGCCGGAGAATGCCTTCGTTCCCGAGGTGGATGCGCGTTCGGGTGTGGTGTTCTACGCGCACTACTCCTCGAAGGGATACGACCTCGCGCGGGCGCCCTTCGCGGAAGGCGCCGCGCCGGATCCCTACGCGGACACCTTTCCCGCCGCGGTGGAGGAGCCGCCTCCCTTCGAAGGAGCGGCGAGGTCTTATAACCCCCTGCCTTCGCTGCGCCCCCGGTTCGTGTCGCCCTACGTCGAGGTGGTTTCGGACGAGTGGCGGATCGGGCTCGTCACCGCCTCCGTCGACCCCCTGCTGCGCACCACGTACGGGGTCGCGGGAACCTGGGGAACCACGGTTCACGAGCCGAACATCGTCGCGTACCTGCGCTACGATCGATTCACCCCCACCCTCAACCTCGTCGCGCGCGCTGAGTCCTCGCCCTCGGCTCTCGGCCCCCGGGACCTCAGGGAGGTGCAGATGTCGGTGGACCTCCCGCTCGAGCGGGCCGTGCTTCGCGCGCAGACCCTGAGCCTCGCCGTCCGCCGCCGGCGCGAAGAGCGGTCTTCGGGCTGGCTGGACCAGGGCGTTCTCGCCCTCGGCTGGCAATTCGATTCGACCCGGACCTATCCCATGTCGATCTCGCCGCAGGACGGTTTCCGACTGCGCGCGGCGGTGACCCGCGAGCTCGAGGCCCTGGGCAGCGACCTCGATTTCGGCAAGGCCATCGTTGACCTGAGGGCCTACACGCGACTGGGTCGCACCGTGCTGGTCTCGCGGCTCGGTGGAGGATGGACGTTCGGTTCGCGCGTGCCCCGGACCGCCTTCGCGGTGGGAGGTCTCGCGAGCCCGGCGCTCCTCGACCCGGTGGGCGACCAGCCCGCGGTGCTTCGCGGCTACGGCGATCCCGGCGCCGACCCGACGCGATATGGCCGGAACCTCGCCTTCGGAAACCTCGACTGGCGAATTCCTCTCGGTCACCCGCAGCGCGGCATCAAGGCGCTGCCGTTCTTCCTTCAGCACCTCCACCTCGCCGCGTCGATCGACGCCGCGGTGGTTTCACCGGGGACCTTGAACCTGAGCTCCGCCCGGGTGGGAGCGTCGCTCGGCCTCGGGGCGGACCTGTTCATCGGTCATCGCATCCCGGTGACGCTCCAGGGGGGAGTGGGGCAGGGACTCACTCGCGACGGCGGGACCGTGCAATGGTTCTCGATCGGGTTCCCGTTCTAGTTCGTCGGTCACAATTCCCCTCGAGCCGCGACATGATGCCGGGCTATCGCCCCGGGGCGCGGCCGTGACATCCTCTCGGCCTGTCCCCATGAGGAGAGCGATGGAGTGATTGACAAGATACCGGGCGTGTTCGCCTCGATCGGATGCCTGGCCGTCGCCCTCGCGTCGGCGTCGCCCACGCCCGTCGCCGTTCCGGAGCCTCTTCAATTCGTCGAACACACGATCGCCCGGGATCTCGCCGGCGGGTACCAGGCTCTCGTTGCCGACCTGAACCGGGATGGCCGGCCCGATATCGTCGCGCTCGCGAGCGACCTGCACGAGCTCGCCTGGTATGAGAACCCCGGATGGCAGCGGCATGTCCTGGTCTCCTCGATCGACTCGCCGATCAACGCGGCGGCCCACGATGTCGACGGCGATGGAATTCCCGAGATCGCCCTCGCCCACGGCTTCGATACCGCCTACGCCACGAGCCCGGGCATCGTGTCCATCCTGACCCACGAGGCGGACCCCCTCGCACCGTGGTCGATGAAGGAGATCGACCGGTTGCCTACTTCGCACCGGCTTCGTTTCGTGGACATCGAGGGCGATGGGAGGAAGGTGCTCGTGAACTTCCCGCTCATCGGTCCAAAGGCCCGCGCGCCCGAGTACCGCGATCATGTGCCCCTGGTGGCGTACCGCCCGGGCGCCTGGAAGCGGGAGCCGATCACCGAGGCCGAGGAGGGCGTGGTGCACGGGATCTTCCCCGTGGCGTGGGACGGCGAGGCGCGCGAATCGGTGCTGAGCGCCTCCTTCCTCGGCGTGCATCGGATGCGCTTCGAGCGGGGGAGGTGGACGCGGAGCGCGGTGGTGAGCGGCGATCCCGCCGCGTGGCCGAAGAGCGGCTCGAGTGAGGTCGGGGTCGGACACCTGGGGCGTGAGTCGTTCCTCGCCACCATCGAGCCCTGGCACGGCAACCAGGTCGTGGTCTACCGGCGGAGAGGCGCGGTCTGGAAGCGTCACGTGATCGACGACAGCATCACCGACGGGCACACCCTCGTGATCGGAGATTTCGACGGCGACGGCCGGGACGAACTGGTCGCGGGCGAGCGCGGGGGGAAGCGGATCGTCCGGATGTACCGCGTCGCCGACGCCCGGGCCGACGAATGGACGCGCCAGGCGCTCGACGAGGGCGGCATGGCCGCCGCCGGTTGCGCGTTGGCGGACCTGAACGCGGACCAGCGCCCCGACGTGGTGTGCATCGGCGCCGCGACCGCCAATCTCAAGTGGTACGAGAACCGCGGCCGGAGGTTGGAGCGGCCCTCTTCCGAATGAGACCGATGCGAAGGCGCCACGCGCTCGACGAGCCCGAGGATCCGAAGCGGCCGAAGAAGGGCAGGATCCAGCGGCTGAAGGAGGTGCTGCCCCTGGCCTGGACAGTGGTGCGGCCGCGCCTGCCCTCGCTCGGCCTCGGCCTGCTGTTGATCCTCATCTCCCGGTCCGCCGGCCTGGTCCTCCCCGCCACCGCCCGCGTCTTTGTCGACGAGGTGGTGACCGGGGCCAGGCCCGAGAAGATGCGCTACGTCTTCATCGCGGTTTTCACGGCCGCGCTCGTCCAGGCGGTGTGCTCGTACTTCCTCTTCCGCGTCCTGACCGTCCGCACCATCGAGCTCGTCGCCGACCTGCGCACCCGCGGCGTCGCCCACCTCATCCGGCTGGCCGTTCCCTTCTTCGACCAGAACCGGACCGGCGCGCTCCTGCCCCGGGTTCTTCACGACATCGAGGCCCTGCGGATCCTCATCGGATCGGGCTTCATCGATTTCGCGGGCGGCGTCTTCTTCGCCGCGCTCTCCGCCGCGTACATGTGGACCATCTCGCCGCGGCTCACTCTCGTGGCCCTCTCCGGCCTGATCGCCTTCGTGGCCCTGCTGGTGTGGGCGTTCTGGGGCATCGCGGGGGTCTATGGCGAGCGGGCGAAGCTCCTCTCCGAGACGAGCGGCCGACTGAGCGAGGCGCTCTCCGGGATCCGGGTGATCAAGGCATACCGGGCGGAGGAGCGGGAGAGCGCGGCCATGGCTACCTCGATCGCGGCCATGCGCGACAATGCCATCGAGATGGCCCGGAACAACCGGATCTTCTCGTTCTGGAGCACGACTCTCGTGGGCGCTCTCGGGCTGGGGCTCATGGCCATGGCGCTCTCCGAGATCCGCGAGGGCCGGCTCACCCTCGGCGGCCTGACCACCTTCTCGCTGCTTCTTGGATTCCTGAGCGGCCCCGTCTACATGGTGGTCGCCCTCGCCGGACAGTTCGCGGACGCGCTGGTGTCGATCGAGCGTCTTCAGGCCATCCTGTCCGAGCCGGGCGAGGCGGTGACCCCGTCCGGCTCGCCGTCGACCTCGCCACTCAGGGCCGGGGAGGTGAAGGGCCACGTGGCCTTCGAAGAAGTCTCTTTCGAGTATCGGCCGGGCGAGCCCGTGCTCAGGAAGGTCAGCTTCGAAGCGCCCCCGGGCACCGCGGTAGCCCTCGTGGGGCCGTCAGGCGCGGGCAAGTCGACGATCATGGGCCTGCTCGCCGCGTTCTACCGGCCGCAGAGCGGCCGGGTCTTGCTGGACGGGCACGACATCGCCTCGCTTCCGCTCTCCGAATATCGGGCGAATCTCGGCGTGGTCTTCCAGGACACGTTCCTGTTCGACGCCACCCTGCGCGAGAACATCCTCTTCGCGCGCCCGGACGCGAGCGACGCGGAGTTCAAGCAGGCCTGCCTCTCCGCCCACGTCGAGGAGTTCGCCACGCGCTTCAATCAGGGATACGACACCATCGTGGGGGAGCGGGGCGTCATGCTCTCGGGCGGGCAGAAGCAGCGGGTGGCCATAGCCCGGGCCTTCCTCGCCAACCCCCGCATCCTGTTGCTCGACGAGGCCACCTCGAACCTCGACAGCGAGTCGGAAGCCCTCATTCAACAGGGTCTGGAATCGCTTCTCCCCGGGCGCACCGCCTTCGTGATCGCGCATCGTCTCTCGACCGTGCGCTCGTGCCACCAGATCCTGGTCATGGACCACGGCGAAGTGATCGAGCGCGGCACCTACGCCGATCTGTTGAGGCTCGGTGGCCGCTACGCCTCGATGCTGGAGCAGCAGACCATGACGCCCCCGCCCCTCAACGAGGAGGCGTGACCACGATCCTGGGCCGGGTGTCCTGGTTGCGGCGGTCGAGGACGAAGGCCACGGCGATGGCGGTCACCAGGATGACGATCAGAGGGAAGGCCCAGCGCTTGACCAGTCGAGAAACCGTGATGCTTTCGCCCAGCCGATCCCCGGAGGACGACCGGCGATGGTGGCGGCGCTTGCTCTCTGGAACCAGCGGTCCCATGAAGCGCGCCCCGCAGTTGCTGCACCGCCAGAAGCCGGCCTTGCCCTCGAAGTTCCTCTCCTGGTCCATCGGGTAGGAACTTCCCGACGGCCGCACATGCAGGGACTGACACTCGACGCAGGCAACCACGCCGCCCCGCCCCGGAACCGCTCGACGACTTCCTGATTCGCCCACCATCGCCCCTCCTGCGTCAGAGTGAAAGCCCCGCGGGGGCGGCGTGCGGCGCCCCTTCGTCCTTGTGTCTCTCTTCGCCGAGAGCCGCGTCGAGGAAGCAGCGATGCGCGTCGCGATGCCCCTCATCCATCCAGTCCAGGAGTGAGGTCTCCACTTCGTTCGAGGGGTCGATGGCGCCATCGAGGTCGAGCGGCCGGAGCAGCGATCGCCGCGGCCGCACCACATGGATGGTCACGGACCGGAAGCGTCTCCCCGTGACCGGGTCCTGCCACTCGCGCTCCCCCGTGCTCTTCTGGTGTCCCACGGTTTCCACGATGCGGTTTAATCGCTCGGCCTGGCGCAGGTCGCTCTCGATCGCGGTCCGCTCCTGAAGGGCCACGAAGGCGGAGGCGAGGGCCCGCAGGCCCCGCCGCTCCGCCAGGGGTCCCGGCTCCTTGGCCGTCGCGGTGACGAGGACGATCTGGTCCGCTCCCAGGGCGATGGCCTCGGAGAGGCCCGAACCGGAGATCGCGGAAGCCTCGGCGATCCGGTGGACCTCGCCGCCGAAGGCGCCCTGCTTGGGCAGGCGGACCCGGCGAGGCGAGGCCAGCGGCGTCACCGTGAACGCGGAGGCGACCGCGTCGTACAGGAGCGGAGCCACCGCCGCGTCCTTGAGGTCGAGGAGATCGTCTCCCTCCACTCCCCGGGAGACGGCCTTGCGATCATCGGAGACGAGCTTCAGCACCAGGGGCTTGCGGGCATCCAGATTCGCGGCGCGCAGGACCAGGCCACGGAACCCGGGCTGGCCGGCGTTCTCCGCGATCAGCGCCGCGTACTGTCGCCCCACCTCGGCGGTCTCGGGCGCCTTCTCGTTGAGGGCTGGCCCGCGGGCCACTTCCCACAGCCGCCGCGCGAGTTCTTTCTCGATGCCGGAAAGATCGAAGGCGCTTTCGAGGGCCTCGCCGAACCGTCGCCTCGAACTCTTCAGGATGGCGGCGCCTCGGAAGAGCAGGAAGAGGAAGCCGAAGAAGGTGGGCGCGGCCAGCGCGAAGACGAAGAAGAGGCGCAGGCCGGGAGCGAGGGCGGCCAGGGTCCGGGACAGGTCGGACATGAAGCCCGGCCGGGCGAAATCCACGGCCAGGAAGGCGGGGAGGAGGAGGCCGAGCAGGAGGGCGAGCAGGGCCGGGACCAGAAAGGCGGAAAGAGCCACGAGTCCGAGCGAGCGCAGGAAGCGGAAGCCGGATCGCAGCCGGAAGACACGGCGCGCGGAGATCTCTCGCCAGAGTCCCTTCTCCCCGTACAGGACGGCGCCCGAGGCGGCGGCGCCGAACGCGGCGGCGAGAACTCCCACGCCCGAGCCGACCATCAGGTCGATCCGGACCCCCGCTTCATCGAGGGCTTTGAGGACTCCGGCATGGTAGGCGCCCGACGCCCCGCTGCCGGCAAACACCACGGCCGTCCGATGTCCCAGCAGGTGGTCCTTCATGAGAACCATTATCCTGCATTTGGGGCCGGGCGATCAGCCGGACCAGGCTAACGGGCGTCGTGGATGGTGAGGAGCTTCACAACTTCCACGTAACGCGTTCCCTTGGGGACGCGCACCTCCGCCACCTCGCCCACCTTTTTGTTGAGCAGGCAGCGGCCGATGGGCGAACTCGGGGAGATCTTGCCCTTCTCGGGGTCGCTCTCCTCGCTGGTCACGATGTCGTAGGTGTTCTCTTCGCCGGTGTCCTCGTCGCGAACGAAGACGGTGGACCCGAGGCCCACCTTGTCCCTGGGAATGCTGTCGAGGTTCATCATCGACAGGCCGGCGAGGCGGCCCTGGAGCTGGGCGATGCGCGCCTGGAGGAAGGTCTGCCGCTCCTTGGCCGCCTTGTACTCGGCGTTCTCGCGAAGGTCGCCCCACTCACGCGCGCGCTGAATCTCTTTGGGAAGCTCGACCTTGAGCTCGTGCTCGGCCGCCCGGATGTCTTCCTCGAGTTTCTTTTTCGCTTCGATCATGGATTCGACTTCTCTTCCGTAGGTTTGATGGGCTTCGGCTGGACCGGCGCGATTCGACGGCCATCGCCTCTGGTCGCTTTTGGTACCTTGCCGGGGCGCTTTCGACGAGCATCCCAGGAAAGCCTGGCCGACGGCTTCAGGGGGCCCTATCTTGATGGCCCCAAGGCTCCAAGAAACCCCAATGCTAGCATCGCGGGCCGGTTCTCCTCTCCGTCTCTCCCCCAGGGAAACCTCGCCGCCCATGTCGATTTCAACGCCGAAGCGGATTTCCGGACGCGACAACCCGGAGTTCAAGCGGTTCCTCGCCGCAAGCACGCGAAAGAATCGGGAACTGATCCTGGTTGAGGGTCCGAAGCTCCTCGGCGAGGCGATCCGCTCGAAGCTCAACGTCCGCGCGGTCGCGCTGGAAGAGTCGGCGGCGGGGATCCCCGGCGCGCCGGGCGCGGTGTTTCTTCGCTTCTCCGCTCCGCTCATGAAGAGCCTTTCCGATGTGGAGACCAGTCAGGGTTCGATCGCTCTGGTCGAACGCCCCCGTTTCACCGAAGCCTGGCTGGGTCAGAAGGATGCCTTCATCCTGGCCCTCGACGGACTTCAGGACCCCGGCAACGTGGGCACCCTCTTCCGTACCGCCGAGGCCGCCGGGGTCACGGGCGTGCTGCTCACGCGCGGCTGCGCGGATCCGCTCTCGCCCAAGGCCCTGCGGGCGTCCGCGGGCTCCGCCTTTCGCCTCCCCCACCTCCTCGATCTTTCCGTCGACGAGCTGCTGAGGAAGCTTCCCAAGGAAGCCAGGCTCGCGGCCGCGGTCGCGGGGCCGGGCGCTTCGTCCGTGTTCGACGAGGCGCAGCTGTCGCTGCCCCTCGTTCTCGCTCTCGGCTCGGAAGGCTCGGGGCTCGATCCGAGGATCGAGGGCGCCGCGTCGAACCGCGTCCGGATTCCCAGCGCCCGGAGCGTGGAGAGCCTGAACGTGGCCATCGCCGGGGCCGTGGTGATGTTCGAGATCGCGCGTCGAGCCGGTATCCTCCGAAGCTGAGCCCGAGGCGCACCGCGCTCGCTCGAGGAAAGCCGCCGACCGTGACTCCCATCGACCCCGACTCCAAGACGCGTGTCGCCTCCCTGATCGACCGGCGGGACTGGCATGCCCTGCGTCGCGAGATCGCGGACCTGCACTCCGCCGACATCGCCGAACTCCTCGGCCAGTTCGAAGGGGACGAGTTCAACATCCTCTTCCGTCTGGTGGGGAAGAGAAAAGCGGACGTCTTCTCCTACTTCGAGGTGGATCGGCAGAAGGAGCTGATCCGGGAGACCGAGCCCGCGCAGCTCTCGCTCCTGGTTTCGCAGATGCAGCCCGACGACCGGGCCCGGCTCATCAGCGTTTTGCCCCGCGAGACCTCGAACATCATCCTCGCGAGACTGCCGCCGTCGGAGATCAAGCGCTCGCTGGTCTCGCTCTCCTATCCGGAGGGCACCGCGGGCCGGTACATGACTCCGGACTTCGTGGCCATCGATCCCGAGATGACCGCGGCCGAAGCCCTCGCCCACATCCGCCAGGTGGGGCGGAAGAAGGAGACCCTGAACATCGTCTACCTGGTCGACAAGGACGGGCGGCTGGTCGAGGACCTGACCCTCGGCAACCTCGTTCTCGCCGATCCCGACGCGAAGGTGCTCGACATCGTGGACCCTGGTTTCGTCGATCTGCGCGACACCACCCCGCAGGAAAAGGTCCTCGAGGCGTTCAAGAAGTACGACCGGGTGGCGCTGCCCGTGACCGATATCTCCGGCCACATGCTCGGCATCATCACCGTCGACGACGTCATGGACGTGGCCGAAGACGAGATGACCGAGGACATGCAGAAGATCGGCGGCATGGACGCCCTCGACGACGCCTATTCCCAGACCGGGCTGTTTCAGATGGTCAGGAAGCGCGGGGTGTGGCTGGCCGCGCTCTTCATCGGGGAATTGTTCACCGCGTCCGCCATGGCGCATTACGAGCAGGAACTGGCGCGGGCCATCGTGCTGACCCTCTTCATTCCTCTCATCATCAGCAGCGGCGGCAACTCGGGATCGCAGGCCGCTTCACTTCTGATTCGCGCCCTTGCCCTGAAGGATGTGGGGCTCGCCGACTGGTGGCGGGTGATGCGCCGGGAACTCGCGGCCGGCCTCGCCCTGGGCACGGTCCTCGGAATTCTCGGGTTCGTCCGGGTGACCCTGTGGCAGTGGGTGGGGGTGGTGGACTACGGCGAGCACTCGTTCCTGATCGCCCTCGCCATCGGCCTCGCCCTCGTGGGAGTCGTGACCTTCGGGACGCTGGTGGGAGCGCTGCTGCCGTTCCTTCTCAAGCGCCTCGGGCTCGACCCCGCGACCTCGTCCGCGCCGTTCGTCGCCACCCTCGTGGACGTGACCGGCCTCGTCATCTACTTCCAGGTGGCGGCACTCATCCTGCGCGGCACGCTGCTCTAGCGGAACGTGAGCGTGAGCGTGGGCGTGCACGTGAGCGTGCGCGTGAGCGCGAGTGTGGTGGTACGGAGCCAGTACCTCGCGATGTGACACGTGGGCGTGAGCGTGCACGTGAATGTGCTCGTGAGCGTGCGCGGATGCGCGAGCTTGAGCTGTCGAGGACCACACGTCACACCGGCGAAAGCCGGTGCCTAGCGCGAACTGTCCGTCTCGACCGCGACGAGCGTGAGCGCGTGAACGTGAGCGTGTCCGTCGTCCGCGTCCTCTCCGACGGCCGGCTGAGACCTTCGACGCCTGGATGGTCGCCTCCGCGTGCCACGAACTCAAGGGTGCTCCGCTTCGCTCCGCACTTTTCCTGCGGAAAAGCTTCGCCCTTGACTTCGTGTCCCGCTCCGGCGGTTCGAGACGCGTCGAAGGTCAATTCCGGCCTTCGTTCTCGAAAGGACCCAGCCGATGTTCACCACGCCCACGCCATCCCTCCACCGATTCCACGCGTACCAGCTCGCCCTCCAGTTCCGACGCCTCGTCGTCCGCTGGCTGCCCTTGCGACGTGCCGAACTCTCCGACCAGCTCGACCGCGCGTCGATCTCCGTCCCGCTCAACATCGCCGAGGGCGCGGGCCGCTCCACGCCTCGTGAGCGTGCCCGCCACTACACGATCGCCCGCGGCTCCGCCGTCGAGTGTCTGGCGTGCCTCGATCTTCTCGAACTCGAGCTCTCTTCTCCGTCCACCGCCGAGGCCCGAGCCATCCTCCTCCGCCTCCTGAACGTCCTCACCGCTCTCATTCGCCGGTGACGGGCCACGTTCGGTGCCGGGCACCTGCGTCCTGGTCAGCCCGGCACCGTCATTGCGAGGGCCCGCTCCGTCCGAACAGGCCCGAAGCAATCTCGCGCCCGCGCAACTCCGTTCGCACGTCGCGAGATCCATGACGCTCCTTCCGGACCTGCCATTATCGAAGTACACCGCGAGGCGGAGCCAAGCGCTTGACGCGCGGAGCCTGAAAGGCGTGTAATCGCCTGGGGAGGATGAACTTGAACCAGAGGGCGCCAGCAGCCGGTCGCAAATCCCCGATCGAGTTATCGAATTATCTAGTTCCGTATATTAAGTGTTCGACGGGCGTCGTGGGTGCGAGCGACTGATGGGCGAACCAGTGTTCCTGGAGGTCATCCTGCGAGGCGAGGACTTCACCTTCGGAGGGCGAGATGAGATTGAGGATCCACTCGAAGAGGCCCTGAGTGAAGCTGAGGCCGGAGAAGTCACCGGAGGTGGCACCGGCCTGGGCATATGCAACATCGACATCGAGGTCACCAAGCTGGATGAAGGCCTTCGAGTGATTCGGGGCGTCCTGCAGGAGTTGGGCGTAGCGCGAAGCACCGTAATCAAGCAGCACCGACCGACAGAGCAAGTGCATCTGGTGTATGAGGAGTAGCGTCCAAAGAGCAGTTCCGCCGCGCATAGATCGGCGGCTCTAGGCGCAGGGAAGGTTCAACAAATGGGGCAGCCGTCGAACAAAGGGTTGGAACGGACGAGGCGAGTTGGAGTGCCCGCTTCGCGGGCAGTCGTTGGAGTCTCGCCTCGCCGCTCAACCCAGTGTTCGACGGACGAGCGAGGCAGCCTTGCAGGTTGAATTTCAGCTCGATTCCTCCGACCTTGCGGCTTGGTGGGCGCATGCCAGGTTCCGAGGCGGGGCTTATCGGTCATCGTACTGGATCAATGTCGGCCTAGTCGCCTGCGTTGGCGGTTGGCTTGGGGTCAAGGTCAGCTGGAGTCCCGAGTCCAGGTTGGCTCTCGGCTTCGGCGGATTGCTCGCGGGCGCTGCGCTCGGCGTTGCAGCAATGGCCCAGTGGGCGCGTTCAGCAAGCCAAGCCAACGCAGCTGGGGCGGGCGGTGGCCAGTTTGGACTTCATCGCCTTGATGTCGGTGAGGAGGGCATCGCGGAGAAAGGTCCCGCCGGCAGTCACAGCCACCATTGGGGCGCCGTGGAAGGCCTCTGGGATACACCGGGGCACCTCTTCGTGGGCATAGTCGGCGGCTACGGCTATGTTGTTCCAAAGCGGGACCTTCCGCCAGACGTTGTAGACGCTCTAAAGGCAGAATTGCACTCGCACATGGCGAAGCGCCGTCGAACAATGCAATGAACCTGACGAGGTCAACGCAAACGGCCTGGAGCCCTCGCAGGTTATTGCAGTGTTCTACGGGCGCAGGGGGCGCATAGATGGACGCAGATGAGCCACCGGAAGTAGCCGAGCTTTGCCAGCTTCTGTCTTCGCTGCCCGGAGTGGTGGATGTTGGCGTCAAGCCTGTGGGGCTCATCGACTTCGACGTCGATAACCTGCGCTTCGCGGAGATGGCAGACCTCCCAAGCGCTGCCCTGCGCCGAACAAAGGGCGGCCTGCCGGGCGAGTTTCTAATTCAAGTGTGGCTAAGAGTCGCACCAATCCCCGAATCGTGGCTCACTCTGGAGTTCCTGGCGTGGCATGTTCGCGACGCCGCGCGGGCCGGCGAGGTAGCCCAGATGCGGGTGAGGGGGCTTCCTCCCAGCACAGGCATGGGCGTCCAGCTAGGCACCACTCTCATGTTCGTAATCGAATGGTTTGTGGTGGATCCAGATGAAGACCCTGAGGCAGCGATTGTTCGACTGCGTTCGGAGATCGTAAGCCTAAGGACCTCCGTCAATATCTATGGGCATCTCCTCGGGCGTCCGAAGGAGTTGCAGTCATTATGATCATCGAGGCGCCGCAGAACAAAGAATTGGAGCGGACGAGGTCTTCGCATTTCGCTGTGAGCCCTCGCCGCTCAATTCAGTGTTCAACAGCGTGCGCATGATCGACCGAAGGCTGGTTCTTCATCACAGGTCGATCAACTGCCTCGTCGCCATCGCCTGGGCAGCGGCATCTCTGGCCTGCGGGTCATCCGGAATCAAGGCAAAAGTCCCACCGGGCACATCGAAACAGCAGGTCATGACGGCGCTCGGCGAGCCTCAGACTCGCGATGATCCTGGTGAGAGCCAGTTCGCGGCCCTAATTCAAGAGAAAGACGGCTGCCCGAAAGAGAGGGTCGCCGAGGGCTGGCTATACACGTACTTTGTGCACGATGATGCAATCGTCTTCTTCGATAAGAGCGGGCGTGTCGTCTGCGTTCACGAAAGTACAACGATCGGCCATTTCTCAATGACCACACGATGAGGCGCGTGCGAAACTCACCGTTCTGTGTGAACGACGAGAGAGGTCCAATGAGGACGCTGTCGAACAACGGGATGCAACTGACAAAGGCCGCAAGGTGTGCCCCCTTTGCCTTCCGCTCATGGGGGTGAGCGGCCCCCCGTTTGAGGCACGCTCTTAATGTCAGTCCTCGGTTGTTGAGTTCCAAGAATAATGGGTTGTGGG
>JBGATM010000035.1:0-40645 GCA_044229175.1 Vicinamibacteria bacterium | reverse complement strand
ACGTTGTTGGCGAGCTCCTTGGCGCCGCGCGACCGAATCCGCTCTGGCTCCTCGTGGCGGTGCTCTTCTACCAGCTCCGGCTGCTCGCGGTGTTCGTGGCGCCCGGTTGGCTGCTCCTGAGCGTGGTCGGGTGGGCGCGGCGACGGCGGGGGCGGGAGCCACGACCGCCGAACCGGCGACGCCGATCCTTCCCACCACCGTGCCCACTTCGACGGTGGTGCCGGGCTGAATCAGGATCTCGGTGAGCACGCCCGCGATCGGCGCCGGTATCTCGGCATCGACCTTGTCGGTGGAGATCTCGAAGAGCGGTTCGTCCCGTTTCACGGTCTCACCGATCTTCTTGAGCCACTTGGTGACGGTGCCTTCCGCGATGGATTCGCCCATCTGCGGCATGATCACGTCGGTCATTGATACCTCACACGGATAGAGAAGGGCGCGGCCACGAAGGTCAAAGAAGGGAAGTCCCGAACCGCCCGGGAACCGAACGCGTAGTCTAGCGCGCCCACCCGGTTGCTCCGTTTCCTCAGTATTCGGCGAGCGCGCGGATCGCGTCCGCGATCTTTGCCGCGTTCGGGAGGAAGAATTCTTCGAGGGGGGGCGAGTAGGGAACCGGGGTGTCGGGCGGCGCCACGCGCACGATGGGGGCATCGAGGTGCTCGAAGGCGTGCTCGCCGATGAGGGCCGCGATCTCGCCGCCCGGTCCGCCGGTCTTCGTGGCTTCGTGGACGATGAGGGCGCGCCCGGTCTTCTTCACGGTCTCGAGGATGCGCGGGCGGTCCATGGGCAGGAGGGTGCGAAGGTCGAGAACTTCGACGCTGAGACCCTCGGCGGAAACGAGCTCCGCGGCTTCGAGAGACGAGTGGACCATCGCGCCATACGTGATGATCGACACGTCCTTGCCTCTGCGGGCGAAGCGGGCTTCGCCGATCGGCGTGGCGTAATCGCCCTCGGGCACCTCCTCCTTGAGGCGGCGATAGAGGAACTTGTGCTCGAGGAAGATGACGGGGTCGGGGTCGCGGATGGCCGCGATCATCAGCCCCTTCGCGTCGGTCGGGGTGGCGGGAGCCACGATCTTCAGGCCCGGCACGTTCATGAAGTACGACTCGGGGCTCTGCGAATGGAAGGGCCCGCCGTGGACGCCCGCGCCCGCAGGGCCGCGGATCACGATGGGCACGCCTCCGCCCCAGCGATACCGGCTCTTCGCCGCGTAGTTGACGATCTGATTGAAGCCGCAACTGATGAAATCGATGAACTGCAGTTCGGCGATCGGGCGCATGCCGAAGAGGGAGGCGCCGATAGCCGCGCCGATCAGGCCGGTCTCGGAGATGGGAGTGTCGATGATCCGCTCGGGTCCGAACTTCTCGAGGAAACCCTGGGTGACCCGGAAGGCGCCGCCGTAATTGCCCACGTCCTCGCCGAGGATGAACACGCGTGAATCGCGGACCATCTCCTCTTCCATGGCCTGGCGGATGGCTTCGAGATAGGTGAGGATGGCCATGGCTTGCCCTAGAGGCCCCGCGCCTTCTTCGACTTCCGCACGATCTCGGGTGTCGCGTCCTCGGCCGTGGATCCGAAGTAGACGTCGGTGGTTCCGCTGCTGCCCTCGGGCATGGGGGAGGCCTCGGCCCGCGCGAGTTCGGTCGTGAGTTCCTCGTCGACCCGGCTGACGATGGCTTGAAGAAGATTCGCGCCGATGCCGATGCCGACCAGGAACTTCTCGAACTGGGCGATCGGATCGCGCAAGGCCCACTTGTCCACCATCTCCCGGGGCACGTACTTCATGTCGTCATGCTCCGCGTGACCCTTCATGCGCATGGTCAGGGCCTCGATTAGCGTGGGTCCAAGACCCTGGCGCGCGCGCTGGATGGCGGTGCGGGTGGCGTCGTAGACGGCCAGGACGTCGTTGCCGTCCACCTGGGCGCCGAAGCAGCCGTACGCGGTGGCCCGATCCACGAAGTTCGTATTGGCGGTCTGCCGCGCGGTGGGCGTCGAGTAGGCCCACCCGTTGTTCTCGACGATGAGCACGAGGGGGGCTTTCTGCACGCAGGCGAGGTTCAGTCCCTCATGGAAGGCTCCGGTGGACGTGCCCCCGTCGCCGATCCAGGTGAGGGCCACGGTGCGCCGGCCGTTCATGCGTTCGGCCATGACCGCGCCGGTGAGGATCGGAATCATGTCGCCGAGCATCGAGATCACCGACGGCATCGAGCCTTCGGGAGAGAGCCATCCGAAGTGGAGGTTCAGATCGCGGCCGCGCGTGGGCGAATCGGCCTTGGCCATGTACTGGCAGAAGATGTCGTGTGGCGAGCCGCCGCGGACGAGGATGGCCCCGAGATTGCGGATCAGGGGCGTGAAGATGTCGCCCCGCTCCAGCGCGTAGGCGGCGCCGACCGAACAGGCCTCTTGCCCGAGACTCCGGTACAGACCCCCGACCACCTTGCTCTGACGGTAGAGATTCGAGAGCTTTTCCTCGAGGCCCCGATTGAGCTTGAGGAAGTAGTAGAGCTCGAGAAGCTGGCCGCGGGTGAGACGGTCTGCGGAGGGCTTGTCCGTGGTCACGAGGCAGGGATTCTATGCCTCAACGACCCGGCAGGGCCGAGGATCAAAGATCCGAAACGGAGGGCCCTTCGACGACCTCTACCGACACCGCGGCCTTTTCGAGGTTCTCGAGGAGGCTGTTCCTCCAGATGTCGCCCGGAGCCGGCGCGCCTTTCTGCGGGGACACCCCCACCGCGCGGTTCCGCCCGGTCTGCTTCGCCCGATAGAGGGCGAGGTCGGCAAGCTCGATCACCGCGTCGAGAGGAACCGAGGTGGGATTTCCCACGTAGAAGGGGAAGGTGGCGAAGCCCACCGAGCAGGTCCGGGGAAGCTTCCTGCCCTCCCCGAGGTCGAACGGTTCCTGCCCCATCATGCGTTCGATCCGGCTCGCGATTTCGTTGCGCGGCAGGTCGGGGGCTCCGCGGGCCACGATCAGGAACTCCTCTCCGCCCCACCGGAAGACCAGGTCGGAGGTGCGGGTGGCCGCCTTGAGCCGCCCCGCAGTCTGGCGGAGGACGTCGTCCCCCGCCGCGTGACCGTGGGTGTCGTTGACCTGCTTGAAGTGGTCCAGATCGACGAGGAACAGGTGGAGCGCCGCCGAGCCGGGCCGGCAGGCGAGGGACACCTCGGCCTCGATGACTTCCGCGAAGTAACGCCGGTTCCTGAGCCCGGTGAGCGGATCGGTGAACGACGCCTCCCGAAGTTCCGTCGTCTTCTGATCGACGATGCTCTCGAGCTCGCGCTGCCGGTTGCGCAGCGCGCGGGTGCGGAGGTGAAGAGCGCCGTAGAAGAGTCCACCCAGGACGCCGATGCCGAGGGCGATGGCCCAGGGTTCGCGGTACCAGGGCTTCAGCACCACGAACGAGAAGCCCGCCTCCTCGCCGACCCGGCCGTAGACGTCGCGCGTCTCCACCCTGAAACGGTAGGCGCCCGAGCCGAGGTTCGTGTAGTCCTTCCGCGTCTCCGGCGTCCACGGACTCCATTCGGTGTCCTGACCGTCGAGACGGTAGCGGAACCGGTTTCGCGAGGGATCATCGAGGCTGGTCGAGGCGACCTCGAAGCGCAGGGGCGAAAGATGCGGCAGAGCCGCTTCGAGAGAATCGATAGGCCCGCCGGAGAAGAGTTCGGTCGAGTTCGTTCGAACTCTTCGGACCCGCGCGGAAGCCGGGCTCTTGGTCCGGACCTCGCGGGACGGGTCGTATCGGAAGGCTCCGTCGTCGGTGCCGATCCAGACTTCGGTGTCCGAGACCTCGAGGAAATCCAGGATGCGGCTCCCCGCGGGAATTCTCAGCATCGAGGTCTGCCGAACCGTGAGGGCCCCGGCGAGGCCCTCCGTCACCAGGCGGAGTGGTCGCTTGGAGGAGGCTACCCAGTAGCCGCCGTCCTTGGCGTTCCTGATTCGGAAGGCCCCGCGGCCGGCTCCTAGAGCCTCGGTGAACGAAGGATCCGGCAGGAGCACGAGGCCCTGAGGCTTGAGGACCGCGCTGGTCGTCCCGATGCGAACGCCGTCCCTGACCGGGATCACTTCGGTGAAGCCCGCGGCGATTCCCTGCGCTTCCCCGTAGGCCCTCAGGTTCGTCAACTCGATCGAAGCACCCTTGCGAACGGGCAGTCCCGAAATCAGGCGCCCCGTGACCAGGGAAATCCAGAGTCGCTCTCCTCCGTCCTCTCCGACGCTGGTGGCCTCGACCCCCGCCAGCCTTTCGAACTCGGCGCCGGTGGTGACCACGGGAGCGTCCACGATCCAGCGGCCGGAGGCTTTTCGGAGCGCGACCACGCCGGCCTGGGTCGCCGCCCAGATGCGGCTTTCGTCGGTCGACTTCGAGAAGCCCCGGGCCAGGCCCGCGCGAACCAGCCGGGTGTCGGCCCCATCGATCTCGTAGATGCCGTCGGCGGTGGCGGCGAGGAGGGTTCCCGCGCTGAGGAGGGCGAAGGCCTGCTTGCGAAGGGAGGGGATCGCCTCGAAGGCGCGGTCCCGGCAGGCGAAGCGGAAGACCCCTTGCGAGGTGGCCGCGTAGATCGAGCCCGCATGCTGAGCCAGGGATTCGACCAGTCCGGGCAAGCCCTCCCGCGCACCGTAGTTCTCGATCGGATTCGGCACCAGAAGCTGAGCGACGCCTCCGTTGGTGCCCGCCCATAAAGAGCCGGGGGAAGTCTGCAGGGTCAGAACCGCGTTGTCGGGCAGGCCGCTGTCACGATCCATCCGGAAACGCAGGCGTCCCGAGGCGTCCAGCACGAAGAGGCCATTCCTCAAGGTGCCGACGGCGATCTGCCCGTTCGCGAGCCCGCGGACACTGAGGATCTCCGAGGCGGCGAGCCCGGCGACGTCGGACCCAACGGCCCGCGCGTCGCCCCCCCGGGGGTCGAACCGGAACAGACCCTGGTCCTGGGTTCCCACGAGCAGGGAATCTTCCGGGCCCTCGGCGATGGCGGTGACGCGGGCACCCCTGAACCGCTCGCCTCCGGGCACCGGGACGGTCCGTCCCCCCTCGATGGCCAGGATCCCGGCGGCCAGGTCGTGGACGTAGAGGACGTCCCCGGCAAGGCCCGCCGCGGTGAAGCCGCCTTTGGGCTCGAGCGCGCGCAGGTCGCCGTTGCCAAGGACGAAGAGCCTCTCTCGCGACCGGAAATAGACGATGCCCTCCTTGGACACGAGGGTCTGCCACACGTCGGAGAAATCGTGATCCGCCGCGGGAACCCGCGCTTCGAGCGGCTGATAGATCAGTTGCCCGGTCGGGTCCTCGACCACTTCCCCAAACGTCCTCGATCCGCCCGCAAATATGCGACCGTTGGTTGAGACCCCCACGGACAGCGCCACCGCCGAGCGCCCCAGCGGCATCAGACGCCAGGACCCGCCGTCGTAGGTGAGGAGGCCGTAGTTGTTGGCCATCAGGACGAAGCCCCGGGGGTGGAGCGCGGCGTCGAAGATCTGCGGACCCACCGCCACGTCCGCGGATTCCTCGATGGCTCGGGGCCGGGTCACGTTGACGAAGGGAGAGCCCGCGCACCGCTCCTCGGCGTGAAGCAGAGCGGGGCTCACGAGGCAGAGCAGGCCGAAGGCCCGGGACCAGGCGGAGGAGAAGCGCATCAAATGTCTTTGCGAGGGAAGACCGGAGTTTAGAGGCTCCGGCAGGCGGACGCCGATCTCTTGCGAGAATCAGCCGATGATCGAAACCGTATTCCTCGACGCGGGCGGGGTTCTCGTCCATCCCAACTTCGACCGGGTGGCCGAGGCCCTGACCGCACATGGCGTCGCGGCCCAAAGCGCGCTCCTCCGGCGGGTCGAGCCCCTGGCCAAGCGCGATCTCGAGGACCCCTCTTTCGTCCGCGGTTCGGACGACGACAGTCGCGGCCTCGCCTACTTCGCCGCCGTCCTGCGGCGGGCCGGCATCGATATCGACGATCGCGTGCGCGAGGCGCTCACCGAACTGCGCGCGTATCACGCGACCCGAAACCTCTGGGAAATCCCCGATCCCGGCTTGATCCCGTTCCTGGTTCGCCTGAGGGCCCGTGGCCTGAGACGCGTGGTGGTTTCGAACGCGAACGGGACCCTCCACGCTCATTTCGACCGCCTGGGCCTGAGCGCCTATTTCGACGCCGTCTTCGATTCCCACGTCGAGAAGGTGGAGAAGCCGGATCCGCGGTTCTTCCAGATCGCCCTCGAAAGAAGCGGCTCGCGAAAGCAGACGACCGTCCACGTCGGCGACTTCTACGAGATCGACGTGGTGGGCGCGCGTCGCGCCGGCCTCGACGCCATCCTGCTCGACCCGACGGACGTGAACCAGGACCGCGACTGCGCGCGGGTTCGCACCCTCGACGAACTCGCGACCCGGCTGGGGGCCTAGCCAGCGGCCCCTGGGGATCAGGGCGGGGAGAGCGTGCGCGCTTTCGCGGCCCGGAGGCTCTCGCGGAGGCTGTTCTCGGCGCTGCCCCGGATCTTGCCGATGATCGCGGCGCCGATCAGGCCGCCGGGCGGATCGATCCGCGCGCGATACAGATCGAGCAGATAGGACCCGAGGCTGGGTTCCCGGGCGGGAACGACGGCGACGAGATCGAGGCCCACGCGCACGTAGTGACTGGAATAGATCTGCTTGGACGAAACGAACACCGGCCCGCGCGGGTCGCGCCAGAGCGAGACGTGGTGCACGGAGACCACGGGCTTGGGACCTCCCTTGTCCTTGATCCAGTAGAAGAAGTCCTCGGCCCCGGCGAGGGTTCCGCCCGGATACGACGCCACGTAGCGGTGGAACTCGGGGGCAAAGGTGACGAGGTATCGGGTGCTCTCGAGCAGGGTCTGGAATTCGCTGGAGGCGTCGACCGCGTGCTCCTTGTCGAAGTAGGTGGCGAGTTCGGCCGCGCCGTTCCTGCGATAGGCGACCACGAAATCGACCATGACCTGGCGCAGCACCGCGGTAGCGCGGCCCCGGGCATCGGGGGCCGACCAGTCAATCTGTGAGTGCATGCGCTCGATCGCCGAACGGGCGAGCTTGAGATCGCACTTTCCCGGCCGGCAGTTGCGGGCGGCCGCGAAGTCTTCGTCCTCGAGGGTGAGGGTCGCGACATCCCGGACATCGGGGGTGTCGCCAAACCGCCCGATCTCGCTGACCGAAGGCGATCGCCGAAAGGCGGCGATGTCCTTGAAACGGGCGACATAGGTCTCGGGGGAGGCGGGGATGCGCACCGCGCCGAAGACGGCCACGTCCGCCTTCTCGTCCGCGGCCAGTTGTCTGGTGACCACCTCTCCCGCATCGAGGGCCCTCATCTGGGCGTCCGACAGCAGCACGGTCTTACGGAGGAAGACGGTCATCGGAGATTCGTCGGCGGGGGCGAATGCCGCCGCCAGGGTCAGGCCGAGAGTCAGGGCGACCGCGCGCATGGCCGCGACTCTACCAAGGGGCACGGACGCGCCTACGCGCGCGCGCGCCGGGTCACGTCCCGGCTGAGCCAGACGAGGATCAGCGAGACGCCTGCGCTCAGGTAGCCCATCATCGCGTAGCCCAGCGAGGAGAAGACCAGGCCGGAAAGGGCGCTCCCCGTGCCCGCGAGAGTGGTGAGCACGAAATCGTTCACGCTCTGGATACGCGCGCGCTCGCCCTGGGAGAGGCAATCCGAGAGCAGCGTGGATCCGCCCACGTAGCAGAAGTTCCATCCGAGCCCGAGCAGGAACAGGGCGAAAGCCAGAGGCGCCACGTCGGTGGACAGGGTGGCGGTGAGGCAGGAGACGACGAGCACCGAGGCACCCACGCCGATGAGGGGACCCCGTCCCCAGGTGTCGGCGAAGCGTCCGGATACCACGGAGAAGGCGTACATGCCGAACACGTGCGACGACATCACCGCGGCGATGCTCGAGAGAGCGTGATGGTGATGCGACATGTGGAGAGACGTGATCACCATCAGCATGACCATCACCACCTGCGCGATCGCCATGGTGAGGCCGGCGATCCGGACCCTTGGATCAAGGAGGATTTCGCGCACGGTGCGCAGGGTGGTCGAAGGAACCTCTGAAGCCCGGTGTATCTCCTTTGCTAGGTCCCGCGGGTCCGGCCACAGGAGGAGAACGACGAGGACGGCGCCCATGGAGAAGAAGCCTGCGCTCGCCGCGTAGGGTCCGGCCAGAGGCGGCCCTCCGAGCGCGATGGCGAGGGCGGACATGGGCGCCACGAGCGCCGGGCCGAGGACGGCCCCGACGGTCCCCCCGAGGACCACGGTGGAGATGGCGCGTCCGCGTTCCTCCATTCGGTGCACTTCGCCCGCCATGAAACGCGCGAGCTGGAGCGCGGAATTCGCGGCGCCCATCAGGGCCAGACCGAGGATGAAGCCGCCGAACGAATGAAGGACCACGAAGAAGGACGCGAGGGAGGCGCCGAGAACGCCCACCAGAAGTCCGAGCGAAAGCGTCCTGCGCCTTCCGATGGGATCCATCAGCCGGCCCCAGACCAGGGTGGCGAGGGCGCCGCCCGCCCAATAGAACGCGGTGGGCACTCCGGCGAACGAAGGCCGGCCCGAAAGCTGCGCGCCCACGATGGGCGTCACCGTGGAGGCGACCAGAAACCCCGCCGAGCCCATGGCCTGCGCTCCGAAGAGCGTCCATTTCAGCTTTCGCGCCGCGGCGGTTAGGGGCATCAGGTTCGGAAGGGGAGGGCGGTCACCTCCGCGTGCGCCCCCTCGATGTCCAGCGCGCTGCTCTCATCTCCGTGGGAGCGGTGCACGTACCCCATGGCGATGGCCCCGAACTCCGGCGACAACCCCGCGCTCGTCACCCGGCCGATCACGTTCCCCGAGGCCTTGATGTCCTGACCGGCCGACACGGCCCGCGAGCATTTCAATCCGACGAGGCGCTTGTTCACGTTTCCGCCGCGTCCCTCGAGCCGCGCCACGACCTCCTGGCCAAGGTAGCAACCCTTGGTGGACGAGTGGTACACCTTCAACTGGCCCGTCTCGTGGAGCAGGTTCTCTTCCTTGACGTCGATCCCGTACCAGGGAATGCCCTCTTCGACCCGCAGGGTCTCGAGCACCTCGGGAGGGATGGGTTCGCCGAGCGTCGATCGCAGTTTTTCCTCGAGGGCCATGACCGCGGCCTGGGCGGCGTGAAGGGTGAAGCCCCGGGCCGGAAGGTCTCGCCCGCGGCTGACCCGCACCGTGTGCCCGGAAAAGGAGTCGGTCGTGAAGGTCTCGATCCCGGTGGGGATGGAGGTGAGGCCGAGGGCGATCAGCGCTTCCGGCGCCTTCCCCCCGAACAGGCCGAACACGGCCGCGTCCACCTTCTCGAAACGCACCGGCGCTCCGACCTTGTAGTGGAGGAACGTGTCCACCACGGTATCGCGCACTTCCAGAGGCAACTCGCAGATGAGGGTGTCGCTTTCCGCCATCACCCTCATCCAGGCGACCTGCTGACCCTTGAGGTTCATCAAGGCGGCGAGACGGCTTTGCCCGGGCGCGAGTCCGCCGATGTCGTTCGACAGCAGGTTGTGGAGGAACTTCACCCGTTGCGGACCGGCTACCCGGATGAGGCCCAGGCGAAAAAGTCTGGCCCATCCGGCCCCGTCGCGCACCTTCGTAACCGCGTCTTCGATTCTCAACCCAGCAAGTCTAACGGGCCGGGTCCGATATCATTGCGGGCTCGGGCACATCAACCAGAGCAAGGAAACCATGGCCGCCACCAAGATCATCGTGAAGAACAACGGTTCCATCCGCGTCGAAGGCGACTTCGAAATCGTCGACGAGACGGGGAAGTCGTTCGATCTGGCCGGGCGGGACGCCATCGGTTTGTGCCGCTGCGGCCAGTCCGCGAACAAGCCGTTTTGCGACGGCTCGCACGCGAGGTGCGGTTTCGCCTCGATGATCGAGGCCCGTGCCCTGCCTCCGATGAAGCCCAAGGCGTAGGGACGAGGGGCGCGGCCTGCCCCTACTCCTCGATGTAAGCGTCCATCGCCTCGAGCAGAGCCGGCGGGGTCGAGCCCACGAGGATTCTCGATCGCGCGGTCGCGGGGGCGAAGCCTTCGCGCACTGCTTGCTCGATCACGCCCAGCAACGCGTCGAAATAACCCGCGACATTCAATAGTCCGACCGGCTTCCCGTGGAGTCCGATCTGGTTCCAGGTCAGGATCTCGAAGAGCTCATCGAAGGTCCCGAGGCCCCCGGGCAGGGCGATGAAACCGTCGGCGAGGTCGGCCATGGTCTGCTTGCGCTCGTGCATGGTCTCGACCACGCGCAACTCCACCTCGTGATAGGCGCGCTCAATGGTGTTGAGGTGGCTGGGGATGACCCCGATCACCCGTCCGCCCGCGGCCATGGCCGCGCGGGCGGTTTCGCCCATGAGCCCCACGCCTCCTCCCCCGTAGACGAGGGTTCGTCCCGTGCTTCCGAGAAGGCCGCCGAGCTCCTGGGCGGCGAGGGCGTACTCGACCTTCCGGCCTGCGTACGAACCGCAGTAGACGCAGATCGACTTCAAGGTTGGCATCGCGCGGATTCTCGCAGAGGGACCGACGCACGAAACAACGGCGAGTTCTGGTATCGTTCGTTCCCTTTCGGAAGACGTCGTGGGCCTGTGGCGCAGCTGGGAGCGCGCTTGAATGGCATTCAAGAGGTCAGGGGTTCGATCCCCCTCAGGTCCACCAAATCTTCCGTGCCCCTCGGCCCATGGTCCCCGATGATTTCACGTGAGGAGGTCCGGGCCTGGGAGTACGCTCTGCCCGGCGGCTGGACGGTCCTGGCCGGCAAGACGGATGAGGACAACGAGGCTCTGAGCCTGCGTATCGCCCGGGCGAACGACTACTGGTTTCACGTCCACGGGGTGCCGGGCTCGCACGTGATTCTGCAGGGGCCGGAGGGGGAAGAGCCGGACAAGCCGATGCTCAAGACCGCGGCCGCGGTCGCCGCGTATCACAGCAAGGCCCGCAGCGCCGGTGTCGTTCCCGTCTCCTTCACGCGGGCGCAGAACGTGAGCAAGCCCCGCGGGGCGAAGGTGGGCACGGTCCAGATCCGAAAGGAGGCGACCCTCAAGGTGCGGCCCGGGTTGCCGCCGATCACGGCCTAGCTTCGTGATTGGTTCAGTGGATCCCGGCTTGCGCCGGGATACGCAGGGTGCTGCACTTCGTTTGCACCCTGCTAGTTCCGAGGCCGCTGGTTGAAATAGAGGTCGAGGAGCTGGTGCAGCTCGGGGTGCGCATCGGCCATCGCGCTCGAGAGTTCGAAGAACCCCTCCACCGCGACGGCCCACAGTTCCGCGGGTGATTCCAGGCCGTAGGGATCGAGCGGGGATTGCTCCAGCACCAGTTCCGCCCGCGTCCTTTCGAGGGCCTTGCCCATGAGGTCGGCGAACTTGCCGGTGATGTTCGAGGGGAGACCTCCGTCGCCCGAAGGCCCCACGCTCGAGGCGGTGTCCCGGTCGAGGATGTGGGCGAATTCGTGGTACCCGACGTGGTAGCCGTCGTGGGGATCGTCGAAGCTGTCTTCGAGGGACGGGAGCGAGAGGATGACCGTGCCCCACGGGTGGGCTTCGCCCGAGAGTTCCGCGGTGGCGTCGCCGTCTCCATCCGCGATCTGGAAATCACGATCGAAGTCGTCGGGGTAGAGCAGGACCTCGGTGACGTCGGTCCAGCGGAATCCGGGCCAGCCGGCCGAGAGCGTGCAGGCCGAGGCGGCGACGAGCAGTTTGCCCTCCCGCTGCAGCCCTTCTCCGAAGCTCACCCCCGTGATTCGCCGGGTGGCGAGAAAGTGGGCGACCTGGTCTTCGAACTCGGCCTGGATCGCCGCGGTCATCTCGGAAAAGGGGACCGACCACTCGAGCAGGAACTGACGATCGGTTGCCGTTAGCGGTGCGACCGCGGCCTTGGACTTGAAGAGCGCCACGAGACCGAACTTAACCTTTACCTGCCGGGAGCGCTGACCACCAGGTCGACGGTGCTGCCGAGCTTCAGGGGCGTCCGGCCCTCGAACGCGACCTTGAGGGCCAGGACGCGGACGTCGGTGGGACGCGCGGGATCCTGGGGCTTGATCCGCCGGAGAGTCACGCTGCCGGGGATCTCCTCGACGCGTCCGCGGAAGCTCTGGCCCGGGAAACCGTCGGCGCGGATCTCCACCGGGGCGCCGACCTTCACGCGGTCGGCGTCCGCCTCGTGGGCCTCTCCCTCGATGCGCAGGCGATGGAGATCGGCCACGATGAAGGCGGGGTTGCCGCGGTCGACCATCTGGCCGGCGTTGACGATGCGCGAGGTGACGGTGCCGTCGATCGGCGAGATCATGCGGGTCTTCGCGATCGTGGCCTCGAGCCGGCGGATGGTCGCGGTCGCCGTCTCGATACGGGCCTGGGTGATCTCGACGTCCCGCGCCGCCGCGTCGCGATCGAACGCGGGCAGGACGCCCTCCGCGAACAGTTTCACCTTGCGATCCGCGTTCAGTTGCGCCAGATGCCGTTCCGCGGTCGCTTCCTCCAGGCGGGCTTTCGCCTCATCGAGACTCGCGATCAGGTCGCTCGCGTCGATTTCGGCGAGGACCTGGCCTTTGCGCACGAGGTCGCCCTCCTCCACGTTCACGCGGAGCAGGCGGCCGACCGCATCGGCGCCGATCGTGACTTCGGCGCCCGGGTAGGCCACGACCCGGCCCTCCGCGGCGACGCCGGTGAGCGCCGGGCGCGCCGTGCCCGCCGCCATGGCCGAAGGCTGGGCCTGGGGCTGGGCCTGCATGACCGTGCCCGCGAGAAGAGCCAGGCCGATTCCGGACAACGAGAGCAGTACGAGACTTGAACGCATGTTGGGATCCTCTGACAGAAATCAGGCCGCGTGGGCCTCTTGAATAAGAAGGCCGTCGGCGATGCCGGCGACGCGGTCCGCGACCCTTCGGACCTTGGGATCATGGGTCACGATGATGAGACCTTTGTTCTCGCTCTTGGCCAGATCGCGGAACAGATCGAGGATCTGCACGCCCACCGCGGAGTCGAGATTCGCGGTGGGTTCGTCGGCGAGGATGACGTCGGGCGAGCCGGCGAGCGCCCGGGCGATGGCCACGCGCTGCTTCTGGCCGCCCGACAGGTCGCGGGGCAGGAAGTGCTTGCGGTCGGTGAGTCCCACGGCATCGAGCACGCGGTCGGCTTCGACCTCGGCCTTCGCGCCCCGGTGACCCTTGATCCCGAGCGCGTAGACGATGTTCTCGCGCGCGGTGAGGGCGGGGAAGAGGTTGAACTGCTGGAAGACGAAGCCGATCGACTTGCGTCGCGCGTCGCGCAGCGCCTGGTCGTTGCCACTGATGCGCTGGCCGGCGATGTGGACCTCGCCGGTGCTCGGGGTGAGGATGCAGCCCATGATCGAGAGCAGGGTGGTCTTGCCCGAACCGGACGGGCCCTCGAGAGAGACGATCTCGCCCGCACTCACGTCGAGGCTCACCCCGCGCAGCACCTCCACGCGCTGGGAGCCTTCTTCGAAGGTCTTGCGGACGGCTCGCGCTTCCAGGACTTTCTTCATGGGCCTTACCCCCGGAAGACGAGCGCGGGATCGATCAGAGCCACGCGACGGAAAGAGAAGAGGGCCGCGGCGAGGCACATGGCCACCGTGCCCACGAAGACGACCGCGGAAAACTCCGGGCTGAGGAGCACGTTCAAGTGAAGGCCGGCCATCGCGGGCCGGACCCCGTATGAAGCGCCCGCGCCCAGGAGAAAGCCGAGCACGGCGTTGATCAGCGCCTGCTCGCCGAGGATCTTGTAGATGTCCCAGTTCGAGCCGCCGATCGCCTTCACCGTGCCGAACTGGCGGATGTTCTCGACCGCCGAGGTGTAGAGGGTCTGAGCGACGATCACCACCCCGACCAGGATGCCCAGGAACACGGTGACGCCCATGCTCATGCCCAGGCCCGTGGACTTGACCCAGTAGCCGCGCGACTGGGCCGCCCACTCTTCCCGGGTGTGCACGTCGTTGTACGGAAACATCGGGCGAAGCCGGGCGGCCACTTCCGCCGGATCGAAACCCGGGGCCACCTTGACCAGCACGTAGGTGGTCTGGCCGCGCAGCTGCTCGAACAGGCTCTGCGCATTGGCGAAGTCCATGAAGACCACCGGCGTCGTGGTGAACGATTCGGCGCCCGCGCTGCGGCCGATGATCCGGAACCTCCGGCCGCCCAGTTCCCGGTAGTCGCCCACCTCGAACGCCCCGAACCGGAGGGTGGCGGTGCGATCCATGACGATGTTGTAGCCGCGCGAGAGATCCTCCACGCGGCCGGCTTCGAGGGTCCACGGCAGCTTCCAGAAGACGGGATCTGCCAGGGCGTAGACCTCGGAATTCTCGGTGGCCCCGGTGGGAAGCTGGGTGTTGACGAATTGGACGATGATGTTGTCGGCCCGTTCCACTCCGGCCACCCCCCGGGCGCGGAGAACCGTGGTCTCCGGGAACGGTTTTCCGAAGTCGATGTTCGGAGTGCTCTTCCCCACGATCCAGATGTCGGCGCTGGATCGCTGGATCGAGATGGTCGCCTTGTCGAGGAGCCCGAGGAACAGGCCGACCTGAACCAGGACCAGGGTCACCGCGAAGGCCACGCCCGCGAGGGTGATCGCGAAGCGGACGCGGTCGTGGAGAAGGTTCTTACGGGCGAGCGAGACCATCACTTTTCCTTCCCGCCCGCGAGGAGGCCCTGGATTGTCGCCTCCATGGCGGCTTCAATGAGGCCGGGCCGGGGCGGGACGGGAAACTGCTCGGGCTTGAACGTGATGAGCAGCGACACGACACCGTGGATCCCGGACCAGAGGATCTGGGACACGAGGTCCACGTCGCCCTTCTCGAAGAACCCCTGGTCCATGGCCTCCACCACGGCCTGGCGCAGGAACGCGTAGGACTGGGCGGGGGGCGTGTCGCTCTCGCCGCCGTGCTTCTTCCAGTCGCCGGCGGTCATGAACATGAACCGGTATTGATTGGGATTCGCTATCCCGAAGGCGGAGTAAGCGTGGCCGAGAGCCCGGATCCGATCGACGGGATTTGAGGGAAGCGGCCGGTGGTTCATGGCCGCCGACAGCTTTTCGAAATCGGCGAAGCACAGCGCCTCGACGAGCGCGTCCTTGTTTTCGAAGTGGTGGTAGATCGTGGTCGGGGAGTATTCGATCGCGTCGGCGACCGCGCGCATGGTCACGTTCTCGTAGCCGTGGGCCTCGAAGAGGTCGTGCGCGGCGTCGAGGATCTTGCGTCGCACATCCTCTTTCTCTCGCTCTTTTCGTTCTGCGATTCCCATGACCATTAACTCCGTGCTTTGACTTAACAACGTTAAGTATCGCTACAGTGTTCCAAGCAGTCAAGCAAAATTTTTGACTTCAGGGCACAACATATTCAATTTATTGAGTTTCTCAGTCTAGATCCCGATCCATGATGAGGTTTTCAACATCTCCCGAAAAGTCGTAGGATTGGGTTTTTGCCGCGCCGGCCCTTCGGTCCAGGAAAGCCACCGACCAGAAAAGATGATCTGCCTCGCTCTCGTGTCCGCTCTGGCGCTCGCCGACGCGCCCTCCCTTCTCATCTACTCCGGTCGCGAGAACCAGCTGAAGGTCGCGGTGCCGCGACTCGATGAGACCATCACGGTGGACGGCCAGCTCGACGATCCCGCCTGGTCGAAGGCCGCGAGGCTCACCGACTTTTCCCAGTACTCGCCCAACGACGGACGTCCCGCCGAACAGAAGACCGAGGTGCTCGTCTTCTATTCCGCCACCGCCATTCACTTCGGTGTCCGCGCGGAGGCGCCCCCGGGCACGGTGCGCGCGAGCCTGGCTCAGCGCGACAAGCTGACCGCGGAAGACTCGATCACCTTCCTGCTCTCGACCTTCAACGACGGTCGCCAGGCCGTGTCGCTGACCGTCAATCCGCTCGGTGTCCAGGCTGACGGCACGCTCATCGAGGGCCTGAGCACGGTGTCCGCGCACGGCGGGTTCTCCGGCATGGCCACCGGTCGCGAGGCCCCCGACCTCGCTCCCGACTTCGTGTTCCAGTCCAAGGGCCGGCTCACCGGGGAGGGGTACGAGATCGAGGTGCGCCTGCCTTTCAAGAGCCTCCGTTATCAGAAGGCCGAGATCCAGAGCTGGGGCCTGCACGTCCTGCGCAAGAGCCAGAGCTCGGGTTACGAAGACTCCTGGGCCCCGGCGCGGCGCGACGCCACCTCGTTCCTGGCCCAGGGCGGGGTGCTCGAGGGGATGCACGAACTCCGCCCCGGGCTGGTGCTCGACCTCAATCCCGAGTTCACCGGCCGGGTGGACGGCGCGCCGCAGTCGCCGGATTCCTGGAGCTACGACGCCCAGAGGCCGGAGATCGGCGGGAACGTGCGCTGGGGCGTCACGCCCAACCTGACCCTCAACGGAACCGTCAACCCGGACTTCTCCCAGGTCGAGGCGGACGCGAGCCAGATCCAGTACGACCCCAGAAACGCTCTGTTCTTCGAGGAGAAGCGCCCCTTCTTTCTCGACGGCCTCGAACAATTCGCCACCCCGAACCGGCTCATCTACACCCGAAAGATCGTGGCCCCGGTCACCGCGGCCAAGCTCACCGGCACTCTCTCCGGCACCAGCGTGGGCTTTCTCTCCGCGATCGACGATGTCGCGACCTCGCGGACCGGCGACACCCACCCGATCTTCAATCTCCTGCGCGCGCGTCGCGATATCGGGACCGGCTCGCGCCTCGGCCTCGTCTACACGGACAAGATCGACGGCGACGACTACAACCGCGTGATCGGGCTCGATGCCCGCATCAGTATGGGCGAGATTTCGAGCCTCGATCTGCAGGGAGCCTTGTCCGCGAACCGCCTCGCGGACGTCTCCACCAAGGCGCCCCTTTTCCAGGCGATCTTCAACCGGAACGGAAAGAAGGCCGGGACGCGGGCGACCCTTACGGGGATCGACGATCAGTTCGTCGCGGCCGCCGGATTCATCTCTCGTCCCGGGATCGTGCACGGCGCGCTCGACCAGCGGCTCAGCTTCTTCGGGAAGAAGGGGAGCGCGCTCGAAGCGTGGAACACCGACGTGGTCCTGGACGGCACCTGGAAGTACGACGCCTTCTTCGGCGAGGGGGGCGTGCAGGACAAGAAGCTGCATATCAACAACAACGCCACCTGGCGCGGGGGCTGGAAGACCGGGGCTTCCGTGCTCTTCGAATCCTTCGGCTACGACCAGGACCTCTACACCGACTACGTGCTCGAGGGAGATCGGCCCGGCGAATACCTGCCTTTCGTCGGGGTGCCGCGCCTCCAGAACCTGGACTGGGTCCTGAGCCTGACCACCCCGGAGTTCAAACACTTTTCGGGCTACTTCAACGCGGTATGGGGCAAGGACGAGAATTTCTACGAGTGGTCGAGCGGCAACATCGCCTACGTCACCGTGCAGCTCGACTGGCGCCCCACGGAGAAGCTGCGGCTCAACACCACCTACAACCTCCAGAACGTGGGCCGGCGATCGGATGGGTCGCTGGTGGCGAGGCGCCAGATTCCGCGGCTGAAGCTCGAGTACCAGGCGACCCGCTCCATCTTCGGCCGCGTGATCGCCCAGTACGACGCGCAGTATCAGAACGCCTTGCGGGACGATTCAAGGACGGAGCGGCCGATCTACATCCTCAACGCCACGACCGGCGCGTACACGAAGACCGTCGAGCAGCGCAGCAACGGGCTGCGCCTCGAGGTCCTTTTCGCCTGGCAGCCGACACCCGGCACCGTCTTCTTCGCCGGCTACGGAAGCACCATGAGCGAGCCGGAGACGTTCGCCTTCAAGGACCTGAGCCGGTCCAAGGATGGCTTCTTCGTGAAGTTCAGCTACCTGTTCCGCCTCTAACCTGCCGCCCCGCCGGCGCGGCAGGTTGGAGAATCACCCGAACGCCCTAGAACTTCACCCGCAGGGTGACGCCGAACGAGCGGGGCGGATTGGTCAGATAGCCCACGCGAGCCCTGGTTCCGCGCTCCTGGTCGAGAGCGAGCCAGGCGATCTCGTCGGTCAGGTTGTTGCCGTAAAGCGACAGATCCCACTTGTCGCGAGTCACACCCACGCGCGCGTTGACCATATTGTAGGAGGGTAACTCTGGGTTGAAGGTGAACCGGGTCGCGGTGAGCGGCCCGCCGATGGTGTTGGGAGCGAAGGAGAGCAGATTGACCGTCCCAAAACCCGCGGCCTGATCGCCGATCTGCGTGAACCGCGAACCCGTGTACTGATAGGTGGCGGTGATGTAGCCCAGGGTGTCCGTCTTCACCTGCCACTGATAGGTGGCGGAAATCGAGGTCTGGAACTTGGGCACGCTGGGGAGCCGATTCCCCTCCTTGATTCCGGAAACGACCTGGCCGCCCGAGGTCAGAGTGGACTGAAGCTTCGAGTCGGCGTAGATGCCGGAGATGGAGAAATCGAAATTCTTGTTGGGCGCGGCGGTGAACTCCGCCTCGAAGCCGGTGCTCCGCGACTTGGGCACGTTGAAGATCACGCGCGACGAGCACGAACCCGCGGTGACCGTGGCCTGAAGGTCCTTGATGTCCATGTTGAAGGCGGATACGTTGAACGAGCCGCGGCCGCCCATGATCCTCGACTTGGAACCGATCTCGTAGTTCCAGGCGGTTTCGTCGTTCCACGCGTCGTGGCCCCCGAAGGTGGCGAGGTCTTCCTTCGTGCACAAGGGGACATTGAGCTGATCGTTGATGCCGCCGAGCCGGAAGCCCTTGGCCACCTGCGCGTTGATGTTGGTGTTGCCGGTCGCCTTGAAGGTGGCGATGAGCCGCGGGGCCACGCCGTTCGCGTTGACCGTGCCGGGCTTGCTCGCCGGGTCCGCGAAGATCCCGTCGAAGGCCTGGGTGCGATCCTCGCTGAAGTCGTAGTAGCGCAAGCCGCCGGTGAGGCTGAACTGGTCGGTGATGGACAACGTTCCCTCGCCGAAGATGGCGAACTGGTGGAGGTTGTAGTTGAGGTCGGAATAGAACAGAACGTCCTTGGACGCGCCGAAATTTCCGGCGGTGGGAATACCGGTCAGGTCCTGGAATCCCTTGACATAGAGGCTTTGCCCGTACTTGCGATCGGTGGAGCTGTAGAAGCCCCCGGCCACCCAGCGGAACTTCTTCGTCTCTCCCGAGAGCCGGAGTTCCTGCGTCCACGACTTCGCCTTCGTCTTGTCGTCGAGGGGGGCGTCGAGGGTGTAGACCTTGGCGGGCAGACCAATGCTCCCGCCGGTGATGGATGCGGTCAGGGCGGTGGCGTCGCGAACCACCAGGACGTCGCGATCGGTGTAGGAGGTGATCGAGGTCAGGTCGACCTTGCCGAAGTTGTAGCGGATGTTGAGGTCGCCGAGCCAGAACTTGTCGGTGAAGTTCTCATCGAGCTGGGTGAACTGCTGGCGATCGCCGAGGGTCACCTTGGGACGGGTGGTGGTGTAGGGGTTCGCGAGGATGTTGTAGGCGTCGATACGGTTCCAGCCGTCCATCGCCACCTTCTGGTACACCACTCGCGGAGTGATGGAGAGCTTGTCGCTGGGCTTGAGCAGCAGGGCGAGGCGCACGCCCGAGCGGTCGCCGCCGTTGACGTCCTCCTTGACGCTGAGGTTCGGCTGGACCGCGTCGATGTAACCCGGGATCTTGGTGTAATACCCGACGACGCGCATGGCCGCCTTCTCGCCCATCTTCACGTTGCCCCCGAGCTTCGCGCTCCCGCCCGCCGCACCGCCGCTCAGCGTGTTGCCGCCGAACTCCGCGAACCACTTCGAGACGTTCAACTCCGGCTGGTTGCTGATGTAGCGGACGGTCCCCGAGAGCGACCCCGAACCGAACAGCGTCCCCTGGGGTCCGCGCAGGATCTCGACGCGTCCCACATCGAAGAGGTCGAGATCCGGGGTGAACAGGGAAAGGGAGATGACCGATTCATCGAGATAGGCGCCCACCTGTTCCTTGACCCCGGGCTGGTCGCGCACGATCTGACCGGAGGAGACGCCGCGCATCGACACCTGACTCTGACCCGGACCCAGGTTCTGCACGGCGAAGCCGGCCACGTTGGCCGCGACCCCCTCGATGTTCTCGATGCCTCGCGACTGCATCAGCTGCTCGGTGGGGGCGGCCACCGCGAACGGGACGTCCCCGATTGCCTCTTCGCGCTTGGTGGCGGTGACGGTCACTTCCTCTTCCCTCTGCGCCTGCAGGGTGAAGTCCGCGGCCACGCTTCCGCCCGCATCGACCTTCAGATCCTTCTTCGTCTGCCGGCCGAAGCCCTTGAGCGCCGCGTTCACCGAGTAGACGCCCGGGGCGACGTTCACCGTGTAGCTGCCGTCCGCCGACGAGGTGGCGGTGGCGCTCGTCCCGGTCGCCTGATTGGTGATGGTCAACAACACCCCGGGAATCCCTGCCCCGCTGCTGTCGCGCACGACGCCACGGACCTTCCCTTCGTTGGACTGGGCGTGTGCGGGGCCGCCGGCCAGGAACGCGAGCAGCACCGCCGCGTTCAGTAAACGGAAAGAGAGTGAACCCATGGGTGTCTCCTTGTCTCGACCTTATGAGAGGGACATCCCTGCGCGTCAGGCAACCAGGGCGCGCCCCCCTCCGTTGGCGGGATGTTACGTCCGCCCCGGGCTTTGTCAAGGCTTTTGGGGCCCCGGAGGCTTCGCGCGCCTTCAGGCCATAGGATTGGCGCTTCATGGACGACCCTGCGTTCTGGCATCGCCTGCAGTTTGCGTTCACGATCACCTACCATTACCTGTTCCCGCAACTGACCATGGGCCTCGCGCCTTTTCTGGTGTGGTGGAGATGGAAGGCCCTTCGTGACGGAAGCGGGACCTATGCCGCCGCGGCCCGGTTCTGGAGCCGTATCTTCGGGATCACCTTCGCGGTCGGAGTGGTCACCGGCATCCCCATGGAATTCCAGTTCGGAACCAACTGGTCGGAGTTCTCCAGGCACTCGGGCGGCGTGATCGGGCAGACCCTGGCCATGGAAGGCATGTTCGCGTTCTTCATGGAGAGCGCGTTCGTGGGCGCCATGGTGTGGGGGGAACGCCGGCTGGGGCCGAAGAAGCACTTCGTCGCCACCTTGCTCACCGGCCTCGGCAGCTGGCTTTCCGCGTACTTCATCCTGGTCACGAACGCCTTCATGCAGCATCCGGTCGGGCACGCGCTCACCCCCGAAGGCACGCTCGTCGTCGGCGACCTCGGCGCGTATCTCCTGAATCCCTGGGCCTTCGTCCTCTTCGCCCACAACCAGATGGCCGCCCTCGTCACCGGCGCGTTCGTGGTGGCGGCGGTGGGCGCCTACTACGCGCTGCGAGGCGAGCACGCCGACCAGTCCCGCCTCTACCTCGAGTGGGGCACCGCGTTCGGCTTCATCGCGGCGGTCCTGGTCGCGTTTCCCACCGGGGATGTGCAGGCCAAGCTCGTGGCCCGGCACCAGGAAGTGTCGCTCGCGGCCATGGAGGGCCGGTTCGAGAGCGGCACCGAAGCCCAGCTGAACCTCATCGGCCAGCCGAACGTGAAGATGCGCCGGCTCGACAATCCGATCGCTCTTCCCGGCATGCTGAGCTTCCTCGCCTTCGGCACCTTCCACAGCAACGTGCGCGGACTGGGGGCGTTCCCGGAGGACCAGTGGCCCACGAACATCGAGCTGCTCTACTACTCGTTCCATGTGATGGCCGGCCTCGGAACCATGTTCATCGGGCTGATGGCCCTCGCGATCCTCCAGCGTCTGCGTCATCGGCTGATGACCACACCCCTCCTCCTCTGGGCCCTCATGCTGTCCTTCCCCTTCCCGTTCATCGCCAACACCGCGGGCTGGATGACCGCCGAGCTGGGGCGTCAGCCCTGGCTGATTTTTGGCCTCTTCCGCACCGCCGCGGGCTACAGCGACGTGGTGAGCCAGGGCGATGCCCTCTTCACCCTCATCGGCTTCGCCGGCCTGTATGCGGCGGTGGGCCTTCTCTATCTCTTCATGGCGGGGAGAGAAGTCCTCCACGGGCCCGTACACGGAGATGGCGCTGCCCAGAGCCTCTACCCGGAGGTGATCCGTGGTTGAGCTCTGGTTCGCCATTCTCACTCTGATGCTGGCCGCTTACGCGGTGATGGACGGCTGGAACATCGGCTGCGGCATCGTGCAGTTCCTCGTGGCGAAGACGGAAGGGGAACGCCGGCTCGTGATCAGCGCCATCGGGCCCCTGTGGACCTGGCACGAGGTGTGGCTCGTGGCCTCGGGGGGCGTGCTCTTCGTCGCGTTCCCGAGCGTGCTCGCGGTGGCTCTTCCCGGCTTCTACCTCGCGGTCTTCGTGCTGCTGTGGTGCCTGATCGGCCGCGGCCTGTCGCTGGAGTTCGGCGGACATCTCGACGATTCGCTGTGGCGGACTTTCTGGGACGTCGCTTTCGCCGCGGTCAATCTCCTGATCGCCCTCCTGCTCGGCGCGGCCCTCGGCAACATTCTCAGGGGTGTGCCCCTTGGGGTCACGGGAAAGTTCAGCCTCGCCTTCTTCACCGACTTCCGGACCCGGGGCGAGGTCGGCATCCTCGACTGGTACACCGGGTCCGTCGCTCTCTTCACCGTGGTCTGCGTCGCCGCCCACGGCGCCTCGTACCTGGTATGGAAGACGGAAGGCGGGGTTCACGACCGGAGCCGGACGCTCGCGCGCAGGCTGTGGCTCGCCGTCTTCATTCTCATGCCCGCGATCACCGTGGCCACCGGGGTGGTGCGCCCCGAGTTGTTCGTCGAGATGGTGCGCCGGCCCATCGCCTGGTTCCTGGTCGCCGTCGCCATCGCCGGATCGTTCGCGATCGTGACCGGCCAGCGCAGGGAGCGGGAAAGACTCGCCTTCATGGGCGGCTGCGCCTTCATCGCCGGCCTTCTGGGCGCCGCGGCGGCGAGTGTCTTTCCCATCATGCTCCGTTCCACCTTCGATGCCGCCTACTCGGTGAACGCCTACGCGGGTGCGGTGGGCGGTCCCGGTCTGGGGCTCGCGGCCGTCTGGTGGCCGGTGGCCATGGTTCTCTCCCTGGCCTATGCCGTCTTCGTGTTCCGCCAGTTCAAAGGCAAGGTCAAGATGGCGGGTCCGTCCTCGAACTGAGCTACTTCTCGAGCCGATAGCGCTCCCTCAAGCCCGGCAGGAACTTCGGCGAGGTGACGGAACTGCCCGGACCGAACGCCTCAGGCCCAGACGCATGCGAAGGTGGCGCCCATCGCTCTTGCCAGCTAGGAACAGGCAGAGTTTGATGGTCAGCATGGCTCTTGGAGGGGGGCCTGAGACGTTCGACCGGTACGTGTTCAGAAGGCTCAGCAGGGTCCATGCCAGTCCGGGGCGCCGACTCGGGCGAGCTCAGCGGGACCCGCTCCGGAGAAGGGCGTCAGCAGAGTTTGCGCGTATCGCCTCACCCCCAAGGCTCGCGAAATGCCTGCGCGGGGTTGAACCGACCGCGAAGTATTTGCGCAGAAGCTCGTGAACGACGCGAGACTATTTCAGGTTCTTTTGGAAGAACTCGATGGTGCGCTTCCAGGCGAGGTCGGCGTTCACCTTGTCGTAGCGCGGCGTGGTGTCGTTGTTGAAGCCGTGCTGCGCGCCCGGATAGACGAAGCCCTCGTACTTGACGTTGTTGGCCTTCAGGGCCGCCTCATAGGCCGGCCAGCCCGCGACCAGGCGCTCGTCCTTTTCCGCGTGGTGGACGAGCAGGGGGCATTTGATGTTCTTGACCTCTTCGGCGGGCGGAGCGCCGCCGTAGAAGGGCACCGCGCCCGCAAGATCGGGGATCTTGGTCGCGAGCATGTTGGCGATTCCGCCTCCGTAGCAGAATCCCACCACCGCGACCTTGCCGGTGCAGTCGCTCCGGCCCTTGAGCCAGCCCGCGGCCGCCACGAAATCCTCACGGGTCTTCGCCTGGTCGAGTTTCGGGAACACCTCGCGCGCCTTGTCCTCGTCGCCGGGATAGCCGCCCAGGGGAAAGAGCGCGTCGGGCGCGAAGGCCATGAAGCCCTCGAGCGCCACTCTTCGGGCGATGTCCTCGATGTGGGGATTGAGCCCGCGATTCTCATGCACGACCAGGACGCCCGGGAGCTTCCCCGTCTTGCCCGCGGGCCGCACCAGGTAGCCGCGCATCTTGCCGTAACCCTGCGGCGAGGGGTACTCGACGAACTCCGCGACGATCCGCTTGTCGTCCTTCGCCACTACCTCCGCCTCCGCGAAGCGCGGGCTCAGGGTGTCGAGGATCATGGCGCCGGTCATGCCCGCGACGCTGAACCTGGAAGCGCCGTCGATGAAAGCTCGCCGATCGATGTCTCCGTGAACGTACTTGTCGAAGAGGTCGTAAACGCCCTGGTCGAATTCCTTGGGGTTCCTGGGATCCATGGTCAGTCTCCGGAAGATGGGGAAGAAGTCCGCGGGGATTCCCGCGATGGTTGACGGAATCTTCGCATGATCCAGAACGTCCCTATGATGGCTTCGGGATTCCCAGCCGCGCTTCCCGAGTCCGGTGACCGCGCGGCATACTTCGCCTCATGACCACCCTCGATCCGGAGGCGCCCCGCCCGGGCTTCCTCGATACGCGCGAGTCATTCGACGCGTTTGTGAAGGCCTGGGAGGCGGGCGAACTGCCCAGGGCTCAGTGGACGCATGCGGCGCACGTCGCCATGGGCGCCTGCTACGTGGTGCGATACGGCACCTCGGCGGTTGACGAACTACGGCGAGGCATCAAGCGACACAACGCCGCGGTGGGCACGCTCGATACTCCCACCTCCGGCTACCATGAGACCCTGACCTGCTTCTGGACCGGCGTGGTCTCGCGCCTGGTGAAAGGCGCTTCAGATCCCTGGCTCGCGGCCCGCCACGCCGTCTCCAAGGTCGGCCAGGCCCGGGACCTGCATCGCCTCTACTACAGCTTCGATGTGGTCGGGGACCAGAGGGCGCGAGCGTCCTTCGTTCCCGCCGATCTCGAAGGGCCGTACTAGGGCGGTTTCGGAGACCTACTTCGGGAACCGGCCGAGGGCCACGAGCAGGTCGAACTGGGCCTGACGCAGCGCGTCCTCGGCCTGAGCCACCGCTGCCTCGATGTCCCGGGCCGCACGCTGGGCATCGATGACCTCGATGTTCGTGGACGCCCCCGCGTCGAAAGCGGTGATGGTGATCTTCAGAACCTCGTTCGCCTGAAGGGCGGCCTGTCGGGCGCTCGCGAGGACACGCTCGTAGCCCAATACGGCGAAACGGGCATTCCGGATCTCCGCCCTCGCCTCGATCTGCTTCCGGGCGACCGCGTAGTCCGCGGCGTCGGCGTTGGCCTGGCGTTCCACGTGAAGGCCCTTGCGCTCGCCGCCCACGAAGATGGACTGCTGCAGCCGGAAGGACAGGCTCCAGGTCTTCGAGCGCTGGAAAAGACCGGAGGGCGTGAGGTACTGCGGATCGAAGAACATGGTGACGGTCGGCCACCAGTCCTTCGAACTGCCCTTCAGCACGTTCTGAGCCGCGCGCTGTTCGCCGGTGAGGAGGCGCAGGTCGGAACGCAGGGTCATCCACTCGTCCGTGATCTCCGAGGGTGAAATGTCGAAGACCGGCTCTGCGGTCGTGTCGACGGGGCCGTTCTCGCCCATGAGCACGCCGAGGGCCTCCTGCGAGCGTCGCAGGCCGAGACGGAAGTTCTCCGCCAGGGTCTCGTCGACCGACACCACCTGGCCGGCTCTCAACTCGTTGAGCCTGCTGCCGAGCCCGCCCTCGCGGCGCTTGCGGTTGTAGTCGTACTGCGCCCGGGCGGTGTCGAGCGAACGCTCGGAGATATCGACCAGCCGTTTCTGAGTGATCACCGCGAGGTAGGCGGCCGCGGTGGCGACCGCGACCTGCCGCCGCGTGTCCGCGCTCGAGAGCCGTGCGACCTCGACGCTGTCTTTCGCCTGCGCGGTTGCGGCCCACTGGGCGGCGGCCAGAAGAGGAACCGAGGCTTGAAGCCCGAAGACCGACTGGTTCCGCGGCTGGACCACGCTCTGGTCGAAGGAGAGAGCCTTGTCGAGCGTGGTGTTGGTGATGCTGGCGCCCACCCGGGGAAGGCCGCCCGCCCGCACCTGCTGAAGCAGGCCCTGGGCGCGCAGGATCCCCGCCGCGGCGATGGCCACGGTGGGGTTCTTTTCGAGGGCCCGGTTGACGGCCTGGTCGAAAGTCACCGACTCCATGGCCGGCGCCTCCGCCGTCTGCGCGCCCGCGGGCGCCACCAGGGCGAGGATCAGGAGAAGCGCCACTCCCGCGGCGCCGATGCCATGACCCGGAGATGCGGATGAGCCGGCTTCGCCCTCGTCCTCTTCACGCGAGCGCCGTCCCTTGCCGGGAGCGAGGGTCCGGATCACCACGTAGAGCACCGGGATGAAGATGATGGAGAGGATGGTCGAGAGCAGCATGCCGCCCGCGACGGTGGTGCCGATGGAGTTGCGGCCCGCCGCCCCGGCGCCGGTGGCGAGGGCCAGGGGCAGCACGCCGAGGATGAACGCGAGCGAGGTCATGAGGATCGGCCTCAACCGCAGTCGCACCGCCTCGAGCGTCGCCTTCACGACGTCGACGCCGAGGTCGACCTGGGCCTTGGCGAACTCGACGATGAGGATGGCGTTCTTGGCCGCGAGGCCAATGAGCAGGATCAGGCCCACCTGGCAGAACACGTCGTTGGTGTAGCCGCGAATGAACTGCGCGGACAAGGCGCCGAGGATGGCCAGAGGAACCCCGAGCAGGATGATCAGGGGCAGAATGAACGACTCGTACTGCGCGGCCAGGACCAGGTAGACGAGAACCACGCTGAGGGCGAAGATCGCTCCCGCCTGCGAACCCGACTTGATCTCCTCGAGGGACTGGCCGGACCAGGCGTAGGTGTAGCCCGCGGGCAACTTCTTCGCGAGGTCTTCCATGGCCGCGAGGGCCTGCCCCGAGCTCACGCCCGGGCCGGGGCTTCCCGTGATTTCCGCGGAACGGAACAGGTTGTAGTGCGAGATGACCTGCGGCGCGGTGGTCTCACGGAGTTTCACCACCGAGTCGAGCGACACCATCCGCCCGCCGGCACTCCTCGCGTAGAGCTGACGGAGATCTCGGGGCCCCGATCGGAACTGCTGATCGGCCTGCACGTACACGCGGTACGCGCGGTTGTTGAAGTCGAAGTCGTTGACGTACTGCGAGCCGAGGAAGACCTGAAGCGCGTCCGTCACTTCCTGGAGGGGCAGTCCGAGACTCCGTGCCTTGTCGCGATCGATGTCGACCACGAGCTGGGGATCGTCCGCGCGGAAGCTGGCGAAGAGTCCCTGCACCTTGCCGCCCTTCGTCGCTTCTCCGATCAGGCCGCCCATGGTGGCGGCGAGGCCGTCGAGGTTGGGGGCGCCGGTCTGATCGAGAAGCTCGAACTGGAAACCGGCGAAGGTGGACAGGCCCTGAATGGCCGGAGGCGGAAACGACACCACGATCGCGCCGGGAATGGCGAAAAGCGGCCCGCGGAGGCGGTTCAGCACGGTGTTGAGCGAGTGGGCCTTTCCGGGACGATCGGCGTAGTCCTTGAGGCGGGTGAAGATCATCCCGTTGTTGGGCGCAGCACCCGAGAAGGAGAAGCCCATGACCGAGAAGGTGGCCAGGACATCGGGGTCCTTGAGCATGATCTGCTCGGCCTGCTGGGCGATCTTGTTCGAGTACTCGAGCGAGGCGCCGGCGGGGGCCTGCACCAGGGTCATGATGTAACCCTCGTCCTCTTCCGGCACGAACGCGGAAGGCACGATCCGATAGACCCCCCAGGTGGCGAGCAGACCGCCGATGAAGAGCACGATCATGGCGGTGCGAAGGCCCATGGCCCGGCGCACGAAGGCGGCATAGGAGGCGGTGCCGTGGTCGACGAAGCGATTGAACCAGGTGAAGAACCGGCCGTGGGTGTGGCTTTCCTTGTCCAGAAGGAGGGCGGAGAGCGCGGGGGTCAGGGTGACCGCGTTGAACACCGACAGCACCACCGCGAACGCGATGGTCAGCGAGAACTGCTGGTAGAGCCTTCCGGTGACCCCGGGGAAGAAGGCCACGGGCACGAACACCGAGACGAGGACGAGGCCGATGACGATGACCGCCCCGAACACCTCCCGCATGGCGTCGATGGCCGCGCGCCTCGCCGACTTGTGGAACTCGCTCATGTGCCGCTCGATGTTCTCGATGACCACGATGGCGTCGTCCACCACGATTCCGGTGGCGAGCACGATGCCGAACAGGGTCAGGGTGTTGATCGAGAAGTTGAAGAGCTTGATGAAGGCGAAGGTGCCGATGAGGGACACGGGAATGGTGATGGCCGGGATGACCGTGCTCCGCCAGTTCTGGAGGAAGAGGAACATCACCAGGATGACGAGGGCGATGGCCTCGGCCAGGGTCTTCACCACCTCGATGATCGATTCGCGCACCACCACCACGTTGTCGAAGGCCACCCGCCATTCGAGTCCGGGCGGGAAGCTCTTCTCGAGCCGGGCCATTTCCGCCATGACGCCGTTGAAGACGTCGATGGCGTTCGCCGAAGGCAGGAGGGTGATGCCGATGCCCTGGGCCTCGAGGCCCATGAAGCGGAGGTTGGAGGCGTAGGTTTCGGCCCCCAGTTCGACCCGTCCCACATCCCTGACCCGGACCATGGCGCCGTCCCGTCCGGCCTTGATGACCACGTCCTCGAATTCCTTCGTCTCCACCAGGCGTCCCATCGCGCGGACGCTGATGGTGAAGGACTGATCGGGTGACGAGGGAGCGTCGCCCAGAGCACCCGCGGCCACCTGGACGTTCTGCTCGCGCAGGGCGTTCACCACGTCGGCCGCGGTGATCTTCCGTCCCGCGAGCTTCGCCGGATCGAGCCAGAGCCTCATGGCGAACTTGCGCTCGCCGAAAATGATCACGTCACCCACCCCTTTGACGCGCTTCAAAGCGTCGCGCACGTAGAGGTCGATGTAGTTGCTGATGAACTGGGAGGTGTAGCGGTTGTCCCTCGAGAAGAAGCCGAGCCCGCCCATGAATCCGGTGGTGTTCTTGACCACGCTGATGCCGTTGGTGCGGACATCCGCGGGCATGCGTCCCAGGGCCTGGTTCACCCGGTTCTGAACGTCGACCGCGGCGAGATCGATATCGCGGCCGATGTCGAAGGTGACGTTGATGGTGGAGAACCCGCTGTTCGTGCTGGAGGAGGTGAGATAGCTCATTCCCTCCACTCCGTTGATGGTCTGCTCGAGGGGGGTGGTGACCGCGCTCTCGACCGACTGGGCGTTGGCGCCCGTGTAGATCGCGGTGACGGTCACCGAGGGAGGGGCCAGATCGGGGTAGCGGGCGATGGGCAGGGTGGGGATGGCCACCGCTCCCGCGAGAATGATCAGCAGGGAGCAGACGATGGAAAGGACCGGCCTTCGGATGAAGACGTCAGCGAGCATGACCTACTTGCCCTTCGTCGGTTCGGTTGCGGGAGCGGGCCCGGTCACGCTCACGGGCGCGCCATCGCCGATCTTCTGGAGTCCGCCCACGATCAGCTGCTCACCCGCTTTCAGGCCCTCGCGCACCACGTAGTCGTTGCCGATGATGTCGCCGAGCTGGACCGCGTGCTGCTTCGCCACCAGGCCCTGGTCCGTCTTCTCCGCCACGAACGCGAAGTACTGGCCGTTGACCCGCATGACCGAGGTGACGGGAACGGTGAGCCCGGGCTCCGAGCTCCAGACGATGCGCACCCGGATGAACTGGTCGGAGCGGAACCGGCCCCGGCCCTCGACCAGCGTCGCCTTGGCCAGGATGGTCTGGGTGGCGTCATCGACGCTCGGGGAGACGAAGGTGATCGGGTTGGTGGCGATCACCTTCCCCTCCTCCATGATCCTTACCGGCAGTCCGACCTTCAGCTGTCCGGCCTGTGACACCGGCACGCTCACGTAGACCTCGAGCGCGTCGTTTTCGTCCACCGTGGTGAGCATGGTCGCCTTCGTGACCCGGTCGCCGACCCGCACGGGAATGTCGCCCACCACACCCGAGGCGGGAGCCGTGACCTTGTAGTAGCCAAGCTCGGCCCGCTGCTGGCTGACCTGCTCCTCGGTGGCCTTGAGCTGGGCCTCGGCGGTGCGCAGGGCGGTGTCCGCCTCCTCGGCGTCGCGCTGGCTGGCCGCGCCGGCCTCGAACAGCTTCCGGGTTCGCGCCGCCTGCTGGCGCGCGTACTCGACCTCGGCCGCACGCCCCGCCCGCATCGACTGCTGCGAGGCGAGGACGGCCTGCTGAGGCGCCGAGTCGATCTCGAAAAGTGTGGCTCCCTGGGCCACCCGCTCTCCTGAGCGGACGGCGATGCGGGTCACGAAGCCCTCGACCTGGGGCTGAATGGTCGAGGAGCGGCGCGACTTCAAGGTGGCCACGAACTCGGTGGTCTGCTCGACCGGCTTCGGGGCGAGGATCACCGCTTCCACGGGCATGGGCGGCATCCCGCCGCCGGGCCCCCCAGGACCCCCCTGGGGCGCGCCCCCACATGCCGCGAGAAACAGACCCGCGAGGATCCACGTCCGGCCCTGGTTGCTGAAAGTCATGGCTCGTTTTCCTTGGTTGAGAGTTCGACGAGGACGTCTTGGCCTCGGAGTTCGTTTCTCGAGAGACCGGGCGACGACAGACGGCATCTCGGGTCATCGGTGGTTTCGTCCCGACCGCCTTGGACGAGTCCCGCGCAGCCCATGGTCCGATGCCGAGGTCTAAGGCCGCCGCTGTGTCAAGAATAGCGGTTTCGGCGGGCCGGCGGTTAGCCGTCCCTTCCCGGAGTGGTGCAAATGCCACAGAGGCAGAACGGCTGTTAGCATCCTTCACTTCCATGCGCGAACGCATCCTCATCGTCGATGACGAAGCCGGGGTCCGGGCCTCACTCTCGGGGATTCTCTCGGACGAGGGCTACCGCGTCGATGCGGTGGAGACGGGCGAAGCCGGGGTCCGGGCGGTGGAGTCGAATCGCTACGAACTCGCCCTTCTCGACGTCTGGCTTCCCGGTATCGACGGCATCGAGACGTTGACTCGAATCCAGTCCATTGATCCCGATCTCCCCGTGGTGGTGATCTCCGGCCACGGTACGGTGGAGACGGCGGTGAAGGCGGTCCGGCTCGGAGCCGCGGACTTCATCGAAAAGCCCCTTTCGCTCGAGCGCATCCTGCTCGCGGTTTCGAACTCGCTCCGGCGTCGCAAGCTCGAGCAGGAAGTCCGGGCCCTCAAACTCGAGGTCGAGCATAAGCACCAGATCGTGGGAGAGAGCGACGCGGTCAAGGAGCTCCTCCGGGTGATCGCGCAGGCCGCCCCGAGCAACGGGCGCGTTCTCATCACCGGGGAGAACGGGACGGGCAAGGAACTGGTGGCCCGGGGCATCCACCAGCAGAGCCTCCGCAGCGGCGGACCGTTCGTGGAAGTCAACTGCGCGGCCATTCCCGAAGAGCTGATCGAAAGCGAGCTCTTCGGCCACACCAAGGGCTCGTTCACCGGAGCCACCGCGTCACGGAAGGGCAAGTTCGAGATCGCGGACGGGGGCACGCTTTTCCTCGACGAGATCGGCGACATGACTCTCAAGACCCAGGCCAAGGTCCTGCGCGTGCTCCAGGAGCAGAAGATCGAGCCGGTGGGCGGGGCCGCGAGCGTCAACGTCGATGTGCGCGTGATCGCCGCGACCAACAAGAACCTCGAGGACGAAATCCGCAAGGGGACGTTCCGCGAGGACCTGTATTTCCGGCTCAACGTGATTCCGATCCACGTCATCCCGCTGCGCGAGCGCCGCTCCGACATTCCCCTCCTGGTGAAGCACTTCAGCCGGGAGTACGCGGCGGAGTACGGGAAGCACATCAAGGACTACGCGCCCGAGGCCATGGAGATGCTTTCGGCCCACGACTGGCCGGGCAACGTCCGCGAGCTTCGCAACATGGTCGAGCGGCTGGTGATCATGGCCAAGGGCGACGTGGTCCAGGCGAGCGATCTCGGTGCGCTGCGTTCGCCTCTCGTCGCCGATTCGGTCCCCGCCCCGTCCCTGGCCGCCCCCGCCGCGGATCCGGGTTCCGCGGCCGCGGTTGCCGCCGCTCCGAACGGCGACTTCGAGACCCTGGCGCTCGCCCGCGAGGACTTCGAGCGCCGGTACATCGCGAAGAAGCACGAGGCCTGTCACGGCAACATGAGCCGCACCGCGGAAGCCCTCGGGGTCGAGCGGTCGTATCTCTACAAGAAGATGAAGGCCCTCGGCCTCATCGCCCCGAGAAAGGGCGCGGAAGCAACCGAAGCCGAAGCCTAGCTACTCGCTTCGCAGCCGGGTCTCCAGCACCTGAGCGTTCGAGAAGCCGGTGAGCTGGAGGTAGTGTTCCGCCGAATCAATCAGGGCCTGCGCGGGCACGAGCCCCACGATCTCCGAGCCGGTGATGGCGACGCCGTAGCGCGCGGCCTCGTTGCGGATGGTCTCGGTCACGCGGAAGAGCGGGGTCTTCGTGAAGTCGGTCATGTTCATCGAGACCTGGGCCACCTTCCGGCCGTTGATGTCGACGATCAGGCCCATGGCTTTCACGAAACGGTAGCCGCCGGTGCTGTGACGGATCCCCTTCGCGATCTTCTTCGCGATTTCGACGTCGTCCGTGTTGAGATTCACGTTGAACGCGATCAGAGGCATGCGCGCGCCCACCACCACCGCGCCGAACGACGGATGCGGCTCGGCCGGCCCGAAGTCCGGCTGCCACTGCGGATCCTTGAGCTTGGCCGCGAGGCCCTCGAACTGTCCGCGGCGAATGTCTTCGAGGCCCTTCCGGTGCGGCGCCGAAGCCGCGTCTTCGTAGAGAAAGACGGGGACGGCATGCGTCCTGGCGATGGCTTCACCCACCCGCCGCGCGAGGGCCACGCATTCGCCGATGGTGGCGCCCTCGAGGGGAATGAAGGGAATCACGTCCACCGCGCCCATCCGGGGGTGCTCGCCGCGGTGGGATCGGAGGTCGATCACGGTGAGGCAGGCGCCCACCAGGGCGAGGACCGCCTTGAAAAGCGAATCCGGGTCGCCCGCGAGGGTGAGGACCGATCGATTGTGCGACGCGTCCGACTGCAGGTCCAGGACCCGGGCGGAACTCTCGGCCCGCACCTTCGCCACGATCGCTTCCACGATCTCCGGCCGGGCGCCTTCGGAGAAATTGGGGACACACTCAATCAGCATGGGGCCGACACTTTACAGGCGAGGGGCAAGGGCCGCGAGTTATCCTTTCGGCCTCCCCCATGAATCATGAGAACCTTCCCCGCCACATCGCCGAGCGGATCGTGGCCGATTTCGGCGCGAACACGGAATTCGCCCTGCAGGAACTCGACAAGTACCGGGCGGAGGCGGGGAGCGTCGGGCAGGAGTGGCAGGACTACTTCGCCTATGTCCTAAGCCTTCCCGAGCCCGAAGGGAACACGGAAACCGCGGCCTTCCTCCGCCAGCCGGTGACGGTCACGGAGGTCGGTCAGGGTCCCATGACGTGGGAGCCGCTGGAAGCGGCGCCCGCGCGGGTCGAGGCGGTCGTTGTCGAGCCCACGGTCATCGAGCCGCAGGCCGCGTCCGTCATCAGCGTCCACACCGCGGAGACCCAGGTGGTCGACCGTCCGAAGGCCGCGGAGGCGGTCGCCGCGGTCGCTGCCAGTCCTTCCCCTTCCGCGCTGGCCCCGCGTTCGCGCGCCCTCGCCCCCCTCATTCTCCCCGGCGACGTGGTGGAGCCGGTGCGCGGCGGCATGGTGAAGTTCGTCGAGAACATGGAGGCGTCGCTCTCCGTTCCCACCGCCACCTCCATCCGGGAGATTCCGGTGCGCGCGCTCGAAGAGAACCGCGCTCTGGTGAACCGGCATCGCGCCGCCACCTCCGCCTCCAAGGTGAGCTTCACCCACATCATCGCGTGGGCCATGATCAAGGCCCTCGACACCTTCCCTCGCCTCAACGACGCCTACGCCGAACTCGACGGCAAGCCCCACCGCATCCATCGCGGCGACGTGCGCCTCGGGGTGGCGGTCGACGTGCAGAAGAAGGACGGCACGCGCACCCTGCTCGTCCCGAACATCCGCGGGGCGAACCAGCTCTCCTTCCCCCAGTTCCTCGAGAAGTTCGACGACCTGGTGGCGCGCTCGCGGCGCAGCGCGCTCATGCCCGACGACTTCATGGGCACCACGGTGTCGCTCACCAATCCCGGCACGGTGGGTACCACCGCGTCGACCCCGCGGCTCATGCCCGGCCAGGGCCTGATTCTCGCCACCGGCAGCCTCGACTTTCCGCCGGAGTTCCGGTCGATGTCGCCCAAGACCCTGTCGATGCTGGGTATCAGCAAGGTCATGACCGTGACCTCCACCTACGACCACCGGGTGATCCAGGGCGCCGAGTCGGGCCTGTTCCTCGCCCGCATCGAAGCGCTGCTGCGGGGCGACGACCGGTTCTACGAGCGCCTCTTCGAGGACCTCGCGGTGCCCTACCCGCCGGTGCGGACCGAAGTGGACGCGCTCGCGCCCGCGTTCATGGGCGGGGGGGGAGCGTCGAATCGCGAAGAAGTCGAGAAGCAGGCGCGCGTGCTCCAGCTCATCCACGCCTTCCGCGTGCGCGGTCACCTGCTCGCCCAGTTCGATCCTCTGGGGGCGAAGCGCCCCGGGGTCAAAGATCTCGATCCCGGCGGCTACGGCCTCACCCTGTGGGACCTCGATCGCGAGTTCTTCACCAACGGCGCCCTCGGCAAGGAGAAGGCGACGCTTCGGGAAATCATCGACGTGATGCGCGAGACCTACTGCAACACGGTCACGTCGGAGTACATGTTCATCGCCGCGCCGGGGCAAAAGGAGTGGCTGCAGAACCGTCAGGAGACGTCGCGCAACAAGACCGAGCTCACGCCCGTCGAGAAGAAGCGCGTGATGGAGAAGCTCGCGGAAGCCGAGGCCTTCGAACGGCACCTCCACGCCAAGTACGTCGGCCACAAGCGCTTCTCCCTCGAAGGTCTCGAGGCCACCATCCCGCTCCTCGATGAGCTGCTCTCCCTCGCCGCGAAGGCCGGGGTGGAGGACGCGGTGCTGGGCATGGCCCACCGCGGCCGCCTCAACATTCTCGCGAACATCCTCGAAAAGCCCCTGTCCCAGATATTCAAGGAGTTCGAAGGCTCCACCGATCCCGACGAGACCCAGGGCTCGGGCGACGTCAAGTATCACCTCGGGGCCCAAGGCACTCACATCGCACCCGATGGGAAGTCCATTGCCATCGAGCTCGCGCCCAATCCATCGCACCTCGAGTTCGTGAACCCCGTGGTGGTGGGCATGGTGCGGGCCAAGCAGGATCTGAGGGGCGATCGCACCCACGTCTCCGCGCTGCCCATCCTGCTCCACGGCGACGCGGCGTTCGCGGGCCAGGGCGTCGTGGCCGAGACTTTGAACCTCTCGGGCCTGTCGGGCTTCCGGACGGGCGGGGCCATCCACATCGTCACCAACAACCAGATCGGCTTCACCACTCTCCCCGAGGACGCGCGCTCGTCGACCTATTGCACCGACGTGGCCAAGATGGTCGCGGCCCCGGTGTTCCATGTGAACGCCGACGACCCGGCGGGCGTGATTCACGTGGCCCGCATGGCCTTCGACTTCCAACGCGCCTTCAAGCACGACGTGGTCATCGACCTCGTCGGGTACAGGCGATGGGGACACAACGAGGGAGACGAGCCTTCTTACACCCAGCCCACCATGTACGCGCGGATCAAGAACCATCCTTCGGTGGCCTCGATCTACGGGGAGAAGCTGGTGGCGGCGGGTGCTCTGTCCCGGGAGGATCTCGAGAACATCTGGGCCACCAAGCGCGCGATCATGCAGCAGACCGAGGGCGGCGCCGCCCCGGACACCAGGCCGGCGCCGGTCGAGCCGCCGGAGGTCGATGCTTCGGCCTTGTCCGGCCGGATCCGCGCGACCTTGCAGGGTCTGACCCAGATCCCCGCGGGCTTCGAGCCTCATCCCAAGCTCCTTCCTTTTCTAAAGAAGCGCGCCGACCTGCTCGAAGGCCGGGGTCGGGGAGAAGTCGACTGGGCCACCGCGGAAGCGCTTGCTTTCGGCACCCTCCTGCTCGAGGGGGTGTCGGTGCGGCTCACCGGTCAGGACGTGGGGCGAGGCACCTTCTCCCAGCGCCACGCCATCCTCTACGACCATCGCGACGGGAAGGAGTTCGTGCCGCTCCAGCAGGTCGCCCTGGGCGGCGCCCGTTTCGATGTTTACGACTCGCTGCTCTCCGAGTGCGCGGTCATGGGCTTCGAGTTCGGCTATTCCGCGGTGCATTCGAAGGCCCTCGTCCTGTGGGAGGCGCAGTTCGGCGACTTCATGAACGGCGCGCAGGTGATCATCGACCAGTTCCTCGCCGCCACCGAACAGAAATGGAACCAGCCGGTCGGCCTCACTCTCCTGCTGCCTCATGGTCATGAGGGACAGGGCCCCGAGCACTCGTCGGCGCGCATCGAACGATTCCTGAACCTGTGCGCGGAGGACAACCTCCGCGTCGCCTATCCCTCGACCCCGGCGTCCTTCTTCCACCTCCTGCGTGCTCAGGGTCGAAGTGCCGCGAGAAAGCCGCTTGTGGTCTTCACTCCGAAGTCGCTGCTCCGCTCTCCCGCCTGCGTCTCCACCCTGGCCGATCTTTCCGACTCGAGATTCATGCCCGTGATCGGCGACCCGGGCGTGGACCCCGCCATGGTCCGGCGCGTGGTCATCACCTCGGGCAAGGTCAGCTACGACCTCATGAAGGAACGCGAGGCGAAGGGCGTCCGCGATGTCGCCATCGTTCGCCTGGAACGCTACTACCCGTTCCCCGCGGCGGAGCTCGCCGAGGCCCTACGGACGTTTCCCATCACCGCGGAGATCGTGTGGGCGCAGGAAGAGCCCCAGAACATGGGAGCCTGGCGGTTCATCCGCGAGCGCTTCCTCGACGGCGAGGTGCCGGGATTCCATCACCGCGTGCCGTCCTACGTCGGCCGGGCCGCGAGCGCTTCGCCCGCACCCGGCTCGCACAAGGTGCACACCCGCGAGCAGGAAGAACTGGTCGCGAAGGCGCTGGACTAGTTCCCGAAAACTATCCCCTGGGCAAGGGGAAGATCCTTGGAGTAGTTGATGGTGTTGGTCTGCCGCCGCATGTAGGCCTTCCAGGCGTCCGACCCGGATTCGCGGCCCCCGCCCGTGTCCTTCTCCCCGCCGAACGCTCCGCCGATCTCCGCGCCCGAGGTGCCGATGTTGACGTTCGCGATGCCGCAATCGCTCCCCGCGGCGGAGAGGAACGTCTCCGCGGTGAGCAGGTTGGTGGTGAACACCGCCGAAGACAGGCCCTGGGGCACGTCGTTGTGGGCCTTCATCGCGGTCTCGAATTCGTCGAACTCGATGACGTAGAGGATGGGCGCGAACGTCTCCTCGCATACGATCTTCATGTCGGCGCGGGCCTTGATGATGGTGGGCTCGACGAACTGGCCCCTGATGACCTTGCCGCCGAAGAGGACCTCGCCGCCCTCCGCCACCGCCTTCTCGACTCCGCGCTTGAACGACGCGACCGCGCGCTCGTTGATGAGCGGGCCCATGAGGGTCTGGGGATCCATGGGATCGCCGACCTTGATCTGGCCGTAGGCCTTCACGAGCGAGGCGGTGAACGTGGCCGCGATTTCCTTCTGGAGGAAGAGCCGGCGGGTGGTGGTGCAGCGCTGGCCCGCGGTTCCGGCCGCGCCGAAGACGACACCGCGCAGGGCGAGGCCAAGGTCCGCGTCCTTCATCACGATGATGCCGTTGTTGCCGCCGAGTTCGAGGAGGCTCCGGCCTAGGCGCTTCGCGACGCCTTCCCCGACCTTGCGTCCCACCGCGGTGGAGCCGGTGAAGCTCACCAGGGGCAGACGCGCATCCGCGGTGAGCCGAGCGCCGATCGAAGGTCCGCCGATCACCAGGGCGAACACACCCGCGAAACCGTGGCGCTCGAGAACGGTGTCCGCGATCTTCTGGGTGGCGATGGCGGTGAGAGGCGTCAGTTCCGACGGCTTCCACACCACGGTGTCTCCGCATGCGGCGGCGACGAGCGCGTTCCACGACCACACCGCGACCGGGAAGTTGAAGGCGCTGATCACGCCGATGGGGCCGAGGGGATGCCACTGCTCGTACATGCGATGGCCGGGACGCTCGGAGTGCATGGACAGACCGTACAACTGCCTCGACAGCCCCGTCGCGAAGTCGGCGATGTCGATCATCTCCTGCACTTCGCCCTTGCCCTCGGCGTAGATCTTGCCCATCTCCAGGGTCACGAGGGCGCCAAGATCGTCCTTTTGGGCGCGCAGCGCGTCGCCGATCTGGCGGACGATCTCGCCCCGCTTGGGCGCAGGCACCGCACGCCACCGCTTGAAGACCTCCGCGGCCTCGGCCACGATCCGGTCGTACTCGGCCTCGCTCACCCCGCGCACGCGGGCCAGGACCTCGCCGGTTGCGGGATTCGTGGAAACGATCTCCTCTCCGGTCGGTGAAGAGATCCAGGAGACTCCCTTGCCTCCGGAGTTATGGGATTCGATGCCGAGCCGGGTGAGAAGCGCCTTCGTGTCCATGAAAGCGATTCTACGTTTCGCGGATCGACAGCCCGGCCAGCAGGTGCTGGACAACCTTAGGATCGCCGAAGTAGCGGTTGGTGGATCCCGGCTTTCGCCGGGATACGCAGGGTGCTGAATTCTCCAGCACCCTGCTAGTGCGCGGCCTTCGCTCCGCCCTTCAGCCGGCTCGAGAGGGTTACCACCCCGAGCACGAGGGCCCCGGCCACGACTCCCACGAAGGCGTTCGCCAGCATGGGGCCGAGAGCGGCCACCACGCCGCCTCCGTGACCCAGTTCCTCGACGAGGTGGTGGATGGGCGGGATGCCGTGGACGAGAATGCCTCCGCCCACCAGGAACATGGCCGCGGTTCCCGCCACGGAGAGGAAACGCATCAGGAAGGGAGCGGCCTTGAGGATCGCGGACCCCGTGCCTCTCGCCAACCGCGGCCCGGCGCCCGTCCCTTCCTTGCGGCCGAGGTGGATCCCGAGGTCGTCCAGTTTCACGATCGCGCCCACGAAGCCGTAGACGCCCACCGTCATCACCAGGGCGATCAGGGTGAGCACGAGGAACTGGTTCAGGAAGGGCTGGGTCGCGACCGTGCCGAGGGTGATCGCGATGATCTCGGCGGAGAGGACGAAGTCCGTGCGAATCGCGCCCTTGATCTTTTCCTTCTCGAAGGCCACCAGGTCCAGCCTGGTGTCGACCAGGGCGGCGGCGAGATCGGCGCGGCTCGCTTCTTCCTCATGCTTGCCGTGCAGGAACTTGTGCGCGAGCTTCTCGAAGCCCTCGAAGCAAAGAAAGGCGCCGCCGATCATGAGCAGGGGAGTGACCGCCCAGGGCGCCAGGGCGCTGATGAGCAGGGCCGCGGGCACGAGGATCGCCTTGTTGACGAGGGACCCCTTCGCCACCGCCCACACCACCGGGAGTTCGCGGTCGGCCGCGACGCCGGTGACCTGCTGGGCGTTCAGGGCCAGGTCGTCGCCGAGGACACCCGCGGTCTTCTGGGTCGCGATCCGGGTCAGGACGGCGACATCGTCCATGGTGGCAACGCTCTTGTGAGCGGCCACCTTGGCCAGGATGGCGACGTCGTCCAGCAGGGTGGCTATGTCATCGATCAACGCGAGCAGGCTGCTCCCGGCCATGGTCCCTGGTCCTCTCGTGAGAAACGCGCCCTCGGATGAGCCGAGCCGCCGATTGTGGAGGAGAGGCTATATCCGACCTGTCCGCCCGACAAACTTCGGGAGGGGGACCAGGACGAATCAGTAGACCCGCGGCTTCGGCTGGGGCCCGGTGGCCCGGCCGAGGGCGGAAACCGCTCCGCTGTTGAGGTGCCGCACCGGTCCGTGACCCCGGCCCGTCGAGTAACTCTCGCGAATGGCGGTGGTGAGGTACTGCTTCGCCCCCCGCACCGAGGTCTCCACATCGTGGCCGAAGGCCAGGCGCGCGGTGATCGCCGCGGAGTACGTGCAGCCGGTGCCGTGCGTGTTAGGGGTGTCGATCCGAGGGGTCGTGAGTTCGTGCAGGGTCGTCCCGTCCCACAGGATGTCGGTGGGATCGCCTTCGAGATGGCCGCCCTTCACCAGAACGGCGCGGCAGCCCAGGCGCATGAGGGCGAGGGTCGCGTCTTTCATGTCGTCCACCGAGAGGATCCGGCGCGCCAGCAACACCTCGGCTTCGGGAATGTTGGGGGTGATGAGGGCGGCGAGAGGGAAGAGACGCTCGATGTATGCGCTTTCGGCTTCGGCATCGAGGAGCCGATCGCCGCTTTTCGCCACCATCACCGGGTCGACCACGAGACCCGTGAAACCGCGGGCCGCGATCACCGACGAGACCTCCTCGATGATCTGCCGGTTCGCGAGCATGCCGGTCTTGACGGCCTGTATCTCCATGTCGTCGGCCACCGCCTCGATCTGCGCGCGGACCATCTCGGGCGGAAGCGCCTGCCACGCGCGCACCTCCACCGTGTTCTGGGCGGTGATCGCGGTGATCGCGGTCGTGCCGTGAACGCCGAGCGCCGCGAACGCCTTCAGATCGGCCTGGATCCCGGCCCCGCCGCCCGAGTCCGAGCCGGCGATCGAGATCACCACGGGGGTCGTGCGCTCGGCCATCGCCGACGATCGTATCCGTGGCATCACCGCGGCTATCACCGAGGCGCGACCTGCGCTGTGCGCG
>JBGATM010000034.1:0-46167 GCA_044229175.1 Vicinamibacteria bacterium | reverse complement strand
GGCCCTTCTCGCCTTCGCCGAGCACCACGTCGATGCGTCGCGCCAAGTCGTGGACGTGGCGCACCAACTCGCGCTCGAGTTCGCGGTGCCGCGTGTCGATGTCGTCCATCCGCTTCTGCATGCGCGCGAGGGCCGCGTCGTAGTGGGTGTGGGTGGCGGCGAAATGGGCGGCGATCCAGGACACGAGGGCGTTGTCGAGCTGCACCTGGTCAGAGTTGAAGCGGGCCTGCGCGTCGCGGTCCTTCTCTCTTCCGTCGACGAGGGAGAGCAAGGATCCGGCCGGACGCTTGGAGCTCGTCTGCCACGACGCGTTCACCGGCCCGAGGTCGGGCGGGGGCGGGGGATTCCACGCCGGCGATTCGGGGGGTTTCGGGGGGGCCGCGGACTCGTTCACCGGCTCCAAGGGTCCGAGGACGCTCTCGGGGTCGCGGACCACGGGAGTTTCCTGTGCGCCTTCCCTGACGCGATCCAGAGCCTCCGCGCTCTTCCTCCGCTCGCGTTCGAATTCTTCTGGCGTCATGGAGTCCTCCGTCGATTCTATGCGGCGGCTTTTCGGGCCACCGCGAAGACACTCGCCCCGACGGGAAGGTTCAGCACGCCGAGAAGGCCCGCTTCAACGGAGAGCAGGCCGCCGAACAGACCTTCGAGCAGGGGGGGAAGCAGAGCCACATCCGACCCGTGGCGGTCGAGCGCCCGATCGAGAAAGCGGCGGGAGAGAAGAAGGGGAAAGAGCAGGGAATTGGCGTAGGTCGAGCGCACAAGGGTGAGGCCCGCGCCTTCGAGCAGGGTCTCGAGCTCGCCCCGGGTGTAGCGATGTCTCGAATGCACGGCCTCGTCGTGGGCGCCCCACAGAATCTTCAGCGCCGGCGTCTTCACCAGCATGAGGCCGCCCGGCTTCAAGACCCGCGCCAGTTCGCGCACCGCCTGGGCGTCATCCTGGATCCACGCGTGGTAGAGGACATCGAAGGAGGTGACCACGTCGAAACTCGATGACGCGTAGGGCAGACCGAGGAGGTTTCCCTGAACCACCCGTCCTCCCCGCCTTTTCGTGGTGATCACGGCCAGGGGAGAGAGATCGACGCCATAGGTATCGCCGAAGGTCGAAAGGTCCTGGAGGTTCCAGCCCGTGCCGCAGCCCGCGTCCAGGATGCGCCGTCCCTCGACGGCTTCGGGCAGGAGCGGGGTGAGAAGCGCGCGGGCGATCCGGCGCATGCCCGCGTACCACCACTGCACGCCTTCGAGGTCGGCCATCCGCCGGTACTCTTCGGGGTTCAACTCCTCTTCCCTTCCTGCAGCAGACGCTCGTACTGGGCCATGACTCGCTTCGCGATGTGCGGCCAGAGGAAGGGCTCGAGGAGCTGGACCGACTCCCGGCTCATCCGGGCCATCTCGTCCTCCGCGTTCGCCATCCTCACGACGGCCGCGGACAGGGCCTCGACGTCCCCTGGATTCACGAGATATCCGTTGACGCCGTCCTTCACCTTGTCCGGGATGCCGCCTGCGTGGGTGGCGATCACGGGAAGGCCGTGGGCCATGGCCTCGAGGGTCACCAGCGACGATCCTTCGAAACGCGTGGGATGGAGGAAGACGTCGGAACCGGCATAGAGCGCATGGAGGGTTTGTTCTCCCACCCTGCCGGTGAACTGGATGTGATCCCTGAGGTCCCCGGCCTTCGACTGGAGCGACGATCGGGCCGGGCCTTCCCCCACCACGAGCCAGCCCCAGCTGGGCGGCAGAGAGGGCGCCGCGCGCTTGAAAGCCTCGAGCGAGTCCGCGAAGCCCTTGTAGGTTTCGAGCCGGCCCACGGAAATGAAGAGCGGCCGCCGCATCGACATCCACGGCAGAACTTCGAAGGTGAAGGGCAGGGCGTCTTCGGGGGTGAGCGCTCGCAATTCCTCGAGGTCCACCCCGTTCGGGATCACGCGCACCCTTGCCGGGTCGACGTCGAGGAGGCGGGGGACATCTTCCTTCGTCGCCTCGTCGGTGGCGATGACGCAGTCGGCGAGCTGCGCCGCTTCCCTGGAGAGCTGCTTCAGTCGGCTCAGGGCCAGGGCCTTGAAGCCCCGCACGTGATGCTCCTCCATCCCCTGCGGGTTCATCACCAGCGGCGCCCTGAGCGAGCGATCCTTCAACCGCTCCCGTCCATACCCGAGTGCGGTGAGCCCCTGTGCGTCCACGATGTCGATGTCGCCCGCGCGCACCCGGGCCGCGACCTCGCGGCCCATGAGGATGCTGAAGGTCGGGTAGTTGAACGTGCGGTCGAGGACGCGGCCGTGGGGTCCCACGTGGAAGCGCTGGTACTTGACCGTGACCACGCGGCCGGGAAACGCCTCGGCGTTCTTCCCAGGCCGGGTGAACAGAGTCACATCGACGCCCTGGGCGCGGAGGTGCTTGGCGAGCGAATACACCGCGCGCTCCATGCCGCCCGGCGGATGGAGCGGATGAGCGCTGCGAGAGAGAAGAGCGACCTTCATCGGACCGAGCCTCGATACAGCGCCTCGTAACGCGGGATGAGGGTCTCCGGAGAAAAAGCCCGGGCCCGGGACGCAGCCCCTTCGCTCAGTCGAGAACGCACGGAGGCATCATGAACGATCCGGCCGAGAGCGTCACCCAGTTGCGCCACGTCGTGGGCGAGGAGGCCGGAGCTTCCGTCCTGGATGAGCTCCGACGTGCCGCCGGTGTCCATGGCCGCGATGGGCGTGCCCAGGGCCAGGGCTTCGAGGAGCACGCGGGAGAGAGGCTCGGGCCAGGTCGAGGGAAAGACGAGCGCCTCCGCGCGCTTCATGGCGCGCAGCACGTCGTCGCGCTCCGCCCAGCCCGGCAGGTGAACCACGACCTCGTGCTTCTCCGCCTGCTCGCGAATCGTCGCTTCTTCCGAGCCGCTGCCCAGCACGACCAGGGGCAGGGCGGTTTTTGCCTGGATCATGGCGGGGATCAGATCGCGCGCGCCCTTGTTCGCTTCGAGCTTCCCGACGAAGAGGACGAAGCGATCCGGGAGAGCGATCCTCGCGCCTTCGGCGGCAATCCGGTTGACCTCGCCCGCGTCGACGATGTTGGGAAGCACGTGGATGGAGCGAAGGGCTTTCTCTCGAAGTTCGGCGGCGATGGCATCACTGACCGCGATGATCGCATCCGCCTGCCGCAAGGCGCTTCGCTTCGAGGACAGGTCCCATTTCATGTAGGGAATCGCGAAGGGGGTGGCGAGGGTGGGCAGCCGGCCGTCGACGCAGCGCCACATGCCCATAGTCGAGCACTCGGGGCACAGGCTTCCCTGCGAAATCCGGGTCGACCAGAAGCACACCGGCCAGTGATCGCGCACCGTCACCACCACGCGCGCGCGCGGTTCGAGAGCGAGCGCGCCGAGAGCGGACAACGAGTGCTGCGCGTGAATGACATCGGCGCTTCCCGCCACCTCGGAAAGAGCCTTGCGGAAGATCTCCACCATGCGGCCGCGTCGAAACGGCCCCGAAACCCCCTTCAGCCGGACCACGGGAACCGGGCCCTCCGAAGCCGGACCTTCCGCGGTGGTGACCACGGTGACGTCGTGGCCCGCGCCTTTGAGCGCCAGGGCCAGGGCGCGGGTCGACCAGCCGGCGCCGCCGGCTTTGGGCGGGAAGACTTCGGTGGCGAGGGTGATCTTCATGCCGCTTTGAGGCCAAGGAGGATCGACTCGATCTGCGCGGCGTGCGCCGCCCACGAAAACCGGGGCGCTCGTTCGCGCGCGCGGATTCCCATCGCCTCGCGGCGCGGCCGGTCGTCGGCGAGCGAGGAGATCACCCGGGCGAGATCGCCCGGATCGTTCTCCTTGAAGAAGACGCCCTCTCGACCCCCGCGCACGATGTCGTTCAGCGGCGGGATGTCGAGAGTGATCACGGGAACACCGCTCGAAAGCGCCTCGAAGATCTTGAGCGGCGACCAGAAGAAGCCGAGTTCCAGCGAGCGCAGCTTCGAGCGGTCGTACGGCGCTACGGAGATGTCGGCGCTCGCTGTCACCTCGGGCATGTCTCGATAGGGCACGCGTCCCAGGAAGCGTCCGTGGAAGTCGGTGGCGAGGCCGGAGTGATCGCCGCCCGCCAGTACGAAGAGCAGGTCGCTGCGATCCTTGAGCCGGCGCGCGGCCGCAAGCAGGGTCTCGACGCCGTGCCACGGCCGATGCGATCCGCTGAAGAGAACCACGCAGGTCTCCGGCTTGGCGCCCCAGCTCTGGCGCAAAGACTCGCTGCGCCGCGCCGGCTGGAAGGCCTCTACGTTGGCTCCCCAGGTGACGTCATGCGTCTTCTCCCGGGCGAATTCCGGAACGATTTCCTTGATCGGAGAGATGAGGGCCGCCGCGGAGCGCACCAGCCGTTCCCGATAGGCGCGCATGGGCCTCGTGATCAGCAGGGTGTCGAGCGCCGCCTTCAAAGAGCCTCGATGATCCACCACCGGCGAATTCACCTCGAGGAGGCTCGGGATTCGAGCTGCCTCCGCCGCGAGGATCCCTTCGCCTCCGAAGTTGTAGTAGCGCTCCATCAGCGCATCGGGCTCGAGCCGGGCGATGAGCGCCGCGATCTGTGGCTGCGCGCGAAACCGGAAGAAGCGATGCGGAGGCCACCAGCGAATCCGATGGATCGAATAGCCGTTCGCCGCCGCGTCGCGCGCTCCCCGGTCCTGAACCACGGCGTGGACCTCGTGCCCGCGCTTGGCGAGCTCGCGCGAGACCTCGTGCACATGGACGCTGCCGCCCGTCTCCCCGGGAAGCGTCTGATCCGACGCGACGTACAGAATCCGCATCAGACCGGCGAGAGCACTCCAAAGAACGGGCCGGTCCGGACCTTGCCGAACAGAGCCACGTCGAGCATCAGGACCCGGGTCAGGCCGCGCGCGAGAAACCGGGCCGGGGCGGAAGGCGCGGGCCTTCCCACGATGTGGCTGGTCGCGGCCTTGTCTTTCGCCTCGCCGCCCGGAGAGGTCGCGGACGACTTCTTTCGACTCCGTTGTTCGAGGATCTTGAGGGCGAGGTCTTCGACCACCGCCTTGGCGAAGACGTTGTAGTAGACGCGGTCCTCGACCTTGAGGCCGGCGGACTTCGCGATCTCGTCGAAGTGTTCGTGCGACTTGATGGCGTTGACGTGGTCGCTCTTCCGCATGGCCTCCTTGTCGGAATCCACGAGGCCCATCCGCCCGAGACGCTTCGCCACTTTGTTGACGCCGCGCTGGAACGAAGCGATGGTCGAGGACTCCATGGCGTGGGTGTAGACGAAGATCTTTCCGCCCTTCGTGACCGCCCGTCGGGCTTCGAGGAGAACCTCGCGCACCCCGGCTTCGTCGAGGTGTTCGAGCACGTCCAGCGAATAGGCCCGCGACGAGGCGCCGTTTCGCAGAGGCAGCCGCCGCAGGTCGCCCACCACCAGGCTCACCGAATCGATGGCCGATTTCAGGAAGAAGGGCGCCATGTCGACGCCGCAGACCGAAGCACCCTCGCTCGCGAAGTGAGTGGCGAATTTTCCCGCACCGCTGCCGAGGTCGAGCACGGAATCACCGCGCTTCAGACCGAGCATCCGGGAGACCATGCGCGCCTTGACTCCGGCGGAGAGGACGGGCGCGCCCTCCCGCACCCCGAGCCGCTCCTGGAACTCCTCGTCCGCGTAGTGCGATACCCGGCCCACGTCCGTGCGGGGCAGGAGATCGACATAATCGCGCGAAGGCCCGAACGGGTAGCGGGTGAGGCAGCACGAGCAGTAGAAGCCCTCGCCGCGATGCTCGAGGGCGCGCTTGTTCGGGCCGCCGCACGCGCAGGCCACGCGCTCGGTGTAGGACTTCATGCAGACGTCATGACCGCCGGTCTTGACCCCGCACTTCTCACAGCCCGCCTTGTCCAGACACACCGGGCAGGCGAACTGCTTCATCCAGTCGGTGTGGATCATCGCTTGCCTCGAGCCAGGGCGTCGGGGTCGGTGAAGTAGAGCCGCACCGTGTCGAGGATCCGCTGGGGGACGGCGCTCACCTGCCTGATGGCGATGCCGGGCCAGTCGAGTTGCTGACGATCCATGAGTTTCAAACCAAACTGCATCATGAGAGAGAGATTCCACCAGATGGCGAGTGCGACGAGGATTTTCTGCGTTCTGGGCGTGACCGCCATGAGCCCGAACGCGAAACCGACGATGAACAGAACCGTCGAGTCCACGAACCGGCGGGAGCCGAACGCTCCGGCCTGGTGCCAGGAGAGGACCGAACCGTTGATGTAGACCTGAGCCAGGAGGGCCACGGCCACGAAGAGTCCCACCGCGCCCAGGCGGAAGATGCCGCGGACGAGGCCCAGGAAGGCGATGAGGAGAAGGGGCGTCCACAGGAGCAGACCGTGGCCCGGGTTGATCAGGACATCGAAGAAGTGAGGCGAGGCGAAGTCCATCTTCCGCTGGACGAGCTGGGTGGGACCGAACGAGCCGTTCAAAGCCTGGTAGACGAGGAACTGGGGCGCGAAGACGAGGCCCGCGGCGCCGATCACCGCCACTCCGCGTTCGAGGGACCGCTTGAAGTCGCCCTTGAGGAGCCGGAACCCCAGGTCCAGCGCGGGTGCTACCAGGAAGAGGGCGTCCTGTTCGCGAATCAGCATGGCGAGGCCGGCCGCGAGTCCCATGAGAACCCAGTCGAAGACGCCGTCTTTCTCCCGGGCCCGGAGCCAGAGGAAGAACAGGAGCGACACCGCGAAGATCGAAGGTGCGTGGGCGAAAGCCGGAGCCACGGTCATGTAATAGAAGGCCGGAGTTCCGAACCAGACGGCGAGGACGGCGAGGAGGGACAGGCCTTCGGTGACGCCCAGGTATCGCTTCAGGGTCTGGAAGGCGATGAGGAAGCCAAGGATGGCGAGAAACGACGAACCGTAGGCGACCGCTCCGGTGTAGGCCGGGGAGAAGCCGTCCGCGGGCCCGCGCACAAGGCCGTTCGTCACCAGGGCGTGGGCCGCGAGATAGAAGGGCGACCAGGCCACGGCCGATCCGATGGGCGCGAAGTTGATGGGCCGGCCGGTCTTCGGCTCCCGCCGATCGAGGAAGGTCTCCTTGAACGCGAGCAGGCCCTGCGGATTCGCGTTGTAGAAGTGCTCGTACTCGTTGGTGAAGTCGAGATCCCGATCGAAGACGGCCGAGCGCAGATGCGAGTAGTACTCGATCTCGTCGGCGCCGCGGATCTTCGTGGAGACGAGGGCCAAAGTCACCGCACTCGCGACCAGGAACACGAGGAGGGTGGAGCGACTCATGCGAGCGTCCCCAGGAAATCCTCGATCCGCTCGGCGCGCCTCGCCCACGAGTACTGCGTCGCCTTCTCGAAGGCCGCGCGGGCGAGGGCCATCTGAAGCGGTCGATCGGAAAGCACGCGCTCGAGGGCGCGGGTCCAGGCCTCGACGTTTCCAGGCGGCACCACGATGCCGGTGCGGCCGTCTTCCACGATCTCTCGCGACGCCTCGGTATCGGAAATGAGCAGGGGTCGTCCCGCGGCCATGGCCTCGAAGGCCTTGATGGGCGAGGTGTGCTCGGAGGTCATGGCGCTCTTCAGGAAGGGAGCCACCACCACGGTGGCCCGCGCGAGTTCGCGGCCCACGTCTTTTTGCGGGAGCGATCCGAGGAACTTGATGCGGTCGCCGAGGTTCAGGCCACGGGCGAGATTTCGAACCCGATCGAAGTCGCTCTCGCCGGCCAGTCCGCCCACGATCACGAGCTCACCCTTCGAGAGTCGCGAGAAGGCCTGGACCAGGACATCGACGCCCTTCCAGGGATAGAGCTGGCCGGCGTAGACGATGCGTTGGTCTTCGGAGGGAGGGGTGAACTCCCGGTCCTTGGGGGTGTCGCAGCCGTTTGGCACCACCGCGGTTCGCGGCCGCGCGCCGAAGAGACGCTCGAACGTGGCGAGAATCCCCTGGGTGGTCGCGATGAAGCCCGAAGCCCCCGTCCAGACGCGCCGCTCCCGGTTCTCGATCCGCCGCCGCTTCGAAGGGCTCGGCGCGGCGGACAGACCATAGAGCCGATGGCGCTCGTCGTACATCACCGCTTCCACCGCGTGCGCTTCGTAGCTCAGGGTGGGGCAGCCCACGCGAAGCAGGAAATCCGCGAGCTGCAGGTCGCGGGTGAGGACCAGCGCGCCGTGTTTAGAAGCCCGTCTCGCCATGAGCAGGCTCTGGGTCAGGTAACGGAGCCTCGGGATGAACGACGAGTTGGGCGCGTGTCCCACGATCAAGCGGTCCACGTGAAGCCGCGGGGTCGGATCGACGCCGAATTCGGGCAGGATGGCCTCGGTGGGCCTCGGGTCGGAGTGACGGACCACAAGACGCACCTCCCGTCCCCGCGTGGCGAGGGCGTGCGCGGTCTTCACCACCTGGATGCCGTTCGCCCTCGGCGACGGGAAGCGGATGTCCGAGAACACCCACAGCGCGGGGCGGGAGGTCAAGGCTTCTCCAGAACGCATTCGATCTGAGACACCATCACGTCGCCTACGACCGGAATTTCCAGGAAGAACGGCCGCAGGAACCCCGGGATCACGCGTTTGAAGAAACCGGTCACGTACCGCTGCTCGGAAATGAGGCGGAAGGGAGACTTCGCGATCCACCGAGACATTCCGCGCAGGGTCACCGGGGTCAAAAGGTCGTCCTCCTTCTCCCGGCCGGATTCGGCGAGCTGCACGAAGGTGTTGGCGGAGGACTGCTCCTTCAGTGTCCACGGCGCCTTCGACGCGAGGAACACGAACACGCGAAACGCGAGCTTGCGGCCGAGGAAGAGGTGGATGGGAACGGGCACGCGAAGCCTTGGCAGATGCGCGCCGGCGAGAGAGAGAGTCGGAGCGGTCGACAGGTAGAACCGCCCCCCGTGCTTGAGAACCCGGGCGCACTCGGCGATGTAGGCGTGGGCTTCCGGGAGGTGCTCGATCACCGAGTGCGACAAGACCACGTCGAACGATTCGTTCGCGTAGGGCAGGCGCAGACCGTCCCCTTGAGTGAAGGCGACGTTAGAGATCCGCTTCTCCCGGGCGAGCTTCGTGCCCGCATCGGAGAATCGGGGAGAGAGGTCGAGGCCCACCGCGAAAGACACCTCTTCCGCGATCGACAAAGCGGTGCCGCCGCTGCCGCAGCCCGCGTCGAGCACCCGTCCTTGAAGCTTCACCCCGGATCGCTCCACCGACTGGATGACCTTCGAGCTGCGGACGTACTCGAACACCGCGTAGTCGTACTCGCTGCGGAAGCGGATTTCACCCGCGGCACGAATAGCGTCGTTGTCGATCCGTCTCATCGCAGGGCTTCTTCGTATATCCGGGAATAGCGATCGACGAGGCCGCGAAGAGAGAAACGCTCGTCGACAAGCCGTGCGGTTCTTTCGCTGATGCGCCGATTTTCTCGCAAGGAGGCGGCAATCCCATCGGCGAGGGCCTGAGGATCCTCTTTCGGCACGATCCGCAGGTCGTCCGGGAACATCTCTCCGAGCTCGAGGCCGCCCGGATTGTCGGTCGACACCACGCGCGTGCCGCAGGCGAGCGCTTCGAGCACCACGGTCGGGGTCGCTTCGAGCCTCGAAGAAAGAACGAAGAGATCGGCGGCGGCGTGGAGCTTCGCCACTTCATGGTTCGCCACCAGGCCGAGGAAGCGAACCCGGTTCGAGATGCCGAGTTCGAGCGCGAGGGTCTCGAGGCGCTCCCGCTCTTCACCCGATCCCGCGATGACGAGTTTCGCCTTGATCTGCGAGGGATCGAGCCGGGCGAAGGCGCGAAGCAAGGTGGCGTGGTCGGCGAGGGGATGGAGGCGTTTGACGTTGAACAGGAGCGTTTCACCCGAGCCCACGAGCGGCGCGCGCACCGCCTCCCGCTCGGGCGGCCCGAGGGGCGAGAAGAGTATGTCCACCGCCGGGTAGACCACACTCGCCTCGCGAAGCGGCACGTTCAGCTCCCGCGCGCGGGCGAGAAGGGCGGCGCTGTAGAAGGTCACGTGGCGGGCTTCCCGGTTGAGCGTCTTGAAGGCGCGGTTCCGCCCGTCGTGATGCCAGATCTCGGTGCCGTAGTGGGTGAGGACGTAGGGCTTGCCCTGCTTGCGGGCGAGGCGCGCCGCCACCTGGTTCATCCACGTGTTCGAGTGCACGTGAACCACGTCCGCGGCCGCGATCAGGGGAAGACCCGCTCGCCGCGTTTCCATGGCTTCGAGTAGCTGCGGCACGCGGGTCGCCCGGAACGCGGATCGCCGTCGCACGGTCGCGGTGCGCGCGCCCACCGGGTCATTCGTTTTGAAGGTCAGGAACGAAACCTGGTGTCCGCGCTTCTCGAGTTCCACCCCGAGCACGTGGGGAAGGAGCGCGTTCGCCGCCTGATAGGGCGGCAGATGCGGAGTCACCATGAGAATCTTCAAGAACGTTCCAGGGCTTCGGCGCATTCGCCATACGTCACCCCTTGTGCTCCCAGGCGCTTCACGATGTGCTCGAACACGCGCTCGAGTTTTTCGAAGAAGCGATCCACGTCCGCATCGGTCCGGTTGTAGGGCGATCCTTCGGGCACGAGTTCGCTCGAATGGAAGAGCATGTTGAGGGTGGGCACGCCCCGGGCCACCAGGGTTCTCGCCAGAGCCTTCGCATCTTCCACACTCGAGTACGAAGGTCGCAGCCACACCGCGCGCAGGCCGAGTCGTTTCAGATAGCCGCGCCAGGGAATGGCGGGCAGCGAGGCGAAGCGCCGCTCCAGAGCCTTGGGAAGGAACGGCGCGGTCGCGGCGGACACCGGGATCTCGAGAACCTTCGACGCCCCCGCTTTGCGCACGTTGGAGGGGTCGGGTCGATAGGGATAGACCGGGGCGCCCGCGAAGGAGGGGCCACCCTTGCGCGTTTCGTTGAAGAGGGGGTCGACGCTGGTATCGACCCGGTATCGAAGCTTCTCCAGGATCCGAAGAGAACGTTCGTCGAAACCGTGGCGGCCCGCGCGATAACTCACCGGCCGGACTCCGAGCGACGTCTCGATCGCCTCCGTCAGTTCAGTGAGTTGAGTTTCGAGCTCGGAGTCGTCGAGCTGGCTCGGATAGCGGCCGACCAGGTCTTCTTCCCGATAGGGCGGCGAGCTCCACGGATGCAAATGCGCCCCAATCTCGCACCGGCTTGTGGCAAGAAGGTCGCGAAGAATCGAGCGGGACGGTTCGCGGGTCGCCATCTCGTGAGTTACGAGATACGACGGCCGGACCCCATAGATGTCGCACAGCGCCTGGAGACGGGGAAGCGCCCTCGCGTTTTCCACCGAGAGCCGCTTGCGCCCTTCGAGGGTCCACTGATCATCGGCTTCGGTGTCGACGCCCACCATGAAGAGGGTCCTTCCGCTCATGCTCGGTCCAAGTCTCCGTCGCCGAGGAAGAGATTCCAATTCGGGAGATTCTCGAGAACCTTCTTCGGACCTCCCCGCCCATCCGGCGTGCCGCGGTACGCGACGCAGTACTGAACCGCGGTGGTTCCAGACCTGAAACCATGGCGCCTGAGGGCCGCTCCCAACCGTCGATTGAAGCAGTACGCTTCGGCCCGCACCCGTCCCTTCGCGGCAAAATCTGCGAGCGCCGCGGCAATTAATGCGTCCTGGGTCGAGGCGTCCGTCGTGTCGGCGAAGAGGTCGGCGATGACCCCGCGCCTGAACGAAGGGTCCCCTTCATCTCGAATCACCGCGTACCCTGACAACGTGCCGGCCTTGCGGGCCTCCAGGACGCGATACTCGCGGAAGGGGCACGCCAGATACTTCCAGCGAAGGTAACGGGCGTCACGGCGCACGCAGGAGGCGTAGGAGGCGCGGGCCCTGAGCCACAGATCATCGTACTCGTCGCTGAAGGCCCCGACCGGCCGGACCTCCACATCGCCCGCCTGGCCCGGGCTCCGGGAAATGAGGTTCAAACCCAGGCCGAGGATTGGACCGGCCAGCGAGCCGGCAAGAGCCCCCAGTTTTCTTCGCGCCACCGCGGTCGAATCCAGAATTTTCAAGAAAGACGGCACCGGTCCCACATCGGTGAAGATCTTCCGGAAAAGGGGATAGGAAGAGGGCGTGAGCCCGAGGGCCAGGGCCACGTCCACCTCGTCGGCCCAGCGGTTGGACAGGGCAATACCGATGCCGCGGCCCTGCGCGCTCTTCCTCACGAAGTAGTCGTTTCCAGCCGAAGCCGTGACCTCGCGGTCTCCCCACCACATCGGAAACGGCATGGTGGCCATCTGGCCGAGCAGAGTGTCGCCTTCCCTGGCCATCCAGATCACCGGGCCGTCCTCGGGAGTGTTCGGATTCTCGAAGTACTGCCAAAGGTAGCGCTTCCGGCTGCGTTCCAGGTTCCCGTCCCCGAAGACCTCGGCATAGAGGGCGAAGAGCTCGGGGTCGTGCTCAGGGCGTCGGCGGACAATCTCAAGGCTCGTCATGCTGGATGGGGCTTGGCAGGTGAGAGTAGCCGCTCGACACGCAAATTTCGACCAAGCGGCCGAAAAATTGCTTTTGGAAGGGGGCGCAGCGTTTGCTGCGTCCCCTTCCCGAAGCGTCCTCCTTGGGGGAGGTTCCCGACTTTACGGGAGCAGAGTTGGTTTGGAGGGTATTTGGAGGGTAGTTACGTCTTCTGCTCCCTTAGACGAGCAACAGGCGTGCCATGGTTGCACAATTTCTTGATTTATTTTTTTGGTGGCCCCGCTCACTGGATTTTGGTTCAATAGCGCGTCTTAAGAAGTGGGTCCATTGAGGAACCGAGAAAAGCATCTGTTCTTCGCCCCGGAACTTCCCCGGGAGCGTGGGCGGCTGGACACGGGACTGTGAACGGACTTGTGTTGTCTTGTACACTCACGCGCTTTGGGGCGTCCTTAGAGAGGTTCTACGTGAAAATGAAGACGAACAAATTCGCCGCGTCTCTCGTCCTGGTGGCCGCGGTTTCTCTCCCGTCCACCGCGGCGCGGGCCGATGTCAAGACCGATCAGGCCATCGCCAAGGCCGAGGAGCAGTTCGCCAAAGGCAAAGCCGATGAAGCGATCAAGTCGCTCGTGAAGCTTGCCGCCGGCAGTCCTTCGGTAGAGGCGTATCTGGCTCTCGGACGCCTTCAGGAGATGAATGGCAACGGAGACGACGCGGCCGCGAGCATCGCTAAGGCCGTGGAGCTTTCCGCGTCGGCTACGCCGGCCCTCAAGGAGCGGGCGCTTGCCGCATCGGCTCGCTTCACCTTGAGGAGCGGGACGGGCCAGGCCGCGCTCGATCTGGCGACCCGCGCGGTCGCCGCCGAAAAGAACGCGGATTCACTCGGCACCCTCGCTTCCGCCTACTCCCGGCTGGGAGACGTGAAGTCGGCGCAGGAGGCCGCGGACGCGGCCATCGCCGCGGGCGCTTCCAGTTCGGTCGCGTATACGGGCAAAGGCGATGCGCTGACCGCCGCGGGCCAGGCCGCCGAAGCCGTCGCCGCCTATCGCAAAGCGGTGGAACTCGATCCCAAGAACACCTCCGCCTACGTGGGTCTCGTCTACGAACTCGTGGCCGCGAACAAGGCAGCAGAGGCGAAAGCGATGGCTCTCAAGGCGACCGAGATCGACAAGAACTCCGGTTCCGCCTTTGCCGCGCTTGGCTATGCGATCTCGGCCGAACACAACTTCGACGGCAATCACCCTTCCTGGACGGAAGCGATCGCTCAGGCCCAGCAGGGAGTGTTTCTCTCTCCCAAGGACCCTCATGTGCAGGTGGTGGTGGCCAAGCTCTTCGAAGCCCGCGGTAATTACGATCAGGCCCAGGTGGCCTACCTGGCCGCGATCGCCGCCGACCCGGGCTACACCCCGGCGAAGACCGCGATCATCAAGAACAACTTCATCCGGGGCGACATCGACGGCGCTTTGAAGGCCGCGGCCGAGCTGGTGAAAGCGAATCCGGAGAGCCCGGAAGCCAACAAGATGTACGGCGAATTCCTCGCCCGCAAGGGCCAGTTCAAGGAAGCCATCCCCCCCCTCGAGAAGGCTACCGCGGCCATGCCCACCAATGCCGACGCCTGGGCCATCCTCGCTCACTGCTACCACATGACCCGTTCGTTCGAGGACGGCAAGGACGCCTACGCCAAGGCGGTGCAGCTCAATCCCAACAACAATGAGATCAAGTCGAACTACGGCCTGCTGCTCGGCATGAGCGGGGATCCCGACAAGGGCGCGCAGGTCCTGGTCGACCTGGTCAACTCCCCGGGCTACAAGAGCGCCGCCGGTTTCGCGAACTACGGCTGGGTGCTCTCGCGGGTCAAGCCGCCTCGCGCCGGTGAAGCGATCGCCGCCTACAAGAAGGCGATCGAGCTCGAACCCACAAACGCCGGCCTCTACTTCGGCATGGGTTGGGCGCTCTACTACGCTCAGCAGTATCCGGAAGCCATCGCCGCCTTCGAGAAGTCCGGCACCATGGACAAGGCGTACTTCGCGGAGACGCGGGGCGCGGTGGGCTGGTGCCAGTACTTCATGGCCGTGGCCGCGGACAAGAACAATCCGAATTTCGCGACCACCAAGGCGGCCATCGCCGCCGCCGAAAGCGCGGGCCGTCCCGATGCCCGTCTGGCCGAAGCGGTGGCGAAGTACGAAAAGGCCGTCGTCGAGGGCAAGGCCGCGGAGGCGGCGGCCGCGGCGGCCGCCGCTCGCGCCGAAGCGGCGCAGGATGCCGTCGATATCGGGAAGCTGACCCGCCAACTTCGGAGCCCGTCGATACAGCAGCGCGTCGATGCCGCGAAGGCTCTCGCCGCGGCGGGCGCGGATGCCGCGGAATCGCTCGGATATGCCCTGGAAACCGACACCGCCATCGACGTCCGAGAGGCAGCGACGGACTCTCTGCGGAGAATGGGCCCTGGGGCCAGAAAGGCCCTGCCCGCGCTCAATCGCTATATCCGCTCGATTCCGATTCCCGATCCAAGAGGCGGCATCGAGGTCATGAAACTCGAGGTTCGTGAGGCGGACATGCGCAGAGACATCCTCGCCATCATCAACAAGCTGAAGTAGACGGTCGGCGCGCGAACCGCGCCTTCCGGAAATGGCGGTGGGCCTGAGCTCACCGCCATTTTTCTTTTGGCCGGACTCCTAGCCCCGCGCGCGTTCGATCAGCCAGAACGAGATCGCGGACACCGCGGCGACGATCCCGTCAGGCCCGGATCCGCGCGATGACCCAGTAGGCCAGCGCCGCCACGGTCGCTGACGCCGGAATGGTAAGCACCCAGGCCCAGACGATATTGCCGGCCAGGCCCCAGTGCACCGCCGATGCCCGCTTGGTGGCGCCCACGCCCATGATGGCGCCGGTGATGGTGTGGGTGGTGGACACCGGAATGCCCGCGAAGGTCGCCATTCCGATGGAAATGGCCCCCGCGGTCTCCGCGCAAAACCCGCCGAGGGGTTGGAGCTTCGTGATCTTCGAGCCCATGGTCTTCACGATGCGCCATCCGCCGAACATGGTGCCGAGGCCGATGGAGGCGTGGGCCGCGAAGGCCACCCAGTAAGGAATGTAGAACTCTTTCAGGTGCCCGGAGGCGAAGAGCAGTCCCGAAATGATCCCCATCGTCTTCTGCGCGTCGTTGCCGCCGTGGTTGAGGGAGAAGAACGCGGCCGAGAGCAACTGGAGCTTTCGGAAAGCCTTGTCGAGGCGGTACGGATGCCATTTGCGGAACATCCAGGTGACGCCCGCCATCAGGGAAAATCCGAGCACCGCGCCGATGATGGGAGAGAGAACGATGAAGACCAGGGTCTTCGTCCAGCCGCCGACGATGACCGCCGTCCAGCCGCCTTTCGCCACCGCCGCGCCCGCGTAGCCCCCGATGAGGGCGTGAGAAGACGACACGGGAATACCGTAGTACCAGGTGATGAGGTTCCAGAAGATCGCCCCTATCAGGCCTCCGAGCACGACTTCGGTCGTGACCACGTTGAGGTCGATCATCCCTTTCCCCATCGTCTTCGCGACGCCCAGGCCGAACACGAACAGGGCCACGAAGTTGAAGAACGCGGCCCAGAGCACCGCGGCCCTCGGGGACATGACCCGGGTGGAGACCACGGTGGCGATCGAGTTCGCCGCGTCATGGAAGCCGTTCAGGAAGTCGAAGACGAGGGCCATCAGGATGATGAACCCGACGAAGGAGAAGACGATATCCATGCGCTTGCCGAATCTGCTTTTCAGGCGAGAAGGAGGGTCAGGCGTTCTTCAAGACGACGTTGCTGATCGCGTGGGTGTATTCCTTGCAAGCATCACAAGCGCTCTCCAGCCCTTCGTAGACTTCCTTCCACTTCATGATCTCGATGGGATTGCCGCCGTTCTTGAAGAGTTCTCCGATGACCGAGGTGTAGAGCGCGTCCGCCTGGTTTTCGAGCTCCGAGATCCGAACCGTGCCCGCCTGGATCTTCTGCTCGTTCGAAAGGTCCCAGATGAGGGCGGTGATCCGGTCGACCTCGTCGGCCATCTCCTTCAGGATGAAGGCGAACTGGCGGAGCGCGGCCGGCGAGTCGGAGAGCTCGAACACCATGAACGACTGGGCCACGCCCTCGACGTAGTCCAGGATGTCGTCGAGAGCCGTCGCGATCTGCCGAAGGTCGTCGCGGTCGAAAGGCGTGATGAAGGTCGAGTTCAAGGCCTGGAAGATCTGCTTGGTAATGGCGTCACCCTCGTGCTCGATGGCTTTCAATTCCACCACCCGCACACTGCGATCCTCGATCGACGTGCTGGTTGCGATGCTCTCGAACACCCGCATCGCCTTGACCAGGTTCTTGGTGTCCTGAGCCAGGAGCTCGTGGAAGCGCTCCTCCTTGGGCATGAGAAGTCGAACGAAAGAGTCGAATTTCACAGGTGGAGACCTCGCGGTGACATTTTCCGCGGGGAGCATATCAGCCGCTTCGGGGGGTCTCCGTGCGGTGTCGAACGCCTAGGTCGCGGGGGGCAGGTGAGTCTCGAACCTCGATCCCTGGCCGGGCGTGCTCGCCACACTCACCGTGGCGCCCATGCTCTCGGCCAGATGCTTGACGATCGAGAGACCGAGGCCCGTGCCGCCGAGTTCCCGGCTGCGCGCGGTGTCGACCCGGTAGAAGCGCTCGAACAAACGGGGAAGATGTTCCGGACCGATGCCGGGCCCGGTGTCTTCCACCGAGACCACCGCGCCCCTTCCCTCCGGGGCCACCCGCACGGTCACGCGACCTCCGTCCGGCGTGTACTTGAGGGCGTTGTCGACGAGGTGCTCGAGGATGCGACGCAACCGGTCGGAGTCGCCCGCGACCGGGGACGTGGGACTTTGCACGGTGTCGAGGGCGATCGCTTTCCTCGAGGCGATCCCGGCGAACGACGCGACCACGTCGCTCGCCACCGCCCCGCAATCCAGAGTCTCGAGGGTGGGAGCCTGCGCTCCGGATTCCAGCCGGGAGAGTTCGAGTAGATCGTCGACGAGCGAGGCCATGCGATCGGCGTTGGCGCGGATTCTCGAGAGGAACCGCGTCGCGGTCTCGGGCTCGGCGAGACCGCCGTCTTCGAGGGCCTCCACGAAACCGCGGATCGAGGTGAGAGGCGTGCGGAGCTCGTGCGACGCGTTGGCCACGAAGTCGCGGCGGATCCGATCCACCCGCCGGCGTTCGCTCACGTCGTTGAAGGTGATCACCGCGCCATGGGCCTCGCCCGGCGAAGCGGGGAAGGGAACGCCCACCAGAACGAAGGAGCGGCCGCTTCCCGCGAGGTCGATCTCCGCAGTCCGGCGTTCCCCCGACGTGAGCACCTGATCGATCAGCGCGCCGATCTCGGCCTGCCGGAAGACTTCAAGGTAGTGGGTGCCCGTGGCCCCCGCGAGGTTGTGGGACCGCGAGAGCGCGTCGTTCGCGAGGAGAACGATGCCCTTGTGATCGACGGCGAGAAGACCGTCTTCCATGGCCGAGAGGACCGCGGAGAAGCGCGCCCGCTCCCGGGTCGCGGCCGCGAACTGCTGTTGGATCCCGGACGCCGCCTGATTGAGCACGCGCGCGAGCTGGCCGAATTCATCGTCCCGGTCCTCGCGGATGCGCTTGCCCAGATCGCCCCTGGCCATGGCCCGGGCTCCTTCGAGGACGCGCGACATCGGTTCGGCGAGCGGCCTCGAGAGCCACCAGGCCAGGCCGCTTGCGAGGGCCAGGACGCTGAGCAGGGCGAGGCCCAGGGAGCGCTGAAGCTGGGAAGCGCGCATTTCGATGCGGGCCAGGGACAAGGAGGCCCGGGCCACGCCGAGCAGGCGTCCTTCGCGGCGGATCTGAACCGCGACGTAGAGCTGCCTTTCGTGCGTGGTGTTCGAAAGACGCTCGTTCGTTCCCTCGCCGAGGGAGAGGGCATCGCGAATTTCGGGTCGGCCCGAGTGGTTCTCGATCGCGTGCAGCGCCTCGCCCGAAGCGCTCGTATCGCCGAGGACCGTACCGTTCAGGGACACCACGGTGAGCCGGGTTTCGGTCGACCGGCCCGCGCGGTCCACCAGATCGTCCACCCAATAACCCGGTCCCTGGACGCTCCACGGAACCGATAGCGCCTCGGCCAGGATGCGGGCCTCCGCGAGCAGCCGCTCGCGGGTCTCCGCTCGGGTGTCCGCGCTGAGGACCCGGCCCTGCACGAACAAGACCACGACCAACGCCACCGCCGCCGTGAGGATCCCGGCCAGAGCCAGCCGGCGCCGAAAACTGGACACGCCTATTCGTTCTCCCCGGGATCGGCCAGCCGGTAACCGATGGGCTTGACCGAGGCGATGCGCGAGGCGATGCCTGGAAGCTTCTCCCGCAGGCGCCGGATGTGCACGTCGATCGTCCGCATGCCCTCGATGTAACTGTAGCCCCAGATGTCCTCGAGCAGCCGCTCGCGCGACAGGACGCGGCCCCGGGCGTCGGCCAGAGCCACCAGGAGGGAGAACTCCTTCGCGGTCAGATGCACGGTCTTTCCATTCTCGCTCACGGTGTGACGCCCCCGGTCTATCTGAACCGGGCCGATGGCAATGGCATCGTCGGTCGTGTCGCTCCGGTCGATGCGCCGGAGAATGGCTTTCACCCGGGCCGCGAATTCCTTGGGCGAGAAGGGCTTCACGATGTAGTCGTCGGCCCCGATCTCGAGGCCCACGATGCGATCGGTCTCCTCGCTGCGCGCGGTCACGATGACCACGGGAAGACTCTTGAGCTTCGGAGTCGCCCGGATCTGGGTCAGGACGCTGAGACCGTCCTTCCCCGGGAGTTGAAGGTCCAGGACCACCAGCCGGTAGGACTCGGCTCCGAGCTTCGAAAGCGCCTCGAGGCCGTCGCGCGCGACGTCGCACCGCCACCCGTCGCGCTCCAGATAGTGCGTGATCAGGGAGGCGATGTCGGAATCGTCTTCAACAACGAGGGCGCGGGCCATGCAACTTTCAATTTACAGCCTCGACCATGACGCGGTCGTGTGACGTTTCCGTGACGGAAGAGTTTTATCCAGATCGACGGCGGCCCTCTTTCCTGTTTTCACCGAATTAACCCTCTCGACTCGCGGCCGTTTCTTCGGGTCCCTAGCGTTCCCTCGATCGAAAAGCAGGAACCAGGGAACGAATGAATCAATCCGAAGCGCTTGACTACGGCCCTCGCGGCAGCGAGGTTTCCCCGGAGAAGAAGCGCGCCGCGGAGTCGCGACGAAGGATTGTCATCATCGAGGATGACCGCGACATCGCGGACGCCATGCGATACGCCCTCGACCGGGCGGGCTTCAACGTTCGGATCGCTCGATCCGGAGAGGAAGGCCTGGACGTGGTCCGCAAGGGCGCCGATCTGGTCCTTCTGGATCTCAACCTGCCGGGCATGGACGGCATGGAGGTCTGCCGGATGCTCCGCCGTGAGCCGGGCTCGGCCCACACCCCGATTCTCATCGTCTCCGCGCGGGGCGAGGAGGTCGACCGGGTCCTCGGCCTGGAGATGGGAGCGGATGACTATCTGGTCAAGCCCTTCTCGATGAAGGAACTCGTCGCCCGGTGCAGGGTCTCGCTCCGACGACTGGAGGCGCAGATCGGAGGGCCCGCCGCATACCGAGACGAGAACTTCGAGATCGACTTCGACGCCTATGTCCTGCGCTACCGCGGCGAGGAGATTCGTCTCACTCACAAGGAGTTCGAACTCGTCCGCTACATGGTGGAACGCGCGGGGCGGGTGCTGACCCGTGAACGATTGCTCGATCGGGTGTGGGGCCATGAGACCGAGGTGGACGCTCGAAGCATCGACGCGCACGTCAGGCGTTTGCGCGCGAAACTCGGTCCGGCGCGTCATCACGTCGAGACCGTGATCGGGATCGGCTACCGCTTCGTCCGCCAGGCCTCGAGCACCGGGGCTTAACCCGCGCGTCGCCCCTGCACCCGATCTTCTTTTCGGGGGTTGAAACCGGAACTTGACGCTCGCGTCACCTCCGCGTCATGCGGGCTTTCTAGCCTTCGGACCTAGTCAAACCCCCGACATTGATCTCCAGGAGGATCGCTCCATGTCTACCCGGTACTTGCTTACACCCCTGCGCGCCACCGCCCTTCTTCTGAGTCTTGTCCTCATGGCGGTCTCCGGCCCGGCCCTGGCCCAGACCGACAATGGCCGCGTCACCGGGGTGGTGAAGGACCCCTCGGGTGCGGTGGTGCCAGGCGCTACCGTGACCCTCATCAACGAACTGACCGGCGACGCCCGCGAAACCGTCGCGAACGCGCAGGGGCGCTATTCCTTCCTCGGTCTGAAGCCGGCGCAGTACACGGTCAAGGCCCAGCTCTCGGGCTTTCAGCCGAACGAAGTCAAGGCCCAGAAGGTCTCGGCCGGGCAGGAGGTCAACCTGGACTTCTCTCTCAAGCAGGCGAGCCTGTCCGAGACCATCGAGGTGACCGGAGAGATGACCGCCATCGACCTTTCCTCCGCGCGGATCGGGGCTAACGTGAACGAGCGGGAAGTAAGCCAGCTTCCCATCAACGGCCGCCAGCTCTCCCAGCTCTACCTGCAGGCTCCCGGCTCGGTGAACACCGGAACCGGCACCTTCGGGGATGTTCGCTTCGCGGGACGCGCGGTCCAGCAAAACATCATTCGCTACGATGGCGTCGAGGGATCGGCGGTCATCGATGCATCGCCCGGCAACCTGAATGGCGAGATTCCCTCTCCCTTCCGCCTCCAGGCGAGCCTTGAAAACGTCCAGGAGTTCCGGGTCGAGTCAAGCAACTTCCCCGCCGAGTACGGCACCGGGACGGGCGGTCAGATCACGGTCATCACCAAGTCCGGGTCCAACCGGTTTCGCGGCTCCGCCTTCGAATACTTCCGCGACGAGTCCCTCGACAGCCCGAACCGGTTCGATCCCACCGTGAACGGCGAGAAGCAGAAGTCGCCGCTGCGCCAGCACCAGTTCGGCGGCTCGCTCGGCGGCCCGCTGATGAAGGACAGGGCCTTCTTCTACGTCAGTTACGAAGGCTACCGGCTCGACTCCGGCATCAACTTCGTGGAAGCGGTTCCCTCCGCGGCCGCCCGCGCCCGGGCCGTCCCGTCGATCGCGCCCCTGCTCGACGCCTTCAAGTCGCCGAGCGCCATCATCCTGCCCGGCGCCTCCGCGAACCCGGACTTCGACATCGCCCAGCTCCAGGGCCTCGCCAACGTCAACGAGAACTCGTTCGCCGGCCGCCTCGACATCAAGCTCAACAGCTCGCATCGTCTGTACGCGCGTTACTTCAACGACAAGGGTGAGAACGATCAGCCCGAAGGCGTCACCGGCCGCCACGTCCTTATCAAGAGCAAGCCCCAGAACGGCGTCCTCGCCCTCCAGAGCAACTTCGGAACCTCTTCGATGAACGAGTTCAAGATCGGCTACAACCGGGCCGACACCTCGGTCTCCGGCATCGCGCCGACCGTGAACGGCATCGACATGTCCGCGATCACCATCAACATCACGGGCAGCGTCGCCAACAACGGCATCGTGGGCCAGGGCTCCTCCTCCGGCACCGCCATCCCCGGCGGCCTGGTCCGGCAGAACTCCGCCACCAACGGACGCGGTGCTCCCTACGAGCCCTACTCTCTCTCCTTCATCGATTCGATCTCGTCCAACCGGGGTTCGCATCTGCTGAAAGCGGGCGGCGAGGTCCGATTGATCCGCATGAAGACCGACCGCCTCGGCGGCACCACCTACACCTATTCGAACCTGAACGCTTTCCTCGCCAACACGCCCCAGCAAATCCAGTACCTCGGCGACCTCTCGGCGCCTTCGCCCTTCAGCAACGGCGTGACCGGCGAGAGGAACGCCCGCACCGAGTTCTTCATCGCCTATCTCCAGGATGAGTGGAAGGTCAGGCCGAACTTCACCCTCAACTATGGCGTACGCATGGACAAGTACCGACCTCTCCGCGAGGCCAACGACCTGGGCATCATGTTCGACACGGTCAAGGGGGTTCTACTCCCCAAGGGCACGCCCTTCTTCAAGTCCTCGGCCGTCTTCCAGCCGCGCGTCTCCTTCACCTACTCCCTCGGGGAGTCGGGCCGGACGGTCGTCCGCGCTGGCGCCGGCCTGATGGTGGGCCCCGGTCAGATGGAAGATCAGATTCAGCCCATCGAGAGCGACCGCGTGTCTTCCACCATTACCGGCGGCGCCTTCCCGACTTCATCCGCCACCTTCGTGTCGAACTTCACGAACAACCCGAGCAACCGCACCTACCAGCCTCGCGCGTACTCGCCGGACTACAAACTCCCCGAGAAGGTGTACCAGTACACCTTCAGTATCCAGCGTGAGCTCGGCTACAACACCACCTTCACCGCCGCCTACGTGGGCAGCCAGGGCCGGAACCTGTTCCTGCGCTCGATCACCAACCAGATCACCGAGGTCCGCACGAACGCCAACCCCGCCTCCGCTGCCGTGGTCATCCGTCAGTTCGACATCATCAATGCCGATGGCACGATCTCGAGGCCCTACGCCGAGATCGACCTCAAGACCAGCGGCGGCCATGACCAGTACAACGCCATGCAGCTGTCGCTTAGCCGGCGCATGCAGAAGGGCCTGACCCTGAATGCCCAGTACACGCTGGCCAAGAGCACCGGCAACTCCGCGGGTTCGAACGAAGCGGTCACTGCGGGGAACAACGCGGTCAATATCGTCGACTACGACTACGACAACGGGTACAACCGTTTCGATGTGCGCCACACGTACAACGCCTCGATGCTCGTGAACCTGCCCATCGGCAGGGATCGGGCCTTGAACCTCGGCGCCCTCAACGCCATCTTCGGGAACATGGACCTGGGCCTCATCTTCAACGGCCGCAGCGGTCTTCCCATCGACGTCCTGGTGACCCGTCCCGACGTCGCCTACGTGGACGCGAGCGGCGCGGTGTTTGGCGCCCCCGCGGTGGGACGCACGGCGGTGATCAACACCCCCGGCGGCGGCGCTTCGCGCAACACGCGCCGTCCGAACCTCGTGCCCGGCGTTGACCCGTATCTCAAGAACGGCCTGCAGTGGCTGAACCCCGCTGCGTTCTCGATTCCCGCGCCCGGGCAGTTCGGCAATCTGAAGCGCGGCGAGATTCGCGGGCCCAGCTTCCGCCAGCTCGACCTCACCGCCATCAAGAAGATCAACCTTGGCCGGTCGACCCTGGAACTTCGGCTCGAGGTCTTCAACCTCCTCAATCGCAACAACTACGCGAACCCCTCCGGGACCATCGCGAACGCCATCGGGACGGGCGCCAACCAGGTCCAGCCCAACCAGCCGCTCACCCAGGCCGCGGCCGGCAGCACGTTCGGCTTGCTGCGCTCGACCGTCGGCACCACGGTGGGCCTGGGCACGAACCGGCAGATCCAGCTCGCGGCGCGGGTCAGCTTCTAGACCCTCTTCTCCTCCGGTCTCGACTAGATTGAGGCCGGAGGAGCCCGTCTGATGAAGCTCGTCGTCTTCGCCTGCGTGCACAATGCCGGCCGTTCGCAGATGGCCGCGGCCTGGTTCAATCAGGTTGCCGACCCCGGCAAGGCCCGCGCGATTTCGGCGGGCACTCAGCCTTCGGATCACGTGCACCCCGTGGTCGTCGAGGCCATGAAAGAGAAGGGCATCGATCTCTCGAAGGCGGAACCCCGCAAGCTCACGCCCGAACTCGCTCAGGGCGCCGCGTGCCTGGTGACCATGGGTTGCGGCGAAAGTTGCCCCTACATCGCGGGCGTTCCCGTCCTCGACTGGCCGCTGCCGGATCCGAAGGGTCAGGGCATCGAGCCCGTGCGCGCGATCCGGGACGAAATCGAGGCGCGCGTCCGCGCCTTCGTCAGGCAGAACAACTGGGCCTAGATCCGCCCGACCGGGTGCGGCGACCGGCCGCTCAGACTCTCACCGTCCGGAGTCGCAGCGCGTTGCCGATCACCGAGACGGAGCTGAGACTCATCGCCGCCGCCGCGATCATTGGCGACAGCAGCAGGCCGAAGAACGGGTAGAGAACTCCGGCGGCGATGGGCACGCCGACCGAGTTGTAGATGAAGGCGAAGAACAGGTTCTGACGGATATTCTTCATGGTGGCCCGTGACAGATTCCTGGCCCGGGCCAGGCCGAGAAGGTCGCTCTTCACCAGGGTGATGCCGGCGCTTTGAATCGCGACGTCCGTCCCGGTTCCCATCGCGATCCCCACCTGGGCCTGGGCGAGAGCCGGAGCGTCGTTGATGCCGTCGCCCGCCATCGCCACCATCTTTCCGCCCGCCTGGAGCTTCTTCACGATGTCGGCCTTGTGCGCGGGAAGAACCTCGGCGAACACGTCTTCGTCGGCGAATCCGAGCGATCGGGCCACCGCCGCGGCGGTGGCGCGGCTGTCGCCGGTGAGCATGACCACGCGAAGCCCCGCGCTCCGCAGTTGCGCGAGCGCTTCCTTCGTCGAGGCCTTGATCGGGTCGGCGGCGCCTACGAATCCCGCGATCTTTCCGTCCACGGCCAGGAACATCACGGTCTGGGCCTGAGCGCGAGCGGAGTCCGCCTGGGCTTGGAGCGACGCCGGATCGATGCCGAGGTCGATGAGCAGCGCGGCATTTCCGAGGGCGATCGTCCGTCCCTCGATGCGGCCCGTCACTCCCTTCCCCGTGACCGACTGGAAGCCCTCGGCCGGGCCGAGACTCAACCCCTTCGCCTCCGCGGCGGAGACGATGGCGGCGGCGAGCGGATGTTCGCTTCCGCGCTCGAGACTGGCGGCGAGGCGCAAGACGTCATCCTCGCTGAACCCGGCCGAGGCCGCGACCGACGCCACCTTCGGCTTGCCCTCGGTCAAGGTCCCCGTCTTGTCGATCACCAGGGTCTCCACTTTCTCCATGGCCTCGAGCGCCGCCGCGTCCTTGATGAGCACACCGGCCGAAGCGCCGCGGCCTACCCCGACCATGATCGACATGGGGGTCGCGAGTCCCAGGGCGCACGGGCACGCGATGATCAGCACCGCCACCGCGTTCACCAGAGCGTGGGCGAGCCTCGGCTCGGGACCGAAGAGCGCCCACGCGAGAAACGTCAGCACCGAGACCGCAATCACCGTGGGCACGAACCACCCCGCGACCACGTCAGCCAGGCGCTGGATGGGCGCGCGGCTCCGCTGGGCCTCGCTCACCATCTTCACGATCTGCGCGAGCAGGGTGTCGCCGCCCACCCGCTCGGCCTGCATCACGAAGCCGCCGGTGCCGTTGATGGTGGCGCCGGTGACCGGGTCGCCCTTCTGCTTCTCCACGGGAATCGGTTCGCCGCTGATCATGGATTCGTCGACCGAACTCGAGCCCTCGAGAACCTTGCCGTCCACCGGGACCTTCTCACCCGGCCGCACCCGCAGGCGGTCTCCCACCAGCACCTGCTCGAGCGGGACGTCCGCCTCGGTTCCATCCGTCCCGATGCGCCGCGCGGTACGGGGCGCGAGGCCCAGCAGAGCGCGGATGGCGCTTCCGGTGCGGCTGCGCGCGCGCAGTTCGAGAACCTGGCCGAGGAGCACGAGCACGGTGATGACGCTCGCGGCCTCGAAGTAGCGATCCACCATGCCGTGGTGTCCGCGGAACGACTCCGGGAAGGATTGAGGGAACAGGGTCGCGGCCACGCTGAACGAATACGCCGCACCCGTGCCGATGCCGATCAGCGTGAACATGTTGAGGCTTCGATTCACGAACGAGGCCCACATCCTCTGGAAGAAGGGCGCGCCCGCCCACAGCACCACCGGGGTCGCGAGCGCCATCTCGATGAAGCCCTGGACCCGGGGCGACATGAGGTTCTGAAGAGGCGAGCCGGGGAGCATGTCGCCCATGGCCAGCAGGAAGACGGGGACGGTGAGGGCCAGGCCCGCGCGGAAGCGACGGGTCATGTCCACGAGTTCGGGATTGTCGGGTTCCTCGACGGTGACGGTGCGGGGCTCGAGGGCCATGCCGCACTTGGGGCAGCTCCCGGGCCCGTCCTGCACGACCTCGGGATGCATCGGGCACACGTACTCCGTCTTCGTGGCGGGCGGAGCGATGGTCTCGGGCTCGAGGGCCATGCCGCACTTCGGGCAGGCTCCCGGACGATCGGAACGGACCTCGGGATCCATCGGGCAGATGTAGGCGGTGGACGTTCCCATGGGCGCTTTGGCCGGCTCCGCCGGCTTTGCCTTCGGAACGACCGAGCCGTCCGCCGCGAGGTACTTCCCGGGGTCGGCCACGAACTTCTTCAGGCACCCCTGGCAGCAGAAATAGATGGTCTTTCCCTGGTACTCGGTCGATCCCGCGGCCTTGGCGGGGTCGATCCGCATGCCGCAGACCGGGTCGAGCGCCAGGTTCGTCGCCTCGGCCACCGGAGAGGCGGCCATGGTCAGAGCCTTCGACTTCGCGGGGAGGTAGCGATCCGGGTCGGCTTCGAACTTCGCCTGACAGCTCTTGCCGCAGAAGTGGACCAGTCGGCCCCGATGCCGGACCGAGCCCGCGGCTTTGGCCGGATCGATCTTCATCCCGCAAACGGGATCGGTGACCTTGGGGGCGGCGCCCTCGGCGGGAGTTTCGGGGTTTGAGTGCGTGTGCTGATTCATGGATGTCTCGCTTTCACTCCTGCAGACGCATGGCCCGCCGATTCCTTACAGGTGCCGCCCCTGATTCTTTCACCCTGCGGCCTTCCCGACCCATAGCCCATTTGCAGGGCTTCAATGGGGTGGAGGAATGAGGCCCGACCGGGGTCCTTTGTCCCGCCGGCACGCGCAGCTCAGGCATCCGTGTTCCGTGCACGCGCCGCACACCTCGCCGAGGAGCTTTCGCAGCGCCGTCCGGGCGCGGTGGAGGCGAACCGTCGCATTGTTGGCGGTGAGACCCATCTGGAGCGACACCTCCTTGAGCGGTGTCTCCTCGAGATCCACCCGCCGAAGGATGTCGCCATACTCGGCCTTGAGCGCTCCCATCACGTCGCGCACGCACGCGCAGACCGCGTGTTCCAGATCCTGATCGACGGCTTCCCCCGAGCCGGCGTCCCGTCCCAGGGTCTCGAGGCTCCGCGCCTCGGTTCCCCGACGCCGATAGTGGTCGACCACGGCGTTGCGGAGGATCCTGTAGAACCACGCCTCCGCGCGCTCCTGGTCGAGGGGTGCGGCGTCCTTCGCCAGGATCTTGAGAAACGAGGCCTGCAGGATCTCCTCCGCGGCGTCGCGACTTCCGACCCGCCGGGTCAGGAAGGAAAGGAAACGTTCCCGGCTGTGGTTCAGGACCTCGATGACGTCACTCATGGACGACGCTCCGAGCCTCCATCGTTGGCTTGACCGCGGTGTTCCATTTTCCAGAGCAGATAGATCGCCGGAGCGTAGGTGAAACAAACGCGGTTTGCCAATCCATTCCCACCGCCCGGGGCTCGAGGTGATGCGCCGGACGCTTCGGCGTCGCGATCTATGATCGCCCTCGAGTTTCACCATTGCCTCCCACGATTCCCTTCGATACGCGCGGCGTCTTCGTCGGCGGCCGCTGGACGGCGCCTTCGAGCGGCGAGACGCTCCCCCTTTTCAATCCTTCTGACGGCACGCCGCTGGCCGAGATCGCGCGCGGCGGCGCCGCCGATGTCGACGCCGCGGTGCGGGCTGCCCAGGAAGCGCTCGACGGTGACTGGGGGCGCCTCACCGCCGCCGAGCGCGGGCGGCTGATGCTGAAGGCGAGCGCCCTCGTGCTCGAAGAGGCCGACGAACTGGCGCGGCTCGAGGCGCTCGATGTCGGCAAGCCGGTGAAGCAGGCGCGAGCCGACGCGGTGGCGCTCGCCCGCTATCTGGAGTTCTACGGTGGCGCCGCCGACAAGGTGACGGGCGAGACCATCCCGTTCGCGAGCGGCTACACCGCCTTCACCTGGCGCGAGCCGCACGGGGTGACCGCGCACATCGTGCCGTGGAACTACCCGATGCAGATCATCGGCCGCAGCGTCGGCGCGGCGCTCGCGATGGGCAACGCCTGCGTGCTCAAGCCGGCCGAGGAGGCGTGCCTGACCGCACTCGCCTTCGCGCGCATCATCGAGCGCGCCGGGCTGCCGGCCGGGGCCCTCAACCTCGTGCCGGGCCTCGGCGAGGAGGCGGGCGCAGCGCTCGCGGCGCATCCTGGCGTGCGGCACGTCTCGTTCACCGGCTCGGTGGCGGTGGGCGCCTTGATCCAGACCGCGGCGGCGAAGAACGCGGTGCCGGTGACGCTCGAACTGGGCGGCAAGAGCCCGCAGGTGGTGTTCGCCGACGCCGACCTCGACGCCGCACTGCCCTTCCTCGTCAACGCCGGCATCCAGAACGCCGGACAGACCTGCTCGGCGGCCAGCCGCATCCTCGTCGAGCGCCCGGTGTTCGACCAGGTCGTCGCCATGATGGCTGAGCGCTACCGCGCGCTGCGCGTCGGCCGAGCACTCGACGACCTCGACGTCGGGCCGGTGATCTCGGCGCGCCAGCGGGACATCGTGACCGGCTACCTGGAACTCGTGAAATCCAGCGGGCTGCACATCGCGGCTCAGGCGTCGTTGCCGGCGGCGCTGCCCACCGGAGGCTTCTACGTGCCGCCGACCCTCGTGGCCAACGTGAGCTCTTCGCACCGCGTCGCTCAGGAAGAGATCTTCGGCCCGGTGCAGGCGGTGATCCCCTTCGAGGGGGAGGCCGAGGCCCTCGAAATCGCCAACGGCACGCCCTTTGGCCTCGTGGCCGGCGTATGGACGCGCGACGGCAGCCGGGCCCTGCGCATGGCGCGCCGGCTGCAGGCCGGCCAGGTGTTCGTCAACAACTACGGCGCCGGCGGCGGCATCGAGCTGCCGTTCGGCGGGGTCAAGCACTCGGGCCACGGCCGCGAAAAGGGCTTCGAGGCCCTGTACGGCTTCTCGAGCCTGAAGACGGTGGCGATCAAACACGACTGAGGCCTTTGGGGCCGGGGCCCCAGGCCGTCGCCTTCATCGAGTCCTGAATCGCAACGAACTGGACCCGTCAGAGCCTCTTCTTTAAGCGGGATCGTGTAGGTCAATCTGCAGGATCGGAGCGTAAGCGAGCCGCCAGCAAATCCGGCATCGCGGCCTGGAGAGCCTCGATGTGCTCGGGGCCGGTACCGCAGCATCCGCCGACCAGACGCGCGCCCGCGGCGACCCACGAGGCGGCCGCGGTGGCCAGATCCGCGGGCGATATGACGTCCACAAAGTTCCAGTGCGGCTTGGTGAAGTACCCGGACTCGGGGTACACGCCGATCGGTCCCGACCACCGTTGCCGCACCAGTTCGATGGCCTGGGGAATGGCTTCGATCTCGCTGTGCATGATGTCGATCACGGTCGGTCCCATCGGGACGAGGGCGTCCAGCACCGTGACCAGCTCCAGCTCCGGGTGGTCGAAGCTGACGATCCGGCCGTCCTTTGTCTTCCTGCAGCCGACCCCCAGCCACACGGGGAGTCCCGTCTCCAGTGCCGCCTGCATCGCGCGGGACGCGTGTTTCGTTTCGACGATCATCTCCAGAGCGATCAGGTCGACGCCCGCGTCCAACAGCAGGCCGGCCGCTTCCCGGTAGGCCTCGAGCTCCTTTTCGGGATCGAGGAACGCCTCTTGATCGAAGCCGGGCGGCTCCGTCGAGATCGACCCGGCCACGGCCACCCCTGGTTCGGCGACGTTCTCGCGGGCCTGCCTCGCGAGCCTGACGGCGCCGCGGTGGACCTCTTCCACCTGGTCGCCGTAGCCCGCGGGTTCGAGCATCTGCCGGGTCGATCCGAAGGTGTTGGTGATGATCACCCTCGCCCCGGCGCGGATGTAGTCCTCGTGGATTTCACGGACGACGCCTGGATGGGTGAGCACGGCAGCCCCGCTCCAGGCGACCTTGTCCATCGGCACGCCGCGCCGTTGCAGTTCGGTGCCCATGGCCCCGTCGATCAGGAGGATCCGGCCCGCTTCGAGTTGCTGCTGCCAGGGTTGTTTCATGGTCGGAGTCGCGAACCGGTTCTACCGAATCGGTTGGCGAGGCCGGCACAGGAGAGACAGTGGATCCATGTCAACTTTCACGCCGCGCCCACCCCGACCGACAGGCCATTTGCAGGCCCGTCTCCCTGCGCCTCCGCCACGGCCTTGACCTCGGTGTGCCACTTCCAGAGCAGGTAGATCGCGGGATAGACGAGCAGCTCCATCAGGAACGACGTGGCGAGCCCGCCCACCATGGGCGCGGCCACCCGCTTCATGACATCGGCCCCGGTGCCCATCGACCACATGATGGGCATGAGCCCCATCATGGCCGCGGCCACCGTCATCATCTTGGGCCGCACGCGCTTCACCGCGCCGTGGACGATGGCCTCTTTCAGTTCGGAGAGGGAGCGGAGCTTGCCCTCGGCTTTGGCCTCGGCGTAGGAAAGATCGAGGAAGAGGAGCATGAAGACGCCGGTCTCGGCGTCGAGGCCCATGAGCGCGATCATGCCCACCCAGGCCGCGATGGAGACGTTGTAGTCGAGGAGGTACATGAGCCACACCGCGCCCACCACGGAGAAAGGCACCGCGAGCATCACGATGCTCGCCTTCACGCCCGAGCCCGTGTTCAGGTACAGCAGGAAGAAGATGGTGAAGATCGTGATCGGCACCACCAGCTTCAGCCGCTCGCGCACCCGCAGCATGTTCTCGTACTGGCCGCTCCACTCGATGGAGTAGCCGGGCTTCAAGGTCACCCGATGCGCCGCTTCCTTGGCGCGTTCCACGAAGCCGCCGATGTCGCTCTCCGCGGTGTCCACGTAGACGTAGCCCGAGAGCAGGCCGTTTTCGTTGCGGATCATGGACGGGCCTTCCACCTTGCGGATGGTCGCGACCTGGGAGAGCGGGATCTGCGCGCCCGAGGGTGTGGAGACGAGGACGCGGCCGAGGCGGTCGAGATCGTCGCGCAATTCGCGAGGGTAGCGGACGTTCACCGGGAAACGGGCGCGGCCTTCGACGGTGGTGGTGACGTTCTCCCCGCCGATCGCGGAGAGAATGACGTCCTGCACCGAGGCGATACTGAGACCCCGGCGCGCCAGTTCCTCCCGGTTCAGCTCGAAGTCGACGAAGTAGCCCTCGGCCGCGCGCTCGGCGAAGACGCTGCGGGCGCCTTTCACCTCGCGCAGGACCTTCTCGAGTTCGAGGCCTATCGCTTCGATCTCCTGGAGGTCGTCGCCGAAGATCTTCACCCCCACGGGGGTGCGCACGCCGGTGGTGAGCATGTCGATGCGGGCCTTGATGGGCATGGTCCAGGCGTTGGTGACGCCGGGGAGCTGAAGGGCCTGGTCCATCTCGGCCACGAGTTCATCCCAGGACATCCGGTCCGGAGTGATCCTGCGCAGCACTCCCTCCTTCAGCCACTCGGGCGCCCACGACGAGTACCAGCGGTCCTTGGGACGCCACTCCGAGCGGGGCTTCAGGACGATCGTGGTCTCCATCATGGAAAGGGGTGCGGGATCGGTCGAGGTGTCCGCGCGCCCGGCCTTGCCGAAAACACTCTGAACTTCCGGGAAGGAACGGAGCACCCGGCCCTGGGTCTGCAGCAGACGCGTCGCTTCCGTGACCGAGATCCCCGGGAGGGTCGTGGGCATGTAGAGCATCGTGCCTTCGTTGAGAGGAGGCATGAACTCGTGGCCGAGACGCAGATAGACGGGGATGGCGCTCAGCACGACGAGGAAGGAGGCGAGGATGGTCGACTTCGGATACCGGAGCACGAAGCGGCAGGCGGGCTCGTAGACCGCGAAAAGCGCGCGGCTGATCGGGTGCTTCTCCTCCGGGTGATACCGGCCGACCGTGACCTGGTTGAAGAGCCACGCCAGCCATCGCGGCCGGAAGGAAACGAAATCCATCCGGGTGAAGAGCATGCGCAGGGCGGGATCGAGGGTGATGGCGAGGAGCGCGGCGATGAAGAGGGTGAGGTTCTTGGTCCAGGCGAGCGGTGTGAACAGGCGTCCCTCCTGGTCGACCAGAGTGAAGATGGGGAGGAACGCGACCGCGATCACGAGCAGCGAGAAGAAGACCGAGGGTCCCACCTCGAGCAGGGCCTCGAGGCGCACCTCGTGGAAGTCGCCCTGTCGGCCCCCGTGCTCCCACCTTTCCAGTTTCCGGTAGGCGTTTTCCACCTCCACGATGGCGCCGTCCACGAGAACCCCGATGGAGATGGCGATGCCCGCGAGCGACATGATGTTCGAGGAGATGCCCATGAACGACATGGGTATGAAGGCAAGCAGCACGGACACGGGAATGGTGATGATGGGAACGATCGCGGAAGGGATGTGCCAGAGGAAGACCAGGATGACCAGACTCACGATTCCGATTTCGATGAGGAGCTCGTGCTTGAGGTTGTCGATCGACGCGTCGATCAGCTCCGAGCGGTCGTAGGTCGTGACCACGCGGACGCCCTTGGGAAGAGAAGGCTGGATCTCGGCGAGGCGCTCCCGGACCTGACGGATCACCTCGCGCGCGTTCTCGCCGTGCCGCATCACCACGATGCCGCCCACCGCGTCTCCCTCGCCGTTCAGGTCGGACACGCCGCGGCGGATCTCGGGGCCGAGGGCGACGGTTCCGATGTCGCGCACGAGGACGGGCGTGCCGAGGTCGTCGGTCTTCAGCACCACCTTCTCGATGTCCGCCACGGAGCGGATGTAGCCCCGCCCACGCACCATGTATTCGCGTCCCGAGAATTCCAGCAGGCGCCCGCCCACGTCCGAGTTGCTCTTGCGCACCGCCTCGCTCACTTCTGCGATGGATAGCCCCCGGGCCTTCAGGCGATTGGGGTCGACGGTGACCTGGTACTGCTGAACGAAGCCGCCGATCGACGCGACCTCGGCCACCCCCGGCACCGACTGCAGCCGGTACCGCAGGTTCCAGTCCTGGAAAGAGCGGAGATCCACGAGGGAGTGGGTCTTCGAGTCATCGACCAGCGCGTATTGAAACACCCAGCCGACGCCGGTGGCGTCGGGTCCGAGTTCGGTCTTCACCCCGTCCGGAAGCTGCGGCTGAATCTTGCTCAGATACTCGGAGACGCGGCTCCGCGCCCAGTAGATGTCGGTGCCGTCCTTGAAGATGACGTACACGTAGGAGAAACCGAAGTCGGAGAAGCCGCGGATCACCTTCACGTTCGGGGCGCCGAGGAGCGCGGCCACGATGGGATAGGTGACCTGATCCTCCATGATGTCGGGGCTGCGATCCCAGCGCGAGTAGACGATGACCTGGGTGTCCGAAAGATCGGGAATGGCGTCGATCGGAATGTGTTTCAGGGTGTAGACGCCGTAGGCGGTGGCCAGAGCCACCGCGATCAGCACGAGGGCCCGGTTGTGGGCGCTGAAGCGGATGATGGACCTGATCATGGCGGGGATTTCAGCGAGGGGTCGGCGTGGCCGCCGACTTCATGGACTGAACCGCGGCCCTGAGGCTCGACTCCGAGTCGATCAGGAAGTTCGCGGCCACCACCACCTTCTCTCCCGCGTCGAGTCCCTTTAGAACCACGAAGCCCGCGTCCGCCCGCTCACCAAGGGTCACCTCGCGAGGCTCATACCGGCCTTCGCCCAGATCGACGAAGGCGAGCTTGCGCGCCCCCGCGTCGATGATCGCGCTCCCCGGAACCACCAGGGCGGAGCCGAGATCGACCTCGAGGGTGACATCCGCGAACATGTCCGGCTTCAGTCCTCCCGAAGGATTCGCGATCTCGACCCGGACCTTGGTGGTTCGGGTGGCCGCCTCGACGGTCGGCGAGATGAAGGTGACCGGACCGCGCAGCTTCTGCCCCGGGGCGGACGCGGTTTCCACCGTGGCGGACATGCCGAGGCGGACGGCGGGGAGGTCGGCCTCGTAGACGTCGGCCATCACCCACACCCGGCTCAAGTCGGCGATGTCGAACAGGGAATCCGCGGGGGTCACGCGCATGCCGTGAAGCGCCACCTTCGCGAGGACATACCCGCTCTCATCCGAATACAGGTCCACGTCGCGTCGGGCCACGCCCTCCTTCTCGAGAGTCGCGATTTCTTCGGGCCGGATGTCCCACAGGAGCAGGCGCTGGCGGACCGCGTCGACGAGCGCCTTGCTTCGCACCGCGGCATCGCCCTCGTTCCCCCCGAGTTCGCGGACCGCCTTCAGGGCCAGGAGATATTCCTGCTGGGTGGCGTAGAGCTCGGGGCTGTAGATGGAGAGGAGCGGCTCGCCCCGCTTCACATACTTGCCGATGAAATCCACGTACACGTGCTCGATGAAGCCGTCGTACTTGGTGTGCACATGATGAAGGAGCCGCTCGTCGGGCACGATGCGTCCGACCGTCCGGATGGCGCGGCTGAGCGGTGCTTTGACTAGGGGCTCGCTTCGCACCCCGAGGAGCTGGCGTCGGTCGGCGGGGATCACCACGGCCGCGCGGCCCGCAACCGCGGAGGCGGGTGCTTCGACTTCATCGGTGTAGACGGGGATGAAGTCCATTCCCATCGAGTCCTTCGCGGGATGGTCGGAATGGATGCTCGGATCCATGGGGTTTCGGTAGAAGGCGATCTTCCGCTCCTCCTGACTGGCGGCGGCCGGCGAGGAGTCACCGCCAGACGGGGGCGCGCCCCGGCGCGCGCCGGCGAGGTAGCCGAGACCGACCAGTACGAGAGCGGCAATGAGGAGTGCGATCTTCTTCATGACGTCTGCCTTTCCATGCCGAGCGCGTCGAGAAGCGCCGAATGCCAGAGAATGTGAAAGAGGAGTTCCGCGTGCAGCCGCTGGTCTTCGTAAAGAACCCGGTGGGCTTCCAGCACGGAGATGAACGGGGTCTGCCCCGAGCGGAAGCCGGCGAGCGCCGATTCCACCGCGAGAGCGTCGATCACCAGGACCTCGCGCTCGATGGTGCGGGCCTCGAGAACCGCGGCCTTGAAGTCGGCGTAGGCCTTCTCCACGGCCGCGCGGGCCTTGAGCGCCATCGCTTGCTGTTCCGCCTGCGCCGATCGGTACTGGGCCTGGGCCTCCACCACGGCTTGCCGCTGCTTCGACTTTCGCCAGGCGGGCAGGACGAGGCCCACTTCCACGTTCCACCGGTCGGGCAGAGAGCCTCGAAAGGCGTAGGAACTCGAGACCATGAAGTCGGGCTTCAGGTTGCGCTCGGCGAGATTGATGGCGAGTCGGTTCCTCTCGACCAGGCTGATGGCCGCGTGCAACTCGGGGCTCGCGTCGTGGGCGCGGGCCAGGACGGTTTCGAGGGGCGGCACCGCGATGTCGCGGCCGACGAGGTCCTTGAGCGCTCCGGGAATCTCGACGGGCGCGCCTTCCGGCTGCCCGCGCAGCCGATTCACCTCCGCGATGGCGGAGGAGACGAGGCCCTCTTCATGAAGCCGCATCTGATCGAATCGCGCCACCTCGGCCTGGGCCCGGAGGACATCGAGCTGGCTTCCGAGGCCGGCGGAATAGCGGGCGCGGGTCAGTTCCTCGATGTCGGAGGTCGCGCGACGCTGGTCCTTGATGATGGCGATGTTCTGGCGGGCGAGGAGGAGGTCGGAGACCGCTTTCCGCAGCGCGTAGGTGACGGAGAGGGAAGCCGCCCCGACCGCGTGCTGCGTCAGATCCGACTCCCTGGCGCTCACGTCGCGACGCAGTTGCCGCTTTCCCGAGAAGGGCAACTCCTGGGAGACGCCAATGCGCGGCCCGGTGTCGGCGCCGTCGCCTGGGAGCCAGGCGTCACCTTTTTCATAACCGAGCGATACCACCGGATCGGAAAGCGCTCCCGAGGGCGCGATCCGCGCTACCGACGCGGCTGCGCGCTCGCGGGCCGCCACGAGGTCCGGATTCCGGGCGAGGGTCTCCTCGAGAAGGGCTTTGACCGAAGGGTCTCCCGCGAGGGGAAACAGCTCCTGACCGAAGGCCGCGGGCGCGGCCGCGGCGAAAACCAGGGCCAGGGGCGCGGAACGGCGAACGAGGAAAGAAAATAAGGAAAACACTGGAACCTCCACGAAGGAAAAATGCCGGGAGAACGCGTCCGGCCTTCTTGATTTCAGCGAAGTCGGAGCCTCGCCGAAACGAGCGCACCCTCTTTCGGGCGCGCGTTCCCTCAGGAGGTCAGATCCTCAAGATCGCGCGCGCGACGATGGGGCGCGTCGGGAGCGGGTGTGAAAGCACCGACACGGGCACCGCCGCGTCGATGATCAGGGGCGACGCCGGGGCAGGAGCGGAAGCGCCGACGAGAACCGTGGCGGATGGAACCACCGTCCTGGACCCGGAATCGTTGGCGCAGCAGAGCGCTCCGATCGAGGTCCCCTCGGAGGCGCAACAGTCGTCCGCCGCCATCTGGGCGCAGGTAAGGCAGGGACACAGCGCCACTATGAAGCTCAACACGGTCGCGGCCAACAGGCCTCGACCGAGCCGGCGCAGAAGGACAGTCACACCTTCTTGTATCACTTCCAGGCCGAATTTCGCAAGGATCCGTCGCGGCTCGGCGTGCCGCTCGGAGTTATCTTGACGCCGGTCATGCCTTTCGCGATACCGGGAAAGAGCTGCGGCACGAATGAAAAAGGACGCGTCGACGACGACGGCGACTGAGCCGGTTCGGCGGCCCCACCGGCGACAATGGCTTCGCCAGAGTGCCGCCGCCCTCCTGGGGACATCGGCGGCCCGAGTGCTGGGCGCGGGAGGCGGCTTGTGGCTGCCTCTGATCGATGCCCCCGATGCCTCGGCCGAACCGCTTCGCCAGCCCGAAAACCTTGTCGGACCACTGATCGCGACGCCTGCGACCGGCGCGGTCTGGTCGGGCCGATCCACCAACCTGCTTACGCTCGGCGGGAACTATCCCTCGCCGACGCTGCGAGCTCGCCGGGGGGATGTCTTCGAGCTGCGTCTCGAGAACCGGCTGGCCGAGCCCACGAACATCCACTGGCACGGGCTGGCCGCACCCGCAGAGGCGGATGGCTATCCAACCGATCTCGTGACCCCGGGCGGCGCGCGGCAGTATCGCTTCCAGATCACCGATCGCGCCTCGACCTATTGGTACCACCCGCATCCGGACGGGCGAACCGCGGCGCAGGTCTACGGCGGGATGGCTGGTTTCTTCATCGTCGAAGACGACGCGGACCGGGGCCTAAGGCTGCCCTCGGGCGACCAGGATGTTCCGTTGCTCCTGCAGGACCGCCGCCGGACGACCGACAACTCCTTCGCCTACGCGCCCACGCCGATGGACCTCATGTCGGGCTACCTGGGCAACACCGTCCTCGTTAACGGCACCCCCGACGCCGAACTCTCTGTCGCCGCGACGCGATATCGGTTCCGCCTGCTCAACGGATCCAATGCCCGGATCTTCCGCGTGGCCTTCGGGGACAACCGAAGCTTCGACGTGATCGCGGGAGATGGCGGCCTTCTCGAACGACCGGCGACCACGAACGCGCTCTTCCTCGGTCCAGGCGAGCGGGCGGAGATTCTGGTGGACTTCTCGCGAGACCCTTTAGGCGCCACGGTCCCGATGATCAGCGCGGCCTTTACCGTTCCTGGTGGCGGCATGGGCATGGGAATGGGCGGGTCCTCACAGGGAGCGTCGGCCTCGCTGTTGCGTCTGGTCGTCGGGCGCGCCGGTCCCGCCCCGGTGGCGTTGCCCGCGAGGCTCGCTTCGATCGACCGACTCGACCCCACGCGCGCCCAGGTCCAGAGGCGCTTTGTCATGAACATGCGCATGCCGCCGTTCGCGGGCGCGTTCACCATCAACGATCGGAGCTTTGACTCGGCCCGCGTGGACGTTCGCGTCGAACGAGGCGTGCTCGAGCTCTGGGAGATCGTCAACGTGTCCACGGAGCCTCACCCCTTCCACGTGCACGCCACCCAGTTCCAGGTGCTGAGCCGATCGAGCGGCGCGCTCTCGCCTCATGAACTCGGGCTCAAGGACACCGTCCTCGTGTGGCCGGGAGAAACCGTGCGGATCGCCATTCGCTTCGATGCCCATGCGGGTCTGTACGTCCTGCACTGTCACAATCTGGAGCATGAGGACGCGGGGATGATGTTGAACCTCGAGGTTCTTTAGTCGCAGAACGGAGAGCACCATGAAACGAACCACTGCCGCACTTGCTCTGACCTTCGGGTTGGCCTTTCTCGCGGTTGGCTGTGGGGGCGGGGCCACCCCGTCCATGATGAGCCCGAACGCCACCGGCTCTCAAGCAGGCGCCACCTTGATGTCCGTCACGCCGCAAGGGGGGGCTACGGGCGTTTCCGGGTCCACCTCCATGGTGTTTCGTTTCAGTGGTGCGATGGGAAGCGGCATGGAACAGTACGTCGACATGCACATGGGTGACCTCTCCGGGGCAACCATGCCCATGAACTGCGTCTGGTCGGGAGACCGAACGACCCTCACCTGCACCCCGCAGGGGCCGCTCTCGCCCCGGACCACCTATGTCATGCATCTGGGCGGCGGGATGACGACGCAGGGCGGTCAAGCCGTCGATTGCTCTCAGTACGGGCCTTCGATGGGCGGTCAGTGGATCATGGGCAGCATGATGGGTAGTTCCCACGCGGGCGGATCGTGGTCGATGATGGGCGCGAACTGGCACAACCCCAACGGCAGCTACGGAATGGCCTTCACCTTCACGACCGCCTGAACCCACGGCAATCCCTGGTCGCGAGGCCACGGACGCGCCTCCGCGCCACAACACGCGACAGACAAGGCAGAATTGCCGGATGAATACCGTCCTCCCGATGATGCTCAGCCTCGCCGCCGTCGCTTTTCCGGCGCAGGCTCCTTCGCCGGCCGCACCCGCGCCATTTCACGACCTGATCTCCCCGGCCCCGGAGGACTCCGCGTTTCCCCAGCTCGCGGGAGACAACAAGGGCGGCGTCTTCATGACCTGGATCGAGACCCTGAAAGACGGCGCGGGCCATCGCCTGCGGATCTCGCACCGCAGGGAAGGTAGTCCCTGGGAGGAGCCCGCCACCATTCATGAAGGCAGGGACTTCTGGCGGAACTGGGCCGACTTTCCCGGCCTCGGGGTCTTCGCGGACGGATCGGTGATGGTGCACTGGCTGGCGAGAAGCGGCGAAGCCACGTATGACTACAACATCAATGCGGCCATCTCGAAGGATGCGGGCCGGACCTGGAGCGAGCCTTTTCTCGTGAACACCGACGGGGCCAAGGCCGAGCACGGCTTCGCATCTTTCGCGGCCACCGACAAGGGTCTGGCCGTGGTCTGGCTCGATGGCCGCGAGACGAAGGGCATGAGCCACGACGGCGACCACGCGGCAGGAAGCGGGGCCATGACCCTTCGCTTCGCGGAGTTCCTGAGCGATGGGACGAGGACGCGTGAATCGCGACTCGACGCGAAGGTGTGCGACTGCTGCCAGACCGCGGTGGTGAACACGTCGAAAGGTCTGCTCGCTGCATACCGAGATCGTTCCGACCTCGAGATCCGCGACATCTCGCTGGTCCGTCCCCTGGCGGATAAGGTGACGCCGCGAAGCCTCTCGAAGGATGGATGGAAGATCCAGGCATGTCCGGTGAACGGCCCGGCCCTCGCCGCCTCCGGCGATTCGGTCACCGCGGTGTGGTTCACCATGGCCGGGGGCAAGGCGAGAGTGAGGGCGGCGGTCTCGCGTGATGGAGGCGACCGCTTCTCGCCGCCGGTCGAAGTGGACGGTGCTCTTCCCCTCGGCCGCGTGGATGTGACGATCCTGCCCAAGGGAGACTCGCTCCTGAGCTGGCTTGGTCGGGGCGAGGGCGGTTCCGCCGAAATCAGGGCCGCGTTTCTCGACCAGGCCGGCGTCTTGAAACCTGCGTTCAAAGTGGCGACCACATCGATGGTCCGCGCTTCGGGCTTTCCCCGCCTGGAGCTTTCGGGCGAGGAGGTGGTCTTCGCCTGGACCGAGTTGACGGCCGCACCCGAGGGTTCCACGGCGCCCCCCGCCTCCCGCGTCCGCACCCGGGTGATGAGTCTCCGGTGAATTTCAAGAAATAGCCGCCCGCTTTCTACAGAGGACAACGTCGACGCGCCGGGGAGTCGAACGCTCCGGCTCCCCGGGTTCGTCTACTTGGTTGCCTGGGGCTTCTTGGCGCAGGCGCAGTCCTTCCCGCAATTGCACTTACCGCCCTTGTCGCATCCACAGGTCGTTTCGCCACACGCTTTGCATTTCATGTCGTTTTCACCAATCTAATGGCCGGCACAAACGAACCGGCGGACTCCGGCCAATGCAAACGAGGTGCCGCGGCCCTGACGGAGTGAGGCCGCTTCCGTTCACCGTCGGTTGTCGGGCAGCGCGACTCCGCGAAACCGGAAGTACAGCGCGACGTCGTAGACGATCTTCAATCCGCCGCTCAGGAAGAAGGGTGTGCCCGTGGCCGCGGTGGCCATGGCGAGGCCGGAGACGAGCGGAGCGCAGGCCTGGGCCAGGGCGCGCACGCTGCCGGTGAAGCCCGCCGCGGCCGGTCGTTCTTCCGGGGCGACGAGGGCCATGGTGTAGGCCTGCCGCGTGGGCACGTCCATCTGGGAAAGGAGATGGCGCATGAGGAGAAACAATGCTGCGGTTGGGAACGTGGGCATGAGCGGCACCATGATCAGGAGCACGTTCGAAGGCAGATGGGTGAAGACCATGGTGTTGAGGAGGCCGAAGCGGTCCGCGAGGCGGGTGGCGAGCAGGAAAGACACGGCGGAGAGGAGATTGGTGCCGAAGAAGAGAAGGCCCACCGCCTCCGGTTCCGCGTTGAATCGAAGATGAAACCAGTAGGCAAGAAGACTCTGGATCGTGAATCCGCCGGCGAGCGCGTCGAGCCCCTGAAGTCCTGCGAGCTGGAGCACGACGTTCCGGGATCGATGCAATCCGAAGGCTCCGGTCGCCAGAGGCGGCGCGGCGGCCGATTCGCGATCCTTTGCCCTTCCCATGCGAAGGTAGAGCGCGGAGAGCGCCACGCCCGTGACCGCGTAAACAAGAAACATAGCGCGATAGGCGAGAAGGTCGTCCACCCCGAGGTCTCTCGCCCAGTGCAACGCGAGCCCGGATGAAAGCGCGCCGAGGCCGGCGGGCAGGAAACCGAAGACGTTGTACCAGCCGAAGACGCGCGTGATGGATCCGGACTTGACCGCACCGGGAAGGAGCGCCTGCTCCATGGCGGTGAAGGGTCCCGCTTCCTGCCCGGTCGGGCTCAGGGTTCCGAGAACCGCCCCGACGAGCAGAAGCCACTTGGCATTTGCCAGGGCCAGGATGACGCCGCCCACCGCGATGAGCGGCGCGGTGAAGGTCATGACCCGGACCGGCCCGATCCGGCCCGCCACCGCCGCGAGCGCCATGGTGAGGAGCGCGTCCTCGACCATGGTCGCGGTGAAGACGCCGCCGATCTCGGCCGACGAGAAACCGCGGCGGGCGAGGTAGAGCGCGAGGACCACGGACAACCAGCCGAAGCCGAAGGTGCGCACCGCCTTCGCCGCGAGCACAAGGCGCCCTTCGGGAGACAAGGCCACTCGGGAGGCGTCTCTCACCGGAGGAACGTACCACTTCGACCCCCGATGTCACGCCGATGTCCGGCTCCCGCCGCTTCGCGGTCACAGTTCCCACCGAGTTAACGCGTTCGCCTCCTGGCGTTCTCTTTGCATCCCTAGCCTCACCGACCATGATCCAAATGAAGAAACTCGTGACCGCGCTCCTGTGTGTGGTCGCGCTCTCGACCTCCGTGCTGGCGCAGGGCTTTTTCTACAAAGAGGTGGCCAAGGACGGGCGTATCTACGTCTTCAATCTCGGTCCCGAATACGAGCGGTGGGCGGCGACGGGGGAAACCGGTCGCGCCATCACCAGACTGAATTACGGCCCGGCAGGTGAGACCGTGGTCTTCGATTCCGAAGAGGCGATCGACCTCTACAACTTCAAGCACGGGATCGCCGAGGTGGTCACAAAGCCCAAGCCGCCCAAGATGGAGCTCGTGTGGCGCGACGGCAAGACGCGCATCACCACCGACTCGGCCTATCTCGAGATGTCCACCAGGCTCCAGATGCGCTACACCCATGAACTCCCGGACGACTCCATCCAGCTTCCCGGCACCGCCGCGAAGGGCGACGACAAAGGCTCCTTCCGCATCCGTCGGGCGAAGTTCAAGCTCGAAGGCTGGGCCATGAAGCCGTGGCTCACCTACGAGTTCCAGATCAACGTTCCCGCGGTCACGGGCTCGAACCCCGGGGCCATCCTCGAGGACGCGTCCATTGACGTCGATGTCACCAAAGGGAAGAACAGGTTCCGGATCAAGTTCGGCCAGTTCAAGCCCGCTTTCGGGCGCCAGGAGATGACCTCCTCCGGCTCCCAGACCTTCGTGGATCGATCCGAAGTTTCGAACATCTACGCCCGCGGTCGCGAGACCGGCCTCGCTCTCTGGGGCACGACCGCCAACAACAAGCTCGAGTGGCGCGCGGGAGTCTCCAACGGCAACAGCGTGACCCGCACTACCAACGACAACGACGCGTTCCAGTACAACGCCCGGGTGATGTTCCAGCCGACCGGCCGGCAGGCCCTGGTCCAGCGCGCGTGGGCTTCCGGACCGTTCTACTCGGAAGGAGATTTCGAGTCGGGGGACTTTCCCATCTTCGCCATCGCCGCGAACTTCGAGAAGAACGATTTCTTCCGCACCACCACCGGCAACGACTTGAAGGACACGGTTTACGGTTTCGATGTCGTCTACAAGTACAAGCGCGTCTTCGCCACCGGCGAGTACTACATCCGCGAGCGAACCCCGGAGAGTGGCGCGAAGTTCAACTCGAATGGCTTCTTCGGCCAGGCCTCCTACCTTCTGACTTCGAGACGACAGTGGGAACTCGGCCTTCGCTATGGCCAGTACGATCCGAGCGATCTCGTGCCCGCGAACAAGCGCACGGAACTACGAGGCGCGCTCTCGTATTACTACGGGCGTCACAACATGAAGGTGCAGGCCGACTTCGGCCAGCTGAAGACCGAGGCGACCGCCGGCAACAGCATCAGGAACAAGGAGTTCCGGCTTCAGTCTCAGATCGTCTTTTGATGCCTGGATCCCGGCTTTCGCCGGGATACGCAGGTGTCTGGCGACGCCTGCTACTTAACACGGAACTAACACAGGCGTAACCCCTCCTACTCGTCCGCCCGCTAGCGTGGCATGGCAATCGCAACCCCACTTCCCATGGTGACTCCCTCAATGAATCGAACCCTCCGCACCGCCGCCCTCATCGTCTCGCTCGCCGCCGTCTCGCAGGCGCAACAGGTCAAGGTCGACCCTGCCCTTCCCTCGTACCAGAAGGTCAGCGGGATCTCCGGCAATCTCAACAGCGTCGGCTCCGACACCATGAACAACCTCATGACCCTCTGGGCTGAGGCCTTCACCAAGATGTATCCCAACGTGAAGGTCCAGGTGGAAGGAAAGGGCTCGTCGACCGCCCCCCCCGCGCTCATCGCCGGCACCGCGCAGTTCGGCCCGATGTCGCGGGCCATGCGCTCCACCGAGATCGATCAGTTCGAACAGAAGTACGGCTTCAAACCCATGCAGTTCCGGACGTCGTACGACGCTCTCGCGGTCTACGTGAGCAAGGACAATCCCCTCGAGAAGTTGACCCTCGCCCAGGTCGACGCCATCTTCTCGAAGACGCGCCGCCGCGGCTACAAGACGAACATCACCACCTGGGGCCAGCTCGGCCTGACCGGGGACTGGGCGAATCGTCCGGTGAGCCTGTATGGCCGTAACTCCGCCTCGGGCACTTATGGCTTCTTCAAGGAGCATGCGCTCAGCAACGGCGACTACAAGGACCAGGTCAAGGAACAGCCGGGCTCGGCGTCCGTGGTCCAGGGCATCACCGGCGACCGCTTCGGCATCGGCTACAGCGGCATCGGCTACCGGACCTCGGGGGTCAAGCCCCTGGCCATCGCGGAAGCCGAAGGCAAGGAGTATTCCTCGGGCAGCTACGACGATGTGAAGAGCGGAAAGTACCCGCTCAATCGCTTCCTCTTCATCTACGTGAACCAGGCCCCCGGCAAACCCGCCGATCCGCTCGTGCGCGAATTCCTCAAGCTGATCTTCAGCAAGGAAGGTCAGGAAGTGGTCCTGAAGGACGGCTACCTGCCTCTTTCCGCGGACGTGGTGAAGCAGGAGCTCGCGAAGATCCGGTAAGCGAAAAGACGCCGCCGCACGCGGCGGCACCCTGAAATGAAGGACGCTCAATCGCCATCCGTCAGACACCTGATGCAATCCGCCTCCGCGCGGATCGCCCGGGTGAAGCGGATCGACCGGGCCGCGCGAGCGGTCATCACCCTGGGCGGTTTCGGGGTGGTGGTGAGCGTGCTCTTCATCTTTCTCTTCATCCTCGGAGAGGCGTGGCCGCTCTTCCGCCCCGCCGCGGCCCCCCGCCTTCCCCCTCTCGCCGAGGCATCCGAGCTTCGGGGCGCCCTGGTGCTGGGGTCCGACGAATACCAGCGCAAGCTCTACGGCATTCTCCCCGCCGGTTCCCTCGCCATCGCGAATCTAGAGACCGGAACCCTGGACAAGAGGGAGTCGCCCGAATCCCTGGGCGGGGCGACCTTCACTTCCGCGGCCCGCAACGCCACGGGCACGCTGCTGGTCGCGGGAACGTCGGATGGCCGGGCCGGCCTCATTCACCTGCGCTTTCAACCGAAGTACGAGACCGACAAGCTGATCGACGTGACCAGCGAGATCCGGATGGAGCCGCTTCTGGAGATGGATCCGGCTCACCGCGCTTTGCGCCTGGTGGATGGCCGCGAGCGGGACGGGGCTTCGGTGGTCGCCGCGGTTGCCGGCGCACGCGAGATCGTGGTTCTCCGCAGAAAGGCCGACGAGACCGGGGCGGAGCGTCACGTTCTCGAAGTAGGGGAGGGCGAAACCATCACCCAGCTGCGTCTCGGTCGCACCGAGCTTCTGGCCGCCGCGACCGATAGTGGCAGCCTCTACCTGTGGGAGCTCGGCCCCGAGATTCGACTCGTGGACAACCGGTCGCTGGCTCCCTCGAAGGTGACCGCACTCGCCTGGGCCAACGCTGACATCTCCCTTCTGGTCGGCGATGATCAGGGAGGGATAGCGGCCTTCTTCCGCGTGCGCCTCAAGGACGACGATCCCGAGCCGTCCCTGGTCCGGGCTCACGTCTACGAGAAGCAGAGCGCGGCCGTGGTCGATCTCGTGCCCTCGGTGCGCGACAAGAGCTTCCTGGCCGTGGGACAGGACGGGTCGTTGCGCCTCCTCCATCTCACTTCGGAGCGGACCGTGGCTTCGCTCGTTCCCCCCGAGGCGCCCATCGCGCGCGCGGTCATAGCGCCCAAAAGCGACGGCATTCTCGCCACTCTCACCGATGGCCGGCTCGCCCGCTATGGCCTGAAGGCCCCGCATCCGGAGATCTCGGGCCGGGTTCTCTTCGGCAAGGCCTGGTACGAGGGTTATCCGCAACCCGACTACGTCTGGCAGTCGACCGGCTCCACCGACGAGTTCGAGCCGAAGTTCAGTCTCGTTCCCCTCGTGTTCGGAACCATCAAGGGCACGTTCTATGCCCTGCTCTTCGCGGTGCCGATCGCGATCCTGGCCGCGCTCTACACCTCCCAGTTCGCGCATCCGACCATCCGCCAGAGGATCAAGCCCACGGTCGAGATCATGGCCGCGCTTCCGAGCGTGGTGGTCGGCTTCATCGCCGGCCTGTGGCTCGCCTCCCGGGTGGAGGCGCAGATCGTCCCCGTCCTCCTGATGGTCGTCCTCCTCCCCGCCCTCGGAACGTCGGGAGTGTTCTTCTGGGAGGCGCTGCCGCATCGTTTCAGGATGCGTCTCCGTCCCGGGACCGAGCTTGCGGTGGTGGTGCCGCTTTGTCTGCTCGGCGGCCTCATGGCCCTTTGGATCGGGCCCACCATCGAGCGAACCTTCTTCGGCGCCGACTTCAAGG
>JBGATM010000033.1:0-51826 GCA_044229175.1 Vicinamibacteria bacterium | reverse complement strand
GTGCTCGAAGATGGGTGCGACGAGGATCAGTCCGGTGTCGCGCGCGGCCGAGCGCAGCGTGGTCACGGTCGGCCCGGTGAGCGCATCCTCCGCTAAGCCGAGCCACATGGGGTCGCGGCCGAGGGCGAAATAGGGACCGGTGAAAAGCTCGCCCATTCCGAGGATCAAGGCGCCCGCCGAGGCGGCGGCCCGCGCCAGTTCGACGTGATGGGCCACGTTCGCCTCACGGATGGCATCGAGGTGGTTCGCGAGGCGCGAAAGCTCGGCGACGGTCCCGGGCATGGCCCGATACGCGTTGCAGGTCTCGCTCATGGCGACTCGAAGGGTCCGTGTCATCGCTCGACTCCGGTGAAGAGTAACCCGACGCGGTCACGGCGATCGAACAGACCCGCCTGAGCCAGGCTCATCGCACCCGCGAGGCCCGCGGTACCGGTGGCGCTCGCGTGAATGCCGGCGCCTCGACCCTCGCAGTACGCCTCGAGAACGTTGGCCTCGGACGCCACCACCGGCCAGCCCCCGGTGGTCAGCATCCCGCGAACCACGGCCAGCCAGTCGTAGGTCTCGTCGTCGAGAATCCCCGAGGCCGCGCTCTTCGGTTCGGACTCCCACGGCCACATGAAACGGGCCCGATCTCGGGCGGCGGCGCGGATCGCGCGGTCGATCGCGGCGGCGTTGCCGTTCTCGGCCAGCCAGCGCGCGGCCGAAGCATCGGAGCGCGAGGCCTCGATGTCGGTCGCGAGATCGGCGCCCGGAACCAGGGGCGCGCCGAGTTCCGACAGCAGCGCGCGCGCGACTCGACGCCACGCGCGGATCAGGGGAAAGCCGCCCGCGGTCTGCACCGCATGGATCGCGGGCAGACGGGAGAGCCTTCCGAGGTCGCGAGCCCAGGTGAGGCCCTGAACCACGGAGCTGGCCAGGGCGCCGCCGCCTGCCTGGATCATCAGCCGGTCGAGGGGGGCTGCGGCCGTCTGTTCCGCAAGCTCGAAGGCGAGTGTCATCCCGCCATCGATGGTGAGTCCGTTGTCGCTGCCCTGGACGGAGAACGGCAGGGCCCCCGCCCGCACCGCCTCGCGAAACCGGTGATGACAGGGATCGCCGGGTGGATCCGCGTCGCGACGTTCGCAGGTCTCGATCGACGCTCCGAGTTCGGTGAGACGGGTGATCACGGAAGCCTCGGCCCACACCGGGACGAAGACGCGAAGCGGTCGGCGCGCCGCGCGGGCCACCACCGCCGCGGCGAGCGCCGCGTTGCCGCAACTGGCGATGGCGAGCGGGCGAGAAGCTTCGGCGTGGTCGATCAGACCGACGCGTTCGGCGACCGCGAGGTGGAGGGCCAGACCGAACAGGTGCCTGGCCTTGTGCGAGCCGGAGACATTGCCGGTCTCATCCTTGATCCACACACCGCCATCGGCGAGCCCGAGGACCGACGCCAGCTTCGACGCGGGCGCGCAGGGTGTGATGGTGAAGCCGCGGCCGTCGATCGCCGCCACCGCGCGATCCAGGCCGCGTACCAGAGAGAGATAGTCGATATCCGCGAGGCCGCGAGACCGCGCCACCGCCCATGAGTAAGAGAGGGTCCGATGGCGAACGAAGGGATTGGGGTCGCCGTCCGCGGAAATCGTCCCGGCGCCTGGCTCCAGGCGTGCCAGCACATGATCGCGGCCATCGCCATTCGCGTTCGGGCAGCGATACGGCAGGGCGCCCGAACCCGGGGCGCCACAGCCGGTGCAGACCAGGCTCGGCGCGATGGTCACGACCCGAGGGTCACGCCCGTCTCGGCATTGAACGCGCGGATCATCTCGTCCCACACCGGGACGGCGGGCCGGAGGTCACGCCAGAACGACTGACTGCGGCGGCGCTCGAAGTCCGCGAGGGGCACGCCCTGCTGTTCGACCCAGGTGAAGTAACCGAGGTTGAAGATGCGGTCCCGATCGAGGGGGAACAGGTGCAGGGTGTGCTCGATGCCCGCGCCGAGCAGGTGCTGGTCGAGCGCGCGCTCGGCCGCATCCCGGTCGAACACGCCGCTGAACCTCTTGGCCACCGCCTTGTCCACCTCGGTGGCATAGAGCTCGGCGCCGTCGGTGGCCACGGTGACGATGGCGTCGTCCTTGCCGAAGCCCAGGCGCTTGCTGGTCTTGATCGCGGCGATCACGTTGCAGATGCTGGAAAAGCCGAAGTGAGGCATGGCCGCGATCACCTCGGCGGAAACCCCGCGGGCCGCGAGCGCCTCGCGGCCGGCGTGGGTGTTGAAGACCACGTTGAGTTCGTCGGTGGCGCGGTCCGAGACCGCCACCGCCACGTCGGTGTTGATCACATTGTGAATGTAGGGAATGTGCTTGTCGCCGATGCCCTGGATGTTGTGCTCGCCGAAGCCGTTGTAAAGCATGGTCGGGCACTCGAGGGCCTCGGCGGCCACGATCTGCGCGCCGTGCTGGTCCTTGAGGTAGTCCCCCGCGCCCAGGGTTCCGGCGGAGCCGCTGGCGGAGACGAAGGCGGCGAGGCGGAGAGCGGGGCTCATTTCGCGCACCGCGTGGAACGCGCGCTCCAGGGCGGGACCGGTGACGTGAAGGTGGATCAGGTGATTCGCGAACTCGGAGAACTGATTGAAGATCACGTTCCCGGGATCGGCGTCGAGTTCCGCGCACTTGTCGTAGATCTCCTTGACGTTGCTCTCGGTGCCCTTGGTTCGAATGATGTCGGAGGGCTCGGCCACCCACTTGTCGAGCCACGCGAAGCGCTCTTCGCTCATGCCCTCGGGCAGGACCGCGACGCCGCGGCAGCCGAGGATGCGCGAGATGGCGACACCCCCGCGACAGTAGTTCCCGGTCGACGGCCACACCGCGCGATGGCGCGTGGGATCGAACTGGCCGGTCATCAGGCGCGGGACGAGGCACCCATAGGCGGCGAGGACCTTGTGCGCGCGGATCATGGGAAAGCGGTTGCCGAAGGCGACGATGATCGGACTGGCGACCCCGGTCAGGGCGCTCGGGAGGACCACGTGATCGGGCACGGCCACGCGCGACCGCCGGTCGGAACCGTTGTGCCAGTGAACCCGGAAGAGGTTCGCGGGCGCGGGCGCATCCGGGTCGACGGAAGCGAGTGCTTCGACCACCTTGGCAGGGATCGTGTCGGGTTGGGCGAGCTCCGAAAGCGTGGGCAGCACGATGCGCCGCTCGCGGAACAGCGCGACGGTGCGTTCGCGGACGGCGCGGTCGACGATCTCGGTCTCGAGGGCAGGTCGGCTCATAGCAGGGCCAGTCTAAAGGCGACTCATCCGGTCCCGCAGTCCGTTTGCATCAGGCGGCACCCGGGAGATGGAACCAACGGCGAGCTTCTCTCGTTAAGACCGGCAGCAGGTTATAAGGGTAACTTCGCCTCGGAGGTTTCAATGGGCAACTTCTGGCAGGACGTCCGTTTCGCGATCCGCGTCCTTCTCCACAACCGCGGCTTCGCGGCCATCGCCATCCTCACCCTGGCCATCGGCATCGGCGCCAACACCGCCCTCTTCTCCGTCGTGAACGGGGTCCTCCTGAACCCCCTCCCGTTCCCCGACCCCGACCGGCTCTACGCCGTTTACGCGAAGACCTCGACGTTCGCGCAAAGCTCGATCACCTATCCGAATTTCGAGGACTGGCAGAGACAGAACCACTCCTTCGCCTATCTCGGCGCCTTCAGGTCCGACGACTACAACCTGACCGGCTCGGGCGAGCCGGAGCGGCTTCATGCCCATATGGTTTCCGCGGATTTCTTCCCCGCCTATGGGATCAACCCCATCGTCGGGCGGGCCTTCCGGCGGGATGAAGACCAGATCGGGGCGGAGCCGGTGGCGATGCTCGGCGACGGCCTGTGGAAGCGAAAGTTCGCTTCGTCACCCGACGTGGTGGGAAAGAGCGTCACCCTCAACGGCAGGTCGCACACCATCGTCGGAGTGGCCCAGAGTCTCGTTCCCGGGCTCAGCCCTTCCGATGTCTACGTGCCCATCGGTCAGTGGGGGGACCCGAGCTTCCGCGATCGCCACATCGGCATGGGCACGAATGCGATCGGGCGATTGAAGCCCGGAGTCACCGAGGCGCAGGCCCAGGCCGACATGGACGCGGTGGCGCGGAATCTCGCCGAGGCCTATCCCGACGCCAACAAGGGCTCGGGCGTCACCATGGTTCCGTTGAAGACGGACGTGGTGGGCAACGCTCGCGGAACCCTGCTCGTCCTTCTCGGCGCCGTGGCTTTCGTTCTCCTGATCGCCTGCGCCAACGTGTCCAACCTTCTCCTCGCGCGCTCCACCGGTCGAACCCGCGAATTCGCCATTCGCCTGTCTCTCGGGGCAAGTCCGTGGCGGGTGATCGGCCAGCTCCTCACCGAGAGCGTCATCCTGGGGATCGCCGGGGGCGTCCTCGGCCTTGCCCTCGCCAAGGCCGCTCTGGTCATGCTCCTCAAGGGGCTCGCCGACGCCATCCCCCGCACCGACGAGATCGCCCTCGATTCGCGGGTGCTTCTCTTCACCGCCTCTATTTCGGTGCTGGCGGGAATCGTCTTCGGCCTCGCGCCCGCCATGAGAATGCTGCGCCCGCAGTTGAGCGAGACCCTGCGCGAGGGCGGGAGGGGATCGAGCGGCGCGCGCCATCGCGCGCAAAGCCTGTTCATCGTCCTGCAGGTGGCCATGGCCCTCGTCCTCCTGGTGGGCGCCGGGTTGATGATCCGGAGCCTGGCCGCTTTGTGGGGCATCGATCCCGGCTTCGATCCGCGCCAGGTGCTCGCCTTCGCCACCTCCATGACTTCCGACCCGAAGGCGACCCCCGATCAGCTCCGCGCCAAGTACCGCGAGGCCGCGCGTCAGTTCGCGGCGGTGCCCGGGGTGGAAGCCGCGGCCATGATCGGCGGCTCTCTGCCCATGACCGGCGACTCCGAGGTGCCGTTCTGGCCCGAGGGTGAGACGCCGCCCGCGAACCAGAACGACATGACCTTCGCCCTCTTCTACCTGGTGACGCCGCCCTACCAGCAGGCCATGAAGATCCCTCTCGAACGAGGCCGGTTCCTCGGCGATCGTGACGATGAGCACTCCCCCGTCGCGGCCGTCATCGACGCCTCGTTCGCACGCAAGTACTTCCCCGGGGTCGATCCGGTGGGCCAGCGCATCCACATAGGGCTCCTCGACATGAAGGCGGAGATCGTGGGGGTGGTCGGCCACGTCGAGCATTGGGGCCTCGGCGACAAGAAACACGAAACCCTGCAGGCCCAGATCTACCTGTCCGTCTGGCAGGTTCCGGACCGCTTCTGGACGCTGCTCTCCAGCGGCTCCGGTTACGTGGCCCGCACCACCGCGGCGCCCCTCGGAGTCATGGGCGCGATCCGGCAGGCCGCCGCGAAAGCGGATGCCAGTTCGGTGGTCTATGGAGCCCGGCCCATGGAGGAGATCGTCGCGAATTCGATCGCGACTCAGCGGCTGGCCATGATCATGCTCAGTATCTTCTCCGCGGTGGCCCTGCTGCTGTCGGCCATCGGCATCTACGGCGTGATCTCCTATCTCACCGGACAACGCACCCAGGAGATCGGCGTCCGGGTGGCCCTGGGCGCTTCGGGCGGGGATGTCCTGCGCATGGTGATCGGCGAGGGAATGAGAATCACCGTGGTCGGCGTGGTCCTGGGCCTCGCCGCCGCCCTCGGCCTGACCCGGCTGCTGGCCACCCTGATCTACGGCGTGGGCGCCTGGGATCCGGTCACGTTCGCCGGTGTGGCCCTTCTGCTGACCGGGGTCGCGCTCTTCGCCTGCTACATCCCGGCGAGGCGCGCCACCCGCGTGGACCCCATGATCGCCCTTCGCTACGAGTAGGCGTCGATCCCGAGCGTCACGGCTCGCGAGTCGGCCGGGGCGTATCGTGCACTCATGACCGCGCGCACCGAACCACCCACCACCGTCGAGGCGCCTCCCGGATTCTCGACTCTCGGCCTCGATCCCCGCATCGTGAGCGCGCTCCTCGCGCTTGGATACGAAGAACCCACACCGGTTCAGCGGGAGGCCATCCCGCCCCTCCTCGCCGGGAGGGACGTCCTCGGCCAGGCCGCGACCGGCACGGGCAAGACCGCGGCCTTCGCGCTGCCACTCCTGCACATCCTCACCCCGGGCGCCGATGCGAAGGATCGCCTCGGCGCGCTGATCCTGGTCCCGACCCGCGAGCTCGCCATGCAGGTGGCGGAGGCGGTGCACAAGTACGGGAAAGCCATGGGCATCACCGCTCTGCCCATCTACGGCGGCTCTCCGATGGAGACGCAGCTGCGCGCGCTGAAACGCGGCGTGGATGTGGTGGTCGCGACCCCGGGACGCGCCCTCGACCACATCCGCCGCAAGACCCTGCGGCTTGCGGGCATCAGGGTGGTCATCCTCGACGAAGCCGACGAGATGCTCGACATGGGCTTCGCGGAGGACCTCGAAGCCATCCTCAACGAGACCCCGAAGGAACGTCAGACCGCGCTCTTCTCCGCGACGTTGCCCCCGCGTATCGCCGAGATCGCGAACAAGCACCTCAAGAACCCGGTGCGGGTCCGCATCGACCGCGAGGTGGTGCCCGCGGGTTCGGCGCCCCGCGTCCGGCAGGTCGCCTACGTGGTCGGCCGCGCCCACAAGATGGCCACCCTCGGCCGCGTCCTCGACGTGGAGAATCCCACCTCGGCCATCGTCTTCTGCCGCACCCGCACCGAGGTCGACGAGCTTTGCGAGTCCCTCAACGGCCGCGGCTACCGGGCCGAGGCCCTGCACGGCGGTCTGTCCCAGGAGCAGCGCGACCGGGTGATGAAGAAGTTCCGCGCCAACACCGCGGACCTGCTCATCGCCACCGACGTGGCCGCGCGCGGTCTCGACGTCGAGCACGTGTCGCACGTGGTGAACTATGACGTCCCAACCTCGGCCGAGGCCTACGTCCATCGCATCGGGCGCACCGGCCGCGCGGGCCGTGAGGGTGTCGCGATCACGCTCGCCGAGCCGCGCGAGCACCGTCTCCTCCGCAACATCGAGTTCCTGACCAAGCAGAAGATCCAGATCGCGACCGTGCCCACGGTGGCCGACCTGCGGGCGCGCCGGATCGAGATGACCAAGGCGTCGCTGCGCGAGACCATCGTCGCGGGCGACCTGGACCATTTCCGCGCCGTGGTCGATTCGCTCGCCCAGGAATTCGACATCATGGATGTCGCGGCGGCCGCGGTGAAGATGGTGGACGCGAAGGACGGCGCCGAGATCGAGGAGATTCCTTCGGTCACGCTCCGGCCTGATCGACCGGACCGGCCCGGTCTCAGCGCGAAGCCTGGCCTTGGGCCACGCCACGATCGCGGGCCCGCGCCCCGGGCGCGTGCCGCCGGAATGGCGGATGGCAAGCCTCCCGGCAAGGGCTTCAGCAAGAAGCGCATCACCCCGGAATGGGATGTCGCGCGGCTGTATATCGGCGCGGGCCGCGCCGCCAATGTGCGGCCGGGGGATCTCGTGGGCGCCATCGTCAACGAGGCCGGGGTGGACGCGCGCGCCATCGGCGCGATCCAGATCACGGACCGCTTCTCGCTGGTGGAGGTCCCGGCCGACATCGCCGACAGCATCATCGAGACCCTGCGGGCCACCACCATCAAGGGAAAGCGGGTGCCGGTCCGCCGCGATCACAAGCAGGACTGGAAGAGCTGAGCTCGCGCCCCGTCCGGCCGCGCGTCGCCAGGTCAACGCCTTACCAGACGGTGATATTGTGTCTTTTCGTAAGGAGCACGAATGAGCACCACAACCCTCACCTCGAAGGGCCAGATCACCCTGTCCAAGGATGTTCGCGATCGACTGTCGCTCAAGCAAGGTGACCGGTTCCAGATTGGAGTCGGCCGCGATGGGTTGGTCACCCTGAAGCGCGAGCAGTTGCCGTCCCTCGACAGCGCCTTCGGGATGCTCCACCGCCTGGCTCTTCGCAAACCTCCTTCGATCTCCGAGATGCGAACGGCGGTGCGGGCCCGGGCCAGGCGCAAGCACTCGGGGAAGCACGCGTGATCGCTCTCGACACGAACGTTCTCATCCGGTTCCTCGTGAGAGACGACGAGCCGCAGGCCCTGCGGGCGCGCGCGCTGCTGGAAGCCTGCCGCGAGAGAGGCGAGGCGTGCCTCATCACGAATCCGGTGCTGTGCGAGGTCGAGTGGGTGCTGGACAGCGTTTACGGGGCCTCTCGCCCCAACGTCGGAGCGGCCCTTCGAACTCTGCAGACCACTCCGCCCTTCGCTCTGGAGGATGAGGGGCTGGTTGAGCGCGCGCTCCGGAACTATGCGAGGGGGAAGGGGGATTTTTCCGACTACCTTCTTGGCGAGATCGGCGAAGCGCGGGGCGCTCGAACCACATTCACCTTCGACCGCAAGCTGCGTGGGCGCGGAGGATTTACCCTTCTTTAACCGGCACCACTCCACGGCAGCATCCCACTACCCCGCTCGTACTGTCCGTCTGCTCCCCACTACGTCATTGCGAGGAGCCATTCGTTCCGGTGCGGCGACGAAGCAACCCCGTCCAACCACTATTGACGCACGTGTGAAATCAAAGTCGCCTCATCCGATCCCACAACGCGTCCGCTTCGACCTGCGCGCGCTGGCGGATCTCGTCGAGAGCCGCGGCCGCGCGGGCCCGGGCCGCGTCGTCGGGAGGCGACACCCGAAAGCCGAAGCGTTCGGTGAGGAGTCGGGCGCCCGCGGCGGGACGGGCCCTGACCTGCTGCGCGTCGTCGCCGTGGGCGGCGGACTCCTTCCGAAGGGCGGCGACCTCGTCGGCCATGTCGGACGGATACCCATCGGTCCCCAGGGCGACGCGGTTCGAGGCCTGCAGGGCCAGCGGATACCCCACGCGGTTGCCTCGGTTCGATCGCGGATTCTGGACCAGCCAGATCGCCGCTTCCTCGCACGCGCGCACTTCGCTCTCGGTCAGGTGGACCCCGTGCGCGAAGATCGACCCCGGCACCATGGCGTCGAGACGGGTGAAGCGATCGATCACACCCTTGTAGCCGCGGGTCCGCGCATCCTCCACGTCGGCCGCGTCCTCGGCCACATGCACGTGCAGCACGGTGTCGAGATCCCGGGCCAGATTCGCGGCTTCGCGGATGGTGTCGTCGGACACCGTGAACGACGCGTGGAGGCCGATGGCGCCCCGGACTCCGAGCCGGCCCTGCTGGCGACGCGCGAAACGCGCGCACTCGGCGAGACCCCGGCGGGCCTCGTCTTCCCCGCGGTTTCGCTCGGTGACGCCGTAACAAAGGAGGGCCGGCATGGAGAAGCGCTCGCAGGCCTCGGCCAGGATGTCGAGCGAGCCTTCGATGCAATTCGGCGACTCGTGATGGTCGATGAGGCCCGCGGCCCCGAGGGCCACCGACTCCGCGACATACAGCTCGGCGCTCGCCGCGATCGACCTCTCGTCGAGCGCGCGATCGAGCCGCCACCAGATCTGTTCGAGGATGGAGACGAAGTCAGGCGGCGGCGTCTTCGGCGTGGGCATCCCGAGCGGAGCGAGACCGCTGTAGATGTGGGTGTGAGCGTTGACCAGCCGTTCGTCGCTCAACGCGTGGCCGCCTTGATCCGGCCCACGCTCATGGCCCGGGACGCCGCCGAATCCTTCATGGGCAGGGCGTAACGCCGCACCCCGTCGAAGGCGGCAAGCGCTCCCGCCACCGCACCCGCGGTCGGCACCAGTCCGATCTCGCCCACGCCCTTCGCCCCGAACGGGCCCTCCGGCTCGGGATCTTCAACGATGATCACTTCAACCTTCGGCATGTCCCGCGCGCGCAGGACGCCGAGCTGCCGCAGCTTGTCGGTCACCGGCCACCCGTTCTCGCAGGGGAGGTCTTCCGTGAGGGCGTAGCCGAGGCCCATGTGGATGGCGCCCTCGATCTGGCCTTCGACCTGGGTCGGGTTCACCGCCCGGCCGACGTCGTGCGCCGCGATGAAGCGATCGACCCGGCCGTTCGCGTCGAGGATGCAGACCTGGGTGGCGAAGCCGAAGGACGTGTGGGTCTTGACCTTCTCTACCTTGGCTCCCGGAGCGGTGGTGTCGTCGACCTTCACATCCGCCGCGAACACTTCGCCGGCGAGCTGCGCGAGCGTGCGCCCGCCATCGAGGGCGGCCTTCAAGTGTGTGGCCGCGCTCTTCACCGCGTTGCCCCCGAAGAGGGTCGCCCGCGACCCCGTGGTCTGGCCGCAGCCGAGGGCGAAGGTCGAGTCGACCTTCGGCCGGAAGATCGAGGGCGAGAGGCCCGTGACCTCGGCCGCGAACTGGGTGAGCACGGTGAGGAGGCCCTGCCCCATCTCGGTGTAGCCGTTGTAGAGGGAGATGGTGCCGTCTTTCTCGACCACCAGCCGCGCCTTGCCCCACTCCACCGCGCCATTGCCGATGCCGCTGTTCTTGAGGCCGCAGCCGATGCCCACGGCCCGGCCTTCGGCCTTCGCCGCGTAGTAGAGATCCTTCACCGCGAGCAGCGTCTTCTTGATGCCGATGGACTTCTCGAAGACCTGCCCCGACGCGAAGGTGTCACCAACATCCACGCCGTTGCGCCAACGCATCTCCCAACCGTCAATGCCCACCTTCTCCGCGAGCAGGTCCATGCAGCCTTCGATGGCGAACGAGGCCTGGTTGGCGCCGAAACCGCGCATGGCGCCGCAGGGCGGATTGTTCGTCACCGCGGCGATGGCGTCGACGTGGACATTGAGCACGCGATACGGGCCGCAGGCATGCCCGGCCGCGCGCTCGAGGACCTTGGAGCCCACCGAGGCATAAGCACCGGTGTCCCCGACCATGTCCGCCTTCACCGCGGTGAGATGCCCATCGGCGTCGCAGCCGACCGTGTACCTCATCGTGATGGGGTGGCGCTTGGGATGAATCCGGACGGATTGCTCGCGGGTCAGCGTGGTCAGGACCGGCCGACCGGTCATCATCGAGAGGAGCGCGGTCTGAGACTGGACCGACATGTCCTCCTTCCCCCCGAAGGCGCCGCCGTTGGGCACCAGTTCCACCGCAAGATCGTCCTCGGGAATGCCGAGGAACGAGGCGCACTGACGGCGATCGTCGAAAACACCCTGGCCCTGGGAGTAGAGCTTGAAGGTGCCCGGCCGCGGGCCCGGCTCGACGAGGGCGCTTTCGGGCTCGAGGAAGAGATGCTCGATGCGCTGGGTGGACCAGGTGCCGGTGACGACATGCGCGCTCTTCGCGAGCGCGGCATCGACGTCGCCGCGCCGGATCTTCGTGTGCGACAGGACGTTGGGGTAGTCGGGATTGACCTGGGGCGCGCCGGGTGCCAGCGCCGCTTCGGTCGACGTCACCGCGGGCAGGACTTCGTACTCCACCTCGATGAGGTCGGCCGCGATCTTCGCGGTGTGTTGATCGACGGCGGCGATGGCCGCGATCACGTCCCCAACGTAACGCACTTCCTCGCCTTCGGCCACGAATCCCGGCCAGTCCTTGTGAATGAGGCCGTACCATCGATCGCCGGGGACGTCGCGGTACGTGGCCACCGCCACGACACCGGGATGAGCGGCGGCCCGCGAGGTGTCGATGCGCACGACCTTCGCGCGCGCGTGCGCGGACAGGGCGAGGGCGCCGAAGAGCATCCCGTCGCGACGGAGGTCCGCGACATAGGGACGATCTCCGAGGGCGAGGTCGGCGCCGCGATAGCGCGCGACTCTCTCCCCCACCCCGCCGTCGTAGCGCGGTTTCGGCACTTCCTCGCCGCGGCGCGCCCGGGCGAGGAGTTGCACGGCATCGATGATCTTCACGTACCCCGTGCAGCGGCAGAGGTGAACGTCGATGGCCTTCGCGATCTCATCGCGCGTGGGGTCGGGCGACTTGTCGAGCAGGTGCTTGGTGCGCACCATGATGCCGGGAATGCAGAAGCCGCACTGCATGCCCGCCGCGGCCACGAAGGCGTCGGTCATCTGCGCGCGCTCGGCCTCGCTCAGTCCTTCGAGGGTGAGGATCTCCTGCCCCGCCGCCTTGCTCGCGGGCATGGCGCAGGTCGTAACCGCACGCCCGCCCACGATGGCGAGACAGCATCCGCATTGCCCCTGGGGCGAGCAGCCGTCCTTGGTCGACCGGATGCCACAGCGCTCGCGGAGCGTCTCCAGCAGCGACTCGTCGTCGCGGGGCTCGACTCTCACCGGTCGCCCGTTCAGCTTGAAGTCGATCGTGACCATGGCGCGAGTCTAGCCCGCACTGGCGAGAGGGGGACTCTGCGCCACCCTGATTACGCGGCACGCGGGAGTGCTGTCTACGAACTCCAGCCGAAGGCGAACTTCACCATGAAGATGTTGTCGGCGTGGGCGTCCATGAGGGTGGAGAACGACCGGCCGAAGTTGAACTCGCCGTTGGGGTCGGACTGCTCGCGGCTCTGGGTCCACACGAAGTAGGCGGCGGAACCCGGGCGGACCTCCCAGCGGAGCACGGCGTTGCCGCGGATCGACTTGAAGGAGAAGTCCGGGTTGCTGACACCCTTCGGCAGGACGCCCGCGGCGTAGCGCACGAACTCGTATGAGCGCGGCCGGGCGAGGTCGCCATAGTCGGTGTACTTGCCCGACGCGATCAGCGGCTGGAAGTAGGTCTGCAGGCTGAGGGTCGGGGTGAACGTCCAGTTGAGGCGGATCCCCGCGGAGAACGTCTCCTGCTTCAGCCGGGCGAACACGTTGCGGGTCCCGTAGGTGGCGACCGCGGCCGGGTCGGCGAGGTTCGCCACCCACTGCGCGCCGTTCTTGAAGTACTGGTAGTCGGGACGCAGGCTGAGCGCGATCTTGGGCGCGGGCTTCCAGTTGATCGACACCCATCCGCCGCGGCTGTAGTTGGACCCCAGGTCGCCGGAGCCGCCGCGGGTTCCGAAGTTCACGGTGAGGCTCTTGCGGTTGTCGGAGTTCACCCCGAAATCCCAGCTCCACTGATGGGGCCGCAGCATGGCGACACCGCCGCGGGTCTGGGTGGTCGAGATGGCCTCCGGGTTCACGAAAACGCTTCCTTCGAATCCCCAGTAGTTCTTGAAGGTGCCCCAGTACCAGGAGAACAGGCCCGTGCCGACCTTGTTCCCGCCGTAGTCGTTGGTGCGGAAGACGCCGCCCTGGAGACCGGCGTTGCGGAAGACCCGACCCGGTTTCGTCCAGCGGTAGCCAGCCGAGACGTGACCATTGATCTGGTCGGTCCTCGCCGTGATCCCCGCATCGTTGGTGTCGAAGCCGGGCGAAGTCGCCCCGAACGCGGTGTTGAAGAGGATGGGCCCTTTCTCGCGGTTCAAGGCCACGCGGAGGGCGTACCCGGAAAGCGAGGTGGCGAGCGGATCCACTTCGACATGGGTGGCGTCGGGGCGCTGGAAGTAGTGCTGGGAGGCGCGCTGGACCGATTCGATGCGCGCGGCCGTCCCGGAAATGCTCGACATCGCGAACCGGCCGGTGAGGGCCCAGATCCGCTCGTTGCCCTTGCCCCGGCCGAAGGTGGTCCATCCGTCCACCCCGAACGCCGCGGCGCGATGGTTGAGCTGGTTCTCGAGGCCGCTCCCCTGGAGGTCGCGGTTCACGAGAGTTCCCATGAAGCCGAAACCCTGCCGGCCGCCGTTGAAGTCGCGCTGGCCGCGCAGGATTGAGTAGTTGGCCCGGGGCTCCACCACGGATTTCGAGAAGGCTCCGGCGCTGGAGAGATCCGCCAGGGCCTGACCGGTGCGCGCGTGCAGGACTCCGAGATTCCAGGCCCCCGCTACCTTGCCCGTGAGCTTCGCGGCCGCATCGATGCGCACGCCCGCCGGCATCCGGGAGTAGTCCGCGTCCGCGGGCGAGCCCTGGGGCGTCCGCCCGATGCGGCGGGAATAGAACAGATTCGGATTCGCGTAGTTGAAGCTCATGTTGTTCGAGGCCCCGCCCCAGCCGAAGCCGAAGGTGTCCGAGCCCTCGATGAAGAAGGGCCGCTTCTCGTCGTAGAACGACTCGACATCCGAGAGGTTCACCACCGCGGGGTCCACTTCCACCTGGCCGAAGTCGGGATTGAGGGTGGCGTCGAGGGTGAGGTTCGAGCCGAGGCCGAGCTTGAAGTCTCCGCCAATGGCGGCCTCGCTCTGCCGGCCGTCGTGGAAGGGATCGCCCGCTACCGCCTCGGAGGTATGGGTCTTCGCGGTGGTGTAGGGGGTGATGAGGTAGCGCCGCTTCGGCTGCAGCCCGGTCATGCCGACGAGGGGGAGGAAGCGCGACACGAATCCGCTCTCCTTCTTCGGACGAGGCGCGGCGTAGGCCTGCTCGTTGGTGCGCGTGATCGAACGCCGGAAGTTGATGCCCCAGCGCGCCACGTCCTCCTGCTTGAAGCGAAGCTGGGAGAGAGGAATACGGAACTCCGCCGTCCATCCCGCGCCATCCGGTCTCGCCTTGCCCTCCCAGATCCCGTCCCAGGCATTGTCGTCCCAGTCGTCGTTGAAGAGGGTGCCATCGGAGAGTGTTCCGCCCGCGGAGATCCCGAAGTAGAAACCCGTGCGCTTGTCGTTGTAGGGATCGAGGTAGACCGTGAACGAATCGGACGCGAGGTCGGAATCGCGCCGGCCCAGGAGAGCCTTGATCGCCTGCGGGTGGGAGTCCTCGAGGCGAGCGCCGATGTAGACGGAATCGTCGTCGTACATCACCCTCACCTCGGTCTGTTCGCTCACCTGCTGGCCCTCGTTGGGATCTCGCTGGGTGAAGCTCGTATACGGGATCGCCTGCTGCCAGGCCGGTTCGTCGAGCTTCCCGTCCACGTTGATGGCGCCCTCCACCCGGACCGCCTTCACCTGGGTGAGGGCCTCCGCGACCGCCGCGGCGCTCGTGGTCTGGGTGGGCGGCGAGGACAAGGCTGCCGCCAGGATCAATAGATTGAACATCGCGTGGGCTCCGATAAGGGCGGCCTCGGTGAGCGAGGCCGCGCGTCTGTTACTGAGACGCTGCGAGAGCGGAATCGGTTCCCATGAATCCCCGAACCCCGGAGACTCAGGACGCGGAGGGCGCCTTCCGTTTCCAGTAGAAGTACGCGGGCAGGCCCAGCAGGAGGATCCCGAAACCAAACATGGATTCGGTCGGCCGTTCCATCAGGGAGTTGAGCACGAAGAAGAGCGAGGTCAGCACGAACGCGGCGGGCACCAGCGGATAACCCGTGACTTTGTAGGGCCGCGGCCATTCGGGTTTCTTGAAGCGCAGCACGAACACCGCGATGCCGGTCGCGGCATGGAAGAGGAAGAGCACGACCACCACGTAGGTGTAGAGGGCCTCGTAGGTGCCGGAGACGGTGAGGAGAACCGTCCAGACGCCCTGGGCCAGGATGCAGGCCGCGGGGGTGCGCCACTTCGGATGCACCACCGCCAGGGACTTGAAGAAGACGCCGTCGCGCGCCATGGGCAGGTAGGTCCGGGTCGAGTAGAGGATGGTGGAGCCGATGCACCCGAAGGCCGACATCATGACCGCGGCCGTGACCAGCCGGCCCGCGCCCGCGCCGAACAAGGCGATGGCCGCCGCCTCCGCGATCCGCGGGTTCGCGGGCATCTCGCTCACCGGTATGGCGCGGAGGTACACGACGTTCAGAAGGAGGTAGATCACGGTCACGATGGAGACGCCGAAGAGCATGCCGCGGGGCAGGTCTTTCGAGGGTTCCTTCAACTCGCCGCCGAGGTAGGTCATGCCGTACCAGCCGTCGAACGTCCACAAGACCCCGATCATGGCCACGCCGAACGCGGACACCAGCGACCCGGGAATGACCGTGGACGTGTAGTCGGGGGTCACCACCGGCGTGACGAAGAAACCCACGAGGGCCAGCGAGAGCATGGCCCCGATCTTGAGCACGGTGAGAACGTTCTGGAGCAGGGCGCTCTCGCGAAGGCCCACCATGCTGGTCACGCTGAAGAAGACGATGGCGAGGACGCCGGCCAGAGCACCGCCGGTGAGTTTCCAGGGATGACCGAACAGGTCCGCGCTCATCAGGACGTTCGCGGTGGAGAAGAAGGGCAGAAAGGAACCGAGGTACTCGCCGAAGCCCACGGCGATGGCGGCGAGGCCTCCGGACATGATCACGAGGAAGTCGACCCAGCCCTTGAGAAAGCCGAAGAGCGGGCCGTAGGCCTCCTTCAGGAAGTGGTACGGGCCGCCGGCGCGCGGCATCATGGTCCCAAGTTCCGCGTAGGTAAGAGCGCCCGCGATCGCGAGCGCTCCGCCGAGAAGCCACGCGAGCAGGATCAGGCCGGCATGAGGCAGGGCGCGCGCGATGTCGGACGTGGTCAGGAAGGCGCCGGTGCCGAGGACCGCCCCCACGGTGATGAGGGTGGCGTCGGTCGCGGACAGCCCTCGGATCAGTTCGCTCTTCGAGGGCTCGGACATCCGGCCATCCTACCGGAGGTTTCCTCCTCAATTCCCGCCGAAGATCACCGCGCGCATGGAAAGGGAGCCCAGATCGAAGCCGGTTATGGGAAAGCTCACCGGGTCGGAGCCGGCCGCTCCCGCCGCGTAGAGAAGGGGCAGGTAGTGCTCGGGCGTGGGGTGCGCCTTTCGTCCCTCCGGCGATTCGATCAGCCGCGCGAGGGCGCCGGGGTCTTTGGCCTGGAGGCCGCGGACGACCGCGCCGTCGAACTCGGCCGCCCACGCGGGTGTGGTGACATCGCCCGAACGCATCCTCCCGAAGGCATCGCCGAGGTTGTGGACGATGTTGCCGCTGCCCAGGATCAGGACGTCTTCGTCGCGCAGCGGTGCGAGCGCGCGGCCGATCTCCACGTGACGCGACGCGGCGACCCGGCCGTCGATGCTCAGCTGCACCACCGGAACGTCGGCCACCGGCCATACATGGAGGAGGACGGACCAGGTCCCGTGATCGAGGCCCCAGTCGAGACTGGGGGAAGCGACCCCCGGGCCAAGGAGGCTCACCACGCGATCGGCGAGCTCGGGATCACCCTTGGCGGGATATCGCATCTGGTAGAGCGGCTCGGGGAAACCCCCGAAGTCGTGGATGGTGGGCGGCCGCTCATTCGCGGTCACCGCGCTGCCGCGGGTGTACCAGTGCGCCGAGATGGCCAGGACCGCGGAAGGCCGGGGCAGACGCGAACCGAGATCGCGAAAGGCGCGGCTCCAGTGGTTGTCCTCGATGGCGTTCATCGGCGAGCCGTGGCCGACGAACGCCACCGGCATCCGGGGCGAGGGGGGCAAGAGCTACTTGCCCGCCTTCCCGCTCTTCGCCATCTTCTTGATCGGCGACTCGACCTGCTTGTATCCGGCGGGGATGGCGAACACGTCCGCGGCGATCGCCCCCTTCTTGACTTCCGTCGCTTCGCTGGAGATATCGGTCTTGCGGCCCATCATGCTCATGGTGGTGTGGTGCATAAGGGGGATGCCCTGGATCTCCGCCATCTTCTTGAACATCTTGTCCATGCCCTGCATCATCGGGATGCTGATCCGGGAAAGCTTCTGGAGGTTGGCGGCGTCGAAGGGCGGGGTGAGGGCGGTGCTGTTGCAGGTTTCCTGGGTCATGTTGGCGCCCATAGCGATGGTCCAGACCTGGCAGGGGTAACCCGCGATGGTCTTGGTGCCTCCCTTGGTCACGGTGGCTTCCGCCGCCGCGCCGCCCATCATGCCCGCCATCTTCTCGCGCATCTGGGGGGGCACGTTCGCCATGGCCTGCTCCATCTGCGCGGACATGGCCTTCATCGCTTCATCGATCTCGGCGATGGTCATCTCCGAGTATTCCTTCTTCTGGTGGTCGATGTTCACGATCTTGCCGGAGGCGAACTCCATGATGGTATCGACCTTCGCGCCGGTCATGCGGATCCGATCCTTGGAGTAGTAGTTCGTGGCGGTGGTGCCATCCGACGACTTGAGGGTGATGGTGAGGTCCTCGGCCGAGGCGGAGAGCGCGAAGGCGGAGAGGGCGAGCACGGCGACAGGGCGGAGCATTTCGTGTCCTTTCAAATGGGAGAGAGGTAAGGATATCGCCGCCGCCCCCTACTTGTTCGAAGCGTCGATGAAGGCCTGGACGTGCCGCTCCAGGGTGGTCATGGGCAGCGACCCGCTGGCCAGGATCCAGTCGTGGAATTTCCGGATGTCGAACTTCGGGCCGAGGGCGGCCTTCGCCTTCTCGCGCAGCTCGACGATGCGCATCGCCCCCATCTTGTAGGCGAGGGCCTGGCCGGGCATGTCGCACGAGTAGCGCAGGGTTTCGCTCGCGATCTGGGTGTCGGTCTCCATCGCGTTCTCCCTCATGTAGTCGATGGCCCTCTCGCGCGACCAGCCGAGCGCGTTCATGCCGGTGTCCACCACCAGGCGGACGGACACGAACATCTCCATGGCGAGGCGGCCGAAGCGATCGTAAGGATCCTTGTACATCCCCATCTCGCCGGCGAGGCCCGCCGCATATTCGCCCCAGCCTTCGGTGAAGGCGGTATCGAAGGACTCGCGGCGGAACTCGGGGATCGCGGGATTCTCGAAGGCGAGGTTGATCTGGAAGTGGTGGCCGGGAACGAGCTCGTGATAGATGAGCGCGCCCGCGTTCAGGAGCGAGCGGTCGGCGAGGTTCGAGCCGTTGTAGTTGTAGTACCCGCGCGGGTCGGTCTTGGTGGGGATCTGGTAGTAGCCGAAGGTCTGGCCCGGTTCGAGCTGCGGATCGAGGCGTTTCACCCCATAGGGTGCGGTGGGACGCCGGCCGAAGTACTGGTCGACCACGGGCTCGATGCGGGTGATGTAGCTCATCAACCGCTCGCCGATTTCCTCGGGCCGCTTCGGGAAGAGACGCGGATTGCTGCGCAAGGACTCCTTGAACTGCTCCTGAGTGCCCTTGAACCCGAGCTCCTCGCGGATCTTCGCCATCTCGCCCGCGATGCGGGCGACGTTCGCGACCCCGATGGCGTGGACCTGTTCGGGAGTGACGTCCATGGTGGTGTGGAGCTTCACGAAGGTCCGATACGCCTCGAGCCCGCCGGGGTACTGCTGCAGTCCCACGTCCTCGGGAGCCTTGTCGCGATACCCGCCGGAGACGGCGTTGGCGAGCCGGATGACCGCGGCCGACACCTTGTCCCCCACCGTCGCGTCCACGACCTTCAGGAAAGCCGTGCGCTCCGCCGGGGTGAGGAATGCGATGCGGTTCGGCCGCGGCCGGAACGGACTGGCCTGGCCTATCGCGGCGAAGGCCCGGAGGAAGCCGTCCACCTGATCGAGCTCGGGCTTGGGCACGCGAATCCCCTTGCTCGCCTGCACCCGCACGTTCGCGGTGATCGCATCGGCGAGCGCCGAGACTTCGAAGAGCCGGGCGAGGAAGCGATCGCGATCGGCCTGGGTCGCGAGCGGCATGGCGCTCAGGACCTGGCCGACCCCGCCGAGGGGCGACAGGTACGGCGTCACCTGGAAGCGGTAATAGAAGGTCTTGGGAGCCTCGACGCGCAGGGTGAGCTGCCGGGTCAGGACGTCGAGCGAAAGACTCTCTTCATGGGTGAGTTCCGTTCGCTTCACCGGACCGAGCCGGGCCAGCAGGCCGCTCGCCTCGCGCGCATCGCGCTCCTCCCCGGCGAGAGTGACGTCGGGAAGCTTCTCGATGGGCAGGCCCAGCTTGAGCCGCCGCGTGGGATTGTCGCGGGTGAGGACCTGCAGGTAGGCATCCCCCACCTCGCGAACCAGAACGGCGGAAGGGGTCTCCGCCGCCGAGCCGAGGGAGGCGAGACACAACAGCGCCAGAGCGAGAGCCGATCTATGCATGGGTTCCTTCCTTCCGCGCGATTCTATCGGCCGTGGCTCCACTACCAAGCCCATTGGACCTTACGTCATTGCGAGGGCCCATTCCGTTGGAAACGGCCCGAAGCAACCCCCTCCCACAACTACCATCCCGCGGGCTTGGTAGTTGGGAAGACGGGGTTGCTTCGTCGCACCACAAGACGGACTGGCTCCTCGCAATGACGTAGGGTCCAATTAGCTTGGTAAGGGGCCGCGCGAGGCGGGAACGGATAACGTTGCCCTCGCCCAAGCCATGATCTGTCCCCGCTGCTCCGCCCAGGCCGACGACCAGGCGAAGGACTGCCCGTCGTGCGGGATCGTGTTCGCGAAGTGGCGGGCGCCGCGGCCGGCTGCCGCCCACGACAGTCCGGTCACTCCCACGAGGCCCGCGGCCACGTCGCCGCCGGGCTGGGCACTCCGAACGCCTCCTCCACCTCCCCCGCCCGAGACCCTCGGCATCACCCATGCGGGCTGGCGCGCGGCCGGGATCGGTGTGGTGATGGCAGCCGGCCTCACCTGGTTCCCCTTCCTCAAGTTCATCCTCTCGCCCCTGATCACCATCTTCCACGAGCTCGGGCACACCGCCGCGCTCTGGCTCTTCGGCTACAGCGCCATCCCCGCCTTCGACTTCGCCAACGGGGGAGGTGTCACCATGAGCGACCTGGAACGGTCGCCGCTCATCGTGGGGGCATGGGCGCTTGGGATCGTCATCCTCGGGTGGTGGCAGCGGGAGCGCAAGGAAGTGCTCATCGCCCTCGCGGTTCTCGCCGTCCTCTACTTCTACATGTACAACTCCACGCGCGAGACCCTCGCCATCACTCTCGGCGGCCACGCGGGCGAGATCGCCTTCGGCGCGGTGTTCCTCTACCGGGGTCTCACCGGATGGGGCTGCAAGATCGAGGCGGAGCGCCCGCTCTACGCGTTCCTCGGCTTCATGAACTTCTTCGCGGGGCTCCATCTCGGCTTCGCACTCATGGGCAACAACTCCATCGAGAAATACTGGTACCTGCAGGGCAAGGGCGGCATCGACAACGACCTCGTCACCGGCGCGCAGATCCTCAGCATGAAGCTCGAGAGCATCGCGCGCCTGCTCATCCTGTTCGAACTCATGGCCATCCCCGCCACGTTCTGGGCGGCTTCGATGCGCAAGACCATCGGCGCGGTCGCGGAGGCCGAAGAAGAGGCCTAACGACCGCCGAGCGTCGGCGCCACGTCGACCTCCAATCGCGCGACGACCGACGGGGGCCGACGATGCGCCCGGGGGCGGGGGTTGGCCGTGCAGGACTACGGCGAACGAGGGCTCCGGCCAAAAGGCAGGGCTTCGCGAAGCCCGTGACGGCCCCGCCACCGGGCGCATCGTCGGCCCCCGTCGCTCCGCCTGCGCGATGATCCGGAACACCGCGGACGCGGGAGGCGAAAGCGGAGGTTTAGGGCGCGTCAACTAGAATGGGACGCTTGCCCTGGGTCTACATGCTGCGTTGCGGCGACGGATCGCTGTACACGGGTGTCGCGAAGGACGTGGACGCGCGACTGAAGCAGCACCGGGAGGGAAAGGGCTCGCGCTACACGCGCGCTCATCTTCCCGTGACGCTCGCCTGGTCGAAGGAGTGCGGGACGTGGGGCGAAGGGCTGAAGGAAGAGTTTCGGATCAAGAACCTCAATCGGGAGGCGAAAGAGAAACTCGTGAACGGGGTATAAGTGTCCAGACACAGAACTACATCAACGATTGGAGCGCCGATGCATCCCGGATCGCGGCGTTGCTCGTCCCCCACAGGGGAGGCTTCGCGCTCGTTGCATATGCCGGATATGCGGCCTCCTCGGCGCCTTGCGCTCCGGGCGCCTCGACACTCCACTCGTCAATGTAGTTCTGGGTCGGGACACTAAATGGCCGAGCTGTTGTTGAGTTGTCAGGATCTGGGGAAATCGTTCGGCTCGACGCCGCTCTTCGAAGGCCTCTCGTTCGGCGTGTTCGAGGGCGATCACATCGGCCTCGTCGGTCCCAACGGTTCGGGCAAGACCACCCTCCTCAAGATCCTCGCCGGCCTCGAGGAGCCCAGCACCGGCACCCGGGCCGCGCGCAAGCGCCTCCGTTTCGGCTTCGTGGCCCAAGACCCGAAGTTCGATCCCGATCACACCGTCGAGCAGGTGCTGAAGGCGGCTCTAAAGGATTCGCATCTCGACCCCCACGAAGTCGACACCAAGATCGCCATCATGATGGGAACATCGGGCTTCGACGATCCCGATGTGAAGACCGCGATTCTCTCCGGCGGCTGGAAGAAGCGCCTGGCCATCGCGGTCGAATTGATCCGCGAGCCTGAACTCCTCCTCCTCGACGAGCCCACGAACCACCTCGACCTCGAGGGCATCCTGTGGCTCGAGGACCTGCTCCCCCGCGAGCCCGAGGCCTTCGTGGCCATCAGCCACGACCGCTACTTCCTCGAATCGATCACCAGCCGGATGATCGAGCTCAACAAGGCCTTCGCCCTCGGCATGTGCGACGTGGCCGGCAACTACAGCCGGTATCTCGAGAAGAAGGATGAGCTGCTCGCCGGCCAGGCCGCCTACCAGGATTCGCTCCGGAACCGCGTCCGCGGCGAACTGGTGTGGCTCTCGCGCAAGGCCAAGGCGCGCACCCGCAAGGCGCAGGCCCGGATCGACGAAGCCGGACGCATGCAGAGCGAGCTCGCCGATCTCGATCGCCGGTCGCAGAAGTCCACGGTCGGCATCGATTTCGCGGCCACAGAGCGTCGGACCAAGCAGCTCATCGTGGCGAAGCACATCTCCAAGAGCTACGGCGATCGCCCGATCGTGACTAAGCTGGACCTCACCCTCTCCCCGGGCATGCGCCTCGGGCTCCTCGGCGGCAACGGCAGCGGCAAGACCACGCTGATGCGGATGCTCGCGGGCACGGAGAAGCCGGACAAGGGCACGGTGACCCACGCCGAGGGGTTGAAGATCGTGATGTTCGATCAGCACCGCTCGCGTCTCGATCCCACGCAGTCGCTCCGGCAAACCCTCGGCGCCACCGGCGACTCGATCATCTTCCAGGACCGCTCGATCCACGTGGTCGGGTGGGCCAAGCGCTTCATGTTCCGGCCCGAGCAGCTCGACACCCCGGTGAGCCGGTTGTCGGGCGGCGAGCAGGCGCGCGTGGTCATCGCGAAGCTCATGCTCGAGCCCGCGGACGTGCTGCTCCTCGACGAGCCCACCAACGACCTCGACATCCCGACCCTCGAGGTGCTCGAAGAGAGCCTGCTCGAGTTCCCGGGCGCGCTCGTGCTCGTCACCCACGACCGTTACCTCCTCGATCGCGTGTCCACCCAGATCCTCGCCCTCGACGGACGCGGCGGCTTGACGCCGTTCGCGGATTGCGCGCAGTGGGAAGAGGCGCAGGGCCGCGAGTACGTGCCGCCCCCCACCGCCACCGCGGCGGCGGTGGTCGCCAGCGCGCGGCCCTCCCAGGCCCCCGCCGGAGCGCCGAAGGCGTCAGCGGCTCCAACCGCGAAGGCCAAGAAGCTCAGCTACAAGGACCAGCGCGAGTGGGACCAGATGGAAGCGAAGATCCTCGAAGCGGAGCAGGCTCTCGAAGCGGCGCAGGCGAAGGTCGCCGATCCCGCGATCGCCTCGGACTATCAGGCCCTCATCGACGCGAACGCGGCGCTCACCAAGGCCCAGGCCGACGTGGACCAGCTCTACGCCCGCTGGGCCGAACTCGAAGCCGCGGGAGCCGTTCGCGCGTAGCCAGCCCTTCTTCCTACCAGTCGAGAACCTCGAGCCCCCGGACCACCTTGAAGTGGTTGTCCCGCGTCACCAGCGGCAGATTGTGCTCAATCGCGGTCGCGGCGATCCAAACATCGTTCTCGGGTATGGGGGTTCCTGCCCCACGAAGGTGGTGACGAACTCGGGCATAGACAACGGTGGTGCGGCTGGTCGTTTCGAGAACGCGGACTTCTCCCAGCAACTCGTCAAGCCATTCTTCCAGTCGGGCCCTCTTCTTCGAGGCCTGGAGCCCATAGCGATACTCACCCAGCGCGGTGACGGGTAAGGCAAGCGTCCGAAATGGCATGAGAACCGCGCCCAGAGCGTCGTCGCCTTCCGCAAAGGCCGACAGTGCGTTGGTGTCGAGCGCTACTTCCAAGTCTCAGGCTCGATTCGGGAGAACTCACGGTCCACCACCCGTTGAAGTTCGCGGGTGGTCGCCTTGATGTCCTTCAGCCTGCCGAAGGAGCGCTTCCAGCCCGGGGTGGTCACCGGCTCGCGCTTGCGGCGCAGTTCGGAGGTGACCGCTCGCTCGAAGAAGATTCTCAGGGAGAGGCCTTCCTGAGCGGCGTGCGCTTTGGCGGTCCGGAAAAGCGTGTCCGGGAGTTCGATCGTGGTCTTCACAAAGCCTGTTTACCATATTTATGGTTTTATGGGTAGATCGAAGGATCGCTCGTGGTAAGGGCTGGTGAGCGCGTCGCGCTACTTCGAATCGGCGGCGGAGCCGAGGCGGGCTTCGCGGATGCCCATGGCCACCAGCAGTCCGTTGAGAATCGCCTGGGGGCGCGGCGGACAGCCGGGAATGTAGACGTCGACGGGGAGGACGCGATCGATGCCGCCCACCGAGGCGTAGGTGGCCTCGCCGAAGATGCCTCCGCTGCAGCCGCAGGCGCCCACCGCCACCACGATCCGCGGCTCGGGTGTGGCTTCATACGTCCTTCGCAATGCGACTTCCATGTTGCGAGTCACCGGTCCGGTGACCAGAAGGACGTCGGCGTGGCGAGGGCTCGCGACCACGTGAACTCCGAATCGCTCGAGGTCATAGAGCGGATTCGTGGTCGCTGCGATCTCCAGCTCGCATCCGTTGCAGCTTCCGGCATCGACCTGACGGACATGGAGCGAGCGGCCGAGACGGCCATGAATACGCTCGCGAAGCCGGTCGGCGGACTCCTGGAAAGTCGGGCCGGCGTGGGCTTCGAGCGACTTGAAGGCGCCGCGGCCGGTCTGCGAATCGACCCCGAACGACGCGGTGCGCGCCAGCTGGTCGCGGGTGAAGGCGGCGACCTCGACCTCGTGGGAAACCGCCACCGCCTTCTCGGGACAGGCAGAGACGCAATCCCGGCACTGAATGCACGCGGCGTAGGAGAGGGTGACGGTCTTTCGCCCCGGCTGCGGCGTCGCCGTGCTGATGGCGCCGGTCGGGCACGCGCTCGCGCATTCGTCGCAGGCGACGCAGCGGCTGAAATCGATGACCGGGAAACCAAACGAAGCCCGCGTCCCGAAGGGCTCGGCCTCGGTGAGGACGCCGGCGCGGAGGCTCTTGGCGATGATGCGAAACATGGGTCCCTGGCGTCCCTCTCAGCGGTCGTTGCCGGAATAGGAGAAGTTGAAGCTCTTGTTGATCACCGGGAAGTCCGGGATGATGTTGCCGGGCGCGGCCTGGATGATCCCGGGCCAGTTCTGGAAGCTCGGGTCGTTGATCTTCACCCGGGAAATCTCGCCTTGCTCGTCGGTCGCCACCCAATGCGTGCAGGGGCCGCGCCAGGCTTCCGCCCACCCGAGCGCGGAGGCGCCCGGGGGCAGCCGGGCGGGAAGGGGCGCCGCGAGCGGCGCGTCGCTTCTCCCGGACATGGTGTCGAGAACCTGGCGAATGATCGAGATCGATTGCTCCACTTCGCGCGCGCGCACCATGAGCCGCGCCCTCACGTCCCCTCCCTCCTCCACCGGGACGTCGAATCGCAGGCCCTCGTAGGCGTCGTGCGGATGGTCCCGGCGGAAATCGGTGTCCACCCCCGAAGCGCGCGCGGCCATGCCCACGATGCCGAGGTCGAGGGCGGCCTGCCGGGTCAGGACGCCCGTGGAGTCGACGCGATCGGTGAAGGAGCCCGCGCTGGTGAGCAGCGCGATGAGCTCCTCGAACTCCTTCTGGAACCGTTCGAGCGACCGCCGAACCGCGTCCTCGCCGCCGGGCGGCAGATCCCGCTTCACCCCGCCGACCGCGACCACGCCTCTCATAAGGCGCGTGCCGAACTGCTCGTCCTGCAGACGAACCAGTCCTTCGCGCAGCGCCTGGGCCCGGCTCGCGGCCACGGTGAAGGCGACGTCGGTGGCGACGCCGCCGATGTCGGCGATGTGGTTGTAGGCGCGCTCGAGTTCCAGCATCACCACCCGCAACGATCGGGACCGGGGCGGGGGCTCGATATTCGCGAGACGCTCGATGGCATGGGCCCAGGCCAGGGCATGGCCCACCGAGGTGTCGCCGGAGATGGATTCGGCCAGGGATATCCCGTGACGCCAGGGCAATCGCTCGAACCTCTTCTCGGTACCCTTGTGGACGTAGAAGAGCCGGAGCTGCAGATACAGGATGGGCTCGCCGGCCACGCCGAACCGGAAATGCCCGGGCTCGATGATGCCGGCGTGAACGGGCCCCACCGGAACCTGGAACACGCCCTCGCCGGTGACGGGCCTGAACGGATGGAAGTCTCCGGTGAGGCGAGGAACCACCCGGTCATCGGGGAAGTCCTTGCGCAGAGGCCACGCGCCGTCCGGCCAGTCGTCGTGCAGGGCCACGCGCGCGAGGTTCGGATGGCCCTCGGGGGTCAGGCCGAAGAAGTCCCTGATCTCCCGCTCGAACCAGTTCGCCGCCGGGTACTTCGCGGCGATCGAAGGGAAGGAGGGGGCGGAAGGATCGACAGGCGCCGCGAGGTGAAGGAAGACCCGTTCCTTCGGCAGCGACCACAGATGGCGCACCACGAAACGACCGGTCGATGAGCGTTCGTCGGTGGCGAAGAGCGAGACCAGGCGGCCGCCGAGGCCGCTACAAACCCGGTCGGCGAGGCCGGGCAACGCGGCTGCTTCGACCTCCAGGGTCAATTCACCGGGGCGCAACTCGCGCAGCCGGGTTTCGGCGACGCCGAGCGCGGTCGCCACCGCCGCGATGACCGGCATCAGACTCCCCCTCCCACCACCGCGGCCGCCGCGTGAATCAAGGCGAGCAGCCAGGACGGGAGATAGAACGCGGACACGACGGCCACGATAGCCGCCACGATCGCGGTCGACGTGGAGATGTCGAGGCGCTCGGGTGCGGGGACCCGCCGGTCGGCGGGATCACGCGGAGGTCCGAGGACCAGCCGGCCGATCTGGTAGGCAAAGCCGCAGAAGAGGATCACCAGCGCGGCCAGGAAAACCGCGGTGGCCGTCACGTGCGATCCGGAGAAGCCGGCTTTGAGGATGGTCATCTCGCTGAAGAAGAGGCCGAAGGGCGGCGAGCCCATCACCATCAGCGACCCGAGCACGAGGAGACCGCTCGCCACGGGGGCGCGGGTGAACGTTCCGCGTCCGATCCGGTCGAAGTTCGACGAGCTGTGGAGCTGCGCGAGCGTGCCCGCGGAGAAGAAGGTGACGGGCTTCGCGAGCGAATGGTAGGTCATGTGCAACAGGGCGCCGAAGACCGCGGCCTCGCTGCCGAGCCCGAGCCCGACCGCGATGATCCCGACGTGCTCGATGCTCGAATAGGCGAGCAGCCGTTTCAGATTCCACTGGACCAGGACGAACGGCGTCGCGATCAGCACCGACAGGAGCCCGAGGCCGAGCAGGAGGTCGCCGGAGAAGGCCGGGCCGAGCGCCGCCTTGGAAATGAGATGGATGCGCAGGACGCAGTAGAGCGCGCCGTTCAGCATGCCCACGGCCATGAGCACGCCCGCGGGCGAGGGGGCCTCGCGGTACGCGTCCGGCTTCCAGGTGTGCATGGGCGCGAGTCCCGCCTTCGTCCCGTATCCAATGAGCGCGAACATCACGCCGAGCCGGAGGGTGAAGGGGTGAAGCGTAGAGGCCGACGCGATGAACTGCGTCCAGTTGAGACGAGCCATCCCCTCCCCGAGATGCCCCTTGCCCGACGCGTACAGCAAGACGGTTCCGAGAAGCGCGAAGGCGAGACCGAGGCTCCCGAGCACGAGGAACTTCCAGCCCGCTTCGAGCGAGGTGTCCTTGTCGTGGAAGGTGATGAGGAAGACCGAGGCCAGGGTCGTGAGTTCGACCGCTATCCACAGAACGCCCAGATTGTTCGACACCGAGACCAGGAGCATCGCGAACACGTAGGCGGGGATGAGGCCGAAGAACTCGCTGCGCATGCGCGGCGTCACCAGCTTCCGGGCCTCGTTGCGGCGCAGGTACCCGACCCCGTAGACCCCCGAAAGCAGGCCCACGAAACCGCACAGCACCAGCACCAGGGCGGATAGACCGTCGACCCGCAGCGCCTCGCCGAACGCCACCGGAATGGTCCCGCCCAGAAATTCGAACGCGGTGGCGAGGCACAGGACGAAGGTCAGGGCGAGCCCGCCCACCATCACGATCTCCTTGAACCGCCGCGAGCCGCCGAAGCCGCCGATGGCGGCGATGACCAGGGGGACGGCGAGGGTCAGGACGAGAACGTTCATGCCCTACCCTTTCAACTTCGAGAGCCGGCTGACATCCATGGATTCGAACCGATCGACGATCCGCTGGACGAGGATGCCGAGGAGGAGAACCGCCACGATCACGTCGAAGGCGATGCCCAGCTCGACCACCAGGGGCATGCCCGGGGTGACCCCCACCGCGACCAGGAACACCGCGTTCTCCACGGTGAGCAGGGCGAGGATCTGGGTGATTGCCTTCTTGCGCGTCACCATGAGGAACATGCCGATGAGCAGCATGGAGAGAGCGACGCCTATGAGGTGATGGCTTGCCCCTCCCGCAGCCTGCGGGAAGCCGGTGCTGACCCGATACCCGACCACGGTGAGCCCAAGGCAGACCATGAGTGAAGCGGGCACGTTCAGGAACGGCTCGATCTCCCGGTGGATGCCGATGCGATCGATGATCTTCATCAGGTACCACGGGATGAGGATCGCCTTCAGCACCACGGTGATCACCGCGGTCACCAGGAGTTCATGACGGTTTTCCGACAGGGCGATGACCGCGGCCACCACGCCGAGGAACAGGGACTGGATGCCGTAGAGGCGGATGGTGGTGAACAGCGCCCGCTGACCGACCATGAGGAAGGCGCTCACCAGCATGCCCGCGGCGCACAGGATCAACAGGTCGCTCGTGCTCATCACTGACGGAACCTCACAGGAAGCGGATGGCCAGGGCCAGGAAGGCGAGCCCGAGGGAGATAGAGACCAGTTCGGGCACGCGGAACAGGCGGAGCTTGGCGTTCGAACTTTCGGTGAGGGTCACCGCGACCGCCAATACGAAGACCTTGATCGCCCAGACCACGAAGGCCACGAACACCGAGACCGGCTCGGCGGTGAGGGCGAGGCCGAAAGGCACGAACAGGTCCACGAGAAGGGTGAGATACAGCAGTTCCTTCACCGCCGACGCCCACTCCACGAGGGCGAGGTCCGGTCCCGCGTACTCGAGGACCATGGCCTCGTGGATCATGGTCAGCTCGAGATGAGTGGCCGGGTTGTCCACGGGGATGCGGCCGGTCTCGGCGATCACGATGATGAAGAGCCCGGCGAAGGCGAGTACGTCGCTCGGATGGAAGGTCACACCGTGCACGATCAGGTTTCGGACCAGTTCGCCGAGGTTCAGCGACCCGGCGCCGAGCGCGGAGGTGAAGAGCCCCAGCATCAGCGCGGGCTCGGCCAGGGCCGCGATGGTCATGTCGCGGCTCGCTCCCATGCCTCCGAAAGCGCTCCCGGTGTCGAGGGCCGCGGTGGCGAGGGCGAAGCGGGCGAAGGTCAGCGCGCCCACGAGGAGCAGGATGCCGCCCGCCGACTCCATGGGCGCGCCGGCCACAAGGACGGGAACCAGGGTCGAGGCCGCCACCACCGCGCCGAAGTACGCACGGGGACCGGCCACGTAGATCCACGAAGCGGTCTCGGACCGGACCGGTTCCTTGCGCAGGAGCTTGGCGAGATCGTAGTAGCCCTGGAGGAGCGGCGGACCCTGCCGATTCTGGAGCCGCGCCTTCATCTTCTTGATGACGGTCTTGAGCAGCGGAGCGACGGCGAGGAGCAGCGCCGCCTGCAGCGCGGCGAAAGCGAAGGCGCGGAGGGAGCTCAGGATCGTCTCGATCACGCGCCGCCTCCGAGCCACCACAGAATCGCGACCACGAGCACGAGCACGTAGGCCAGGTAGGCGTGGAGGCTCCCGGCCTGCAGCACCTTCATGCCATTGGCGACCGCGAGGACCCCGCGCAGCAAAGGACCGTAGACGTAGCGCTCGAAGGTCGGCTCGACGGCTGCCCAGTACCGGACCTCGTGGGGAAAGTAGGGCGAACTCTCGGTGAGGGTTTCCACGCGCCTCGTGGGCCTATAGACGCCGTTGAAGATCATCAGCAGCGGCTTCGAGAAGGCGGCGGCCGAATACTCCGTGCGCGCCGACAGCTCACCGCCGCAGCCCCACGTGGGCACGCGACGAGCGGCAAGACCGTTCCTCGCGGCGAAGAGGACGGCGACGAAGAGCGCGCTCACAAGGACGGCGGCGAAGGTGACGGGGGCCAGGTGGTCGAACCGCACGCCCGAAGACTTCGTCTCGATCGTTCCCCAGTCGAGGCTCAACACCTCCTGTAGCCCGGGCAGGGACGGCAGCACGAAGCCGAGGGCGCCGAGGGTGGCGCCTGGGAAGAGGCCGAGGCCGAGGCAGGCCGCGGCGAGGAAGGCCTGGGGCGCGAGCATGGTGCGCGGCGATTCGTGGGCCTGAGCGGCCGCGGCGCTTCGCGGGAGGGCGAGAAAGCTGATGCCGAAAACCTTCACGAAGCACGCGGCCGCGAGCGCGCTGGTCAGGGCCAGCAGCGCGCCGGAGAGCGGATAGTTCAGGCGGACGAGGCCCGAGATCGAGCTGAAGCCGAGGAGGAGCGCCTGGAAGGTGAGCCACTCGCTCACGAAACCGTTGAGAAGCGGCAGTCCGGCGATGGCCATGGCGCCCACGAGGAAGAAGAGCCCCGTCCAGGGCATGCGCCGGAGCAGCCCTCCGAACTGTTCGAGATTGCGGGTGCCCGTCCCCATCACCACGCTTCCCGCGCCCAGGAAGAGCAGCCCCTTGAACGCGGCGTGGTTCAGAACGTGGGCGAGACTCGCGGCCATGGCGAGGGTTGCCAGTTCGCTGCGCTGGTAGGAGAGCGCCACCATCCCCGCCCCGAGCCCCAGGACCATGATCCCCGAGTTCTCGATGGTGCTGTAGGCGAGGAGACGCTTGAGGTCGCTCTGGGTCAGGGCGTAGAGCACCCCCAGGATCGCGGACACGGTGCCGAGGCCCATGAAGATCAGACCCCAGCTCGAAGAGGGCGTGCCGAGGCCGAAGGCGCAGACCCGGAAGAGGCCATAGACCCCCGCGGTGATCAGGACCGCGGACATGAGCGCGGAGATGCTGCTCGGAGCCGCGGGATGGGCTTCGGGCAGCCAGACGTGGAACGGGATGATTCCCGCCTTCACGCCGAAGCCCAGGAGGAAGAGAGCGAACACCCCGTCGCGGGCCCAACCCGAGACCAGGTTGCCGGCGAGCAGCGACGACAACGACAGCGAACCGGACGCGGCGCCGAGGGCCAGAAAGCCCGCGAGCAGGCAACCCGTGCCCACGTGGGACATGACGAGATAGAGGTACGCGGCGCGGCGGCTTTGGGGTTTCTCGTGTTCGGTGGCCACGAGAGCGGCGGTGGCCAGGGTCATCAGCTCCCAGGCGAAGAGAAAGGTGATGACGTCTCTCGCCACGAAAACGACCTCGACCGCACCGAGCATCACGTTGAGCGACGTCCCCACCGCGGCCATGCGGGAGGGGGGAATCGAGTGGGCGAAATATCCGACGCTGTAGACGGCCACGGGAAGGGCGATGAGGCCGAACACCATGAGGAACCAGGCCGAGAGGGGCGTGATCGCGTACGACAGCACGATGCCCGACGCCGAATGGCGAAGGAACTCTCCTTCGAGCGGCGGACCGCCCATGAGGACATGCACCGCCGCGGCGAAGGTAAGGGCGGAGGCGAGAACCGAGCCTCCAAGCGCCACGAATCGGGAGATCGAAGACTTCGAGGCGAAGGCGAGGGTCGCCCCGACCGTCGCGAGACGAATCACCACCGCCGCGGGCACCGCGACCTCCAACAGCCAGGGAATGTTCGGGCTCAACCTCTCCACCAGACGACCAGCATCAGCCACACGACCAGGACGATGACGTACGCCAGGTAGGCGTGAAGACTGCCGGCCTGCACGACTTTCAGGCCGTTCGCCGCGCGCAGGACCGCGCGTAGAAGCGGATTATAAATGTAGCGCTCGAAGGTCGGCTCGATCTCCGAGTGATAACGGACCTCCTGGGGAAAATAGGGGGAGACCGCGGAAAGCGATTCCACGCGCCGGGTGGGCCGGTACACCGCCCCGAAGATCATCATCAACGGCTTGGAGAATGCGGTCGCCGTGTATTCGGTCTGAGCGGATAGTTCGCCGCCGCAGCCCCAGGTGGGGACACGGCGCGCCGCGACCCCGGCCCGGGCGGCCAGAAGCCCGGCGAACGCGATCCCGGACAGCAGGAGAAGAGCGAAGGCCAGGGGGATGACGTGGTCAAAACCCCCCTTGTCCGTGGCCATGCCGAAGCCGTCCCCCAGCGCATCCGCCGGTCGCTGCACTCCGGGAAGAGACGCGAGCACCGGGTCCATCACCCGCAACACGACGCCGGGAAACAACCCCAGCGCCACGCAAAGGAAGGCGAGCAGGGCCTGCGGGGCCAGCATCACCACGGGCGCCTCGCGCGCGTCCGCGGAGGCTTTGGACCGCGGCAGGGCGAGAAAGCTGATTCCGAACGCCTTGACGAAGCAGGCGGCGGCGAGCGCGGTGGTGAGGGCGAGCAGCGCGCCGCCGAGGGGGAACATGAACAGGACGAGCGGTTCGGTGGAACCGCGGAAGCCGAACAGGAAGGCCTGGAAGGTCAGCCACTCGCTCGCGAAACCGTTCAGCGGCGGCAGGCCGGAGATCGCCATGGCACCGGTCAGGAAGAACAGGCCCGTCCACGGCATCCGCCGCAGCAGCCCTCCGTAGTGTTCGATCTGACGGGTGCCGGTCGTCATCGCCACCGTGCCCGCGCCCAGGAAGAGCAGACCCTTGAAGACCGCGTGATTGAGGACGTGATACAGGCTCGCGGCGATGCCGATCCAGGCGAGATCCTTGCGGCCATGGCTCGCCGCCATCATCCCCGCCCCCAGGCCGAGCAGGATGATTCCGATGTTCTCGATGCTGTGGTACGCGAGGAGGCGCTTCAGGTCGTGCTGCATCAGCGCGTAGAGAACGCCGAGCACCGCCGACAGCCCGCCCACCGCCACCACGATCACGCCCCAGGACAACTTCGGCACGCCCAGGCCGAAGGCGCACACCCGCACCATGCCGTAGATGCCGGTCTTCAGAAGCACCGCGGACAGCAGGGCGGAGATGCTGGTGGGCGCCGCCGGGTGCGCCTCGGGCAGCCACACGTGCAGGGGCACGATGCCCGCCTTGACCCCGAACCCGAGGAAGAAGAGGGCGAAAAGGCCGTCGCGCATCGGGCCGCGCACCACATCGCCGGAGAGGAGAGCCGCGAAACTCACCGAACCCGACGCCCTGGCCAGGACCAGGAACCCGGCGATCAGGCAGCCGGTCGCGAGGTGCGACATGACCAGGTAGATCGCGGCAGCCCGGCGGCTCGTCGCATCCTCGTGATGCGTGGTCACGAGGGCCGCGGCGGTGAGGGTCATCATTTCCCAGGCGAAAAGAAACGTGATGGCGTCGCTCGCTACGAAGACGATTTCGACCGCGCCCACCAGCAGGTTGAAGACCGCGACCACGAACACGGATCGACGGCCGAAGTGGGGGTCGGCGAGATACCCGATGCTGAAGATCGCGATGGGAATGGCCAGGGTCGAGAGTACGATCAGGAACCACGCGGCGAGCCCGTCGAGGCTGTAGCCGAGCGACATCTGCGAGGCGCGGTGAAGGAGGAGTTCGCCCTGGCTCGACCCTCCCGCCACGAGGGTTGCGACCGCGGCGACGAGGGTCAGGAACGATGAGAACGCGGATCCGATCAGCCCCAGGAGGCGGGCCACCCTGGGCCGGGAAGCGAAGAGCAGAACGAGGACGACTCCCACCACCCGAAGGGCCAGGGCGGCGCGCAGACTGTCGCCGGGACCGGGCGGGCTCATCCCTTCGCGGGTCCCCTCCCCACTCGGCGCCTATTCCTGCTCAGCATCCACCGGCCGCCCGTTCACTGCGGAACTCCGAGTGAAGGTGGAGCTTCAAGCGGTAGTCACCCCACGCATGGCGGGATTGTAGCTCTGCGCGTGGCCGGGGGCGGCCGCGCGACGGGGGAGGCTCTACTCGAGGGCCTTCATGAACCGTTCGAAGCGGGGCCGGAAACTGCGCGCGGGATCGACCGACGCGACTACCCGCGTGGCCTGGCCGAGAATCTCCGACCGCGGCACGAAGCCGAAAAAGCGGGAGTCGAAGCTGTTGTCCCGGTTGTCGCCCATCACGAGGTAGCGCTGAGGCGGCACCACCACGGGGCCGAAGGTCGAGGCCTGGGTCTGGGTTGGGGAGACCTCCACCAGGTGCTCGCGGTCGAAGACCGTCTCGTGGAGGACCGGGGAGTCGCCGTCCGGCCCGCCCGCGGTTCGGTAGGTCGCGGTGGCGCCGTTCACGATGAGGCGGTTGTCCTTCATCTCGATGCGGTCGCCCGGAACTCCCACCACGCGCTTCAGGAGGCGCACCCCGTCGTGGGGCGAATAGAGGACCACGATGTCGCCCCGGCTCGGATCCGCCCACTGGGCGAGGCGCCAGGTCGTGAACGGCACCTTCAGGTCGTAGGCCGCCCGATTGATGAACACCCGCTCGCCCTCGAGGACGGTGGGACGCATCGAACCGGAGGGCACGTCGTTCCAGTCCGCCACCGCGGAGCGGAAGGAGCCGAGCACGAGGGCGGTCACGGCCAGGGGTCGCATCCATTCGACCCAGAAACGGTGGGCGGCGTCGCGGAACTTGATCATGTGGATATGAAGACGATCTCCTGGAGCCAAAAGTTTCAAGGATGAAATCTCAGATTAGAACAAGGATGCCGCAGATGCCGAGGGGGAGTCTTGATGCGGCGGCCGCCTCCCCGCCGCTAGAATTCCCGCATCATCGAGGGAGATTCAGGGAATGAGCAAAGGGCGGCTGGAGGCGTTCAGCGATGGCGTGCTCGCCATCATCATCACCATCATGGTGCTCGAATTGAAGGTGCCGCACGGCGGCGACCTCGAGGCTCTCAGCCCCCTGTTTCCCGTGTTCCTGAGCTACGTCATGAGCTTCGTGTACATCGGCATCTACTGGAACAACCACCACCACCTTCTCCACGCCCCCTCGAAAGTCACGGGGGGAATCCTGTGGGCCAACCTGCACCTTCTCTTCTGGCTCTCCCTCGTCCCTTTCGCGAGCGCCTGGATGGGAGAGAACCACTTCGCGTCCACCCCGGTGGCTCTCTACGGAGTCATCCTCTTCATGGCCGCCTGCGCGTACTTCATCCTCGCCACCGTCCTGGCCCGCCACCACGGCCCGGATTCGAAGATCGCGCGGGCCCTCGGCGACGACTTCAAGGGGAAGATTTCGGTGGCGATCTACGCGGTCGCCATCCTTCTCGCCCGCTACGTGCCGGCCCTCGCCGGAGCCCTGTACGCCGCGGTCGCCCTCATGTGGCTGGTGCCGGATCGGCGCATCGAGAAGGTGCTCGCGGAGTAGCGCGCTTCGTTCGGGCCGCGCCGGTCGAATCGATGAGAATAGCCGCGTGAGCATGAGACGCGCCGCCCCTCCCTCGGCGGAGAAACAGTTCGATTCCTTCCGGGCCTCGAGCCTGTACTGCCCCCGCTGCCAGAGAGCGCAGCCCGTCGACGAGCGTCTCCTTCTCATCCTTCCCGATGGCGAGTTGTACGAGTACGTCTGTCAGTTCTGCTGGACCCAGCTCGGCAAACGCAAGGTGGAACAGGAGCGCCCCCCGCTGATCCTCTGAGCCGCTCCGGCGGCCTCTCCAGACCTCAGGGGGTCCGTGGATCAGAGATCGAGCAGCCTTCGGCCGATGGCCAGGAGCGCCCGGGCCGACCCTTCGTCGGGCCCGTCGCCGATGAGGCGCGCCACACCCGCTTCAGTCTTCGATCCGCGAATCCACAGGAAGCCTTCGGCTCCGGGCCGCGACACCCGCGCTTTCCAGCCGTAGCCCGCGGCCATCGGCCGCACCGGGCCGACGTCGCGGATGTACGAGTACACGATCTCGAAACGCGCCCAGACATTCGACAGCTCCTCCGCGAACCGTCGGGGGAACTCCTGGTCCAATGTCGTGACCGTGGTCGACCAGTCCGTCGGAGCCTGGCGCTTCTCCATGAATGAACGCTGGGCCGGCAACGCATCGATGAATCCCGAGAGTCCGGGAGCCATGGCCCTCCCGGGGGTGAGTGCTTGGGCGATGATGGCGCGCAACTCCGCGTCGGCCGATGCCAGCAACGCCCCCGCTCCGACCAGGGTGCCGTCGCGACAAGTGGTGCCCGCGAAGATCGTGCCCCCGTTCGGCCCTTCGACCCCGACCACCGCGCGAAGGCCGCGCCGTTCCTGGTCGCGCATCGCGGTGACGACATTGATCTCGCCGGTCTCGACCTCGACCACCTCCGCGCCGAAGGCCGCGGCGATCCTCCGGACTCGGCACGATGTCGCGTCGGAGGCCACGACCACCGCCCGCCTGAGGTCGCCCTTCCGCCGGTGCACGGCGAGCGCGATCGCGGTGTTGATGGCGGCGGCGGCCTGGGGGGAGGGAATCTGGACCGCGCCCGACCCATCGACATAGGTCAGGTTGCCGCGGTCCGCGTCGAAATCGTAGGCGAGGCCGAACAGAGCGTGCTCGGCGCGCACGCGTTCGGCCAGGTCGTGAAGCACGTGCACGCCGTTCGCCCGCACCTGTTCGACGTCGATCTCGTGGGCCAGGACGCCCTCGTCGCCGTTGATGACGATGGGTTCGACGCCGAGCGCGCGGAAGGCCCGGGCGGCGAGGCGCGACGCGGCCCCGCCGTTGGGGTCGATGACCACGCGCGCTCCGGGGGCCTTGGCCTGGTACGAATCGGCCACGAAGCTCAGGTAGTGCGCGATGGCCCGCTCGCTCGCGTTTGGGTCCGGTTCCGGGTCGACCGCGATGTGGGTGGGGGCGGGCCTGAACGCGTTGGCGGCGCGGATCAGGCTGCCCATGTCCGCGGCGGATAGCAGCGCGCCCGGCGGGGCCGGATCGCCGCCCAGGCTGTCGACTCCGGTGGCGTACTTCCATCCGTTGTCGTCAATGGGATTGTGGCTCGCCGTGATCATCACCCCGCCGTGGGCCTCGAAGAGCCGCACCGAGTGCTGCCAGACCGGAGTGGAGACCACCCCGAGGTTGATGAGGTCGAGGGTCACCCCGAGATCGTGGCAGGCCCGGGTGAGGCCCCGGATCTGCGCGATGGCAAGCGCGGCGCCAGTGGGCCGGGGATCGCGGGCGAGCACGATCCGCGCGCTCGCCGCGGGGTGGGCCTGCAGTCGGGACAGGGCGTAGCAGTAGGCGTGGCGGAACGCGAAGGTCTCATCGTCTTCCGTGACCCCCGGACCGCGCCCAAGGGTGGCGCGAACACCGGAGTAGGACTGCAGCCATCGCGCGTCGGGCATGGAGGAAGTCTATGCGCCCGACGACGACGGGCATCGGTGGAGGTCGGGCGCGAGGGAGAGGAGAATGGGCGCGATCCAAGGAGAAGCCCCATGCGCGCGCAAAGCCGGTCCTCGTGGTTTGTCGCTGTTTCAGGCGCGCTGGTCATGGCTTTCGCCCTAGCCGCGGTGGAGGCGCGGACCCCCGCCGCCCGAGCCGAAACCACGCAAACGGCCCCGGCTCCGCGCCCGGCGGCGCCCTCCGGGGTGCGCGTGTGGCCGGACACCCTGACCCTGCCCACCTACGAAGAAGGGCCGCCCGACCCCAACCCGCCCTTCGACCTGTTCACCACCACCCGCTTCAACTATCCCTACACCCTGCGTATGAACACCACGGGCCGGAGCGCGCCCCGCGCCTGGCGCACGTTGAATCTGGAGAATGCGTACCTCAAATGCATCGTGCTGCCCGACCTCGGCGGCCACCTGTACAGCTGCCGGGACAAGGTGAACAACGCGGAGATGTTCTATGCGAACCCGTCCATCAAGTTCGCCCAGATCGCGTATCGCGGCGCGTGGACGGCGCTCGGGATCGAGTTCAACTTCCCCGTCTCCCACAACTGGATGACCGCTTCGCCGGTGGACTTCGCCACCACCACGAACCCGGATGGCAGCGCCTCGGTGTGGGTCGGCAACATCGACCGGCCTTATGGCATGGCCTGGCGAGTCGAGCTTCGCCTGCGACCGGGCGAGGCGGCCCTCGAGCAGCACACCACTCTCTACAACCGCAGCGATGCCCGGCACCGTTTCTACTGGTGGACCAACGCGGGCGTCGAAGTGCGCGACGACAGCCGGATCATCTACCCGATGGACTTCACCGCGTCGCACGGCTTCGCCGACATCGACACCTGGCCGGTGGACTCGCGCGGCACCGACAACAGCATCGTGGGCAATCACAAGTTCGGCCCGGTGTCGCGCTTCAGCCACGGCAGTCGCGAGCCCTACATGGCCGTCTATCACCCGCGCACCAAGGCGGGTGTGGTGCACTACGCCTCGCCCGTCGATCTGCCGTCGAAGAAGATCTGGTCGTGGGGCAGCAACCCCGACGGCCTCGACTGGCGGCGCGCTCTGTCCGACAACAACAGCGCGTACGTCGAGATCCAGGCGGGGATCTTCCGCAACCAGGAGACCTACGGTTTCCTCGAACCGCAGGACAGCATTCGCTTCACCGAATACTGGCTGCCGATCCGGGGACTGGGTGGCGTCTCGCGCGCCAATCCCGACGCGGTGGTCAACCTGACTCGCGAAGCGGGGCCGGGTGACACGACGGCGCTCACCGTGGCCCTCAATGTCACCCGTGAACAGCCGAGGGCGAACCTGACGGTTTCCGACGGTCCTCGTGTTGTGGCGACCCTGCCCCTGTCACTGACACCCGCGACGACGTTCAGCCGATCGTTTCCCGGCCTGAAGAAGGAGACCGCTTACACGGTCACACTGAAGGACGCGGGCGGGGCGGTGCTCCTTCAGCACACCGAGGGCAGGTACGACGTCACGCCGGCGAAAGAGATGGTCACGGGCAAGCAGCCCACGTACACGCCGCCCGCGGCCGGCGAACGCACCGATGGCGACTGGCTGACCACGGGCACGCGGCAGGAACTGGATGGCGAACGTCTGATCGCCCTTGCCACGTATCAGGAGGGGCGGCGACGCTTCCCGAAGAGCCTGCCTCTCGCCAAGGCGGCGGGACGCCTCGCCGTGGACCTGAAGCAGTTCGATGCGGCCGTCCCGCTTCTCGAAGAAGCCCTGGCGCGCGACAACAGCGACCTGGAAACCTGGTACTACATGGGACTCGCGCGGGCCGCCAGGGGTGACGCTCGCGGGGCACGGCTGGCCTGGGAACAGTCGCAGAGCTACGGCGCCTTGAGGTCCGCGTCGCTCCTGCAACTCGCGGCACTCGAAGCCCGCTCCGGCGATCGCTCCGCGGCCGCCGCGTTGTTGAGCCGGCTCCCTGTCGATGCGGCCGCGCCGGCTCGTGCCGGAGGAATTCAAGTCGCTTTGTGGCGCGCGCTCGGCAGGACGGATCGCGCGAAGTCGCGACTCGCCTCGCTCTTGCGGGAGGATCCGACCAGCAACCTGCTGCGCGTGGAGGCGACGAAGCTCGGACGCGGCGACGCGGCACTCTGGCTTCACCTCGCCGCCGATCCCGAGAGGATCATCGAAGTCGCGGTCGACTACCTGCGCGCCGGCCTGAACGCGGACGCCCTCGACATCCTCGGCCGCGACTATCCCACCGGGCCCGGCGTGGTTTCCGAAGTGGGCATGCCTCGGCCCGAGAGCTATCCGCTCATCTCCTACTACCGCGGCTTCGCGAAACAAGCCCTTGGCCAGAACGGCCGCGCGGACTTCGACGCCGCCTCGCGCATGCCTCTCACCTACGTCTTCCCCCATCGACCCGACACCCTCGCGGTGCTGCGAGCGGCCATCGAAGCGAACGCCGACGACGCATCCGCGCATTTCCTGCTGGGATCGTTGTACCTGTCGGGCGGCATGACCGACGCGGCGATGCGGGAGTGGGAAACCACGAGGAGACTGAACCCGCGCATCCCCACCCTTCATCGGAACATGGGCTACACCGTGCTCGCGATGGACGGCGATGCCGAGAAGGCGATCGCGCTGTTCCAGGAAGGCACGAAGGTCGATGCCGCGAACGTGGGTCTCTACTACGGGCTCGACACCGCCATGACGAAGGCCCAGCGGCCGGCGGGCGACCGCGCCGACGCGCTCGCGAGCTTCCCGGATCGACAGACCGCTCCGGCCACCCTCGTCTACAAGCTGGCGATCGCGCTCGCCGAGGCCGGTCGTTTCGATGAGGCGGACGCTCTCTTCCCCGGCCGCTTCTTCCCGCGAAACGAGGGCGGCATCAACGTCCGGCAGATCTACCTCGAGGTGAAGCTCCGGCGCGCCCAGGCCCTGGCCGCAAAGGGCGAGTGCGCGAAGGCGCTCGACATCGTCGATCACCTCAAGGACGCGGCGCCGGGCCTGGCCTTCACCGAGGACGGGCTCGAGCCCTTCATCGCCTCCGCGAAGTTCGAGGAGATGGTCGGCGGGGTTCGCAAGACCTGCGGCGTCGCGCGAACCGACGAAGCGCAGGCACGCTAAGCGCGGAACGACGGCACGGTCAGAACTCGGCCGCCTTGAACGAGTTGCTCTCGATGATCTCGCGGAAGAGATCCGTCAACTTCGGATCGTGCTTCCCGCCGGTCTCTTCGAGGAGCACGGCCATGATCTCCGAGTGCTTCTTCGCGGGGTGGTACGCGCGCGTGGTCGACATCGCGTCATAGCTGTCGGCGATCCCGATGATCCGCGAGCTCAGGGGGATGTCCTCTCCCGCGAGCCCGTCGGGATAGCCCGCTCCGTCGAAACGCTCGTGGTGATGACGGATGATGATGGCGGCCTCGGCCGCGCCCTCGATCTCCGTGGAGATGACGATGTCCTCGCCCATCGCCGAATGCCGCTGCATGGCCGCCGTCTCCGATTCGTCGAGCCGGCCGGGCTTGAGCAGGATGTGATCGGGCACGCCGATCTTTCCGATGTCGTGAAAGGTCGCGCTGATGAGGAGAATTCCGAGCTCGGTCTCCGACATCCCGAGCCGCACCCCGATGGCCTCGGAAAGGGCGACCACCCGATCGGAATGGACGCGGGTGTACAGGTCCCGGTGGCCCAGGGCCACGGAGAGCGCCTTCGTGTATCGATGCAGCGCGATATAGGTCGGGTCGGCCAGATTCAAGGGGTGGAGGCTACCAGCCCGGATCCACTTCACCGGCGAGTCCCCGGTCGTGTGCGGTAGATTCCTATGGACGGCTTCACAAAGGAGCGGTGTAAGGGGCGGCCACTCGACAAAGGGGGACGAGCGCGGGCGGGGCGAGTTCCCGGCTTACGAAGAGGACCAAACCCATGCCGGAAGAGAACGAGCTGGTCGCGACCCTGCGGGGACTCGTGGGCGAAGGGCACGTGCTCACCGAGGAGGCCGACCGGCGTTTCTTCGGCCACGACATCTACGGCCCCGGAGAACTGGCCGCGTGCGTGGTTCAGCCGGGCAGCGTCGACGAACTGCGCGGCGCGGTGGCCGCGGCGACCTCCCGCGGCTTCGCGGTGGTGCCCCGCGGCGGCGGCAGCTCGTACACCGGCGGGTATCTGCCCGACCGCGCCCGGAGCGTGATGATCGACGCGCGGCGGCTCGACCGCATCGTCGAGGTGAACGAGAGCGACATGTACGTCACCGTCGAATGCGGAATCACCTGGAAGCAGCTGTATCTCGCGCTGCGGGAGAGGGGCGTGCGCACGCCTTTCTGGGGCCCGCTCTCCGGAGCGGTGGCGACGGTGGGCGGATCGCTTTCGCAGAACGCCATCCTGTGGGGCTCGGCGAAGTACGGAGCATCCGCGGAAAGCGTGCTCGGCATCGAGGTGGTGCTCGCCGATGGCAGCCTCCTCGCGACCGGCTCCGCCGGTTCGCTCGCGACGAAACCCTTCTTCCGCCACTACGGCCCCGATCTCACCGGACTGTTCCTGGGCGACACCGGGGCCCTGGGGATCAAGGCGCGCGCGACCCTGCGCCTCATGCGCCTGCCCACCGCGGTGGAGACCGCCTCGTTCGGCTTCACGCGCCATGAGGACATGGCCGCGTTCATGACCGAGGTGGTGCGCGAGGGGCTGGTGTCGGAGTGCTTCGGCATGGATCCGGAGCTGACTCGCCAGCGGATGAAGCGCGCGAGCCTCACCCAGGACGTGAAGGCGCTCGCGGGCGTGGTGACGTCGGCGAAGAGCCTGCTGGGCGGGGTTCGGGAGGCCGCGAAGGTCGTGGCCGCCGGCCGGTCCTTTCTCGACGAATCGCCGTACTCCGTGCACGTGGGAACCGAGGGACGGGACGAGGCCGCGGTCCGCAACGCCCTGGGGGAGGCGCGCCGCGTGGCGGAGCGCTGCCGCGGCCGCGAGGTCGAGAACACCATCCCCAAGGTGCTGCGCGGCGATCCTTTCGTTCCCATGACGAGCGCCATCGGGCCCGAAGGCGAGCGCTGGGCCCCGGTCCACGGCCTGGTGCCCCTGTCCGAAGCCGCCTCCACCTGGACCGCGGTGCAAGCACTCATCGGCGGGGAGAAAGCCTCGCTCGATCGGCTGGGCATCGTGATCGGCGTCCTCGTCGCGGTGGTCGGGCCGGGCGCCTTTGTCCTGGAGCCGGTTTTCTACTGGCCGGGTCCGCGCACGGTCTTCTACGAACGGATGCTGGACCCTGCGACGCTCGCCCGGTTCCGCGACTTCCCGGAGAACCCGGAAGTCGCGTCCTTCGTGGGCTCGATGCGAAAGCGATTGATCGCGCTGTTCCTCAAGAAGGGGGCGGTCCATCTGCAGATCGGCAGGACCTACCCCTATCGCGAAGGCCGGCGGCCGGAAGCGTGGGCGCTCCTCAAGGCCATCAAGTCCGCGGTCGATCCGAAGCGGCTGATGAACCCGGGCTCGCTCGGCCTCGACTGAGCGGAAAGCCGCCCCCGCCCGCCGCGCTCAGAAGCGGAGGGAGAGGCCGGCCGTCGCGTAGTGGAAGGTGGCGAAGGTGTAGACCTCGTCGTTGTCGGCGCCGCCGTCCAGGAAGCGATAGCCCACGAAGGCGCTCGCCTTGCTGGCAAAACGCCACTCGGCGCGGAGCGCGAGGTCGACGGCGTAGCCCTGGGGCGCCCAGGCCGCGTCCACGTCGAGATCGACCGCGAAGCGGCCGCCAGGGGCGTAGCGCGCCCCGCCATAGAGAAGGGGTACCGGACCCGTGTTGGTCTTCTCGGCGGCGAGCGATCCGGACGAGAGCCCGATCCGGGCGTCACGCACCTTCGCGGTCAGGCCGGCCCGGAACGACCAGTCCCCGGACGAGGGAAAGCGGTAAAGCCAGCTCAAGCGGTACGAGTCGAACTCGTAGCGGGCGCGGGTCGGCCGGCCAGCGGCGAAGGTCTCCCCCTGGAAGGCGATCGGCGTCGCCGGGGTGAAATCCACGTCGAGGCGCAGGGGTGCGGCTAGGAGCCGCAGGGAGCTGCGCTCGCCCACGTCCCAGACGAGCGTTCCCCTGAAAGCGTCGAACGGACCGCTCGAGTAATCCTCGAGGGAGACGAGCGTCCCGGTGGTACCCGGGATCCTGAACTGGTTCCGCGCCTGCCAGGTCGCCGCCCCCTCCACATCGAGACGGAAGCGGTCCTGCGCCCATGCGGGAGCCGGGGCCAGGCTCCCCAGGCCGAGCCCAAGGCCCAGACAAAGACGCAGCAGGCGCCCGAGTCTCTCCTGCTTCATCACGACGCCACCGCCACGGACGCCGCCGCGGGCACGACCGCGGACGCCTTTGGGCCGACGAGCTTCTCGAGCTGCGGCCGGTCCAGGGTCTCCACCTCGAGCAGGCGCTGCGCAATCGCTTCGAGCGCGCCGCGCCGGTCCTCGAGAATCCGCTTCGCGCGCGCGTACTCCGCCTCCAGGATCCGGCGCACCTCGCCGTCGATGGCGCGGGCCGTCTCCTCGCTGAAGTTGCGCTCCTCGCCCATCCCCCCCGACAGGAAACGCATGCCGGAGGCGCGGCCGAAGGTGACCGGCCCGAGGTTCTCGCTCATGCCGAAGCGGCTGACCATCTGGCGCGCGGTCTCGGTGGCGCGTTCGAGGTCGTTGGCGGCCCCGGTCGAGAGGTCGCCGCAGCACATCTCCTCGGCGGCGCGGCCGCCCATCATCACGGCCAGGCGGTCGAGCAGCTGATCCTTCGTCATCAGGTAGCGCTCCTCGGCCGGCAACTGCAAGGTGACGCCGAGCGCGCCGATCGAGCGCGGGATGATGGTGACGCGGTGCACCGGGTCCGCGTTCTTCACCGAGAGCGCGACCAGGGTGTGGCCGCCCTCGTGATAGGCGACGCGCCGCTTCTCGTCTTCGGACATCGCCGAGCCCTGCTTCTTGAGACCGAGCTGCAGACGGTCCACCGCCTCCTCGAAGTCGTGGGCGCTCACGGTCTGCGAGCCGCGCCGCGCCGCGGCGAGGGCGGCCTCGTTGACCACGCGCTCGAGGTCGGCGCCCACCATGCCCGGGGTGCGCTGCGCGACCACGCGCAGCTCAACGTCCCCATCGAGCTTCAATTTCTTCGCATGCACCTTGAGGATGGCCTCGCGGCCGCGGACTTCGGGCCGGTCCACCAGCACCTGCCGGTCGAAACGCCCCGCGCGCAGCAGGGCCTGATCCAGCACCTCGGGCCGGTTGGTAGCGCCCATCAGAATGACGCCCTTCGTGGAATCGAAGCCATCCATCTCCACCAGGAGCTGGTTGAGGGTCTGCTCGCGTTCGTCGTGGGTGGCGAGCGCGGCCACCCCGCCGCGCGACTTGCCGATGGCGTCGAGCTCGTCGATGAAGACGATGCAGGGCGCCCGGAGCTTCGCCTGCTCGAACAGGTCGCGCATGCGCGCGGCCCCGAGCCCCACGAACATCTCCACGAACTCCGAGCCGGACAGGGAGAAGAAGGGCACCCCCGCCTCGCCCGCGACCGCCTTCGCGAGGAGCGTCTTGCCCGTGCCCGGCGGGCCGACGAGCAGCACGCCCTTGGGGATGCGCGCCCCGAGCGCCTGGTATTTCCCTGGGTTCTTGAGAAAGTCCACGACCTCGACGAGCTCGGCCTCCGCCTCATCGACGCCCGCCACGTCCTCGAACGTGACCTTGCCGTGCTGGGTCTCGTCGTAGATCTTGGCGCGGTTCTTCCCCAGGCTGAGCGGCCCGCCGCCGCGGCTGAAGCGGCGCATCACCAGGAAGTAGATGCCGGCGAGGAGACCGATGGGCAACAGCCAGCCGAGCAGGAACGTCTCGAGGAACGAGGTCCGCTCGATCCGGCCCGCAAACGAGACACCGCGCTCCTCCAGATCCTTCACGAGCGCGGTTTCGTCCATCCCGGGCAGGCGGCTCGTGCTGATCCGTGCCGGCTTCTGGCCGGTCTCGGCCTTCAGCTCCGCGAGGATCGCGTCCTGGCGCAGCTCCGCCTTGGCGACCTTGCCCGCGCGCAGGGACGCGAGGAACTCGCTGTAGGGCACGTCCTTGGGCGCCGCCTGCCTGATCAGCGCCGACTGCAGCAGCAGGAACCCGGCGAAGGCGAGCAGCCAGTAGCCGCCCGTGATCTGGAATTGACGTTTGCGATGCTGGTCCATGATTGACCTTTAATCTCCTCGGACGGAAATTTTGGGCGGCGGCCAATCCCAAAGCAAATACATAGTTGTGGCGTTATCAATAGAGAATACTTATGTGTAGGGAAGGCAGGCCGGAAGTCCGGGCCGGAGGGCGGCGGACGGGAACCGCCGGCCCTCTTCCGTGAGAGGATTGACCTCGCCGATGACGACTCAAGACGCTGCGGCGGCCGTGGACACGCGAGGCATCGGCGGCCACCCGAGCGGCCTGACCACGCTCTTCCTCACCGAGTTGTGGGAACGCTTCAGCTACTACGGCATGCGAGCCATCCTGGTGCTCTTCATGGTGGCGCCCATCGTGGACGGCGGCCTCGGCTTCTCCACCGTGCAGGCCAGTTCCCTCTACGGCACCTACACCATGGCGGTCTACCTGCTCGCCCTGCCCGGCGGCTTCGTGGCCGACCGCTGGCTGGGACCGCGGCGCGCGGTGCTCACCGGGGCCTTCTTCATGGCCGCGGGGCAGTTCGTTCTTGCCGTGCACTCCATGCCCACGTTCTACGGGGGCCTCACCATGATCGCGGTCGGCACGGGCCTGCTCAAGCCGAACATCTCCGCGCTGGTGGGCCGTCTGTACGGCCCCGGCGACGTCCGCCGCGACAGCGGTTTCTCGATCTTCTACATGGGCATCAACGTGGGCGCGCTCATGGCGCCCCTGGTGTGCGGATGGCTCGCCGAGAGCCCGGCGTTCAAGGGTTGGCTTTCGGGCCTGGGCCTCGACCCCGCGCGCAGCTGGCACTACGGTTTCGGAGCCGCGGGGATCGGCATGCTGGTGGGCATCGCGGTCTTCATGATGCAGAGCGGTCGCCTGCCCGGCGACGAGGAACGCAAGGCGGCCCGGGCCGCGGCGGCCGCCGGGAAGGTCGAGCTTCTGACCAAAGAGGAATGGAAGCGGATGGGGGCCATCGTCATCCTCTTCGCCTTCACCATCATGTTCTGGGCGGCGTACGAGCAGAAGGGAGCGAGTCTCAACCTGTTCGCCAAGCGGCTGGTGGACACGAACGCCTTCGGGTTCCAGTTCCCCGCGAGCTGGCTGCAGTCCCTGACCCCGCTCTACGTGATCCTGCTCGCCCCGGTCTTCGCGCGGCTCTGGGTGAGTCTGGGCACGCGTCAGCCCTCGAGCCCGGCCAAGTTCTCCCTCGGTCTGCTCGCCATCGGGTTGGCCTTCTGCCTGCTCGTGCCGGCCTCGGCGCTCACCGCGAGCGGCAAGATCAGCCCCCTGTGGTTGGTGGGCGTCTACTTCTTCGACGTGGTCGGCGAGTTGTGCCTCTCTCCGGTCGGGCTCAGCACCGTGACCAAGCTCTCGCCCGCCCGGTTCGTGGGGCTGATGATGGGGCTGTGGTTCTTCGCGACCTCGCTCGGCAACAAACTCGCGGGGTTCCTGTCGGGATTCTTCGTGGCCGACGATCCGGGTCGGCTGATGCAGCTGTATGGCGGCATCGCGGTAGCGCTCCTCGCGTCCTCCGTTCTTCTGGTCGTGCTGACCCCGAAGATCCGCCGCTGGTCGGGCGAAGCCTGAGATGGCCCGCCGGCTCGTTCTCATCAGCACATCCACGGTGTTCGGGACGCGTTACCTCGAGCATGCCTACGCTGAACTCCGCGACGCCTTCGGGAGCATTTCCCGGGTGCTCTTCATTCCCCACGCCCTGAAGGACCGCGACGCCTACGCGGCCAAGGCGCGCGCCGCTTTCGAGGAAATGGGCTACGGGCTCGATTCGCTGCACGAGGGATCCGATCCCCGCGCGGCCATCGAGCGGGCCGAAGCCATCTTCTGCGGAGGCGGCAATACGTTCCGCCTCCTGAAGGCGCTCCACGAGATGGGCGTCCTCCCGCTCATCGAGCGGCGGGTAAAAGACGGCATGGTCTACGCGGGAGCGAGCGCGGGGTCGAACCTGGCCTGCCCCACCATCCGCACCACGAACGACATGCCCATCGTGCAGCCGCCCTCTTTCGACGCCCTCGGTCTCGTCCATTTCCAGATCAATCCGCACTACCTCGACCCAGTACCCGGCTCCACCCACATGGGCGAAACCCGGGAGACCCGCATCCGCGAGTTCCACGAGGAGAACGAGACTCCCGTGGCGGGGCTGCGCGAAGGCGCGATCCTGCGGGTGGAGGGGGCTTCCATCACCCTCAAGGGTGTGGCCGGCGCGCGGATCTTCAGGCGCGGCCTGGAGCCCCTCGAGTTCCTGCCGGGAGCGGCCATCGAAGAGCACCTCGAACCGGGCGTGCCGTCGGCCTGAGACTTGATGGAATATTGTTCAGGTCGATGGATCTGGACCAGCTGCGGAGAGAGTGGGACGGAGAGTCCCTGGTGGCCCGGTACGATCGGCCGACCGGCGCCTGGATCCTGATCGCCATCCACTCGACGCGCCTCGGCCCCGCTTCGGGAGGGACCCGGATGAAGGCCTATGGCGATCCTTCTCTCGCGCTTTCGGATGCCCTGCGACTCGCCGAGGCGATGACGTTCAAATATGCGGCCGCGAACTTCCCGCAGGGCGGGGCCAAGGCGGTGATCGCCCTGCCCGAGGGCTTCGACCCAAGCGCTCGCCCGGACCTCCTTCGCCGCTACGGGCGGCTGATCCGACAGCTCGGGGGCCTCTACTCGACAGGGCCGGACGTCGGGACTTCGCCTTCGGACATGGACATCATCGCGGAGACCGGCGCGCCCTGGGTCCACGCGCGCACGAAGGCCGCGGGCGGGGGCGGAGACTCTGGCGGACCCACCGCCCTCGGGGTCTTCAGCGGCATTCAGGCGACCATCGATCATCTCGATGGCAGCCCGTCGCTTCGCGGGAAGCGCGTGGTCGTGCAGGGAGCAGGAGGTGTTGGCGGCGCGCTGATCGAGCTCCTGACCGCGGAAGGAGCGGAGGTGTTCTTCAGCGAAGTCTCCGAGACCGCGAGCGCGCGCCTTCGCGAGAGGGGTCTCACCGGTGTCCCCCCCGAGCAGGTCTTCGACACGCCGTGCGACATCTTCGCCCCCTGCGCCCTGGGCGGCGTGCTCAATCGGGAGACCATTCCACGCCTGCGCTGCCGCGCGGTAGTGGGCGGCGCCAATCTGCAGCTGTCCGATCCGCGCGATCTCGAATTGCTCGAGGCGCGCGGCATTCTCTATGCGCCCGACTTCGTGGTGAACATCGGCGGGGCCATGGCGATTACGGGGATGGAGTCGTTCGGCTGGACGGCGGAACAGGCCGAGGAGAACGTGCGGCGGGTGGGAACCACCCTCAGACGCGTCTACGAGCTGGCTCGAACCCTGGGCATCAGCACGGATGCCGCGGCCCGAAGGATCGCGATCGAGAATCTGGAAAGGGCGCCGGAGCGATGACCCGGGCCCGAGACCGAATGAACTTTCCAGGAGGAGACCCGCCATGAACCGTGGATCTGTGCGCTTCTCGTTGGGCTTCGCGCTCCTCGGAATGCTGAGCGTTCGAGGGACGACGCTCGGGGCGCAGGAGGCCGCCCCGGCGAACCGGGAAATTCCGAGCCGGGACACCATCACGGCCCGCCTCGCCGAGTTGCGGCGGATTCACACTCCCGAGGGGATCGAGGCTCTGGAAGAGGCGCCGATCGGAGGAGTCACGCAGTGGGTCTCGATACGCGGACGCAACCGCGCCAACCCCGTGCTGCTCTTCATCCACGGCGGGCCCGGCGTTCCGATGATGCCGATGACCTGGGCCTACCAGGCCCCCTGGGAGGACTTCTTCACCGTCGTTCAGTGGGATCAGCGCGGCGTCGGCAAGAACGCCCGCTCCGCCGATCGCGAGGCGCTGCGTCCCACTCTCACCAACGACCGGATCATCGCGGATGCCGAGGAGATGGCCGCGTGGGTGCGGAAGCGGCTGGGCAAGGACAAGGTCGTGATCATGGGGTACTCCCACGGCACCACCGTGGGGCTGGCCCTGGCGCGGCGACGGCCGGAGTGGCTGCACGCCTATGTCGGGGTGGGGCAGGCCGCGGGCAGCGGCGAGGAGTACCTCTACAAGCGCGTGCTCGAACTGGCGACCCAGGCGAAAAACGAGGAAGCGCTCAGCGAACTGAAGGCCCTGGCTCCCTATCCCGGTCCCAACCGCACGGTGGACGACGCCCTGCGCCTCCGCAAGTGGGCCCGGCGCTTCAACGGCGGTTGGTACGGAAAGCCGAACCTCGATCTGTTCTTCTCCCTGGCCGACTGGGCGCCCGAATACACGCAGTCGGACGTCGACGCCCTGGTGCCCGCCACCCAGTGGTTCTCGCGCACCCTCGGAACCTCTCCAGCCCCGTCGGATGGAGCCTTCAAGGGCGCGCCAGGCGGCGAACCCGCGAACGTGTTCAAGGTTCCCATCATCATGATCATGGGCCGCTACGATCTGCACACGCCGTACGAGCCGGCCCGGGCCTTCTTCGAAACGATCGAGGCGCCCCGCAAACGCTTCATCACCCTGGAACGTTCCGCGCACATCCCGATGCTCGAGGAACCCGGGCTGTTCCTGCTCACCCTCGTCCAGGAAGTTCTGCCGCTCACCGAAGGCCGCGCGACCTTCGCGCCCATGCCGTAGGAGGCTTGCTCATGAGCGCCCGTTGGAGCCGCGACGATCGAGGTCTCACCATCCACCAGAAGGGAAGTCTCATCACCCGCCTGTTCGGAGTGCCGTTCCTGGCCGCGGCGGGGATCCTGGGCTGGCAATTTTTGAGCGGACTCCTCGGTTTCGTGGTCCCGAGCCAGGGAGAGCTCACCCTCGCCGGGCTGGTGATGCTCCCGGTCTTCATTCTTGCCTTCGGGATCCCCGGATGGATCCTGGTTTTCGGCCGAAAGCAGACCGTCCTCGACCCCGCCCGACGCACCGTGGTCGAGGTGCGCGATTTCCTGATCCACCGCTTTCGGGAAGAGACCGCGGTCCCCCGCGACGCCGCGGTGCGCGCTCATATCGAGGCATCGCAGGGCTCGGATCGGACCATCGTCCTCCTGCTCGTCGAGATCGTGTCGAAGAAGGAGGCGCCGATACCGATCGGCGTCTTCGATCCGAAGGAACTCGCCTCCGCGCGCGAGTTGGCGATGGAGGCCGCGGGGACGCTCGGCCTCTCGGTCGTCGACGACCTCGATAAAGGCCCGATGGCGCCGGACGCCGACGCCGCTGAGGATGAGGATAAAGACGCGGACGCTGCGGTCCCCTGAAGTCCTCCGCGACATCGCTCGCCGGTGAAGCGCGGAACGGGTCTTGCACAGGCCAAGGAGACGCACGGCCCGGAGCCCCGGGTTTGGCCAACGAAAGCGAGAAAACCATGCGCAATTCCGGAAAAGCTCCGACCATGATCGTCTGGATCATCTGCCTGGTGCTGTACCTCATCGCCCTGAGCGCCCACTTCGGGTGGGTCTCGGTACCCGTTCAGCTCGCATCCGCCTCCTGGATCCTGGGCCTTGGCCTCCTCCTCGTGGCCTGTCGAGTTCGGGGACTCTAGTCTCCGGTCCGAGCGGGGGTCGCCCCGACGCGTCTGGCTGCGGCGAGCCCCGGTGAGCAAGCCAGACTGACACCCCTATCTACAAAGTGCAGCCCCTGGCCGGTGTCGACCACCCTCCCGGCGAGACCGTCATTGACATCCAACCACCGCTTTGATCTGCGTGGCTGCCGCGATGAGCTGGTTCGCCTGGGCCAAGGTGAGCTTCTTGCCCGATTGAGCCTGGACTTCGTTGATGAAGGCATTGAGCTGACCGCAGACGTTTGCCACGCTGCCGGTCTGGGCCGCGCTGAGCGCGCTCAGGATGTTCCCAAGCTTCGCATCCAGGCTGTTGGTGATGCCCTGAGCCAGATTGAAGTTCTCCACCATGATCGCGAGATTGGCGACTTGAGCTGCGGCGGCCTGCACGAGAACCTGGAAGCTCCCGCTCGAGGTGTTCCCCGCTTCGTCCGTGGCCGAGCAGGCGACCGTGCTCGTCCCGATCGGGAACGTGCTGCCGGATGACAACACGCAGTTCACTGCGACTACGCCGCTCAGGGCATCCGTGGCGGACCTGGTGTAGGTCACAACCGCGCCCGCAGGACTGGTCGCGTCCACGGTGATGCTGGCCGGGAGGATCAGCGTTGGCGGGGTCTTGTCGATCTTGACGACGACCACGTTGCTGGGCGCGCTCACGTATCCGCCGTCGGCGGTCACCGTGCGGGCGGAGGACGACACGGCAAGGCCCTCACTCGTGAGCACCTCGTCGGCCGGACAGGAGCCTTCGGGGAGCGCAGATCCGCCCGGCGTGCAGGTGAAATGGACGGTGACGTTCTGGTTGTACCAACCGGCCCCGTTGGGGGACGTCGTGGGCGCAGCACT
>JBGATM010000032.1:0-52575 GCA_044229175.1 Vicinamibacteria bacterium | reverse complement strand
CGCGAGGTGTGCCCCCTCTTCCTTCCGCTCATGGGGGCAGTCGTTGAGGGCGGCCTTTGCAGCTGATCCCGGGTGTTGGGCAGGCAGTAGAGGGTGGAGGAATGGCTGAGGGCACACTGGAGAAGGGCCACGCCGGCCGGGAGCGCTGGCGAATACCCGAGGGAGGTCGCTGGGCCTATCTCATCACAAGTTTCTGTGGATTGCTTCTCCTTCCCGACTACGTTGCGTTCATCGACGTCGTGCCCGATGGCCGCGAGCTACGGCAAGCGGCGGCCGCGGCTGTAGTAGCGGTGATTGTGTTCTCGGTGATCTCACTGGTGCGCCCTACAATCGGCGCGTGGTGCTGCCTCGTCTTCATTGTCTTCGCGCAGCTGGTCCATGCTCTCGTAATCATCCAGACATTCGCCTTCTCAGCCTGGCTAGCCCTCGCCGTGGCCGGAGTAATCCCGCTGAGGGCGCTTTGGTCGGTGCGGCCAGTACGCCAGTGAAAGAAGCAGCCTTGGGTCGGCGAGGCATGCCCAAAAGGGGCGTGCTGCCCAACAAAGAATTTGAACGGACGAGGTCCACGCAGACGGCCGTGGGCCCTCGCCGCTCAATTCAGTGTTCGACACTTCTCGTGGGGCCAAGCAAGTGGATTGCTCTGGGCGAGCGTCCTTCCTTCGGCTGAGCGATATGGAGAGGCCGTCAACCCAGGTTCGTCATCTCACCCCGGTTGGGGCGGTGAGGTCATCAAACCAGGTCAAGGCATCGTGGCCCTGCGTGCGGGTGGTGAGGCAGGGATTCCCTCGGGCAGGCTCCTCCGGCCTTGGCACTACGGCGAGGTTGTTGCCATGGGTCAAGGCCACGGGTGCGCGTGGCGTGGCGTTGCCCCAACCAGCTTTCGTGTTCGTCGGCAGGGCATCCGGATCCCGTGCCGCTCAAAGGTATGGTGAGCGTGTGCCACCTGTCCAAAGAATCACCGCGTTGTCGAACAACGGGATGCAACTGACAAAGGCCGCGAGGTGTGCCCCCTCTTCCTTCCGCTCATGGGGGCAGTCGTTGAGGGCGGCCTTTGCAGCTGATCCCGGGTGTTATGCGGATGCACCGTGCTCGGGAGACCTGAATGGCGATTAAGACATGTCCGCGATGCCGACTACTAAGCGACCCCAAGGCCACAACCTGCGACTGTGGCTATGAGTTCGCCACCGGCACACTGGGCGTGCAGCGGGCGGGCAAAGGGCTAGCTCAGAGAGAGCGGGCCGTCGTCGCAGACACGGCTGATCGGTATCGAGGCTTGGTTGCCATCACCTTCGCCCAAGCGCTGCTCGGCGGCTTGAGCCGGATCGTGGTTCAGGTTCTCAAACGGTCGGGAAATCAGGAAGGCGTGCTGATAGCGAGCGGCGCCTCAGCGCTCCTGGTTCTCGGGCTTGCCATCTATGTAGCGACCCTCGCCTATCGCCTGGCCAAGGACATGGCCCTTCGAAATCCTGGCGCCTGGGCTTCAACGGTTCTCGTGGGAGGCATCTTGGGGGTCATGCTCCTCAATACGTCGGCTCGACAATGGAGCGAAGGTTTTGGGATCCGCTTTGGCATACTGGGGCCGAATCGAGAAGACATCGACCGCTTTGCTGGGGGCCATGGCACCGCATAACAATGCGTTGGAACGGACAAGGCGAGGTGGTGTGCCCGCTTCGCGGGCATTCGTTGGAGTCTCGCCTTGCCGCTCAACGCAGTGTTGGGCAGGCGATCGATGGGGCGACTCATGACCAACACCGCGGGATCTTGGACAACAGCCCCCATGCGGCGGAAGGTTGGCACGGTCCTTGGCTGGATTCTCGGGCTCCCTCAGCTGTTTCTTGCCTGCGTATTCGTCGCCCTCAACGACACTGGAAGGGAAGACAATGCCGTTTGGGTTGCGGCTCTCAATGGTGTGCTACTGGCGGGCACAGCCATCGCAACCAGCTTCGCCATTAGTCGCCCACAGGTCGCTACTGTTCTCTTGGCGTCGTGGCTCCTTGCTGGTTTCGTGTTGGCCATAGTGGTGGGCCACGGCTTTCCAACTCTGAGAGGAAATCTAGTTGCTTGGCTAGTGGTGATTGGGATCCCGCAAGGACTTGTAGCACTCCTGGTTCGACCATGAGCCATTGCCAAACGCCCAAGCGCGGCACGCTGCCCAACAATCGGATGAACCCGACAAGGTCCGCGCCGCAGACGGACCGCCGCGGCCCTTGCGGGTTATCCGCGTGTTGTCCGGGCGTTTGTGGCTCCGAGCCATGCGAAGGGCCTTGATCTCTGCGGGCTTGGTCATCCTGGGCCTCGGTGGATACGCAGTATCCGAGAGCCTTCGATGGCGACGAGAAGCAAATGCCCAGTGCCAAGCGGCCAAGCCTCTGGTCGATTCACGCGCGCGAATAGATGAGCTCAGTCGGCTGGGCAGGAATCCCGGCGTGAGTTCCTACGAGGAGGCTCCGACCCTAGTTCGCATGTTCGGAGCGTCGTCAGAGGAGGCAGAGAGTATCGGCAGAAACCTGCGCCCGGGTCAGCGAGTGGTCGTCTATTCAGAGAGCAACTCAGTGATGCTCGTCTTCTTGGACTCCGAGGGTAGGGCCTTTCGGGCAGAATGCTTTCTCCAATGAGGCAAGAAGGCACCGCGCCGGACAACAAGGCCTTGCACCAGACAGGGCGCGAAGGTGCGGCCATCGCGTTTCGCCGGCGGCCGGTCGTTGAGGCGCGCCCTGCAGGTGAAGGCCGGTGTTATCCGGGCCTAGGAAGGCCAGAGTGAAGTACACCCTGCACATCGCCTCCGACGTCGTCCGAGATGGCCTGGGCCTGGAGCTTGAGGATGCATCGGGTCAAATAGTCGCCGAGGTCTTTCGGAGCGATCGCGACCACACCGTCGTCGTCAACACCTTCGGGCATCCGGTTCCAGTCGAGACGATGACTTGGTTTTTGGAGAGCGCTAGGGTTGAGTTGGATCCCTTTGAGGATGGCACACCGTTGAGTGAGGCGAAGGAATGGCCGTTTCAATCATCGACACCGAACTAGCCCGGCGCTCGGCAGTGGCGAAGCGAGAAGGTGCCGCCAACGCGCGGACAATCAGCGGGCCGGATAACAATGGGTTGGAACCGGCGAGCAGCCGCTCCTCGCTGCCTGCTCGCGGTTCAACCCAGTGTTCAACGCTCGTAGGAAGAACAGGGCCTACGGCGGCACGCTGAGATGAAGTTCACTTCCGCAGTCCACGAGTTTTGGTGCGCGATCCAGAAGCCGGACAAAGAGGGCCGCGAAGCAGCTCGCAAGTGGGAGGTCGTGTCCCAAGAGGCGCGCCACTCTTTGGCGAGGCTTGAGGGTCGGTTGTCGAATCCTGCGTTTCAGTTCTTCACCAAATCCTCGTTCCATGATGGCTTTGTAGAAAGCATCAAGGTAGTTGACAGAAAGACCCAAAGCAGCAGTCGCAACACTCGGTGGTGGCGGCTCCCGACGAACGTCGAGATCCTCATTCGGCATCCGGACACTTCGATACCGTGGACACTCACGTATAGGAAGGTGGCTCACCTTGCCCTCGAGACGCTCGCCTCGGATCCACACGACGCCGATCGAGGCTTCTTTGAGTGGGGCTACGACCGGCTGTCAACCGACAAGCAGGGCATGATGCGCCACGAGATTCTCTTTTCCTCGGGTACAAGCCTCGAACTATCGTTTGAACAACTCACATTGAAGAAGGGCAAGCGGAGACGGCGATGAGGTCCAACCCAAGCGCGTCGAACAAAGAATTGGAGCGGGCGAAGTCCTCGCAGACGGACTGGGGCCTTCGCCGCTCAATTCAGTGTTCGACAGAGCTTTGGTGGCGGGGGCATAATGGTCGTGAGGGAGCCCAAGATGCGAAATGAGTTCACCGCCATCGTAGAACGGGACGGCAAGTGGTTTGTGGCCTACTGTCCGGAGGTGCCGGGAGCAAACGGGCAGGGCAGGACGAAACCCGCCGCAATCAAGAGCCTGTCAGCGGCAATCGCCCTCATCCTGGAGGATCGTCGCGAGGATGGGCTTCGGGGATTGCCAAAGGGGGCAGAGCAGCAGATGGTCACCGTCGGGTGAAGCTTGGGGATCTGCTCCGTCATCTCAGGCGACATGGCTGCTACCTGAAGCGCGAAGGTGCTGGCCACTCCTTATGGTTCAGCCCGGAGAACGGCAGAGTCGAGGCGGTTCCTCGGCACACCGAGATTCCCAATAATCTGGCTCGAAAGATCTGCCGAGGTCTTGCGGTCCCAGAGATTGGGAAATAGGGGCGGCCTGTCGAACAATCGGATGAACCTGACAAGGTCCGCGCACCAAACGGACTGCCGCAGCCCTTGTAGGTTATCCGCGTGTTCGACGGGCATCCGATGACCGAAGCGCCGTCGGGCACGAAGGCCCGGCCGCGGGTCCAGCTCGATGGAGCGCTGTTCCTCCTTGGCACGCTCGCAGGGATGGTCACAGCCTTCAATGTCGCGATCCGCGGTTTGACGATGCTTGAACGAGCGCGGTTCCTATCCGGTTGGACGATTCCGGCCGTGATCGCGCTGTTCGTCATGCCAGCGGTGTTCGAAGGTGCGCAAGGGCGGCAGAAGCGCCTAAGTCTCTTGTCAAAGAGGGAGACGAGGGTGCTGGGCCCCTTTGTAGGAGGCTTCCTATGCTCCATCGGATTCGACGGAGTCTGTCGGGCAACCGTCGTGTTTCCGTGGCTTCCCGCCTTCCCGGCGGTCGTAGCCGCCGCATGTGCGCTCCCCTTTGTGGCGTCTCGCTGCCTCTGGAAGAGCGAGGCGCTGTGAACAGGTTCCGGCCGCCGAACAATGACCTGCACCAGCCAAGGCACGAAGGTGTGCTCTGCAGGTGAAGCCGGGTGTTCGACGAACGCGATGAGATGACGCGCTTCACCGCAGCTTGGCCTCTCTTGCTCTTGATAGCCGCGTGCGGCCGTCCGGACGGGAGACCAGCCGTATCGGCCAGAGCGATTGGTGAGCTCCGTGAGTTGGCCCGAGGCCTTGCAGCGTATTCGCAAACGTGCGGAGGGTACCCGGGCGACCTCTCACGGATTGCGGCGGTGCCGACCTTCCCTCCCGCTACACCCACTTGCAAGGAGATGAGCCTCCTAAATCCCTCCTTTCTCCAAGAGCGACGCTATGGGTACTTGTTCGAATACCTGGTCCAAGGACAGCTGGAGGGCTCTCCAGCGGTCTTCCGTCACTTCGAGGCTCGCGCGACTTGGGGCGGCGGCTCAGAGGAGAGACGCTCATTCTGGATGAGCGACTCTGGAACCATAAGGACTGCAGTCGGTCGCGCCGCGGGACCATCAGATGAGGAAGTCCGATAGTGTTGTGCCAATCAGCAGCGCCGACGAACAAGGCGATGGACGGCCGACGGTAGGAGGCAGCATGGATAAACCCGTCCCTGGTCGCGGAGCTGGAGCGCCGCTGATCGTCACCACGATCATGTTCGTTGCGGGCGTGGCCATTGCCTGGATTGACAGTCGGCCGACGTGGGATGACGCGGGGATCACGGCGGGGGCGATCCTCGTCACCGCGTCACTCGGCGCGGTTCTCGGCCTCCGTCCTTGGCTCTCGGCGATACTTGTCGTGGCCCCCCTTCTCGTCGCGGAGTTTGGAACCTCGGGCGCCGGAGTCCTCATTGCCCCTGTGGTGGCCTTAGTTGGAGCCTATGGTGGGGCTTTGGCGCGGCACCAGGTCAAAGCTGAATCGAAATAGCAGTTCCGCCGAATCCATCAGGGGGCGAGACGCTCGCGCACCCAGGCTCCACCTTCGCGCCGGTAGCGAAGGCGGTCGTGGAGGCGCGACTTGCGCCCCTGCCAGAATTCCCACGCATCGGGCACGAGGAGGTAGCCGCCCCAGTGGGGCGGACGCGGCGGGCCTCCGCTCATCAGCGAGGTCAGGAACTGCGCGCCGTATTTCGCGGCGTTCGTGACCAGCCAGGTGCGCGAGGGGATCACCTCGCTCTGCGGTGAGGCCCAGGCCCCGATGCGCGAGTCGAGCGGGCGCACCTTGAAGTACTCGTCCGACTCTTCGGCGCTCACCTTCTCCACCCGTCCCTCGATGCGGACCACGCGCTCGAGCTCGACCCAGTGGAACTGCAGGGCGGCGTGGGGATTCGCCGCCAGTTCGCGGCCCTTGCGGCTTTCGTAGTTGGTGTACCAGACGATCCCCCGCGAGTCGAAGCCCTTGATCAGCACCACGCGGGTCGAGGGGCGTCCGTCCGCGCCGACCGTCGCGAGGGTCATCGCGTTCGGCTCCGGCAGTTGTCCGTCGAGGGCCTGCTGGAACCACAGGCCGAACTGCTCCATCGGGTCCGCCCGGGAGGCGCTCTCGTCGAGTTCCGCCTTCTCGTAGCTCTTGCGCAGGTGGGCGATGTCGTTCATGCCCCTTAATCCTGCCTCAGACGCCCGTTCGGCGTCTCCTTACGAATCGCGATTCCTGACCGCCTGGCTGCCCCGGGTGAAGGCTTCCTCGTTGAGAGGGATCATGGCGCACTTCGACTTGAGGGCCTGGCGGATGGCGGTGAGGATCGTCTCCTCCGGGAAGAGCTCCGTCGCCGCCTGCAAGGCGCCGAGCGCCACCACGTTCTTCACCACCAGACGTCCGAGTTCGGTGGCGATGCGGGTCATGGGCACGCCCACCGCCTTCACTCCCGCGGAAAGCGGCGGCACGTCGAAGATCACCGAAGAGTCGTAGACGATGGTTCCGCCGGGCACCACGGTCGGACCGAACCGGGCGAGGCTCGGCGCGTTGAAGGCCACCAGGATATGAGGAGACGGCGAAGCCGGGGAGAGGACTTCGGTGCGCGCGACATGGACGTCCGCGTATGAAGTGCCGCCCCGCGATTCCGGACCGTAGCTCGGGATGTGAGTGGCGTCGTAACCCTCGTTGATGCCGGCGCGGGCAACGAGGAGGGCCGCGGTCTGCGCGCCGTCGCCTCCCGCACCCGCGAACTTGAGGGCGATGTCCTCGGTGCCCCAGGTCGAAGGGAAGGCCTTGCAGAACCGCGGGGCCTTCTCGGTGGTTCCTTCGAAGGCGTCCATCAGCCTGGCGGGATCGAACACCGGAGCTCCCGGTCGCACGTGCTCGGGCGGATTTTCGAGGTCCTTCTTGACCCCGAGGGGGAACACCGCGACCATCTTCTCCTTGACCCACTTCTCGGCTTCGGACGGATTCATTCCGAGGTGAGTGGGACATTCGGCGAGGACCTCGACGAAGGCGAAGCCCTTGTTCTCCACCTGCAGCTTGAGCGCCTTCGTAATCGCCTTTTTGGCGCGGACGCGCTGCTTGGCGTCGTAGAGGGCCACGCGCTCGACGTACACCGGCCCATCGAGACCCGCGATCAGCTCGGCCATCTTGATGGGAGATCCGAAGAACTCGGTGCGGCCATCGGGAGTGGTGCTGGTGCGCTGGCCCATGAGGGTGGTGGGCGCGAGCTGGCCGCCGGTCATCCCGTAGATCGCATTGTTCACGAACACCACGGTGATGGGGATGCCCATCTGCGCGGTGCTCACGATCTCGGCGAGGCCGATGGACGCGAGGTCGCCGTCACCCTGGTAACTGATGACGATGGCCTCGGGGTTCGCGGTCTTCTGGCCGATGGCCACCGCGGGAGCGCGGCCGTGCGCGGCCTGGGTGTTGCCCACATCGAGGTAGTAGTAGAGGAAGACGCTGCAGCCGACGGGAGAGACCGCGACGGTGCGATCCTGGACCCCGAGCTCCTCGATCGCCTCGGCGAGGTACTTGTGGGCGAGGCCGTGGCCGCAGCCCGCGCAGTAGTGGGTCGCCTGGCCCTTGAGGCCGGCGCCGTGATCGTGCCGTTCGAACTTCTCGTAGAAGACGTTCATGCCGCCACCCCCTTTCCCTCGACCTTCCGGACATGGTCGACGATCTCCCGCTGCTGGGGAAGGATTCCCCCGAAGCGGCGGACCGAGTCGATGGCGGGCGGGGCGTGAACTCCGGCGTGGCTGATGGCGAGGCGCATCTCGTCCTCGAGCTGGCCGTTGCTGGCCTCCACCACCACGATGCGGCGCACCCTTCCGAGAATCGGCCGCAGGGCATCGATGGGGAACGGCCAGAGCGTCACCGGACGGAAGAGGCCGGCCTTGATCCCGAGGGAGCGCAGATCCCGGACTGCACCCTTGGCCATGCGGCCGGGCGTGTTGCAGGCGACGAGCAGCACCTCGGCATCGTCGGTCTCGAAGAGGTCCGCGCGCTGCTCCGCCGCGATCATGGCCGCGTACTTGGAGTTGAGGTGGACGTTGTGCGCCTCGAGGTCCGGCTCGCTCAGGTAGATGGAGCAGTTCAGGTTTCCCCGGTGCGAGCGGTCGCCCCACACCGCCCAAGCGGGCAGCCCCGGCTTCACCAGGGTCTCCGGCAACCGGACGGTGCCGGTCATCTGTCCGAGATACCCGTCACTCAGGATGACCACCGGGTTGCGGTACTTGAACGCGATGTCGAAGGCGAGGATGGTGAGATCGAGCATCTCCTGCGGGGTCGAGGGCGAGAGGACCACCGCATGGGTGTTGCCGTGGCCGAGGCCGCGGCACGCGAGCTTGATGTCGGACTGCTCGGGGGCGATGTTGCCAAGCCCCGGTCCGCCGCGCATGACGTTCAGGAAAACGCCGGGAAGCTCCGCTCCGATCATGTACGAAATGCCCTCGAGCATCAGGCTGAAGCCCGGCGATGAAGTGAAGGTCGTGGCCCTCAGGCCCGCGCCGCCGCAGCCGTACATCATGTTCACCGCGGCGGTCTCGGACACCGCCTGCATGAAGACGCCCTGCAGTTTCGGGAGGAGCTTCGCCATCAGCTCGGCCCCCTCCGTGGAAGGGGTGATGGGATACCCGTAGAAGTTCCGGCAGCCCGCGATGAGGGCGCCGATCGCCGCGGCGTAGTTTCCCTTGACCACGAGGGGCTCGACTTTTGGCAGAGGCAGGAACTCGTCCGGGATCGCTCGCGCGGCTTCGGGGGCCTTATCCCGCGGACCGAAGAGGGCCTTGGGATCCTCGAGGACGAATTCGGCGCCCGGTTCGGCGCGCAGTCCGTAGGGCTCGGGGCAGGCGGAGATGCACAGGCCGCAGCCATTGCACAGCTCGAGGTCGAGGTGCACGGGCACGAGACCGGTGGCGGGATTGATCTCCGTTCCCACCGTGATGCAGTGCTTGGGACAGGCTTCGATGCAGCGCCCGCAACCCTTGCAGAACTGCGGGAGGAGGAGGGGCTTGGGACGCTCGCGAACGGTGCTCATGGGACTCTTGGCCTCCGCACAGACGGTGCAGGCTCAATTCTAGAGATCGCGGCGGGATTGGAACAGGACGATTTCGTAGTCCATTTGACTCATGCGCGTCAGGAGCACAGGCGTATGTTGAGGGTGTCGGAGGTATAGGAATGACGCACCCGCCCGAGAGAAAACCGGTTCCGATCCAGCTCGACGCCTGCTGCCCCGAGGCCCAGGCCGATGGGGTCCCCTGCACGGAGCTCGGTCGCGATTGCGAGCAATGCGAGCGGGCGGTCCCCCTTCGCGGCGCCGACCCGCTCCCCACCCGTCACACCGATCCGTCGACGGTCTGATCGGGAGGCGTGGTACCTTCCCACCATGTGCAGACGTGTGACGTGTTCCCAGTGCGGCAAGCCCACCTTCGCCGGTTGCGGCATGCACGTCGAGCAGGTGCTCGGCGACGTGCCCAAAGGCGATCGATGCCGGTGCCGCGAAACCGCGAAGCCGGCCAGGGGATCGGGCGAAAAGGCCGCGGGGGCCACCGGCGGATGGGTCGGCAAGCTCTTCGGCCGGAGGTGAGCGGCGGGCCGGGATCCCGTATCGTAGGGGCCTCATGACAACCCTGCTCTGGAGCGCGGTGGTGCTGGGCTTCGTCCTGGGCCTGAGACACGCGCTCGATCCCGACCACGTGGTCGCGGTCTCCACCATCGTGTCCGCCGAGCCCAACTGGCGGCGGTCCTCCCTCATCGGCTCGTTCTGGGGACTCGGCCACGCCACTTCCCTGCTGACCCTGGGCGGCATCATCGTGGCCCTGCGCATCAACATCACCGAGCTTGCCGCCTCGCGCCTCGAGATCATCGTTTCGATCATGCTCGTGGGCCTCGGGATCTACGCGATCCGCGCCGCGCGCGCGGGGTTCCGGCTGCATGCGCATCCCCATCGGCACGACGACCGCGAGCACGCTCATCTCCACGTCCACGAGCCCCACGCCCGGCCCGTTCATCAGCATGCGCACCCTCTTCGCTTCGGCCTGCGTCCCTACGCGATCGGCCTCGTGCATGGCATCGCGGGAAGCGGCGGCCTCGCCCTCCTGGTGATGGCGACTGCGAAGACCGCGACCGCGGGCCTCCTGTACATGGCGGCACTCGCCTTCGGCGCCTTCGTCGGCATGGGCATCCTCTCCGGGCTCCTGACCCTGCCCCTCGCCGCTCTTCGCACGCGCTACGAGACCCTGCACCTGCGCTTCCAGTTCCTCTCCGGGGTGTGCAGCGTCGCCTTCGGACTGTGGCTGTTCAGCGAGCATCTGGCGGAGTTCATGTGAGCGAAGACGCGGCGACGCCGCGGCGGCTGATCGTCGGCGTCACCGGAGCCACGGGTTCGATCTACGCCGTCCGCCTGCTCGAGGCCTTGCGCAAGACCGACGTGGAGAGCCATCTCGTCCTGAGCCGCTGGGGCGCGCGCACCCTCATCCACGAGACCGACACCACGCTCGACCAGGTCCGCTCGCTGGCCACCCACTCGTACAAGGAAAACGATCAGGGCGCCCGGATTTCCAGCGGTTCCTTCGTGACCATGGGAATGATCATCGTCCCGTGCAGCGTGAAAACCCTCGCGGACATCGCCCACGGACACAGCGACGAACTCGTCCATCGCGCCGCCGACGTGGTCCTGAAGGAGCGCCGCCGCCTGGTCCTCGCCGTGCGCGAGGCGCCTTTCACCGATATCCACCTCGAGAACATGCTCAAGCTCTCCCGCATGGGCGTGGTGATCTCGCCGCCCATGCCCGCCTTCTACAACCGCCCGCAGTCGATCGAGGACATCGTCGATCACAACGTGGCCCGCTGGCTCGACCTCTTCGGCATCCAGGTCGAAGAGGCAAAACGCTGGACCGGAAAACTGTCCACCGGAGCCCCCCCCACCGGAGTCCCAACCTCGCCCATTGACCTCTCGTCATTGCGAGGAGCCAGTCCGTCTGGCACAGCGACGAAGCAACCCCCTCCCACCAAGAAGAAAGCCCGCAAATGACCCGTCGCGCTCTCCTATTCGCCGCCCTCCTACTCTCCCCGACCGCCCTCCTGGCCCGCCCCCTCGCCAGCACCGACCTCTACAAGATGCGCTCGGTCGGCTCCGTGGCCCTCTCCCCCGACGGAACCCGGATCGCCTATGCGGTGGAGAGCAACGGCCAGACCGGCCGCGCCTACCGCCAGCTCTACCTCGCCACGCTCCCCTCGGGCGAACCCACGCGAGTGGGCGGCGAAGCGGACCGCGCGGGCGGCGCGATCTGGTCCCCGGACGGAAAGATGTTCGCGTTCGGCGGCAAGGTGGGCGACAAGAGCGGCCTCCACGTCGCGAACGCCGATGGCACGGGCATCCGGTTCCTGGCCGAGATGACGGACACGAACTCCCCTCTGACCTTCGAAGGCGCCACCATCGACTGGTCTCCCGACGGCAAACAGATCGCGTTCGTATCCACCGTCCCCGGCCCCGAGACCAGGGACGCGACCGGCGATCCCATCGTCATCACGCGTTACCTGTACAAGCCGGACGCAGGCGAGGGGAACACGCGCTTCAATGACAATCGACGCCGCGAGGTCTTCATCATCGATGTCGCCGGAGGGACGCCAAGAGCGCTCACCACCGGCCCGCGCGAATACCACTCGATCGACTGGTCCCCCGACGGCCGCGAGATCCTCGCGGTCTCGAACCTCGACCACGATCCCGACTATTTCTACAACCAGGACCTGGTCGCGATCTCGCCCGGCAACGGCGCCATCCGGCGCATCACCACCACGGAGAGCGCCGAGTACCAGCCGCGTTTCTCGCCGGATGGAAAGCAGATCGTCTTCCTGGGCACCAAGCGGGGCCTCACCGACCTCGAGACCACCATGGAGGACACCCACGTCTGGGTCATGAACACCGACGGGACCTCGAGGCGCGAGATCGGGAGCGTGATCGACAACCGCCAGGGCAATCACAGCTTCTCGCCGGACGGCGCCTCGGTGTACTTCACCGCCCTCGACCGCGGCCACGTCCGCCTGCACCGCGTGGCTCTCGCCACCGGCAAGGCGGAAACCGTGATCTCCGAGCCCGGCTCGGTGGGCGCCTACGCGGTCGCCGCGAACGGGTCGATCGTCTACACCTTCGCGAGCCCGTCCGATCTGCCCGAGCTCTTCATTCGCGAGGCGAACGCTCCCGCACCCGCGCGAAAGGGCGTCCCTGCGGGGGCGAAACTCGCGGGCCCTGGCCCGGCGCGGCAACTCACCGCCCTCAACAAGGAGGCACTCGAAGGCGTCGACATCGCCCCGGTCCAGAACTTCACCTTCGTGGCCGCCGACTTCAAGTTCGAGATCGAGGCTTTTCTCACTCTGCCCCTCGGCCGCACCGCCGATTCGAGGCACCCGATGATCGTGATGATCCACGGCGGACCGCACGGCCAGCAGGGCCCCGCATTCAACTTCAAGTCGCAGTTCTACGCGGGCCGGGGCTACGCCACCTTGCAGGTGAACTTCCGCGGCTCCACCGGCTACGGCCAGAAGTTCGCGGACGCGGTCTTCGCGGATCAGAACGGCCAGGAGGGGATGGACGTCCTCTACGGTGTTTCCGCCGCGCTGCGCCGCAACCCGTGGATCGATCCCGCGCGCCTCGGCGTCGAGGGCACGAGCTACGGCGGGCAGCTCTCGTCGTGGCTCATCACCCAGACCTCGATCTTCAAGGCCGCGATTCCCACCGCCGCCATCACCAACATCATTTCCTACAACTACATGACCTACTACAACCAGTACGAGGAAATGGAGTGGGGCATGCGTCCGCACCAGGGCAATCTGATGGACGTCTTGTGGGAGCGCTCCGCGCTCAAGCACGTGGCCAAGGCGAAGACCGCCACCATGATGGTCCACGGGGAGAACGACAACGACGTTCCCATCGCCGAGGCCGAACAGTTCTACATCGCCCTGCGCGATGTAGGCGTCGACGCGGTCTTCGTCCGGTACCCGCGCGAGGGCCACGGCATCCGCGAACCGAAGCACAACGTGGACCTGATGGACCGCTCGGTCGCCTGGTACGAGAAGAACTTCGCGAAGAAGTAGAGCGGCTTCGGTGGACGGTCACGGGAATCGACGAGCCTTCCTGAAGCAGGCCGCGGGGGCGGCCGTGTTGGGCCTGGCCCCTCGCCTGGTTCTGGCGCAGAGTCCGGCGCCTCCCGTCGCGACCCTGGCCCAGAAGTTCCCCGACCTGCGCCAGCACTTCATCTTCGAGTATTACCCCTGGTACGGCGGTCCGCCCGACTACGACCACTGGGACTACCTCGACCGTAAGCCGCCCTTCGATCTGTCTTCGACCTACGTCCCCCAGCTCGGGGCCTACGATGTTCGATCCTCCGTGGTGCTCGAGCAGCATGCGCGGTGGATCGTCCAGGCCGGAGTCGGTTCCATCGCCTTGTCCTGGTGGGGACGGAACAGCTTCACCCATCGCGCCGCCCACCGGATCATGGACGTGATGAAGGACTATGGCATCAAGGTGACGTTCGCCATGGAGCCCTACGCGGACGACCGGGCCCGGTATTTCCACGACGACATCCTGTTCCTCCTCGATGAATTCGGAGAGAAGCGCCGCTACGACTGCCTGCTCCTCCTCAGGAACCAGGATGGTTCTTCCGGGCCGATCTTCAAGGGTTTCCGCTGCATCCTGCCGAAGGAGAGCACCGACTGCCGGGGCCGCACCAGCCCGGTGGCGGACTACACGCCCGACGAGGTGTGGCGCCAGCAGATCGACTCGATCCGCGCCGACCTCCGGCACGACTTCGATCACATCACCCTCCTCGCCGATTCCCTCGAGTTCGCGCGCACCCCCGCGTCGGGCTTCGACGGCATCGGGATCTACGACAACTTCATCGCCCCCGAGGCGTATGCGGGCTTCGCCGAGGGTGCCTCGCGCGCGGGCCTCCTCTTCTCCTTCAACATCAATCCGGGCTACGACCAGATCGAGCCGAGGCCCGCGCCCGCGGATCCCTGCTATGCGCCGCGCGCCTTCGCTCCCTCGACCACCCCCATCGACTGGTCGAACGCGCTGGAGCGCGAGCGCGCTTCATCGCTGTCGCAACAACGCATCGAGGCCTCTTTCAATGCGGCCCTGGCCCTGCAGACCGATCCGCGCCTCACGAACTTCAACCGGGGGTTCTTCGCCATCCACATCAACTCGTTCAACGAGTGGCACGAAGGCCACGCCTTCGAGCCGATGCGGAACGCGTCGAACCTCCTGCCCGAGGAGCGGCGGTTCGGGTATCACAACCCCGCGAACGGTTCGGCACGCATCGAGACGCTGGGGCGCCTCGTGCGCGCCGTGGTTACTTCCTGAGATTCGCCTCCACCCAGGCGGCGTAAGCGTCGATGAACTTCTGGAAGAACGCGCGGGTGGCGTCGTTCTTCAGCTTGCCCTCGGCATCGAAGAGGTCGGCCGCCCCGCCGATGTAGGCCTCGGGTTGCGCCATCGTGGGCACGTTCAGGAAGACGAGACTCTGGCGCAGATGATGGTTGGCGCCGAATCCGCCGATGGCCCCGGGGGACACGCTCATCACCGCGCCCGGCTTTCCCGCCCACACGCTGTGCCCGTAGGGCCTCGAGCCGACGTCGAGAGCGTTCTTGAGCACTCCGGGCAAGGACCGGTTGTACTCCGCGGTCACGAACAGGACGGCATCCGCGGCGTTCACCCGGCCGCGAAACTCGACCCAGGGGGCGGGCGGCGCCCCGTCGAGGTCCTGGTTGTAGTGAGGCAGTCCGCCGATCTCGACGATCTCGAGTTTGAGTGACGCGGGAGCCAGGCTGGCGAGGACGTGCGCGGCTTTGCGGTTGAAGGAGTCCTTGCGAAGACTCCCGACGAGAACGGCGACATTGCGTAGTGGGCTCATGGTTTCGTGACTCCGATTCTGCTGACCTTCGATTGTGGCACGCGCGGGTGTTCGGACTTGTTGCCGGGAAGGGCGCCATGGCGGGCGAGGCACCTCCGACCCGGGCGGCAATCGAGGAGGGCCTGCAACCGTCGGGGGCGGCGCGGCTCGCGGGGTTGGTAGTGGTGGGAGGGGATTGCTTCGGCCCACCGCGAGACGGAGCGGGGCCTCGCAATGACGGCAACGCGGAGGGCAGAAAAAAGCCCTCCGCGTTGCCGTCAGAAGCCGGTGGCGCTCACGGAACCTGAGCGCGAAGGGTGGGGTCCTGCGCTTGCTTCAGGCTTCCTCAACGCGGAGGCATGCACACCGCAAGACGACTGTTGGACCCCGAGATAGCGACATTGGTTCCTCGGTCCACCGACCCCAAAAACGAACAACGCAGGGGGCCTTTAAGATCATAAGCGCATCGGGTCAACATGCTGAGAGGAGACACAGTCCGCCGCGCCTTCATCCTCCTCCCCTTCCTCGCGGGCTGCGTGAACGTTCAGGCCCCGACCCGGGAACCCCCGACCGAAAGTCCCTTTCTTCAGCGAGTTCGGAGTGTCTTCGACCGCGTTCCCCCGACCCTCGCGAAGAACCACAAGACCTTCACGGTACCCGATGGCGTGGTCGATGGGTTCGGCGCGGGCGAGGCGTATCCGCAGATCTGGCTTCGCGACAGTGCGTGGATCGTGGATGCGGCTTCCGGTCAATACCCGGTCGAAACCCTCACCTCCTGGCTCGACCTTCATCTCGCCAACGCCGACCGAACCGGGAGACTCAGGGACTGGGTGGCCGGGGGATCCGCGGCGGCTTTCCGGGAGTGGGCGCCGAGGGTTCAGGAGCGGGCCGGCATCGCCTTCGACACCAACAGCAACGAGTCGGATCAGGAGCCAAGCGCTGCGCTCGCCTGGTGTCGAACCCAGGCGCTCATGGGCGGCGGCCTGCCGGCGGGCGGGCGGGTCGCGAAACTCGTCCGGGCCATGGATGCGCTCATCCGCGACCGCACCGATCCGAAAACCGGCCTGGTCTGGAGCGGCCTCACCGCAGATTGGGGGGACGTGAGCCCGGTGTATCCCGATCAGCGGGCCATCTACCTCGACGCAAAGACCCCGCGAACCCTCTCGCTCTACTCGAACGTGATGGCCTACGCGGCCCTCGACTGTCTCGCCTCGCTCGAAGGTCCGAAGGCCCGACAGGAAGCACTTGCAGCGCGCGCCGCGAAACTGAAGGATCGAGTCCGGTCCGGGTTCTGGATGAAGGATCGAGGCTTCTTCAGGATCCGTCTTCCCCTCGACCCGCTGCCTCAGGGCTTCAGTGACGACGGTGACCGCTTCGCGCTCGGCGGCAACGCCCTCGCCGTCCTGTTCGGGGTGGCCGACGACGCAGAGGCGGATTCGCTCTTCGACACCGCGGAGCGGCTGCGCGCCGCGAATCGGTTCTCGACCATCTCCACTACGCTGATTCCACCCTATTCGAAAGGCACCTTCCAGCATCCGGCGATGAACGAGCCGTTCCAGTACCAGAACGGAGGGCAGTGGGACTGGTTCGGCGCGGCGCTCGTGCAAGCGGAGTTCGAGCGGGGACGTTCGGAACAGGCCCGCGCTCACCTGGACCAGATCGCGAGCCGCGTCCTCAAGGCCGGCCCCGGCCTTCACGAGTGGTACGCCCAGGACGGGTCGCCGAAGGGAAGCGCCGCCTACGCGGCGAGCGCCGCCGCGATTCACAACGCGATCGTGAAAGGCCTTCTCGGAATCACCCGATTCCCGCAGGGCTACCGGGTGGTTTTGAGGACGGGCGAGACGCTTCTGCCCTTCGAGGTGAAGTCGCGTGCGGCGGGAACCGTCCTCAGCGTGAGTCAGGCCGTCACCGCCGAAGCCATCGATGTGCAGGTCGGAGGCGGCGCTCCCCTGCGGGAAATCTGCACCGTGCTCCCGATCGGCCGGATGCCCGCCGAGCCGTCCATGGAAGGCGCCGGCTCTCCGCCACGCGTTGAACGCATCGGAAGCGACACCCTGATCTGCGCCGATGCGACCTCGCAAACGTCACCGGCGCGCGTGCGGTTCGCTCTCGCCCCCCGTTAGCGCACTTCGCTCGACTCGTCGAAGTAGCCCTTCCGGGCGATCACGCGCAGGTTCTTGTTCAGGACCTCCACCTTGATCTTGCGGAATCCCGGCTTCTTGTGGTCGGGCGGATCGTAGCCGAGGATGTAGTAGGTGGTGGTCATGTCGAGCAGACGGGTCAGACCGCGGGTCAGGTCGTTGGTGTTCCGGACGATGATGCCGCCGGTATCGACGGCGAGGTTGGTCGAGCCCTCGGAGGCGTCGGAGAAGGCGAAAGGCGTTTCGCCCGCCTCGTGATCGAGGGCGGGCCCGTACTCGACCCCCTGGAACACGCCCATGCCCTGCAGGCCGCGGGCGTCGAGGAAGTGGATGGGGGCGTTGGCGCGGAGGGACCGGGTCACCACCTGCTGCTGCTTCGTATCGTCGGAGTCGTAGGCGAAGCCGCCCGACACCATGACCACGCTGTGCCGGCCGGGTTGCTTGACCAGCCAGTCGAGAGATCGCAGGAGGACGCCGTAGGCATCCTCGCGCCGGATGCGCGCGTCGTGGACCACCTCGGTGGCCCGGCTGCGCGCGGTGAGCGCGGCCTGGTCCGCCTCGAGACCGGGATTGAGGGCCACGAACCTCTGGGTCAGCCGGCTGAGCATGGTCGGGTCGCCCCGTTCGATCGCGAACCCCTCGGCATCGGACATGGGGAAACTCGTCATCTGGGCGTTCCTTCGGCCGTTGATCTTGTCGATCGCGGCTCCGAACAGCGCGAGATTGCCTTCGACTTCCCGGGCCAGCGAGACGTTCGACCACGGCGCCACCAGGGCCAGAGCGCCGCTTCGTTCCGCGATGACGCCGACGAGCTTCTTGAGGGCCGGTCTCAGGCGGACTGCCTCCTGAGGCGAGAGCTGGCCGTCGTCCACGAACAGGACGGTGATCGCGGCGCCGGGCGTGGGGGCCGGCGTCGGCATGGGCGTCCCGGAGGCAAACGGCTCGACCACCACCTCCGAAGGGCCTGCATCCACGCTGACCGCGGCGCCGCCGAACGCGGTGAAGGAAAGGATCGGACGCTCCTTGCCATCCTCCTTCACCACGAAGTCGCTGGCCTTCAGGCCGCCCACCGTGTTCTCCGACTTGTCGGTCACCACGAAGTCCACGAGGACCAGGTTGGTTCCCGTGGAGAAGACCGGGGGCTTCGGCTTATCCTGGGCCCGCGCGGAATAGGCCGACAGGAGGGCGAGGCCGAGGAGGAGAGTCCGGGAGCGAGACATCCGGCGAGGTTAGTCCAGAACCGGCGAGAAACCCCCCTCCAGCGGCTCCCAAGGGTCGCGGCCGGGTCGGCCTCGGAAGTAGAGTCCACACCGGACTCTCCTGATGCCCGCTTCCCTCCCGCGAAACCCTGGTGGTTCGCTGTTCACGAACCGCATGCGGATGCGGGCCGGGCTCGCCGCGAGCCTCCTGGCCCTGGTCCTCCTCGGCGGGGCGGTCACCCGGGCGCAGCTCGGGACCGCGGGTTCGACGCGGCCGAAGCTCATCTATGCGGGCGACGCCTACTTCCCGCCCTTCGAGTACAAGGACTCGAACGGCCAGGCCCAGGGGTTCAACATCCAGCTCGTCAGCCTGGCCGCGAAGGAGTCGGGCTACGACATCGAGTTCCGGCTCGGCCCGTGGCCCAAGGCCATCCAGAGCCTCGACGAGGGCAAGGCCGACCTCGCCGCCGTCGGCTATTCCGGGGAGCGGGCGGAACGCTACGACCTGCTCTCGCCCATCTGGAACATGCATCTCTCCCTCCTCTTTCCGCCCGGGCGGGAAACCTACCCGCGGAGCCTCGAGGAGCTTTCGGGAGAGCGCGTGGCTCTGCTGGAACGCGGCCTGATCCACGAGACCCTCCTCAAGCTCCCAAAGAACCAGCAGCCGAAGTACCGGCTGTGCGCCGACCAGTTCGAGGCCGTGCAGACGCTCATCGCGGGCGAGGCCACCATGGTCGCGGGAAACGGCCTGGCCCTGCGGCACATCGCCGCCCAGTTCGGCCTTCGCGATCTCGTCGAAGTGGATGTCGCTTCGACCTCCTACTACCTCGTCGCCTTGAAGGGCCGCGGAGCTGAGCTGAGCCGGTTCGTCGAGGCCCTCGAGCGCATCCGCGCCTCGCCGCAGATGAGCGGCCTGGTCGAGAGCACGCTCACCCTCGCCCCGCCCCCGGTTCCCTTCACCCGCCAGGTGGAGAAGTACGCGTATGCCGTGGTCGCGCTCATGCTGGTGGCGGCCGGGGCGTTCGTCTGGTCGGCTCTGCTGCAGCGGGAAGTACGCGCCCGCACCCTCGAGCTCGAGCGCGGTCTCGCCGAGAGGCAGAAGCTCACCGCCGAAAGAGACCGCTTCTTCGAGGTGTCCCAGACCCTGCACGTCGTCCTCGACGCCCAGGGCACCATCCGCTGGGTCTCGCCCGCCGCGAAGCGCATCCTCGGCCGGGCGCCGGAGGAGTTCGTGGGCACGAAGGTCTGGGAACACCTCGACCTCGACGAGGAGACTGCGCATCGCGAGGTGCTCCCGCGGCTCAAGACCGGGGCCACCGACATCGAGTTGCGGCTGAAGCACCGCGACGGCACGAAGCGATGGACTCTGTGGAACGCGGCCCCCGATCCCCTGGGCGAGCTGGTGTTCGCGGCCGGCCTCGACATCTCGGAAAGACGAAAGGCCGAGCATCAGATCGAGCACCTCGCCTATCACGACGCGCTCACCGGCCTGCCCAACCGGCACCTTTTCGTGGACCGCCTCGACAACGCCCTCACCCGCGCTCAGCGCACCGGGGAGACCCTCGCCGTGCTCTTCGTCGATATCGACCACTTCAAATCCATCAACGACTCGCTCGGCCACACCGCGGGCGACACCCTGCTCCGCACCCTCGCCCTGCGCCTGCGCTCCAGCCTGCGCACCGAGGACACGGTGGCGAGGCTCGGGGGCGACGAGTTCACCGTCCTGGTGAGCGGCCTCAAGGACCCCAACGACCTCCTTCGGCTCGCCCAGAAGATCCACTCGACCATCAAGGTGCCGGTGGACGTGGCCTCCCGGGAGCTGACCGTATCGGCCAGCATCGGGGTGGGCCTGTATCCCCAGGACGGCGAGAGCGCCGAACAGCTCCTCCGCAACGCCGATCTCGCGATGTATCGAGCCAAGGAACTGGGGCGCGATCGCACGCAGTTCTACACCGCGGCGATGAGCGCCCGGCTCCTCGAGCACATGAACCTCGAGGCGAGGCTCCGGCGGGCCCTGACCGCGGGAGAACTCTTCCTCGCGTATCAGCCCATCGTGCGGCTCGCCACCTCGCAGGTCGAGGCTCGCGAGGCGCTGCTGCGCTGGCGCGACCCGGAACGCGGCGTCATCGGCCCGGCCGAGTTCATCGGGATCGCCGAGGCCACGAACCTGATCTCGGAGATCGGTCATCACGTGATCGGCCTCGCCTGCGCGGCCGCCGCCCTTCGACCGGAGGGAGAGCGCGTCTCCATCAATCTGTCGGGGCGGCAGTTCCATGACCCCGGCCTCCTCGAAGTGGTGGACCGCTCGATACGCGAGTCGGGGCTCGATGCGTCGAGACTGGAGTTCGAGATCACCGAGACCGTGGCCATGCAGGATCTGGAGCGCGCCGACCTGATCCTCGAATCCCTGCACAAACGCGGGATCCGCCTGCTCATGGACGACTTCGGCACCGGGCATTCGTCCCTCTCGAACCTGCGCCGCCTCCCCCTGCACGCGGTCAAGATCGATCGCTCCTTCATCGCGGACCTGCCCGGCGAAAACCGGGCCCGCGGCATCGTCACCGCCATCATCGCCATGGCCCATCACCTCGGGCTCGAGGTCATCGCCGAGGGGGTCGAGACCGGGGAGCAGCTCGCGTTCCTCAAGGCCGAAGGCTGCGACTCCGCGCAGGGCTTCCTGCTCGGACGACCCGAGTGAGGGCGATGTGAGCGCGGCCCTGAACCTTCCCGAAGTCGCTCCGATGATGAGCGACCAGATCTTTTCGCGGACCGCGGGCGCCCACCTGGTGCACGGGAACAGCGTGCGGATCCTGCAGGACGCGAGGGAGAACTATCCGGCGTGGATCGAAGCGATCCAATCCGCGCGGCGGTTCGTCCACTTCGAGAACTACATCCTTCACGAGGACGCGGTAGGGGAACGCTTCGCCTTTGCCTTCATCAGCAAGGCGCGCGAGGGCGTCCCGGTGCGGATCATCTACGACTGGATCGGCTGCATCGGGACCTCGCGTTCGTTCTGGCGACGGCTTCGCGAGGCCGGGGTGGATGTCCGCTCCTTCAACCCGCCGCGCCTCGATCAGCCTCTCGGCTGGGTGGCGCGCGATCATCGCAAGTGCCTGGTGGTGGACGGCGAGATCGCCTTCGTCACCGGCTTGTGCGTGGGTCAGGTGTGGGAAGGCCGCCCGGAGCGCGGTCAGGCGCCCTGGCGGGACACCGGGGTTTCCCTCCGCGGCCCCGCGGTCGCGGAAGTGGCGCTCGCCTTCGCGGACAGCTGGTCCGCGGTGGGTCCCCCTTTGCCCGACGAGGAGTCGATCGGCCCGGAGACCGTCCCCGACGCGGGCGAGGTCGACGTCCGGGTGGTCGCCTCCACCCCGGGCAGCGCCAGTCTCTACCGTCTGGATCCCCTCGTGGCCTCTCTGGCCCGGCGCACCCTGTGGCTCACCGACGCGTATTTCGCGGGCACGTCCATCTACGTCCAGGCCCTGCGCGCGGCCGCGGAGGACGGGGTGGACGTGAGACTGCTCGTCCCCGGGCCCGGCAGCGACATCCCCCTGGTGCAGGCCATCTCGCGCACCGGCTATCGCGCTCTTCTGCGGTCGGGCGTGCGGGTCTTCGAGTGGAACGGCCCCATGCTCCACGCGAAGACCGCGGTGGCGGACGCCCGATGGGCGCGGGTGGGCTCGACCAACCTCAACCTGTCGAGCTGGGTGGGAAACCGCGAGCTCGATCTGGTCATCGAGAACGAGGCCTTCGGCCAGGCCATGGAGGAGATGTTCGCGAAGGACCTCGCCAACTCGACCGAGATCGTCCTCGAGCCGCGCCGCCGGGTCCGACCGGCCGGCGGGGTGCGCGTGCGACGCCCGCGTCGCGCGGGCGGAAGCGCCGCCCGCGCGGCCGCCGGAGCCCTGCGCATCGGCAACGCCATCGGCTCCGTGCTCTCGGCGCGGCGCGTGCATCACCCGACCGAGCCCTGGCTCATGGCCCAGGGAGCGGTGGCCCTGCTGGTCGTGGCGGTCATCGCCTTCATCTGGCCGCGCGTTGTGGCCTGGCCCCTTGGAGCCCTCTGCCTCTGGTTCGCTCTGGCCCTTCTCGCCCGGGCCTTTCGCCGGAGGAAGTCCGAGGCGTCACCCGGCCCCGACCCGAACCCCAACCCATCACCATGAAATTCCGAGTCCTCTCCTACAACATCCACCGCGCCATCGGCGTCGACCGCCGTTTCCGGCCCGAGCGCATCGTCAGCATCATCGACAACTACAAACCGGACATCGTCCTGCTCCAGGAGGTGGACGAGGGCGCGCCCAGGTCGAGGGAGCTCGACCTCGCGCGCGAGCTCGCGATCGATCTGGGGTTTCCCTATCGCGCGGTCGGTCACAACGTGACCCTCCGCAAAGGGCGGTATGGAAACGCGACCCTGAGCAAGCACCCGATCCTCTCCGAGCGAAACATCGACCTCACCATCGACCTGTGGAAGCGTCGGGGCTGTCAGCACACCGCCATCGAGCTCCGAAGCATGGACTCGCATGGCCACCCGCACCACCGGCGGCTCGACGTCTTCAACCTCCACCTTGGCCTCTCCGCCGGACAGCGCGCGCGGCAGGTCGAGCTGCTCGCCCGCTCGGGTGAAATGACCGCCCTCCCGCCCAACGCCGCGTGTCTGGTGGGGGGAGATTTCAACGACTGGCGTTCACTGCTCGTACCCTTCCTCACCGGCGGCATGAACTTCCGCTCCGCTACCGACTCGGCCACCGGTCGGCCGCTGCGCACCTACCCGTCGTTCTTCCCGAGAGGTCCGCTCGACCGCATCTACTACCGCGGGCCGCTCGCGCTTCTCAACGCGTACCGCTGCCGGCTCAAGCTGTCCCGTCTCGCGAGCGACCATCTCCCCATCGTGGCCGACTTCGAGATCCACTGAGAGCGGCTTACTTCGGGACGCGGCCCTGCCTCTGAAACCACCACTTCATGCACTTGTGGCCGATGTCGACGGGTTCGCAGAACATCAGGGGACAGCCGCCCACGATCGCGTCGATGCCGCGCGCGGCGCACTCCTTCACCGCTTCCTCCGACACGCTGCCCTCGCCGATGGAGCGATGGAACCACACGCGGCGGATTCCGAGCTGAGCGCACTGCCGCACCACTTCGATCGACGCCTTGGGCGAGGTCACGATCATGACCCCGTCGATCGGCCCGGGCGCTGCGGCTAGGTCGCGGTAGCAGGCCGCGCCCTCGACCTCCGATGCGGTCGGATTGATGGGGAGGACCTCGTAACCCGACGCCTTCAACCGCCGGAAGATCGCGTTCGCCGGCTGGCCCTTGTCCCGGGAGACCCCGGCCACGGCGATGCGTCGTCCCTGGAGAAAAGCGGCGACGTTGTCTGGAACTTTGGCCATGGGATGTTCCTCCTGTGCCTCCTGGGCCGGAGGGCGCCCTCTCCCCCGTCCATCCGGATGAGACCGATCCGCCATGCACCGTGCGCGCGGAAGGAAACAGTAGGCCGGTCCGGCCGCCCCCGGCGATGGGTTCAATGAACTATTGATGCATCATCGGACCAGGGCAGGACCGGTGTTCATGCGAGGCCAGGGAACCCGGCCCGGGCCGATGCGCTTCAGGTAGGGGTCCGCGAAGGCGGCGAGGGCCCGGGCCACCGCCGACCTGACTCGGGGGAGCCGGGTCTCGTAGTAGTAGGCCTTGCCCTCGTAGAACGCGAAGTCTTTGGTCAGGTATTCGCGGCTGACCCGGGCGAGCCGTTGCATCATGAGGAAGGTCAGATAGCGGCCGAAAGACGGCGTGGGCAGAGAGGTGTCCAGGCAGGCTCGATAGAACCTGGCCGCCGCGGCCTCGATGGCCCGCTCCTTCTCCGCCACCGCCTCATCGGTCTGCGGCCAGGGCGGGGTCTGGATCGCGAGTTCGTAGACGAGCTGCGAGCCTCCGAGCGCCCAGCGGAGCGCGGCCTGGGTCTCCTTCCTCGACGTGCCGGCCATGTTCACCACGGTGAGGACCTTCTGGCGATGGAACACCGGGCGGTGGTTGGTGTACGCGAACCGGTCCATGAAGTTCTTCATGAGCAGGCTGACGTTGGCGACGTGCACCGGCGAGGAGAGGATGACGCCATCGGCCTCGAGGAGTTCCTGCTCCATGGCCGCGCGCTGGTCCTTGAGGGGACAGCGTTCCTCGCCCCTGGCCATGCACGTGTAGCAGCCGAGACAGTTCTTGAGGTTCGCCTCCTTCAGGAGGAGATATCTGAAGTCCACCTCGCCCATCGCCTTCATCCGTTCTTCGATGGTCTTTACGATGCGGTAGCCGGCCCCTTGACCTCTCGGACTTCCGATGATCGCCACGATCTTCATTCCAGCCTCCTGGGGCCGCGATTCGATCCGTCCGGCCTCAGATTGAACCTACGAGGCCCTCGCCACGAAGACCATTGACCGGGCGTGTCAATGGAGTTGATCGGGCGGCCCAGGAATCAACCGTCGGGGATCGCGCTCCGGAATTCAACCGGGGTCATTCCCTGCCATCGTTTGAACGCGCGGTGGAAGGCGCTGGTCTCCGAAAATCCGAGCAGGAAGGCGACTTCCGCGATCGCCATCCGCTTCTCGGCCAGGTAGCGGGTCGCCAGCTCCCGGCGGAGGTCCTGGAGCAGCTGCTTGAAGGTCGTCCCCTCGCGCTGGAGTTGGCGGTGCATGGTGCTGCGGCTCATGTTCAATTGCCTCGCCACGTCCCCGGCGCTGGCGTTCGAAGAAAGCATGCCCGCGAGTTGATGCCGGGCGCGACCGCTCAGGCCCTGGAAGACGGGCAGCCGGCCCAGCGCTTCCTCGATGTTCCGTTCGAGGATGTCGCACAGGCCGGGATCGGACCGGACGAGCGGCGCATCCAGCAAAGCCCGCTCGATCACGAGGGAGTTCGACGGCTGGGAGAACCGGACCGGCGCGCGGAACAGGCGCTCGTGCTCCCGGCGATCGGAGGGAGCGAAGTGACGGAAATTCGCCTGAAGGGGCGCGAAGTCGAGGCCGGTCGCCTGACGCGAGATGACCAGCCACGTGGAGACGGTGAATTCGGCGATGTGAACGGGCATCAGGCCAGGATCGGCCGGGACCGCATGGTCAATGCAGGCGGCGTTCCCTTCGAGGCGCAGCGAGAGGGCGGCGGTATCGTGAACAAGGCGGTGATAGCGAACGAGCCGCTCGAGGCCTTCTCCGAGGGTTGCGCTCAGTCGGAACGCGTAATCGAGGACGTCGAAAGCCCCGGGCCGGATCCCTTCGGCAGCATGCAACCCGAACGCGGAGTCGCCGCTGCGCACGGCTGCTTCTCTCCAGACCGAGAGGAGAAGGGCATGCGGGAGCCGGGCCTCGGAGTTTTCCACCAGCGAAGGATCGGCGCCCGCGGCCAGGAGGATGGGCCCGGGATCGAGGCCCAGAGCGCGCAGCCGGGCGAGCGCGGGCCAGACCGCGCGGGCCGACACCGTTCCCACGCTGGAGAGATCGCTCTTGCGGGCCGGGCCTCCTCGCATTAAGCCTAATGATGCACCCGATCAGGTTTTCTGACCCAGCGGGTCAACGCGTCGGGTCGCGACCTTCGTAAATTGGGTCGAGGGGCGGATCACCCGGGGATGTATCCATAATCAAAGGAGGGAGCATGTTCTCGAAACGAAGAGGCGGCGAAGGGACGGGGGTCGGGAAGGCCTGGCGCGGACGGGTCTTGAGTCTTGCCTTGATCACGAGTGTCGCCGCTCCCGGCGCCCGGGGCGAGGACGCGGACCTTGCCGTGGGCGCGCGGGTCCGGATCCGGACGGTCGAGCCCGGCCCGGCGCGAATCGGCGCCCTGGTGGCGCAGTCCGCCGATCAACTGACGGTCAGACTCGAGGACGGCGAAGCGCCGGCGGCATTTCGTCGCATCGATGTGCGCATGGTCGAGGTGAGCCAGGGAACGAGGCGACACACCCTCAAGGGACTCCTGGCCGGCGCGCTGGTGTGGGGGGCCATCGCCGGCGGTATGGCCGCATTCGACACGCTCGACGAGTCGGGGGTGGGCGAACCCGCGTTCGTGGGCGGCCTTCTCGCGGCAGGGGCCGGTATCGGCGCCCTGGTGAAGACCGAACGGTGGCAGCCCGTCCCGATCGGCTCGGTGTGGATCGCGGCGGGGCCGCGCGGCCGCGGCGCCGTCTTCCAGTTCAACGTGACATTCTGAAGCCATCTCGGACCCCGGCTCGAGATTCCCTTCAGCGGAGATGAGTCGGCATTCGGCGCGTCGAGGCGGTCGCAGGGCGAGGCGCCGAGGAGGCCGCCTATTGAACCTATGCGACGAGCTCGAAGCCTGCGAGCAACGACGCCCTGCGGGATGCATCGGGCCGCCGAATGTCGACGTGTTCTGTTACAGGCTAGCGCCAGATCGGATACGGATCGATGGGCGTGCCGCCCCACCACTGGTCTTTCTTATCGACCCGCGCGATGGCGAAATGAAGGTGCGGCGAATGCGCGGGCGCGTTGCCGCTCGTGCCCACATAACCGACAACCTGGCCGCGTCTCACCGTCTGACCCTCGACGAGGCCGGGCGCGTACTCCTGCAGGTGGGCGTAGTAATAGACGAAGCGCTGACCCGCACCCCACTCGTACACGGCGATGCCGCCGGCCACGCTCGTGGCCAGGCGGGCGATGGTCCCGTCCGCCACCGCGACCACCTCCGAGTGACGCGGGGCCATGATGTCCACGGCGTGATGGATGCGCTCGCCCCGCGAGTCGTTGAAGCTGTCGGCCATGGCGGCGGGAGACACCGCGGGGACGGGAAAGAGGAGGTCTGCGGGCCGGGCGTCCGTGTTCGCGCTCGCCTGTTCGTCCGTCTCGGCGCGCGCGCCCGCCCGAGGCGCCGCCTTCGCCTCCGGCCTCTCGGCCACCACGAGGCAGACAAGCAGGAGCACGAGACCGCCGAGCGCGCCCGCGCTGGTCAGCTCTCCGGTGCTCCTCGCCCGACCGCGCCGCCACTTCACAGCCCACACCTTACCGGAGGCCGATGCCGCGGCTTGTATCATCCCCGGCCGTGACCCTCCGCCGATTCCTCGCGTGGTCCCTCTACGCGCTCGCGGTGGCCCTGACCTTCGAGGGAGCAGCGCGCATCGCCCTTTCCAGTTCGCGGATGCGCGAGCGTCTGTTCACCAACGACGACGCGTCGTGGCGTCTGCAGTGGGTGGCGCGGCAGGCGAATCAGAAGGGGCTGAACTACGCGCTCGACGACTGGAGCCCCACCCGCGGCTGGACCCTCAAGCCGAACCTCCGCGACGTTCCTTTCCGGGGCAAGCTCGTGAACTCGAACTCGAAGGGGATTCGAGGAAGCCGGGAGTTCGCCTACGACAAACCGGCGGGGGTCACGCGCATCGTGGTGCTGGGCGACTCGTTCACCTTCGGCGAGGAGGTGGGCGACGACGAGACGTACTCGCACTACCTGCAGGCGCTCCTCCCGAACAGCGAAGTGCTGAACCTCGGCATCCACGGCTACGGTCACGATCAGATGCTTCTCTACCTCAAGGAAGAGGGCCTCAAGTACCACCCGGACATCGTCCTGCTGGGCTTCATGCCCGACGACATGGAGCGGAACATCCTCTCCTTCCGCGACTATGCCAAGCCCCGCTTCGCGGTGAGAGAGGGCCGGCTCGAACTCACCACCGGCCCGGTGCCGCGCCCCGAGGAGATGCTTTCGGCCGAGAAGTGGCGCTCGAAGTTCGGCGACCTGCTGACCATGGCGAGGTCGCGCTACGAATGGCGGTCGGGGAAGACGTCCGCGATCCAGAGGGAGCTCTCCGCCGCGATCCTCGACGAGATGAAAGCGGCGAGCGAGGCCGCGGGCGCTCGCCCGGTCTTCGCCTACCTGCCGGTGTACGGAGAGATTCCGCGCACCGACGAAGGCATGACCTCGCGAGAGCGCGCGTTCTTCGCGTACGGCAAGGAGCGCGGCATCGCCGCCCTGTACATCCAGCCTGCCTTTCGGGCCAAGGCCAGAGCGGGGGTGAAGTTCAAGACCGCGGGTCACTGGGGGCCGCTTGAGCACCAGACGGCCGCGGAAGGGCTCGCCGCGGAGCTGGTGGCGAAGGGGTTGATGCCGTAAGCGGTAGGGGTTGCTTCGTCGCCACGCGAACGGACGGGCTCCTCGCAATGACGACCCAAGAGCGGTTGGCTGATCGTTGGAGGACCGGGGTGAAACCGCCCGCTAGGGAATCAAGCCGAGAGCGGCTTCCACTGCGGTCTTGAGGCCAAGGCTCATCATCAGGAGCGTGAGCGCGACCGCGGGTGCTCGTCCCCATCGCGATTCGATGCGCGCCATCAGACCTCCGAGGCCCACCGCCACCGGCAGCATCACGTAGTAATGGTGCTTGAGGAGGAAGTTGAAGAAGAGGTCGACGCCGCTCACGAAGAACAGGATGCCCATCCAGGACAGCAGGATCAGGCGGTTCCACGACTTCGGCAGCCAGAGAAGACCCAAGGCGCCCGCGAGAGGGATGAGCATCGAGCCGTAGCTGTATGAGAGCTTCCCGGGCTCGAGGGCCAGGCGAGACAGGATGGGGGTCGCCTCCGCGGCCTTTCCCCCGAGGCCCGCGCCGCCCATGATCTTCGGCACCGACTGCATGAGGAAGGGCAGGGTCCAGTGGACGTAGTAGAGCAGGAACGCGCACGTGCTGGCCGCGACCAGCATGGTGAAGACGGATCGCGCGCGCGGGACGTTCTCGCGCGCCGTCATCAGGATCACCCAGACCAGAACCGCGCCGGTGAAGAGGAGCGCCGCGGTGTAGGAGAGAAAGCAGAAGGCGAAAAGCCACGCGGTGCCGAGCCACGCCTTGAAGCGACCGAGGTCGTCGACCTTGAACATCAGCCACGGCAGAGCCAGGCTCGAACTCCACACTCCCAGGATGGTCATCAGGTGTCCGAGGCCCAGGAGCTGGAACCCGGGCACCAGACCCGCGAACAACACCGCGGTGAAGTCCGCGGCCCGTTTGCCGGAGACGCGCTCGGCCACCAGCGAGGCCATGACGACGAGCGAGGCGAAGAGGGTGGCGAGGAATACTTTCTCGGAGAAGTAGAACCATGGCTTCGGCAGGACGGACAGGGGCGACACCAGCGTCTGATAGAGCGCCGGATGCGGCATGACGATCTTTCCCCACTGCGCCTGTTCGCTCAGCATGCTCCCGGGGAACGGCAGGTAGTAGATGAGGAAACGGCCCTTCCAGATCTCTTCCGCGATGGACGAATGGAACACGAAGTGCCCGCCTCGATAGAAGGGAAAGGCGGTTGCGGTTAGCCACGCCACCCAGCCGGAAACGGCGGCGCCGATCGCCACCGGCCCGGGCAGCGCCCGAAGGCCGTTGTCGAAGAAGGACACCAGACCGCGCACGATCGCGGCGAGGCCGGTGGCGACGACCACGATGGCGAGGAACCGGAAGGTGAACGGAATCGCGGCCAGCGGCTCGGACGCGATGGCGAGCGCGCAGCCGGCCAGGACGAAGGCAAATGCGGCCCGGCCCGCGGTCACGGAAAGACCGATGGCGCCAAAGGCGACGAGGGCGAGCAGCGCCGCCACCAGCAAGGCGACAACCACGCGCACGGAAGGAAGGGAGGGGCCGCGCTCGATGGAGACGCGATCGAGGCGCAGCAGGTCGGAGCCGCCCGGCACGGTGAGCATCAGGCCGGACCTCCAGCCGAAGGGCGCCGCCGCGGACATGGCGCCCTTGGCCCACTGCGCTTCCCGCAGCGGGACCACCAGTTCTCGATCCCCGGCTCCCAGCACCGCCACCTCGCGGGGGGCGCCATCGAGCGCCGCCGACACTTCGATCTTCCAGGAGGCGCCGCCTCCGAAATCGGACAGATCGAGACGCGCGCCGCGCGGCGCCCATCGCGCCTTCTCTCCGCCCCTGCCCACGAACGATCCGAAACCCTGCGCGACCGCGACCTCGCGGCCGGAGCCGAGGTCGATGTCGATGCGCGGGGGAAAGCGATAGGCGAGGCTCAGTAGCAGGGTGCCGGCCACCGCGAGGGTTGCCAGGTGGATGTCGCGAAGTCGGGCCATCCCGGAAGCCAGCGCACTCGCGGATGCGGACACGATCTCCGCCACCGCGCGTGTCGCCCGCGGGAACACCGCGGAGGCGGCCGCGACGAGCAGGAAGGTCAGGACGAACCGCCCCGACCACACCGCCGCGACCGGCCGCGCGAAGGCGTAGAGAACGGCGACGATCAGGGTCGCGGCGAGAGCCACGAGATCCACCGCGTGCGGCGCGACCCCGGCGCGCCCGAGCACGAACGCGATCAGCAGGGCAAGCGCCGCGACCCCGGCGAGCGCTCCGGCCGGCGGCACGCGGAGGCCACGGGAGACGGGCACGAGCCGCGCCTCCTCCACGCGCACCCCGAGCCTCCGCTCATCGCCCTGGCCCGGCTCGAACACGTCGGAACGAATCTCGACTTCGAGGTCCGAACGCCACCAGCCCGAGGTCGTCGCTTCGATGGTGACGCGCTCCGCCCCGGGGCCGGGATGAATCGTGGTGGACCGTCCGCCCGCGCTCACAACCACGCTCGGCCCCGCCTGGCCGGGCGGCCGCCACGCGGAGAGCAGCAACTCCACGCGGACGGGAATGCCCGGGCCCGGGTCGGGGAACACGATGGTGCTGCGGTCCGTGCTCCAGCGCAGACCGCTTTCCGCCGGGAAGAAGTCACGGAACGTCGCGGGTGAGACGACCGGGTCGGCGGCGGCGAGGGTCATCGAGCCCGGGAACTGATAGGCCGCGCCGACGAGAACCAGCGCGACGAGGGCGAGGCGCGCCCTCACGCGCCCGAGCCTTCGGGTCGCCGGGACTCGAAGGGCTCGCGCCGCAGCCGCACCCACATGCGCGCGAGCGAGACGAGGGTCCGCGGCACGTCGCTCGGCCTCACCGTGGACCTACCCGCGGTGCGCGGGTAGTGCCGCACCCCGCGCTGGACGTACCGGTAGCCGCCGCGGTGGATCCGGGCCACGAGCTCGGTGTCGATGAAGAAGTCGGAGGTGTCGAGGGGCAAGGCGCGGATCAGATCGCCCTTGAAGAGCTTGAACGGGCAATTGAGGTCCCTCACTCTCATGCCGAACGCGAAGGAGGACAGTCCGTTGAAGCCGCCGGACACGAACTTGCGCAGCCACGGGTCCTGGCGATCGACCCGGTATCCGAAGACCGCGTCGTAGTCCTTCATGAGCGGCATGAAGTCCTGGAGCTCGCCAAGATCGAACTGGTTGTCGGAGTCGGTGTAGAAGACGAGGTCGCCCCGGGTCGCGCGGAAGCCGTCGCGCAGGGCGACGCCGTAACCGAGGTTCGTGGGATGGTCGATCACGCGAAGACTCGACCCCAGCTCGGCTTCGAGCTTCGCAAGGATCGACCCGGTGCGGTCGCGGCTGCCGTCGTTCACCACCACGACTTCGCAGGTCGCCTCCGCTTTCGCGGCGCCCGCGAGAGCCTCCCGAACCGCGCGCTCGATGTTGCCTTCCTCGTTGTAGGCGGGGAGAACGATCGAGAGCCGGGGCGAGGACTTCTTCTGGTTCGCGTGGTTCTGAGATTCCATGGCCTGGCAGGTGGCGGCCGAAGGAAAGCAGACGCGGTCCCGGTTCGACGCCCCGACGAGGCGGGCAGTTTACTTGACCCCCCGAAACAGGGCCGCTCGGCTAGGAGTCCGTGGCGCGGGCCGGCGTCTTGGCGGAACGCCCTTCCCGCACGGCGCCCAGGATCGCCTGCACTCTGCGTACGTAGGCCCGGGTCTGCCCGTAGGGCGGAATGCCTCCATGGCGCGCGACCGCGGTCTCACCCGCGTTGTAGGCAGCCACGGAAAGAGGGATGCTCCCTTCGTATCGGGTGAGGAGCGCCTTCAGAAAGCGCGTTCCCGCGGCCACGTTCTGCCGGATATCGAAACAGTCGGCGACGCCGAACCGCCGAACCGTGCCGGGCATGAGCTGCATCAGGCCGCAGGCGCCGCTCGAAGACACCGCGAGGGGATCGAACTCGGACTCGGTCTCGATGATGGCGCGGATGAGGTGGCGGCTGACCCCGTGCTCGAGAGCGGCCTCGTTGATGACGCGGTCGACGTTGCTCACCGCGAGCTCCACGGGCACCGCCGGAGTCGAAAGAGCGCCCGCGTCGACCTTCGGCTCGAAGATCGCGGCCGGCAGCGGCACCACGCCCGCTTCCGCGGCGAAGGAGAGAAACGCCGAAGACACGGCCGCGGCGATAACACGGCGATTCTTGAGGCGGTCTTGGGGTGTGCTCGATTGCATGTTCCGGGCCTGAAGAGCAAGGAGCGAGCCACCGCTCGTCTCGGGCGGATCGGACACACTGCGCGGGACGCGCGATCAACAGGGAAAGACGCGGCGGCGGCACGAGTTGAACCACGGCGGGAGATCCGGACACGCTACCGATGGTGACAGGGTGCCAGTGGGTGATTGTGTCCGCATACCCACAAGAACTGCGGCCTTCGCGCCCGATATCTACAAAGCGAGGGCTCCAGCGTCCCTCCAGCCGTTCAATCCGGCCAGGGCGGCTCGACGTCCCGTGACCGCCGTGTGGAGGTGTCCGAGACCTTGAGAAGGATGGCGGCGACGACGCCGGCCCCGGCGATGAGGCCGACGCTGAGCAGCGGCTTGCGCTTCATGAAACGGCCGGCGCCGCTGGCGCCGATCCTGATCTGCTCCGCCGCCGCCTTCGCGTACTTCTCGGTGAGCGGATAGGAATTCCCGGAGCGAAGGATGGTCGCCTGCTTCGCCTCGGGCGTGGCGTCGCCGGCGCGACTGGGAACGAGCGGCACGATCTTCGACTCGAACCTCTCCGCCCGCGAGCCGTGCTGGTGCGAGTAGACCCACGTGAACTCGGCGCCCAGGAGGAAGATCTGGGCGGAGAGATAGACCCACACCAGGAAGAGAACGAGGGATCCCGCGGCGCCGAAGCTCGAGGCGACACTGCTGCGGCCCAGATAGACGCCGATGAGCAGTTTGCTGATCTCGAGCAGGAACGCGGTGACCGCGGCGCCGACCCACACGTCGCGCCAGGCGATGCGCGCGCGCGGCATGACCTTGTAGATCATGGCGAAGATGCACGCGTTCGCCAGGAAGGAGACGAGGAAATTCGCGAACTGAAGGACGGTCTTCCATCCCGAGAACCATTGGTTGGACCACTCGCCCACCGAGGACAGGATGGTGCCGAGGGAGAGAGAGAACAGCAGCAGGAAGCCGAGAAAGAGCACCATGCCGAAGGAGAGGAGGCGGGTGCGCACCAGGTTGAAGAGGCCGCCATGCCGCGCGGGTTCGGGGGTGCGCCAGATGCGGTCGAGCGCGCTCTGGAGTTCGGCGAAGACGCTGGTGGCGCCGAGCAGCAGGGTGAAGATGCCGACCACGCTGGCGATGGCGCCCGCCCCGGGTTTGCTGACGCTCTTGATGAGGTCCTGCACCACCGCGGCGGCTTCGAAACCGATCCGGCCCTGAAGCTGGGTCACGATCTCTCCTTCGGCGGCATCCCGCCCGAAGGCCATGCCCGCGACCGCGATCATCAGGATGATGAGAGGGGCTATGGAGAACAGCGTGTAGTAGGCGATGGCCGCGCCCATGCTGGGGGCGTAGTCGTCGATCCAGGCATTCACCGACTTGTCGACGAGGAGGCGAACGTCCGCGAAGGTCATCGGAGGGCGAGGGTCGGAGTTCGTCATGCGAGAAGGCATTATCTGCCCGCAGCCCTGGTAGCGACGCCCCCCGACTACCCCGCCGACTCAAAAGCGGCGATCGCCGCCTCCTGCTGCAGCAGATATCCCAGCTCATCGACCCCCTCCATCAGGCAATGGCGCGCGAAGGGCTCGATCGTGAATCGCGCCTCGCCCCCGGGCCAGGCCACGAGCAGGCGTTCGAGGTCGACCACCACCGTGGCGCGCGGATTCGCGAGCAACGCCGTGTGGCTGACCTCGTCGATCACCACCGGCAGCACGCCGTTCTTGAGCGCGTTCCGTTTGAAGATGTCGGCCACCGCGGTGGCGATGACCGCCTGGATGCCGTTGTCGCGCAGCGCCCAGACCGCGTGCTCGCGAGAGGAGCCGCAGCCGAAGTTTCGGCCGGTGACGAGAATCCGCGCGCCCCTCGCCTCCGGCCGGTTCATCGGGAACTCCGGCCGCAAAGCGCCGGTCTTCTCGTACCGCCAGTCGGCGAAGAGCGCGGGTGCGAATCCCTCGCGCGACGTGGTGGTCAGAAACCGCGCGGGACAGATCTGGTCGGTGTCGATGTTCTCGTTCGGCAGGACCACGAACGTGGACTCGATGCGTCGGAGAGGCTGCTTCATTTCACGAACTCCCGTGCGTCGCTGATCCGGCCGTTGATGGCGGAGGCCGCGGCGGTGAGCGGACTCGCGAGGAAGGTGCGCCCCCCGGGACCCTGCCGTCCCTCGAAGTTGCGATTGCTGGTGCTCACCGCGTACTGCCCCGGCTGCAGACGATCGCCATTCATGGCGAGGCACATCGAACATCCCGCCTCCCGCCATTCCGCCCCCGCCTCGCGGAAGATCGCATCGAGTCCCTCCGCCTCCGCCTGTTTCTTCACCGCCTGGGAGCCGGGCACCACCATGGCCTTGACCCCGCCCGCGACCTTCCGTCCCTTGAAGACGCTCGCGGCCTGGCGCAGGTCGGAGATGCGGGAGTTCGTGCAGCTTCCGATGAAGACCACGTCGATGGGCCGGCCGCGCAAGGGCTCGCCCGGCGTGAGATTCATGTAGCGCAGCGCCTTGCCCGCGGATTCGTCTTCGCCGGGCTCCGGCACCACGCCCCCGATCGCGATGCCCATGCCCGGGCTCGTGCCGTAGGTCACCATCGGTTCGAGGGTAGACGCGTCGAAACTCACTTCGCGATCGAACACCGCGGCCTCGTCGGTTCGGAGTTCGCGCCATCGCGCGACCGCCTCGTCCCATCGAGCACCCTCCGGAGCGAACGGCCGGCCCTTCAGATACGCGAACGTCGTCTCATCGGGCGCGATGATGCCGGTGCGGGCTCCCGCCTCCACCGCCATGTTGCACAGGGTCATCCGCTCCTCCATCGACAAGGTCGCGACGGTGGAGCCGCGAAACTCGATCACGTGCCCGACCGCGCCGCCCGCGCCGATCTTCGCGATGAGGCCGAGGATCAGGTCCTTGGCCGTGACCCCCGGAGGAAGCCGGCCATGAAGCGTCACCGACATCCGCTTCGGCTTTTCGAGCAGCAGGCACTGGGTGGCGAGCACGTGGCCCACTTCGCTGGTGCCGATGCCGAAGGCGAGCGCGCCGAAGGCGCCGTGGGTCGAGGTGTGCGAGTCGCCGCACACGATGGTCCGCCCCGGATGGGTGACCCCGAGTTCGGGCCCGATCACGTGAACGATCCCCTGGCGGTCGCTGTCGAGGCCATAGAGCGTGATCCCCGCGGCGCGGCAGTTCTCTTCGAGGGCGCGGATCTGGGCCGCCGCATCGGCATCGCGGATGATCACGCCGGCCCCTGAACGTTCGAAGTTCGTGGGGGTCGCGTGATCCATGGTAGCGAGGGTGCGATCGGGGCGGCGCACCCGGAGTCCACGCTCCCGCAGGGCCGCGAAAGCCTGCGGCGTCGTCACCTCGTGGATGAGGTGGAAGTCGATGTAGATCGTGGCCGGCGTCGACGCGGTGGCGGGCGACACCACGTGCGCGTGCCACACCTTGTCGAGAAGGGTCCGGGGAGAACTCACGCCGCCACCTCCACCGCGCGCTCGGCCGCGCCTATGGCCGACAGGTACGCCTTGAGCGAAGCCTCGATGGAATCGGTGCTCGCCGCCTGTCCGACCGTCTCCTGGTCGCGATGCCTCACCCGCACCGTCACTTCGGCGAGGGCGTCCTTCCCGCTGCTCACCGACCGCGTATGCCAATCGAGCAGCTCCAGGGTGACACCCAGCGCGGTGTCGATCGCCTTGAGCGCGGCATCGAGCGGTCCATTGCCGACGCCGGAGGCGGTCCGACGCTCGCCATGGACTTCGATCTCCACGGTGGCGGTGGGAATGACGCCGCTGCCGGAGACCGTCTGATAGCGGATCAGGGTGTGCCGCCGTTCGGCATGGTGATCCAGCAGCGAAAGCAGATCGTCGTCGTATACGAACTTCTTTCGATCGGCCAGCTCCTTGACGCTCGCCGTGACCTCCTCGAGTTCGGCGCCGTCGAGCTTCACCCCCAGGCCGCGCAGCCGCCTCTCCACCGCGTGCCGTCCGGAGTGCTTGCCCAGCACCAGCAGCGTCTCCAAGACCCCGACGCTCGCCGGGGTCATGATTTCGTAGGTCAGCGGATTCGCGAGGATGCCGTGCTGGTGGATACCCGCCTCGTGCGCGAAGGCGTTGCGTCCGACGATCGCCTTGTTGGGCTGAGGCCACACCCCGGTGATGGCCGAAAGATGCGCGCTGGTCGGCGCCAGCAGCTCCGTCCTGACCCGGGTGTCGACGCCCAGCGACTCGCGCCGCACCTTCAGGGCCATCACGATCTCCTCGAGCGAGGTGTTCCCCGCCCGCTCGCCGATGCCGTTGATCGTGCACTCGACCTGCCGCGCGCCCGCTCCGATAGCCGCGATCGAATTCGCGACCGCGAGACCCAGGTCGTTGTGGCAGTGCACCGAGATCACCGCGGAGGGAAGGTCGCGCACGAGCTTGCGCACCATCTCCGCATACTCTTGAGGCAACGAGTAGCCCACGGTGTCGGGCACATTGAGCACGGATGCGCCCGCCTCGTGAACCGCCCGAAGCACCTCGAGGAGATAGGCGTAGTCCGTCCGCGATGCGTCCTCCGCGGAGAACTCCACTTCGGGAGAGAGAGACCGGGCGAGGGCCACGCCCTCGCGAGCCTGGCGAAGCGCCTCGTCCGCCGAGATCTTCAGCTTGTCGCGAAGGTGAATCGCCGAGGTCGCGAGAAAGGTGTGCAGCACGGGTCGGGCCGCGTGGCGAAGGGCCTTCCCCGCCGCCTCGACGTCCTTCGGCCTGCAGCGCGCGAGGGCCGCGACCTTCGCCCCCCGGATCTCTCCGCTGATCCTCTCCACCGCCTCCGCCTCGGCCAGGGAAGCGATAGGGAAGCCGGCCTCGATCACATCGACCCCCAGCCGCTCGAGCTCACGGGCGAGCCGGAGCTTCTCCGCCGGATTCATGCTGCATCCCGGCGATTGTTCGCCGTCGCGCAGCGTGGTGTCGAAGATGGTCACGAAGGGATCTGGTGGTGGATTCATGTTTCTGACCTCAAAAACAAAAACCCCCAAGGTATCGCCTTGGGGGTCTTTCATGATCTCGACTGCCTTGCGCCTAGATCATTGACCCCCTGGCTCCAAGAAGGAGCATGCTAAGGAGGAGAACAAACCCGAAAGCAAAGGACACCTCGCCCGCGACGGGGCGCGCCATGAGGCTGGAGTTCGAGCGATTCACGGGTTAAGGGGCGGGATCGTACACGAATCGTCAAAGCCCGGCAAAACGCAAGGGGGCACGCCCCGGTGGACAGGCTCAGTCGTGGGGTGCCAGGTTCAGGGGCGTTTGAGGAAGCTCACGGCGATCAGCGCCTGTCCGCCCCAGTACGTGCCCATGATGAGGAAGCTCGCGGCGGGTAGGGGTGACACGAAACGTGAATAGCCCAGAAGGGTGTCGGAGAGGCCGAACAGCATGGCGCCCAGAAGGCCGATGGTGCCCGGGTTCCAGCCGGGTCCTTCCACGGCGGCGGCGGCGCGCCAGATCATGCTGAAGATCACCACTCCGTAGACCAGGACGGGGATGGCCAGGGCGCCCGCGTGAGTCACGAGGACCGGAAGAGCCACCCCGGCCCAGAGGGCCACGGGCAGGAGCCGAAGCAGGCGAAGGCGCGCATCGACTCGTACGAAGGCCACGATGTAGAGAAGGTGAGCCAGAAGGAACGTCACGAGGCCGCCGATAAAGCTGAACTCGATGACGGCATCCGCGACCGCGCCGATGATCAGACCGAAAGCCGCCATGCGGCGTGCCGGTGTTGCCGGGGCTCGAAGCACGAGGCCTCCGAGGATCGCGACCGGCGCCATCTTCACCAGGGGCCCCAGGGGGCCGAGAGACTCTTCCGCGAACAGATGCAGCAGAGCCAGAAGCGCCGCGACAACGGTCGCGACGATCATGCGACCTCCGAAGGGCGATCGAGAACGAGAACCCCGACGCCGCTCGCGAACTGATCGTGGAGTGCGACGCGAAAGCCGAGGCCCTTCACTTCGGCCTCGATGTCCCGCGGACTGAACGGGTGAGTGAAGAAGACGCCGGGCCGCAGGGTCGTTCCGCTCACGGTGTAATCATCTCCCGGTTCTGTCTCCATGCCGCCGAGGAGGCGGGCCACCGCGCGAGCCACCCACGGCGCGGGAGGAGAGGGCGGGCGGGACTCCCCGCGAAAGGGATAGGAGAGAAGGATCCGCCCTCCCGGGCGAAGGGCGGACGCGCTGCGGGCGAGGGCGGCTCCGCGCTCGGCGGAACCGTGGAGATAGGAGAAACAAAACCACGAGAAGAGCACGACGTCGAAGGCCTCCCTCGGAAGCACGGCCTCGGTGATGGAGGTGTGGAGGGTGGGGACGGTGAAACCCCGGGCGAGCGCCCGCTCGGTCAGGGCCTGAAGCGCTTCGGGCGCGATGTCGAGGGCGGTCACCGCGTGCCCTTTGGCGAGGAGCGGAAGCACGTCGCGGCCGCCACCGCCCCCCACCACGAGAATGGAGTCGCCGGGGCGGATGTATCGCGCGAACAGATCAGCCTCCCAGGCGAAGGGCTGCTCCACCGGGCTATCCCGGCCGAAGGCTTCCCACTCCGCGACGGCGAGGCGATCGATCTCGGCTCGGGTCAGGGAGGCGACGACGAGCCCCCGGCCGGCGCGTTCCAAGCCGCGGGAGACCCTCAGCAGCAGAAAGGCCAGCGAGCGGACCACGAAGCGAGCCGCGCGACGCATGCGTGGCCCTCGCCTCGGTTCCCCCTGACCGCTCAGTTCTGATTCGAACGGGAGGTGGCGACGCCTGTGCCCTTGGGCAGAACGGTGAAGTCCTCCTTGAAGTCCAGGATCTTCCCGTTCAGTTCGTCCTTCAGGTTCAGCTCGAACTCGTACTCGCCCGGGTCGGCGCCATCGAGGGGCGGGCCGACCATGCGCGACAAGCGACCCAGCGACGTCGGCTGAATCATGGTGGGCGCGACCTTGAGGAAGACCAGACCGTCGCTCTTCCTCCGGATGGTGTAGCCGGCCGTGACCTTGGGCAGACCGGTGGCCTTGTCCTTGGTGGGGTTGTAGACGTCGAACTGGCAGAAGAGACGGACCCCGGTTTCGAACTCGCGGCGGGCGAGCATGATGAGCTTCGGGGCTCCGTTCGTCTGGCCCGGCTGAGGGGGCTGGGTGCTGTCGGTGAGTACCGGGGTCGAGATCCGCCAGGTCGCGAGATCGGGCACCTCGAAGTCGTGGGTGACCGTCCCCATCTTGGACGAATTCTTGTCGCGGATGACGAGCTTGGCCTGGTAGGCCCCGGGCAGAAGCTCGAAGTCGCGCTGGATGGGGAACCAGGTCTTCGCGTACCGGGCCTTGGTCTCGGGCCGAAGGTTCATGTCGATCTTCTGGTCGTAGCGGTTGAACTCGCCGGTCTCTCGGTGGGCGACCACGAGAAGGAATTCGATGGTGTCGGCGAACCGGCCGTCCTTCTCGTTGAATGAGAACGAGGACAGATCCACGTCGGCATGCAGGACCGCGCTGGCCTTGCCGAGGAGGGTCTCGTCGAAGACGTACGAAGTGAGACGGATGGGGATGTCCGGCATCTCGAAAGGCGAGTCGAGCGCCTCCTGGAACTGCTGATCCGGTCCGCCTTCCGCTTTCTTCGCCACCTTGGTGTCGCCTTCGAGCGCCGCGTAATAGCCCTTGCGCGCCCGCACCTTGATGTCCTTGGCCGCGACCTTGAGCTCGATCTTGCGGAACTTGCCGTCCTTGGCGGTGTTGGTGGGGTTGTAGCCGATCAGGTAGTAGACCCGGGTTTCGTCGGCGATGCGCTGGAGCCCCTTGGCGAGGTCGTTCGAGTTCTTCACCGAGAAGCCGCCGCTGTCCGCGGAGATGGACTCGGCGCCCTCGGAGCGCTCCAGGTTCTCGGCGAAGGCGGCCCCGATGTCCTCGGTGGGCATGGCCGGGCCGAACTGGGCGGTCATCTGCAGGGGCATGCCGCCGAGACCCATGGTGTCGACGAAGTAAATGGCGCAGTTACCCCGGCGAGAGGCCTGCACCACGTTCTTGAACTCGTCGAGGTTCGGGTCGTAGATGAATCCCTGGCCGACGAGGATGAGCGACTTACGACCCTTGGCTCCGGCCAGCGAGTTCAAAGCGCGCTCCACCGCGTTGAGGGTGATCTTGTTCTTGGCCGTGGCCTGGTAATAGACCTCGGAAGCCCGGCCCTGGACGAGCGGGTCGCCGTCGAAGCCCTGGCCCGTCTCCGTCTGCTGATTTCTCCCGCCGGGATTGACGCCGTAGGTCTCGAACCGGCGCGCGACCCGCTCCTCCACCTGCTTGTCGCGGTAGATGTGGATACGCAGGGCCTCCCAGTCCGTGACCCGATCCTGCCCGGTATCGGGGATATCGCGGCCATCGAGGCGCTTCAACAGCGAGGTGAGTTCCTTGTAGCCCTCGGGCATGCGCGTGCTCCACCAGGCCCCGCCCCCGCTCGCGAGGAGGGTGACCCGGTCGCCGTCGCGGGTGCCGGTCTTGAGGAACTGGTCGATCGCGACCTTGGCGCGCAGGGACTGGAAGGGCTGAAGGTGGACGTCGTCGAAGACGATGACGAAGGTCCGACCGGTCCGGACCTCGGCGCTCTGGTTGGTGGAGATCGAGCGGAACTTGGGCGGACCGGCGGGAGGCGAGGGGGGCAGGACCACCGCCTCGAAGCTGGTGATGGTCTGGGGCTTGCCGTCCTCGAAGACCTGGAAGGAATCCCGGGTGAGGTTGTCGACCGGGTTGTTCTTCTTGTCGGTGACCACCGCGTCGACGGTGACGAGCTCGACCCCGGAGGGGAACTGGATGGAGGAACCCTGGGGGGTGGGGCTTTGCGAGGGCGGGGGCGGCGGGCCCTGGGCGAAGGCGATCACGCTCCATCCCACGAGGACGGCGGCTCGAACGGCAGTTGGGGAATCGAACAACTTCATAGGGTCTTCACACTCCAGTTACTTCCACTAAGACGTCACCGTCCACGACAGAGACGGAAAAAGATCGCACCGCGAACCCCGGGGCATTGAGGCACGCTCCGGTGGTCACGTCGTACTGCCAGTCGTGCCAGGGACAGAAGACAACGTTGCCTGAGACGAACCCTTCGGCCAGCGGGCCGGCCCGATGCGCGCACTTGTTCTCCACGGCGTGAAACGTACCGCCGACATTGAACAGCGCGACGTTCGTGCCGCCCAGCATGACACTGGTGGCCTGCCCGGGCGCAAGATCCTCGGCGCGAATGGCTTTCACCTCGGTATTCTAGGAGAGAGGGCCGATTTCGCCGGAAATCCGCCCTCTCTCCGCAGTTGCGAGGAGCCAGTCCGTTGGCGGTGCGACGAAGCAATCTCCTTCTCCAACTACCCTGCCATCACTGGGTTGGTAGTGGTGGGACGGGATTGCTTCGTCGCATCGCCAACGGACTGGCCTCCTCGCAATGACGTTCTGGGCCGCGCAGGACGCGGCCTAGAACGTCACCCGCGCGGCCAGCCCATGGCAGTGGCTCGCCGAGGTGATCCACGCCGGAGCGTCCGGTCCCAGTTCCCCGCGGCGCAGCGCGTCGACGAGGTGATCCCTCACTCCGAAGATCGCGGAAAGGGGAATCGTGCCCACGCCGTAGGCGAGGTGCAGGCACGGGAAGACGAAGGAGCGCGGCGCTCGGGCCAGCTCGCCGGCCAGGCTCCAGGACTTCGGGCCGCGCGTGTGCGGGCACAACGCGGGCTCGATGCAGGCGGGAGGGCAGAGCCACTCCGCGTAGGACATCGCGAGATCCCGGTCCTTCGTCTCGCGGAGAACCGGCGGGCGGACCGGGGGCTCTCCCGTGTCCGGGGCTCGCTGGAGCGTGAGCCCGTGGCGGGAAAGGTCGGCAGTCAGCCAGTCGAGCAGGACATGCGGCGCCCAGTGGTAGGGCACGAGGTGATCCGCCATTCCGCTGCGCGAAAGATTCTCCGAAAGCCAGGCGCTCCAGGACGCCACCTCCAGCCGGACGCGGTCGTTCACCAGACTCGCGACCGCGCAGCCGGGGTCGCGATCGATGACCACGATCCGGCCGAAGGTGATCTTGCCCAAAGCCTCCGCCCGGAACAGTCGCCTCACGTACCCGGCGTGTATCTCCGGGCCGCCGATGACGATGAAGTTGGGGATATGGACGGCGGACGTGGCGGCTCCTTACTTCTTCGACTCGAGGACCTTCTGAACCCGGGCCTTGAAGAGGGTGGTGAGCATCCGGCCCCGCTCCGTCTCCTTCGCGACCCATTCGGTGTTGCGCAGGATGGTGGGATTGAAATCCTTCCGGAGCTGCTCGAGGTAGGGCTCGAGCTTGGCGTACATGAAGATTCCCTCGCCGTTGGTCTCCATGAAGAACTCGGTGTTGACGATGCCGTGCTTCACGAGGCCATAGACCATTTCCCAGTAGGTGCCGAGCTGGCGATAGGCCGCGTTCAGTTCGTGACCCTGGGTCGCGATGGCCTTCACGTCATCGTAGCTCGCGGGCCAGAACTTGCCGTTGAAGGCATCGCGCGAGGCTCGCATCACGGACTCGCGACGCATCTCGTAGACGCGAAGAACGAGGTCGGCATCCTGGTAGTCGGGGGTTCCCTTGGACATGGGGGTTCTGTTTGCTCCTTGGTATGGGATTCAGTCGACAGTGAGTGAAGAGTGTAGTTGACCTACTTCTTCAACTCCCGCTCGAACAGTTTGAGGATCCGGCCGTACTCGTCGGCCCAGCTCGTCTCCTCTTCGAAGCCGTGATTCTCCACCGGGTACATGGCGAGCTCCCAGTTGTCCTTGCGAAGCTCGATGAGACGCTGGGCCAGGCGGACCGAGTCGGAGAAATGGACGTTGGTGTCGACCACACCGTGGCAGATGAGCAGGGCGCCTTTCAGTCCTTCGGCGAAGTAGATGGGCGAACTCCTCTTGTAGGCCTCCGCGTCGGTCTGGGGCAGGTTGAGGATGCTCGAGGTGTAGCCGTGGTTGTAGTGGGCCCAGTCGGTGACGGGGCGCAGCGCCGCGCCCGCCGCGAACGTGCCGGGAGTGGTGAACATGCCCATGAGAGTGATGAAGCCTCCGTAGCTGCCGCCGTAGACCCCGATGCGGTTCGGATCGACGCCCTGCTCCCTGGCAAGGTACTTCGCCCCGTCGACGATGTCTTCGAGATCGGCCCCGCCCATGTGGCGGTAGATCGCGGTCCGCCAATCGCGGCCGTAGCCCGCGCTCCCCCGGTAGTCGACGTCGAGAACCACGTAGCCCTTCGAGGCGAGCAGGTGGTGGAACATGTATTCGCGGTAGTAGGTCGACCAGTAGCGATGCGCGTTCTGGAGGTAGCCGGCGCCGTGGACGAAGATCACGGCGGGGCGCTTGGGGTGGGGCTTCGCGCCGAGATCCTCGGGGCGGTAAAGACGGGCGGGAACCTTGACCCCGTCGCGCGCCGTGACCATCACCACCTTCGGGTCCAGCCACTTCCCGGCCAGCCATTCCGCGGAGGGCGAGGTGGTGACGCGCTTCGCGAGGTCGTTCGCGAAGGGACCCACGTAGACCTCGGGCGGCTTGTTGCCGGCCGAGTAGACGGTGGCGAGGTTCGCGCCATCCGGCGACACCCGGCTCTCGTGCGCGCCCACCACGGTGGTGAGACGGGCGCGCGGGCCGCCGGTGCTGGGCATGGAATAGAGATGACGCTCCCCCGCGCCGGCTTCGGTGGTGGTGAGATAGAAGGTCTTTCGATCGACGGAGAGATCGACGCTCGTGATTTCCCACGGACCGCTGGTGAGGGCCTTGACCTCGGGATTGGCGGCCGATGCGTCCACGGTGAACAGGTGCATGTAGCCGGGCTTCTCGGAGGTGAACCAGAGGGTGTGCTCGTCGGAGAGGAAGCCCAGGCCGCCCTGGAACAGTTCGCGCACCCACCGGTCGTCATGGTCGTCCACCAGGACGCTGGAGACGCCGGTCTGGGGATCCACGCGTACGAACCAGCGGTCCTTGTTGTCGGCGGCGCGCACAATCACGACCGCGAGCTTTCCGTCCGCGGAGATCTCGGGGGTCGACCAGCGCGCGTCGCGATCCTTCGTTTCCGTCCTGCCGTCCACGGTCTTCGGCTCGCCCTTCAGCGCGGCTAGGCTCGCGAAGACCGTCTTGCGCGCCTTGAGGTCGATGACCGCGAGCTTGTTCTTGTCCTGGTTGTCACCCACGCGGTTTCGGGCGGGGATGGGCTCCAGGTAGGACGACTCGGTGATGTAGTTCGAGACGTCGGCGGTCTTCGATCCGGTGGCCTTGATCGACACGGTGGCGAAGACGTGATCGCCATCGGGAGAAAGCTGCGCATCCACGACGCTCTCGCCCTCGGCGAGATCGAGCCTGGGCAACGCTTCCGCATCCCGCTTCTCCTCGCGGGCCTTGCGCTCGTCCGCGGTCTTCTTCACGAAGGCCAGCAGTTTCTGCTCCTCCTCGCGCATCACCTTCTGCGCGTCGGTCAGCACCGGGTCCTTCTTCTTCGGACCGGCCTCGTAGAGCTGGACGATGCCGCCGTCACCCTCTCCGGAAATCGGCACCAGGAAGAGCGCGTTGTCGCGCACGAACGACACGTGGGTCTCGTTCTTCGCGAACCGGGCTCGGGTCTCGTTGCCGGCCATCCGCGTGATCACGCGCCGCGTCTTCGCCACGGTGTCGACGAGGACGACGTCCCCGGCCTGCGAGAACACCGCCCGCCGATGGGCCGCGTCCCAGTCCGCGCTCGCGGGCGGCGCGCTCTTGCGCTCCACGTCGGTGAGCTTGCGGGTCTCGCCGGTCGCCGCGTTCGCCACCCAGGTGGAATTCTCGGGGTCGCCGGGCTTGCGCCATTCGAACCAGAACTCCTTCGAATCGCCGGCCCAGCGGACGGAGTCGGGCGCGTAGCCCACGAGCTTCGGCCCCCGCATGATCGAAGCCACGGAGAGTTCGAAGGGCGGGGGAGGGGCGGCCGCGATGAGCGATGAACCGAGGAGAGCGCCGAGGAGAAGTTTTTTCATGGGTCTCTTGCTCGAAGAAAAGGAAGGGCGAGTGTATCGAAGTCCGCGGCCTACGCCGTCCGCAGCGCGAGCTGGCCGCAGGCCCCCGCGACCTCGCGGCCCCGGGGCCAGCGGATGATGCCGGCGAGGCCTTGCGCCTTGATCTGGTCGTGAAAGCGCAGGGTGTCCTCGCGGGCGGGTGCCTGGAACGGGCTGCCGGGAAATGGGTTGTGCGGAATCACGTTCACGTGGACGTCGAGGCCTCGCAGCAGGACGGCGATGCGGGCGGCATCCGCGGCGGAATCGTTCAGGCCGGGCAGCTGGACGTACTCGATGAAGAAGCGACGAGGCCGCTCCGCCGCGGCTTCGCGCAGCACGTTCATGATCGAGGCGAGCGGCCACGTCCGGTTGTGCGGGATGATCCGGGTCCGCGTCTCATCGTCGCTGGCGTTCAGTGAGAGCGCGAGGCTGGCCCGACTCTCGCGCAGGAAGCGGGCCATGCGCGGCACCACGCCGGAGGTCGACACCGTGACCCGGCGAGGCGAGAGCCCGGGGAAAACGTCGACGAGGGAGCGCGCCGCCGCGAGAACCGCATCGAGATTGTCGAGCGGCTCGCCCATGCCCATGAACACCACGTTCGAGGCCTCCAGCCCGGCGCTTTCGGCCGCGTCCCGGGCGATCAGATACTGATGCACGATCTCGCCCGCGGTGAGGTTGCGCCGGAAGCCCATGGTGGCGGTCGCGCAAAAGGCGCAGGCGCGGGTGCACCCCGATTGAGACGAGACGCAGACCGTCCCCCGGGTCCTCGAAGGAATGAGCACGGTCTCGGCGCTCAGCCCATCGCCGAACTCCATCGCCCATTTCGTGGTCCCATCCCCGGCCTGAAGCGTGGAGGCGATCCGCGCGGAGGGCAGAGCCAGGGAGGCGCGGAGCGGACCCAGGACGGATTCCGCGACCCCGGGCACCTTCGAGGGCAGCGAGCTCAGCGGTCCGGCGAGGAGAGCGCGACGCAGCGCGAGCGCCCGTGATTCGCTCCCGAGCAGGGGCTTCAGATCACCGACCGTGGCGGCCAGCGCGTCGAGGCTCCTCGCGGTCAACGAGGTCAGTGACCCCGGTGCGGATCCAGTTCGCCGGCTTCGATCGCCACCTCGAGCCGGTTCTGCGCGGGCGGCAGGGGGCAGGTCGCGAAGTCGGTGAAGGCGCAGGGGGGCGAATACGCGCGGTTGAAGTCGAGGATGACCGTGCCGTCCTTTTCGGGAAGGCCCGAGTAGAGGAAGCGACCCGCGCCGTATGTGGTCTTCCCCGAAGTCGCATCCTTGAAGATGTAGAAGAGCTCGTCCTGCCTGGGCGTTTCGTAGACGGGGGTCAGCCGGAGCTTCCTCCCCTTCAGTTCGAACTCCACTACTCCCGGGCTCACGAAGTCGTTCACCTGGCCGATCACGTTCGCGATCTTCACCTTCGACGGTGAGGCGGCGGGAATGAGGCGCCCGCGCACGCGGTACTCATCTTTCACCTCGATCCATCGCAGACCCTTGAAGGCGAGCTTGCGGGCGTTTTGGGGATCCCACAGGCGCAGCCCGACGAGGTCGCTTCGCCTGATGACCTGAATCCAGGTGCGCCCGATCTGAAAGGGCTCATCCTCCGCGGTGATCTCGCGAGGCGGCCCGTCCGCGGGCTTGAGCACGACCTTCGATCCCGTGCGCTCGATCGTGCCCCACGCCTTCGGCCCGTCCGCGAGCCGGACGGTGTTCCCCTCTCCCGAGCCGATCGTGGTTTCACCTTCCTTCAGCCACGGGAGCCCGGAAACCGCCAGCCACCCCTGGTCGGCCTGGAGGTCGGCCTCTCTCTTCACCCGCCACGCCAGGGTCTCCTCGCGCTGCGTCTCGTTCGGGGAGGGCGCCGCGTCGAGAAGGGCCAGTCCAAGAACCAGGGTCGGGATGATCATGATGCAGCCATCATGACGAAGATCACACGCTGAAGCCAAGGGCGCGGGTACACTCGCTCCTTCCCATGTCCGGTGAATCCGCCGAAACCCCGCTCTTCGACCCCCTGGCCATCGAAAAACTCCGCGAGGTCGCGGGCGACCAGGGGAAAGGTTTCGTGGCGGAGATGGCGCAATTGTTCCTCGATGAAGCCACTAAGTCGCTCGACGAGTTGAGGAGTGGATGCGATCGAGACGACTGGAAACGCGTCACCCGAATCGCTCACTCCCTGAAATCCAGTTCCGCCACCCTGGGCCTGATGCGATTGTCGGCCGCCTGCAAGGCCCTCGAACTGGATACCAGAGACGCCACGTCGAGCCCGCGCACCGCAACCCTGGCCGCCGCGGTGTTCGGCGAGTTCGAGCAGGCGAAGGCGACGCTCTCGAGCCTGTCGTAGCCTGATAAGTTAGCGGGACGATGCGGAACGCCGAAGTCATCCGCCAGTGGAAGATCCTCAAGCGGATCGAGAAGAGCCGCTACGTCACCGCTTCCGATCTGGCCGAGGAACACGAAGTCGCCCTGCGTACCATCCGAAGGGACATCGAGGCGCTCCAGGAGGCGGGCTTCCCCCTGTACGACGACAAGGAGAGCGGCCGGAAGGTCTGGCGCCTCCTGGAGGGCTACACCCAGAAGGCCCAGGCCACCTTCACCATGTCCGAGATGGCGGCCCTGTACTTCGGACGCCACCTCATGACCATCCTCTCGGGCGCGCCCTTCGCGGCCGATCTCGACTCCGCCTTCATCAAGATCCGCGGCGCCCTGCCGGAGAAGAGCACCCGTTACCTCTCCCGCATCTCCGACCTGTTCGGCGCACGCCCCTTCCCTTCCAAGGACTACTCGGCCAAGAAGGGGGTGATCGCGACCCTGGTCGACGCGACCCTCCACGAGCGCCGGGTGGACATGTCCTACTACTCGGCAAGTTCGAAGCGCGCGAAGCGCTACGAGGTCGATCCATACCGGGTGGTCTACTACCAGGGCGGCTTGTACCTGTACGGCCGGGTCGAGGAATACAACGAAGTCCGCACCTTCGCGGTGGAACGCATCGAGAGGATCTCGCTCATGGACGTGAGCTTCGAGATGCCCAAGGACCAGGACATCGAGGCCCACACCCGGAGCGCTTTCGGCATCGCGGGGGGCAAGGCCCAGGAAGTGGTCCTGCGCTTCGACGCGGCCATGACCGACAGCATCAAGGACCGCACCTGGCACGAGTCCCAGAAGATCACCCCGCGGCCTGACGGCTCGTTCGACCTCTCCTTGAACGTGGCCCTCTCGCGGGAGCTCAAGGCCTGGATCCGGAGCTTCGTGCCCCATGTCCTCGTGATCAAGCCCTCATCCCTCAAAGACGACATCGAACGCGACCTAAAGGAGGCGCTCTCACGGTGGAAAAACTCATAGACCGGCTGGAAACCTTCCCGAACCCGAACCCGGGACGGGACTACCTGATCGAGCACACCTGCCCGGAGTTCACCGCGCTGTGCCCGAAAACCGGGCAGCCCGACTTCGCGACCCTGGTCATCCGCTACGTTCCGGACAAGCTCTGTGTCGAGCTCAAGAGCCTCAAGATGTACCTCGGCGGCTACCGCAACGAAGGCATCTACTACGAGGCGGTGACCAACCGGATCCTCGACGACCTGGTCAAGGTCACCCGGCCCCGGAGCATGATGATCGAAGGACGGTTCGGCGTGCGGGGCGGCATCTCGAGTGTCGTGACCGCGAGCTTCGACAAGGGGAAGAAGGGCCGGGGTTAACCGGGGCCGCGCCCCGCGGTCCATTGGGTGCTACGATCTCGACAGCCTCGAGGCATCCCCATGACCGAGCGTGAATTCCTGAAGAGCGTGCCGCTTTTCTCCCGCCTGGGAGAGGCATCGCTCGACGCCATACTGCGGCTCACCCGGAGGCGGAAATTCCGCAAGGATGAGGTCATCTTCCACGAGAAGGAACCGGGCGACTCCCTCTTCATCATTCTCCACGGGCGAGTCAAGGTGGCGATCTTCGGGGACGACGGCAAGGAAGTGACGCTGTCCATCCTCTCCGAGGGCGACTTCTTCGGAGAGATGGCCCTTCTCGACCAGGAGCCCCGCTCCGCCACCATCATCGCGGAAGAAGACTGCGAACTGCTCTCCCTGCAGCGGGACGACTTCACCCGCGCGCTCGAACAGGACCCGGGCATGAGCGCCTCGCTCATCCAGGTCCTGGCCAGCCGCCTGCGCAAGGCGAATCATCAGATCTCGACCCTCGCCCTCCTCGACGTGTACGGCCGCGTGGCCCGGGTGATCCAGGAACTGGCCGAGGAAGAGGGCAAGCGCCTCAAGGACGGCCGGGTGGTGGTGAGGCGTCCCACCCACATGGACATCGCCCACCGCATCGGCTCCTCGCGGGAAACCGTGACCCGGATGATGCGCGACCTCGAAGAGAACGGCCACATCGAGACCCAGGGCCGCGAGATCTTCCTGCGCCCGGACTTCCAGAAGCTCTTTTAGCTCGACTCAGCCGAGCCGGCATCGTGCACCTCCGTTGTTAAGAGGAAGTGTCTACATTATCGAGGGAGGTTCCCTTGTCAGGTTCATCCGATTGTTCGGCGGCATTTCCCTACTTCCAGTCCGGATCGCACACTAGTTTCCGCGTTTTTGTCGGGCGTGGCCCGGCAAACGTTTCAGACGTTCGCACGAAACAACGTTTCGTGGGATCCCAGTCCTGGTGCTCGGACGAAACAAGCACCAGGTGCCCTGCGAGCCACTTGTAGGTGTCGTGGGCGTAAATATTCTTCGCCATGCCTCCGTAACGACTGGTGGTGATCTCGCGCGCCGTGGTGTTGACGCCAAGATTGCCAAGCCTGCTCAGTTCAGGTGATGGCTCGAAGAGATGACTCTTTGGGTTGAATAGCCAGATGGTGTAGCTCTCATTCCCAGTTGCGCCCCAAAACGCGAGGCACATGACATCGAGAAAGCCGTCGAAGTTGAGGTCTTCGGCGACGAAGAATTTGCTCCCGATGAAGGGCGCCTCTGATTCTCCCATCGTAAGCGTCTGGAGGAGGAGTCCCGCCGGCGTGCGCACTTCAAGCATCCTGATCCCTCCGCAATCGGGATCCGCCACGATGTGGAAGTCATACGGCGAGAGCTCTTCGGCGACTGCGATACGAATGTCCCGGCCTGCCCGAAGGTCTTCCACGAGGGGTGGCGTGGCTTTCCACAGGTCAGCGCAGCGCGTTGGAAGGGGCGCGGCCTGCCCAGACAAGAGCAATAGTCCAGCGACGATCAACAGCATCAGTCACATCCTTCCCGCGCGTAGCTCTTGTCCCATCGCCTGCCCGTCGAACACGCGGATAACCTGCAAGGGCCGCGGCGGTCCGTCTGCGGCGCGGACCTTGTCTGGTTCATCCGATTGTTGGGCAGCCCGGTCATGCTGACCTCTCTTCCCGGTGGAACATCTGGAGCTCATTCCAGTGGCCTTCAATGAGCACTTCCGGAATGATCTTCGCGAAGAAGAATAGCCTGGCGTTCAGCCTCGCCCGGAAATCATCGGCGCGTACCAAGGTTTCGGTGAACCAAGCAAGGTCTCCGCACATTCGAGCTTCGAGTTCTTCAAGGGAGGTCGAGTCATACCCTTTGTAGTCCATCCACTCATACCAGAGTACAGAGCCCTTCTGGTCATAGGCGGTTACGTGCCACTCGAGAACATCTGACGCGACCTCGATCTGGACCACCTGTCCCCCAGGCTTCGAGACCCGAAGGACCGACCCCCCGCCCTCTGGACACTGCACTCCCGGCAGGGAGGCCAACCGATCAAAGACATCGGGAACTCTCATGCTTCGCCCAACATCAGGCCTGCCCAACACTGAATTGAGCGGCGAAGGCCCCAGTCCGTCTGCGAGGACTTCGTCCGCTCCAATTCTCTGTTATGCGTCTGCATTTTTGGGTTTCTCATCGGAGTCCGGTTTTGGCTCGCCTTCAAGGCTCTTGCCGCCGTGATCTGATCGCCAGAGAACCTCAAGTATGTAGTCCCAGGCTGCGCCCATCGTCTCCAGCACTGCATCAATCACAGAAAGAACCCCACCGGCACGACTTTGGGCGGGAAGCCTCGATTCGCCGAGCCTCTAGCTCGGTTCATTGCTGCTCCCAACTAGGAAGCGAGCCACTTTGAGTAGCTCGTTATTCGGCTCCACACCCTTAGCCTCGATCATCTCGAGAAGCGCGCGACATAGCCACCGACGCATTCGGAGCTCTCCGACCACAAGGCGCAGCGTGCGATTCTGCGTGGACCTAGCCAAGGCTAGGACTGCTTCCAGATCGGCCTCCGAGGCCCCTTTTTCGCCGAAGTCTTCGAGAAACTTCTCGCGCTCCCGTTCGTTCATTGCTTCGCTCATCGACTGCACGCATAACACTGGGTTGAGCGGCAAGGCGAGACTCCAACGACTGCCCGCGAAGCGGGCACTCCAACTCGCCTTGTCCGTTCCAACCCTTTATTGTACCGCGTCACGGTACGACCCGGGTACATCGTTGACAGCTGTCCGGGTACATGGTTGACACTTTTTCCAACTCGTTTGAGGAGGGAAAAGCGATGCCCTGGTTGGAGACGAATCCCGTGATGGAACGACAGCATTTTGCCCATGATTTCGAAAGCGGCCAGTGGACGATGACCGAATTGTGCCTCCGATACGGTATCAGCAGAACCGCCGGGTACAAATGGATCGACCGTTTTTGCCAGGAAGGCATCCGAGGCCTCTCCGACCACTCCCGGGCTCCCCGCTCGTGTCCCCACCAGACTCCGCATGAAGTCGTCGAGTTGATTCTCGACGAGCACGGCCGCTTTGGATGGGGTGCGCGCAAGATCCTGAAGCGACTCAAGACCCGCTACCCGGGAAGAACCTGGCCGGCGCGGAGCACCATCTTCGACATCCTCGAGCGGAACGGCCGGGTGCAGTCGAGGCGCCGCCGACATCGTTGGAAGCATCCTGGCGCCGTTCCCTACGACACCAC
>JBGATM010000031.1:0-54074 GCA_044229175.1 Vicinamibacteria bacterium | reverse complement strand
GAGTGGTAGCAGGGGGTTGCTTCGTCGGCGGTCTATCGACCGCCTCCTCGCAATGACGCGTCGTTGAAGGCTCCTCGCAATGACGTCAGGTCAAACAGCTGATCAGGACACGTTGGCTAGCGCGGCTTTCGCGTACAACTCGGACGCGGTGCCTACGCGGAGAATGTAGGAAGGGAGGGGACGGTCGAGGAACTGCTGCACGAGCCGCGAGGCTTCGCGGACCTTGAGAAGATCGACGCCGGTCGACACCCCCATCTCCTCGAAGAGATTCACCATGTCCTCGGTGGCCACGTTTCCGGTGGCGCCGGGGAAGACCGGGCAGCCTCCGAGGCCGCCCAGGCCCGCGTCGAAGGTGTCGATGCCGGCCTGGAACCCGGCCAGGGCGTTCGCGAGGCCGAGGCCGCGGGTGTTGTGCAGATGCAGGGAAAGGGGCATCGCGGGCAGCGCGTTCCTGATCCGCGCGACGAGCCGCGTCACCTGGGCCGGATTCCCGGAGCCGATCGAGTCGGCGAGGGAGAGGCGGGCGACGCCGAGGGCGGCGACGGCGCGGGCGATCCGCTCGACCTGCGCCTCGGGCACCGGACCTTCGATCGGGCAGCCGAACGACGTGCCGATGACCACCTCGAGGGGAGTCGACCAGGCCGTCGCGGTTTTCGCGATCTCCGCGCAGGCCGCGATCGACTGGTCGACGCTCATGCCCACGTTCTTCCGGTTGTAGCTCTCCGAGGCGACGATGACCAGCTCGAGCGCGTCCGCCTTCGCTTCGAGCGCGCGCTCCGCGCCTTTGAGGTTGGGAACGAGGGCCTTGTAGACGGCACCCGGCCGCCGTGCGATCCGCGTCATCACCTCGGCCGCGTCCGCCATCTGGGGAATCACCTTCGGACTCACGAACGAGGTGGCTTCGATTGCGCGCAGCCCCGCGTCGGAAAGCAGATCGATGACCCGGATCTTGAGGTCGGTGGGAATGAACGCCTTCTCCATCTGGAAGCCGTCCCGCGGCCCCACTTCGACGATGGTCACGGATTGTGGAGTCATGGTGGCGAAGCGAAGACCTCTTCCAGGAACAGGACGCGGCTTGTCCTATCTTTATAACAATAGATGTTTGACCCGCACGGGGGCAGTTGTCAAGTAGGGCCGGGCCAGGGGTTGCCCCACTAGACTCTCCCCATGAGCGAAACCATCTTCAGCAAGATCATCCGGGGCGAGATCCCCTGCCATCGCGTCTACGAGGACGATGCGGTTCTCGCCTTCCTCGACGTGAATCCCCTGTCCCGGGGTCATACCCTCGTGATTCCCAAGGAAGCGGCGGCGACCCTCGACAAGCTCTCGGAGGAGTCCGCGGCGGCGATCGGCCGGGTCCTGCCCAAGATCGCGCGCGCGGTGATGGCGGCCACCGGCGCCACCGCCTTCAACGTCCTGCAGAACAACGGCGCGGACGCGCACCAGGCGGTGTTTCACGTCCACTTCCACGTCATTCCGAAGGTCGACGGACGCGGCCTCGGGATCGGCTGGGGACCGATGAAGGCGGACAACGCGGAACTGAAGGCCCTGCGCGAGAAGATCGCCTGGGCCGCGGCCACCGAGACGCAGAAGGGCTAAGGCCTATAATCGCCGCTCCCATCATGACCGAGAAAACGCTCGCCAAGAAGATTCGTGTCGTCGTCGCCAAGCCTGGACTGGACGGCCATGATCGGGGGGCCAAGGTGGTGGCCCGGGCCCTGCGCGATGCCGGGATGGAAGTCGTCTATACGGGTCTCCGCCAGACCCCCGAGCAGATCGTGAGCGCCGCCGCCCAGGAAGACGCCGACATCATCGGCCTGTCCATCCTCTCCGGCGCGCACCTGCCCATCTGCGAGAAGATCGTGGCCCTGCTCAAGGAGAAGGGGATGGAGGGCACCCGCGTCTTCGTGGGCGGCATCATCCCCACCCAGGACATCGAGCCTTTGCGCAAGATGGGGGTTTCCGAGGTGTTTCTGCCCGGCGCGTCGCTCAAGGACATCGTCGAACGGGTCGAACGTTCGGTCGCCGCGAATTGAGGCCCCGATTGAAGCTTCCCATCAGGATCGGTCTGGTCGCTCTGGTCGTCGCGCTCGTAGCGCCCGCGGGCGCGCGCGCGCAGGAATGGGAGACCGTGGTTCCCGGCGGCGACACCATCTGCTCGGATGGATCGCCTTATCGCTTCTTCGTCCATCGCGGCGATCCCGCCCGGCTCCTCATCGAGTTCGAGGGCGGGGGTGCCTGCTGGAGCGGGGCCACCTGCGAAGCCGACGTCTACAACAAGACGGTGACCACCGACCCCGAAGTGGCGCGCCAGACCGGGCAGCTTCAGGGGATCTACGATCGGACGAACCCCGCGAACCCGCTCAAGGACTACACCCATGTCTACATCCCCTACTGCACGGGCGACCTGCACTGGGGGAACGCTGCCGCGAGCTACACCAGTCTCGTCGGTCAGTCGTACGTGATTCAGCACAAGGGTGCGGTGAACGCGGCCACCGCCCTCAACTGGGCGGGCGCCAATGTTCCCGCACCGTCGCAGGTCGTGGTGGCGGGCTGCAGCGCCGGGGGCTACGGCGCCGCGTTGTGGTCGGCGAAGATCGCGCTCGTCTACCCGGGGGCCCGCATGGTGGAGCTCGCGGACTCCGCGGCCGGCGTGGTGCCCGACGGCTTCTTCGCCACCACCCTCACGAGCTGGAACGTCGCGGACGCCTGGCCGACCTTCATCCCCGACCTCGCACTCGATCGCGTCGACCCAAAGACCCTCACCCTGCCCAAGCTCTACACCTCGGTCGCCGGGTTCTTCCCGACCGCCTCGTTCTCCCAGTTCAACACCCGCACCGACTCCGTCCAGATCTTCTTCTACGCTCTGTCCAAGGGTTCGATCTCGGCCACCGACGCCTTCGACTGGTCGATGAAGATGGTCAGCAACGTGGAGCAGATCTCGGCCGCGAACCCGAACTTCCGGGCCTATCTGGCGCCCGGGACCGAACACTGCGTCATCAATCGCCCGTCCTTCTACACGCAGACCGTGGGAGGGAAGAAGTTCTCCGACTGGGTGGCCGCCCTGTTGTCGGGAGCCGATCCGGGCCAGGTTCGGTAAGCGGCCAGCCGCTCCTGCCCTTAGAATCCGGGATCAACGAAAGGGAGGTCCGCTGTGGCGACTCACAACACGTCCAAGCTGTTTTTGCTCGACTATCGCGAACTGGCCTTCCTGCAGAAGATCTCGAGGGCCGAGTACCAGTTCATCACCGACGAAGAGCAGGTGGCGCGTCAGTTGCTGCGCGACAAGTTGAACGAGGTGGTCCTGAGCCAGCGTGAGCACCGGATCGCGGTGAACCTGACCACCGAGGAGCTCATCTTCCTGGCCCTGATCGTCAAGGAGAACTTCTCATTCGTGACCGCCCAGGAGAGGGACGCCCGCAACCTCCTGCAGGAAAGACTCGACGAGGCGGCGAAGGTTGGAGTGGGCGGCTAGAAAGTCCTATCATTTTCACCAACAGGGCGGACGGGCTGGTTCAGGCCTGGAGCCTCTTTTCGAGCAGGAGACATCATGTCCTCACGAACCGGCATCCTGGCCGTGGCGCTCGCCGTGGCCGTACCCAACTCCGCGCACGCCCAGGAGAAACTGGCCTACCTCATTCCCACCCTGTTCGGGCCGACCGGCCTGACCGTGAACAGCGAGGCGGTGCTCCCGAACGGGGACACCCACTCCGGGCACTTCAACAGTTCCTTCCAGGCCAACTTCTCGCCCTTCAATTCGGCTCTGGCCAGCCGGCTCGCCTCCGTGCCGCTTCCCGCGCCCGCCTCCGGCTTCACCTACACCTTCGACCCGGCGCTGGGAGTCTTCAACCGTTCCACCAAGAGCTTCGGCCCGATCGTCACCGACCGCGCCGAGACCATCGGCAAGAAGCGCGCGTCCATCGGCTTCGCCTACCAGTACTTCAGCTTCGACAAGATCGACGGGCTGGACCTTGGCGACATCCCCACCGTCTTCACGCATGACAACCCGGTGGCGGGCACCGGCCGTGACGACGTGATCACCGCCCAGAATGCGATCTCCGCGAAGATGACGCAGTTCACCGCCTACCTGAGCTACGGCATCTCCGACCGGGTCGATGTCTCCGTGGCCCTGCCCCTGGTCAGCGTCGATCTCGCGGTCTCGTCGGACGCGAAGATCCGGCGCATCGGCACGGTGAACCATGCCATCCACTTCTTCTACGTGCCGACCGGCGACAACTACGGGGATTCGGCGCGCTTCGCGAAGGCCGGGCACGCTTCCGGGATCGGGGACGTGGCTCTTCGCGTGAAAGGCTCCGTGGTGCGGCACCCGTCCCTGGGCGTGGCCCTCGGAGTCGAGAGCCGGCTTCCCACCGGCGACGAGAAGGATCTGCTCGGCGCGGGCGCCTTCGCGGTCAAGCCCTACCTGGTCATTTCCACCCCCCATGGAGCGTTCTCGCCCCACCTCAACGCCGGCTACCAGTGGAACGGCAAGAGCCTGCTCGGCGGGAACGTTCTCACCGGGGTGAAGGAAGACCTGCCCGACGAAGCCGTCGTCGCCTTTGGCGCCGACATGGGGATCGGCCAGAAGCTCACCCTCGCCTTCGACGTGGTGGGCCGGCGCGTGATCAACGGCGAGCAGGTTTCCCGCGACACCTTCACCGCGTTGAACAACACCTCTAAATTCCCGACCGTGCGTTTCAGCCGCGATTCCTACAACATGGTCGACGGCGCCATCGGCGTGAAGGCCAACCCGGGCGGCGGTCTCCTGATCAACCTGAACGTCCTCTTCAAGATGAACGACGGCGGATTGCGCGACAAGGTGACCCCGCTCCTCGGGATCGAATACAGCTTCTAGCCGCGACCTCGCGCCGCTACTGGCCGATCTCGGTGATCACCCAGCCGTTCTCGGTCCGGGCGAGCTTGAGAACCTGACGGACCGAGGGGACGGACTGGCCGGATACGCGGCCGCTCCGAGTCACTTTCAAGGTGGCCCGGTCCCCGTCCACCGAGACCGAATCCACCGTGAAGTCGACCTGTTGCGAAGTCACGTTCTGGAAGGCGTCGCGCAGGCGCCGCTCTTCATCGGGCGTGAGGTCGGGGCGAAGGCGTTTGTAGAGGGCGAGGTCTTTCTGCTCGATGGCCTCCTTGAGGCGGGCCACGACCTGGCGGACCGCGGCCTGGTCGTCCACCGCCGGCTTCTGGACGGGGGGAGGCGTCGCCGGCGGTGGAGTCGCGACCGCCGTCTGGGCCACCGCGAAAGGCGTTGGGGGCGGGGTCGCGGGCGCGGGCAGGGGAGTGGGCGCGACCGTCATGGGCGGGGGCTCCACGGCTTTCGCCGCGACGGGAGTGGCGGCCTTCTTCGCGGCGAGGTCCGCGGCATCGCGACCGGCGGTTTCGTAGGCCCGGCGGGCCTCGGCGAAACGCTGGACGGCCTCGGTGTACTGCTTGCGGCCGTAAGCCGTCTCGCCCTGGCTCGCGTAGTTCGCGCCGTCCGCGTATGCGCGCAGGGAACTCGCACCCGCGCGGCGAGCGGTCTCCGCCGCCTTCTTCATCTCCTTCGAGGCGTCGTCGGCCCGCGCCTTGAAGCGGCTCGCGAGCTTCTCGGAGAGCTCGGCGGCCACGGGGTGCTTGGGCATCACGTCCAGAACCTTCGCGAGCGACCGGCTGGCCCCGTCGAGATCGCCCGCCTCCGCCGCGCGCCTGGCCTCGCGGGCGTCCGCCTCCACCAGGTCGAGCAGGGCGCGCGCCCGGCTGGTTATGTCCTGGGCCGCGGCGTTGCCTGGATCGAACTGCAGCGCTTTCTGGGCGGCCGCGATGGCGCCCTCGGGATCCTTGTATTCGAGGCTCTTGCGGGCCGCGTCGAGCTGGGCTTCGATGGCCACGCTGAAGACGGCTTTCGCCTGTCTGTCGTCGGGGGAGGGGGCCGGCGCGGCCGGCCTTCTCAGCAGCAGCACGAGGGCCACCACCGCAATCGCCGCGATCGCGCCCAGGCCGAGGTACAGCGGGGTCCGGGACGGCGCCGCTTCTTCCGGCACGGAGGCCGGGGGCGTGCTCGCCGGGGCGATCGGCGGCCGGGAGCCGGCTTTCCCTCCGCGTCGGATGGTGGGAGAACTCGCGGGTCGCAGTGAGGGGACCGGGCCGGGCCGCACGGTCGACCGGCGGGACGCGGGAGTCGCCACGGGAGTCGGGGTTTCCGGATCGATCCACATCGCGGTGGCCGCGGCTTCGGCCGGGCTTTGCAGAATGGTGGGCGCCTCGCCCATGGCCCCGATGGCGGAGGCCTCGTCTATGGATCCATCGAGAACCCGCCGGCACAGTTCGAGAGCTTCCCGCATCTGTCCGGCGTCTTTGTACCGAAGCTCGGGCGCTTTGGCGAGGGCGCGCCAGACGAAGGTCACGATGACCGGGGGGACGCCCTCGCAGATCTCGGTGAGGGGTGCGGGCTGAGACTCGGTGACCTTGTAGAGGACCGCGTGCATCGAGTCGGCGTCGAACGCCCGCCGCCCCGAGAGGATTTCGTAGAACATGGCGCCGAGGGAGAAGACGTCGGAGGCGGGCCCGGTCTTCTCGCCCCGCACCTGCTCGGGCGACATGTAGTTCGGCGTCCCCATGACCGTGCCCGCGCGGGTGATCTCGGATTCGCCGAGCCGGGCGAGGCCGAAGTCCATGACCTTGACGTGGCCGTTCCTCTGGATGTGGATGTTGGCGGGCTTGAGATCGCGGTGAATGACTCCCGCGTTGTGCGCGTAGGCGACCCCGTCGAGGATCTGCTCCATGACCGGGAGCTTGTCCTCCAGGGTGGAAAGGGCCCCGCGTTTGAGGGTGTGCGACAGGTCCTCGCCGTCAAGAAGCTCCATGGCCATGAAGAACCGCCCCGCGTCCTCGCCGAAGTCGTGGAGGGTCACCACGTTTGGGTGGTTGAGGCGGGCCGCGGACTGGGCTTCGCGCAGGAAGCGCTGGCCCATCTCGGGATTGCCCAGGACCGCGGCCGACATCGTCTTTATGGCGACGAAACGATCGAGCACGGTATCGCGCCCCTTGTACACCTCGCCCATCGCGCCCTGACCGATCTTGGAAATGATTTCGTATTTCCCTATGCGGTCAGAATTCGCGGCTCGGACAGTACCCTCGGCGCCCATGGTTGCCTGACGATACACCGACCCCGGCGACCGCCGGGGGGAAGCGGGGGCTGCTCGTGATGAGTTCGAGGGTCGGCCGGAACGAGGCGACTCCATCTTCGAATCGCCCGATTCACTCGGGCGATTCGAGCATCATGACTTCTCGCCGAGCGGAGGCCGGGGGGTTCCAGGGGGGCCGGGTCCGTGTCTGGACCCCCTGGACTCAACTACGTGCTTTCTGTCTTGCCCAGGATCCGGTCGGCGTAGTCGATGAACTGCCGGACGTACTGGCGCTTCTCGAGGTAGCTGCCGGGGAAGAAGCTGCGCTTCACCCCATAGATCAGCGAGTCGCGGACCTCGCGGGCGGTGAGATGGAACGCCTCCACCGCGCGGCCGATCTCGCGGGACACCGTGGTGCTCGAGACCAGCCGGTTGTCCGTGCAGAACGTGGTGGAGAGCTTTCGCTTGCGCATCTCCGCGAAGGGGTGCTTCGAGAGGTCGGCGGCGAGTTCCGGGACGGTCTGCTGGTTCGAGGTGAGGCAGACTTCGAGGGTGATCCTTTTATCGGCTACGAACTGGACCAGCGACTCGACGTAGGCCTTCTTGTTGGGTATGCGGGCCTGGATCCTCTCCTCGCTGAAGAGCCAGGTGCCGTGGCCGATGCGGTCGGCGTGCAGATCGCCGATGGCCTGGAAGATCGACTCCGGACCGTAGTCCTCTCCGGCGTGGACGGTCTTGCCGAGGAACGCTTCGTGAGCGATCTGGTAGGCGTGCTTGTGATCGCCCGCGGGGTAGCCCTTCTCCTGGCCCGCGAGGTCGATCCCGACCACCAGGCAGCCCTCGTCTCGAAGGCGGGCCGCCGCGCGCGCCACCTCCACGCTCGCGGTCGAGTAGAGCTCGAAACGATCCGCCTCGGGCATGGCGCTGAAGAACCGGCCGAAGCCCTGGGACCAGGTGCCTTCGAAGTAGCGCATGGCGCAAAGGATCATTCCGGCCACGAACTTCGGTTCCGTGCCGTCCACCACCGAAGGCTGAGCGTTGAACTCCTTCGCCCCGCGGCGGAGACCGCGGTCCACCGCGTTCACCACCTCGGACATGGTGAGACCGTCGCGCACGGAGAGCTGGGGAGCGAACCGGACTTCGACGTAACGCACGCCTTCCGCCTGGTTGTCGAGGCAGAACTCGTAGGCGATCCGCTCGATGGCCTCGCTGTCGATCATGACCGCGGTGGTGTACATGAAACCTTCGAGATACTCGGGCAGGTTCTTGTAGGTCTCCTTGAAGACCAGTTCGCGCAGGCCCTCCACGGTATAGGAGGGAAGCTTCACGCTCCGCTCCTTCGCGAGCTCGATCAGGGTGGGAATCCGGAGCGAGCCATCCAGGTGGACGTGGAGGTCCGTCTTGGGGAGTTTGTGGATGACTTCCGGGGTGAGTTCGGTCATTTCGTTGGTCGCTTTCGTTGCCGCAGGGGCCCTATTGCCCGCTGCTCAAGCTCATGGCTCTGGTTTCGTATCCGCGAAAAGTATAGTGAAACCCCTCATGATTCGCCGCTTCGGTCCCGTTCTGCTGGCCCTCGCTCTCGTCGCGGCGGATCTGATGAGGCCGTATCTCGAGCCCGGAATTCCGGTCTTCCAGGCTACCCTGGCCCTGCTCGCCGTGGCCCTTCTGTGGCGGACCCGGTTCCGGGATCTTCAGGCGGGGGGCGAGCGATGGGCCCTCCTCGCCCTGCTCGTCCTCTGCACTTTCCTGTATCTGCGCCACCCGCGATCCCTCGACGCCGACGGCGTCCACTACTTCACGTACGCTCGTTCCCTGATCGGCGATCGCGACCTCGACCTGGCGAACGACTACGGCCTGCTCGGGCAGGAAATGCACGGGCCGAACGTCCTTCCCATCGGCGCGCCGCTCGTCTGGGGCGTTGTGCTCGCACCGCTCTACGTGCTCCAGTCGCTCCTGGGCCTGGTCTTCGGTTTTACCGTTACCGGCGCGGAGCCCATGTTCATCGCCGCGGCCTGCCTCGTCTCCATCGTGCTGGGCTGCGCCAGCCTGTTCCTGCTCTACCGCGAGCTTCGCGAGTTCGGGAGCCCCCTCGCCTCGCTCCTCGCGGTGCTGCTCGTCTGGTTCGGATCGCCGCTGCGCTTCTACATGCGGGTTCTTCCAAGCTTCGCCCACGCCATCGAGTTCTTCGCTGGAGTCCTCGTGCTCGTGGCCTCGCGGCGCCTGCGCGAGACCGGCGCTTCGGCGTGGGCGGTGAAGGCGGGTCTCGCCTGCGGCCTGGTCTACCTCGTGAGGTCGCAGGACGGCCTGCTGCTCCTCGTCCCCGCCATCTTTTCCCTCGACGCGTGGCTCTCCCATCGAAACCTCGGCCGCATGATCCGGGAGGGCGCCCTCGCCCTCGCCGGCTTCGCGAGCCTGGCCTGGATTCAGAGCGCGGTCTGGTGGTCGATGTTCGGAACCCCGTTCCTGGTGCCGCACAAGCTGCTTCACGGCGAGGCCTTCGCCGCACCCGCCGCGCCGAAGCTGCTCGAGATGCTTCTCTCGGACCGCGGGGGACTCTTCTCCACGTATCCCATGACCCTGATCGCGGTCCTCGGCCTGCCCTTCGCCCTTCGCCGGAGCCGGCCCTGGGCGGCTTCGGCGATGATCGTTCTTCTCCTGCAGTGGAGGCTCAACGCGTCCATCTTCGACTGGTATCAGGTGAGACGCTTCACCGGAACCATTCCTCTCATCGCCCTCGGGCTGGTGATGGTCACGCCGCGCCTCGCGCGCGCGGGGGTTCTCTCCGGCGCGCTTCTCCTGCTGATGGTTCACCAGTACGACGTGGCCATCGACTCCCTGCGGCCGCTCCCGGGAACCCCGGTGCCGGTGCAGGCGGCGCTGCGCGAAACCGCGGATTCGATCGCGGCGCCGGTCTACGAGGGAGTGGAAGGCCTCTCGCCGAAGCTCGCGGTGGCGCTCCTCGAGGGATATACGGGCTCGCCCCTGCTTCTCACCGGTCGGTCGGATCTCGACCTGGGTCGCAGCGACTGGTGGATGCGCCTGCCGCGCCCGGCGAGGCGCTTCTCCGTGGTGGAGACGGAAGACGGGTCCTTGTGCCGGTTCGTGGATGGCCGGGAGGCGCGCCTGTGGCTGCCCTTGCGGGGTCGGGGCGAACTGCGGATCTCCTTCGAGATCCGCGCGGTCGAGACGGAGACGCCCCAGAAATTCGAGGTCGAGGTGAACGGCCGCTCCCTCGGTCAACAGGAAATCGCCCCCTCCTGGCAGACCGTGCGTTTTCTCCTCCCGGAGGCCGCCTGGCGCGAAGGAACGAACGAAATCGTCCTGAAATTTGAACAGGCACCGCTCTTCTTCAAGCTTCGGGGCTACGGCGCCCGGGCCTATCGGGCCGCCGCCATCCGGAAGATCACGTTCCATCGCGGGGACGCGGCCCCGGGTTCCTGACCGAAAAGCTTTCTGTTCCTTGGGAACCTCCCGGGGCCCCCGGCCGTCTCTCCTTGTAGACAGATTCCCTCATTCAAGGAGATTCCCCCATGCGACCAGCCTCCGCGGTCTTTGCCTCTCTGGTTCTCGCCGCAAACGTGGCTTCGGCGGACGCCACCCGCGTGCTCAAGGCCGAGCTTTCGGCGGATCCCCTCCGTCCCTTCCGCGTCGAGAACCTGGCCGGTCACATGGTGGTCCGGCAGGGAACGGGGTCGCGCGTGGTGGTCACGGCCACCGTGCACGGTGAAGACCAGAAGACCGCGGCGTTGCTGCGCCTCGAGGAGGTGCGGGACTCGAAAACGGGTCAGCCCACCCTGCGGATGCAGTACCCTCTGAACGAATACACGACCTACCGTTACGGCGGCGAGGGCCGGAGCGATTCGGGCGGCGGTTTCTTCGAGAGCCTGTTTTCGGGCCGGAGCAACGTGACCTATGACGGGACGCGGGTCACCGTGAGCTCCGGACGCGGCCTGGCTCTTTACGCCGACCTGGTCGTGGAGATTCCCCGCAGCGCTTCCGGCACCTTCAAGAACGTGGTCGGGAGGCTCGAGGGATCGGGTGTCGACGGTACCCTCCGGTTCGACTCAGGTTCCGGCGACATCTCCCTGCGCGACTTCAAGGGAGAGGTGGTGGCGGACACCGGCTCGGGCGATGTGAACGCGACCGCCGGGCAGGGCTCGTTCAAGTGCAATACCGGTAGCGGCGACTGCACCCTGAAGGAGTTCGCGGGCGAGCGCCTTGACCTCGACACCGGCTCGGGTGACATCGACGTCACCGGATCGACAGCGCGCTTCGTGAAGGCCGATACCGGCTCGGGAAGCGTCCGGCTCGACGTGGGCGACAGCGAGGAGATCTCGGCCGACACGGGCAGCGGCGATGTGTCGGTGGAGGCGAGCGGATCCACTCTTTCCAGGATCAAGGCGGACACCGGCAGCGGGGACGTCTCCCTCAAGCTTCCCCGCAACGCGGGCTTCCAGCTCATGGCCGACACGGGCAGCGGAGACGTGACCAGTGGTTTCGACGACGCCACCCCCATCGTGGAACGCCGGAAGGTGAAGGGCTACAAGCGCGGCGATCTCAAGGTCAGGATCGACGTCGACACCGGCAGCGGCGACGTGAGCGTCGGCCCGGGCCGCTGACGGAGACGTTTGGTACTTGCACTACGAGCCCCCTACCAAGCCCATCCTGTCCGTCCTGTACCCCCCTCACGTCATTGCGAGGAGCCAGTCCGTGTTGTACGGCGACGAAGCAACCCCCCACTTACCACTACCAACCTGCGGGTCAGGCCTGCGACACCCACCGCCGAGAAGGTCAGCAGCAGCGGCTCGACCATGAAGCGGTGGCGGCCCTGGACGTAGAAGGCGCTCTGTAAGACTCCGATCGCGAAGATCAGGCCGAGGATCAACGCGGCGGCCGGCCGGTTCTTCGAGGCCTGTCCTCTCGAGCGGAACACCAGGAACGCGCCCACGAGGGCGAAGGCGAGCTCGGTCCGGTAGAGGGCCGCGTAGGCGATCGAGGCCCACCGGGGATAGTCGGGCGGATCCGAATCGATCCTCCACCAGAAGGTCCGCATCTTCCTGGCGAACAGGTCCAGGGCGGCGAGCGGCTCGGCGCTGATAAAGCGCCGGGCTTCGGACATGAAGACGTCGTGTCTTTGCATCTCCGTGCCCGTGGCGAGCACCGCCCGCACCGCTTTCGGGAAAGCCGGGTTCGCCGGCGCCACCAGCGTGATCTCGCCCCCGTTCAGGTCGAGCACACCGCCCGATGCGCCCTCGTGGTTACCGCGCCAGAAGTTCTCTCCGGTGGTGGAAGTGAGGACGGGCGCGCCCAGCAAGGCCACGTTGCGGATCAGCCACGGGGCCAGGCACAGCGCCATGGCCGCCCCCGACAGCGCGACCGCGCGGAAGGCTCCGCTTCTCCGGCTCACGAAGAGCGCGATGGCGACGAGGGGGAACGCCACCGCCGGCGTTCCTCGCGAGAGAACCCCGAGCCCGGTCAGGAGGCCGAACCGAAGGGCGCGGCCATCCTCCCGCGCATCGATGAGGGAAACCGCGGCGGCGGCGATCAGGCCGAGCAGGAGGACGTTGAGGGGCAGGGGATCGCTCTTCACCACCGAGTAATAGAGCAGGGAGGGCTGCAGGGCCACGAGCACTCCGGCAATGAGACCCGAGGTCTCATCGCCGGAGATCCGGCGGGCGAGGCCGGCGCTGGTCACGGCCGCGCCGAAGCAGAGCACGGCCTGGAGGACCTGGATGGCGCCGCGGGTTTCTCCGACCGCGGCCAGCACCGCGGCGAGGATCCAGGACCAGAGCGGGGGAGCGTAAGCCGAGTAGACGAAGCCGAAGCGGTCGTAGACGTGACCGCTGCCCGCGACGATGTTCGCGGCGATCACGTCGTACTCCCAGCGTTCCGGCGCTCCCACCACGCCGAGGAACACCGCCAGCAGCGCCCGCGGGACCAGGGTGGCGATGGCCAGGAGCAGCAGCGACCGCGCGGGAAGGAGCAGCAAGGCGAAGAGGATGTTACCCTCCGGTTTTCCATGCGCGACAACCTGCCCCGAAGGGTCCTGAAGCGGTTCGCCCTCGCCGCCTTCGAGTTGGACCTCGCGTTCGAGAAGCGGTGGCGGCGGGAGAAGCCGCTCTTCGAGCTCGGCGGCTCCTGCGCGAAGTGCGCGAGGTGCTGCGAAGCGCCCGCCATCTCCGTCTTCTGGCCCTTCCGCCGGTTTCGTTCCCTGCGCTCTCTCTTCCTGGCCTGGCAGAAGCACGTGAACCGCTTCCATCTCGTCCGCGAGGACAAGCTCCTGCAGGCCTTCGTCTTCAGGTGCGAACACTTCGATCGGAAGACGCGACTTTGCGACAGCTACGACACGCGTCCCGGCATGTGCCGCGACTACCCGCGCCGCCTGATGTACCAGCCGAATCCGGAGATGCTGGACGGGTGCGGCTACCGCCCCCTCGCCTTCGGAGCCTCCCGGATGATGGGCGCCCTCAAGAAGCAGAATCTCACCGAAGAGCAGATGGCCAAACTCAAGAAGGGCCTGTTTCTCGAATAGCAGCCCTCGTATACTCACGGGCGCGCGTGTTTCTGCTGGGCCAAAATGTCGGGAAATATCAGATTCTCCAGAACCTAGGTTCGGGAGGATTCGGCACGGTCTTTCTCGCCCGCGATACCTGGATCGACAAGAAGGTCGCGATCAAGGTTCCGCACCGGCAGTCCGGGAAGGAAGACGATCTCCTCCAGGAGTCGCGCCTCCTCGCCGCACTCAACCACCCGAACATCGTCGCCATCCTGACCGCGGAGAAGATCGACGGCACGTTCTTCATCGTCATGGAGTACGTGAAGGGCGAGAGTCTCGAGGGGCTGCTCGACCGGGAGAAGGTGCTCGATCAGTTCAAGGCCGTCGAGATGGCGGTGCAGATCCTCAAGGGCGTCGAGCATGCCCACAAGGCCCAGATCCTCCATCGCGATCTTCGCCCCGCCAACGTCCTGGTGTCGGAGGAAGGCATTCTCAAGGTGGCCGACTTCGGCACCTCGCGGATCCTCGACCGCGCTCATGCGAACACGGTGATCGGCTCGCCGCCCTACATGGCGCCGGAACAGTTCGCGGGCAAGGCGCAACTCCCCGCCGACGTGTATTCGGTGGGGGTGATGCTCTACCAGATGCTCACCGGCATGCTCCCGTACTTCAGCCCGAACCCGGCGGAGATCGAGCGCCTGGTCTCCCAGGGGCGGTGCACCGCGCCCCGGGTGCGCAACTCCCGGATCTCGAAGGAGCTCTCCGACATCGTCATGAAGGCGATGGCTCCCGATCTCACCGTGCGCTACCTGTCCGCCTCGGAGCTTCTCGAAGATCTTCAGACCGCCGCGGACATCGACCATCGTCAGACCGAGATGGAGGAGATCAGGAAGCGCCTGCGCGCGCGGGAGGCGCCGAAGCGCGGCCTGTGCTGGAACTGCGGCCGGCCCCAACCGCAGCGTTCCACGAAGTGCCCCTTCTGCGGGGAAACCCTCTAACCCCTCAGCGGTAGCGGTCGCCGAGGATGGCGAGGGCGGCCACACAGGCGGTCTCGGCGCGCAGGGTGTGAAGCGCGAAGCGCTCGCCCGCGAAGCCCGCGGCCTGCAGGGTGTCGAGGTCCTGAGCCCCGAGGCCTCCCGCCGGTCCCACCGCCACCACCACGGACCGCACGCGCCCCGGTTGCGCCGGTCCCGTCCGGGTGGGCTCGATCGCGGGCTCGGTGGCCACGATGCGGACCTCTCCCTCGCCCGCGGGTCCGAGCCCGTCCAGGGACTGCCGCAGGGTTACGACCGAATCGATCCGCGGCACCACCGCGCGTCCCGACTGTTCGGCCGCGCCCGCGGCCACGCGATTCCAGCGCTCCACGCGCGCCGGGCTCGGATCCTGACGGGCGACCGTGTCGGTCCTTTCGAAGACCACCGGCGAGATCCGGGCCGCCCCGAGCTCGGTCGCTTTCTGGATCACGAGTTCGGTGAGATCGCCCTTGAGCGCGCTCATGACGAGGTGCAGGGGGACGGCTCGCTCGGGCAGGGCCGGGATCGGGGCGCCGACGTCGATCCAGACGCGATGCTTCTCGATGGCCGCGATGGTCGCCTCGAACTCCGATCCCCGGTCGAAGACGCGCAGGGCGTCGCCTTCATCGAGGCGGATGACCCGCGTGGCGTGAATGCGCGCCGCTTCGGGGAGCTCCATCCGGCCGGTCGCGGCCAAGGGAACGTGAAAGCGATGAAGGGTCACGGCCGCTCGTACCGCAGGCTTGCCCACTCGCCTTGATAGGACGATGTGACTTTCCACTCCCGCGGCCACGCCGCCTTCACCGCCTCTTCCTCTTCGCGAAGCAGGCCGGCCAGTATGTACCGGCAGCCGGGCGCCCCCACCGCGGTGATCTCGTCGACCCGCGAGATCAGGAACGGGGCCATGAGGTTCGCGAGCACGAGATCGAACTGCGCGGGCCGCAGACTTCGGCAGCCGTCCATCTGAAGGAGCTTGAGATTCACCCGGTTCAGCCGCGCGTGTTTTCGCGCCACCGCGATGGCGAGGGGATCGAAGTCGCAGGCCGTGACCTTCGCGTCCGCGATCCGGATCGCGGCGATCCCCAGGATGCCGGTGCCGCAGCCGAGGTCGAGGGTGCGCGGTTCCTTCCCCAGACTCGGCGCCAGCGTGCCGAGGGTCTGCAGGCACAGTCGGGTCGACTCGTGCGCGCCCGTTCCGAAGGCCCGGCCGGGATCGACCCTGATGATGTGGGGGCTTCTCTCGCGGCCCGCGGCGGGCGGGTCCTTCACCCAGTCGGGAACGATCCGAAAGGGAGGCACGTCGAAGGTGATGAAGGTTTCCTTGAACTTCTGGACCCAGTCCGGATTCGGGACCTGGATACGCGCCGCGGTGGTGTCGAGCCGGGCCGCGACGCCCTGGATCTCCGCGGCGTGGGACTCGGGATCATCGTAGAAGCAGACCAGCCGGATGAGATCCGCTCCCGCCTTCTCGATGGTGACCCCGGTGCAGCCGGCGGTCCAAACGAGTCCGGAGGCTTCGTCCTCCGACGCCTCGGGCACCACGAGCGCCCACGCGGTCACCGTGGCTTCCGGAGGAGCGTCGGCCATTCCTTCTCAGTCCAGCAAATCTCTGACCTTCTCGAAGAAGGACTTTCCCTTGTTCGACAGGTCCACGTTCATGGTCTTGCCGAGCTTCTCGAGGAGTTTCTTCTCTTCCCCGCCGACCTTCTTCGGAATGACCACCTTGATCTGGACGTAGAGATCCCCGCGCCCGCGGCCGCCGAGTTCGGGGGCGCCCTGTCCGCGAAGCCTGAGGACCGAGCCCGGCTGGGCTCCTTCGGGCACCGTGACCTTGGCCCGGGAGCCATCGGGCATGGGGATCTCGACCTGATCGCCGAGGATCGCCTGCACGAAGCTGATCGGGATTTCGCACACGAGGGCGGTGCCGTCGCGCTTGAAGAAACCGTCCTTGTGGTCGCGCACGCGCAGGACGACGTAGAGGTCTCCAGGCGGCGCCGAGCTCATGCCCGGCTCGCCTTCGCCGGAGACGCGCAACTGCGACCCCGTATCGACGCCGGCGGGAATCTTGATCTGGATCTCGCGCTCTTTCGGAACGAGCCCCTCGCCGCGGCAGTCGCGGCACGGCGACGCGATGATCTTTCCCGAGCCGCGGCAGCGGCCGCAGGTGCGCGCCACCGTGAAGAAGCCCTGCTGGAACGCGATCTGGCCGGTGCCATTGCAGGTGCCGCACGTGGTGGGCTTGCTGCCCGCGGCCGCACCCGACCCGCTGCAGGTGAGGCACTTCTCGTGACGGGGCACGCGGATGGTCTTGGTCGCGCCGAAGAGCCCCTCCTCGAAGTCGATCTCGATGGTGTAGCGAAGGTCGGCGCCGCGGCGCGCCCCGCCGCCGCGCCGTCGCCCCGGATCTCCGAGGCCGAAGAAGTCGCCGAGGATGTCGGAGAAGTCCGCGAACGTGGACGGATCGAAGCCGCCCGCCCCGGCCGAGCCGGAGACCCCGGCGTGGCCATAGGCATCGTAGCGCTTCCGCTTGTCGGGATCGGACAGCACGCTGTACGCCTCGGCGGCCTCCTTGAACCTGTCCTCGGCCGCCTTGTCCCCGGGGTTGCGATCGGGGTGGTACTTCATCGCGATCTTGCGATAGGCGGACTTGATCTCCTGATCCGTGCTGTTTCTCGAGACCTCGAGAATTTCGTAATAGTCGCGCGCCATGTGTTGCTGTGGAAAGGCCTTCTGCTTGGAAGCCTGGCCCTCGCCGATGGCGGGGCTCAGAAAAAGGGGTTGCGGAGTTCCGCGCTAGGCGCGGAGCATCGCGGAGGACAGGATCTGGGCGATCTCTTCCATCTCGCGCAGGGAACGCTGGAGCGTCGAGATGGTGTCCTCGATCTTCAGGCGCTGAGTGTCCATGATCGCGGTCTGGATCTTGGTCTTTTCCTCCGCGGAGAGCTTGCGATCGAGAAGGGTGAGGGTGCGCTGGGAGTTCGCGACCAGACCGCTCACCTGCTGGAGGAGCTTTTCCTTCTCCTTGGTTTCCTTCTCGTTCACCTGCCGCAGCTTGGTCTCGCCCACCAGCCGCTCGAGCTCGCGCTCGTTGATGCCGCTCGCGGGATGGATGACCAGGGACTGCGAACGTCCGGTGGCCTGGTCGAGCGCCGACACCGAGACGATGCCGTCCGAGTCGATCTCGAAACCGACCTCGATCTGGGGGAGGCCGCGCGGCGCGGGCGGGATGTTGGTGAGGTCGAAGCGGGCGAGCGACCGGTTGTACGCGGACATGTCGCTCTCGCCCTGCAGCACGTGCAGTTCGACGCTCGTCTGGTTGTCGGCGACAGTGGTGAAGATGCGGGACCGCCGGGTGGGGATGGCCGAGTTGCGGTCGATGATGGGCGTGAAGGTGCCGTTCATCGTCTCGATACCGAGGGTGTATGGGGTCACGTCGAGGAGCACGAGGCTCTTGACCTCGCCCTCCATGATGCCGGTCTGGATGGCCGCGCCCATGGCCACGCACTCGTCGGGATTGATCGAACGGTTGGCCTTTCGGCCGAAGACCCGCTGCACCACATCGACCACCTGGGGGGCCCGGGTCTGGCCGCCCACCAGGAGGACGTCGTCGATCTGGTCGGCCTTGAGACCGGCGTCGGCGAGGCAGCGCCTGCAGGGTTCCTCGGTGCGCGAGAGCAGGTCCTGGGTCATCGCCTCATACTGCTTGCGGGTGAGGGTGGTGGACAGGTGCTTCGGGCCCGAGGCGTCCGCCGAGATGAAGGGCAGGACGATCTCGGTCGAGTCGGTGGTGGAGAGGTCGCACTTCGCCTTCTCGGCCGCTTCCTTGAGCCGCTGCCGCGCCATGCGGTCCTGGCTCAGGTCGATGTTGTTCGACTTCATGAAGTCTTCGACCAGGAAGTCGATGATCCGCTGGTCGAAGTCTTCGCCGCCCAGGAAGGTGTCGCCGCCGGTGGCGCGCACCTGCATGACCCCGTCGCTGACTTCGAGGATCGAGATGTCGAAGGTTCCGCCGCCCAGGTCGTAGACCGCGACGTACTGGTTCTTCTGGCCTTTGCCGCCGAGCCCGTAGGCGAGGGCGGCCGCGGTGGGCTCGTTCAGGATGCGGCTGACCTTGAGGCCGGCGATCATGCCCGCGTCCTTGGTGGCCTGGCGCTGCGGGTCGTTGAAGTACGCGGGAACCGTGATGATGGCTTCGTCGACGGTTTCACCCAGGTATTCCTCGGCGCTCTGCTTGAGCTTCTGAAGGACCAGGGCCGAGATCTCAGGGGGGGCGTAGAGGCGGTCGGCCGCGCGGATGTGGGCGTCGCCGTTGGGGGACTCGGCCACTTCGAAGGGCGCGAACTTCCGCGCGTGCTCCACCTCGGGCGAATTGAATTTCCGCCCGATCAGGCGCTTCACCGCGTACAGGGTGTTGGTGGGATTCGTGATGGCCTGGCGCTTGGCGATCTGGCCCACCAGGCGGTCGCCTTTCGCGGTGAAGGCGATGACCGACGGCGTGGTCCTCGCCCCCTCCGCGTTGGGGATGACGACCGGCTGGCCGTTCTCGATGACGGCGACACAGGAGTTCGTGGTGCCGAGGTCGATGCCGATGATTCGTCCCATGCGTCTTTGGTCTCCTAGTGCGAAACCGGCTTGCCGTCCGACCGGCCTTCTTCGGTCGTCGCCTGGGCGACCTTGACCAGGGCCGGGCGGATGAGCCGATCCCCCATGATGTATCCCTTACGGTAGCACGTGGCGATCGTGCCATCGTCGACTCCCGGCACCGGCTCGTAGGAGAGCGCCTGATGGCGGAGGGGATCGAATCTCATTCCGGTCGGATCCTCCATCCTCACTCCGCGATTGCTGAGCGTGGTGGTGATGTCCTTGAGGGTGATCTCGACCCCGGCCCGAATTTCGTCGACGGTTCCTCCGGCGGTGAGCGCCTTCTCCAGGGCATCGAGCGAAGGGAGGAGGTCGGAGAGCAGGTGCGCCACCTCGGCTTCTCCGACCGCCTGCTGCTCGCGCTCGACCCGGCGCTTGTAGTTGGCGAAGTCCGCCCGATGGCGCAGCAACTGGTCCTTGAGGCTTGCCGCCTCCTGTTCCAGGGCGGTGATGCGGTCGGTCTCGGCGGCCTGGTCCTCGCCGGGGGGCGTCGGAGCCGGAGCGTCCGAAGTCAAGGCTTCGTCGGAAGCTACGGGGAGATTCGATGCGGACATGGAGGAAGAAGCTTGAGTATAGCGAGGCGAGGCCCTGGGTCCCGCATCAGGACCGGTGGCTTGCCGCCATCTGGCTCGTGCCCTTGAACTCGGCGCCCTCGGAGATGACGATCCGGGCCGCGTGAATGCTCCCGGAGAGCTTCCCCGAGGCGCGGATTTCCAGCTTGTCGGTGGCGGTGCAGTCGCCGATCACCCGCCCGGAAATGACGATGGAGCGCGCGGATATCGTCGCCTTCACCACGCCGTTCTCGCCCACCTCGACCTCGCTCGAGGACTTGATGTCGCCCTCGAAAGGGCCCTGGACAAGCAGGGGTTCGTCGGTGTCGATCTTCCCGATGTACCGGGTTTTCTCGCCCAGAACCGTGGCCTTCGCCGCCGGCCTGGGCGGCGCATGAGGAGTCGGCGCCGCCTGGGGAGCAGGCGCCGGCGCGGATTCTTGAGCGGGTCGAGGATCAGGTTTGCCGAAAAGGCCCATGGTTTCTCCGGACGAGGCGAAAAGTGAGACCCGAGTTTAATGCCCGCCGGCTCGGAAGCAGCTTTCGCGGAGCTTTCGCTCCATGACGGGCGTCATATGGCCCCTGCTCAGCCCCTCGCAAACTTCCAGGCATGGGCGCTCCCGCCCCTTAGGAAGGATCCATCAATGAAGAGACTTGCCACCCTCGCCGTATTCGCCCTTCTGGTTTGCGCGCTTCCTGCCGGGGCCCAGACCAAGGACATCGTGGACACCGCGGCCGCCGCGGGAACGTTCAAGAGCCTCGCCGCGGCCCTTCAGGCCGCTGGCCTCGTCCAGACTTTGAAGGGGCCCGGCCCCTTCACGGTCTTTGCACCCACCGACGAAGCCTTCGCGAAGATTCCCAAGGCCGACCTCGACGCCCTGCTCAAGGACAAGGCCAAGCTGACCGCGGTCCTGAGCTATCACGTGTTCGCCGGCAACGCGAACTCGACCGACCTTCGCGGCCTCAAGGACCTCAGCACGGTCCAGGGCGGCCGGATCAAGATCGAGGCCACCAAAACCACCCTGAAGGTGGATGCCGCGACCGTGGTCAAGGCCGACGTGCCCGCGAGCAACGGCATCATCCACGTGATCGACACCGTCCTGCTGCCAAAATAGGGGGGACGATTGGAGCGGGCGACGGGGTTCCAAGTCGGACTTCAGCCTTCGGCTGAACTCCGAGTTGGGCACATCGCTTCGCTCAGTGTCGAACCCGCCGTTGACGCCGAGAAGCACCGCGGCCTAAGATCCTCTCCGTCAATCGCCCAGAGCGGGCGTAGCTCAGTTGGTAGAGTACGAGCTTCCCAAGCTCGGTGTCGCGGGTTCGAACCCCGTCGCCCGCTCCATTCTCTAGCTGGGGGGCCGCAGATCTCAGGCGGACTGCGGTGCTCAGCCCCCCAGACCCCCGCGCTCCGGCGGGAGTGAATCCCGCCTCCGCTCGGCGCCCCTCGCGGCTGGGCGTCCCCAGAAGCTAGCGTTTCTTGCGCAGGCGCGCGACCGCGGCGTTCACCGCTTCCACCGCGTGGTCGACCTCCTCCTCCGTGGTGCCCCGACCGAGGGAGAAGCGAAGCGAGCTGTTCACCCGGTCCCGCGACAAGCCCATCGCCTTCAGAACGTGGGAGGGCTCGGGCGAGCCGGCGGCGCAGGCCGCGCCGGTCGAGACCGCTATCCCCGCGAGGTCCAGGGCGATGAGCAGATCCTCGCCGGAGACGCCGGCGAAGGACAGGCTCGTGGTCGAGCAGATCCGGCTTTCGGGGGCGCCGTTTGGCGTCACCCTTCCGTTCCCGGCTTCGACGAGGGCGGTCTCGAGGCGATTCCGCAGGCCGGCAATGCGCTTCGCGTCCTCGGCCAGCCGCGACTGCGCGAGTTCGGCCGCCTTTCCGAACCCGACGATGCCGGCCACGTTCTCGGTTCCCGCTCTCCGGTTCCGTTCCTGCGAGCCCCCGCGGACGAGGGCGGTCATGCGGGTACCGCTCCGGACGTAGAGCGCGCCCGTGCCCTTGGGGCCGTAGATCTTGTGAGCGGACACGGTCAGCAGGTCGACATCCAGCCGCTTGACGTCGATGGGCACTTTCCCGAGGGCCTGCACGGCATCGGTGTGGACGAGCGCGCCCTTGGCCCGGGCGAGGCGGATGACCTCGGGAATCGGCTGGATCACCCCGGTCTCGTTGTTCGCGAACATGATCGACACCAGGGCGGTCGCATGGTCGATCAGGCCGTCGAGGTCGGTGAGATCGACCTGGCCGTTCTCCTCCACGCGCGCGAAAGTCACGGCGTGCGCGGAGCGGATGAGGCCTTTCGACCCATTGAGAACGGCGTGATGCTCGATCGCGCTCGTGACCAGATCGGTTCGCGCGGGTCCGTCCACGGGAGCCGACCCCGCGAGGGTCGCCCCCAGGACCGCCATGTTGTCGGCTTCCGTCCCGCTGCCGGTGAAGACGATCTCCGCGTCCCGCGAGCCGATGAGGCTCGCCACCTTCGCTCGGGCTTCGTCGATGGCGCCGCGCGCCCGCTGTCCGAAGCTGTGGAGGGAGGAGGGATTGCCGAAGTTCTCGCGGAGGAAGGGAAGCATGGCTTCCAGGACCTCCGGATCGAGGGGGGTGGTGGCGGCGTGGTCGAGATAGATGGGTCGCAAGGGGGTGGGCCGCCTAGTCGAGGAATCCCGGCCACTCGGAAACCGGGGTGGTCGTCTTGACGATGCGCATGCCCGCTTCGTGGAAGCGTCCGAGAGCATTCGCCGCTGCCTCGGTGAAGTCCGCGAGGAACGCTCCCGGGTTCGCCGGGTCGGGCACGGTCACCGCGGACATGGCATCTTCGAGGATGTAGACACGCTTCGCGAGCCTCGGGTCGAGCCCCCGGATCGCGTCGAGGAGATCGTCGATCGAGCTCTTCACGCAGTGGCTCGAGGCCTGGCCGGCGAGGATCAGGCGATCCTCCCGCAGGAGCGCTTTGAGGAGGGCGTCATTCCGGCCGGCGAGCGAGGCGCCGTCGTGGGTCAGCAGGACCTCGGGCGAGAAAACCGAATAGTTCTCCGTGAGGGCGTGCATCCCCTTGATCTCCACGCCGTTGCGCGCGCCGCGGACGTAGGCGTGGAACAGGCGCGCTTCCTGGATGACCCCGGCGAGAACGTGGCCGTCGCTGCCCAGGAGCACGTGAGGCGGCCAGAGATACAAGACGTACTTGCCGGCCTTCGCCAGCGACTCGCAGTAGAAGAGCACCTGCTTCCTGAGCCAGGCGAGGTCGGGTGCTCTGACCGCGTCCACGATGTCGGGATTCGGGGCGACGTCGCCCGCGCGGATCTCGTCGACCGAGATGGTGCGATGGGGGCTCAAGGGCTCGCCCGCGCGATCCACCCAGAAGGGCGCGAAGAAGATCTGGAAGGGCAGGTGGGAGTCGAGCGTGCACGTGATCTCGCTGATCGCCCCGAGGTTCCCGTAGATGAAGCGGGCGATCCGGTCGTTGTCGTCCATGGCGCCCCGGCCGCTGCGTCCCCCCACGTAGAGCGTGCCCTCAGGGAAGCAGAAGTCCCGTTGGGCGTCGATGAGCACGAGATGGGTTCGTCGCGGGTCGGAGGCGGCCGGCAATGCGTGGTTCTCCCGCCGGAACGGCCCGGCCGCGTCGAAGAGCTTCTGGGCGTCCGGCCGGTAGCCGAATTGCCGGGAGTGGGACGGGTCGTAGTGGGCCGGGATCGGGGTCATGGCTCTCCGCGCCCCATCAGTCGAAGAGCCCGTCCGCGCGCAGGTTGCGCAGGCGGAGCATGAGGTCGGAGCGCATCTTGAAGAGCGACTCCTCGAGCCCGACCGGGTAGATGTGAGGATTCACGAAGCGTTTGATGCCGGGGTGGAACCGGGCGAGGTCATCGGCCACGCGCTGGCGGACCCGGGCCAGGGTCTCGGGCGCGCTCACCAGCACGCCTTTTCGGAAGATCGGCTTGAGCAGATCCTCGAAGGAATGATTCGGCCCGAAGGAACGCCGCCTGGTCATGTCGAGCGGATCGATCATCAGGGGCGAAGGGGCGCCGCCATTCTCCGGCTCATCGTGCCAGATCATGTCACCCGCGAACTCCGAACCGGCGGAGAACCGCCGCACCTGCTGGATGCCGGGGTTCGAGACCTTGGCGACCTGCTCGGAGAGCTTCATCCGGTCGCGCCAGGGTCCGCCCGGATCGCGCACCGCCGAGAGCTTGTACACGCAACCCATCGCCGCCTGATCGTGGCCGGTGATGAGCCGGGTGCCGACACCCCACACGGAAACGCGCGCCCCCTGTTCGCGAAGGCTCGCGATGATGTTCTCGTCGAGTTCGTTGCTGGCCACGATGGCCGCCTCGGGAAAACCGGCTTCATCGAGCATGCGCCGCGCTTCGATGGAGAGATAGGCGAGGTCGCCCGAGTCGAGTCTTATGCCGCCGAGCTTGTGGCCGGCCTCCCTGAGCTTCCTCCCGACCTGGATCGCGTGGGCCACCCCGTCGAGAGAGTGGAAGGTGTCCACCAGGAAGATGCAGTTCCCCGGGCTGGCCTTCGCGTACTGCTCGAACGACTCGAGCTCGCTCGAGAAGGCCATCACCCAGCTGTGAGAGTGCGTGCCTTTCACCGGAATTCCGAACATCCGGCCGGCGAGAACGTTGGAGGTGGAGCCGCAGCCGCCGATATACGCGGCCCGACTCGCGGCCAGGGCCCCGTCGATGCCCTGGGCGCGGCGAAGGCCGAACTCCATCACCGGATCGCCCTTGGCCGCGATGCTGATGCGGGCCGCCTTGGTGGCGATCAGGGTTTCGAAGTTGATGATGTTGAGCAGCGGCGTCTCCACGAGCTGGGCCGCGATGATCGGGCCCCGCACCCGCACCAGCGGAGTGGAGGGAAACACGATGCGCCCCTCGTCCACCGCGTCGATGTCGCATTCGAGCCGGAGCTCGCGCAGGTAGTCGAGGAAGCCTTCATCGAAGAGAAGGCTCCCGTCCGGCCCGGCCAGGGTTCGCAGGTAGTCGAGGTCTTCTTCCACGAAGTGGAAGTCCTGCAGGAACTCCTTGGCGCGGGCGAGGCCGCAGGCCACGGTGAAGCCTCCGCCGAACGGGTTGTTGCGGAAATACAGATGAAAGACCGCTTCCTTCCGATACGAGCCGGTCTTCCAGTGGGCGTAGGCCATGGTCAGCTGGTACAGGTCGGTGAGCAGAGCGAGCGACGGCCGGTACAGCGACGAGAGGGCGTTCATTTGTTGAATCCTTCGGAAGGTTCGAAGAAAGTCTAGCTAGAATCCCTATCAGACCATGCCGAAGATCGTCGCGCTTCTCACGGACTACGGAACCAGGGACCAGTACGCGGGTTCGTTGCGCGGCGCCGTGCTCGCCGCCTGCCCCGACGCGAACGTGGTCGACATCTCCCACGACATCCCTTCGCACGGCGTTCGCCAGGCCGCCTTCGTGCTGCGCGCGACCGTTCCCGTGTTTCCCGCGACCACCGCCTTTGTGGCCGTGGTCGACCCCGGAGTGGGCACGGATCAGCGGGGGATCGCCATCCGCGCCGGCGGCTACTTCTTCGTGGGTCCCGACAACGGCATCTTCAGCCTCATCCTGGCCGACCATCCCGAGGCCGAGGTCCGGCATCTCACCAACGCCGGCCTCTTCCGCCCGAATGTGTCCTCGACCTTTCACGGCCGCGACATCTACGGCCCGGTGGCGGGCGCCCTGGTGCGGGGCACTCCTTTCGAAGAGGTGGGTCCGCCCATCGACGACGCCTTCCGTTTCGAGTTTCCCAAGCCCCGTCTCGTGGGCGATGACGAGATCGAGGGACAGGTCATCTATATCGATACCTACGGGAATCTCGTCTCCTCGATCGGCGGGGTCGAATGGCAGACCTTCATCCACGGGGCGAACGGCGATCTCACCGAGATGGTCGGCGACGTCAATCGAGTGATCGTGCCCGTGGTCACCACCTTCGGCGACGTGCCCGAGGACGATGCCTGCGTCTACCTCGGTTCGACCGGCCGCATCGAGGTCGCGGTGAATCGCGGCTCCGCGGCGAAGCGCTTCGAGGCCGCCATCGGCTCGTCCGTGAAGTTGAAGCGTCTTCCCCGGGAGACCTAGTCGAGGCGGAGTTCGCCCATGTCCGTGTATCTGGTTTCACCGCTGCGGACCCCTATCGGAAAGTACGGCGGAGGCCTGTCCTCACTCTCGGCCGCCGACCTCGGGGTCGAGGTGGTCAAGGCGGTGCTCGATCGCACCGGCGTCGATCCGAGGTCGGTGGCGGAGACGATGATGGGTTGCGCGCGGCAGGCCGGCGGCGGCCCCAACGTCGCGCGCCAGATCTCCTTCCGGGCGGGTCTGGGCGAAAGCGTTCCGGCCATGACCATCAACATGGCTTGCGGCAGCGGTCTGCGCGCCATCGATCTTGCCTTCCGCGCGGTGCGGGACGGCGAGGCCGAGGCCATGGTCGCGGGCGGAACCGAGTCGATGAGCCGGGTGCCCTACATGCTCACCGCCGCGCGCTGGGGACAGAAGATGGGCGAGCAGGAAGTCACGGACGGCATGTACAAGGACGGCTTTTTCTGCCCGATCGCGGACATGCTGATGGGGGCGACCGCCGAGCGACTCGCCGAGATCCATTCCATTTCGCGCGACGAGCAGGACGAGTTCGCCCTGCGCTCGCAGCAACGCGCGGCCGCGGCCCAGGGAGAAGGACGGTTCGATTCGCAGATCGTGCCGGTGGAGGTCCGCCAGGGCAAGACCGCCACGGTGATCGCGAAGGACGAGCACCCCCGCGCCGACACCACCCTCGAAGCCCTGCGCAAGCTGGCCCCGGTCTTCAAGAAGCTGGGGCCGGTCTTCAAGAGCCCGGGAGGCACCGTGACCGCCGGGAATTCCTCCGGCATCACCGATGGCGCGGCGGCGATGCTCGTCTGCTCGGAGGCGAAGCTCAAGGACCTCAAGGCGAAGCCGATGGCGCGGATTCTCGGCGTTGCGGCGGCCGGCGTCGATCCGAAGATCATGGGCATCGGCGTGGTGCCGGCGACGCGGACTCTCCTGACCCGGCTCGGAATGAAGCTCGACGACTTCGGCCTGATCGAGGCGAACGAGGCGTTCTCGGCCCAGATCCTGGCCTGCGATCGCGAGCTTCATTTCGATCCCGCGAGACTGAACGTCAACGGCGGCTCGATCGCCCTCGGGCACCCCATCGGGGCGACCGGCGCGCGGATCGTGGTCACCCTGGTTCACGAGATGGCCCGGCGGAAGGTGCGCTACGGCCTCGCCACCCTGTGCATCAGCGGGGGCATGGGCCTCGCCGCCGCCTTCGAACTCGTCTAGAACCGGTCCTTTTTCGATTACTATTCCCCCGTGTCGGGAATGTCCTGGTCCTTCTGGTTGATCTTCGGCCTGTTGCTTCTCGTCTTCGAGATGCTGACGCCCGGAGGGTTCTTCACCTTCTTTTTCGGGGTCGCCGCCTTCGTGGTGGCCGGCCTGATCTGGGCGGGCTTTCTGGACTCGGGGCCGGGACAGTGGCTCACCTTTGGCGTCCTCGGCACGGTTCTGATCCTGGCCCTCCGGCCGCTGGTGCGGAAGAAATTCGAGACCAACACCCCGAAGGTCGATCAGCTCGTGGGCCAGACCGCGATCGCCCTCGAGACCCTCGACATGAACGGACGCGGCAAGGTGGAACTTCGCGGAACGACGTGGAGTGCCGTCTATTCGGGAAGTGGAAGCGTTCTCAAGGGCGATCGTCTTCGGGTGACGAAGGTCGACGGCTTGAGCCTCATTGTTGAAAAAGAGTAGGAGAAAAGCGCCATGTGGGTAGTTCTGATCTTTGTGGTCTTCGTCTTCATTCTCTTCATGCGGACGGCCATCGTGGTCCCGCAGCAGAGTGCTTTCATCGTGGAGAAGCTGGGCCGTTACAGCAAGACCCTCGATGCCGGCTTCCACATCCTCATGCCCTTCATCGAGACCATCCGCTATCGCCACACCCTCAAGGAGCAGGCGGTGGACATCCCGGAGCAGGAGTGCATCACCCGTGACAACGTCATGGTGGGTGTCGACGGCATCCTCTACCTGAAGGTGCTCGACCCCGAGCGCGCCTCCTACGGCATCTCCAACTACCTCTTTGCGATCTCGCAGCTCGCACAGACCACCCTGCGCTCCGAGGTCGGCCAGATCGAGCTCGACCGCACCTTCGAGGCCCGCGCCCACATCAACCAGCAGGTGGTCCAGGAGGTCGACAAGGCCTCCGAGGCGTGGGGCGTCAAGGTCCTGCGCTACGAGATCAAGAACATCAAGCCCCCCGCGGACATCATCGCGGCCATGGAAAAGCAGATGCGCGCCGAGCGTGAGAAGCGCGCGGTGATTCTCACCTCGGAAGGCGAGCGCGACGCCGCCGTCAACACCGCCGAAGGCCAGAAGCAGCAGGTCATCAAGGCCTCGGAAGCCCGGCGCCAGCAGCAGGTCAACGAGGCCGAGGGGCAGGCCGCGGCCATCCGCTCGGTCGCGAACGCCCAGGCCGAGGCGATTTCGGCGGTGGCGAACGCGGTTAAGGCCTCAGGCGGCTACGAAGCCATCCAGCTGCGCCTCGCCGAGCAGTACATCGCCCAGTTCGGCAACATCGCCAAGACCAGCACGACCCTCGTGGTTCCCGCGAACCTCGGCGACGTGGCGGGGACGCTCGCGACCGCCATGGCCGCGGTCAAGAAGATCCAGTAGTCCCCTCGGCCGGTCCCAGATTTTGCGCTGGGGTAATAGTTTGCCTGCTTTCTGCTCAAGACCCGCTTGACATGTAGGGTCGGGCCGTGCAAGCCTTCTAGTCCAATCTCTTCGCGAGTTGTCGGCGTGAAGCCCGAACGAGGGGCAGTGTCATGAAAAAAGAGACGGCGTTCCTTTCCGCGGTCCTGGTGGGGGCGCTCGTCGCCATCGCCTGCCAGTCCCGTCCCCATTCGATGGCCACCGCGCCCAGCGCGACCGTGGCGGCTCAGGACGGAGGAGCCTCGGCCACGGTCTTCTCGACGCCCAGCTCGTCCCCCATCGGCCCTAAGCCAGGCGGCACGGTTGGCCCGAGCCCCCGCGGCACGGTCGGTCCGAGCCCAGGCCCAGGCGCCTCGCCCGCGTCCTCGCCGATGGGACCTAGTCCAGGGTTCCCCGGCACTTCGACTCCCACACCGACTCCCGGCGCCACGCCGACACCCGGCACGACGCCCCCTCCGGGAACCACCCCGACGCCGGGGGTGTGTGGTGCTCCCGGCGTCCACACCTATCAAGTGAACGTTCCTTTCCCGACCTCCGGCGGCGGCAATGGGCCCTCCATCGTGGTCTCCGATCTGACCGGGTGTCACATCACCGCGGTGGAGACGTCGTTCACCGCAACTGCGGCGGACCTGGCGGTCGCAACGGCGGACAAGAACAACTTCTCCGTGGGATTGTTCATCTCCGGAGTCATTATCGACAATTTCCTGATCAGGGGGGTCAAGGCTCCCCTGACCGGAACGACGATGGGAACCACCTGCGGCGACCTGCTCTTCAAGGACGGAGGCCTCAGCTTCGACACCGCGACGCCGCCCTACGCCGGGGTATTCAGGCCGCGTGGCGGGGGCAGCTTCGCCAGTCCGACCTTGTCGTTCAGCGATTTCATCGGCCTGTCCGCGAACGGTACGTGGGAACTGCCTTTCTACGGGGTCAATGCTCCCATGTCCGTCGACTGCTGGGTCCTCCAGCTCACCGTGTCCTGATCAGCGCGCGGCGGCGCGGGTCAGGATGTAGTCCTGATGGACGACGTTCTCCGCGTAGTAGGGCAGAGCCAGCGCGTCGAACTCAGCGCGCACCTCGGCGAGTTTCTCCGGGTCGCCGGCCAATGATTCGATGAGTTTCTGCATCGGCCCCACGCAGCGCTCCATGAAGACCCGGTAGTGCGCGAGGCTCAAGGCGGGAAAGTTCATGGTCCCGCGGGCGAAGAACGGGGGCTCGAAGTGCGCGGCCAGCCGTTCGGCGATGAGGTGGGGATTGCCCCACTGTGGAGGCGGCGCGGCTCCGGGGGGCGGATGCGGTGAGTGCCTGGCCACGAAGGCGAACATGCGGCCGACGAAGTGCTCGGGGGGCCAGGTGGCGAGGGCGATGCGCCCGCCGGGCTTGAGGACGCGGCGCATCTGGGCGATGGCGACGTCGGGTCGTGGCGCGAACATGTGACCGAACTGGCTCAGCACCACGTCGAAGGAGGCATCGGGGTAGGGAAGGTGCTCCGCGTCGCCCTCGGTCCAGACGATCTCGTCGGTCCCGGCGATCCGCGCGTTCTCCCGGGCTTCTTCGAGGAGCTGCGGAGTCAGGTCGAGGCCGGTCACTCTCGCGCCGGCCCGGGCGGCGGTGACCGCGACCACGCCCGTACCGGTGCCCACGTCGAGGACGCTCTCGCCCGGGACGATGCCCGCGAACTTCACCAGTTGTCCCGCCACCGGTGTGGTGAACATGGCGGTGGGCGAGAACGACGCCCACATCTCACGCTGCCGCTTCTTGAGTTCCGCGAATGGATCCGATGCGTTCATGCCGCCCTCCAAAGTAACCGGACGGCGAAAATTGTAGCTCCGATCAGAGGAGGAGCAACACCGGGTTCTGGAGCAGGCGTTTCACTTCGGCGAGGAAGGTGGCCGAGACCGAGCCGTCGATCACGCGATGGTCGGAACCGAGGGTGATCTTCATGCGGTGGCCGACCTTGATCTGATCATTGGCGCCCACCACGGCTTCCTTGCGGACGCTGCCCACGGAGAGGATGGCCGAGCCCGGGGGATTGATGATCGCGGTGAACTCGTGCACGTCCATCATGCCCAGGTTCGAGATGGTGAAGGTCGCGCCCGTGTATTCCTCGGGCTTGAGCTTCTTGCTCTTTGCGCGATCCGCCAGTTCCCGGATCTCCGCGGCGATCGCGGCGATGGGTTTCTGGTCGGCGAAGGTCACCACCGGGGTGATCAGGCCGTCGGGGAGCGCCACCGCGACGCCCACATGGACGTCGCCGTTGAGGACGATGGCTTCCGGAGACCCGTCGGGCGCGGGAGCCCACGAGGCGTTGACCTGCGGCACCGTACGCAGGGCCAGCGCGCAGGCGCGCACCACGAAGTCGTTCACGCTGATCTTCTCGCCCGCTTCCTTGAGCTGGGCGCGGAGATCGACGGCGCGGTCCATGTCGACGTCCACGGTGACGTAGAAGTGCGGCGAGGAGAACATGCTCTCGGACAGGCGTCGTGCGATGGTCTTCCGCATGCTGGAAAGCGGAATGGTCTGGGAGACACCCGGTGTGATCTGAACCGAGGGCACGGGTCGCGCCGAGGCGGGGGACGCGGAGGTCGCGCTCCGCGAAGGAGCCGGAGCCGCCACGAACGACTCGACATCGCGCTTCACGATGCGTCCGCCAGGGCCGGAGCCGGGTATCTCCTCGAGCGCGATGTGCTTGTCCGCCGCGATCTTCTTCGCGAGCGGCGAGGCCTTCACGCGTCCCTCGTGAACGACGGGCGCCCGCGGCGCCGCGGGCGCCGGAGCGGCGGTGGGCGCGGCCTGGGCCGCCGGGGCGGTGGCTGTGGCCGGCCTTGGCGCCGGGGCCGGGGCCGGCGCAGCCGCAGCCGGGGCCGCGGCGGGCTTCGCCGCCGACCGCTCCTTCTCCGCCTGGGCCTCGAACGCCGAGATGTCCTCGTCCTTGCCCGCGATCACCGCGATCAGTCCGGCCACCGGCGCCTTTTCACCCGCCTTCACGAAGATGCGACGGAGCACGCCCGCGGCCAGCGCTTCCATCTCCATGTTGGCTTTGTCGGTCTCGACCTCGGCCAGGATGTCGCCCACCTTGATGGTGTCGCCTTCGTTCTTGCTCCACTTGACGATGAGGCCCTCCTCCATGGTGGGGGAGAGCTTGGCGAGAACGACTTTGGTGGCCATCTTGTCTTCTTCCTTGCTACGCCAGAACCTGCTTCACCGCTTCGACGATCTTCTCCGGCTGGGGAACGTACAGCTTTTCGAGGACCTTCGAATAGGGCATGGGCACATCGGGGGCGTTCACGCGGAACACCGGGGCGTCGAGGTCGTCGAAGCACTCGCGCTGCACGCGATCGGAGATGTACGCGCCGACGCTCGCTTGCGGCCACGCTTCTTCGACGATGACGCAGTGGTTGGTCTTGCGGACGGAGTCGAAGATGGGGGCTTCGTCGAGCGGGCGGATGGTCCGCGGATCGACCACTTCGCACTCGATGCCCTCCTTGGCGAGCATCTCGGCGGCGAGGAGGGACTGGTAGCACATCCGGCTCCAGGCCACGATGGTGACGTGATTCCCGGTGCGCTTCACCTCGGAGAGTCCGATGGGAATGATGTAATCCTCGTCCGGCACCTCGCCCTTGATGTTGTAGAGAACCTCGTTCTCCATGAACACCACGGGGTTGTCGTCGCGGATCGCGGCCTTGAGCAGCCCTTTCGCGTCCTTCGGGGTGGAGGGCATGATGACGATCAGGCCGGGGACGTGGGCGAAGTAGCTCTCGAAGGACTGCGAATGCTGGGCGGCGACCTGGGCGGCGGCGCCCGAGGGACCGCGCATCACCATGGGGCAGCGGATCTGACCGCCGGACATGTAGCGGTACTTCGCCGCGTGGTTCACCATCATGTCGAGGGCGAGCAGGGAGAAGTTGAAGGTCATCATCTCCGCGATGGGTCGCATGCCGACCCAGGCCGCGCCGACCGCGACGCCCGCGATCATCTCCTCGGCGATGGGGGTGTCGCGCACGCGCCAGTCGCCGAATTCCTGGACGAGGCCGGAGGTGATCTTGTAAGCACCCTGGTAGTGGCCGACCTCCTCGCCGATGAGGAAGACGTTCGGATCGCGCTTCATCTCCTCGCGCATGGCCTGGTTCAAGGCTTCACGCATGGTCAGGATGGCCATGGCTACTTGACCCCCTGCGAGACGTGGGGGGGATAGATGACCGGCACCCGGTCATCCGGCAGCGAGCGCTCCCACGCCGGATCCTTTTCGACCGCGCGCCAGTTGAGGGTGGGCGTCTTCACGTAGATGTCTTCGTACATGTACTCGGCCGGAGGCCAGGGGCTTTCGTCGGAGAACTTGATGCAGTCGTCGACCTCGACCATGACGTCCTTGTCGATGGCCTCGAGTTCCGCGCCGGTCGCGAACTTGTGCTCGAGCAGGAACATCCCCAGGCGGGCGATGGGGTCCTTCTCCTGCCACTTCTCCACTTCCTCCCGGCTCCGGTACTTGCCGGGGTCGGACATCGAGTGGCCGCGGTAGCGATAGGTGATGACTTCGACGAAGGTGGGCTTCTTCTCCTTGCGCGCGCGGGCGAAGGCCTCGGCGAAGGTGTCGCGCACCTTGAGTATGTCCATGCCGTCGCAGGGGAGGTGAACCATGTTGTACGCGGCGCCGCGCTCATGCAGCGCGGTAACCGCCGAAGCGCGCTCGACCGAGGTGCCCATGCCGTACATGTTGTTCTCGACCACGAAGACCACGGGCAGGTCCCACAGCGAGGCCACGTTCAAGGCCTCGTGGAAGGCGCCCTCGTTGATGGCGCCGTCGCCGAAGAAGCAGACCACGCACTGTTCGGAGCCGCGGAGGCGGATGGCGTAGCCCATGCCCGCGGCCACCACGATGTGGCCGCCCACGATGCCGTCGCCCCCGAAGTTGCCGTTCGGGACGTCGTAGAAGTGCATCGACCCGCCCTTGCCGCGGGAGATACCCGTCGACCGACCCATCAGTTCGGCCATCAGCGGCTTCGGATCCGCGCCGCGCGCGAGGCTGTAGCCGTGATCGCGATACGCGCCGATGAAGTAGTCGTCCTTGTGCAGGAGGCTCATGATCCCGCAGGCGATCGCCTCCTGGCCGATGTAGAGGTGGAGAAAACCGCCGATCTTTCCCTCCACGTAGATCTGCTGGGCCCGCTCTTCGAAACGGCGGATGAGCAGCATCTGGCGGTACAGTCGGCGGGCCTCGGCCCGGTCGAGGGGGGGCGCTCCTCTTCCGGTCTTCCCGGGGACGGGCGCCTTGGCCCCTTCGCCCCTGGACGCGGTGGATGCCTTGAGAGCGGGAGGCGCAGATTTCGCGGGACCGGAAGCGCGGGACGTCGAAGCGGTTGATTTCTTTGGCATTGGCAAACACGCCATTATACCCACCCGAACAGGCGAAGGGCCCTCCGACGAGAGCGTCCTTGGGGTTCCAAGGGGGGCCGGGTCCGTGTCTGGCCCCCCTTGGCTCTATAAGGGCAGGGGTGCGGGGATGTAGATCCGGGCCAGGAACACGGCGACGATGAGTGCGATCACGGCCAGGGCGCCGGCGATGCCGATGACCACGGAGAAGAAGGAGTCCGTCTCGGGGTGATCCTCGCCCCGAAGCTGGTAGACGAAGCCGATCACTCCAAATGGAGCGAGGAGACAGGTCAGGGTCCAGATGGTGAAGACGGCGTAGTGGATGCTCCGGGCCCAGCGGAACCCCCCAAGAAGCCCGAGGCCCGCGATGGCGGAGAAGACGCCGACCACCGGCAGGACGTAGGCCAGCACCCCGAGCTGGCGGCCAAGGCTCAGGGGACCGACGATCAGGGCCACTCCGACCGCGAGCGACGCCACCGCGAGGACGCGGGGCGCAAGAGCCGTGGGCGAAGGGGACGCGGAAGCGGGCCCGCGGGTTTCGGCGCGGCGCATCGGGGGGGGCGGCCCGCGCCGCGCGGGCTCGATGGGCGGGCGGGCCTGCATCACGGTGGCGTCGGCCCTGGACTGGGTCATGGCCAGGGTGGCGGGCATGTCCTCGGGAAGGATCCTGACGAAGACGTCGCCCATCGAAAACACATCACCCTCCCGGATGATCGCGTCGTCGATCTTCTGACCCAGGACGTAGACGCCGTTCGAGCTTCCCATGTCGAGCAGGTGGTACCCGTCGGGAACGATCCGCACCGAGGCGTGCCTCCTCGAGCATCTCGGATTCTTGATGACGATGTCGCAGGAGGGGTCTCTTCCGAAGACGACGAAGTCGCTGTCGGAGGAAACCTCTTCTCGATGAGAGGGGTGGCGGATCTCGAATCGCAAGGGGTCGGTGTCGTTCCTGAGGGTCTGTCGCCGGTTTCGACTAGCATCTTACTGAAGCTCTGGTTTTCGAAAGGCTCCGTCCCACCGCGGCTCTGGTTTCGGAATATGCTTCCCCGTCACTTGTTCCTCGTGTCCCACCCTTTCATCATGAAATCCGCCGCCCACCCTCCCTTCGCCACCGTCGCGGTCCGGCCACGCGAGAGGGCGGGGGCCTCGGCGGGGAAATAGGCCCAAAGACCGTGGCTTCATCCCCGAAATGTCCCCGCTGCGGCGCGCTGGTCACCGGCGCCGCCGACGATCTCGGCTTCCTGAGTTGTGGCGGGTGCGGGGCGCGCCTGCGCAAGGCGCCCACGGTCAAGGTCACGATTCAATCGCCCTCTCCGACCTCCACCGCACCTCCGGTTCCCGCCGCGGCGGCGCCCCCGCCCCTGCCCACCGGTAATCGCGACACCGACAGCACCGATTCCCTGCTGGCGCGCATCGAACGGGTGGATGCCTCCGCGACTCTGCCTCCGGGGGCTCAGAGTTCAAGGGCCCTGAAAGCCGCGGGGTTTCCTCCGGCCGCGCCTCCCGCGGTGAAGAACGAAGGCATGGAAGGCCTGAAGGGCATCCTCGAAGCCATCCAGAAGGACCTGGCGACCCTGAAGCAGAGCCATCAGGAGCTCGCGGCCACGGTCGCGAGGCTCGGAGCGCCGAAGGCCGCGACTTCAACCCAGCCGCCGGCCGCCCCCTCGCCCAAGACCCCGCACTCCGCGCTCCGGCCCCTGCTCATCGTCGATGACGACGCGAAGTCGGGTGAAGAAGTCCGGAAGGCGTGCGAGCGTATGGGCTTCGCCCCGGTGGTGGTGAACGCGGTGCGCCCGGCTCTCGATGCGATGGGCCGCGAACGACCGGCCCTGCTGATCCTGGAACCCCTTCTCGCCGGAGAGCTCTCGGGCAAGGACTTCGTGAACTACGTCAAGTCGACCATGGAGTGGGTCGAGATTCCGATCCTCGTCTACACCCGCGCGCCCATCGCCAACCACGAGCAGGCCCGGACCGACTACGGGGGCGACGACTACGTGATCAAAAGCGAGGGTTCGATCGACCTTCTCGCCAAGAAGATCTCCCGGCTGCTCGGCTGAGCCGGGGTCCGGTCTTCGAGGAATTCGCGCGACGCGGTCATCATGGCGCCCAGGCTGATCCTCGCCAGTTCCTCGCCCCGCCGGGCCCGGATCCTCGAATCGCTCGGTCTGACCTTCGAGATCCGCCCCGCCGACGTAGACGAAACCGTCTTTCCGGGCGAGACCCCCGCCGCCGCGGTGAGGCGTCTGGCCCGATGGAAGGCCCTCGTTCCGAAGCGGCGGGCGAACGACTGCGTGCTCGCCGCCGACACCGTGGTGGTCCTGGGCTCGCGAATCCTCGGCAAGCCGAAGGACCGGGCCGAGGCGGTGTCGATGCTCCAGGACCTGTCCGGCCGCACCCACACCGTGGCCACCGGCGTCGCCGTCCTGTTCGCGGGGAAGATGTCCACCGCCCTTGACCTCACTGACGTGCGCTTTCGGCGGATGGACGAGGCGGAGATCGCGCGCTACGTCAGGACCGGCGAGCCCCTGGACAAGGCCGGCGCCTATCACGTCGAGGGTGGAGGAGCCGCTTTCATCGAAGCGATTCATGGCTCGCCCTCGAACGTGGCCGGACTCTCGGTGACCACGGCAAGGCGGCTGCTGAAGCGCGCCGGCGTCCTCTAGGCGCTAACGCCCGATGGACAGGCGCTCGGCGAGGGGCGAGGGGAGGCCCGCGTTGAGGATGTTCTCCTGCGTGGTCGCGATGTCGTAGCGGACGCGGTGGATCCTGAGCAGACGCGTGTCCGAGTTGTAGGTGGCGAAGGACGAGAGCGGGCAGCGATCCCGGGGCTGGCCCACGGAGCCTGGATTGATGAGATATCGCTTGTTCGGGTCGAGCTTCATCTTGAACTCGGGGGGGGTGGCGAGATGCATCTCGACGTCGAGACCGTCCCACGAGAAGACCACCGGGAAGTGGGAATGCCCGATGAAGCAGATGGGGAACTCGGTGCCGCGGAACACGCGCAGGGCGTCGAGGTCGCTGAAGATATAGGCGTCCTCGTCGAGGGGCGAGCCGTGGGCGATGGCGAAGGCTCCGTCCACCATCTTCGGGCCCTGGGGCAGTGCGGCCAGGTACCGCCGGTTCCCCTTGGTGAGCTTCCGGGAGGTCCACTCCGCCGCGGTTCTCGCGAAGCGCGAGAACTTGGCGAGCCGGTCTTCTCCCTCGACGCCCGAGCAGACCTTGTCGTGATTGCCGCGAATCGCCACCATCGGCTTGATCGCGCGAAGGCGATCGACGGTCTGATTCACCTCGGCGGCGTAGCCCACGATGTCCCCGAGGCAGACCGCCTTGTCCCACCGTTTCCGGCGCGTGGAGTTCATCACCGCGGCGAAGGCCTCGTAGTTCGCGTGTATGTCCGAGAGGATCAGATAGCGCATGGAGGAACCAGGGTCACGGGTGGGACAGGAGACGGAGGACGTCCTTCACCACTTCTTCCGGAGACCGGTTCGTGGTGTCGACGGTTGCGTGAGCCCGAGAGTACTTGTCTTTTCGTTCCGCATAAAGCGAAGCGACATCCGTTTCCCCTTTGTCGACCAGCGGCCGACCCCCCTGGATCGCCGCGCGTCGGAAGGCCTCGGGGAAATCGCAGCTCAGGTGAACCGTGAAGGCGCGGGCCAGGATCGCCTCCGCGCACGCGGGCTGGACGAACGCGCCGCCGCCGGTGCCGATCACCCGATCGCTCGTCTGCAGGGCGTGTCGAACCGCTCCTTCCTCCAGTTCCCGGAAGAACGCCTCGCCGTGAAGCCTGAAGATGTCGGCCACCCTCAATCCGGCGCGGGATTCGATTTCATCGTCGCAGTCCACGAACTCGTACCCGATGCGCTCCGCGAGCAGCCGTCCGACCGTGGTCTTCCCGGAGCCCATGAAGCCCACCAGGGCGATCCGCGCGGGCAGGATCAACGGCTCGCCCCGCGATCCAGCTCGCTGAAGAACCCGGGGAGGGAGATCGAAACGACCTCGGCGCCCTCCACCTCGGTGTCGCCCCGGGCGGAAAGCGCGGCCACCGAGAGAGCCATGGCGATGCGGTGATCGCCATGGCTCCGGACCGGGGCGCCCGAAAGGGTCCGGCCTCCCGAGACGCTGAAGCCGTCCTCGAATTCCTCGATGCGTGCGCCCAGCGCGCTCAGCCCCTCGACCATGGACGCGATCCGGTCGGACTCCTTCACGCGCAGCTCCGACGCCCCCCTCACCTCGAGGCGGCCGCGGGCGAGGGCGCCCGCCACCGCGAGGATGGGTAGTTCGTCGACCACCGCGGGCACGTCCTCGGGCGGGATGCGGACCCCCGTCAGTGACGAGGAGCGGGCGACGATCCGGCCCGACGGCTCCGCGTCCGCCGCCGAGGTGGTGGTGGTCTCGATCCTTCCGCCCATCTCGCGCAGGATGTCCAGGTAGCGCACGCGATGAGGATTCAGCAGCACGCCTTCGATCGTGACCTCGGAATCCGGGAGCAGGAGGGCGGCGACCACGAAGGGCGCGGCGCTCGAGGGGTCGCCGGGGACGAGAATCCGAGTGGCCTGGAGGCGCTGCGGACCGTCGATCGAGATCTCGGCCCCCGTCCGTTGGATGCGGCCGCCGAATCGCCGGATCATCCGCTCGGTGTGATCGCGGGTCGGGATCGGCTCGTGGACGATCGTCCGGCCCTCGGCCTGGAGAGCGGCGAGGAGAATCGCGCTCTTGATCTGCGCGCTCGCCGCCACCGGGGTCAGGGCCGCCCCCTTAAGGCTCCCCCCGCGGATGCGCACGGGCGGGCGTCCGTTCGTGGTCTCGATTCGAGCGCCCATCTGCCGGAGCGGACCGGCCACTCGTTCCATGGGCCGCCGGTTCAGCGATTCGTCCCCCGCGAGCTCCGACTCGAAGGAAGACGCGGCGAGAAGGCCCATGAGCAGCCGGATGGTCGTTCCCGAATTCCCGCAGTCGAGGGGTTGGGCCGGCTCGACCAGGGGGGCGCTCCCTTGAACCGTGATGAGATCGCTTCCCGGGTCCGACTCAAACCGCGCGCCCAGCGCGACGAGGCACCTCTTCGTGGAGGTGCAGTCGTCGCCGCCGGAAGCGCCCTCGATGGCGGTGACGCCCTCGGCCAGCGCGCCGAAGATGAAGGCGCGATGGGTGATCGACTTGTCCCCCGGCATCCTGAAGGTTCCGCGGAACGACCGGGCCGGGCGGATTTTCATCAGGACTCAAGGTTAGCTTCGAACCGGCCGGCTTCCCGAGTTTGGGCCTTCCCCGACTTTCTACCTTCCTCCCATCGCAATATCGCCCCCGGGTGGCATATCCTCACCGCTTAGCCATGGCGGCCCGCCCCACCACTGTTTGCATCGACTTCGAGAGTCGCATGGATATTCTCGAACCCATTCAATCGTTCGTCGACCGCCTCGCCGCGGTCGGCGGCCTGGATGAAGACGGCGTCCACGACCTGTCGGTTTCGGTCCGAGAGTGCGTCGTGAATGCGCTCAAGCACGGCAACAAGCTCGACCCGGCGAAGCGCGTGAGCGTGACCTTCGGCCTCACCCAGGGCGCCATCGAGGTCTGGATCCAGGATCAGGGAGCCGGGTTCAATCCCGACGCCGTTCCGGACGCCACCGCCCCCGAGAATCTCCTCAATGCCGCCGGCCGGGGACTGTTCTTCATGCGGGCCTTCATGTCCGAGGTCGAGTACATCTTCCCCCCCGAAGGCGGGACGATCGTCCGGCTGGTGAAGACGATCGAAAAGGCCGAAGGGTAGCCGCGGCTACTTCTTCGGATTCTTGTCCGGCTTCTTGGCCGCGGGCGAGGCGCCTGGATCCGGGGGAGGCGCCATCATCGCCCGGGCGTCCTTGACGAACGGCGAATCGGGATACTCATCGATCAGCCGCGCCAGGACGGGCGCCGCTTCCGCCTCCCGCCCGGACAGGGTGAGACACTGCCCGAGCCGAAGCAAGGTCTCGTCGGTCTGGTCGAAGTCCGGGTAGTTCTTCAGGATGTCCTCGTAGCGGGGGATCGCGGCCCGGTAGGCCTTGCGGGACTTCTGATAGAACCACGCCACCCCGAACTCCGAGCTGGCGAGCGAACTTCGACAGGCCTTGACCCGCTCTTTCGCGGTCTTGGCCAGGGGAGAGTCCGGGTAGCGGTCGAGGAAAGCCAGGTACTCGTCGAGGGCCTGGGCGACCTGGGTCTGGTCCCGGTCGGGCGAGTTCTTCTGGTTGAAGTAGCTCTCGCCGATCTGGAATTGGGCGTAGTCGCCCCGGGGGTGCGATGGGAAGACGGTCAGGAACTCGCGGTATTGCCCGGCGGCGAGGGTGTAGTTCGCCATGCCCCCTTCCGAGAAGTACGCGTCCCCGGCGGCGATGCGCGCCTCGGGCACGAGCGGACTCTGGGGAAAGCCGTCGACGATGCGGCGGAAATGCTGGCGGGCCACGTCCCACTGCTTGCCTTTGAGCGCCTTCTGCCCGGCCTGCCAGATCACCTGGTCGGAGTTGCTGGCGAGGGTGGCGATATCCACCTCCTGCTTCCCGCAGGCCAGGGTCGAGGTCAGAAGGGCCGCGGCGAGGACGCCTTGGGTCCGACTCATCTTCATGAACAAATCCATTCCCATTCCGCTTTCAGTCCGGTGGCGAGCGGCGTCTTCGGAACGAACCCAAGATCGCGCGCGGCCTGCGCCGTATCGGCAAGAGTATCCCGCATGTCGCCCTTCTGACCCGCCTGGCGGTCGATCCGCACTTCCCGGCCGGTCACCGTGGCGATGGCCTCGAGCACCTTGAGAACCGAGATGCGCTGTCCTCCTCCCACGTTGTAGACGAGCCCCGCCTTTCCCTGGACGAGGGCGCACTGCAAGACGTCGACCAGGTCGGCGATGAAGGTGAAGTCGCGCGTCTGTTCCCCGTCGCCGTACAGGGTGATGGGCTGGGAGTCCCGGACGGCCTTCAAGAACCGGTGGAAGGCCATGTCGGGTCGCTGCCTCGGTCCGTAGACCGTGAAGAAGCGCAGGCTGGTCACCGAGAGGTCGTTGGCCTTGCCGTACAGGTGCACGAGGTGCTCGGCCGCGAGCTTGGTGACTCCGTAGGGGGAGACCGGCGACAGCGCCATCGATTCGCGCAGGGGAAGCTCGTTCACGTCGCCATAGACCGAGGATGAAGACGCGTAGATGAGCCGGGGAACCTTCACGTTGACCGCCGCCTCGAGGAGCTTCTGGGTGCCGAGGACGTTGTGCTCGACGTAGCCGGCGAAGTCATCTCCCCACGACGCGCGGACCCCCGCCTGGGCGGCCAGGTGATAGATCGCGGAGGCGCCCTTCAGGATCGACTCGAGATTGGCGGCCTTCTCGATCAGGGTCTCGTGCAGAGTGAAGTTCTTCGAGGTCTGCGCCTTCGCTAGGTTCCGCTCCTTCATCTCCCGGGGATAGAAGGGAACGTAACCGTCGATGCCCACGACTTCGTGTCCGGCCTCGAGCAGGCGGTCGCACAGGTGCGATCCGATGAAGCCGGCGGCGCCGGTGACGACAAGTCTCATTTCAGGAGCCTCAGGATGTTCTCGGGAAACCGCCGGGGCCGACCCGTGCCGTCGACCGACGCGTGCTCGGTGCGCGCGCGGGTGAGGGTTTCGGTGTCGTTCTCCCGGAGCAGCGCGTACTCGAAGGCAAGTCTGACCCCGGTGACGCCCGCGAGCGTGGTGTGGATTTCGATGCAGTCGTCGTAGCCGACCGGGCGGAGGAATTTCGCCTCGGTCGAGATCACGGGAAGATGCACGTCCATCGCCATCAGGTCGACGTAGGTCATGCCCCGCTGGCGAAGCCAGTCGGTCCGGCCCACCTCGAACCAGGCGAAATAGGCGCCGTGATAGGCGGAGCCGAACTTGTCGGTCTCCGCGAAGCGCACCCGGATCTTCGAGATCGATTCACCCGCGGTCATGAGCCCTGCGAAACCTCGAAGATCACGGCCGTTCTGGGATTCAGGCGATAGCCCGCGAGAGGGCTCTGCGAAAGGATGACGCCCCGCTCGAGGCCGGGGTAGCTCTTGTAGCGGATCTGCGGAGGCACGAAGCCGCGGGTCTCGAACGCCTGCGAGATGTCGCCGATGCTCTTCCCGATGAGGTCCGGCATCACGTAGTCGCGCATGGAGCCGTTCTTCGCCACCACCAGCAGCACGCCCTCGCCCAGGTTCTCGGCCACCCCGGCCTCCGGAACCTGAACCAGCACGGTGTCCTCGGGGATGGCGGAGGGAGCCTCCACGATCCTCCGGATGGGAACCCCCATGCTCTCGAGGCGCAGGCGGGCGCTGCGCAACCCCTGTCCGGAAACGTCGGGAACCGCGGTCTTCTTGGGGCCCATGCTCAGGACCACGCGGAGGGTGCGATTCTCCTTGATGGAGGTTCCGGGGAGGGGGTCTTGCTCCACCACGCGACCCGCGGCGATCTTCGGATGATTCTTGCGTCCCGTCACCTTCACCTTCAGTCGGCGTTGGGCCGCGTCGTTGGTGGCGGCGGCGAGCGTGCGCCCGGTCAGGTTCGGGGTCGATGTGGTCTGCGAATTGCGGACGATGCGGAGGGTGAGCGCGGCCGAGATGAGTCCGCAACAAAGGGCCAGAGAGAGAACCAGAAGCTTGCGGAGCATGGGATTTCAGGGACGCGCAGCCGGGAAGTTTAGTCTTTGGCGGCGCCGAGGACCGCGCCCGGTTTGAGTTTCGCTCCGTTCGCGAAATCGAACGCGGAAACCGGCCCGCGGCTTTCGGGTTGAACCCGGCGCAGTCGCAAGGTCGAGCCCCCGCCGCAGGCCACGTCCACGCCCTCGCGTGAGACCCCGAGGATCGTTCCGGCCCGGGCCGTTTCCTCACGGTTCTCCGCCGCGGCCACCGCCTCGAGAATCCTGATGGAGCGGCCGTCGTGGAGGAATTGAACCCCCGGCCACGGGGAGAACCCGCGCATCCGGTTCGCGATCTCCAGGGCGTTCCGGTGGAAGTCGATCGCCCCGTCACTCTTCCGGATCAGGGGCGCCTTGGTCGCGAGAGCGTCATCCTGGGCCCGGGGGACGATGGTTCCTTTCGCGAGGCCGTCCAGGGTCTCGATCAAAAGCGCGGCGCCCATGGCCGCGAGTCTCGGCTCGAGGGTCGCGGTGGTGTCATCGGGCGCGATCTCGCATTCCTTCTGGAGAAGGATCGGCCCGGTGTCCATGCCCCGGTCGAGCTGCATGGTGGTGACGCCGGTCCGGGTCTCGCCGCTCGCGATGGCCCACTGGATGGGCGCGGCGCCGCGGTACTTCGGCAGCAGGGAGGCATGGACGTTGACCGCGCCCCATCGGGCGCACTCGAGGATGTTCTCCCGCAGGATCTGACCGTAGGCCACGACCACGAGAACGTCGGCCTTCTCCGCGATGACCGCCCCCGGTTCGAGCCGCAATTTCTCCGGCTGGAACAGGGGCAACCCGAGCGCGAGGCTCGCGGCCTTGACCGGGGTTGGTCGGAGGGTCAGGCCGCGACCCTGCGGCCGATCCGGCTGGCTCACCACCAGGGAGACGTGATGGCCCGCGCGATGAACGGCTTCGAGTGCTGGCACCGCGAACTCTCCGGTGCCCAGGAAGACGATCTTCAAGACGGCGAGTCGTCCCAGTCGTTCGCCTTGGCGCGCTTCCGGAGCTTGCGCACCATGAGGTCTCGCTTCAAGGGGGTCAGACGATCCACGAACAGTTTCCCGTCGATGTGGTCGATCTCGTGACAGAAGGCGCGGGCGAGGAGGCCCTCGCCCTCGTAGACCCGCTCCACGCCGTCGCGGCCGAGGCCCTTCACCCGGACGAAACGAGGGCGGATGGGCGATCCCGCGTACCCGGGAATGGAGAGGCACCCTTCTTCCTCCTTGACCTCGCCCTCCCGGGAGATGTACTCGGGGTTCACCAGTTCGATGAGTTGTTTCGGGTCGTCGCCCACGGTCAGGTTGATGACGATCACCCGCAGGCCCACCCCGATCTGGGGCGCGGCCAGCCCGATCCCGGGGGCGGCGATCATGGTCTCGTTCATGTCGTCGAGGAGGGTCCGGATCTCGTCGGTGACCGCGGGCACGATGGCGGAAGGCGCGTGGAGAACACTCTCGCCCCATTTGACGATGGGCCTGATTGCCAACTCTGTTATTCCTTTCCGAAGCCGAAAGTCGAAGCCCGCAGGTCGCGGGTCTTCTCGAAGTGCGCGAGGAACTGTTGCCGGGAATCGCCGCCGTAGGTTTCGAGGAGGGCCTGCGCGAGGACGATCCTCACCATGGCTTCGCCCACTACGGCCGCCGCGGGCACCACGCAGGTGTCGCTGCGCTCGATCGCGGCGGGCGCGGGCTCGAGGGTCTTGAGGTCCACGGAGGGGAGACGATTCATCAGGGTGGGAATGGGCTTCACGATGGCCCGGACCCGGATCTCCTCTCCGTTGGAGACGCCGCCCTCGATTCCCCCCGCGTGGTTCGACGCGCGCTTGAACCCGGCCCGGGCGTCGAAGCCGATGGTGTCGTGGAAGGCGCGGCCGCGCGTGCGGCCGGCCTCGAAGCCCTGCCCGAGCGCCACCGCCTTCACCGAAGGAATGGACATGAGGCCCTGGGCGAGCAGGCCGTCGAGCCGCAGCGTCCACTGGGCGAAGCTGCCGATCCCGGGCGGAAGGCCAGAGGCGGCGATCTCGAACTCGCCTCCCACGGTGTCGCCGTCCTTCTTCGCCGCGTCGATGGCCGCGCGCATCTTCGCGGCAACCTCCGCGTCCGCGCAGCCGACATCGGACTGCGAGGCCGTGGCCATCGCCTCGAACGGGACCTCGCCCTCCGTGGCCGCTCCCTCGATGCGGACCACGTGCGAGCGGACCTCCACGCCGAGGACGTCCAGCACGGACTGAGCGAGCATTCCCGCGGCGACCCGCCGCGGTGTCGCGGGCGCTCGAGCGCTCGATGATGTTGCGGAGGTCCCGGGTCAGGTACTTGAGGGCGCCGGCGAGGTCGGCGTGGCCGGGCCGGGGCGAGGTCCGCTCGCGCTTAGAAAGCGCCGCCGCGCGATCGGCCTCGGGGAGGACATCCGGGGACATCACGTCGGCCCAGTTGGCGTGGTCCTTGTTCCGGACCACCAGAGTCACGGGCGAGCCGAGGGTCAGGCCGTGCCGCGTTCCGCTGAGGATCTCCACTTCGTCCTGCTCGATCTGCATCCGCCCGCCGCGGCCGTACCCGCGCTGGCGCCTCGCTAGCTCCGCGTTGATCCGGTCCTTGTTCACCTCGAGGCCCGCGGGGAGTCCCTCCACCAGGCAGAGCACGGCCGGTCCGTGAGATTCACCCGCAGTGAGGACGCGCATCGATCGCGGAATCTAACAGCCCCGGATGCGCGATCGGTCATCTGGCGATGGCCTGGCGATAGGCCGCGAGGGTGGTCCGGCCCGTCTCCGCCCACGAGAAGGAGGCGGCTCGGGCGAGACCCTTCTCTCGGAGGCTCTCTCGCAGTTCCCGGTTCAGGGCCAGCGCGCGCAGACCGGCGGAGATCGCGCTTTCATCGAGGGGATCGACCAGCAGGGCCGCCCCCGCGCCGATCTCCCCGAGCGACGTGGTGTTGGAGGTCAGGACCGGGGCCCCGCAGGCCATGGCCTCCACCACGGGAAAGCCGAAGCCTTCGAACAGACTCGGGTACACGCAGGCGAGGGCGTGCGAGTAAAGGGAGGGAAGCGAGCCTTCGCTCACGTAGTCGAGGAGGAGGGTTCGGTTCGCCACGTCCGGCTGAGCGGCGCGCGCGTAGATGTCCTCGCACTTCCATCCCCGCTGGCCGGCCAGGACGAGCTTGACCCCGGGGACGTCGCGGGCGAAGGCGGCGAAGGCGTTGATGAGACGAACCAGGTTCTTCCGCGGTTCGATGGTCCCGACGAAGAGGAAGTACGGTTGGCCGAGGCCGATCTGGGAAGGGCGCTCGGTCACCGGCCGGAACATCTCCGCGGCCGCGTAGGGGATCGAGATCACTCGATCCTCGGGAAGGCGGAGATCTTCGATCACATCACGACGGGTGGACTGCGAAGGGGTCAGCACCCGCCGCGCGCCGCGCGCCACCCTGGGCACCAGGCTCGCGGTCAGCAGGCGCTTCTTGAGCGTGTGATGTTCGGGCGTCCGGGTGAGGCTCATGTCGTGGATGGAAACCACGTAGGCGCCGGACGAGATCGCGGGGGCGAGGTAGTTCGTGTAGTGAACGATGTCGGGCCGCAGCTTGCGCAGGAGGAGGGGGAGGAGGAACTGCATCCACACCGAGCGGACGGGGAAGCGGAAGCCATCGACCATCCGGGCCGAGGCCGGGAGGTCGCGCTCGACCGCTCCGTTGGAGAGCAGCAGAAGTTCGGAGACGTCCCGCCCCACCGAGTGCGAGAGATGTTCGACGATGCGCGCGGTGTAGTAGCCGACCCCCGAGATGTGCCCCCGCAGCGTCGTGACGTCTATCGCGACGATCATGAATTCATGAGTCCTGCTCTGCGAAAAGAGAGCACGTTACCGTGAGCCGCACCCTCGCTGTGACGCTCGTCGAAGCGTCACAGGCCAATTATTGAATTGGGACTCATGAACGTCACCATCCTTTCAACGCAGAAAGGTCCCGACCGCACATGATCCTCTCCCTCGATTCCTCCCCGGCCGGCGATCCGGTGCTCCATTCGCTCAAGTCGCTTCTGACCCGAGGCCGTCATGCGGAGGCGGATCGAATCGCCCGCGCGCACCGTCGCCGGCTCTCCGCCGGGCCGTCGAGAGCGTTTCTGGCCCTTCGCGCCGAGATAGCGCTTGGTCTGGGACGATTCGCGGCCGCGCTGGAGTGGGCCACGGAGGCGCTCAAGGGCCTCGATCCCGCCGAGGGGCTCCAGCCGGCGCTCGAGGCCTCGCGTATCCGCGCGCTCCTCGGTCTGGGCCGATTTCGCGAGGCCTCGGTCCGGGTGGAGTCGCGCTTTGCGAGCCTCGATCCGGTGGGGATCGACCTCAGCCTTTTCCGCGCCCATGTGGCCCTCCATTCCGGAGGCCTGGTTCACGCGATTCAAGAAGCCGCCCAGGCCTGCACGAAAGCGATGATGGGCCGGAATCGCGCGAAGCTCGTCGACGCCCTGGTGTTGCGCGCACGGACCCTCCGGGAGAACGGAGATGCGGCCGGGGCCCGAGACGACCTCGACCGGGCGCGGAGACTTTCGAACGGCTTGAGGGACGCGAGCGCTCTGGCTTACGTCCTCGCCGATCGCGCCGACCTGATGACGCACTCCGGTGATTGGGCGGGGGCGGCCAGGGACGCCGGGCAATCCGGCCGCCTCTTCGCGCGCGCGTTTTCGCCCCACGAGCATTTGAGCGCCGGTCGTCGGGCGGGACTGCTCGGTCTCGCACATGGAGATCCGGGCACCGCTCTTCCCGCGATCGAGCGTGCCGCCGATCTCGCCCGCCGCGGTTTCGGCACGATCGAGTGCCGGGCCGAGATCGACCTGCTCCTTGCCGATGCGCAGCTGGCCGGCCGCGATCCCGAAGGCGCTCTCGATCGGGCGACCGCGGCGCTGTCCTTCTTCCGGGATGCCCAGGATCCCGGCGGCCTCGCCCGCGCCCACGTGCGACGCTCGCTCGCGGCTCTGTCGATGTCCAACCTGACGCTGGCCTTTCGAGAGGCGAGGATCGCCGGCTCCATCAAGGACGCGGGGCCGGTGGCCGCGGGGCTCGCGGACATCGCGCTCGCCCGGGTGCTCCTCCGGAAGGACCGCTCCGCGGCGTCGGCTCCCTTCGCTCGCGCGGCTCGAAATCCCGGTCTGTATCCCCCGCTCCGGTCGGTGGCGCAACTGGGCCTGGCCCTCGCCCAGGGCGCCTCTCCCCGCAGCGATGTGGTTCGTGGCCACATCGCCGCGGTCGAGGCCTTCGGAGATCTCCGGATTCTCGCCATCGTCCATGCGGACATGGCAGAGATGTTCGGCATCGAGCCCGGAGCCGCCGGTGGGTCGGGCCTACGCGCGGCGAGCGCGGATCCCGGGCCCGAGGAGACTCTCGAGCCCGTCGGGGAATTTCTCCCGGGCCTTCTCGGCGGGTGCCCGGCCGTCCGTCGACTCAGCGAGCTGGTACGAAAGGCCGCGCCGTCGGGACTTCCCGTCATGATCTACGGCGAAACCGGGACGGGCAAGGAGAAGGCGGCGAGGGCCATCCACGATCTGTCCCTGCGCAAGGACCGGGAATTCGTGGCCATAAATGCGGCCAGCGTCTCCGACGAACTCTTCGAGAGCGAGATCTTCGGTCACGTACGGGGTTCCTTCACGGGCGCCCTGGCGGACCGCCCGGGCCTGGTGGAGCGAGCGAAAGGGGGAACCCTCTTCATCGACGAGGTGGCGGACCTCTCTTCCCGGTCGCAGGTTCGATTGCTTCGCTTCGTTCAGGAGGGAACCTACCGGAGAGTCGGCGAGAACCACGAAAGGCGCGCCGATGTGCGGATCGTGGTGGCGTCCAACCAGAAGCTCGAAGACCTCGTGGCCGCCGGACGTTTTCGAGAAGACCTCCTTCACCGCCTCCGCGGCGTGAGCCTCGTGATTCCGCCCCTTCGAGACCGCGGGCGCGACGTCGTCCACCTCGCCCGCCATCTGGTCGGGGAGGCGAGCTCGAGGCTGGCGCGTCTTTCCCGCCAGTCCGAGGTGAACCTCCTCGCCTATTCCTGGCCCGGCAATGTGCGCGAACTCGAACAGGAGATGCGTCGGGCGGTGGTGATGTCGGAATCGCGCGTCATCGAATGGCGCGGACGGGACGCCGTGGCCGTGAGGCCCGACCCGGGCGACCAGGCCGGGGCGCAGACCGTGATGCCGCTGCACGAGGCGGTCGGCGGCTTCGAGCGGAAGCTTCTCCAGTCGGTCCTGTCCCGCAGCATCGAACGGGCGGAAGCGGCCCGGCTTCTGGGGATCTCCCGGCAGGCGCTGCATCAGAAGATCGTGCGCTTTGGCCTCTGAGCTCGAGTTCCGCCGGATCCCGGATCCCGGGGATGGGGCGATTCGGCTACCATGGCGCGAAGCATCGAGGAGCCAATCATGAAGTCGCTTCGTGTCGCCCTGGTCGTCGCGTGTCTTTCCCTGCCCGCCTGCTACGACTTCGACTTTCCCCTGGATCAAAAGCCCCTGGTCCCCGTGGATGCGCGCCTCCTGGGCGCCTGGCGTTGCCTCGGATCGGAGGCGGCTCTCGACGACGCCCCCGGCGTCCTCCGCATCGCCCGGCGGACCGACACCATTTCCCGCTGGAGTTTCGAGAGTCCTTCCGCGGATGGAACTCCGGAGAAGAGCGAGTACGACGTGCATGGCTCGACCGTGCCCGGCGGCGCGCTGCTCAACGCTTTCGACCTGGGGAAGAAGGCGGAGGGAAAGTGGAACTTCGTGCGGTACTCCTTCCTGCTGCCGAATGTCCTGAGGATTCAGCTGGTGAACGACGAGCCCTTCGAAAAGGTGAAGGATGCGGCCACCCTTCGCCGCGAGGTCGAGCGGAGGCGAAACGACCCCGCGATCTACGCGGACTTCATGATCTGCGTGCGGCCGAAGGCCTCGCCCACACCCTCTCCTTCCCCCACGCCGAAGCCCTGAGCCCCAGGTCCGCGCTCCGCCCGGGACTCCGCGGCGGCTATCCTCCCCCGTCATGTCCGAGCGCCTGAGTACCTGGGAAAGCCTCAAGCACGCGGTCCGCTCGAAGCGGCTCGCCGTGGTGATGCTGCTCAGTTTCTCGTCCGGCCTGCCCCTCGGCCTCGTCTGGATCGCCATCCCGGTGTGGCTCAAGGACATCGGCGTCGACATCCGGATCGTCGGCCTGCTCACGCTCTTTCAAGCGCCCTGGAGCTTCAAGTTCCTCTGGTCGCCGTTCATGGATCGCTACGAACTGCCCTTCCTCGGGCGCCGCCGGGGTTACGTGCTCGTCTCCCAGATCGGTCTCTTCCTGACCGGGCTCGCTCTCACCTTCGCCTCCGATCATCCGGAACGCTTCGGCGTGATCGCCGCCTTGTGCCTCGCCATCGCCCTCATCTCCGCGACGCAGGACATCGCCATCGACGCCTATACCGTCGAGGTCTTGCACGAGGACGAGCAGGGGCTCGCGGTAGGGGCGCGGACCGCCATGTACCGCGTGGCCATGAACCTCTCGGGCGGCATGGCCATCTCGCTCGCGGGGGTGTTCGGGTGGACCGGAGTGAACCTGCTGCTCGCCGTCTGCTACGTGCCGTGCCTGCTCGTCACGTTGTGGGCGGACAACCCCGAGGTCAAGCAGAAGACGCCGACCACGCTTCGCGAGGCGGTGTGGGAGCCGTTCCTTGGCCTGCTCTCCCGGCCGCGCGCCATCGAGATCCTCGCCTTCGTCGTTCTCTTCAAACTCGCCGATGCCTTCGCCCAGTCCCTCCAGCGGCCGTTCTTTCGCGAGCTTGGCTTCGACCTGTGGGATGTCGGCATCGTCTCCTCGACCATTGGCACGATTGGGATCATGGTGGGCACCGTGCTCGGCGGGCTCATGACCACGTCGCTGGGCCTCGGGCGAGCCTTGTGGATCACCGGTTTCCTGCAGGCCCTGTCGAACGTCGGCTACGCCTGGGTTTCCGAGGCGGGACCCGTCTCCTGGGTCCTCTACACCGCGTCGGCTTTCGAATACATCTCGAGCGGCCTCGGGACCGGAGCGCAGGGCGTCATGCTTCTGCGCCTCACCGAGAAGCGCTTTTCCGCCACCCAGTACGCGCTTCTCTCGAGCCTGTTCGCCATACCCCGGATCTTCGCGGGGCCGCCTTCCGGGCTCCTCGCCGACACCCTGGGATGGACGAACTTCTTCCTGCTCACCGTGCTGATGGCGATTCCCGGCATGGTGATGCTGTCGCGTTTCGTGCCCTGGAGCCAGCGTGAACTGAGATTCGAGGTGCAGGAGGGAGACCACGCGCCCCTGATGGATGGCGGCGCTCTTCTTCGCTGGACCGCACTGTTCGGCTCTCTCTCCTCCGTCGCGGCCATCGCGACCCTGTCGGCCCTCGAGGCGACGAAGGTCTACCGGAAGGACGCCACTTTTCCCTGGATGGCCGAGACCATGAAGATCGTCCTGCCCCACACCATCGGGGACGGCTTGTCCCTGGTGGGCGGGATCGCCGGCGGCCTCGTGCTCGGTCTGACTCTCGCGGCCATCTGGCTGACCCGGAAGCGGGGTCTCGCTCCAGCGTAGGCCAGCATCAGGCCGACCCCAGGACCGGCGCCTGTCCTCGGAGGCGGTCCGACCCGCACGCCAGTGGAGCGACCGACTAGACTTCGGGGCGGGTCTCGTCTGCGGGACCTTTGGGGGATATGGATGATGCTGACAATGTCGACACTCGGTCGTACGGTAATGATGCCCCTGGCCCTTTTCGCCGCAGCGTCCGCTTCCCTGGCCGCCGCGCCGCCGCCGCCGGTCGGCGGGATTCGCGTGGAGATCGCGTATCCGGCGAGCCTGGGCGCCGGTCCCTTCGATGGACGCGTGCTCCTGCTTCTCTCCAAGGACGACACCGCGGAGCCGCGTTTCCAGATCTCCGACACCTCCCTCGATTCCCAGCAGGTCTTCGGCGTCGACGTCCTCGACTGGAGGCCCGGTCAGAAGGCGACCTTCGCAGGCGATGTGCTCGGCTATCCCGTCGAGTCGCTCGCCCAGGTGCCCGCGGGCACGTACAACGTCCAGGCGTTGCTCCACAAGTACGAGACCTTCAAGCGCGCCGATGGCCACACCGTGAAGCTCCCCATGGACCGCGGGGAGGGTCAGCAGTGGAGCCTGGCCCCCGGGAATCTGTACTCGACGCCGCGCAAGATCAGCATCGATCCCGCGAAAGGCGGGGTGGTGGCGATCGCTCTCGACAAGGCGATTCCCGAGATCGAGCGCCCCGCGGACACGAAGTACGTCAAGCACATCCGGATCCGGAGCGAGAAGCTCTCGAAGTTCTGGGGGCGCGACATGTATCTCGGGGCCAACGTCCTTCTGCCCGAGGGCTTCGACGCTCACCCGAACGCCCGATACCCGCTGGTCATCAACCACGGCCATTTTCCCGCCGACTTCGGCGGCTTCCGCGAGACCCCGCCCGATCCCGATTTGAAGCCCGACTATTCCGCGCGGTTCCATCTCGCGGGCTACAACCGCATCCAGCAGGAACTCGCGTATCAGTTCTACAAGGACTGGACCAGCGCGACCTACCCGCGGATGCTGATCATCGAGATCCAGCATCCGACTCCGTACTACGACGACTCCTACGCCGTGAACACCCCGAACCAGGGCCCGTATGGCGACGCCATCAATGAAGAACTGATCCCGTACGTCGAGAAGACGTTCCGCGGTCTCGGCACGCCCTGGTCGCGATTCCTGTACGGCGGCTCGACCGGCGGCTGGGAATCGCTGGCCGCGCAGGTGTTCTATCCCGATTTCTACAACGGGTGCTTCGCCGCCTGCCCCGATCCCATCGACTTCCGCGCCTTCACTTCCATCAACATCTACGAGGACGACAACGCGTACTACGCGAAGGGCCCGTGGAAGGTGGTGCCCCGGCCCGGTCATCGCGATTATCTCGGCCACGTCTCGGCCACGGTCGAGCAGATGAATCGCCTGGAGCGCGTGCTCGGCTCGAAGGGACGATCGGGCGGACAGTGGGACATCTGGACGGCGACGTATTCCCCGGTGGGCCCTGACGGCTATCCCAAACCGATCTGGGACCGCGCCACCGGCAAGATCGACAAGGAAGTGGCGGGCTACTGGCGGGAGAACTACGACCTCACCCACATCATGAAGCGCGACTGGGAGAAGGGACTCGGGAAGAAGCTCGAGGGCAAGGTCAACATCTACGTGGGCGACATGGACAACTACTACCTCAACAACGCGGTGTACCTGGCCGAAGAGTTCCTCAAGTCCACCACCAATCCGCCGTTCGGCGGGGAAGTCGACTACGGCGATCGCGCCGAGCACTGCTGGAACGGCGATCACACCCGGCCGAACGCGTACTCGCGCCTGCGCTACCACCAGATGTTCGCGCCGAAGATCGTGGAGCGGATTCTCAAGACCGCCCCCGCGGGGGCCGACGTCACGAGCTGGCGCTACTGAACCCGGCTGAAGAGACCATGGAGACACGAATGACCGACCTCGAACGAGCCGCGTTGCTCCACATCCTCGCCGAGACCCCGGCCCACCTGAAGTCCGCGCTCAAAGGGGTGCCGAAGAAGCTCCTCCTCTGGACCCCCGGTCCTGGCAAGTGGTCGATCCTCGAGATCGTCGCCCACATGCGGGACATGGAGCGCGACGCCTATCTCACCCGTTATCGGCGGATTCTGGCCGAGGACAATCCGAACCTGCCCGATCTCGATGGCGACGTCATCGCGATTCGCGACGACTACCGCAGCCTGAAGCTTCCCGAGTTGATGCGTGACTGGCTCAAGGCGCGAAAGGAATGCCTGAAGCTCCTCAAGTCGGTGAAGGGTGCTCGATGGGAGCGGATGGGGACCCACGAGACCGCCGGCCCCCTTTCGATGGACGCTCTCCTGCGCCGCCACGCCATGGGCAACGACGAAGCCCACCTCGGTCAGATCGAGGGCATCAAGAAGCGCGCCGCGGCCCTCGAGTCGCTCGAAGCAGGCCCGAAGAGGCTCGCGGATCTCACCAAGAAGCTCGACGACGCCATACTGCGCCGCAAGCCCGCGCCCGACAAGTGGTCCGCGCTGGAAGTGGTCTGCCATCTGCGAGACGTCGAGAGGCTGTGGGTGGATCGCATCGTGAAGGCGGCCTTCTCGAACAGGCCCGCGTTCTACATGCTCGACTTCGAAGCCCTGGTCTCGAAGAACCACTACAACACCCAGAACCTCGGCGCTTCGATCAAGGAGTTCGCGCGGCTCCGCGCCGACACCGTGTGCCTCCTGCGCGCGCTGCCCGCGAGTCAGGGGAAGCGGGTGGGCATCCATCCCAAGCGCGGCGAGGTCTCGATCGAGCGCATCGTGGAGATCATGATCGGACATGACCAGGGCCACTTCGACCAGATCGCCAGAGCCGTCGCGTAGCCTCCGGGGTGCGGAGAGGCATCAGGGCCTCCCGATGGCGAGGACCCAGTCGGGCTCGAAAGGAAGTCCTGGAACTCCGCCGTCGTCCTTCAGATCCCAGCCGACGCTGTAGAGAACGAAGCCTCCATTTGACCGCCGATATCGCAGGGGGTCGTCGTTCACGATCTCCCGGGGTAG
>JBGATM010000030.1:0-54986 GCA_044229175.1 Vicinamibacteria bacterium | reverse complement strand
AATGGAACTGGCGGCAGCGCGAGATGGGGCGCGACGAAGGCGGACGCTTCGCTCCGGTCGACACGGCCTCGCAGGCGAAGCGGCTGGAGTACTGGACGAAGACGCTCACCGCGCTGAACGCAATCCCGTTCGACCAGCTCTCGCCGGAAGAGAAGGTGAACGCGCAGGTGTTCAAGGCCTCGATCCAGGGCATGGCGGACGACGTCAGGTTCCGCACCTACGAGGCGCCGTTCAACTCCGACACGTTCTTCTGGGCTTCATTCACCCCTCGCCAGGGCATGCCGACGGCCGAGGCCTACCGCGCGTTCCTGTCACGACTACGCGACGTGCCTCGACACTTCGACGAGCAGACCGTGAACATGCGTGCCGGCCTCGCGCGCGGCTTCAGCGTCCCTCGCGTCTCCGTGGTCGGACGCGACGAGACCATCGTTCCCTACACCAAAGCGGACGAGACCAATCCCCTGTTCGTCCCTTTCACCATGATGCCCTCGAACATCCCCGCGCAGGAGCAGGAGGCGCTGCGCGCCGAAGCCACCACGGTCATCCGCGATGTCGTCGTTCCGGCGTATGTGAAGCTCCTCGACTTCATCCGGAACGAGTACCTGCCGAAGACACGGACCACGCTCGCCGCGGTGAAGATGCCCGACGGCGAGGCCTACTACCAGGCCATGATCGAGAAGTTCACCACCCTGAAGCTGACGGCCAAGGAGATCCACGAGATCGGGCTCAAGGAGGTCGCGCGCATCGAGACCGAGATGGTGGCGACCAAGGAGCGCGCGGGCTTCAAGGGATCGATGGCGGAGTTCTTCCAGTTCCTCCGCACGGATCCGCAGTTCTACGCGAAGACCCCGAAAGAGCTCCTGTCTTTCTCGGCCTACGTGGCGAAGAAGGTGGACATGAAGCTCGGAGACACCATCGGCTTCCTGCCTCGGCGTCGTCACGGAATCCTGCCCGTGCCGCCGGCGCTGGCTCCGATCTACACGGGCGGTCGCGGCGGGCTCGAGGCCTGCCTCATGAACACCTACGATCTACCCTCGCGTCCGCTTTACACGATCGTTCCGCTCACCCTGCACGAGTGCACGCCCGGCCACAGCTTCCAGGCCGCGCTGGCCCTCGAGGGGCCGGAGCGCGCTCCCTTCCGCCGCGGCACTTCATTCTCCGGATACGGCGAGGGCTGGGGCCTTTACTGCGAGTGGCTCGGCACGGTGATGGGAATCTACGAGACGCCGTACGAGGATTTCGGCCGCCTCACCTACGAGATCTGGCGCGCGGCCCGGCTGGTGATCGACACCGGCATTCACGAGTACGGCTGGAGCAAGGAGCAGGCCATGGATTACCTCCGAACCCGCGCCGCTCTTTCGGAACACGAGATCACCACCGAGGTCGAGCGGTACATCGCCTGGCCGGGCCAGGCCCTGGCTTACAAGCTCGGCGAGATCCAGATCCGCCGCCATCGGCGCGAGGCGGAGGCCGCCCTCGGGCCGAAGTTCGACCAGCGCCAGTTCCACGACGTCATCCTGGCCCTTGGATCCGTGCCCCTTCCCGTGTTGGACCAGCGGATGGCTCAATTCATCAAGGATGGCGGCGCGCGCTAACGACCCGGCTTCCCGAGCCGAGAGACGTCGAGCAGGAGGCCGATAGCAAGAAGGACGATCGGGGTCACCGCCGCGCTGACCCCGAGTTGCGTGCCGAGGATCGGGATGCGCAACAGCACGATCACGCCCTGCGTGAGCCCGGCGATGAGCAGCGCCTTCCACGCCCACATCTCGCCCCGGCGATAGGGCCCGAGCACCACGGTGAGAAAGAGCACGCCATACGCGGCGCCAAAGGCCGCGGAGGTGCCGCGGATCGCGCGCAGAGCGGTGGCGACCCGGGGATCGCCCGGCGCAACCTCGGAGACCCTGAGCGGCCCGACCCGGTAGTCATCCTCCGTCCAGTACGCGTGCACCGCGGAAACCAGGCTGAAGAAAGTGATCGCGATACCCAGGATGGTGAGGAGAATCCAGCTTGCCTTCTTCATCGAGACCTCGTGGTTTCCGGCGGTGGGCCAAAGTCGACTTCAAATCGAGTCATGAACCGGCAGGACATCCTAATCGGGCGCCCCGGGCCGCGGCTCGAAAGGCCCTTCCTCGCGCGGGTACAATTTTGAAATGGCGGCAAGGTCCAACCCGGCGGATCGGGAGCTCTTCAAGGCGATCGAGGCAAGGTCCGCCGAAGGGGTCCGCGCGGCGCTTGCCGGAGGCGCCAGCCCCAATGCGACGCAGGGCAAGCAGAAGGCCCTCGATCTCGCGTTTCGCTGGAGGGTCCCCGACGATGGCCTGCACGCGCTGATCGACGCGGGCGCGGACCTTGGGGGCGGCACGCCCCATGTGGTGTGGGCCGCGACCCAGCCGCTTCCCCTTCTCGAAAAGGTTCTGGCCGCCGGGGCGGACGTGAACGCGGAATCGTTCGCGGGGCGCCCGGTGCAGGTCGCGGCGCGCGCGGGCCTGCTGCCGCAGGTCGAGCGGCTCCTCGCGGCGGGGGCCGACCCGGATCTCGGCACCATGATCGGGAACGCCCTCACCGACGCCATCACCCGAGGCCATGCCGAGGTGGCCCTCGCTCTCGTCAAGGGGGGCGCCACGCTCCAGGCCGCGGAGAAGTTCGGGCCCATGCTGGCGATGGTCATCGAGACGGGCGACGTCACCCTCGCGAAGGCACTCATCGCCGCCGCGCCGGACGTCGACACGCGGGCCACCCTGCGCGGTCCCCACACCCGGGTAAAGCTGCAGGAGGCCGGGGCGGCTCGGGCGAGGCTCGGGGCGGGGCTGAAAAGGATCGTCGAAGCGGGCGCTGCTCTCGGGAAGGCTCTGTCCGGTGAAGTCCCGGAGCCGGCCACGGCCGGGAGCGATGGCGAAGAGGGGGAGGACGACCGTGAGTCGTTCGAGGACTTCGAAAAGCGCATCAACGCCGAGATAAGTGCCAGGGCCGCGGCGGCCACGCGCGTGCGCTTCTCGGGCGCCACTCCTCTGATGATCGCGGCCAGCGAAGGCTCGGTCGAAATCGTCGACGCCCTGCTCTCACGCGGCGCCCTGGTGGACCTCGTCGACGACGAGGGCAGGACCGCCCTCCGGATCGCGGAGGCTTCGGGCCACGCCCGCGTGGTCGAGAGGCTCCGCGCGGCGGGCGCCTCCCCCGAAGCCACGATCGCCCCGCTCCCGGCCCTGATGCTCGCGGCCGAGAAGGGCGACCCCGCCGAGGTCGAGGCCGCGGTTCGGGCGGGCGCCGACGTGAACGCTTACGACACGCGGAAAGCCACGGACGGTCGCACCGCGCTCATCATCGCCTCCGAACGCGGCCGTCTCGAGATCGTGCGCGCGCTGTTGAGACTCGGGGCCGATCACTCCCTGCGCGCGAAGAAGTCGCCGAACAACCTTCAGGCCTTCCTCGACAACGACTCGCAGGAGCGCACGGCCCTCCACGCGGCCGCGGCCGCGGGTCACGATCGGATCGCCACGGATCTGCTCGACGCGGGGGCAGCCGTCGACCCCCGCGACGAAAACAAGGAGACTCCGCTCTTCCTGGCCGCCATGAACGATCGCCTGCCGACCGTTCGCCTTCTCATCTCGCGCGGCGCGGACGTGAACGCCAAGGGTCGCGACGGAATGACTCCTCTCCTCTACGCGGCCGCCCGCGGCCACGCCGAGATCGGGGTCGTCCTGCTGGAGGCCGGCGCCGATGCGACGGCGGCCTCGAGGGACAAGGAAAGCGCCCTCCACCGGGCCGTTTCGAGCAACGCGCTTCCCCTCGTCAAGGAACTGGTCTCACGCGGAGCCGATCCCCTCGCGAAGAACAAGTACGGCGCCACTCCCAAGGAGCGCGGCGCCCACATCCCGAAGATCGCGGCGATCCTCGAGGCGGGGGGCGCCGCGAAGAAGCCAACGGGGACCGGACCAAAGAAGAAGAAGAAGAAGTAGTAGTAGGTGGGGTGGCGTACATACGCCGACACCTCTCGGGTCTACGCTGCATGTGTAATCACACGCGCGAAAGAATCGGAGAACCCCATGACCCTACCCATCGATCCCGTCTGCGGCATGGAGATCGTCGACGAGCACGCGGCGCCTCAGTCCATCTACCAGGGGGACACCCGCTACTTCTGCGGCGAGGGGTGCAAAACGAAATTCGACGAAAGCCCCGAACGCTATTCAGGCCCGAATCCCGCGCTTCAAGCGTAGTCAAGACCAGGTGACGCATGGGATCACGGAGCGCCTTCCTGGTTTCCGTCGCGGTTGTGGGGATCGGCCTCTCGCCTCTCGGCTGTTCCGGTTCCGTCAAAGGCTCGGGTGCAATGACCGCTGACGCGGAGATCGATGCGCAGCTCGGCGAGTCGCTCTGGCCGCGCGAGGCCGAAACGACGCGGGCCATCGCGGACCTGATCGCGCGGTCCGTCGAGGAGCGCTACCCGCCGCAGAAACGGCCGGCGAGGCGTGACGCGCACCCGAAGGCGCATGGCTGCGTCCGCGCCGTGTTCAGGGTGGAGGACAAGCTGCCGGAGAACCTGGCCCAGGGCGTCTTCGTCCCGGGAAAGGTCTACCCCTCGTGGATCCGCTTCTCGAACGGCAACTCCGACCCGGAGCGCCCCGACGTCAAGGGCGACGCCCGCGGCATGGCCATCAAGCTGATGGGAGTGCCCGGCCGCAAGGTGCTTCCCGAGGAGAGCACCGCCCTTACCCAGGACTTCATCATGATCAATCATCCGGTCTTCTTCATCGATGATCCCCTGGACTACCTCACCTTGATCAAGAGAGGGAGCAGCACGAATCCGCTGGTGAAAGTGCTCGCGCCCTTCGCCCTCGGCCTCAAGGGAGCGCAGATCGCGCGGGCCATCACGAAGAAGCAGATCGAGAACCCGCTGCACACGCGCTTCTGGTCCATGGTCCCCTACCGGCTCGGCGACGACGCCCACAAGCAGGCGGTCAAGTTCTCGGCGAGACCCTGCCGCGCTCACACCAACGGCAACATTCCGAAAGACCCCGATCCGAACTACCTGCGAAAGGCCATGGCGAGAACCCTCAGCACCGGAGACGCCTGCTTCGATTTCCTGGTTCAGCCCCGACGGTCCGAGGCGATGAAGGTCGAGGACTCGAAGACCGAGTGGCTGGAGTCGGAGGCGCCCTTCATCAAGGTGGCGACCGTCCATATTCCCAGCCAGGTCTTCGATACGGAGGCGCAGATGGAGTTTTGCGAGAACCTGTCTTTCACCCCCTGGCATGCCCTGCCCGAACACCGCCCCCTGGGCGGCGTCAATCGAGTGCGGCGCGTCGTCTACGAACAGGTCAGCAAGCTTCGCCACGACCTGAATCACGCTCCGAGGGAAGAGCCGACCGGCGACGAGGGCTTTTCCCGGTAATCGGGTCCGCTTTGCGCTAATGTTCCAGAGGACCTGAAAAGGAGATCAAATGAGACAGCGCATCCTGGCTATCGGGCTCGCCGTTCTGACCACCGGATTCTGGAGCGGAATCTCGATTCAAGCCGCCTCCAGGTACCACCTGGTCGTGGTTCACTCGAGCACCAACACCGGACAGGGCGTCATCACCGTCGACCGGGCGAAGCTCCATCCCTACCAGGCGGGCGGCAGCCCTGCCGATTGCTCCGGCGCGGTTTGCGGCGCCACCTATCCCGCGGGCACTCGCGTGACCCTCACGGCCACCCCGGCCGCGGGCAGCACCTTCACGGGCTGGGGCGGAGAGTGCTCGGGCACCTCACCGACGTGCGTCGTCCACATGAGCCGCAGCCGGGACGTCATGGTGCACTTCGGCAAATAGCACCGGGGATACGGCCGGGGCTCGATCACCGATGTCGAATTGATTTTGCGCGGTCCGCATCCGGGGCCTGTCGGGCCACCGCCGTGACGTCACGCGCCTCGCCGTCTCGCGCGCTTCTCCCCATCCTGCCTTACACTTGCTGTGGTCACGCAGGACGCCACGATGACGACCGCTCCCAAAGCCGCGCGCCGGTTTGATGTCGGGCTCTCCTACCCGGGAGAGCACCGGCCCTTCGTGCAGGAGGTTGCGGAAAGGCTGGCGGCGACGCTCAGCCAGGACCGGGTTCTCTACGACAAGTTCCACGATGTGGAATTCGCGCGCCCGAATCTGAGCATCTTCCTTCCGCGTCTCTACCGGGAGCAATCGGAACTGATTGTCGCCTTCCTGTGTCCCGAGTATGCAGCCAAGCGGTGGTGCCAACTGGAATGGCGCCACATTTCTCAGCTGATCGCCAGCCTGGAAGCCGACCGCATCATGTTCCTGTCCTTCGGCGACCCCGGCGATCTGTCCGAGCTGGGTGTGCTGCCGGGCGACGGCTTCATCGACATCATTTCGCTCGCCCCGGAAACCGTCGCGGACAAGGTTCTGAAACGCCTCCGGCTGAATCAGGGCCGCGTGGCGCGCCAACACCTGACGAACCCCCAGCGCTTTCGCCCCTCCCCGAGCCGGAGCCCCTTCACACGCCGGCCGAAACCCTCCTGCGCTTGTGGGCCGACGTCAACGGCAGCTGGATCCGCGTTCAGTACTTCCCCGCCCGGGCCAACGAGGAGGCCTTCCACTCCGTTTCTTTCCGGAACGTCGCTGGCTCGTATCCAGCAAATGCAGCCCTTCGATTCTGGGGAAGCGCGCCTCTTGACAATGAGGCGCCCCCGGGGCCGACGGCAAGCACGGCCAAGCTTCGCCACCCATGTTTCGAGTTGCAGGCTCGGCTCGGCAGCCCGAAGTCGCATCCGGTGACAGTTGGGTTCCGGGTTATCGATCGCTACGGCCGCCATTGGAGCCACGCGCGCGGAGATTCCTACGAGCTTCAGACTATGAACTCCACGAACTGGACTGCCATGAAGAAGGTGGAGCTCGCCGGAAAGACCTGGACGCCGTTCGAGGCCGATGGCACACCCCATTCCGCGGGCTTGAAACCGGACTTCTCGGCCATTCTCGCGGTCGTCGTTGAAGTCGGAGGCGAGATAAACCCGTCGCGTCCATCCGCGGGCAGCGGCGTCGTGCACTTGAAGGGCTTTCGTCTGTGCGACCGATGAACCTAAACGCGCCGGCGCCCCTGGTGGCCGATCCACCCTCTCCGGAATCATGAATCGCACCAGCGCATTGCGGCCGGTGGCGGGCGATGTGTGCCGCCTGGTCCTGGGCACCGGCTCATGTCATCAGCTTTCCGAGCTCGAGGCGCATGAGCTGTTCGACGCCTACGCTTCACTGGGAGGAAACTGCTTCGACACCGCCCTGGTGTATTTCGGAATCGAATCCGTCATTGGCTCGTGGATGCGAAGCCGGGGCAACCGGTCGGCCGTGATCGTGGATGCCAAGGGCGCCCATCACGAGACCATCCGCCCGAGCGGCGCGCCGCACGAATTCCACCGCGCGCGAGTCAACCCCGTCGAGATCGTGGCGGACATAGACGAGATTCTCCGGCGCCTGGGAACCGACTACCTCGACGTCTTCACCCTGCATCGAGACGATCCCGACCAGCCCGTGGGACCGATCCTCGATTGCCTCGTAGATCAACAGGCGAAGGGACGCATCCGCGGATACGGCCTGAGCAACTGGTCGGTCGAGCGGCTTGAAGAGGCTCGCGAATACGCGGTGCGGCGCGGTGTCGCTCCTTTCGTGAGCAGTTCCCCCAACCTGGCCCTCGCCTATCCCAACGAACCGCCATGGCCGAACTGCGTCGCCGCGTGCGACGGGAGGAGCCGAGAGTGGTACGCCCGGACCGGAACTCCGCTCCTCGCCTGGTCGCCTTTGGCCATGGGTTTCTTCAACGAACGCTATCGGGCGTGGGACACACTCCAACCGAACGAGCAGCTGAGCCTGATGTCCGATCGCTGGACGGCGGACGTCGTGCGGGTCTACTACAGCGAGCGGAACTTCCTAAGGCAGGCCCGGGCGAGGGAGTTGGCGCTGGCCAAAGGAGCTACCGCCACCCAGGTGGCCCTGGCCTGGGTGCTGCACCAGGGGGACAACGTGTTCGCGGTCGTGGGTCCCCGGTCCATCCCCGAGATGGAGGAGCTGTTCGCAGCCCTCGAGATTCGCCTGTCATCGGAGGAAATCGCCTGGCTCAATCTGGAGGTTGACTGATTCAGGTGTTCGCAGGACAGGCGCGGGACCAAGGGACCACCCAAGCGAGCTACTGGACACTCGGAGGGGCTTCCAGAATCGGGGTCAGGCCTCCCTCGTCCTTCCGCCGTAGCCGAGGCCGGCTTCGTTGCGTTTACACACCGTAACCCCGCTCCCGCAACTCGGTAGTCGTATAGTTCGGAGACATATGGCATCCACAGTGCCTGGTTTCGAGCATGACGTCTTCGTCAGCTACCCGCATGCCGATGACTTCGCGTGGACAGACGGCTTCATCTCTCTCCTCGCCACCGAGTTGGGCGAGGCATTGGGCTCGGGAGGCGCGCGTCAGCTGTTTGTCGACCGAGCCAGTCTCGCGATCGGAGCCGATTGGAGCCAGGAAATCGAGGACGCCTTGAGGTCTTCCGTCACCCTCCTTCCCCTGATCTCTCCGAACTATCTGAAGTCGCCCGAGTGTTCAAGGGAACTGAAGATATTCGAGGAGGCGGGATATGCAGACCCGAAGTTTAGGCGTTTGTTTCCGATCGTAAGGCGGCCTGGAGTCGGCGACACATTTGAGACTTTCAGACCGGATGTTCAGCGACACAAGTTCTTTGACCAGATAACGAGGGCGCCGCTCTCAGTGGGCAGCGAGGATTTTACGAACGGCGTCGTGATTCTGGCCAGAGACCTTGCCACGGCGCTCGTCCAACGGCGGAATTCGTTTCGGAAGGTATTCCTTGCGCCAACCGCTTATGGAGCGGATCCATGCCGACAACGGTTCAACGCGGAGCTGACCAAGCGGTGCTTTCAGGTTCTACCCGAAGCGCCAGCGTTCGTATCTCTGGACATCGCGGTTCAGGACATCGACAAATCCTCACATACCATCCATATCCTGGGTGACGACTGGGATCAGCGAAGTCTGGATCTGCTGCGAACGGCCGCTGAGTTGAAGAAGACGCTTCTCGTGTTCATTGCGATCAACCCCGGCAGAGTCGACGCCAAACAGATGGAATTGATCGATGCGGTGCGTCGACAGGAAATCCCGGGCGCCTCGACTAAACAACCAGATGTTCACATTCTCAGCACCTCAGAACGCGAGGCACTAAGGGAGGTGGTGGCGTGCCTGTCTCCTCGGTCGAATGAAAACGAGGGTCAGCCGAAGTGCGTCTACCTAATGTGCAGCGAAGATACGGAGGAAGTGGCCTCCGCCCACACCCTGGCGGGAATGATCAAGGATCGAACGATGCTTCCCGTCTTCACGTCCGCCGATGGAGGCAGCGAGAGCAGATTTGAGCGCCATCAGCGCATGATGGCAAGGGCCGATGGCCTTGTCGCTTACTGTGATCGCGGCGAGCGTTCGTGGCTCGATCAGAAGATCCGCGATCTGCGAAATCTTCCTCGATTCATGAGGGTGAAGGAGGCTCCGCCGTCTGCATTGGTCTTGGGTCCGCGCTTTGCAGACCTGCTCTCTTCCGACATTCTTGTTATCCAGGCAAGCGCGCCCATCCAGAGCACTGCGATCGACCACTTCACACAAACCCTCACGAGTAGCTGATGAACTCTGCGAGCCTAGAGCGCGGGGGTTGCCCCTTCCCTGGGTTGAGGCCGTATGCCTTCGAGGAGAGCCACCTCTTCTTCGGCCGAGACAAGCAGATAGCCGATCTCCTTCAAAGGCTGGGGAGGAGTCGCTTTCTGGCCGTGGTGGGCCCATCCGGTGGCGGCAAATCCTCGCTCGTCAGGGCCGGTCTCCGTCCGGCCATCTTGGGTGGCTTGATGACTGGATCAGTCGCCAACTGGCAAGTCGTGGAGATGCGACCCGGCATCGACCCGGTTCTTGCGCTGAAGGCTGCCGTGAAGACGACCTTGGGCCCCATAGATGTCGGGATAATTGACTCAAGCCAATCCCTGACTGAGTGGGCGGTGGCAGGCGGAATCGCGACAAGCAAGGGCCTCCTGGTCATCGCCGATCAGTTCGAAGAGGTCTTCCGGATTTCGGAGCCCGAGAGCGCTCGACTCTTCGTGGAGATGCTGCTCTCCGCGACCGAACAAACGATCCCGATCTATGTGGTCCTGACGATGCGTCACGACTATCTGGGCGATTGCTCGCGCTTCGGCGGTCTCCCTGAAGCGCTAAATCGTTCGCAGTATCTGATGCCGAGCCTGACCAGGCAACAGAGGCACGAGGCCATCCTCGGCCCCCTGAACATCGCGGGCGTCACCATGTCCCCGCAACTGCAGCAACTGCTACTCAGCCACTCCGGGGCGGGCAACTGGAGTGGTGTCGGCGATTCCCTCCCAGTGCTTCAGCACACTTTGTTCCGCACGTTCCAGGAATGGAAACGACAGGGCCAAGGCAAAGAGATCACAATAGATCACTACATGGATTGTGGTGGACTTGACCGCGCCCTGGATATGCACGCGACCGAAGTCCTGCAGTCGCTTCCCACGGACGCAAGACGCATCGCACCGCCGGTCTTTCGATGCCTGACCGTTGCAGACAAAGGGCGCTTCGTTCGTCGACCCATGCGGCTTGACGCGATCACGAAAGTATGCGGTGACGTTAGCGGCGACTTGGTGCTTGCGGTTGTCCGGGCCTTCTCGGCGGAACACAACTCGCTCGTCAGCTTCCGCCCAGCCCTCGGGGCCGACGGTCGAGGCGAGGGGTGGGTCGACATCATGCACGAGTCGCTCATCACTCACTGGAAGAGCCTCGCCGATTGGTGTCAGGAAGAAGCGGACGATGCGGCGTCCTACCAGGAGCTGTGTCGCGCTGCCGCGGCGTGGGCCGGGTCTCGTCACAAGGGGGACCTCCTTCACGAGAACAAGCTCATATCCGCGGAGGCAGCCTTGAGTAGCGGCAAGTACAACCGCGAATGGGGCTCCCTATATGGGAAGTCTGCTGACTTCGATCAAGTCAGCGACTTCGTAGCACGGAGCGTGCAGAGGCGTAGGCAACTGAGGATCCAGCTGGGCTTGGCCGCCGTTGGAGTGCTTCTTTCCTTGGGCCTGGTGCTGTGGCAGCTGCAGAAAGCGCGGGGCGAACTGACTTGGAAGGACCAAGAAATAGCTTTAGGGGAACGCAGAGTACAGGTGCTCGAGCAAAGACTCACAGCTCTCGAAGCCTCGACGGTCCCTAGTACCGATGAGGGCCGCCTCAACAAGACAATCGAGGAGCTCACCATCAAGCTGGAGCTTGCCAACCTCAGAGTCGCGTCGCTGGAGAGGACATTGGGAGGCCAGCTGCCGGCGGACCAGGCTCGGTTGGTTCCGAGCCTGCAAAGGCAAGTGGAGGATGCGCGTGCCCGCTTAATCGTGGCCCAGGGACAACTTGAGGAGGAGCGGAGAAGCTCAGTCAACGCCCTGAAACAGAAGGACGTTGAGAACGCCAACGCCCTGAAACAGAAGAACGTTGAGATCGAAGAGAGAGAGAGGAGAATCGACGCGCTTGAACGCGCCGCAGTGGCCTCCAGTCCAGCTCCCGCAAGTAGGACTCACACTGCGGTCATTTGCCCAATCCTTTCCAAGACAAAGCCGCCCACCCCTTGGTTTGAACACTACGAAGTGGCAACGCGTTCAGGGACTGACCGAGGACTCGCAATCTCCCACATCTTGGCTGCGATCGCCGCGAAAACGGGGTCCGGTCCCAACCAACCGCGCCTAACCGTGGGAGGGACGGGCGCAGGGGGAACCGTTGACTACTTCCCGTACTTGGAGCTCGCTAAGCTGACCCGCGACTTGAGCGACGCCGAACTGGCTGCTTGCCTGAAGAGGCCTTAGTTGGGCGATGTACCTCGAGGCCCTCCCCGGCAAGGTCCTCCTCGGTTCCGCGTCAGTTGGCTGCTGGACGGAAGACCAGCGACACCGAAGCTTCACTCGAGACTCTGTTCACGAACTCAAATGCTGCCGTTGCGTCGAGTCTGCCTCGGCGGACCCTTAGGCCGCATGAATAACCGATGGCTCTTCTGTCGGGAACAAAGTCGAAGGCGAGAGCGAGGGCCCGGCCACTTGGGGTGTCGGTTGAACCGCGGTAGTCGAATGAGTGGCCCTGAACACTACGGGCCCCGAGCAGCAACTGCAAGGAAGGAAGCTTGATGAAACGACCGGGCACGACCAGACCGAGATGGAGATCGGTCACGTCCCGGATCGTGAAGTCCCCTGGTGCGATGCCTGGAATGTTTGGAAGAAGCGTGCTCCCAGGGCTTGCCAACTCCGAGTGTCGTTCGTACGCTGCCTCTACCGCGAAGGTGATCTCCTCTTTGGGGTTCCTTGGATCAGTGCCGCCAAAGGGCTCCATCGAAGCTCCGATGGACGCTCGATCAGGAACACTGATCCGCACCGACCTCGGAAAGCCATCGACAGGAGATCCATCCGCGAACTTCAGAGTCTCGCCGACCGTGAAGTTCGGGTTGTAGGTGTACGAAGCACCGAGCTGAACTCGATGCTTGACGGCCGCCAACCACGCAACACCAACCGCTAGTCCCGCACTCCAATCCTCGTCGTGTATAGCCTCGACGTTGGAGAGACGTGAAGGCTCCAGAATGCGGTCAAAGACATCGCCACGGCGCGTGTCGACGTCGAACCTGAGCGCTTGTAGGCGCGCGCTCATGCCAACGCCGAGCCTTGGCACATCCTCGGGCTGGTCATCCGGCGACTCTGGTTTCCGAACTGGTCGGGCCAGCAGGCGCCAGCCGAGGCCTACGCCCAAGGTGTCCCCCGCTAGCCGAACCCGTCCGTCGGTCGGCAGAAAATACACGCCGGTGTCCGGCACTCTTCTCCGCTGTAAGTTGAAGTCCTCAGAGTAGGACAGGAACGTCGACTTGAACGCGGTCAGCGTGAGGCTGTTGATGGAGTGCGCCACCGCGACGAAGGAGGGAATCACGGTGCGATTTCCAGACGTCGATCGTGCGCCAGTCGCAAAGGCGTCTTCGAGAGCGGCCCGTTCTGTCAGATAGCGAGCTGCGCTGACCTCCACCATGTACTGGTCACTTGCACCCTGCCGGGCCAGGCTGCCGGGGTTGTTCTCTGCTGCGGATGCGTCGTCCGCCAGGGCGGTGAAAGCGCGACCGCTTCCTTTTGATCTCGCGCCTGGTGGCGAGAGGCTCACCTGGAAGTTGAACTGCTCAAATAGCGCCTGAGCTTGAACTGGGGCAGATCCGAAGATCGCGAGGAGGCAGAGCCAAGAGGCCGTCTTCCCGCTACGGATTGCACACAAGGGCTATCACCAGGCTCGGGGCGTTCGAGGCGTTGGACAGAACGGTGAAACTACCATTGATCGGCGAACTGCAAGTCGCTCGAATGGTGTTCGTACAGGTACTCCTCGGGAAGAGGTTCCCCCCGGAAAGCGACGCGCAATCGCCACCCGTGAGGGCAAAACCCGTGCTGACGTTCCGCGCGGTGATCTGAAGTTGGGCACCGCCGTCGTTCGTCAAACTGATCGATCGCGTTTCCGCGTTTCGAAAGCAGGCCCGCGTGTACTGGGCTCGGATTGATGTGCCGGCAGGCGCCAAACTAGGCGGGGATGTGACTTGATCAGAGCAGGCAATACCAAGCGCTGGCGTAGGCGTGGCGGGTGGGGGTGTGGGCGTGGGGACGGAGCTAGGTTCGGAACTCCCACAGCCTGATGCCTGGGCCGTCAGAACCAGAGAAAGAGCCAGAATGGCGTGCCTCATGCCTAGTCCTCTCATCAGGGCTGTACCGTAACTCGAAGGCTGCACTGGCCTGCAAGCGCGGACCTGTTGATGAACCATATCTTGAGTGCTGAGGGCGCCGCTCTTGGAGCCAATGATGTCGCGCCGACCGATGGGACCGAAACGGTGATCGCACACATCTGGTCCAAGAATTCGCTCTCGGTACAGGATCCAGCCGTAATCATGACCTGCACATCAAGCGGCGGCGCACAGCCCACAACCACGGAAGCTTCTCCAGCCTGGGGAAGGTGGAAGTCGAGCGATCTGATGCTGAACGCCCCGAACGGTGCGCCGGTCAACATCACGACCGTATCAACGACGACGATCGCACTGGGAGCTGCGGACCCGCTGTCGGCGCAGGCGCAAAGATGAAGGGCAGCGAGTGAAACCGCTCCTTTTCGCAACCGGCGTAGAAGCCCCTGAACCGTTGAGATCATTTGTATGTTGAATGATGCATTACACTTGATGTCCAATCAACCGGATTCAATTCAGACCCAAATTGAACGTTACAGGAACCTCGGTGGACACCCGAAACCGGGACCAAAGGACACCTGAAAACCGGCTACCACGGGGCATTGATGGGAGCACGAACAACATGTTCTGCTCCGGAATGAGCACTGTCCCGAGCGACGAGAAGAAGAGCCAGATAGTGGTCTTGGGCAGCTTTGGATGGTCTCTGAGCCGGATCGAGGAGCAGACGCGAGTGCGCCACGAGCCGACCGCGGTCTGTCTGCGGGCGGCTGTGATTGCGGCGCGCAAGCCTGGCGGGCTCGTTTCAGAACCGGCCACCAGTGAGGAGTATCCACCGACTCTGGTACGCCATCCCAAGAACAACCACCGCTGAGAACTCCAAAGCACCGGTGTCGTCTGTTTCGACCCAGAGTGGCCTTCCCCCCCACACCAGAACACAAAGCTGATACATTCTGACCTCACAACAGCGCTGCGATGAATCCCCTTCGCATCTCGCACCGCGTTGCGTGGTTCGAAGAGCAGGAGGCCTCACATGACTCCAGCAGGCAAACCCATCACCTTCCTGGCCGCTGGCGCTCCGCCCGCTACCCCGGGGGAAGCCCCCCGGAACTGGCGGCTCAAGCAATCCCTCGTTCTGGGCGCTCGACGCGGTGGCGGCGATGCGGTCCGCGTGAGCGCGGTGCCCGGCGAGGACGTGGTGGTCCTGCACATCGCAGGTGGTCCATCCCTGATGCTCCACCCGGAGACCGCCCGCGACTTGCTGATGGCGCAGGACACCGCTACCGAGAGCCGCGGCTCAAAGGAGGTCATGACGCTCGCGCCGGGGGAAGTCGCCGTTCCGGCTCGGCTTCGCTGGCAAGGGGCGGAGGGCAGCGCGGCAACCCGGGGCGGAGCCCGCGGAGCGGTCGGCGACGTGCTGCTCGCGGGCATCGACGTGATCACGGGCCTGTTCCCCGACAACGCCGCTGGCTTTGCCGCGTCCGGAATCGTTCAGCTCGTCGACGCTCAGGTCGACCCGGGGATGTACAGGCTCCAGCCAGAATCTCTTCTGTCGCTGAAGGGGGCGGCGAAGGAGGCCGGAATCAGGCGCGACAAGAAGTCCGTGCTGGCCCTGGTCCACGGCACGTTCTCCACCACGAGTGGCACCTTCTCCAAGCTCTGGACTCAGCACCCACAGCGGGTTCGGCGGTTGTTCGAAGGATACGACGGCCACGTCTACGCCCTGGACCACCCCACCCTCGGCGTGAGTCCGATCGGGAACGCCCTCAGCCTGGTTCGGGCGCTGGCGGATGGCGCGCGGCTGGACCTCGCCACCCACTCTCGCGGCGGCCTGGTGGCGGAGGTGCTGGCCCGGGTCTGCGCGGATCCCGACGGTTCGGTGAAGGCCTTCGCCAAACTGGGAAACAAATCCCAGCGCGACGAACTCGCGGCCCTGGCCGCTCAGGTCAAGGCAAAGAACATCAAGGTCGCTCGGGTCGTCCGCGTCGCGTGCCCCGCGCGGGGCACCCTGCTGGCTTCGAAGCGACTCGACGCCTATATCTCGATGTTCAAATGGACGCTGGAGTTGGCGGGCGTCCCGGTGGCTCCGGTGCTGGTCGACTTCCTCGGGCAGGTCGCGAAGCACCGCGCGGACCCCGACGAGATCCCCGGACTCGCCGCGCAGATGCCTGACAGCCCGTTGGTCCAATGGCTGCACACCGTGAACGAGCGCATCCCCGGGGATCTTCGTGTGGTGGCAGGCGACATCGAAGGAGACTCGGTCACCTCCTGGCTGAAGACGTTACTGGCCGATGCCTTCTACTGGACCGACAACGACTTCGTCGTGCAGACGCGATCGATGTACGGAGGAGGCCCCCGAGAGTCGGGCGCGCAGTTCTTCCTCGATCAGGGCGGCAATGTGTCGCACTTCAGCTACTTCCAGAACGAGCGCACCGCCGCGGCCATCGTCGGCGCCCTCCTCGACGATGAGCCTCAGGGCTTCCGTCCCATCGGGCCGCTCTCCTGGGCGGGCCAGTCGTCCACCGGGGTGAGAGCGCGTGTTCCTGGCATGGCGGCGGCGGAGAGAGAGGCGAGAGAGAAGCCGGCGGTGTTCATCATCCCCGGCATACTCGGCAGCAACCTGAAGATCAAGGATGAGCGCGTCTGGCTGGGCTGGCGCATCATCAACGGCCTTGACCGGCTCGCCTACAGGAAAGGCGACCCGGTGGAACCGGACGGTCCAATCGGGATGTACTACGACGATCTCGCGGATTTCCTCTCCCGGAGTCACGAGGTCCTCAGGTTCGCATTCGACTGGCGACGTCCGATCGAGGACGAGGCCAGGCGCCTGGCCGATGACGTTGAAGCGGCACTCGACGCACGGAAGGCCAGCGGTCGGCCCGTGCGAATACTCGCCCACTCGATGGGTGGCCTGGTATCGCGAACGATGCAACTCGAGCGACCCGCGGTGTGGAACCAGATGATGGCCGTCCCGGGCGCCCGCCTGTTGATGCTTGGAACCCCAAATGGGGGGTCGTGGGCGCCGATGCAGGTGCTCTCCGGAGATGACACCTTCGGCAACGTGCTGGCTGCGGTGGGCGCTCCCTTCCACGATCACGCCGCGCGCCAACTAATGGCTCAGTTCCCGGGCTTCATTCAACTTCAGGCCGCATTGCTGGACGAGAAACTCGGGCTGGCGAGAAAGGAGGCCTGGGCCAGGCTGGCCGCGGAGGATCTCAAGCGCCTGAGAGAGCACAGTCTGTGGCACAGGCTCCCGATTCAGCTCAAGGCCTACGAATGGGGCGTTCCCGAGCAGGCCGTCCTCGACCGAGCGGTCGATCTGCGCAAACGGCTCGACCTCCAGCGCGAGAAGGCCCTCCCATCCTTCAGTGAGAAGCTGGTGCTGGTCGTCGGCAGGGCCCGTTTCACGCCGGACGGCTTCGAGGTGAGCGACGAGGGGCTGGTGTACCTCGATACGCCGGAGGAAGGAGATGGCCGAGTGCCGTTGCGGAGCGCCGTGATGCCCGGGGTGCGCGCCTGGAGGCTGGATTGCGAGCACGGCAGCCTGCCCAACAAAAAGGAAGCCTTCGAGGCGTACCTGGAACTGCTCGAGCAGGGCTCCACCAATCGACTTGCGCCCCTCGGTCCAAGCATCGTTTCAAGAGGTGGTGAGGCGCAAGCGCCCGCCCAGGTTCGCAGCCGGCCTTCGCGGGACAGGGTTTCGGTCACACCCGCCGGCAGCAAAGGGGATCTGTATGCGACGGGTACCGAGCAACCCAAAGCCGGCCCCGCCGCCGCGGGCACGGCTCTTCGGGTCACCGTAGTCCACGGAGATCTCACCTTCGTCCGCCAGCCCCTCCTCATCGGGCACTATCGCTCCAGCCGGCTGACCGGCGCGGAAGCGGTCATGAACAGAATCCTCGACAAGGCGATGCAGGACTCCCTGCACATGGGCCTGTACCCGGTCGCTCCCGGCACTCATCAGGTGTTCTGGAACCGGACCGCCGTCCCCGACAACCCATGGCAGATGCCGAGACCGGAAGCGGTCATCGTTGTGGGCCTCGGCGATGAGGGCCAACTGCGCCCCACGGATCTGGTCCACACCGTGCGTCAGGCGGTGATCGCGTGGGTCCAACGCAGATCCGAAACGACAAGGGATGTCCCCGCGCTCGTCGAGCTTGCCGCCACCCTCGCGGGAAGCGGCGGTTACGGCATGGACGCCGGTCAGTCGGCCCAACTCGTCGCGCGCGGGGTCCGCGAGGCCAATGAACGACTGGCCGACACCCAATGGCCTCTCGTAGGCCATCTCCATCTCATCGAGTTGTACCTCAACCGTGCGGGCGAGGCATGGCGGGCGTTGCAGACCCAGGCTCTGAGCTCCCCCGGGCAATACCTCGTGACCGGGACGGTACGAACGGCGACCGGAGGTTTCCGGCGTCCCCTGGACGACGGCTACCGCGGCGCCACGAGTGATTTCATCTCGGCCGTGTTCCAGAAGAACGAGGATGGGGACCCTCAGATCTCGTACACCATGGACACGAGGCGCGCGCGGGCCGAGGTGACGGCCCAGGCCACCCAGGTCCCCCTGATGCGGCAACTGGTGGCAACCGCCGCCAACGATCGGAACCGGGACCCACAGCTCGGACGCACCCTGTTCCAACTCCTGGTGCCGCTGACGTTGGAGCCATTCTTCGGGGGCACGACCGAGATGGTTCTTCAGCTGGACGACCAGACGGCGGGCATTCCGTGGGAGATGCTCGACACGACGGCGGGTGCGGGCGGGGATTCTCGGCCGTGGGCCATTCGGGCGAAGTTGCTGCGGAAACTCCGGACCGAGAACTTCCGCCCCCAGGTGAGGGATGCAAACGCGGAGTCGAGCATCCTGGTGATCGGGGAACCCGAGTGCGACCCGACCGTCTATCCCCGTCTGCCCGGCGCTCGCGCCGAGGCGCGCGCCGTGGTCGAGCGACTGCGGAAAGCGCTCCATGGGAGCGAGGCCGAACGATCGGCCGGCCAGGGGACGGTTGTGATCAAGGCGTTGATCAGCGACGACGAGCCGGCCGTGGGCCCGGACGCGCGCACGGTTCTGGACGCCCTGCTGGAGCGGGACTGGCGAATCGTGCACATCGCCGGCCATGGCGAGTTGCCCGAGAAGATCGGACCGCCGCCCATCCGGTGCGATGACCCGCCGCAGGAGGACGGCGACCCTCGGGGCGTCGTCTTGTCGAAGTGCGCCTTCCTCGGCCCGCGTGAGATTCAGAGCATGCGGGTGGTCCCGGAGCTGGTGTTCGTGAACTGCTGTCACCTGGGCGCATTCGGCGCAGGCTCATCGCTCGCCCGGCCCAAGGACCACGCGCGCTTCGCCGCCGGCGTGGCCGAGGCGCTGATCAACGTTGGTGTCCGTTGCGTGATCGCCGCAGGCTGGGCGGTCGACGACAACGCCGCCAGTCAGTTCGCCAGCGTCTTCTATGGCGCGCTGCTCGGAGGCCAGCGCTTCATCGATGCGGTGGCGGCGGCGCGGGAAGCGGCGCGAGGGAAGGGGGACAACAACACCTGGGCGGCCTATCAGTGCTACGGGGATCCAGACTGGACATTAACCTCCGAGGTATCCGATGCCCAGGGGCCGGGCACCCCGATTGCAGAGGAATTCTCGGGGGTCGGCTCCTCGGTCGGCCTGGAAAACGCCCTCGACATGATCGCTGTGCAAAGCAAGTACCAGCACAGGCCTGCCCTGGGGCAGCAGGACAGGATCCGTCATCTCGAGGAGCGGTTCGGGTCGGTTTGGGGAAACATTGGGAGTGTCGCGGAAGCCTTCGGTACCGCCTGGGCCGAGGCGGGAGATCCCAAACGCGCCATTGGCTGGTACCGGAGAGCCGTTGCCGCGAACGACGCGACGGCCTCGCTCAGGGCCACGGAGCAACTCTGCAATCTGACCGCCCGCACGGCGTGGAAAGGGGTGGACATGGCGGCCCGAGCCCAGGCCTCTCTCCTGAAGGAGGCCCAGATCGGGGGCGGCCGGCGCGCTTCGTCCAGAAAGGCATCATCCTCGAGGGCGGCGCGGAACCGGGCGGCCGATCGGCGCGGGTTGGCAAAGGCCCTCGCCGCGGCCCGGGAGGCGACCAAAGCGGCAATCGACCTCATGGAGAGGCTGGTGTCGGTGCAATCGACCATGGAACGGGAGAGCATCCTCGCCTCGGCTTACAAGCGTCAGTCGTTGATCGAGGCTCTCGCGGGCAATCGGGCGGCGGAAACCGCGGCTATCGAGAGCATGAGGGCGCACTATGAGAAGGCGGAGGCGCTGGGGCTCGAAAACGGGCTGCCGGACGTCTTCTATCCCGCCATGAACGCCATGTCGGCTGAACTCGCCCTCAACGCCGGGCGGCCCGCCTGGAAGGGGCTCGACCGCAAGAGGATTGACGCCGCTCGAGCATCGCTTTCGGCCAAGGTTCGTGACGACCCCGATTTCTGGAGCGTGGTGGGCCAGACTGAATTGAGCCTCTACGAGGCGCTGAGCGACGGTTCTCTCGTGAAGAAACGCCTTATGCTCGAAAGCGAGTACGGCGATCTCCACCGGCGCGTGAGCGCCCAATCGCTGTGGGGATCGGTCCGGGATCAGCTGACGTTCGTCCTGTCAAAGTACATGGCCCGGACGAAGGGAGAGGAGCGCAAAGCGGCTGAAACTCTGCTGGCACGCGCGGGTGAGCTGGCCGGGAGTTCTCAATAGGCTGTTCACCAGGGGTGAGTCCCAGGATGTTTGTGTGACCAAAGAGACTCAAACACTCTCCCACCCACCATCCGTACGCCAAGCAAGGATCTGGATGTTGTCCACAAAGAGTGCACCCGTCCCCGACAGTACGACCCCGTAGTTGAGCCAGTCGACGTTGGCGGGCAGCGGTGCGTCGATGAAGTAGCTCGTCCAATTCGTCGTGCCGACGACAGGTCGGCGCGACATGTTGTCGAAGAATAGATTGGGCTGTTCCTCGGCATCGGCTCGGAGCCACATTCCAGCCCAGTCGGAAACGCCCTCGGTTCGCAACTCGCCCACGAGACGAATCGTCCTTCCCGCAAGAAAGCGGCCCCGGCATCGCTGCATCAGAGACCCGAACTGGCCAAGCTGGGGTGTTGCCTTCTCCAAGACTGCGCACATGCCTGCGGCGCGATCTTCAGAACGCGGGCATAGGCGAATGCGGTAGTCCGTCGACACTCCCGAGACATGACCGAAGCTGTTGAACCAGCCAATGGGAATTCCATCTGGCGCCGATCCGTCGAATCCCAAATTGAGCGGCCGATCGACCACCAGGGGAGTGTCGGGCGAGTTGGGTGGACTGGAACCGGAGGCGGTCGTACGAATTAACTGACCGCTGGGACCGGCAATTGGCGAGCTCGCCGGTGCGTTGGTGGTCGATCTCTCAAATACTCGAAAGTATTGACCCACGCTCCGGCCAAGAGACGCGAGCGTTGCCTCAACCTCAGTCGGCGACATCCCAGACAGCGGCCGATCCGGTCGGTTGGCGCTTTGATAGCGCGAGAGCCCCTGGTGTTCTTCCAAAAGGCAGGGGCTGACGATGAGCGGCACAACTAGCAGACCGCCCTTCGCGGCTCGATGAAGCAGTAGCGGGAGTTCGTTGCTCAGAATGAAGTCTGATGCAAGGAAGTCGGCGCTTACCAGGAGGATGGCGATACCAGCACGGGCGAGGGCCTCCCCGATCTGCTCGCGCCATTCCTGCCCCGGGGAAATCCGCGAATCGTCCCAGACATCAATTTCACCCTGGCGCACGAGCGGGCGAAGGTGGATTTTGAGGCGATCGAGCCAGGCCGCATCTGCGTGGCAGTAGCTAACGAAGACTGTCCGTCCGATTGTGCTCATAGATCGTTGTCGTTCAATTGAACGCACGCGAAGATACTTCAAGCAAGACGCCCTCCCATGCCTAAATTCGGGGAGAACACCCACGCGTCCTTGGGGCTTTCCCCGCCTAATCAGGTGTGCACGAATACCTCGGAACTAGGGGGTTTACGGAAGTTTCGCCGCCTTCCATGTCTCCAGATCCGCGTCCGTCGGCCACACCCATCCAGGGCAATCGGTGGGCTTTACCGAACGATGAGGCACCAGGCCGGCAGCCGGCACCTCGTAGGCGTCGAGGACGAATCGGCACAGTTGGATGAGCGCGCCTTCCTGCGCTGTAGTCATCCGCTGGGCTGCCTTCCAGGCGACTACCTCAATGCCGATCGACTGCTGATTCACCAGCCTGTTGCCGGAGTGCCATGCCGTGTTCGAATCATCCACCAGCTGATAGATCTGTCCCGTCCGGTCAACGACGTAGTGCGCTGACACCTGGGCGGCCGGGTCCTTGAGCCGCGCCAGCGATGGAGCGAGAGGACCATCGGTGTTGTGGACTACGATCTTGATGATTCGCTCACCCTGTCTCGACGCAAAGTTCGGTGACGGGTCGAGCCTGACCGGCGGCTTCGGCGCGTGGCCCGCGCCGAACATGGGGTGATGGGCAAAGTCGGTCACCGCCGCGGCGGCCGGTTTGGACGAGCCTCGCCTCTTCCTGGATGGCCTGGGAATCCTGGGAACGACCGGCTTCTTCCTGCTGGGTCTCGTTGCCATGGCTGAATCCTACGCCACGCCCCTCCAGGGCTCCGGATCTTCTATGGAAATCGACTGGACACGTTCCGTCTAAAGGAGCAAGATTCCCAACCAGGAGTCGTCTATGAGAGAGCGACGACAGAAGACGAAGGCTCCGGCGCCGAAGGCCAAGCCGCGCAAGGCCATTCGAGGGGATGCCTCTGGGGCGCTGTCAGGGGCACTCACCCGTGCCGCACGCGGGGCATTGACCGCGTATCAGGCCAGGGTAGAAAGCGCCCCGCAGCCCGGCGTGAAACGCGGTTCGCTCCTGACACCCGGGGCCGGGCCGAAGGTCGTCACCTTCACCTGCGACAACTTCCCAACCGTCCTGGTCAGTATCAGTACCTACGCGGGCTCCGCCGTGCTGCAACCTGGAGCGACGTTTCACCTTCCCCCGGGCGATCATCCAGTCGCCTGGGCCGCTCGAGGAACGGCAGGGGCGCCCTTCCAGGTGGGTGTCGCGGGAGGGACGTTGAACATGCCCATCGGAGGCACCCTGCCGTCCGGAGGCAACGGCGGCCCTCGCATCCTGACGGTGCCCTGACGTGCGAGGCACGCTAGTCGGATCTCTCGTCGCGACGGCCTTCCTTCTCCCGGGATTGGCGTTGGCTCAAGCGCCCGACCAGATCGAAAGGCAGAAGAAGGAGGACGCTCAGACATCGGCGACCGCGCTCCCCAACATGCAGCTCGGGGCCCTTCCTGCCACGCGGCTGGACAGCAACGGAACCGTCGGGGAGTTCCTCCTCGAAGGCAGCGCGGACGACAAGTTCGGCACGGCGGCGGTCGGATGGAAGAACGGGAACGCGCAGTTCCGCCTGGCGGCGAAAGGCCCGCTCAGCCGGAAGGGCGGGCAGGCCACCCCGCTGTCGCTCGACGGCCTGGCTTCCGACGGGTCGCTCGAGTTCAGCTTCAACGACCTTCGCTGGCACGCGTCGAGTCCGGACGATATAGACGAGCTGCAGGGCATGTGTACGACGATCCTGCGGGAGGAGTGCCGGCTCAACCCGGCCAGCTGTTCGGTCGACCCCAAGACGCCCCCGCTTCCGGAGGATCTGTTGGACCCGTGCGGCAAAAGGGCCCTGCCGCTGCCGGTGTGCCAGAAGAGCCTGTGCGATTACGGGTCGATGCCTCGCCAGTACCAGGGAAGGGCCGCGGAACTTCTCCACCTCAACGAGCGAATCTGGTTCTGGGGAGGCGCCATCGCCGCGAGCCGGCCCACCTTCGAATACCTGGACCGCGCGGACCTCTCTGCGAAGTCCGTGAACCGGAACGCCTGGTCGGCCAGCGCACGCATCGGCATCTTCTCGCCCTCGCTCGGTTTCCTGATTGCGTCCTACACCTTTCAGAAGAGCTACCGGCCGGGATCGGAACCCAGCCAGATCTGCCAACCCATTCCGGCCCGCCAGGCAACGACGTGCTCGGAAGCCGTGATCGGCGCACCCACGGAGGCCGAGGCGTCGGTTGTCTCGTTGGAGATTCGGAAGTTCTTCGCCAAAGGCACGGCGGTCGCGCCGATCGTGCAGAGAGACCTGAAGAAGAAGGTGACTCTGGTTGCGCTGCCGGTGTACTTCATCAAATCGAGCAGTGGCGGACCGACCGGGGGGGTGCGACTCGCCTGGAAATCCGATACCAACGCCGCCACGGTCAGCCTCTTCGTCGGGGCGGCCCTGAGCCTGCAATGAACGCGCCACGACTGGCCCTGATGGTTGCCCTCGCGGCCTCTCCGCTCACCCGATATCGGAACCTCTGATCGCTCCGCCCATCAATCCCCAACGAACTGCAAGGAGTCACGTATGCCGAAGCAAGCAGAAGAGCAGTACATCGTCCTCCCGCCGCTTGGAATGGTCGCGACTGGCCTCCAGCCCGAGGCCGGCCGCATGCTCCTCTCCCTCAACGCGACGCTCGAGGCGCCGGGACGCACGAGGATGCACACCCTGTCCGTTGGCGCTGTGTCCGCCCCGCCCTTCCAGGTGCTGGACTCGATCCACGAGAACGGCGCCAAGCTGATCTCGGCGCGGCCGGAGACCCTGTCCGCTCTGCGAGCCGGCCAGCCGGGTCTGCGTATCGTCCCCGTCACGTATTACTACCCCGCGGTCAGCCCGCGACCGGCCCTGGCCAAGGGCCCGAAGACTCTGGCGACCGGCGCTGCGCTCAAGATCAAGATCCGCATCGTCTCCGCCGCCGCCGCCGAGCCCCTGGCCGGGGTGGACGTGGTGGCGTTCACAGACTTCCAACAGCGTGAGGGGGCGCAGGGCACGACCAACAGCAAGGGTGAAGTCAATCTGGCCCTCGGCGCTTCATCCAAGAAGATCGAGCGGCTCTACCTGTTCCCCAAACACGGCTTCTGGCCCGGACTTCGCCGGTCGATCACTCTGAAGTCGGGGCTGAGCCTCCCCCTCGATCCGATCGACCTGAGCTTCACCGACTGCGTGCGCTTCGCCTATGGCACGGCGGCGCTCAGCATGGGTCAAGGGGTGAAGGTCGGGGTGCTCGACACCGGAGTCGCCGCACACCCGGACCTCGTGATCGACGGAGGCCGGAACACCGTGACCGGAGAGAACCCGGCCGACTTCGGCGACAACGGCGTGAGCGGGCACGGGACGCACGTGGCCGGCATCATCGCCGCCCGGGGCACGGCGCCCAAGGGATGGCGCGGGGTGGCGCCCGGCGTCACTTTGCGGAGCTACCGGGTGTTCGGCAAGGGCCAGAAGGGAGCCTCGAACTTCGCCATCGCCAAGGCCATAGACGCGGCGGTGGGCGACGGCTGCGACCTCATCAACATGAGCCTCGGCGGCGGACCCGACGATCCCGCCACCAACGACGCTATCGCCGCGGCCAGAGCGGCCGGGACCCTCGTCTTCGCCGCCAATGGGAACGATTATCGGGAGCCCGTGAGCTTTCCCGCGGCCGCGGACCTGTGTCTCGCCGTTTCCGCGATGGGTCGCAAGGGCACCTTCCCGAAGTTCGCGGCGGCGGAGGGCGACGTGGCGAAACCCCTTGGCAAGGATCCGAAGAACTTCATGGCGGCCTTTTCAAACGTGGGAGCGGCGACGGACCTGACCGGGCCGGGCGTGGGGGTGATATCGACGGTGCCCGGCAACGCCTACGAGATCATGGACGGCACCTCGATGGCATGCCCCGCCGAGGTGGGAGCGGCCGCGCGCGTGCTGGCGGGCAGCCCGGCCATCCTGGCCATGCCCCGGAATCAGGCGCGGTCCGATGCGATGGCGGGCGCGGTGCTGCAGACCGCGAAACCGCTTGGCTTCGGTCCCCTGTTTGAGGGTCAGGGCCGGGTGTAGCATTTTTGTATGTCGCGGTGGATCCTTCGCTACGCCGGCGCCTCGGCGCCTCCGGCGGAGCACAGGGAAACCATCCTCAAGGACTCCGGCGTGCGCGTGGTGGATTCGTCTTCGCGGATGTTCCTGGTGGAATCCGACCAGCGGCGGCTGACCGCCCTGCTGAAGAATCTACCGGGCTGGGCGATGTCGGAGGAGCGCTCGTACGCGCTCCCCGACCCGCGGCCCAAGTTGAGGACCGGGAGATAGGAGTCGAAGGCGCGGCCGCGGTTACGGTTCGGTCCGTTTCGCGCGCGGTCGCATGGTCGCCCGCTCCCGCTCACCCTTCCGCTTGAGAATCGGGCCCACGACCTCCACGCGTACCGCAACGCCGTTGATGCGTTCGGGCAGGTGAACGCGAGCAGGCAGCGCGCTCCGCAGATTGACCTTGAGCGCGTAGTCGTCACCGACCTTCGTCAGGCCAATCCCGACCATGCCGGGGACGGAGGCCAGTTCCGTCTTGGCGCTGGCCTTGGCGGCACGTGCCTGCTCGATCGCTATCGCCATGCCTCAGTTTACGAGATCGACTTTCAGCATCGAGAGAACCGTCCCGATCGGGTTGCCGTAAGTGAGGCCCTTTCCATTGGCGCCCCCGTGGTCGCCGCCGGCGAAGAGCAGCCCTGCCGCCTTGCGGTCATCGTCCACGATGAGGGAGCCGCTGTCTCCCGCATCGCTGAACGACCGGTTGCCCGATCCCTCGATCTCTATCTGATCGTCGAACGACACGTCTCCTATGTCGTATTCCACTAGGACCCCGTCCAGCTCGACCGCGGTCACCCGGCCGTGGCGCACACCCGTGGTTCGCCCCACTTTGTGGACCGGATCGTGGACTTCGATATCGCCGGACCTGACCCCGGCGAGCTTTCCCAGACCTTTCAGGGTGGAGGTGTCGGCGGTGACGCCCGAGGCCAGCTTGGCGATCGCGCAATCCACAAGGTTGGGCTGGCCGGCCACGAGTTTCACGAATGAGGAGAGCTTGGCTACGCGATCGTTCGTCGGAGTTCCTCCGTCGAGAGTGCCGGGCTGGACGATCACCTTCCCGATCGGGTAGCGATTCTCGTCCGCCAGCACGTGATTGTTGGAGAGCATGTACAGCGCCGAAGAACCGGCCTTGCGCACGAAGCACCCGAGGGTGCCGGCGACGATGTATCCGGCCGGTACGTATCCCACCGACGAGCCGATCAACAGCGGCCGGTGTTTCGAGCGGTACCAGGCGGCCCGAGCCCGGATTCGGCCCACATAGCGGACATCAACCTCGCCCTTGGCCCGCGACGTTATCTCTTCGATCAACGCGCTCTTCTCCAGGGCGCGGTCCTGGAGCCGAACGGCCAGCCGGTAGTCGTTCTTCCCCTTCGCGGACACCCCGAGGAAGTAGCTGGCTCCGACACGCCGGCGTGAGGCCGCGCTCGCGACCGCGAGGGTGGCCGCCTGCGGCGACGCTCTTAGAGCGAATGACCTTTCAAGGTGCGCCGGCAAAGATGCTTTGAGTTCACGAACCGAGTTGAGACGCATGGGCTCCTCCGATGACGTCGTGGCTAAAGAACGATGATGCTCAGGACCTGGTTGGCGGCCTGGGCGGGTGGACTGAGTCTGGTCAGGCTGAAGAGGCGGCCGTCGTTGTTCGCGCTGTTACCCACGTAGGTGGCGGTGCCGGCAACGACCACTCCCGCGTCTTCGCTCAACCGCGGAAACCGCGTAGCATTCAGGGAGACATGATGAGCGACGAGGTAGTTCTCGCCTCTCCCTATGATGTTGTCGGTAAGGTGCGCGCTTGCCCAAACGGGGACGGTGCCTTTGCCGTCATCGAGAGCCTGGCGAAGCGCCGCGATCGACGTCCTGTCAGGGGCAACCTGGAGGATCGCATTCCCGCTGAGGTGAAGCCTGCCCGCGGAGGGGGTGATCTGGATCTGGCCCTTGTTGATCAACGCTGCGAGAGGCTTAAGTGCCGCGTCCGGAAGGGGCCGGGTCGCCGGCGAGTCACCGAAGCTCACAACGCCGGCAATCTGATTGCCAGAGAGTAGAGCTTCCGCCTCAAAGTCCAGCAGAGTCAGCGCGAGTCCGGCCGGTGAGACCGCCGCCGCGGCCCGGATGGCTGAGAGTCGCGTAACGAACGTTCGCGACCCCGCTCTTTCATCGACGAGCGCGCTTGCCATCTCCGCGTAGGCCTTTCGCTCAGCGGGAGTTAGTTCCGCACCCGCCTCCTTCTCCGCGGCGGCCAGCTCCCTGGCCATGCGAGTCCGTTCGCGCAGGGGAAGTTCCGCCAGAGCGTCGGCGACCTTCGTGGCCTGCGACGCAAAATCACGGTCGTCGACCAGAGCGAAGATCTTGGACCAGTTCTTGGACCAGGCATCCACGCCGCCGAAAAACTTCGATGGAGCGGATGGCTTGAGACTTCCCAGAGCCTGAATCCGATTGTTCGCAAGCGTGAAGTGCGGGACACCTCCCGCTTGGAGGAGCGCGGACTCGGCGGAACGGCCATTGACTTGACAGTCGGACACCTCAACCTGGCCGCAATCGTTGAACAGCACACTACCGCCCTCGACGAGAATTGAGATGTCACGAATGACCGCGCCCTGAAGCCCCTTGAACTCCAAGGACGTCTTCACGATGAGGCGTGACGCATGACTGCACCCTGCGATCTTGAAGTGGGTGGGCCGCTTGCCGTCGGCGGGCGCAACCAGGAGGCCCTTTCCAATCAAGTGGTCACCCGGCAGCAGCGACAGACAGACGGATGGGAACTGCCTCTTTAGAAGGAGATCCTCGACCGCCGCAGCCACGGTCTCGTAGTCCCCGGGTCGGTCCCCGAGCCTGCCCACGGTGACGCAACAATCGACGGCGGCCCTCTCATGGCAAAGGAAGTCGAGCGCCTCCTGCACGGTGACCACGGGGGGCGTGGCGTTCTTCATACCCTCGCACTTGGCGGGATCGTAGGAGACAAGGCTGGCCGTGTTCAGCCTGGCGTGGAAGACGATGGGCAGGTGGATGGGGACGGCCGCGGCATCGAGCAGTTCGGCCAGGACTTCCTGATTTGGCGTGGCGGAGTCGAGCGACCAGTTGCAGCTCGCTACACCGTCGGCGCCCGTGGTGACGATCCCGCTCGCGGGCGTCAGTGCGCCGGCTCCGACCTTGATGGTGAACCGTACTCGCGAACCCTCCACGGGCCACTGGCCATTGGAAACGCCCACCTTGAGGGGGGCGGCAAGGGGCAGCAGGGTGGCGGGGGGTTGGGTAGGGTCGGGTCTCACCTCCTGACTCTCCCCGCTCACATAGAACAGGCTGGTGAGTTCCGTGAGCGGAGGGAAGAGGTTACGGCAATCCGTGATCTTGCCCCCCGCCCCCACCTCGATGGTGGCCAGCTTGCAGTAGTGATGCGCGACGCCTCGGGGCGGCTGGGGGACCGCCACATCCCCGAGGGTCGGCCACTCGACGAACGGCAGCGCGGTACGCGCCGGAATGAGCCAGTAGTCGCCCGTCCGGAACGCTCCGGCGCCGAACCGGACGACGACTCCGTCCTCTAATTCAAAGGTCGCGGCGGAGTTCAGCGTCTTTTCGCCGTCAGGCGCAATCCATTTACCGGGCTTGGCCGGCTTGGAGTCCCACCGCCGGACCTTCGGGTTCTTCGGAAAGAAGTCGAACTCCACCGGTCCGGTCGCCTGGGCGGAGTCGATGGTGATGGTGTTTCCCAAGACCTTGGTGACCAGTGCGAAAGTACCGGGCAGGCCGAGTTCCTCGTGGGCGTCGTCGGTGAGCTCGACCCAATGTCCGGGGGCGATGTTGAGCACTTTGTCGCGGCCGACGGATTCGACTTCGAGTTCGCTGCTCAGCGGCTTCTTCCCGATCCAGCGGGTGACGATCGCCCCATTGTCGCGCGACCACTTGAAGGCGGCCTTCGCCAGCGAGTCGCCGCCGATGTGGACCTCGACGCGGTAGAGCTGGTTCTCCAGCCGCCGGTAACCGGCGCCGGGATCGACGATGCACGGACCGGGCTTGCTGGTGGTCTTGGCGACGGACGCGGCGAGCGTGCCGAGCTTGGGGTTGACCAGCGCGTCCCAGGCCGCGTTTGAACTCGCGCAGTCATCGCCCGCGGCGGCGGTGAGGCATTTCACCTGCCAGGCGTTCTTGATCCTGGTGGCGGTGTCGGGACCGCCGAGAGCCACCTCGCGGATCTGCGCATCATCGATCGCTGTGCGCAGGCGCGGCCACAGATCGAGGTACACGAGGTACGTGCCGGGGACCTTGGCAGGCAGAGTTACGGTCGCGCCGAGCTTGGCGAATTGCGCCAGGGTGGGCAGATCCGGCTGCGCGGAGGCGAGCGTGATTCGGTCGTTCTCCGCAAGCACGCCATCGACGTAGAGCCGCCCGGCGGTGATGAGGAGGTCGCCCGCCGGGACAGCAGGCGGGTTCTGGTTTCCCTCACGCGCGGCTTCTTTCGCGGTGAGACCGGAAGCGCTCGCGACGAGCCAGAACCCGTCGTCATGGAGGGGCGCCCCCGCCCTGCCCACCACGTCCACGGTCTCGATCTCCACCCGGTGTTCGGTGATGTCGAGCTGCTCGTTCCAGTCCGAGTCGAGCTGCACTCTTCCCTGCTGCTGCTGGACCGCGCGGTAGTGCTTGGCCTGATCGAAGGTAAGGCGAGTGAGATCGGATTTCATAGGTCGAGTGCCGTGTTAGGTGGAGAAGACGAGGCCCGCTTCGAGGCCGAAGCGGAGGTATTCGTCGAGGCTCGCCCGGAGGTTCGCCTCGCGCTGGGGTTGCTGCAGGAAACGAAAGGCGCCCATCTCGGCGCCATCTTCTGCGCCCGCCCGCAGTTCCGAGGGACAGGTGTTCGCGAGTTGTGCGTAGGCAGGGTGTCCGTAGTCTTCGGCGGTGAAGACGGGCACGACTCGGGCGCTCACCGCCGCCCGCTCGGCGCCGTTGAAACCTTCACCCGCGGCCTTCGCTGCGTCTTCGGCCACCTCGAGGGCGAGCTCGGGCTGACAGCGGTGGCGGCGTCCGGTGGAGGAGTTCGAGGGGACAAAGCAGAAACGCACACAGCCCTCCTGCTGGCGCGCCGCATTCACGAGGCCGGTGAAGATGGAATTGCCGGCGTCGAGGCGGCGAACCTTCGTGCTCCCGAACACGGTGCTGTTTTGCACCTCCGCGTCGCTGGCCGCGGCAGCAATGGCCATGCCCCCACCAGCATCGTCGATGATGCAGTCCTCGAGGTTGAGCGTCGGCGCGGTGGCCGGGAGGGTGAGCGGCCCGCAGATCGAGCGGATGATCTTGATGCTCAGTCGCGCATTCCTTCCGCTGACGATGAGCCCTCCGTGTGCGGGGACAAGCGTGCAGTGCGCGATCCTGAGCAAGCCGAGGTGACCGGGCGAGCTTCCCACGGTGAGCCTGCCCTCGATGAGCAATCCGTCGAGCGCGAGCGTGCCCGGCGAACCGCTGGCCGCGGCCGCCGTGCCGTTGACGGTGATGTTGCCGAGCAGATGCGGGCGGACTTCGACTGGGTTGATCTGGTCGCGGACACGCTGCGCGCCGCCGCCGGGTTTTGGCACGACGGGCCAGTCGGCGGCAGCGATGAGAAGCTGGCTTCCCTCGGGAATCTTGATCGACAGATTCTCCTCGTACGTCTGGCTGTCCATGATCGTGATGATGCCGACGGTCGGGTGAGCGAACCCATTCCACTCGGCGATGGCGTCAGCGAGCGTCGCATGAATCACGTCCGTGCCGTCCGTATTCACACTGGCGAATTCCTTGGACACGCCGACTCGCCACATGGTCTCACCAGCGAGAGCAAGAGCCGCGTCGACGGAATCGCGGCGGTTGTAAGGGCCGCCGCCAAGGTCGCCGCTGAAACCGTACGCGTAGTCCACCTTCAACGCGACCGGGAGCGAAAGGGTGTCCGCCCAGGCCAGGCGTCCGAGCTCGGGATCGACCCCGACGAGGATCGGGCTTCCGGCTGCGTCAGCCTTATCCGGCCGGGCCGCACCGGCGCCGAGGTGGCAGATACGGATCTGCTCCGCGGGGACGGCGACGAACGCGCCATTTGCGACGGTTTGCCGGGACACCTGGAGAACAGACGATCCTGCGCCGAACCACGTCCCGCGGGGCGTACCGCCCGCCCGCAGGGTCGCGCGCCGCGACTCGAGCTCGTCGTAGAGCGGACGGCGGCGGAGCGCGGCGGCGACGTTGATCTCCTCCGCGAGATGCGTGATCTCGGTCTCGGTCTGGGGCCGGTTGAAGAGCGGGCGGTCCTGCGCGACGGGACTGAAGGTGTAGAAGCCGGGCTTCGGGGCGGGGCGCGCGGCGCCGCCGCGAATCGGGTAGCTCTGCAACCTCCAGAGGCAGAGGCCGACGTTGGGCAGATTGTGCCGTCCGCGATCGAGCGGGATCCGGCGGACGTCGACCGTGCGCGTGCCACTGTCGAAGGCGGTATTCAGCAGTTCGAGTTCGTTGGTGCGTCGGAGATCCGGCGTGCGGACCGCGGCCGGACGCCCGTGGTTGTAGTGTTGATTCCAACCGAGGATCTGGAAGAACTCGACGGCCCGCGCGGGCCAGCCGGTGGTGTCGCGCGCGAGCTGCTCGAGCATGGTCGCGGTTCCCTTGCGGCGGCGGTAGCAGAGGGTGTTCGCGACGCGCGCGCGCTGGCTGAACGCCGCGGTGGCGGGCAGCTCGTGGAGGCCCCGAACGCCGAGGAGATCGGCGATGTAGGGCACCACCCACTCGTCGCAGGTTTCGATGAACCAGTTGTCGAGGAGGCGCTCGATGTCCGCTTCCACCACCCTGCCCTGTTCCGCGGCAAGCCCCAGCAGCGCTCGCAGTGGACCGCCCTGCTCATCGTCCCGGAGGCGATGGATGGCCGGAAGCAGGGCATGGAGGTCTTCGGGCGTGAGCGTGGTCATAGGGGTAGGTCGGTCAGGGTGATTCCGTCGGGGTCAATGAGCAGGAGCTCGGCGCCCTTGATGGCGGTGGAGTCCCAGTACGCGGCGCGCGCGGGAATGTTCGGATGCCTGATCGGGTTGCGTCCATCGAGAGATTCGAGATCGACCGCCACCACTCCATGAACGTTCTGCATGACGGTAAGGACCTCACTCGCGGTCACTCCCTGGCCGAAGGCGCGCGCCTCGAATGCAAACGAGCCTCTGAGCGCGGCCTTCACGGCGGCGATCACCTCCTCCCGGACCCGGTCGGGATCCGTGGCGACGCGAGCGCTGATCGTGAAGAGGAGCGCAGTGTGCGGGGAGACGCGCACGAGCTGATCGGCGTGGCGGGCCGCGTCGATGCCGGCCAGGAGGTTCCTGAAGGAAGCCGACGCCGGCTCGACGGTTTGGCCCTCCGCCCCGGCGACGGTGAGATGGACGATCTGGCGTTCTCCGTTCCAGAGCAAGGACGCCTGGGCTTTGCCGATACCCGCGAACGCGCGCGCGAAGTCCTCGAAGTCCCTCACGGAGACAATCCGGTCCAGCGTGAGGACGGTCAGCGGGGCGTTGGTGCGGGCGTCGGCCAGTTTCTCGGGATCTCCGGCCCCGGTGGCGGGTATCGGGTTCATGGCGGCCTTGAGGCCGAGCGGACGCGACATCAGGGTGGTGATTGTTTCCGCCTTAACCAGGCCATCGAGACCGAGGCCGGCACGGTAGGTGGCGGTGACGTTGTTCGTCCCCGTGGGGAGGCGCGCGCCGGTAGAACCGTCGCCGAACTGCACGGTGAGCGAGCCGTCATCGGCGCGCCGAACGACGTAGGCGCGGTCTCCAGGTTCGACGCGGTAGAAGGACGGGACCTCGTGCCATCGCACGCCCTTCACGCGCACCTCGAGCGTGCTCGCCGCCCCGCCGGGGAGGGGCGCGGAAACGTAGGTCAGCGGCTTCCGCTTGAGAGTGAAGCGCTGGAATCCGAGGGAGCCGTCACCGGATCCAAGCACCTCGTCCTTCTTCGTCTCGCCGTGGGTGGCTCGGGCGACATTGGCATTGATGGTGACGGTCTCCCGTTTGTACGCGAAGGCGAGATTCGTGACCAGGGTAACCCGCGTTCCCTCCTTCGTGGACTGGACGCCGCCTATCTCCACAATTTCCATACCCGGTTGTTCGCTGCCCACTCTGAGGCCGGCGACGCTGAGCAATTGCCCCGCCTTCAGGCCGGGGGCGGCGGGACTGATGAGGATTTCACCCCCCGACACCGGGTCCGTGCGCGGCTTGTCGGCGAAAGTCAGCTGCTCACTCTCCGCGTAGACGACGACGCTGCGAAGGCTGTTGTTGAAACGGTCGTGGTTCTCCCCCGGACCCAGGGTGATCCGTGTGGTCTTGCCGGAAAGGCCGAACTCAGCGCGCGCGGATTCGACCGCGGCCTTGATGGGAAAGACCTCCCGGTACTCCGGAGTGGACAGGACCAGCCAGCCCTTGCCGGCGACGATCTTCGGATAGACGGCGTCGAGGTCTATCGTGTCGGGAAGGGGCTTCCTCGCTTCGGCCACTTGCTTCCGCGCACTCGTGCCGAGCAGGGCGCGATCGGCTGAACGCTTCATCTCGGTCACGGTTTCACGTGCCCCGTTGACGGGAGCGTCCGAGATGCTCACGAAGGTCCGGGCGCCCGCGATCGCCTCACGCGCCACGGCGAACGCGTCACCGAGAAACTGACCGACTTGGGAGTTGACCGCCTCGGTGACAAGCAAAGGAGTGACCCCCTCCCCAGCTTGAAGCAGCGCGATCGTCGCATCACCGAAGAGTTCGGCCACGGCGGCGATGGATTCGGGGGTGGGCGGAGGCAAGGGAGGGGGGGCCTCGAGGGCGATCTTGACCGCGGCGGATACGATCGAAGCGGAAATGGCGGCGCCCACCGATTTCTGGCCGGCGAGCGCGGCGTCCTCGGCGCGCAGGCGGAGGGCATCGGCCGCGTCACGGAGGTCCGCGACGACATTGTCGGGGTTGACGACCTTCGCGGCGGCGATGGCGGCGCGGCTCACCTCCTCGGAGATCGCGGTGAGATTGGCGTGGGTCAGGGCAAGGGAGCCGTAGGCAAAAGAAGCGGCCGACCTGATCACGTTCCCCGCAGCCTCAGCGGCAGAATTCCCGACGGTGATCGGAGTCTTGGCGAGGGCGAACAGGGCCTCAACCGTGTTGCCGGGAGGAGGCGTGAGCGAGTCAAGGGCGTCCTTGAATGGTTTGAAGACATCCGCCCCGGCGATGACGATGCCGTGGGCGCCATCGATGTAACCCGGAATGCGGGACGCGACAGTGTCTCGGATCCCTTCGATCCTGCGAATCGATTCAGTCAGGGTGGCATCGACGATAGGCGTGAGATTGCCTGAACTGATCGCCGTCGCCACGGCTCCCCCAAGGCCGGCAAGGAGGCTGCCGGGATCGATGTTGCCGACCGCCCGTTTTGCCTCATCCAGAGTGGTCTTGGCGATGCCCTCGATGAGCACATTGCGCTGCTCGTCAAGTTTCTCCCCCACGGCATTGAGCACGGTGCGGACGACGTCAATCGGATTGAGCTCGGTCACGCGGCGCATCAGCGACTCGTGGAGGCTCGCCAGGGAGTCTGTGGCACTGCGAAGAACGGCGTCGACGGCGGCCTGATTGTTCGTCGAGTGGATCAGGGCGGAGACGCCGCGCATCTGAGTCTCGAGGGCCTGGGCGACCGTGTTGCGAACCGCGGAGGCGCTTTGCTTCGCGACGTCCTCCAGGGCGCGGGCGCTCCTGTCGGCGAGATCGGCCGCGGACTGACCGAGGGCGGCTCCGGTGGAAACGAGACTCAAGCCGGCCTGCACGGCGGCGGCGGCCGCGCCCGTGGCCTTTGTGTAAGCGGCGGTGGTGACGGCGGTGGCCACTTGCTGGGCGGTCGCGGGCACGTGCACGACCTTTTCCACGAATCGAGGACCGCCCGTCTCGGCTTCGGGGGAGAAGGTGGTGTAACAAGGCCACTCCGCCTTGTCCGTCTCCGAGAGCTTGGCGGGATCGGCGATCCCGAGATGGGCGGCCTTGGTGGCGTCAGGGAGGGCCCTCCAGTTGACGGCGTTGTACCCGAAGATGGCCGCACGCCGACGTAAGGCGTGCACCTCGGGTGCTTTGAGCGCGGGATGCACGTGTCGGCGAGCGCTGCCGAGGTCGCGGTCAAGGGTTACGCAGGTGTAGGCGCGGTCACGCCCGACGGTCGGGTCCCGCCGAAACGGAACAGCCTCGACGACGCGGCGGAAGTCCCAGTTCTCGTTTTCCGGGTTTTCCGCGCGCTCGAGGCCGATGAGGAGAAGCCCGTCGCCGGGGTTGAGGCCGGTGTCGACGCCGAGAAGATGGATCTTGCTGTCTCCAGTCTTGAGAGGCAGCGAGGGAACGAACGTCTGGGGCTTCAGCGCGTTCCACTCCGGCCGGGCCTCGATTTCCTCGACGGTTTCGAAGGTCTGCGCCCTTTCGTCCTGACCGGGCACGCTTTGCGCTCTCGTGCCGACTTCGAGCCGGACCGAGGCCGGCGAACCAGGCTGGGAATCAACGGTGAACGCGAGGCAGGTCCCCGCCGCGACCCCGGGGCGAAGTTCATAGCCGATGGCGCGAGCGAGTTCCAAGACCGAGCGGCGCTCGGTCGCGGTGCGGAGGAAGCCCTCGTTGGCGATGCGTTCCTGGTAGAACGTGAGCACATCGAGAAGGACGGCCCAGGCGTCGAGCAGGGCGATCGACGGGTCGGATGAATCGCGCGTGGTCAGGGCGCGCAGGGCCGGGGTGGTCGCGAGACCCTGCTTGAGAGCGGCGTTGAACCGGCCATGCGTGCCGACCCGATATTCGAGCGCCCTCAGCCCTGGCGGGTTGTGGGGCGCGGGTGTTACGACCGAGGGCCCTTCGCAGCAACCGCAGGCGTCGAGGTTCACTTCACTCATAAGCCTCCGCGCAGTTCGAATTCGATCCGGCCGTTCTCTGGGAAATTGCGGTCGTTGTCGAGGCGGAGGATCTCGAGAGGCGCGGCGGTGATGACCGCGTCGTCCAGTTCGTGATTGGCGGGCAGGCGGAAGCGCTGGAACTTCTTCACCTCGACGGACGCCACGCCGACGACCGCCATCGCCGCGGCGCAAACCCGGCTTAGGAAGAGCGACTGCCCAAAGGTGAAGTTGTCCGGGTGGAACAGGCCGCGCGCGCCACCCGCGAATTCCTGACGGCTGAAGGCGCGGCGGAGGGCGGTGAGCACGTCACTTCGGAAGTAGCCGGGCCGCAGGCAGACGAGGAGCGCGAGGTCGAGCGGCACATAGACCGGATCCGAGATCTCGAGGTCGTATCCGCCGAGGCGAAACTTCTCGAGATGGCCGCGGAGCCCGGCCTTGAAGCCAGGATCCCCCACGGCGGTGAGGCCGCCGGTGCGATCGATGGTGACGAAGACGGTGTGCCAGCTTCCGGTCCAGCGGAAGCGCGCGGCGGCCCGTTGCACGCCGGGATAGCGCTGCGCGACTTCGGCCCAGTCGGCTTCGGTAACGGCGCGTTCCTGCCGGCGAAAGGCCTGGGGAGCGAACTGCCGCACCTGGTCGAAGCTCTCCGGAGCGGCGCCCCCGCACGCGGGCAGCGGATTGCGCACGAGCGTAATGCTGCCGGGAGGCACAACCGTTGGCCCCGCAAACACGTGGCACAGCGCCTCGGCGCCGATATTCCCGGCGGCGCCGCCACCCTTGCGGAACACAACGGACTGGAATTGCGCACCAGCGGTCGGACGTTTGCCGAGCCGGTCGTCCCCGAAGCGAAGGTGCGCGATGCGGTCGGACTCCATCTCCACCACGAAGTCCGCCGCGAAACGGTCGCTCTTGAGCAGGTCGGACCGCGCGACCCAGGTCTCATGGGCATCCGCCAGGGAGATCACGGGCAATGCGCCGCCGGGTCCCGGCGCCGGGGCGCTCGCGGCAGGCGCCACCTCTCGGACCGCGCCGGTCAGGTCATCCTTGCGGACAACAGTGGAATGGTCGTACGGCGTCGCGAACGTCAGGTCGTCGCCGAGAAGCACAGGCCGGTAGTTCCCGTCCGCAGGGACCCTGGGCGGATCGAGAGCCCCGTCGGCGACGGTGCGGCCGTGGTCGGCGAGCACGATGTTTCCGCGCGCCACTGACACGGTTCGGAGGTCACCCTTCGCGTCCCCGACTTCGACTCGGGCGGTCAGGCAGAGCGGGAACGGCAGCGCGTCCTCGGCGCGCCAAGTGATCTCGGCAATGAGCGGTTCCTTGAGCACCCCGGTGACCGGGTCCGCGATTTTGAGCGGGTCTGTGACCGTCGGGCCGAGCTTCACCGTCTCGAGCCGCACGACGTGACGGTGGGCGGGATCGGCGTCCGCGGCCAGGCCGGTGTCGGGACTGCAGATCTCCTCAAAGAGCAACAGATCGCCGGGTTGGAGCGCGAGGCCGCCCGTGTTCTTCAGGGTAGCCCGAGTGGCCCCACGGGGCAGGCAACACGCCGAGTCGCTCCAGGTGTGGAACTCGATCTGGTTGTGCGCCTTGATAAGGGTCAGATCGTGGAGGGTCTCGAAGACGGCTGCGTGGCGCTCCGCTTCGTCGGGAAGTGCGGAAGACAGGGGCGGGAGACCGGAGAGACGCGTGGTGAGTTGGGTGCCGCCCACTCTGCGCCTGGGGTCGGCTCCGGGAAGGACCTTGCCATCGGCGGCGGCGGTCACGGTAAGGGCGACAAACGCGCGGGCATTGCAGCCTTCGCCGAGCGAGTAGTCGAGCAGGCGCGCGTGGCGGCGGAGCGAAACACGGCGGCGGGCGGTGCCCAGGTAAGCCTCGGTCGCGACCGCGTCCTGCTGGTAGCTAAGGTGGTCTCCGGCGTAGGCCAGTAGCTCGACGAGCGTGACCTGGAGGTCGGCGGGATTCCGCTCGCGCCAGTCGGGCATGAGTGCGCTGAGCCGGTCGAGCATGAGCCGCCGGAAGCTCGCGTAGTCCTTGGCAAGATAGTCGATCTCGGGTTCGGGCACGCGGGTCGGAGGGCAGTCGGAACCGCTCCGACAATCGAAGTCGTTCGGGCACGCGACCTTGAAGGAGAACTCGACTGAAGAGAGTTGCGGGTCGAAACCGGGGAGGGGCGCGTCACGGTCGGGCGCGGCGACGAGGCGGAGCGTGTAGTTGGAAAAATCCCCGCGCCGGTCGACGGTCAGGGTGAGCAGCGCCCCGGGTGAGCCGGCGACGTCGGTCACGCGGATGTCCGCGATCCGAGTGCCGCCCTCGATGCGGACGTTCTCAGGCTGGAGAAGGGCGCCAGGTTTGAGGAGGCCGAGGCGCAGCTTCAGCTGATCCATCGTGGCCACCTCAACGAAGTCGATGCCGTTGAGCGAGCCGTCCTCGATGACGGCCCGTCGCCGGTTGACTTCGCCGCAGTGGTAATGGGTGGTGTTCATGAAAGCCGGTGGCTGAATTGCGCGATCTGCCGCTCCTGGCTGCGGCGGATCAGATATTGGAGGGTAACGGTGAGGCGCGCATCCTCGCGCTCGACGCGCACGGCCTCGACTTCGATGAGGTCGCCTAGCCACTGCTGAAGGGCGCCCTGCACCGTGAGTTGGGTGGCCGCGGCAAGGGCATCGCTGTTCGCGGCGAACACGAGCTGGAGGAGGCCGCTGCCGAAGGTCGGGCGGTTGACCCGCTCGCCGGGCGAGGTGAAGAGCACCTGCTCGATGAGATCGCGGATGTGGTCGCCATCGCCGGTCGCCGCGGTGCGGCCCCGGGAGTCGAAGTGGTAAGGGAAATCGATGTTGCTCATGGCGGCGTTAAGTGGCGACGACGCGGGCCTGGACGACGACCGGAATCATGGGCGTGCCGGTCGGCGCGCAGGTGGAGGGACTGGTGCTGATGAGGACGGGCACGCCGCCCGCCATGACGCGGGTGGCCGGGGTCGTGAACTGACCGGTGACGCACGGGCCATTGGCGGCCGGCGGCGGCGGCAGCGCGCAGCCGGCAATGGCGTAGGCCGTTCCGGCGACGACCGCCGGTTGGCCGCCCACCAGCGCCCGCGGAACGCTCGCCGTGGGCGTGGCCTGACCGCCGTGGGAACAGGTGACGGTGGCGCCGAGATGGAGGATGGGGCCAGGCATGGTATCCGGGTCAGGTGATGGTGAGCGCGCCGGCGTTTACGGAGACGGTGGCGCCGGTCATGGCGATGCTCGCGCCCTTGCCGTTCGACAGCGTGATGCCGACGTCGTTGATCGAGATGAGCGCGCCGGTCGAGGTCTTCAGCAGGATGCCTCCGGCGGCGCCGGGAACGTCGGAGATCATGAGGGTGTTCTGCCCGGCGGTCTGGAGGACGATGCTGGGCGAGGCGGGCAGGCCGGCGAGAGCGAGGGCCGGCGGCTCGGTGGCGGAGCCCCAGAAGCAGCCGGTCCAGATCGGATAGTCGGGATCCCCCTTTTCGAACTCCACCCACACGCCCGCGCCGACCTGGGGCACGAACCATGCGCCCATGCTCTTTCCGGTCAGAGGAACACAGGCCGTCGCCCAACTCGATGTGGACAGGCCAAGGACATCGGGCACCTGGACCAGGAGCCGGCCGAGTTGAAGCGGATCGATGTTGTTGATCACCTTGCCGCGGTACTTGCCGTAGTAGGTCGTGGGATTGCTCATGCCGGCACCGCGCGGAGAAGAGAGCCGAGGCCCTCGCGGGCCAGCGTGAACGACTGCTTGTACTCGCCGGCCTTCAGGTTGTGGGTGACACTCTTGACGTAGAAGAGGCCGTCGAAGGCGGGGCTCGCGCCCCTCACGCCCACGAGCTGGCGGGCCTTCAAGACGCGTCCATAGCGAAGGACGTTCAGCGAGCCGGTGCCCGTGACCGCATCGGCGGATCGTGCGGAGTGGGCGAGGGCGTGGAGAGCCGCCCTCACCGGTGGCAGGTGCGCGATTTCGAGCTTCTTGGATTTCAGGGCCATGGCGGGTCTCGCGGCCAGGGGGGGGCGGAGCAGGCCGACATCAGGGACCGGGACGGGGATATTGAGATGGGTCAGCGGCTCGTGGATGAAAACGAACGGCTGCTCCCGGGAAAGGCCGTCCTGGCTGAAGCTGATCGACTCGACGTTGGTGTGAGCGTCGAAGTTGACGTTCAGCGCGGGCTGCGGGACGCCGATGCGCATTTCCGGACCCCAGTACGCGAGGTTCGTGCCGGGCGCCGGACCGGGCTCGATGTAGAAGACGTAACCGGCGTCATCGGCGAGTTTCTTGATGTATTGAAGGTCGTTGCCCTGCTGGACCGGGATTTCCTGGGTGGGGATCGGGACGTCGATGAAGACGCTCGGGATGATGACGGGGATCATCCCGAAGGCCGCATACTTCCCCACGATGAGCGCAACCCGCGCCTCCGGCGGCATCGCGGGGTACGGGAAACCGGTGGCATCGGCCAGATCCATCAGGAGGCTGATGTCCTCGCCGGTGATGGTCAGCTTGGACTGGCCGGGCTCGCCGCTCGGGGCCACCTCCTGGCGGGTGATGACGCCGTCCATGAGCACGCTCGAGACGCTGTTCACCGTAACCACGAGGATCACGCGGATGCCCGGATCGAAGAAGCCCAGGGGCAGGAGGGCGCGACCGATGGTCGAACTCTTGCCGAAAACGAACTGGAGCTGAAATCCGCTGCGCTGCCCGGCGCTGGTCGTGACCTGCGCGGACACCAGCGCCTCGGTGAGCTCGCGCGGCGCCGGCGCCGCCACGACGGGACCGATCAGGAGGGTCAGATGGATTCCCTTAAGCATCGGGGTTGGGCGCCGAGAAGCCCGCGGGGAGCGTGATGCGGATGGAGCGACCTGGCGTGTCGGTGAGGTCCGGCGGGACGAAGGCGTTGTTCGCGTCGCAGATCTTCCAGAACTGCAGGGGGTCGCCAAGATACTGCGCGGCGAGATGATCGAGGCGCTCCCCCTCCACCACGCGATGTTCCTGAAGGGTGGCGAAACTCTCGGCTGGCGGCACGAAACGGCGGCGCAGAAAAGCGATGCTGCGCCCATCCGCGGCGACCAACTGGACGATCTCAGCGTCGTGGTAGCGGCTGGACGGCGGGAACTGACTGGCCTGGGTGAGAAACGCCATCGGATCCTGGTTCATGGGATTCCCTCTATGCCGAGCGCACCGAAAGCGCCGCCGGTTGTCTTTTGCGCCAGCCGCTCGCGGCCCTGGTGGTAGACCATGAAGAGGCTGCCGCCCTTGCTGTGGAAGTCGAGGTCGTTGATGCTCAACACCCGCAGGCCGAGGCTCACCTTGGCGAGAATGGGATTGAGCACCGGGTCGAAGGCCTCCTCCACGACGCTGAACTCCGTGATGCGCACGGGCACAATCCTCTGCCGTCCCCAGACGAACAGGGTGAGCGGCGCCATCGCGGGGGTGATCTCGAGGGTGCCGGCGGAGGCGAGGGTGTTGTTGAGCTGGAGGGTGCCGCTCGCCGGATAGAGGATGGTCTCCAGCGCCGCGAGCTGGGGCTGGATGCCCAGCTGGACGGCGTTGGCGTTTTGCGAGGGAAATTCGAGTTGATCGGTGGCGTCGATGGAGGCTTCTAGTTTGATCGTCTCCACGGGAGGACCCTTGAGCCGGAGCGCCTCGCTGCGGTCCCCTTCGCCGCTCGCCGCCTGGGGCGCGAGCGTGCGCGAAACCGTCTCCGGGTTGTACTGCAAGACGATGATCCGCTGCACGGCACCGCTCTGGGGATCGAGCAGGACGATGCCGCCTTTGAGGAGCTGGGGTGATCCTGGGAAAGCAGACATGAAATCGGCTACGCCTCCGGCGGATTCCCCTTGGCCTCGCCGAAGAGTCTGTCCGCGACGCGCGACAGGTTCTCCTTGGTGAAGTCCGGAGGGATGAATTCGATCTTGTCCAGGGTCGGGAACTTCGCGCCGGTCAGGGAGTTGTAGGAGATGGGCGACTTGATGCCAAAGCCGAGGCCGGTGTCCACCTCGCGTTGCCCGAGGTTCCAGGTCTTCTCGACGCCCGTGCTCAGCACTCCTACCCCCGCCTTTGCCCAGACCGTGGCGGAAAGGGCCACGCCAAGGAGCAGGCTGAGCCGGGCCTCGGGGGTCATCTCAACCGCGAATGCCTTCTTGCTGTAACTGCCCTTGAAGGGAACGAAGAGGCCGCCCTTCAGTTTGATCGTGCCCGTGATCGTGATCTTCCCACCGACCTCCGCGATGTAGGCGTCGACCTTCACTCCTCCACTCAGACTGGCGCTGAGGGTGGCGGTGACGGGCACCTTGAGTTCACCTGATGCGCCCAGATCGAGTTGCGGCTCGTCATCAAGCGGATTAAATCCAGCGGAGAACACCAGCGGTTCGATGACAACGGGCCCGAGGCCGTAACCGACCTCCAGCCGCACGCCGAAGATCGCCTTCAGGCCGACACCGCCGATCGACGCATACGGAATCGGGATCGACAGTTCCTTGTCCACGAGCGTGCGATTGTCTGCGACCGCCTTCATCAGCTCGAGCTTGGCGAAGGTCAGGTTCCCGTCGATGCGCAGCCTGGGGATGTCCTTCTCACGGAAGACGACCTTGCCCGCGACCGTGAGGCTATCGCTCAGCCTGTAGGTCACGTCGCCGGCGCCGTTGAAGGCGCCGTTGGCGGCAAGCTCGACATCAACCTTGCCTGCGGCCTTGCCTTTCTTGAAGTTGAAGCCCCCCGCACCGGTAACCACGACCGCACCGCCTTTGGGGATCTTGAGATTGAGCCGTGTGAGCGTTCCCTTGAAGTCCTCGGTGATGGTAAACACCACGGGCTTCCCCGCGCCTTCACCGTCTTTCCCGGGAATCGAGGCGGTCAGAGTCTCGTGTTCGAGGTCGTAGACGACGGACGCCGAGAAGCCCTCGACCTTCGGGATGTTGAGGTGCGCGAGGCCGGCGAAGACCCAGTAGCTGCCCCTGCGCTTGAGACCCACCTCGGCGGTGCCGCGGTTATTGGGTAGGGTCAGGGCAACGTTGCCATCGAAAGTCATGCTGGCTTCTCCGGCCTTCGAGGTGACGCGAGCCAAGATGCCGCCGCCCGTCACGTAGGGGACTTTGATCTGAGCACTGTCGATCTTCAACTCGCCGGACCATTCTTCGCGGTTCGCCCCTCCTTTGTACTGGAACTTGATCTCTGAGGCATCGACCTTGGGAATCTTGAGAGCGAGGGCGGCATCCCCCACAAGACCCTGATCGTCCTTGCTGATCCTGAGGTTCCCGACACCGGCAGGCTTCTCCTTGCTACCGAGGATGAAATCAAGGTTGCCCGTCGCATCGAACGGCGAGAGCGCCAGGTCGAGCGAGGCTCGGGTGACGGTCGCGCCGAAGATCTTCTGGCTCTTCAGTTTCTCCTCGGGAATCTTGGCAGCGAGGCGGAGGGCACCGTCCTTGTACTCCACGTCGAGCACAGGCAGGAACTTCGGAGTGGGTCTGATCTGGCCGGTCCAATCGATACCGCCGTTCGCGTTCATCACCACGGAATTGATCGTGCCCGCGCTCAGGTACTTGAAGGTGAAGCCGACCGATGTTTTCTTGAGGGACGTGGGCAAGGTCAACTCGCCGCCGGCCCCGACACTCAGGCTGAACGGCTTCGCGCTGGGGTCCAGAGTGAGCGGCAGGCGCGTCTTGTCACGAGTGTCGATCTGCGCCTCGATCAGGTCGGGCCTGGCGGTCTGCTTGGCCCTGTGCGAAAGGGTGGTCAGCAGGAGTCCGGGGATGAGGGTCGAGGCCGGGTCGTTGGCGGCATCTCCCCGGACCGGGACGGTGTCATCGGCGCGCGTGGCGAAGGTGGGAGGCACTTTGAGTTTGGTCGTGGGGCGACCCGCGGCGTTGATGGGATAGTCGACGCGCGTCGCGGCGCCGCCCGCATCCCTGGTCACAGGAAGCTTCATCGCGCAGGCTTCGACGGCCAGCGCGGTACGAGCGGCGCCCTTCGGCGGCGGGCACGTCGTAGGAAGCGGCGGCGGTGTGCCGAGTTGCTTCACCTCCGTGAATCTCATCTTCACCTGCTGCGCGGCGCCGCCCGAGAGGGCGGAATCCCTTGCGATCTCCTGGGCAAGAGTCTGAAGTTGGCCCTTGATCGCCCCACCCGAGGACTGGTTCGGGGCTGGATCCAGCACCTGGATGTTTTCCTTGGCGTTGTTGCCGTTGATCTGGAGCTCAACGATGTGATCCATCTGGGCAGTGACCGCGTTCACCTTGGGGAACTCGGCGTCACCCCCAGCGCGCTGCCAGAGGTCGTTGACGACCTTGCTGGTTTGTCCGTCCCAGCCCACTCTCTGCAGCCAGATATCGCGAAGTTCATCGGTGTCGGGACGCTCCTGCCACAGGGCGGTCTTGGTCCGGCCCGATCCTGCCAGTTCCAGCGTCGACTCGAGCGAACCGGCGACGGCCATGGCGTTGTAGATGGCGAAGGCAGCCGGGCCCTTCTCCGCCGGAAGGTAGAAGGGCTCCACCTGGAACTCCTCCAGCGTGGCCGTCCTGCCGGAGTCGTCGACCTCCTTGGTCCCTTCGCCGGTCGGCGTGACCTTGTGGGTTCCCGCGTTCGAGTCCTTCGGCTTCGGCTTCTTTCCGGCGATGGGCCGGGTCGCGATGTCGCCCTTCGCGCGGGCAATAGTGAGAGCAGCAGGGCGGCTCGCGATGATCGGGCCGGCGGTGTAAGCGTGGGCGTTGATGGCGCGCGCGGACTCGCCGGCGCGGCTGTCGGTGTGGATGCGCACCTGGCTGAAATCGTGTCCAAAGCGTGACTCCATGAAATCGCGGGCGGCGGCATCCAGCGGACGGCCGGGCGAAGACAGCGTGCGATGAACGGACTCGGGCGCCGCAACGGGCGCGGCGGATTCGGATGCGCGACGCTGCACGATCACGCGAGACGCCGGCGTTACCGGGCGCGCCGGCGGGGCCGCGGCTCTCGGTTCGCGCGCGGGTTCCTGCATCATGTGAGGAGGCCTCCGTGGACGGCGCGGGCGGCACGGATGCCGGTGAGTTCCGGACGCGCGGGCACGGCGGTGATCGCGCCGGCGTCAATATCACCGGACCGGCTTGCGGACACGCCCGGAAGCCCCTGGTCGGTGACTAGCCGCGTGAGTTCCCGCTGCAGGGCGGCCGCGGCGCGGAAGCCCTCGGGGCGGGAAAAACCGTGCAGCACGAGGGCGTCGATGTGAACTTCCACCGAAGCGCGGCGGTTCGTCGGCCGCTCCTGGGACCCCGCGCGGGCCCGACGGATCTGGGGAGTGATCAACTTCATACCCAACCGGCCGTCTCCGGGGCGGAGAGCGTCTTCTCCAGCTTCGCGAACTCCGTCTGCGCCGCGGCGAGGAGATGTTTCATGCGCACGGGTTCGTCCGCGTCCGCGGCGAGGAAGGCCGCGTTCAGCGCGAGATTGCGGATGTGGCCTCCGGCGAGGTTGAGGCGCGCGAGCTTTTCGATTTGCAGCCCCTCGACCGGTGTCGATGCCGGAAAGATGCGGCGCCAGATCTCCGCTCGCTGCGCGGCATCCGGGAAGGGAAACTGAACCGTGAATCGGATGCGCCGCGCGAAGGCGGGGTCGAGCGAATGAGGCTGGTTGGTCGTGAGGATAACCAGCCCCCGATAGGTCTCGACGCGCTGCAGGAGATAGCCGACCTCGATGTTCGCGTAGCGGTCGTGGCTGTCGCGAACCTCGCTGCGCCGGCCGAAGGTGGCGTCGGCTTCATCGAAGAGCAGGATCGCGCCTCCGGCCTCGGCCGCATCGAACACCTGGCGCAGGTTCTTTTCGGTTTCGCCGATGTACTTGCTGACGAGGGCGCTCAGGTCTACGCGATAGAGATCCAGGCGGAGTTCGTTCGCGAGGACTTCGGCGGCCATGGTCTTGCCGGTGCCGCTGGCGCCAGCGAAGAGGGCCCCGATGCCAAGGCCGCGATCGCTGCGCGCGGCGAAACCCCACTCCTCATATACGCGCCCTCGCTGTCGGACGTGGGCCGCGATGGTGTGGAGGGTCTGGCGCTGTCCGGCGGGGAGCACGAGGTCGTCCCAGGTCGCGAGCGCCTGAATGCGGTGCGCCAGGCCGTCGAGCTTCGGACGGGTCTGGGCGCGGCAGGCGTCCCACAGGAGGCCGCCACGATCCGCCGCGGCCTCCCCTTGGTAGCGACGGGCGATCTCCGTGCCGGCCACACGGATGGCGGCCGGGCTGAGTTGAAACTGAGCCGAGACGAGAGCGACCTGGCCGTTGAGCGAGGCCGCCGCGTCGGCGCCAAGCGCCTCCCGCCAGAGCTGACGCTGCTCGGCGGGCGCGGGGGCGGACACGGCGATCCGGGCGAGCGCACGCGTGCGGAGGCGCAAAGGCTCGGTGCCGCAAACCAGCACCGGGCCCTGGGTCAGGTCGAGCAACGACCCGGCAGCGTGGATCGTTTCTGGCGATGCCCCGGGCTCAAGCTCGATCAGCAGGGCGAAACGATCGAGCACGGCCTCGCGTTCGAGGAGACGGGCGAAGCCCTCGCGTTCGGTCGCGAGGCCCGGCACGTCAACAGCACGGAGGACCTGCACGCGCAAGTCGAAGGTAGCCGCGGCCGCCGCCGCAATCGCCGCAGCGGCGGGCGCGTCACGGGCGATGAGTTGCACGGCGGGAAACGCCGCCCCTTCCTGACACTGCGCCCAAAAGGCGGCGAGTTGGCGAGCGAGATCGAGGTGTGAGGGCGGAAGATGCCCGGGAACCGCCACGACTTCGAGCAGGCCCCGCAGGCGCGGGTCGGGCGCCATCACGCCCGTCACGAAGTGCAGCACGCGCTCGTCGAGGCGCAGTGGGCTGGAAGTGAGGTGCTCGCCGGGGCTTAGTTCGATCAGGCGCCAGTTTCGAAGAGGCCCCCCGGGACCGAGCGCACTCCAATGTGGACTCGGCAGCGCTGCCAGCGCCAGGCCGAAGGTAGGACCCCGGCCTTCACCCCCCTGTGCGGAGGCACACAATCGGGCGAAGCCGGCATCGAGTTCGCAACCGGCGCAGAGCAGCAGGATGTCGCGCTCGAAGGTCGAGAGCTTGAAGCCCTCACAGACGCGCTGGAGCGCGGAAGGGGCGGGAAGAGCCTCTTCGGCAACCTCGAGGGCTTGACGGAGTTCGGCGACGGCGGGAATCTGCTCCGAAGGCGCACCGGAGTGGGCCGCGAGCGCGGCGCGAACCGGCGCGAGCGCAGCAAGCAGATGGCGCTGGTTGGCGGCGTACCACTCGGGCAAGGCGGGGGCCGGGTCGCTTGCGGTCATGGAATCTGAACCTTCGGTCCGGAGAACGCGCCGGTCATGGGATCCGTCGTGAGCACGCCTTCGGCCCCGTCCACCTGCAGGCGCACGAGGTACGGGCCGCTCGGTACATCCTGGTAGTCGAACACGACCGTGTCCGACTCGGTGCCGCCGTTTGCGATGTCGATGCCGTTGTTCGCGGGCGCGGAGAAGCTGAACGCGAGGGCGGCGCGATCCGCGGGTGGCGCGAACTCGTTGAGCAGGATGCGCAGCCTCTGCGCGGCCGTGACCCGCGGCCTGACCTTGACCGTGATGTGCTTGCTGGTGGAGGTGACCGGAGCCGCGATCACCGGGCGAAGAAGGAAGGGGAGAACATTCGACCCAGTCCCCATGTGCGGGGTGAGCGGCGAACCCATTTCGACGTCGTGCACGACCTGCACGCCGTGCGGGCCCGCGCGGAGTGTAGCGGGAAGCGGGAAGGCGAGGTGATCGTCGCTGATGACAGCATCGGGGGCATCGACCTTCTCGCCGTCGAGCACGATCCGGGTGACCTCGCCGCGAAGCCGCCTGCCGGCGAGGACGAGAATGTAACCGGGGAGAATAGGCTGATTTCCGAGCGCGGGTTGATCGGCGGCGGCCTTCGCGGCGAGACGATCGAGGACCGGGCTTCTGAGCGTGCGCACGTAGACGCCTCGCTGGAGGACCGGCAGGGCCGACCGGGTGGAAGCGCGCGCTTCGATCAGCACGACCGTGACTCGGTAGGCGACGCTCGGGCGATACTCGGCGCCGAAGGCGGACCAAAGACGGGACACCTCTTCGGTGGTCAGCTTCTCGGGGGACACTTTCACCTGCTCGGCCTGGTCGGCGAGGCCGGACTCGGCGAGCGCCATCTCCGCGTTGGTCGCGATGGCGCCGGGCTTGAGCTTCGCGCGGATGGCGTCGCGAGCCAGGATGGGATTCTCGTGCAGCACCTGCATCGCGTGGCCGAGGATCATCTCGGCGAAGAAATCGCTCGAGCCATACGCGGTGGCGAGGTAGTAGAGATCGAGCGCCAGCGGAGTGTTCTTCACCCGCGCTCCGGCGGCGTCGCGGGTTGGGAGGTCAAAGCCGCTGCCGCCGGAGTTCGGCAGCGCGAGGTAGAGGAACAAGTTGAGCTGGTTGGGGTCCGTGTCACCGGTGAGATCGATCCGGTGCGGCGAGAGCGCGGAGACTTCGACATCACCGCCGACAATGCCCGAAAGATTGGCGGACTTCAGGCCCTCGTCCACCAGGTTGACGAGGACCTTGGTGACGGCGCCGATGGCGTGGGCTGTGCTCATCTCGCGTTGCGCCGACTGAGGTAGGTCTCGAGTGAGAGGACGGGGCGAGGGGCTGGCGCGGGAGCGCGAACGGGGGCAGCAGGAGGGGCGTGAACGGCGCGAATGTCGATGCGACCGATGTTCACCCGGATGATCTCCGCCGCGCTGGTGGTCTCGGCCGCCTCTCCAACGGGCACTACCGACGGAGGCCCGGGCGCGATGCTGGGCGGGTGTAGGGCTGGCGGCATCAAGAGTGCGCTGACCGCCGGGCTCCTCACCACCTCGGCCGGAGGGATGCTTGCGCCCGGCGCCGGGCGCGCTTCACGGACCGTCTCGGTGAAGCGCTCCACGAGAAGGGTGCCGGCCGGGACGGTGGGCAGGGACAACCACTCGGGTCGAGTGGTCACGGGCGGGGAAGGTGAAACCGGCGGGGCGGCCTCACGAGGTCGGTCCGGCGCCCCGGGAAAGGGGGGATGAGAAGGTGTGACCACTGGCGGCGCCGGCAGGGGTGGAGTCACGGGAGGCGGCGCAACGCTCATGGCCGGCGCCAGGGAGAGCGCCCGGGCAACGGATGGTGAGCCTTCCGCGCGCGGCACAGGGGCCGGAGTCGCGCTGGCCGCCGGGCTTTCAGGCGCCCGCGCCCGGGGGCTCGCCGCGATCGTCTCGATCCGCTCCTCGGTGAATCTGGACCGCGCGAAGCCCGGCTCGAAGCGGGACGCCAACCGGGGTTGCAGGGCGGCCGACGGGGCGAGGGCGCGCTGGATGAGCTGACGGAGAAAGTCGCTCACGCCGTGACCATCTCGAGGTAGAGCCTGCGTCGGGCCGGGCTGAGGGTGACGATCTCGGATTCACTCCATCCATAAGCGGTCGCGAGGGTGTGGACTTCCCGCAGGGTGCGCCCAGCCCACGCGTCGATCTCGCGCCAGAAGAACGAAACGATGTCGAACGATTCCTCGAAGCGGTGCTCGCAGGATGGACAGGCGAGAGAGAGGCGAATATCGGCCTGCGGGTCGGCCTCGGCCAGTCGGGCCGCAATCGCGCTGACCACGCCCGCGGGCAACGCATCGGGAGCGACCACGCCTTCCGCGGATCTGGCCGAGAGCACGCAGCGGCGCAGCAACTCGGCCTCGGCCTCCGCGGGATCGGGCACGGCGGTCAGGGCGACGAGGTCGGAGGCGTCGAGCAGGCGAAGCGTTACCGAATGCCCGGCGCACTCCAGCAGGAGCGGCGCGGCGGCGGCGGGGACGGTTCCCACCGGCAGTTCGTCACTGCTGAAGCCCAGCTCCAGCCTGTCGGCACAGGACGGGCAGGTCGCGGTAGCCTCGATCCGCGGGCCGAAGACGGCCGCGCGCAATCGAAGCAGGAGATCGTCGCGCTGGCCCACCGGAAGTCGGCCGAACTCATCCGGCGTCGAATCGGGCGCAGCCGCCCCCAGCAGCAGGAGGGCGCGGCGAGGCGCAGACATCGCCGTGCCGTGTTCCCAAACCGCGAGGAGCTGAGTGGCGGTGAGCGCGAGCATGGAGATGAACTCCTGGAACAGATTGACGAGTGATTGGCGGAGAGCTGGGCGGTCTCCCAAAACGGGCTGGCCCCCGCCCAAGTCAGGATGGACTAGACCGGCGGCTCGCTGAAGGCGGGCTCGGCCGGCTCGACGACGTCGTAGTCGCGCTCCCAACCCTCGTTCTCGAGCTTCAGACGCGCAATAGCGATGGCATTAGCGTTGGCGTCGAGGTCGGGTAGCGCTTGAAACTCCGACACCCAGCAGCGATAGACACGATAGGAGATGGCGAGCTGGCCGGCCTCGTTGTAGAGCTCGACCGTGATGTCTTTGCGGAAATCCTGCAGCGATGCCTCGGCCCCCAGGCCCGCGCCATAGTTCCAGATCTTGTTCGCCCACTTCTCGAACTCGGTGTCGTGGGTGACGCCGCGCTCGAGGGTAATGGCGTCGTACTCGGTCCGTCCGGGAGATTTCCGGCTGCTGCTCGGGTCGCCGCCTTCGCGGTGTTTCACGACCTCGGTCGTGCGTTTGAGGGTGCTGACCTTGCTGACGCCAGCCACGTAGCGGCCGTCCCATTTGACGCGGAACTTGAAGTTCTTGTACGGGTCGAAGCGCTGGGGGTTGACGCTAAAGGATGCCATGGCGGTGTTCTCCCTAAGCTTGCAGCTGCCCTGCGAGCTGCTGGATCTTGATGATGACGAACTCGGCCGGCTTCAGCGGGGCAAAGCCGACGAGAATGTTGACGATGCCTTTGTTAATGTCGTCCTGCGTGGTCGTCTCCTTGTCACACTTGACCAGGTACGCCTCGCGGGGCGTCTTACCCTGGAACGCGCCCTGCCGGAAGAGGCTGTGCATGAACGACCCGATGTTCAGCCGGATCTGCGCCCAGAGCGGCTCGTCGTTGGGCTCGAACACGACCCACTTGGTACCGCGGAAGAGGCTCTCCTCGAGGAACAGAGCGGTGCGGCGGACGGGAACGTACTTCCACTCGCTGCCCTCGGCGTCCGCGCCGACCAGGGTTCGGGAGCCCCAGGCAATACTCCCGTAGACGGGAAAATTCCGGAAGCAGTTGAGTCCGAGCGGATTCAGCGCGCCGTTCTCCGCATCGGTGAGCCTGTAGACAAGGCTCTGCACGCCGGTGAGGGTGGCGTCGGTACCTGCGGGGGCCTTCCAGACGCCCCGGCTGGAGTCCGTCCGGGCGAACAGTCCTGCGACCAAGCCGCTCGGGGCGAACGTGCGGGGCTTGTACTCGTTCAACGGGTCGGCGAGCCGAAGACGCGGGAAGAATGCCGCCCCATCCTTCTGGTGAACCGTGAGGCCGGATGACTTCCAATCCGCGGCGGCCTCAACGTTGTTCACTTCGGGCGGCGGATCGATCAAGAGAAACGCCCGGCGCTTCTGACAATATGTCATAGCCGCGGCGAAGATGACGTTCGGCTGCAGCTTCTTGGTCGAATCGTTCGGGTCGGCGTAGATCGCGGCATCATTGCCGGGTTGTGCGCGGGTGGCGTCCGGGATGCAGAGCAGATTGAAGATGTCGACTTTCTCCAGGGCGTAGATTCCGGTGAACTCGGACTCCTTGCCGATAAGGTCATCCATCATGGGAAGGACGGCCCCATCGCTGCCGAGCGCTCCCTTCCTTTGCGCGAGCGCGTCCCGCGTAGTGCCCAGCCAGTAGCGTCCGACATTCGCCTTGGCATCGCCCGCGCCGAGCTTGACGTCGCCGAGAATGTTGCTCCCCGCCGGAGCGCCCGCCGTGAAGGTGAGTGAGGCATCGTGGGCGGCGAGGTCGGGCCCGAACTCGGCGATGACGCGGACGCCCTTGCCGGAGTCGCTCGGCACACACTTCACCGCCGCCCCGGCGACGCCCGGCACGGCCGCGAGCGCGAGGTTCATCTTGCGCTCCATGAAACGGCAGAGTCCGAGAATGGACGTGGGCAGGTCCTCCCCCTTCGCGATCAGGTTGACGGGAACGGCGGCGATCTTCCCGGCTGGCAGGTCGCTGCTGATCTTGATCGAATAGTCCTTGTCGTTCTTGGCCTGGAGAGCGGCGAGATCAATGTCGCCCCCCACCGTGCCCGATTGGACGGGGCGACCGGCAGCGGGGTCAGGAACCTGGACGGAAACGAGCTTGGAGCCGCTGTCCGGGTCGTTGACGACGGCGGCAACGTAGTTGGACTTGGTCGGGTCCATGGTCACATTGTCGAACTCCTCAGCCGTGCCGGTGCCGAGCTTCCTGACCACGAGGTTGAAAGCCTTCGGATCGGTCACGCCGTCGTAATCGACCTCGACGATGATCTGATTGCCCCAGGCGCCCTTGCTGAGGGCCGTGACGGTCAGGGCCTTCTTGCCGCCCGCGAGCTTGTCCAGCAAGTCGACGCTCGCCGCCCGGGCATCCGCTTTTGGCACGCGCACGATCACCGCCTCGCTGCCGCCATTGGCGAAGAACTGCTGAACCGAGTAGCTCAGTTCGCTCGCCGGATCCAGACCGCCGAACTTGCGTTCAAAGTCCGCGAAGCTGAAGATTCGAGTGGCTCGGTGGTCAGGGCCGCTCGCGGTGTAGCCCACGAATGCGGTGACCGAGGTGCTAACCCCCGAGATGGTGCGGACGCCGCTCGAAGTTTCTTCTATGTAGACGCCGGGATAGGTAGTTTGGCTGGGCATGGGTGTCTTAGATCCTCGGTGCAACTCGCGAGATCGGGAGTTCCGAATTCAGGAGCTTTCGATGACTCCGACCGGGCTGTTGTAGACATGTCGCTGGTAGTTCCTCAAACCATCTGGGAGCAGGTCCGACCTGCACTCAGTCATCCGGATCTGCGACAGCAATGATTAACAACCCGATTCCTCTTACCGCAGAACTCTCAGGACTGACCGCTCCCGAACGTTTCTCACGCGTTTGTGCTTACGACAATGTTGTGGGTATATTCCGGTCTGTCACGGTTTGCAACTGTTTTGTATGCTTTTTTTGGCGCGCCGAGGATCAATCGGTATGCATTCGGCTTCTTCCGGCGAGAGAAGCGCACGGCAACCCGGACCCCGAGCCACCCATCATTCCCATCGATGTCATAATCTCGTGCAGTTCGCAGCGCCTTCGCGACCGCGCAGGGGACGCAAGGGAGACACTCCGTGGCAAGGCCCTCATCAACTGAGACTCGCCGTGGCGGCCGGCTCGCCGCGTTCGGCGCGCTGGGCCTGGCCCTGATCGCGCCCGGGTGCGCCCACAGCCTCAAGGCCGACAAGTGTCCGATCCGTACTCTGGCCGACCCATCGGTCCCGAGGGTGGACATCCAGTATCTCGGCTCGGGTGGGTATCTCCTCAAACGCGGGACGGATGTCGCGATGTTCGCCCCGGTCTACAGCAATCCGACCGCACCCGAGGTCTTCCTGGGGCACGAGTTCCGGACGGAGGCCCGGCTCGTCGATTCCCTGCTCCCGGCGGAGGCGGACAAGGCCCAGGCCATCATTGTCGGCCACTCGCACTACGACCACCTTCTCGATACGCCGTGGATCGCCACCCATCGCGCCCGGTCCGCGAATATCTATGGAAGCTCGACCATGAAGCATCTTCTGGCGAGCCTCCGGCCCGATCTTCAGAAGCGAAACCCGGCGAACGAGATCGTGGCCCTCGACGAGGAGGCGGACTCGAAGTCGTGGGTTGCGATTCCGAATTCACGGATGCGCCTGCTCGCCATCCCCTCCGAGCACTCCGATCAGGTCCGAATCAGCACCTTTGGGCTGGTGTGGCCTCTTCACGCCTTTCGAGGCGAGGTCACCGAGGATGCGCCCGAACTGCCGAAGAAGGCCGCGGAGTGGGCCGAGGGGAGAACCTTCGCTTACCTCCTCGATTTCCTCGACGACCGCGGCGAAACCGAGTTCCGCGTGTATTTCCAGGACTCCGGCACGCACGTGGGGGTGGGCTTCGGGCCCGCCGCGGGCGATGCGGACTACCGCAAGGTGGATGTGGCCCTGATCTGCGCGAGCGGCGACTTCAAGGGCCTCGACCATCCCCGCGGGATCGTCACCCATCTCCAGCCCCGGCACGTCATCGTCGGCCACTGGGAGGACTTCTTTGTCACCCAGCGCGCCATCTGCAGCGAGAAAGAGGTGCGCGGCCTTCCCCGGGAGGATCCCGAATGGATCGTCGAGGAGGCCCGCGACGCGCAGAAGCGCGCGCATCTGACCCCCAGCGTGTACCTCCCCTGTCCCACCGCCTCACGCTTCCAGGTGGCGATAGATCCGCGGGGCGATCGAACCAAGGGGAAGAAGGAAACCGTCACCTACGACTGCAGCGCGCTCACCCAGTCCGCGCTTGGGAGATTGCCGGCGGTCTCAAGTGAACGACGCAACACCTCGGTCATGATCTTCGCTCCAACAGGAGGGAGATCAGATGGAACGGGAA
>JBGATM010000002.1:0-402328 GCA_044229175.1 Vicinamibacteria bacterium | reverse complement strand
GAATTGCAAGGTTATGCGTGACGTAGCGCGTTGCGCCGCCAAACACCAGCTCGCGAAAGCGCGTATGTCCGTAGGCACCCATCGCCAACAGATCGGCACCGGTCGCCGTGCACTCGTCCATGATCGCGCGCCCGATCGGCCGGCCAGCCGCTGCGGCCAAGGGCGGCACGGAAGGCGCTCCCGAAGGCGCCGCGCCGGCCGAAGCCGCCGAGCCCCAGGCTCCGCTCGTGGTGAGGCCGATCGCCCCGGTGATCCGCGCGATCCGTCCCATCGCCTCTCCGTCCCGAACCACCGGGCAGCACCGGGTGGCTACCCGTCCCGGGGCGCCGCCTCAGCGTCCCGGCCTGCGCGGCGGCACGCCGGGAGTTCGCGGGGCCCAGGCTCCCTCGACCACCGGCCCGTCCGGCCGTCCGGGCGGCGCGGCGTCGCCCACCTCCCAGCCGTCCTCGCCGGGCAACCGTCCCGGCGCATATCGCCCCGGCATTGGCGCCCGTCGCCAGCCGAGGGAGAAGGGCGCTCGCGAGATCACGCCGATCGTCACCCAGGAGCGTCCGAAGTGGACCGGGCCGCTGCGCCCCATCACGATCACCGAGGGAGTCACGGTCAAGGAGCTGTCGGAACGCATGCCCGACGCCAAGAACCGCGACATCCTGAAGTACCTGATCAGCAAGGGACTGATGCTGACGGTCAACCAGACGCTCGATATCGAAGTCGCGCAGGACGTCTGCCGCGAGTTCGGCTACGACGCCACCGTCCGCTCCTACGAGGAGGAAGTGGTGCAGGAGCAGAGCGAGGTGTCGACCACGGTGGGCGCGGTGCCGCGCGCTCCGGTGGTCACGGTCATGGGTCACGTCGACCATGGCAAGACCTCGCTGCTCGACGCCATCCGTGAGACCCGGGTCGCCGAGCGCGAGCACGGCGGCATCACCCAGCACATCGGCGCCTACAAGATCGAAGTCGGCAACCGCGCGGTGGTGTTCCTCGACACGCCCGGCCACGAAGCGTTCACCCTCATGCGGTCGCGCGGAGCGCGAGTCACCGACATCGTCGTCCTGGTGGTCGCGGCCGACGACGGCGTGATGCCCCAGACCCTCGAGGCCCTCGACCACGCGAAGGCGGCGGGCGTGCCCATCGTGGTCGCGGTCAACAAGATCGACAAGGCGGAAGCCCAGCCCGACCGGATCCGCCAGCAGCTCGCGGATCGCGGCCTGCTCCCCGAGGAGTGGGGCGGTCAGACCGTTTTCGTCAACGTCTCGGCCAAGAAGAAGCAGAACCTCGATCAGCTCCTCGAGATGATCCTGCTCCAGGCGGACATGGGCGAGTACAAGGCGATGCCGGACAAGCCGGCGCGCGGCACCGTCATCGAGTCGCGTCTCGACAAGGGCCGCGGCCCGGTCGCGAACATCCTGGTCCAGGACGGAACCCTGCGTATCGGCGACGTGGTCGTGGCCGGAGCGGTCTCCGGCCGCATTCGCGCCCTCATGAACGACCAGGGCGAACGTTTGCGCGAGGCCGGCCCGTCGACACCCGTGGAAATACAGGGTCTCGACGATGTGCCGGAACCCGGTGATTCGCTCTTCGTGGTCGAAGACTCGGTCAAGGCGCACACCATCGTCTCCTTCCGTCAGCAGAAGCTCAAGGACAAGCAGCTTGCTCTCCAGTCGAGGGTTCGTCTCGAAGCCATCGCCAAGCCGGGCGGCGGCACCGAGGGTCCCATCGAACTGCCCCTGGTTCTAAAGGCCGACGTGCAGGGATCGGTCGAGGCTCTCACCGAGCAGCTGAAGAAGATCCCGCAGGAGAAGATCCGGCTGCGCATCATCCGGTCGGGTGTGGGCGCCATCAACGAGGGGGACGTTCTGCTCGCGGCCGCGTCGGAAGGCATCGTGGTCGGGTTCAACGTCCGGCCCGAACGGAAGGCGGCCGAGTTCGCCGAGCGGGACAACATCGAAGTCCGGCTGTACACGATCATCTACGACGTGGTCGACGATCTGACCAAGGCTCTCGAAGGCCGCCTCGCTCCCGCGTTCAAGGAAGTGGTGCTCGGCCAGGCCAAGGTCCAGGAAACCTTCAAGATCTCGAAGGTCGGGACCATCGCGGGTTCGATCGTCACGGAAGGGAAGGTCACGCGGCAGGCGAGCGTTCGCCTCCTCCGAGACAACATCGTCATCCACACCGGCAAGGTCGCCTCGCTCAAGCGACACAAGGACGACGCGTCCGAAGTGCGCGCGGGCACGGAGTGCGGCATCGGCATCGTCGACTTCAACGACGTGAAGCCCGGCGACATCATCGAGTTCTTCGTGATGGAGAAGTACCGCGAGACCTTGTAGAGCTGGGGGGCCGCAAATGGCCAAACGGCGTTCCATGCTTAGCCCCCCAGACCCCCGTCGCTCCGGCCCAAGTGAATTGGGCCTTCGCTTGGCTCGGGGGCACTACAGGGCGGCGGCCTAAGATGAGGGCATGGTGATCGGTCTTCTCGAACTCGAGTTGCACTTGCCCGAGGCGCACAGCCTCAAGGACAAGCGGCAGCCGTTGCGGTCGATCCTCAGCCGGGTGCGGCAGGATCACAACGTCTCCATCGCCGAGGTGGCGCATCAGGATGACTGGCAGCGGGCGGGTCTGGCCGTGGTAGGCGTCAACACCGAGAGAGTGGCCATGGAACGGACGCTCGACCAGATCCGGCGGGCCATCGAGGAGACTCCGGGCGTGGTTTGCGCGGGAGAACAACGACAATGGCTGTAAGTCACCGCAAGTCGCGGGTCGCCGACGGTGTTCGCGACGAAGTCGCGATGATCATCGCGCGGGAGATCCGCGATCCCCGCCTCGGTTTCGTGACCGTCATCCGCGTGGAGATGCCGGTCGACCAGTCGGTGGCGAAGATCTACGTGTCGCCCATGGGCGACGCAAAGACCCAGATCGAGTCGATGCGCGCTCTGCATCACTCGCGGGGCTTCGTGAGAAAGCTGCTCTCGCAGCGGATGCGGACCCGGACCGTCCCCGAGATCATGTTCGTGCAGGACAAGGGCCTCGACAACGCCGAGCGGGTCAGCGAGATCATGGCGGGATGGAAGGCGGACGAGGCGGCCGCCGAGGCCGCGAAGAATATCCAGGACGCGACCGGGGCGGGCGAATCCGAAACGCCGCCGGGCGAGGACGACTGAGTGACGGAGGCCCTCTGAACCGGTCTTCCTCGAAGCCGGACTCGGGCATCGACGGCCTTCTCGTCGTGGACAAGCCCGCGGGCCTCACCTCCCATGACGTGGTGGCGCGGGTGCGGCGCATCGCCGGCACAAGGCGCGTGGGCCACACCGGCACTCTCGATCCCATGGCCACCGGGGTTCTGGTCCTGTGTCTCGGAAAGGCCACGAGGCTCGTGCCCTACATCGAGGAAATGGGTGGGGCGGATGCGAAGGAGTATGAGGCGCGCATCCGCTTCGGCTTCGAGACGACGACAGACGATGCGGAGGGAGAGCCCCGGGGCGAGACCGTGTCGGCCGCGGCCTTGAGCGCGACCCGGATCGCGAGCGCCCTTGCCGCCTTCGTCGGCGAGATCGAGCAGGTGCCGCCCGCGTTCTCCGCCAAGAAAGTGGCGGGGGAGCGCGCTTACGCGATGGCTCGCCGCGGCGAGGAGGTCGAGCTGAAAGCCGTGCGCGTGCAGGTCGGGGGCGCGGAACTCCTCGACCTGGAAGGCGATATCGCGCGCGTGAGGTTCGCATGTTCCCGGGGCACCTATATTCGCGCTCTCGCCCGGGACCTCGGGCGGGCGGTCGGGGTGGGGGCGCATCTGGTCTCCTTGAGGCGAACCCGCTCCGGAGTCTCCGCGATCGAAAGGGCGGTGCGCCTCGACGACCTGACCCCGGAATCGCTCGCTGCCTCGCTCGTGCCCATGATGTCGGTGCTCGAGACCTGGCCGAGCGCGCTGGCCGGCGATCGCGAGGCCGCGGACCTCCGCCTCGGGCGCGCGGTCAACCTCGGGCGGGCCCGGGAAACCGCGGGCGCGCGCGTTCGCATCTGCGATCGAGAGGGGCGGCTGGTGGCCCTCGCCAGTTCGGACGGCTCGAGAATGCAGCCATTCTGCGTGTTCTGAGCGGATCGAGGCGTTCACCCTGTGATAAGCTTCGAAGTTCCAAACGAAGATAAATCACGCTGTAAGAACAACAAAGCAGGCTCGGAGGAGCAAAAAGAGTCGTGAGCCTTACCAAGGAAAAGAAGACAACCCTCATCGAGGGAAACCGCGCGCACACCACGGACACCGGGTCTCCCGAAGTCCAGGTGGCGCTTCTATCAGAGCGCATCGGCCAGCTGACCGAGCATCTCAAGACGCACGCGAAGGATCATCACTCGCGTCGCGGCCTTCTGATGATGGTCGGACATCGTCGTCGTCTCCTCGACTATCTCAAGTCGAAGACGCCCTCTCGCTACCAGTCTCTGATCGTCAAGCTCGGACTGCGCAAGTAGCCGGAGCGCCGCAGAAGGCCAGGGCGTTTCGTTCCTGCCCGGCCGCTGGACCCGGGGCGTCCGTCTCCCTTTCCGCATGGAGGGCAACGGGGGTTCCGGATCGGCTTTCTTCTGCGCACCCAGGCGGTCGCCGCCCCTTTTGAAGACTCACATTCCTCCGACAGCCTCGCCGCTGGAGAAAAGCATATGGCCATGAAACGGTATGAGATCCAGGTCGGCCGCACGCCGATCACCATTGAAACGGGCCGAATGGCCAAGCAGGCCGACGGCGCCACCCTGGTGCGCATGGGGGACACGGTGGTCTTCGTGGCCGCCGGCGCCGCGAAGGAGCCGAAGCCGGGCATCGACTTCCTTCCCCTCACCGTCGACTACCGCGAGAACAACTTCGCGGCCGGCAAGATCCCCGGCGGCTTCTTCAAGCGCGAGGGTCGCCAGAACGAGAAGGAGATCCTCACCTGCCGCCTGATCGACCGCCCGATGCGCCCGCTCTTCCCCGAGGGCTGGGGTTGCGAGACCCAGATCAGCGCCCTGCTCTGGTCCGCCGACCTCGAGAACGAGTCGGATACCCTCGCCCTCATCGGCGCGTCCGCTTCGCTTTGCATCTCCGATATTCCCTTCGATACCCCGGTGGGCGCGGTTCGGGTCGGCTTCTGGGACGGCCAGTGCCACATCAACCCGACCAGCACCGACATGAAGACGAAGAGTGAGTTGAATCTCCTCGTCGCCGGCACCGAGAAGGCCATCTGCATGGTCGAATCCAGCGCCCGGGAGCTGGCCGAAGAAGACATGGTTCGCGCCCTGGTGGCGGGCCACGAGGCCATCAAGGTGATCTGCGCGGTTCAGCGGCAGATGATGGCCGAGGTGGGCAAGCCGAAGCGGCAGGCCCCCAAGAAGGAGATCGACCACGCTCTCGCTCACGAGATCGCAGCCGCGCTCGAACCGCCTCTGTACGAGGCGATGCAGAAGCGCGACAAGCTCGAGATGTACGCGAAGATGGACGCGGTCAAGAAGGCCTACATCGCGACTATCCCCGAGGACCAGGCGGCCAAGAAGGCCCTGGTGCCCACGGTCTACGACGAGCTCCGTGAGCACATCCTCCGCCGCGAAATCCTGGAGCGGGGACGCCGCCTCGACGGCCGCCGCTTCGACGAGATCCGCCCGATCACCTCCGAAGTCACCGTCCTTCCTCGCACCCACGGCTCGGCGCTGTTCACCCGCGGCGAGACCCAGGCCCTGGTCACCGCCACCCTCGGGACCAGCGAGGACGCGCAGATCATCGACACCGTCCAGGAACTCGAGCACAAGAAGCGCTTCATGCTTCACTACAACTTCCCCTCGTTCTCCGTCGGGGAAGTGAGGCCGAACCGAGGGCCCGGCCGCCGCGAGATCGGCCACGGCGCCCTCGCCGAGCGCGCGCTTCGCGAGATGCTCCCCTCCGAAGAGGATTTCCCCTACACCATCCGCATCGTGTCGGACATCCTCGAATCCAACGGGTCTTCGTCGATGGCCTCGATCTGCGGCGGCACCCTGGCCATGATGGATGCCGGGGTCCCGCTCAAGGCCCCCGTGGCCGGCGTGGCCATGGGCCTGGTGTCGAACGGCGAGAAGTACGTCGTCCTCAGCGACATCGCCGGCGAAGAAGATCACTACGGGGACATGGACTTCAAGGTCGCGGGCACGGCGAAGGGCCTGACCGCCCTTCAGATGGACATCAAGATCGACGGCCTCGACGCGGACCTGATGGCCAAGGCCCTCGCCCAGGCGAAAGAAGGCCGCCTGCACATTCTCGGCAAGATGGCCGAGACCCTGAGCACTCATCGCCCGGAGATGAGCGTGTACGCGCCTCGGATCATCACGGTGCGGATCCCGGTCGACAAGATCCGCGACGTCATCGGACCCGGCGGCAAGATGATCCGCTCCATCACCGAGCGGACGGGCTGCAAGATCGAGATCGAGGATGACGGCCGCGTGCTCATCGCCTCCACCGACCTGCAGGCCGCTCAGCAGGCCGTGGCCATCATCGAAGAGCTCACGGCCAGCGTCGAGCTCGGGAAGACGTACATGGGCAAGGTGGTCCGCATCGTCGACTTCGGCGCCTTCGTCGAGATCATGCCCGGAACCGACGGCCTTCTGCACGTTTCGGAGATCGCTCACGAGCGCGTGAACGAAGTCCGCGACGTGCTCAAGGAAGGCGACCCGGTCATGGTCAAAGTCCTGACCATCGATCCCATGGGCAAGGTGCGCCTGTCCAAGAAGGCGCTCCTGCCGCTTCCCGAGGGCATGGTCGCCCCGCCCGAAGGCAGCAGCGATCGCCCGCCCCGTCGTGAGGGCGGGGGTGATCGTGACCGGGGCCGGGGCGGCGACCGGCCGCGCGGCGGCGGCGGAGGCCGCGGCGGCGGTTTCTCAGGAAACCGCGGAGGGCGCTAACCTGCAGGAGTGAAGAACACTCCTCCGTACCAGCGAGGCGATCTACGGATCGCCTCGTTGCTTTTGGTGGTCCTTTCGGCCGCTCAGACTCTCGGCGGCGTGATACCGGGCGCGGTGGCGTCGGCGGAGGGCGCCGAGGTCTACACCGTGCGGGTCACCGTCGGCTCGACGGGCTTCGAGCCGAAGCGGATCGCGGTGCCGCTTGGGACCGTGCATTTCGTGGTCACCTCGCGCGAGGGCGACCACTGCTTCGCGGTGCCGGCGCTCGACGTCGAGAAACGCGTGCGCGCCGCCAAGCCCCTCGAAGTCGACATCACGTTCGAGCGGGTTGGCGAATATCCGTTCCTTTGCTGCGTCGAGCCGTCGGGCACCGCCGAGGTGGGCTCCATCGTGGTGGCCCCGGCGAAGTAGCCGCTCCGGCCCGCTATTCGAAGCGGACGGTCGGGGCCATTCGGCGGCACCAGGCATCCAGGCGCTCGAAAGCGTCGGCGCGGGCCTCGCAGGTGAAGGTCAGGCCGACGCCGTTCTTTACCGCGATGAACCGGCGGATGCGGGTGGAGGTGAGCGGCGTCCCGCTGCGAAGGTAGTCGGCGTAGCCCTCGGGTCGATCGAGGCCGGGGGTCGGGTCCCAGGCGCCATGGTCCAGGCGGACCGCGGTGTCCGACGTCCGGCTCCTGACCATCTTGTAGAAGGTTTCGAGGTCGCCCGGAGCCGGCACGGGTTCCTTGGTGAGGGTGACGAAGCCGTGAATGGTGTCGGTGCCCTTGTCCACGAAGAGGGTGGGCGACTTGAACTGCATGGAGGCGTTGGTGGCGTTGGACAATCGGCTGCCCCGCGTCCATGAGGGCGCGGCGCGGACCGCCATGCCGGCGAAGTGCTCCTCGGGCCATTTCGAGACGTCCTCGACGCGAAGGGAGGCGAGGAGGACGTCGACACGCCCCTGGTAGCGCTTCATCGCGGCGTCCGAACCACGGGCCCACGCCCCGATGAAGCGTCCGTCCCCGGTGGGAGCGACGCGAAGCTTCGAGCTGACGCCGGCCTGATCCTTGAACGTCCAGGTGACGTCGCCCTGGGGGCCGGAGGTCATGACCACGCCGAAGGCTCCCGACAGGTAGGCCGCGGCCACGGCGTCGGCGGAGGCGGCGGGAGTGGGGGCGATGAGGGTGACGGAGAGGGCCTCCTTCTCGTCACCGACCTTGGGCGCGGTGAGATACCGGTAGCGCACGCCCTCCTGCTCCGCGAATCCGACCGTCCACCGCGGCGGATGGGTGAAGGAGAGCCCCGACTCGTCGTCGAGAAAGGACAGCAGCGGGTCGGGCGCGCCACAGGCCCAGACCGTCAAGGCCGCAACCGAGAGAAATCTCCGGCCCGTTGTCTTCATGTCACTCCACCCGGTAGTTGGGCGATTCCTTGGTGATCACGACGTCGTGCACATGGCTCTCTTTGAGGCCCGCCACCGAGAGCTTGGTGAATCGAGTCTTGGTCTGAAGTTCGCGGATGGACCTCACGCCGCAATAACCCATGCCGGCGCGAACCCCGCCGACGAGCTGCTGCACGATGGTCGAGAGGAGCCCGCGGTAGGGCACGATGCCCTCGACGCCCTCGGGGACGAGTTTCTGCGGAGCGGCTTCGGCCTGGAAGTACCGGTCCTTCGACCCATCCTTCATGGCCCCGAGGGAACCCATCCCGCGATAGGTCTTGAAGCTGCGTCCCTGGCGCAGAATGACTTCGCCGGGGCTCTCCTCCGCGCCGGCAAAGAGGGACCCGATCATGACGGAATCGGCGCCGACCGCGAGGGCCTTCGTGATATCGCCCGAGAATTTGATTCCGCCGTCCGCGATCACGGGGATGCCGGCGTGGGCGCACGCCTCCACGGCCTCGGCGATGGCTGTGACCTGGGGCATGCCCGCCCCGGAAACGATGCGCGTGGTGCAGATGGAACCCGGACCCATGCCAACCTTCACTGCAGAGACGCCCGCCGAGACCAGATCCTTGGCGCCTTCCTTGGTTCCCACGTTACCGGCCACGAGTTCGATCTCGGGGAAGGCGTTCTTCACCTTCGCGATCATGTCGATGACGGCGCGGGTGTGGCCGTGGGCGGTGTCGATGGCGATCACGTCCACCTTGGCGTCCACGAGGGCGCGCACGCGGTCGAGGGTATCCGCGGCGATGCCCACCGCGCCGCCCACGCGAAGACGGCCCGCCGAATCCTTGCAGGCGTTCGGGTACTTGATCCGTTTCTGGATGTCCTTGACCGTGATGAGACCGCGCAGGTTGTTCGCCTCGTCGACGACCAGGACCTTCTCCACCTTGTGCTTGTGGAGAAGGGCCTTGGCCTCCTCGAGGGTCGCTCCCACCCGGACGGTGATCAGGGGATCCCGGGTCATCAGCTCGGCCACGCGAAGGGTGGTGCGGGTTTCGAAGCGCAGGTCGCGGTTGGTGAGGATGCCCACGAGCTTCCCTCCGTCGGTGACGGGCACGCCGCTGATCCGGAACTTCGCCATCAGCGCGAGAGCGTCGGACACCGGCGCGTCGGGGGAGACGGTGACCGGATCCACGATCATCCCGGCCTCCGACCGCTTCACCTTGTCGATCTCCGCGGCCTGAAGGTCGATGGAGAGATTCTTGTGGATGAACCCGATCCCGCCTTCCTGAGCCAGGGCGATGGCGAGCGGGGCCTCGGTCACGGTGTCCATGGCCGCCGACACGATGGGGATGTTGAGGACGATGCCCCGGGTCAGCCGGGTGACCACGTCGACCTCGGCGGGCAGGCACTCGGAGTACTGCGGCACGAGGACGATGTCGTCGAAGGTGAGGCCTTCGCTGATGCGGTTTTCGAGGCGATTCATCGTGATCCTTCGCTTACTCCGTCCCGTGGCACTTCTTGTATTTCTTTCCCGAGCCGCAGGGGCACGGGTCGTTGCGGCCGACCTTGACGCCCTCGCGCCGAACCGTCTTGACCATGCCGTCGTTGCCGCCCTGAGCCTCGGGCTTGGCCGCCGCCGCGAACTGCCGGGGCGCGGCGTCGGCTGAACTGGTGAAGGTCAGGTTCCGCGGCTGGGTGCGCGCCTTCCCGAAGGTGGAGACGGGATCGGGCCGCCGCTCCGGAACCGGCGCCGCGTCGCTCGCCTCGACGGTGATGTCGATGGGGGGGCGCTGCGGCTCCTCGTGCCGGATCACCGGCTGATAAAGGAAGACCCAGCGCAGGGCCTCTTCTTCGATCCGGTCCATCAGGGACTGGAAGAGGTTGTAGGACTCCTTCTTGTACTCGACCAGGGGGTCGCGCTGGCCGTAGGACCGGAGGCTGATCCCTTCCTTCAGGTGATCGAGCGAGAGCAGGTGGTCCTTCCACTGGGCGTCCACGATCTGCAGGAGCAGGACGCGCTGGTGGAACTGCATGAGTTCGGGGCCGATCTGCTGCTCCTTGGCCTCGTAGACCTTCTTGGCCCGGGCCTTGAGCGAGGCCGATAGTTCGGCCTGGGGGGTACCCGTGATCTCCTCGACCGGCACATTGAGGCCGAAGGTGTCCCGAAGCATGATGGAGAGGCCCTCGGGATTGGCGCCTTCCGTCGAGACCTTCGGATCGAGCGCGTTTTCGAGGAAGGCGTCGATGACGTCCTCGGAGAGGTCGAGCAGCCACTGTCGCGTCTCTTTGCCCTCGAGAATCATCCGGCGCGTGCCATAAATCGCCACGCGCTGCTTGTTCATGACGTCGTCGTATTCGAGGAGATGTTTGCGGACCGCGAAGTTCTGGGCTTCGACCTGCCGCTGCGCGCGTTCGATCGAACGGGAGACCATGGGGTGCTCGACCGGCATGTCCTCTTCCATGCCGAGCTTCAGCATGAGACCGCTGATGCGATCGGAGCCGAAGATGCGCATCAGGTCGTCCTGAAGGGAGAGATAGAAGCGCGACGAACCGATGTCGCCCTGGCGTCCGGCGCGGCCGCGGAGCTGGTGATCGATGCGCCGGGCCTCGTGTCGCTCGGTGGCGAGGATATGGAGGCCGCCGAGCGCGACCACGCGTTCGCGCTCGCTCGTGTCGAGAAGATCCACGATGGCCGCGACCGTGCGCTGGTTCGAGATCACCGTCTTCAGCTCGGCCTTTAGGGGATGGACATCGAGGAACTCGATGGGCTTTTCGGTGTCCCAGTGCGGGAAGAACGACTTGGCGATCTTGTTCCGCTTGGGGCGGGGAAGGGCTTCGGCCGCGTCGAGGTAGGTCTTCAGGGGCTCGTCGTGGACCGCCAGGGCCGCGACGGTCTGGAACGAGGGATGATCGTTGGGGAACGCGGCGACCAGACCGAGATAGCGCTCGGCCAGGTTCTCCTTGTACTTCGAATCGAACTTGCGGTGGGCGAGTTCCTTCTTGAAGTCGGCCGCCATTTCGGCCAGCGCCATGGCCTCGGCCGAGGCCTTGTCCTCGGCGGTGGCGGTCTCCGGGTTGATCTCCCGCTCGATCAGGATGTTCCGCACCCGCACATCGGGGATGCCGCCCAGGATGATGTCGGTGCCGCGGCCCGCCATGTTGGTGGCGATGGTGACCGCGCCGAAACGCCCGGCCTGGGAGACGATGTCGGCCTCGCGCTCGTGATACTTGGCATTCAGGACCACGTGCTTGATCCCTTCGCGCTTGAGCATGGCCGCGAGGCGCTCGGACTTCTCGATGGAGATGGTGCCGACGAGCACGGGCCGGCCCGCCGCCGCGAGTTCCTTGATCTCGCGAACCACCGCGCGGTCCTTCTCGGGCTCGGTGCGATAGACGACATCGGGATTCTCGAGCCGGATCATGGGACGGTTGGTCGGGGCGACCAGAACCTCGAGCTTGTAGATCTTTTCGAATTCGGGGGCCTCGGTTTCGGCGGTGCCGGTCATGCCCGAGAGCTTCGAATACATGCGGAAGTAGTTCTGGAGAGTGATGGTGGCGAGGGTCTGGTTCTCGCGCTCGATCTTCACCTTCTCCTTCGCTTCCACGGCCTGGTGCAGGCCGTCCGACCAGCGCCGGCCGGGCATGAGCCGGCCCGTGAACTCGTCGACGATGATGACCTGCCCGTCCTTCACCACGTAGTGGACATCGCGGGTGTAGAGGGAGTGCGCCCGCAGCCCCTGGTTCACATGGTGCAGAACATCCATGTTCGATGGATCCCAGAGATTGGTGACGCCGAGGAGCCTCTCCGCATGGGACATGCCCTCGTCGGTGAGGGTGACGTTCCTCGCCTTCTCGTCGACGATGTAGTCGCCGGTCTTCTCGAGTTCCGCGCGCTCCTCGGCTTTCTTGTCGCCCGCGATGCGCGCGCCCGGAATCAGCTTCGGGATGATCTGGTCGATCTTGTAGTAGAGATCGGTCGACTCTTCGGCGGGACCGCTGATGATGAGCGGGGTGCGGGCCTCGTCGATCAGGATCGAGTCGACTTCATCGACGATCGCATAGTTGTGCCCGCGCTGGACGTACGACTCCAGCTCGAACTTCATGTTGTCGCGCAGGTAGTCGAAGCCGAACTCGTTGTTGGTGCCGTAGGTGATATCGGCGGCATAGGCGGCCTGGCGGTCGCGATCCATCATGTCGTGCTGGATGCAGGCCACGGTGAGCCCGAGGGGCTTGTAGAGGCGGCCCATCCAGTCGGAGTCGCGCTTGGCCAGGTAGTCGTTTACGGTGACCACGTGAACGCCCTTGCCGGTGAGCCCGTTCAGGTACGCGGGGAGGGTGGCGACGAGGGTCTTGCCTTCGCCGGTCCGCATCTCCGCGATCGAGCCCTCGTGCAGGGCCATGCCGCCGATGAGCTGCACGTCGAAGTGCCGCATGTTGAGGAAGCGGCGGCCGCCTTCGCGGCAGACCGCGAAGGCCTCGGGCAGCAGGTCGTCGAGGGTGGCGCCGGCCTTGATTCGGTTCTTGAACTCCTCGGTCTTCGCTCGGAGGCCCTCGTCCGAGAGCTGGCGCAGGCCGGCCTCGAACTCGGCGATGAGGGGGATCCTCGCCCGCATCCTCTTGACGTCACGTTCGTTCTTGGTGCCAAAGATCTTTGTAAGCAGGTTTCCGAGCATTTAGTCCTTCTATTCTAAGGTCTTCACAGCGAAAGCCCCCCGCGCTAGACTCGGCGCGTTTCGCGGGCCTTCCGGTCATCCTTCACCAGAAAACATCGAGGCAACCCAATGTTCATGGCGTATCTGTTGTGGGGGTTCGTGGTGGCCTCCGGCCTGTTCATGGGCGGGGCTTCTTCGATCATGCTCGTCTCGAAGGGCTTCGACCTTCTGGTGGCCGCAAATGCCGTGCTCTACCTAGGCTGTGCCGCCTATGGACTCCCCCGGCTGATCAAGCTCGTGAGGAAGTGACCATGAACGTCCATAGCTGGCTCGAGCTCTCGGTGCGGGGCCTCCATGTGGCCATGGTGGGGGCCTGGCTGCTCTTCGACTTCCTGGTGTACTGGCTCCATTTCAAGATCAAGGACGCGGAGGCGCCCATCGAGGAGCGTCTCGAGCGCGCCCGGGTGATGCACGGCATCGATACCGTGGTCGCGTACCTGTTCTTTCTCACCCTGCCCATAGGCATCGCCTTGTGCTACCTGACCGACACCCCTCTCTTCACCACGGAGTGGCTGAACTGGAAGCACCTGATGTACGGCCTGGTCGTGGTTTCGGCCATCGTCCTGGTGCCCATCTCGGGCACCGCGCTTCGCAACCTGAAGGCGATCAAGGCCGGAGCGGGGAACGTTCCCGAGTTGAACGAGCAGATCAAGCGCGACATGAACTGGGGGATGCCCTGGGTGTTTCTCATCTGGACGCTGATCACGCTCATGATTGTCATCTCGGTGTTCAACGCCAGGTGCCCGCACTGCAACAACTTCATTCTCAGGTAGCCCCGGCTTGAGAACCGAGGCGGAGCTCGAGCTTGTGTCCCGGGTGGAGAGCCTTTTCGCGGCAGTCGCCGCGAAGGACCTGGCCGGAATCGAAGCCTGCTATCTCAACGAGCCGTCGCTGCTCGTGTTCGTCGAAGGGCCCCGCATGCGAAACGTGGGCTGGGAGAGCATCAAGCTCGGCTGGCGGCACTTTCTCGAGGCCTCGATGGAACTCCGGGGCTACACGTGGGGGGAGGACCTGCTCATCCGGGTCCGGGGTGAGGCGGGCTTCGTGGCCGCGACGAATCGGTTCGAGTGGCGGATCAAGGGCCGCGAGCTCAGCCTCGAGATGCGCGGCACCTGGGCCATGGAGCGCCTGGATGGCCAATGGCGCATCGTGCATGAACACGCTTCGTTTCCCCATCCGGATCCGTATGGGGCGGGGGATTGGGCGCGGCAGGAACGCTGAGTTCCGGGACGCGGAGCGCGGGACTTCCTACCCGAGCGAGCGATATTCGTCGAGGATGTACAGAAGCGGGTTCTGGTTCGAGCCGTTCAGCCACACTTCGTAGTGAAGATGCGGCGCGGTCGAACGGCCCGTGCTTCCCACGAAACCGAGAACGGACCCGCGCCGGACCTGCTGTCCCACGCGCACGTTGAAAGCGTCGAGGTGGCCGTAGTGCGTGGCGATGCCCCGCCCATGATCGATGGTGACCGCGTTGCCATACCCGCCCTTGACCCCCACGAAGATGACCGTGCCGTCGGCAGGGGCGAGGATCTTGGTTCCGAGAGGCGCGGCGATGTCGAGGCCAGGATGGAAGTCGCGAAGCCCCGTGAAGGGATCATCGCGGTTGCCGAATCCGGCCGAGAGATACCCGCGGACCGGCCACACGGACGGGGTGGTGGCGAGGAGGGAGCGCTGTTTGTCGAATACTCCGGTGAGTTCGCGGGATTTCTCGGTGAGCTCGTTGAGTCGAGTGCTCATCTCGGCGAAGCTCGCGACGCTGGGCGCCGAACGGTCCGCGGTGGTGCCGCCTCCGGTTCCACCGACGCTGGGGTCGGGCGGGGGCGCATCCACACCGGCCATCACTCCGAGCTTGTTGACGATGCCGCTCAGCTGGCCCATCTGGGTGCGCAGCGCCGCGGCGTCCTGTTCGATCTGATGGGTCTTCGTGAGCAGATTACGCGACTCCTCCTCGACCTTTCGCAGGCGCGAGACCTCGAAGAGGAGCGACGAGTAGTGGAGCAGAGCGCCCACCAGAACCACACCCAGCACCGCAGCCACCCGGCCCGCGGCCTTCGCCACGTTCAAGGGGACCTGGTACTTTCGGAACTTCGCCCGGGCGTTCGGGACGAAGATCACGGTAAAGAAGTCGGGAGGATTCATGCGTTGAGTCGGAATCTGGGGCAGGTTTGATTACGAAAACACCAAGCCGAGAGGTCGAAGGTCGGACCTCGGAAAAGGACCTTATCACGCCACTTTAAGCGGCGTCAACGCCGCGCCGGCCCGGAACAGGAGGGCCTCGAGCACGGCCTCGCGGGGGATGGCCGTCTCGCGGGAAAGGTCGGCGATGGTCCGGGCCACCCGCCCGGTACGATGAACGGCCCGGAGGGAGAGGCCCTGGGCCCGGGCCGCCTCCTCGAGGGTCGCCGCCGCCTCTGGCCGGAGGGCGAGGGAGGCGAGCCCGGACCCTGATCTGGATCGCTTCGACGCGAAGCGGATGCCCTCCGCCACGCGCCTTCTCACCACCGAGGACGGTTCGCCCGCCCCTTCGGCCCACCCCTCCGCCGTGGTCGCGATCCGGATCTCGGGCCGGGGCACTTCGACCACGAGGTCGATCCGGTCCAGCAAAGGCCCGGAAATGCGGGCCTGGTACCGGGAGACGGCCTCGGGCGTGCATCGACAGGGCAGGACGGGGTCGCTTCGATAGCCGCACGGACAAGGGTTCATGGCCGCCACGAATTGGAAGCGGGAGGGGAACTCGTAGGTGGCGCGGGCGCGCGACACCAGAAGCCGGCCCTCCTCCAGCGGCTGCCGGAGCCCTTCGAGCGTAGACCTCGCGAACTCGGGGAGTTCGTCGAGGAAGAGAACGCCGCCGTGAGCCAGGCTGATTTCGCCGGGCCTGGGAATGGCGCCGCCGCCCACGAGCGACACCGACGAGGCGGTGTGGTGAGGGGCGCGAAACGGCCGGCGGGTCACGAGGCCGCGGGGAGAGAGGCCCGCCGCGGACTGAACCGCGGTCATCTCGAGGGCCTCCTGATCGGAGGGCGGAGGCAGGATTCCCGGGAGGCGTCTCGCGAGCATGGTCTTGCCCGAACCTGGCGGTCCGATCATCAGCAGGTTGTGGCGCCCGGCCGCCGCGATCTCGAGGGCACGGCGGGCGAGCGGCTGACCGAAGACATCACGCAGGTCGAACTGCGGTGGAGGGGCGATCTCCGCCGTGTCTTCATCGCGGATCCGAGGAGCGGCCTCGCGCTCTGGCCTGAGCGCTCCGAGGAGGCTGGAGGCGCCCCGGACCTCAACGCCGGGCACGAGGGAAGCCTCGCGAAGGTTCGCGCAGGGAACGATGGCCCGGCGGAAGCCGTGGGCACGCGCCTCGATGACGATGGGCAGCACGCCGGGAACCGGGCGCAGGCTGCCGTCGAGGGCCAGCTCGCCCAGGAACAGGCAATCGGCCGGGTCGGCGAGGGGTTCGCCCCCGCAGGCGAGGAGAGCCACGGCGATCGCGAGGTCGAACGCGCTTCCCGTCTTTCTCACGTGGGCGGGGGCCAGATTGACGGTGATCCTGCGATCCCACGAGAACTCGAAGGCTGAGTTGCGAAGCGCGGCCTTGATCCGGCTTTCACTCTCCCGCACCGCCGAGTCGGGAAGGCCGACGATGAACAAGCCGGGGAAGCCGGGGGCCGAATCGACCTCCACGCGAATGATCTGACCCTTGATTCCCGCGACGGCTCCGGTATGCGTATTCGCAAGCATGGCTCTCTCCCGTGGTGAATAGTCCCGTGGGAGAGCGGGCGACCGCTCCGAGAGCGGCCGGCGGTGATTATGAGCGTCGCCCCCTCCGAAGCGGGTCCGCTCGGAGCGAGGAACTCCTAGTTTGGGGAGCTTTCGTTGGAGGCCGACGCGACGCGCAGGATCTGTCCGATGGACAGTCGCGACGAGCTCAAGCCGTTCAGGGCCTTGATGGCTTCGACCGTGGTGCTGTGCCGCGCTGCGACCGAGGAGAGAGTATCGCCCTTCTGGATTCGGTAGGAGGTGTCCCCGGGGATGGGTCGCTTCGCGGAGGCCGCGACCGCCGTGGGCGGGGTGCGGGCGGGTTTTGGGATAGCGAGCTCGGTGCCGGGCCTCAAGCGGGACTGCAGGGTCAGGCCGTTCACGCGGGCGATCTCGTTCGCGGAAACCCCGAACATCTTCGCGATCAGCGAGAAGGTGTCGCGCTTTCGAACCACGTGCCGGGTGTAGTTCATCGCCTTCTCGCCGGCCAGACAGGTGGTGACCTGGCCGGCCGAGCCATGCGGCACCTTCAGGTCGAACTCCGCGGAAGGCGTCATGCCCCGGCGCAGCTCAGGATTCAGCTGACGGATATCGCCCGGCTCGGCGTTGGCGCAGCGCGCGACCGTGGTGATGGGATAGGAGCCGGCCACGCGCACGGTCTCCGCCTCTCCGAGCGCCTCGGGGGCGATGTCGATGCCATAGGACTCCGGTGATTTGGCGATCACGATGGCGGCATGGATCAGCGGGACATAGTTCTTGGTCTCGGCCCGGAACGACCGGGTCTTCGCGAGGGCCCAGAAGTCGTTGGTCTGCGCTTTGCGGATGGCGCGCTGGACGTTTCCTTCCCCGGCGTTGTAACCGGCCAGGGCCAGGTTCCAGTCTCCAAACATCGCGTAGAGATTCTTCAGGTACTGGGCCGCTGCGACCGTCGCCTTCTCGACGCTCGAACGCTCGTCGATGAAGAAGTCCTGCTTGAGCCCGTACTGCTTCCCAGTCGACGGGATGAACTGCCACAAGCCTCGGGCCTTCGCCCGGGAGAGCGCCGAGGGATTGAACGCGCTCTCGACGATAGGGACGTAGGCCAGGTCCTGCGGGATGCCGGCCTCGGCCAGGATCTCGCGGATTCGGGGCAGGTGGGGCAGCCCGCGCGAGAGGGCGGCGGAGAACCACTTGTTGAACTTGCCGGTGTACAGATCGATTGCGCCCAGAACCTGATCGTTCAGTTCGATCGGTAGATCGATTTCCTCCCGGCCGAGGACCGCCTCGTTGTTGTGGCGAGCCTCCTCGGTGGGAGTGATGGTCTCGATCCGCGCGCCGAGATCGGCGAGGGTGCTTTCAGTCTTGAGCTCGATCGTGGGGGCCGGGGCGGAGGCCGTCGCCGGAGGGGCCGGCTCGGTTCGCGATGCCGCCGCCGAGGCCGAGGCCTGGCGCGCGGCCGCCGCGGTGACCTCCGCGGTCATGATCCGGTCGACCATGACGCGATAGGCGGCCAGGAAGCGCGGTTCGGACGCCGCCGGGCCCTTCATGGCCACAAAGACGTCAAGGGAGGCATCGAAAGCGCTCCGGGCTTCGGCCTCGCGGCCGTCGCTGAGGGCGGCTTCGCCCTGCCGGAAAAGGCTCTCCGCGCGCGCAAGCTCCCGATCCGGGTCGGAAGGGATCGCGGGATCGAGAGCGCTGCTGCCGCCTGAGTCCGCCGGCTGCGCGGAGACCGAGACCGCTCCCGAAAAGGCCGCGAGGAGCCCGCACAGAGCGAGGCCCATAGCCCGGCTCCTTAAATGATCCGGCCTATTCATGCGGGGAGAGTCTAGCAAGGCTTGTTCGTTCCGCTCAGTCTCGCGGGAACACGAGCACGTCGGCCCCCTGGGCTTCGTCGCGCGCCGCCGGCGTCACCAGGGCTCGAGGGGCGAGGAAGATCCGGCGTCCCTCGCGCTTCGCGCGCTTCACATCGTCCTCGCAGACGAAGTCCACCGTCTCGACTCGGGGCGGGGGGGCGGCCGCCTGCTCTGGCGCGGGTCGCACCCGGGCCAGCCGCTTGATGTTGATCAGGTGGAGGGGGGTGATGTTGTCGGAGGTGATATTCCCGGCCGCGGCTCCGCAGCCCAGGGACAGAGAGGGCTGAAGGGCCGTGGTATGGCCGGTGGCGCCCATGGAGGTCTGCGAATTCGCAATGATCCGGGAGGCGGGCTGAGCCAGAGCGAAACGTCGCAGGAGATCTTCATCGGATGCGTGGATCCCGACGGTGTGGCCGGTTCCTCCGAAGGCGAGGAGATCCTGGCAGCGACGGATGCCGTCGTCGGGGCCGGAGACTTCGTATAGCGCGATCACCGGGCACAGCTTCTCCGCGGACAGGGGATGCTCGCGCCCCACTCCCGGCACCCGCGCGGCGAGAGCCCGCGTGCCCGGCTCGACCTTGAAGCCGGAGGCCTCGGCGAGCACCTCGGCGGAACGGCCGACCGCCCGGGCGTTCACGAGACCTCGCTCTCCGATGACGAACTTCGCGACCTTCGATGCCTCTTCGTCCGAAAGGATGTGCACCCGCTCGGCCTCCAGGGCCTTCATCACCGGCTCGCGGACGGACGCGTCGAACACTAGCGCCTGTTCCGACGAGCACAACGTCCCGTAGTCGAAGGTCTTTCCGGCGATGACGTCGCGGACCGCCCGCGCGGTGTCCGCGGAAGCATGCACGTACACCGGCACGTTGCCGGGTCCCACGCCATAGGCGGGTTTCCCGGAAGAGTACGCCGCGCGCACCAGGCCGATGCCGCCGGTGGCGAGAATCACCGCGGTGTGCCGGCTCTTCATGAGCGACTCGGTGGCGGCCAGGGAAACCGTCTCGAGGCACTGCAGCGCGCCTTCGGGCAGGCCGCTGGCCCGCGCCGCCTTCACGAGGACCGCGAAGGATTCGATCACGCAGTGCCGCGCGGAAGGGTGTGGAGAGAGAACCACCGGACACCGGGCCTTCACCCCGATGAGCGACTTGAAGATCGCGGTGGACGTGGGATTCGTGGAGGGAATGATCGCGGCCAGCACGCCCATGGGCTCTCCGATCTCCGTGATCCCGGTGGCGGCATCGTCGCGGATGATCCCCACCGTCTTGATGGAGGCGATGTGCGCGGCCACCCGTTCGGAGGCGAAGAGGTTCTTGGTGGTCTTGTCGGGCACGTTGCCGTAGCCGGTCTCGCGGTTCGCCAGTTCGGCCAGGCGAGCGGCTTCGGGAATCGCGGCCCTCGACATGGCCGCCACGATTCGATCCACGTCGGCCTGGCTCAAGGATCGCATCGCGGGCAGCGATGCATGGGCGAGGGCGGCCTTGTCCGCCGCCTCGGCCAGCGCGGTGCGATCGTTTGCCTGATTGGTTTCAGCAGCCACGAGGCGCAGTTGACCGCGTTCGGGCGCGAAGATCAACTGCCCGGGCTTGGATTATGGTCTCTGGCCACATGAAGCCGCCCCTTCTGTACCACGACCTTGCCGCCTGGTGGCATCTGTTCTCGAGCCCGGCCGACTATCGGATCGAGACCCGGCCCTTCCGGAGGCTGCTGACCTCGTACGGGACCCGGCCGGCGAGGAGCGTTCTCGAGCTGGGCTCGGGAGGAGGGAACAACGCGTCCTACCTGAAGAGGTGGTTCGACATGACCCTCGTCGACCAGTCCGCGGGCATGATCGAGGTCAGCCGCCGGCTCAATCCCGAGTGCGCTCACGTCAACGGCGACATGCGCACGGTGCGACTGAAGCGGACTTTCGACCGGGTGTTCGTTCACGATGCCATCATGCACATGACGAGCGAGCGGGACCTGCTGCGAGCGCTGCGCACCGCCTTCCTTCACACCCGGCCCGGGGGCGCGACCCTCATGGCTCCCGACTGCACGCGCGAGACCTGGGCCCCGCTCACCCATCACGGGGGCAACGACGGCGCGGACCGGAGCCTTCGTTACCTCGAATGGAACTTCGATCCGGATCCTTCCGACACGAAGTACGAGGTCCATTTCGCCTACCTCCTTCGCGATTCGCGCGGCCGGGTGCAGGCGTTTCAGGACGTCCACACCTTCGGGCTCTTCCCGAAGAAAGTGTGGCTGCGCGCCTTCCGCGCGGCCGGATTCAAGGCTCGATGCGTGGACGACCCCGGGCTTCGCCGCGACGTCTTCGTGGGCATCCGCCCGTCGTGAGTGGAAGGACGGTCCCGGACGGTATTCTCCCGGCCCGATGGAGACGATCCCTTACTGCGTGATCGGCGCCGGGCCGGCCGGTCTTTCGGCCGCCCGATGGCTCAAGGCGCTCGGTGTGCCCTTCGAGGGCTTCGAGCGCAATCCCGACGTCGGCGGTATCTGGAACATCGGGTTTCCCGGGTCGCCGATGTACGAGTCGGCGCACTTCATATCGTCGAAGACCCTGTCGGGGTTCCGTGACTTTCCCATGCCGGAGTCGTATCCGGATTACCCGTCCCACCGGCAGATCCTCCGCTACCTCGAGGCGTACGCGGCACGCTTCGACCTGCGTTCCCAGTTCAAGTTCGGGGTCTCGATCGAAGGCGCGAGGCCCTCGGACGGACGCTGGATGGTTCGCTTCGCGGACGGGATGGAGCGGACCTTCGCCGGTGTGATCAGCGCGGTGGGCTGCGAGTGGAGGCCATTCGTACCCGCGTTCCCGGGCCGCTTCGAGGGCGAGATCCTGCACTCGCGGGAGTACAAGCACCCGAGGCAGTTCGAGGGCCGGCGGGTTCTCATCGTGGGCGCGGGGAATTCGGGCTGCGACATCGCCTGCGATGCCAGCCGTTCCGCGAGCAGGGCCCTCATCAGCCTGCGTCGCGGGTACTACTTCATCCCCAAGCACATCTTCGGGAAACCCGCCGACGTGTTCGACGAGGAGGGACCACATCTTCCCTACTTCATCGAGCGTCCGCTCCTGCAGGGCCTTCTCCGTCTCCTCAACGGCGACGTCACGCGCCTCGGGCTCCCGAAACCGGATCACTCCATCCTCGAATCCCACCCGGTGATGAACACCCAGATCCTCCATGCGCTGCAGCACGGTGATCTCGAGGCCCGGGCGGACATCAGGGAATTTCGGGGTAAAGAGGTGGTCTTCGCGGATGGAAGGGTCGACGCGGTGGATCTCATCGTGCTCGCCACCGGCTACGTTCGTGGCGTGCCCTTCCTCCCTCCAGGAATGCTGGCCGACGACGATGTCTCCGCGCTCTTCCTCAACGTGTTCCACCGCCGGGACCGGAACCTGTTCGTGCTCGGCCACTTCACCGCCGACGGGGGAGCGTATCCGCTCCTCGACCGGCAGGCGGAGATGGTGGCGCGAGTCCTGGACGCGCGGCGCCGCGAGCGGGACCTCCGCGGATTCGAAGAGGCGCTCATCGGCAAGACCCCGGATTTCACGGGCGGGGTTCGCTATCAGAACGTGCGACGCATGTCGAACTATCTGAAGACGAGGCCCTATCGCGCCTACCTCGACCGGCTTCTGAGTTCGCTGAGGGCAGGATAGCCTCAGCGCCCCATGAGACGACCCCGGCCCGATTTGCTTGCGCTCGCGATCCTCGTCGCCGTGCTTCCAGCCTGCGGCGGGGCGCCCAGGGAGACGTCCGTGCCCCTGAGTGTCGAGCCTGCCGCTTCGCCCGATTCCCGCGACGCCTTGGGGGCGGACACCGCTGCCGCCGAGGCGGAGGAGATGCGGGACGCGGCCGCGACCGGGGAGGACGCTTCGGTTCTCAAGCCGCCTCCGCTCACGCCCCTCGGCGTGCCGGAGTGTGACAAATTCATCGAGAAGTACTTAGCCTGCGTGGACCGGCACGTGGCCGCGGATCAGAAGGAGAAGGTGATGCGGGAACTGCACGTTCACCGCGTGAGGTGGCTCGAACTCGAGAAGATGCAGGACGGGAAGCTCGCGGCCGGTCTCTCCTGCCGGGGCGTCGCCCAGCGACTGAAGGGCGATCTGATCGTCGACTACGGCTGCGAGTTCTAGGCCGCTTCCCTGATCGATTCCGACAGCTTGTTCGCGATCTCCGCGATGTGCGCCTTTTCGATGATCAGCGGAGGGGACAGAGCGATGATGTCGCCGGTGGTTCGGATGAGCAGGCCCTTCTTGAAGGCGCGCACGAAGACATCGTAGGCCCGGGCGCCGATCTTCCCGGGGATGGACGAAAGCTCGATGCCCGCGACCAGGCCCAGGTTCCGGATGTCGATCACGTTGGGCACGGAACGGAGTGAATGCATGGTCTCCTCCCAGTAGGGAGCCATGTCGTTCGCGCGCTCGAAGAGCCGCTCTTCCCGGTACAGATCGAGGGTCGCCACTCCGGCGGCCGCGGCCACGGGATGGCCGGAATAGGTGTAGCCGTGGAAGAGCTCGATGGCCCCTTCGGGGCCGGTCATGAAGGCGTCGTGAACCTTGTCGCTCGCGAACACCGCGCCCATCGGCACGGTGCCGTTGGTGAGGCCCTTGGCGACCACCACCATGTCGGGGATCACGCCGAACTTGTCGAAGGCGAACGGCGCGCCCAGGCGGCCGAAGCCGGAAATGACCTCGTCGAAGATCAGGAGGATGGAGTGCTTGTCGCAGATCTCGCGAAGCCGCTGCAGGTAGCCCTTCGGAGGAAGCAGAACCCCGGTGGATCCGGCCATCGGTTCGACGATCACCGCGGCGATGGTCGAGGCGTCGTGCAGCGCGACCAGGCGCTCGAGATCCTCGGCCAGTTCGACGCCGTGCTCGGGCTGACCCTTGGAGAACGCGTTCCGCCCGAGGTCGTGGGTGTGGCGCAGATGGTCCACCCCGACCAGCATCGACCCGAAGGTCTTCCGGTTGTTGACCATTCCGCCCACGGAGATGCCGCCAAAGCCGACGCCGTGATAGCCGCGCTCGCGGCCGATGAGCCTCTGCCGCGCACCTTCGCCCTTCACCCGGTGGTAGGCAAGCGCGATCTTGAGCGCGGTGTCGACGCCCTCGGAGCCCGAGTTCACGAAGAACACGTGCCTGTGGGTCGAGGGCAGGATCTCCGAGACCTTGTTGGCGAGTTCGAAGGCCTTCGGGTGGCCCATCTGGAATGGCGGCGCGTAATCCATCTCGCCCACCTGGCGGCGGACCGCCTCCACGATCTTCGGTCGACAGTGGCCCGCGTTCACGCACCACAGGCCCGCGGTGCCATCCAGGATCTGTCGGCCGTCGTCGGACGTGTAGTGCATGCCCTCGGCCTTAACGAGCATGCGCGGGGCCTGCTTGAACTGCCGGTTGGCGGTGAAGGGCATCCAGAACGCGTCGAGGTCGAGGGCGGTGGTCGTGGTCATGGTAGTTCCAAGCTTAGCGAGGAAGGCGGGAGGGAAGTGGAGGGGCCTGCGGCCGGCGCTATTTGAAATGCGGGAGCATGGCCTTGAAGTCCGGGGTTCCCGAGGCGCCGAGCAGTTCGTAGATCGCCATCTCCGTGGAGCAGAGGATGGCGCCCGCGAGCTCCAGTCGCCGTCGTCCGAGGTCCGCGTTCGCGGCGGTTCGCGAGCCCGTGGCATCCGCCACGACCTGGACCTGGTAGCCGGCGGCGAGCGCATCGAGCCCGGTCTGAAGGACGCAGATGTGCGCCTCCACGCCGCACAGGAGCAGGGTGTCGCGCTGCGTCCCCGCCACCGCCTGCCTGAACTCGGGCGAGCCGAAGCAACTGAAGGTCAGCTTGTCGAGGGCCGCGGTCGCGGGGGCGAGTTCGGCCACTTCGGCATGGATCGGACCGAGGCCCTTCGCATACTGCGTGGTCATCACCACCGGCAGATCCAGCACCTTCGCCGCGCACAGGAGGAGGCGGGCGTTGGAGATCACCCGGTCCTGCTCGTGAATCGCGGGCAGCAATCGCTCCTGCAGGTCGATCATCACCAGGGCGGTGTTGGTGGTTCGGAGGCGGGGAATCATGGGGTGACCTCCCAGGGTCTGGTTGAAGCCCAGTCCTCGATTCTGGACTGAAGCTCGTCGAGTCGTCCGGTGAAGAAGTGATCCGCTCCCTCGATGACCGTGAGCTGCTTCGGTTCGGGAAGCGCGGATACCAGCGCGCGAATCGCCGGGCCGGGACCGAATTCGTCCTCGCTTCCCTGAACGAAGAGGCGCGGCTGCCGCACGCGGGCCAGGTCCGCGGTGGAGTCGAGCCGGGTGATGGGGAAGCCAAGGATGAGCACCGCCTTCACTCGCTTCTCGGCGACCGCCACCCGGGCCGCCATCGCGGAACCGAAGGAGAAACCGCCGAGAAGCAGCGGGACGCCGGGGAAACGCTGCTCCATCTCCAAAAGGGCGGCGCGGGCATCCTCCTGCTCGCCCACACCCTGGTCGTGCAGGCCCTCGCTGCGGCCGACTCCGCGGAAGTTGAAGCGAAGGGCGGCGACGCCTTGCGACTGGAGCGCCTTTGCCGCGCGGAATATGACCTTGAAGTGCATCATGCCGCCATGCAGGGGATGGGCGTGGCATATGACCGCGGCCGCGCGGGGCGTGACTCCTTCGGCGGGACGGTTGAGAATCGCTTCGATCCGGCCCGCGGGGCCCCGGAAATCGAAGGTCTCGGTTTCCTTGAAGCCGCTCATCGCGTGCCGGTGGCGCCTCCGATGTCTTCGATCACTCGACCTCGGGCAGGGTTACCGTCACCCCCGGCCCAGTCAGTTCCAGGCCGCATTCGGGGCACTCGCCTTTGAAGTTCTCGGCCAGGCGAGCACCGCAGGCCGGGCAGTTCGAATAGCGTCCGGCCTTGGCGTCGAAGGTGGGGTCGGAGGTGTCGTCGGCATCGACCAGGGCCTGGTGCAGGGCGTTTTGTGCTTCGGCCACGTCGTGCGGGCGGATGAGCAGCAGGTACCGACCGTTCTGCACGAGCACGCGCGAGGGCAGCTCGATCGCGGCGAAGGCCGCGACCGCCGGTTCGAGGTCGTTGAGGGCATCGAAGGTTCGCACGGGTACCAGGCTCGAGACGGGCATTCCGTCGAGAGCGGTGCGCCACTCGGCGTGCACCGCCGCAGGGTCGCCCCGCTCCGCAGCGAGGGCGTCAGCGACGCCCTTGGCCCCGAGGCCTTCTTTCTGAAGGATCAGAGGGGTTCCGCAGTCCGAGCACACGGTGATGTCCGGGCGGAATTCGTCGTCGCAGACAGGGCAGTAGCGAACCATTTCCATGCGGCCGAGATTAGCAAACAAAAAAGAACCGCTCCGGGGCCCGGCAGCGCCTGATCCTGGCGATGCCGAACCGCCGGAGCGGCGGTCGGACTCCACTGAAAGGAGAGGGGATGCGGGCTACGCCGCGTTGCGAATGTAGAACTGACTGGCGTTCTTGGGTTGCGGCTTGGTTTCGGTCGGCTGGAGGACGACCTTCCGAGCACCCATGGCGCGCGCCTTGCGAGCGGTAGCCTTCAGGAGGGCCCTCTCGGCAGCCCGTCGATGGGAGCCCTCGGTCACGATGAATTCATCGAGGCTCGCAAGGGTTCCACCGAGGCCCAGCTGGGGGCGGAAGGAGAGGGCGGCGAGGCCCACAAGCTTCCCCTCAGACTCGGCCACCCGAACCAGAAAATCAGGATCATTCAACGTCTTACGGAACGTATTGGCGAAGCCCAGGGGCTCCGGGAAATAGCCCTTCTGTTCGAGAAGGGTGAGGATGCCGACACCGTCGGATAGAAATGCAGGGCGAACGCTAACAGGCATAACAAGTACTCCTTTCAGTTGGCGGCAAGAGTGGCATACGAACCACACTCGGAGGATGGACGACTCCGCCAGAGCATCCTCGTTCGAAATTCTAGCAAAATAGATGCCAGAGGTCGGGTTCGGGTTACCGTCCCCCCGGTCTTACGACGAAGCAGGGTTGAGGGATTCACGGGATTCACGGGATTCACGAAACCTGCACAATGGGGAGAGATATGCGGCGAGCCCTTTCGGGCAGGCTCACGCCCGATTCTTCGACCAGAAGGTCGGCGAGGGTCAGGCGGCCGAGGACATCATCCACAGCCCTTTGGACGAGTCTCCAGACCGAACGGACGGAGCAATCCGAGTTGTGGCCACAGCCCCGTGTGGCGCTGGAGTGACGACCACAAAACCCTGCGTCGAAGATCCGGCCTCCCAGACAGGCCAGGACTTCGCCCACGTTGATTTCATTCGCCTTTCTCGCCAGGGCGTACCCGCCCGATTGACCCCGCAAGGCGACGACGTAGCCGCCGCGCCTCAAGGCGCGGAGCAGCTTCGCCACATTCGGTCCGGAAATGCGCTCGGCTTCGGCGATCTGGGGGATGGTCAGCGAGGACCCCGCCTCCGCGCGAGCGAGGGTGAGCATGCATCGGAGGCCGTATTCTTCCTGGGCAGATAGCTTCATGGGTGTCTACATCAAGCCAAGCTGGAGGCGGGCGGCTTCGCTCATGAGGTCCTGGGTCCAGGGCGGATCGAAGGTCACGTCCACATCGGCCTGGACGACATGGGGGAGCTCGTTGACCTTGCGGATGATGTCCTGGCGCAGGACGTCGCCCATGCCGCAACCCGGCGCGGTGAGCGCGAAGCGGACGCTGACCTTTTTTCCCGCCGGGACACCATCCTCGGCCTCCACATCGGAGACATTCACCGAATAGACGAGACCGAGATCCACGATATTCACCGGTATTTCGGGGTCGTAGCAGGTCTTCAGCCGGTTCCAGACCACCTGTTCGAGGGGCGTCTGACCGATCTCTTCGGCGGTCGGCGCCGCGTCGACCTTCTCGCCGATGGCGTCGGCGTCCTGAGCGTCGATGCGGACCATGTAGCCCATTTCGGTCACGCAGGTGTGGGACCCGCCTAGAGACTGGGTGAGATAGACGGTCTCGCCGGCCTTGAGTTCGTGCGGCGTCCCGTAGGGAACGAGCGCTCCGAAGATGTCGCGTGAAACGGTGCGGGGTTCGCGCATGACGGTTACTCGGTGCTCACCGGGGTAGGAGCCGGACCTTCGGTCAGCGCGGCCTTGAGGGCGTGCCAGGCGAGGGTGGCGCACTTGACCCGAGCGGGGAACTCGGCGACTCCGGAGAAGACGGAGAGCTTCCCGAGGTCTTCCACCGCCCGATGGGTGGCCTCGTCGGGCGGCGCGGTGATCATGTCGTGGAACAGGCTGAAGGTCTTGAGCGCTTCCTCGCGCGTCTTGCCGCGCACGAAGTCGGTCATGATCGAGGCGGAAGCGGTGGAGATGGAGCAGCCCTGGCCCACGTAAGCGGCGTCTGCGATCTTCTGACCGGTCGGGTCCATCGAGAGGTACAGCGTGCCCTTGTCGCCGCACAGCGGGTTGTAGGCGGGTTGCGTGAAGGTGGCGCCTTCGATCACGCGCGCGTTCCTCGGCTTCTTGCCATGGTCGAGGATCACGTCCTGGTAGAGATCGCGAAGATCGAAGCTCACGCGAACATCTCCTGAACCTTGTGAATGCCGCGGACGAGCGCGTCGATGTCCTCGCGGGTGTTGTAGACCCCGAGAGAGGCGCGGATGGTGGCGGGCACCCCGAATCGGTCCATGACGGGCTGGGCGCAGTGATGTCCGGTGCGAACCGCCACGCCTTCGTAGTCGAGGATGGAGCCGGCGTCGTGGGGATGCACGCCCTCGATGACGAACGAAAGCACCGAGGCTTTGCGCGCGGCCGTGCCGATGAGCCGGATCCCTCGGAGGGAGTTCAAGGCGCCGGTTCCGTAGGCCAGGAGTTCGTGCTCGGCGGCGGCCACCGCGTCGAGCCCGAGCCCGGCCAGGTAGTCGACGGAAGCGCCGAAGGCGATGGTGCCCGCGATGTTCGGGGTGCCGGCCTCGAACTTGAACGGCGCCTCGTTGTAGGTCGTCTTCTCGAAGGTGACGGTCAGGATCATGTCCCCGCCGCCCTGCCACGGGGGCATGGCGTCGAGCAGCGCCTTGCGGCCCCACAGCGCTCCCATCCCGGACGGGCCGTACATCTTGTGCGCCGAGAAACAGTAGAAGTCGCAGCCGATCGCCTTCACGTCGACCTTCATGTGCGGCACGCCCTGCGCCCCGTCGACGAGGACGACCGCGTCCTTCGCGCGCCCGCGCACCCGCGCGGTCATCCCCTCGACATCGAGGATGGTGCCAAGCGCGTTACTGACGTGCGCGAAGGCCGCGATCTTCGTGCGTGGGGAGAGGAGCTGCTCGAAACGATCCATCTCGACCTCGCCCGCGTCGTTGATGGGCGCCACCACGAGCTTTGCGCCCTTTTCCTCGCACAGCATCTGCCAGGGCACGATGTTCGCGTGATGTTCGAGGGCGGTGATGAGGATTTCGTCGCCGGACTTCACGTGGACGCGGCCCCAGGTCTGCGCCACGAGGTTGATGGCCTCGGTGGTTCCCCGCAGGAGGATCACTTCCTTCGCCTGGGGCGCCCCGATGAATTTCGCGACCTTGCCCCGCGCGGCCTCGTAGGCCTCGCTCGCGCGCATCGAAAGATCGTGGACGCCCCGGTGGACGTTCGCGTACAGCTCTTCGTAGACCCGGCGTTCGCTGTCGATCACCATCCGCGGCTTCTGGGCCGACGCGGCGGAGTCGAGGTACACGAGGGGCTTGCCGTGAACCTTCGTCGCGAGAATGGGAAAGTCGGCGCGGACCGACGGCACGTCGAGGGTCGGCGGAGTGGCAGCGGTCAGGGTCTTCATGCCGCCACTCCCAGCGCCTCGAGGCTCGGTGCGATCTGCGCCTCCACCACCAGGCGCGTCGCCGGGGCGGTGACGCGGGAGAGGATTTCGCCCGCAAACGCCCGGGTCAGGATGCGCGTCGCCTCGTCGAGTCCGAGGCCGCGGGAGCGCAGATAGAAGAGCTGGGCCTGGTCGATCTGCCCCGTGGCGCTCCCGTGCTTGCACTTCACGTCGTCGGTGAGGATCTCGAGCGCCGGGGTGGAGTGGACCTGCGCGCGCTTCGAAAGGAGCATGTTGCGGTTGTTCTGGGTGGCATCCGCGCCGCGGGCTTCGGGCTCCACCTTGATCTGGCCGTGGAACACGCCGCGCGCCTCATCGGCGGCGAGGCCGCGATAGTTCTGACGGCTGGTCACACCCGGCGCCTCGTGGGAAAGGACGGTGTGGATGTCGCTCACCTGGGTTCCCCGGGCGACGAAGACGCCTCCCAGATCCGCGGTGGCGCGCTCGCCGTTCAAGGCGACATCGATCTCCGACCGGGTCCAGGATGGCCCGGTCTGCAGGACGGTGTCGCTGAGCTCCGAATGGGGGCCCAGGGTAGCGGAAAGGGCATCGAAGTGGGGCACGCCGATCGGCGACTCGTGCACGCGCACCAGATCCAGTCGCGACCCTTCGGCCAGGGACGCCACCATGCGGTTGTTGAAGAAGCCGCGTGCCTGCGCACCGCCGATCACCGCCACGGTGAGGCGAAGGCGCGACCCGCGGCCCACGTGAACCAGACTCCGGGTGTGCTGGGCGACCGGTTGCTCGGTGGACGTGGAGGCGAAGATCACCCGAATTTCGGCGGGCACGGAAATGCCGTCCTCAACCACGATCGACGCGCCGTCCCGGAACGCCGCGGTGTTCAGATCGTGCATCGCGCCATCACCGCTCGGATCCGTCGCGAACCAGGGGCGCAGGTCCTCGGGCTTCATCGCGAGGAGGCGAGACATGGGCGCGAGGCGCACGCCCTTCGGCCACGACGCCTCGTCCGACGAGAGCGTCACGGAATGAAACCCGTCGACGAAGACCAGGGTGATCGCCTCGCTCCCGGCAAAGGCCCCGACCACGGCCTTCGCCTTGTTCGCGGTGGACGCGAAGCCTGGGACGAAGGCCGCCGGGCCGAGATCGGGCAGGGGGGTCGTGCGCCACCCCTCGAGACGCGTGGTCGGCAGGCCGGCTGTGGCGAATCGATCGATCGCGGCCTTCCGCGTGTCGGTCAGCCAGGCCGGGCCCGACCACGTCTTCACCGCGGAAGCGATCTCCGAGAAAGGGGTCACCGCAGCAACCATCAGTGCGTCGCCGCCACGGGTTCTTTCTCGAGCCATTCGTAACCCTTGGACTCGAGTTCGAGGGCGAGTTCCTTCCCGCCGGAAAGAGCGATCTTCCCGTCGATGAGAACATGCACGAAGTCGGGGACGATGTACTCCAGCAGACGCTGGTAGTGGGTCACGACGATCATGGCCCGATCTTCGGAGCGAAGCTTGTTGACCCCCGCGGCCACGCTTCGCAGCGCGTCGATGTCGAGGCCCGAGTCCGTTTCGTCCAGGATCGCGAGCGACGGCTCGAGGACCGCCATCTGGAAGATCTCGTTCCGCTTCTTCTCGCCGCCCGAGAAACCCTCGTTGACGTTTCGCTTCACGAGCGCCTCGTCCATCTCGACGAGTCGGGCCTTCTCCTTGGCGATGGCGAGGAAGTCCATGGCGTCGATGTCGGGCTCACCGCGGTGTTTGCGGATCGCGTTGAGCGCGGAGCGAAGAAAGTAGAGGTTCGAAACGCCGGGTAACTCGACCGGATACTGGTAGGCGAGGAAGACGCCCTCACGCGCGCGAACCTCGGGCGCCATGTCGAAGAGCGGCGCGCTCTTGTAGAGCACCTCACCGCCGGTCACGGTATAGCCGGGCCGGCCCGCGAGGACGTGGGCGAGAGTGCTCTTGCCGGAGCCGTTCGGGCCCATGATGGCGTGCACTTCGCCGCCGTTCACGTTCAGGGTCAGGCCCTTCAGGATCGGCTTGGTGCCCGCGTTGGCGTGGAGGTCGGTGATGCGAAGCATGGGTTGAGTTTTCGGCGGGTTAGCCAACGGAGCCCTCGAGACTGAGACCGAGGAGCTTCTGCGCTTCCACCGCGAACTCCATCGGCAGTTCTTTGATGACTTCCTTGCAGAAGCCGTTGACGATCATCGACACCGCGTCTTCAGTAGAGAGACCGCGGCTCTGGAAGTAGAAGATCTGATCGTCGCTGATCTTGGACGTGGTGGCCTCGTGCTCCATCTGAGCCGTGGGGTTCTGCACGTCGATGTAGGGGAAGGTGTGCGCCCCGCAATGGGAGCCGAGAAGGAGGGAGTCACACTGCGAGTAGTTCCGGGCGCCCTCGGCGTTCTTGCCGATCTTCACCAGGCCGCGGTAGGTGTTCTGCCCGTGGCCCGCGGAAATGCCCTTCGACACGATGGTCGAACGGGTGTTCTTCCCGATGTGGATCATCTTGGTGCCGGTGTCCGCCTGCTGACGATTGTTCGCGAGGGCGACCGAATAGAACTCGCCGACCGAGTTGTCGCCCTGCAGGATGCAGCTCGGGTATTTCCAGGTGATGGCGGAACCGGTCTCGACCTGGGTCCATGAGATCTTCGAGTTGTCGCCGCGGCACGCACCGCGCTTCGTGACGAAGTTGTAGATGCCGCCCTTGCCGTCCTTGTCGCCCGGATACCAGTTCTGGACGGTCGAGTACTTGATCTTCGCGTTCTCGTGGGCGACGAGTTCGACCACCGCGGCGTGGAGCTGGTTCTCGTCGCGCATGGGCGCGGTGCAGCCCTCGAGGTAGCTCACCGCGGCATCATCGTCCGCGATGATCAGCGTCCGCTCGAACTGCCCGGTGTTCTTCGCGTTGATCCGGAAGTAGGTCGACAGCTCCATCGGGCACTTGACGCCCTTGGGGATGTAGCAGAAGGAGCCATCCGAAAAGACCGCGGAATTGAGGGCGGCGTAGAAGTTGTCCGAGTAGGGGACCACCGACCCCAGGTATTTCCTGACCAGCTCGGGGTGCTCGCGAACCGCTTCGGAGAACGAGCCGAAGATGACCCCGACTTCATGGAGCTTGTCCTTGAAGGTGGTGGCGACCGAGACGGAATCGAAGACCGCGTCCACGGCGACGCCCGCCAGGGCTGCCCGTTCGTGCAGCGGAACGCCAAGCTTTTCATAGGTTTCCAGGAGCTTGGGGTCGACTTCCGCGAGACTCTTGGGACCGCCGAGTTTCTGCTTGGGTGCGGAGTAGTAGACGATGGACTGAAAATCGATGGGCGGGTAGTGAACCCGGGCCCAGGCCGGGACCGGCATGGTCTGCCAGTGCCGAAAGGCCTTCAGCCGGAAGTCGAGGAGCCAGTCCGGCTCGCCCTTCTTGGAGGAAATCAGCCTGACCACCTCCTCGGAAAGGCCCGCCGGGATAGCGTCGGAAGCGATGTCCGTGACGAATCCCGCCCGGTACTCCGCGCTGGTGAGATCGGCCAGCAGCCGGTCGGATTCGGTCATCTGCAAAGACGACGGCGGAGGCGGCGGCTGGGCGGGTTCGGTCATGGCTTGGGTCCGAAGCCATTCTAGGGGAATCTGTACTAAAAAGTCCAGTATTGCCCCCGCTCGGCCAGGTTTGCCCCCTACCCCGGGGCCTGTGGACCGGCGTCTGTTTCAGAACGCGAAAATCAGTCCCGCGGTGAAGTCTCCCTGCCACAGCATGTTGCCCGAGTAGGCGAAGGCGCAGGTTCCGTTCACGCAGAAGGCGCCGGCCGCGCCCTTGACGAAGACCCCGTAGGCGCGGGCGTCGAGGCGCAAGCCCACGTGCGGGGTGGCGAACAGCTTGGCGACGCCGCCGATGCTCCCGGAGAAGCGCGTCTCCGACCCCAGGCCAGGCGATTCGAAGCGGGTCCCTCCGGCGAGCGCGGATACCGCAACGCGCGCGCGCTCATTGCCCACCTCCTGCATGACCCCGGCCTGGAAATGATCGATCTGCAGGGCGTTCCGTGAGGACTGGCCGCGGAAAACCCGGTCGAGGCCGGTCTTCTGGTGGCTCCAGAGAAGCTCGAATTTGTAGTTGTCGCGATTCAGGTTGAAGTCGGCCAGGCCTCCGTAGGAGGCCGCGCCGTCGAACGGGTACTCGATGGCCTCGGTGACGCCGTTGAAGTGGCCGCCGATCCGGTAGCCGTAAAAGGGGGTCAGCTCGACCCGCTCCTTTCCCAGCTGCTCCGCGGCACCCGCGGGTAACGCCGCGAAGGTGAGCCACAGGAGCGCGGCGGGAATTCTCATCTGTGGTCTCATGTTCACCCGATTCGTGAGCGCGAGTCGCGCCGAACGGAGCTTAGCTCGCTTCGCTCCGCAACCCTCCTGGCCGGGGGCTCACCAAGACCGCCACGAGGTACCATCACCGTGTGGAAAGGGAACCGATCAGGATGGAGAAGGAGCGCATGCCGACCGGTCGGCCCTCGGGGCCATCGGGCTGACGTGCGCGGCGTAGAGCAAGTGCCCTGGCTCTACGACGCCGGGCTGGCGCTCCTGGAGAGTACTGGCCTCGCTCGCTGGCGAGCGTGGCTCGCGCGCGGCACGTCTCGCGGTCGCGTGCTCGACCTCGGCTGCGGCACGGGTCGCAACCTCCCGCTCTTCTCGAGCGGCGTACGCGCCATCGGAATCGATCCCTGCTTCGAGGTTTTGAGAAAGGCCCGCCGACGGGCGCCCGGGGTCGCGCTGGTTCAGGCGCGCGCCGAGGAGTTGCCGTTCCGCGACGGCGTTTTCGACACGGTGGTGAGCGGTCTGGCCTTCTGCAGCGTCGGCGACGTGCCGCGCGGCCTCGCCGAAGTGCGGCGCGTCCTGATCGCGGGGGGCGTCCTCCGGATGCTGGAGCACGTTCGATCGAAGGGTCGAGTGTCGGCATGGATGCAGGACCGCGCCCAGCCCGCCTGGACGTGGTTCACCGGCGGCTGCCGGCCGAATCGCGACACAGAGGCCGCGGTCACCGCGGCCGGGTTCAAGATCGACGGGACCACCTATCGCGCCCGGGGCGGCATGCGCCGGTTCGAGGCGCGGTGCCGGGGAGGGTGAGAGCTCTTCAGGTCACAGTTCCCTCAACACCACGATCGGGTCCACGCGGCTGGCCTGGCGGGCGGGAAGGAAGGAAGCCAGGGACGTCACCACGAGGATGGCGAGGGCGATGAGCCCGAACACCGCCGGGTCCGTGGGTTTGACGTCGTTCAGCATGGACTCGAGAAGGCGCGTCACGGCGAGCGCGCCGATCAGGCCCAGGGCGACGCCCATCGTCGCGAGCCTGAGCCCGCGGCCTAGAACAATCCGCTGAACGTCGCCTTCCCGGGCGCCGAGCGCCAGTCGGATGCCGAACTCCTGACGCTGCCGTCGCACGTTGTACGCCATGACTCCGTACACCCCGACCACGGCGAGGAGGCCGGCCGCGGCTCCGAACAGGCTCGAGAGGGCGGTGAGAAACCTCGGTTGGCCCACCGAAGCCGCCACCACGTTCTCCATGGTTTGCACCGAAGTTATCGGAATGGAGGGATCCAGCGAGGCGACGACTTGTCGGGCGGCGGGCATCAGTCGCCCCGGCTCGCCCGACGCGACGTGCAGTACCGCGGTCATCGTGCGGTACGGGGCCTGTTCGAGCGTCTGATAGAACTCGAAAGGGGTCGAGGCCGCGAGGCCAATGGAGCGGACGTCGGCGATCACGCCCACCACCTCGTACCATTTTGTCTGGTCGCTCCCCTGGCCGAAACGCTTCCCCAGGGCCTCCTGACCGGGCCAGAACTTGTTGGCCATGGCCTGGTTGATGACGACGGTCCTCGTTCCCTCGCGGTCGCGCCCGTCGAGGCTGCGCCCTTTGACGGTCTTGATATCGAGGCTCTTGAAGTAGTCGCCGAAGACGAACCGGTACTCCACCAGGGGCGCGTCATTCGGGCCCCAGGGCGCGGCGCCCTCGACGTTCATCTCGCCGTTCATGCCGTAGGCGCGCATGGGTAGATGGGAGGTGAGGCCGACCCTTTCGACTCCCGGAATCGCGGCCAGACCCTCATAGAGGCCGCGGTAGAACGCGATCACCTGGGCGTCGGAGACATACCGCGGTCCCGCGGGCGCCACATCGAACGCGATGACTCCCTCGGTTCTGAGCCCGGTCTCCCGGCTTTGGAGAAGGGCGAGATTCTTCACCAGAAGGCCCGCGCCCACGAGCAGGCCGAAGGCGAGAGCGATTTCGGCGACCACCAGGCCGCTCCCGAACTTCCCGCTCGCGCCGCTCGCGGTCCGGGTGTCGGCCTCGCGAACCGCCGCCGCGAGTTCGGCGAACCGCATTCGCATGAGTGGCCACAGCCCGCAGAATGATCCCACTGCGGCCGAGATCACGAGGGCGAAAAGCACCGCACGACCGTCCAGGTGGATGCTGGCGGCACGGGGGAGCTGATTGCCGGCGAGGGCCACGAAGACCTGGACCATCCCCTGGGCGAGGACGAGGCCGATGGCGCCCCCGATCGCGGCCAGGACGAGGCCCTCGAGCACGAGCAATCGCGCGAGGTGTCCTCGTCCCGCGCCAAGGGCCAGGCGGATCGCCAGTTCGCGCTGGCGCGCGAGGCCGGCCGCGAGAAGAAGGTTCGCCACGTTGGAACAGGCGATGAGCAGGACGAGGAACACGGCGCCAAGCAGAACCCTCAGGGGCGTCCGGACGTTCCCCACGACGACCTCGTAGTAGGAGCGGACGTCGATTCCGTGGTTGTGGCCGAACTCCTTCGCGAGGTTCTGTCCGAGAGCCCGCATGGATGCTGCGGCCTGGAGAGGCGTGATCCCGGGCTTGAGCCGGGCGAAGGTGGCGAGGAAGTGGTTGCCGCGGGTGGAGGGATCGAGGGCTCGCTGCAGGGGAATAAAGACCTGCCCCTGGCGGTGGCTGAAGTCTTCGGGCATCACGCCGATCACCTCGTAGGGCTCCCCGTCGAGGCGGAGGGCCTTTCCCACGATGCCGGGGTCGGCGCCCAGGCGCGCGGACCAGAAGGGATGGCTGAGGACCACGACCCTGGGCCCGCCGGATTGGTCCTCGGCCTCGGTGTACCAGCGTCCAAGCCTTGGCCTCACCCCGAAGACGTCGACCAGTGACGCGGTGGTGGCCATCGCGGTCACGCGCTCGGGCGCTCCATCGCCCTCGAGAACGAGGTAGCGCGGGCTCGACCCCCCGATCGCCTCGAAAACCTCGTTGCGTGACTTCCAGTCGTGATACTTGGGGAAGGAGGCCGGGCAGGTGCTGCAGGCGGGCTGGGTATCGTAGACGGCGACGACCCGGTCGGGTTCGGCGTAGGGGAGGGGCGTGAGGATCACCCTGTTGAAGATGGAGAAGACCGCGGTCGTGATGCCGATGCCGAGGGCGAAGGCAAGGATGGCGAGCCCCGAGACGAACGGCTGGCGGCGCAGGGCCCGCACCGCGTGGCGGGCATCCTGGAAGAATCGGGACATGGGTCTCTCCTCAAAGCGCTTTGACGGTCGAAAACCGCCAAAGGTTCCGCGAGGGTTACCATTCCGTCATGAACTGTCGCGTGATCGGCCTCGATGCCGACGACACTCTCTGGCACAACGAAACGATCTTCGCGCGCGTGCAGGAGCGGTACCGCGCCCTCCTCTCCCAGTACCACGACGCCGCCGCCGTCGACCGGACGCTGCTGGCCACGGAGCGTCGCAATATCGAGCACTATGGCTACGGCGTCAAGGGATTCACCCTCTCGGCCATCGAGACCGCGATCGAACTCACGCAGGGAAAGATCAGCGCGAAGGAGATTCAGACCCTCATCGACACGGGCCGCGAGATGCTGGCCCACCCCGTGGAGCTTCTCGACGGGGTGGCCGAAACCCTGCCGACCCTCGCGCAGTCGCACCGGCTGATGGTGATCACCAAGGGCGACCTGGTGGACCAGCAGCGGAAGCTGAGCCGGTCGGGCCTGGCGGAGTACTTCACGGAGGTCGAAATCGTCTCCGAGAAGGATCCCGCGACCTACGAAGACATCCTCAGGCGGCAGGGGACCGAACCCGCCGAGTTCCTGATGGTGGGCAACTCCCTCAAGTCCGACGTGCTCCCGGTGCTCGAAGTCGGCGGCAACGCTGCGTATGTGCCCTACAAGGTGACCTGGGCCCTCGAACAGTCGGAGGAGGTTCCGGACGCACCCGACCGTTTCTTTCGCCTCGACAGCATCCGCGATCTGCCCGGCCTGGTGAGATAGGCGGGCTGTCGCGACCGGCCCGGCGCGGCCGTCAGTTCCCCGCGCGAAGGACCAGGCCCGGACAGGCGCCGGTGAGCCGCTCGTGATCGACGTCGTTTACGGGTGCGAATCCGACGCCGCAGTTGCCCATGAGCAGGTCATCTCTACCGTCCTGTTTCGGAAAACGCGACCGCGGCGGCGCCCTCGAGTTCCGGCGGCCGCTGCGACCAGTAAGCGGCGAGCGCTCCCCCGGAGATGAGGTGCCAGACTCCCCAGCCGGCGGTGATGAGAGCGGCGCCGCCGAGACCCTTGAAGTGGCCGAGCAGGATCACGAGGCCCAGGCCGGAGTTGCGGATGCCGGTCTCGAAGGTGAAGGCGCGCCGAGCGGGCCCGGCCAGGCCGGCAAAGCGCGCCGCGCCATAGCCAAGACCGAGCGCCATGGCATCCTGGATCACCAGCACGGGAAAGATGAACCAGCCCGCGGCGGCGAGCGGGCTGCCGTTCGTGATCAGGGCGATCACGATGAAGCCGCCGAGCGCGATCAGGGAGAAGGCGTGGAGCGGTCGGCGGATCCGCCCCGCCATGGGGGTCGCGCGCTCGGCCAGGAAGAGACCGGCGAAAAGGGGAAGGCCGAGGGTCAGCGCGGTTTCAAAGAGGAAGGCGCCGCGGTCGAGGCCGATGGTGCGGAGCAGGTGCGAGGTCTGCGGATGGAGCCCGGCCCAGAAGACGATGTTGAAGGGAGTGGTGAGCACGGCCAGCGCACTCGAAAGCGCGGTCAGCGAAACCGAGAGCGCCGCGTCGCCCCGGGCGGCCTGGGTCAGGACGTTTGAAGCGTTGCCGCCCGGGCAGGCGGCCACCACCATCATTCCAAGCGCGATGCTGCCGGTCGGCGCGACCGCGAAGGTGAGGAGGAAGGTGAGGGCCGGCAGCACGATGACCTGCAGAGCGGTGCCGAAGAGAATCACGCCGGGCCGGCGAAGCACGCGGCGGAAATCGTCGACGCGCAGGCCCAGGCCCACGCTGAACATCATGAGGGCCAGGATGACCGACAACCCCGACCGCGCCGCGGGGTCGAGATTCAGGACGACGTCGTCGAGCCCGGTTGGCATTGGCGGGGGATGCTACGCCGTCTCCGCCATTCCCGCGCGATGCGCTCCGCGGGAATGACGGAGAGGCGTCAAGGTCTAGCGATCGCCGTCGTTGTCCTCGGGCGGTCGCCGCCCGCCGCCGCCCGGGCCTCCGGCCTGCAGATTGATCCGGCCGATCCCCGCGTCGAACAGCATCTTGTTCAGGGCGGGGACGTCGGTCTGCGTGATCGTGCGCATCGTCTCGCCGAACGCCGCGATCTCCTTCTGCGCCCGCTCGAACTGCGCCTTCTGCGCGGCGGTGGGAGCCGCGGTCATGCCGCCGCCAAAGCCGCCGAAGCCGAAGCCGATCCGCTGCTGAATGGTCTCGGGCGCATCGGCCAGCGGGGCGCCCGCGAAGCCGGGAGGCTCGTTTTCGGGCTCGCGACCGCCGAGGCCCTCGACCTTGTCGAGCAGGGTCTGCAGCGCGGTCTTCACCGCGTCGGTCACCCGCGGGTTGCGGGCGATCTGGGTCTTGATCTCGCGAAGCTGCGTGCCCAGCGAGGTGAGCGTGCGCATGCCGAGCTGGACTTGCGGGGCCAGGCGGGACATTGCCATCTGCATGTCGTACCAGGCCTTTCGATCGGCCTCGCTGATCTGGATCCGCGGATCCTCCTCGACCGTGATGGGCTGGGGGTCGGACGTGTTGGCGCCCGCCGTGACGGTAACGGTGTACTGGCCGGGCGGCACCAACGGACCCCGCGGACCGCCGCCGCCGAACCCACCACCGCCACCGCCGCCGAAACCGCCGCCGCCCTCGGGCGCCGGGGGAGGCGTGTGCCGCAGGTCCCACATCACCCGATTCACCCCCGCGGTCTTGGTTCCGACGAGATCGCGCACCTTGTTGCCCGCGGCGTCGCTGATCGTGATGGTCACGGCGTCCTTCTCGCCGGCCGCGTCCTTGAGCCAGTACTGGATGGCCGCGCCGTCGGGGGGATTGGGACCGTTGAAGATCTTGTGACCGTTGCTCGCGCCCACTCCAGCGATCCGCCACTGGATGCCCGCCTTGTTCGCGAAGAGGTGGATGGGCTTGCTCGCCACCGCCTCGCTCATCCCGGCAAGGGCCGAGATGTTGTCGAGAATCCAGACGCTACGCCCGTGGGTGGCGAGGATCAGATCGTTCTCGGTGGGGTGGATGAAGATGTCATCGACCGGGATCGTGGGCAGGCCGCTCTTGACCCTGGTCCACGAGCCGCCGCGGTTGAACGAGACCCAGAGCGCCATCTCCGTTCCCGCGAAGAGGACATCGGGGTTCTTCGGGTGTTCGCGCACCACGCTCACCGTGCCGTCCTTGGGAAGGTTCGCGGTGACGTTCTTCCAGGTCGCGCCGAAGTCCGGGGTGAAGAAGACGTAGGGGTTGAAATCGTCGCCGCGATGCCCGTCGAAGGTTACGTAGGCGGCGCTCGGCGAAGCGTGGCTCGGCTCGATCCGGCTCACGTAGGTTCCCTTCGGGACTCCCGGGACCTTGTCGGTGAGCTTCGTCCAGGTCTTGCCCATGTCCTGGGTGACATGCAGGTTCCCGTCGTCGGCGCCGAACCACAGGACCTCGGCCTTGAGCGGCGACTGCGCGATGGTGGTCGCGGTGTTCCAGTGGACGACGCCGTCGTTGCGCGACATGAACTCCTTCGCGGTCTTGCCGAAGATCGGCATCTCGTCGCGCTTCTGGTTGTTGGTGAGATCGCCGGAAAGCTCCGTCCACGAATCGCCGCGGTCTTTCGACATGAAGAGCTTGTTACCGCCGTAGAACACGGTGTTGTGGTCGAACTTCGATACCACGATGGGGGAGTTCCAGTTGAAGCGGTACTTCTCCTTCCCATCGGCGGGAGCGGGCCGGATGGAGACGCGTTCCAGGGTCTTCAGGTTGACCCGCGAGACGTTGCCGTCCTGGCTCTCGACGTAGACCGTGGTCGGGTCGACGGGATCGATCACGCAGAAGAAGCCGTCGCCGCCCCCCACGTTCTTCCAGTCGCTCATCTGAATGCCTTCGCGCACCATGGTGCGGGAGGGACCGAGCCAGGTCTGGTTGTCCTGCAGTCCGCCGCAGACGTTGTACGGCTTCTGATTGTCAGCGCTGATTTCATAGAACTGCCCCAGGGGCACGGTGTTCAGGTGATCCCACGTCTTGCCCCTGTCGAAACTCTGGTGGATGCCGCCGTCCGAGCCCGCGAGGACGTGGTTCGAATTGGCGGGGTCGATCCACAGCGCGTGGTAGTCGCCGTGGATCCGCGAGACCAGATTCTGGCGCCAGGTCTTGCCGCCATCCTCGGAGTTGTACATCGGCGCGCCTAGAACCCAGATGCGCTGGTCGTTGTTCGGATCGATGTGGATCTGGCTGTAGTACGAGGGCCGCGGGTTGCTGTTGGAGAGCTTCACCCAGGTCTCGCCCTTGTCCTCGGAGCGATAGACGCCGAACTCGGTCCGGTGCTCGATGAGGGCCATCACGATCCGCGGATCGCGCCGGTACACGGTCACGCCGATGCGGCCCATGTCGCCCGTGCTCGGGAGCCCCTTGGTGAGCTTGGTCCAGGTGGCGCCGCCGTCCGTGGTCTTGAAAAGGCCTCCGCCGGGGCCGCCCCCGCTGTAACCGAAGGGCGTGCGCCGCCTCTGATACGAACCCGCGTAAAGCGTATTCGGGCTCTCGGGATCCATGGCGATGTCGATAAAGCCGGTGTCTTCATCCAGAAACTTCACGTTCGCCCAGGTCTTCCCCCCGTCGGTGGTCTTGTAGACGCCCCGCTCCTTGTTGGGACCGTAGAGGCGGCCGAGCGCCGCGACGTACGCGATGTCGGGGTTGGTGGGATGAACCACGATGCGGCCGATGTACTGGGTCTCCTTGAGGCCCATGTACTGGAAGGTCCGGCCCGCGTCCGTGCTCTTGTAGACGCCGCCGCCCCAGGAGGTCGACTGGCGGTTGTTGGGCTCGCCCGTGCCCACATAGAGGATCGAGGGATCGGAGGGGGCGAGGGCCAGGTCGCCGATCGAGGAGTAGTCCTGGTCGGTGAAAATGGTCTCGAAGGTGGTGCCGCCGTTGGTGGTCTTCAGGATGCCCGCCGAGGCCATGCCCACGTAGAAGGTCAGGGGATTGGACTCGACGACGGCGAAGTCGTCGACGCGGCCGCCCATGTTGGCGGGGCCGATGTTTCGGAACTCCAACGCCTTGAACGTGTCGGCAGTGAGGGCGGCCATTGGCGCGGGCGTGGGCGTCGCGACGGGCTTCGCCGGCTTCTTTTGCGCGCTCGCGATGGAGGCGGTGAGCAGGAGCGACAGGGTCGCGATTCCTGCGGTTCGGGCGAGGTTCATTTGATTCTCCAGGACTGAAGGGGAAGGGGCGCACCCCGCCGGCCTCGGGGTGGTGGACGGCGCGATTCTGTGGCCCTTGGCCCCGCAGGTCAAATTGAGATCAGGAGGACGGGCCGGGACGGACCACCGAGTTCAAGGCGAACCCCCACGCGCGGCGCAGGCCATCGCCAACCTGGAACGGCAGGCGTGGCCGGTTGTCGAACGGACCGCCCACGCCGACGGTGGCCTCGATGGCGTTGGGCCAGCGGAGACGAAGGGCATCGAAAGCGCCCTTGCGGAACAGCAGGGACGGAGAAATGGGCTCGCGTCGCCCGTGGGCCTCCCGGGCCTGGCCCCACTCTTCGAGCACGGTCGGGGCCAGCCAGCGCGGAAGCACCGGCCGCCACGCGGGCGGCACGTCGTCGAGCCTCGCTCCCAGGAGATCGCGAGCCAGGCCGAGCGCGCAGGCGGTCTGCCGGGTGCGCCGCGGATCGCCGCTGCCGAGGTAGTCCCAGTCGAAGTTGGCAGGCCGGGTTTCGAGGGCCGCGGCGACATCGCAGAGCCAGAGCGCTCGCCACGCCCCGTGCTTCAGCAGATGGAGGGCCAGGAGACGCAGGTGGTCCTCGGGTCCGAACCCGCGCACGGGTGTGCCTGAGATGTCGACAGTCACGAGGCGGCGGCTCACTTCCGTGGGATCTCGATCATCCAGGTCGGGGAAACCGGAGTGCAGGTCCACCAGCAAGAGGTCGTCCTCGGCCGGGCCCAGGGCCTTTCTCGCCGCCGCGTAGTTTGCCGGCGTCACGTACAGATCAATATCACCGCTCGGCCGCAGTCCGGGGGACGGGTAGGGCCGGGCGGCCAGCCATCCCTTTCCCAGGACAGGTTCCACCCCCACCGACCGGAGCAGGGTCACGGCGCGGCTGATTTCGCCCTCCTGGACTGCGGCCTTGAGGGTGTTGAGCCGATAGGCCTGCTGAAGGGACCGGCCCGCGCGAACGGCTTCCGGGTCAGAGAGGCGCGCCCGCCACCAGACGAGCCCCGCGGCGCCCGAATGGAGAGCGAGCGGCGACACTTCATTGAGAGCATCGCACTCGGGCAGAGGCCCGGGGGAAGGTCGCCAGCTTCCCGCGAGCGCCGTCGCGAGCTTGTGAGCCCGCTTTCGCCTATCCCCGGCGCCGGCGGCTACGCCCATGAGCGTTTAGCGGCAATTGCACTCGTTGTTGGCGCGGGTGCAGCGCTTGCCCGGAGCGTCCGAGCACCGGGCGTTGAGACAGCCGCTGCAGGTCAGGCTGTTGTTGCTCGTGCACTTGGCCTGAGTGCAGGAAATGCTCTGCGCCTGAGAGGCGGTCGGAGCCACGATGGAAATGACGAAGGGCAGAAGCCCCGCGGCCCGCAGGCCCCGCAGCACCACGCGCCTTCGCGCGAGATTCGGAGGTCGTCCCGGCCGGACCGGGCGTTCCCGCAGCAGGCGGGATTTGCCGAGTCGCTCGAGCGCGACCCAGACCATGTCCTCGTTCGCGCCGGTCTGGCCTTCGGTGCGCAGCCGGCTGGCCACCTCGCCGACCGTTCGTTTGCCGTCGCAGAGCCGCCAGACCCGCGCCGCCACCGGATTGAGACAGTGGGCCCGGTCGGTCTTCAGGTCATAGACGAGCGTCTCTTCCGGCAGTTCCCGAACAACGAGATGCTCCTCCCGTGCGGTGGGTTTCATGCTGAGACTCCCTCCTTCAGCCGAGGCCGGGGGCGGGCCTCCAACGCCTGCAGCAATTCGCCGGCCACCTCGTCCGCTTCGCCGCGAAACCCTCTGAGCGCCTTCGTGTGGGACAGCGCCCGCTCGATGGCGACCAGCGAATCGTCCGGCTTCAGCCGCGCGGGAACCGTGTTCGCGAGCATGGCCAGAACGCCCTGGCCGGGGCTCAGGGTTTGTGGACGCCACCGGGCCCGCGCCCGATAGCGGCTCAGGGCGACGAGGCCGACCGGAAGAGGCTTCGTCGAAGGCGGCTCGGGTGAAAGCGACTGGCGCGCCGGCCATGCCGCGCCGGGCACGCGCAAACTCAGCGGGGCGGGGTAGGGGTGCACGCGGCCGAGAGAGTCGAGCACGGCATACTCGTCGGAGTAGTACCGCGCCCCGGCCCGAACCAGTGCGGCCACGAGCGTGCTCTTGCCGCTGTAGGTCGGCCCGGGCAGCACGATGGCCCGTCCCTGCCACTCGACGACACCTGCGTGTACGAACACCCTGCGATTCGCCCACATGGCGACGTAGAGGCGAAGGTCCGACTCCAGTGCTTCGATGGCCTCGTCGAGGTCATGGGTACGGCTCACTCGAGTGGGCCCCTGATAGACGAGGTGGTAACGCTTCACGCCGGGGCGCGCTCCGGGGCCGCCGACGAAGAGGGAGAAGATCTCGCGCGGGTCATCGCACCGGGCGGGCTTCCACCCCGGGGGGAGGAGCTTCACGATCCGGGGCAGCACGGCCGGATCGTTGGCCCTTATGCCCAGACGCAGGCCGTACGACTCGAAGGAAAAACCAGCCGCCCACCCGAGGCGGTCTATGCCCTGCATTCAGGTCGACGGCTTCCTGAACCGGGGCAACTGCGTGAAATCCATGGCCGTGCAGCGAGGATACGTGATGAACCCCATCATGCAAATGCCTCACATTGTTCGCGGAATTGCCCCTTGTACAATCGCGCCCGAGGCCGGCGGCGAGAGAAGGGCGGCCTCGCCGGTTGCAGAAACTCCCCACCCATGAATCCGGAAAAGATAGGCAAGTACACGGTCATCGAACTGCTCGGGCGAGGGGGAATGGGCGAGGTCTACCTCGGCGAGGATCCCTACATCGGACGCCGGGTCGCGATCAAGGTGATCAAAGGGGCCGACCCGGAGGCGCGCGATCGCTTCCTGCACGAGGCCCGGGTGATCGGCGGCCTGACCCACCCGGCCATCGTCTCGCTCCTCGACTTCGATTTCTCCGGAAACGAGCCCTTCCTGGTCATGGAGTATCTGAAGGGCCAGGGGATGGACGCCTGGATCAAGAACCCACATTCACTGTCGGAGCAACTGGTGGTGTTGGAGGACATCTGCCACGCGCTGTCTTACGCCCACGAAAACGGCGTGCTGCATCGCGACGTCAAGCCCTCGAATGTCCAGATCCTCCCAAACGGCCACGCCAAGCTCATGGACTTCGGGATCGCGCGGGCGGCGGCGGGAAAGCTGACCGCGACGGGTTCGGTCATGGGCACGCCGGAATACATGGCGCCGGAGATCCTGAACGACGCGGCGTATTCGCCGCGGTCCGATCTCTACGCGTGCGCGGTGCTCCTCTATGAGATGTTCACCGGCACGAACCCGTTCGCGGCGAAGACGGTGGCGGCGGCTCTCACCAACGTCCTGACCCTGAATCCGCCACATGTCCGGGCGGCCCGCCCGGACATGCCAAAGCGCCTGGCCGACACGCTGATGGCGTGTCTTCACAAGGAGCCCGCTCTCCGACCCGACGGTTTCGGCGCGTTGCTGGCCGCGAGCCGGGAGGCGGTGAGCGGTGAATCCCCGGCGGCGATTCCGGAGACGCGCGCAATTCCCACCGTCGGTGCCCCCCCGCCCTCGAAGGGCCGCGCCGTGACCGAGCCCGCGCCGGGAGTCAAGACAACCCGTTGGGCCTGGATGGGCGGCGCCGCCGCCGCGGTGGTCCTGGGAATGTGGCTGGTGAATCGCGGCGCGACGCCGACCGCGCCCGCGTTACCCTCGACCGCGAGCCCGGGCCCAACGCCCACCGCCGTGACGGCCACGCCGCATCCGGTCTCCGCGCCGCCGGCTTCGCCCACGCCCGAGAGGGAAGCGGCACCGACTCCGAAGGCCGCGCGCGTCGCGCGTGACCAGCCAGGACCCGCGATCGCGACTCCTCCGCGGCCGGAGCCCACCGCGACCCCCATGCCCGCCGCGACCTCCGCCCCATCCTTCGTCCTTCCGGCCGCCACGCCCACGCCGCAGCCTCGCCCGTCGGCCTCCGCCGAGCCGGCGTCCATCCAGGCGCCCCTCCCCGCGGCGCCTGGTCCGCCTGTGACTCCGGTTCCGGTCGTGTCCTCCGTGTCGCCGCGCACCGTGCGTCGTGGTTCCAGCGTCGACCTGGAGATCAGCGGAACCGGGCTCCGGAAGGACCTCAAGGCCATGGTGTTGCAGGGCCGCAGGCCGGCTACCGGAATCAAGGTCCTGAAGCAGGACTTTGTGAGCAGCGGCATCATTCGACTCCGGGTCCTGATCGAGGCCGAGACCCCGCTTCTGACTTATGCGATTGTGTTCCAGGACGCGTCCGGCGTGGTCGTCACCCAGGGCATTCAGATCGAGGTGGTTCTGTGAAACGCGTGAGTCCGTATGTGCTCTTCTCCTGTCTTCTCCTGCTCGCGCCGGGTGAGATCCGGGCTCAACCGAAGGCGCAGGAACGAAAAGCGACGGAAGCCGCGCCCGTCCGGGACGAGCGGGTGACCTCGCTTCAGGCTGAACTGGAGCGTCTGCGGGCCGAAATGGCGGCGCTTCGCGATGAGCTCCAGCGCCTCCGCGAAGACGCCCCCAAGTCGCAGGATCAAGCCATGACCGCTCGCATCGCCGCCATCGAGGCGCGGCAGGCGAAGATCGAGGCCGAGCTCGCCCGCGTCGCGGAGGAGCTGAAGCAGACCGGGGACGCGCTCGATCAGATCTCCGAGGGCGAACGCAAGCGGCCCACCATCACCGTCTATGGCACGCTCCAGGGGACGAACTACAACACTCGGGATTCGATCCTCGACGCCGAGGCCTTCGAACTCGTTCTCTCCGGCCGTCCGCATCCGCGCCTCAGTTTCTTCGCGGAAATCGAGTTCGAGCGGGCGGCCAGCGTGGGAGGCTCCCGCGGAGGGGAGATCGTTCTCGAACAGGCCTACGTCAGCTATTCCTTCGCCCAGATCTTCGCCATTCGGACCGGAGTCCTCCTGGTACCTTTCGGCAACGTCAACGTGGACCATTTCGCGCCGCTCCGCGACGTGGTCCGGAAGCCTCTCGTGTCTTTCGCCATCGCGCCCTCCGACTGGACGGACAACGGAGTGGAGTTCACCGGCCGGCGACTTCTCGGCACGTCGTGGCTCGTCGAGTACGAGGCCGCGGTGATCGCCGGGCTCGACAGTCACATCACTTCGGTCGGGACGAGGGAAGCGCGGCAGCCGTTCGGTGTGGACAACAACAACAACAAAGCCGCGGTGGGTCGTCTCGCGATCAAACGGAGCACGACGTTCGAGACCGGCATCTCGGGTTACACGGGCAAGTGGGACGATTCGAACCGGCAGAGATTCAATGGCTGGGCCGCCGACCTGCGGGCCGATATCGGCGCGCTTCGCCTCACCGGCGAGTTCGATCACTTCACCGCCAATCGGCAGCCTCAGCAGAAGAGCCAGCTCACCGGCTACTACGCGCGCGCCAGCTACGACATCCGTAGAGGCTTCCTTCGCAAGATCGCGAAGGGTTTCGACGACCCCTGCCTGACCCTGGTGGCCCAGTACGACTGGTCCCAGATCGACGCGCCGAACGCGAACTCGGCGGTGTTCGAAAAGAATCGTGAGACCGGGGAAACCCTGGGAATCGCCTACCGCCCCTCGCGCCAGTGGGTGCTGAAGATCAACTACGAGAAGAACAAGGCCACGAACGCCGCGCTGGACCGGGGCGAGTCCACTGGGTGGCTCGCCTCGGTCGGCTTCGTCTTCTAGGCCCGCGCCTTCATCCCGGGAGGAGCCGCGCTTTGCTTTCGACTATTCGCCGGACTTCCTCGGACCGAAACCATCCGGCCAACTCCTCGGCCACGGCCCGGTGTCCGAGAGCCGAAGGGTGGAGGTCGGTGGGCGACAGCGCGAGCGGCGACCGGGCGTAGTCCGGAGCGCCGAGGGCGCGGGCGCGCTGTCGGAGCGCGGAGCGCAGAATCAGCACGGGGATCCGGTTGTGCGAAAGGCTCTTCCGCATCGCATCCTCGAACCAGACGCCGTGGGTGAGGGCGAGGATGGGAATGCCGCGGGCCCGGCCAAGCTCGGCGAGATCGCGAATCGCGCGCTCGAACGCAGGCAGGCCGACCATGGAGGCGTATTGCGGAGGGACCTGCGCGGCGTCGCGTGTGAAGGTCTCGGCGGCTCCCTCGGATTCACGCGGCGCTTCGGAAAGGCCAGCGACCGTCGTCTCCCGCCTCCGGCCCGTCCGGAGGCGGTCGCGCACAAAGTCGAGGAGGAAGGAGCGGCGGAACGTCCAGGGGTCGACGGCGCTCCAAAGGAAGTTCGGAAGGTCGAGGTCGTTGCCCACGATCTCGATCAGGATGAGATCCGGCTCGACCCCCGCGATGCGCTCGCGTAGCAACTCGACCTCCATGACGGTGTTGAAGCCGGGTACGGCGAGGTTGACGCTCTCCACCGGCCGCCCGGGGAGCAGCCCCGCCTTCGGGTCGGCGAGGCGGGCGAGATAGGTCTCATCGTCCGACACTCCCTGACCGAACATGTACGAATCGCCGATGCCGGCGATGCGAAACACTCCCGGGGCCTTCGGACTCGAAACATCCCGGCCCCGGAACCCCGCGTCCGACGTGGTCAGACGGCCCCCCGCGAATCGAACGTCAAGTCGAGGCCGGAGCTCGTAGACGATCCGTGGGTTGTCGGACCTGCGGATGATCTGTCCAAGAGTCACCGTCGATCCCGGCCCCGGGGCCTTGATGCCGGAGAGGTCGCGATCCAGCCGGCCCTGGTGACGCTCCTCGCGAACCGCGGCCGCGCGCGCACCGGCCTCCAGCAAACCGAGGCCGAGGCCCGTGCCCGCGAGCATCAGCACCACCAAGGGGAGTCGGCCGCGAAGGCGGGTCATCGGCAGGGAGTCTAAATGGGGGCCTGCGGCTGCGCCGGAGGGCCGCGCTACACTGATCCCATACCATGAAGCGATTCCTCGGCCCCGGTGTTTCCATCCTCTGCGTCTCCCTCCTGTGCTCGTGCGCCACCAACCCTGCCACCGGGGAAAAGCAACTCATGCTGGTGAGCGAAAGCCAGGAGGCGTCGATGGGACTCGAGGCCGATCAGCAATTCCATGGCCTGTACGGCGACTTCGAAGACCGAGCGCTTCAGGCCTACGTCGAGTCGGTGGCCCGGCCGCTCGCCGCGGTTTCGGAACGCCCGGCGCTTCCCTGGACGTTCCGGGTGGTGGACGACGCGCAGGTGAATGCGTTCGCGCTTCCCGGGGGCTACGTCTACGTGACCCGCGGAATTCTCGCCCACATGAACTCCGAGGCCGAGCTCGCGGGTGTGCTGGGACACGAGATCGGACACGTCACCGCGCGGCATTCGGCGAGCGCCCAGAGCAAGCAGATGCTCGGCATGGTCGGCCTCGGCGTCGGCATGGTCCTGTCCCCGACCCTGCGACGGGGCGGCGACGCGCTCAGCCAGGCGTTCGGCCTGGTCTTCCTCAAGTTCGGGCGCGATCAGGAGAGCCAGGCCGACCGGCTCGGCCTGCGCTACATCGTCCGGAAGGACTACAAGCCCGAAGAGATGCTCGACGTGTTCCGCATGCTCGACGGGGTGAGTAACGCCGCGGGTGGGGACCGCCTGCCCAACTGGCTGTCGACCCATCCGGCGCCGCCGAATCGACTGGCCGACATGACGAAGCTCATTCAGGACCAGCATGCGACGGGCACACGGGTGGGACGGGCGGAGTTCATCCGGCATCTCGACGGCCTGACCTTCGGCGAGAACCCGCGCGAGGGCTTCTTCCGCGATCAGGTCTTCTACCATCCGGACATGGCGTTCGAGATGACCTTTCCTCAGGGCTGGGCCACCCGGAACGAAAAGCAGGGCGTCTCGTCCGCCCCGTCCTCCAAGGACGCCATCCTGAACCTCGCGCTCGCCAACGGCGACCCCATGGCCGCGGCCGCGGAGTTCGCGAAGCAGGAAGGGGTGCAGGCGGGCTCAGTCGAGCGAGGCGATGTGAACGGACTTCCCGCGGTCTCGCTGCAGTTCCAGATCCAGGACCCGCAGGGCAGCAGTCTCCAGGGCCTGGTGACCTTCGTCCGGCACGGGACCCACACTTTCCAGTTGCTCGGATACACCACGGACGCCCGCTACGGCACGTACAAGCCGGCGATCGCCGCCTGGATCCGCAGCTTCGAGCGGTTGACCGACCGGAGGATCCTCGCGGTCCAGCCGATGCGCCTCCGCATCGAACCCCTGCGCTCTCCGGCCACGATCACCGCTTTGTCCAGGGAATGGAACTCACCGGTCAAGCCCGAGACCCTGGCCCTGATCAACGCGGTTTCGCTCACCGAGTCGATTCCGGCGGGGACGCTGGTGAAGCGGGTCACGGGCGAGAAGGTTCCGTAGGCGACAGGAAAAGGGGGCGACGACGACCCATGGATCTTGGACTGAGAGGACGGAGCGCGGCGGTGGCGGCGGCGTCGCGAGGCCTGGGGCGCGCGACCGCTCTCGCTCTGGCCCGTGAGGGCTGTTCCGTGGCGATCTGCGGGCGCGATCCCAAGAAGATCCGGGCCTCGGCGGACTTCATCGAGCGGGAGACCGGCGGCCGGGTCGTCGCGGTAACCGCGGACGTGGGCTCGCGCGGGGACTGTGAACGGTTCATTGGCGAAACCGTCGGCGCCTTCGGCCGGCTCGACATACTCGTCACTAACACCGGTGGTCCGCCCGCGGGCAATTTCGAAGCCACCGACGCCGCGGAGTGGGAAAAGGCGTACGGGGGATTGCTCGCCAATGTGATCCATCTCGTCCGGGCCGCGGTGCCGCACATGAAGCAGGAAAAGTGGGGAAGGATCCTCAACATCGCCTCGTTGTCGGTGAAGCAGCCGATTGAAAATCTGATCCTGTCGAACACTTTCCGCCCCGCCATCGCCGGTCTCTCCAAGTCCCTGTCGAAGGAGCTTGGCCCGCATGGCATCCTGGTCAACACGATCTGTCCCGGTTACACCCGCACCGACCGTCTCGAGGAGCTGGCCGAGAGCCGGGTCAAGGCGGCGGGAATCACCAAGGACCAGTATTACGAGCTGCTGGGGAAGAACGTCCCGCTCGGCCGGATTGGCGAAGCGGAGGAGTTCGCGAACGTCGCGGCGTTCCTCTGCTCGGAGCGGGCCTCGTACGTCTCCGGAGTCGCCCTGGCCGTGGACGGGGGATCAAGCGCCGGCCTGTGATTCCTTCCGCGGGCCGTTGGCCCAGGGCTTCAGCACCGAATACAGGGCCTTGATGATCGGCGTCGGCACCGCGTGCTTCTCGCCGAGGCGCACCGCGAAGCCGAGCAGGCCTTCGACTTCGATTTTCTTTCCCTGCTGTAAGTCGATGAGCAGGGAAGACCGGGTGTCAGGCTGCAAGGATCCGATGTAAGTCTCGAGCTGCGCAATAGAGTCAGCGCCGAGGGTTACACCCTCCGCCTTCGCGAGGGAGTGCATTTCGCGTGCGGCGGCGAGAAAGGACTGGCGCGTGCCCGGGTCCGACCACAGGGGGCCGATGGGCAGGCGGGCCGCGCCGGTGAAGGCCGCGAAGGGCCCGAGATACGTGTACTTCTGCCAGAGGGGGACGCGCCCGTCCGCGTGGGGCTCGGACACGATGTCCGCGCCGACGAACGCCTCGTGAAGGGTCTGCGCGCGGGGGGATAACCCGGCCTTGATGTTGAAGACCTCGCCGAAAGCGATCCGCCGATGAGTGCCGGTCTGCACGATCCGTCCGGGTTCGACGAGTGCCGTGGCCACGTACGTGGGTCCCGCCATCACCCGGTCCTCGCCCACGGCCTCCGCCAGGGCGTAGGGGCTCGACACTCCGTTCTGAAGGCTCAGGACGAAAGCACCCGGCGCCCCCTGATCGAGGAGCTGTTTCACCAGCGGGATCGCGCTGTCGTTGTCATAAGTCTTGGTGGCGAGCAGGACCGCCTCGGTTCCGTGAACGTCGGCCGCCGACTCTTCGGCTCGCGGCTTCACCTGAAAGTCGCCGAGCGCGGCGCTCTCGATGGTGAGACCCTCCTCGCGGAGGGCGGCGAGGTTCTTCCCGCGCGCGATCAAGGTGACGTCATGTCCCGCCCGCTGGAGCTTCGCTCCGTAGTAGCCGCCCACCGCTCCCGAACCGACAATGGCAAATCGCATGGCGTGATTCTCTCAGGCCGCGGGGTAAGGGCCGCTCACTCCTTGAACAGGAGCACGCTCAGGAAGACGACCTTGGAGAGGCGAGAGCCCCACTTCGCGGCTTTCGAGTCCGGGCGGAAGTATCGCCAGGTGTCGAAGGCGGCAGGGGCGAGGACCAGCGCCCCGATCACCCGCTCGTCGGTCCCGGCGGCGTCGGCGATTCCGCGGGTGTCACGCTCGTAGGGCCCATAGCGCGCGAACGCCGCACCGGCGTAGGCGACGGACGTGGCGACGTGGAAGGACAGCAGTCCCTTCTCGAACGGGGAAATCGACTCGCCGGGGGCCCGACGGGTCAGGACGATCTCCGAAGTGACCTGCTGCGAGAAGAAGCCCGCGCCGGAAATCAGGGCCTCCTCATGCGCGGGCGTATCGCTGCTGTGGGTCACCGCGAAGAAGGGGATGGGCCCGAAGCTGACGCCTTTCAGCCGGGGTTCGGTATCGAAGGCGAGGTCGAGGATGAGATGGCTGCCCTCGTGGATGGCGAAGCCCGACGCGGCGCCCGCGATGAAGGGCTTCCAGAACCCATCCGCCCGCGCGGTGGGCGCGAGGGCGAGGAGCAGGAGGACCGGGAGACCCGCCCTGCTAGTCAATGACGAAGGTGACGAGCATGTTCACCTGGTACGAAACGACCTTGCCCTTCTTGATCTCGACCTTCTGCTCCTTGATCCAGGCCGAGGTGACGCCTCGCAGCGTCTTGGTGGCGCGGGCGATGCCGACCTGCAGCGCATCCTCGAAGCTCTTGGGCGAGCGGGCGGTTATTTCGGTAACGCGGGCGACTGAACTCATGGGGGTTTCTCCTTGAAGCGGGCGCCCTGGAGCCTACTCCTTCAGCCCCGGTGCGAACATCAGCGCCCGGGTCGTCTCGGATCGGTCGCGCGCGACGGCGTTGCGCAATATCTGGACCGGTGGAAGGGGTCGAGCCCCAAGGGATGGCGGATTCTCTTCCCCGCAGTTCTTGCTCGAATCCTTGACCTCTCCCCACGGTCAACATATAGTCCGCCCGCTTTCGTCATGACCGTGGCGCGCACCGAAAAGGCGCCTCGACACCACCACCGCGATCAAGAATCAGAAGCCACGACAACCTAGATGACGCCCATCGCAGCCACCTCGAGCCTGCCCGCCTATTTCCCGGTCGTGATGCTGTTCCTGGCCGCGACTGGCTTCGCGCTCTTCAATGTCATCTTCTCCCAGCTCCTCGGGCGGCCGCGTCCGAATCCGGCCAAGAGCGCGGTGTACGAGTGCGGCGTGCCCTCGGTGGCGAAGCTCTCCGAGCGCTTCCCGATCAAGTTCTACCTGGTCGCGATGCTCTTCATCCTTTTCGACGTGGACGCGGCGTTTCTCTATCCCTGGGCGCTCGTCTTCAAGGAGCTGGGCATTTTCGGCTTCGTCGAGATGATGGTGTTCATGGGCTTGCTGGGCGCGGGCTTTGCCTACGCCTGGAAGTCGGGCGCGTTCGAGTGGTAGCAAAGACTGTAGCCACGGCGCTCTAGGAGCTTCCGGCCCAGGTCGAAACAAAGACAACCCATGCCCTTTACCGCAGAAAACCGCAAGACGCTCGACGCCACGATCGCGAAGTATCCGGTCCGGCGTTCGGCGCTTCTGCCCGCGCTCCGTCTCGCTCAGGAGCAGGACGGTTACATCAGCCCCGAGGCCATGGCGGAAATCGCGGAGATCCTCGGGCTCTCGACCGCCCAGGTGCACGACACTGCGAGCTTCTACACCATGTTCAACCTCAAGCCCGAGGGGAAGACGGTGATCGAGGTCTGCACCACGATCTCCTGCGCCCTCGGCGGCTCCGAGGGCCTGATGAAGCGGACGTGCAAGAAGCTCGGGATCAACCCGGGCGAGACCACCGCGGACGGCAAGTTCACGGTGAAGCCGGTCGAGTGCCTCGCGGCCTGCGGCGGCGCTCCCGCGGTCCAGGTGAACGGCGAGTGGCTCGAGAACGCCACCGACAAAGACATGGATCGCGTGCTCGCGGGGGAGAACGTGTATCGCCCGTTCGAGTGGCCCAAGAGCCCGGGCGAGCCGGTCTTGTTCAAGAACGTCTGGACGCCGAACTCGCAGTCGATCGACACCTATCGGAAGAACGGCGGCTACGCGAATCTCAAGAAGTATCTCGAGATGGCGCCCGACTTCATCGTTGACGAAGTGAAGAAGTCCGGCCTGCGCGGCCGCGGGGGAGCCGGTTTCCCGACCGGCCTCAAGTGGACGTTCCTGCCCAAGGACTCCCCGAAGCCGCGCTACCTGTGCGTGAACGCCGACGAGTCCGAGCCCGGCACCTACAAGGACCGCGTGATCATCGAGAAGGATCCGCACCTGCTGATCGAGTCGACCATCATCTCGGCTCATGCGATCAAGTCGAAGAGCGCCTTCATCTATATACGGGGCGAGTTCCACGAGGGCGCGCGCACCCTGAACAAGGCGATCGCCGAGGCCTATGCCGCGGGGTACATCGGCAAGAACATCCTCGGCACCGGCATCGACATCGAAGTCGTCCTGCATCGCGGCGCCGGCTCCTACGAGTGCGGGGAAGAGACGGCGCTCCTCGAGAGCCTCGAAGGAAAACGCGGCCAGCCGCGGCTGAAGCCGCCTTTCCCGGCGGTCGCCGGGCTTTACGGCTGCCCGACCATCGTCAACAACGTCGAGACGCTGTGCAACGTGCCCTTCATTCTCGAGCGTGGCGCCGAATGGTTCGCATCCCTCGGCCCGGAAAAGAACGGCGGACCCAAGCTCTATTCGATCAGCGGCGACGTGAAGCGGCCGGGCAGCTACGAAGCCAACCTGGGGCGAATCACCCTGCGGCAGCTGATCTACGACTACGCGGGCGGTCCGCGCGATGGCCGCAAGGTCCGCGTGGTCATCCCCGGCGGCTCGTCCGTGCCCATGCTCACTGAGAACGAGCTCGACGTGCCCCTCGACTTCGACAGCGTGATGAAGGCGGGCTCCATGCTGGGCTCCGCGGGTTGCATCGTGGCCGACGACTCGCGCTCCATGGTGGCACTCGCGCGGAACCTGAGCGCCTTCTACAAGCACGAGTCCTGCGGCAAGTGTTCGCCCTGTCGCGAAGGCACGGGTTGGCTCTATCGCATGCTCACCCGCATCGAGACGGGCAAGGGTGAGCTGAAGGACCTCGATACCCTCAAGAGCGTGTGCGACTCCATCGCCGGCCGCACCCTGTGCGCCTTCGGCGACGCCGCGATCACTCCGGTGCTCTCGTCGATGGCGAAGTTCCGCGACGAGTACGAGTACTACATCACCCACCACGAGTCCTGGACGGCGAAGGCCGAGACGTTCGCGGCCGCGAAGGGCAGGGCGTAGGCCGCATGGAAACCCTCTTCACGCCCGCGTCGAAGGAAATCGCGATCGACGCGCTGATCGGGGTCATCAAGCTCGCGGTGATCTTCAACGTCCTGCTCCTGGTCTTCTCCCTCATGACCTACGTGGAGCGGCGCGTCCTCGCCTTCATGCAGTTCCGGCGCGGCCCCAACCGGACCGGCCCCTGGGGCATCCTGCAGCCCGCCGCCGACGGGATCAAGCTCTTCTTCAAGGAAGAGCTGATGCCGGAGGGCGCCAACAAGTTCCTCTTCTTCGCCGCCCCCGTGGTGGCCATCATCACCGCCTACGTATCGCTCGCGGTCGTGCCCTACGGCGGCCCTCTGGTCATCCCGTTCTACGGCCAGGTTTCGCTCTTCGGGCGTCCCATCAACATCCAGATCGCCGACCTCGACGTGGGCATTCTCTTCATCTTCGCGATCACCGCCCTGGGCGTCTATTCGATCGTGTTCGCGGGCTACGCCTCCAACAACAAGTACGCGCTGATCGGCGGGCTACGCAGTTCCGCCCAGATGTTCTCGTACGAGCTGGCCCTCGGCATGTCCTGGGTGTCCGTGATCATGGCCGCGGGCTCGTTCCGCCTGAACGACATCGTGGCCGCGGCGGAGCGCATGAACCCGTGGGTGTGGTTCGCCATGCAGTTCCCGGCGTTCGTCATCTACATGATCGCCGCCTGCGCGGAAGTGAACCGCACTCCCTTCGACCTGCCCGAAGGGGAGACCGAGCTCGTGGCCGGGTTCCACGTCGAGTATTCCTCGATGAAGTTCGCGCTCATGCAGATGGCCGAGTACATCAACATGATCACGGTGTGCGCCCTCGCCTCGAACATGTTCCTCGGCGGCTGGCTCTCGCCCCTGCCCGGGATCCTGCCGAACTCTCCGCTCTGGTTCTTCGCGAAGGTGCTCCTCCTGCTCTTCGTCTTCATCTGGCTGCGGGCCACGGTTCCCCGGTTCCGCTACGACCAGCTCATGAACTTCGGCTGGAAGCGGCTGATTCCCGCGGCGGCCATCTGGGTGGTGCTCTTCTCCGGCCTGACCGCGTTCTTCGGAGAGAAGAAGACGCCGCCTTCCACCGTAGCCATCATCGCCCCCGCGGCCGGGCAGGTGTCGCGATGATCCTCGACGTCATCCTCTTCTACGGCGCGGCGCTGCTGGCTATCGCCTCCGGCCTGTTCGTGATCTCCCAGCGCAATCCGATCAACAGCGCCTTCTCGCTCATCATCACCATGTGCTCGCTCGCGGTGATGTTCGCGATGCTCGGGTCCGGTTTCATCGCCGTGCTTCAGGTCGTGGTCTACGCGGGCGCGATCATGGTTCTATTTCTCTTCGTGATCATGCTGTTGAACGCCAAGCGGGAAGAGGGAGAGCGGATGGGCGGCATTGGTCGGGCCGGCATCATCCTCGGCGTGATCCTCGCCATCCAGGCGGTGGTGGTGGTCTGGAAGGGGTCGCTTGGCCTGCCCGCGAACCACCGGGAGACGGCGTCGGTGGACGTGGCGCGCGGCCTGTTCTCGGATCCGCGCTTCCTGTATCCGTTCGAGGCCACCTCCATCCTGATCCTCGCGGCCCTGGTCGGCGCGATCGTGGTCGCGCGGAAGGAGAAGGGAAAGTGATGCAGGCCTTCGAGACCGCCCACGCGAGCTTCGTTCAGGTCGCGCTCGCGGTGAGCGCGTTCCTGTTCGTGATCGGCGCCGTCGGGGTGTTCGTCCGCCGCAACGTGATCACGGTGATGATGTGCGTGGAGCTGATGCTGAACGCGGTCAACCTCGCCTTCATCGCTTTCTCCCGCGCGCACGGCACCATCGACGGTCAGATCCTGGTGTTCTTCGTGTTCACCGTGGCCGCCGCGGAGGCCGCGATGGGCCTCGCCATCGTGATCGCGCTCCAGCGCAACCGCGAAGATCTTGACGTCGACAGCTTCAACCTGCTGAAGGGCTAGGCGAAGAATCATGTTTGCTCCCGATCAGATCGTGCTCTGGGCCCCCTGGATGGTGGTCTTCATGCCGCTGTTCGGCTTCATCGTGCTCGCCTTCCTGGGCGGGCTGGCCAAGAAGCAGGGCCAGCAGCAGGGGATGATGGTGCTCGCCACCGCGTGCACGTTCACCTCTTTCTTCCTCGCTCTTGTGACCGTGCGCAGCCTCCTGGCCCTGCCCGCGGGGGACCACGGGCTCCATTTCGTCCAGCCCTCGTTGATGTCGTTCAACTGGATCGACGTGGCCGGCTTCACCATCCCGATGGCTCTCCTCATCGATCCGCTCTCGAGCACGATGATGCTGGTCATCACCGGCATCGGCTCCCTGATCCATCTGTATTCCATCGGCTACATGTCGCACGACGAGGAGCGGGTCCGGTACTTCTCCTACCTGAACCTTTTCACCTTCTTCATGCTCGTGCTCGTGACCGGCGGGTCCCTGGCCCTGATGTTCGTGGGCTGGGAGGGTGTCGGCTTGTGCTCCTACCTGCTCATCGGGTTCTGGTTCAAGAAGAAGAGCGCGTCGGACGCGGGTAAGAAGGCGTTCATCGTCAACCGCGTCGGGGACGCCGGCCTCATCATTGGCATGGCCCTCGCCGCGGCGAAGCTCGGCACGCTCAGTCTGATGGAACTTTCGACCGGGGTCGCGACCATGCAGCGGGAGGAGTTTGGAGTCTTCGGGCCGCTCACCCTGATCGCCATCGCCCTGTTCATCGGCGCCTGCGGCAAGAGCGCGCAGATCCCCCTGCACGTCTGGCTGCCGGACGCCATGGAAGGCCCGACCCCGGTTTCCGCCCTCATCCACGCGGCCACCATGGTCACGGCCGGCGTTTACATGGTGGCTCGCCTGGGGGCGCTGTACGAACTTTCCGAGACCGCCATGTGGGTGGTGGCCGCGGTGGGCGGCGTGACCGCCTTCGTGGCCGCGACCATCGCCATCGTCCAGAACGACATCAAGAAGGTGCTCGCGTATTCCACGGTCTCCCAGCTCGGGTACATGTTCCTGGCCTGCGGTATGGGAGCCTTCGGCGTGGGGGTCTTTCACCTCGTCACGCACGCCTTTTTCAAGGCCCTGATGTTCCTTGGCTCCGGCTCGGTGATTCACGGCCTTTCGGGCGAGCAGGACATGCGGCAGATGGGCGGGTTGCGTACCCGGATGCCCTGGACGTTCTGGACCTTCACCATGGGCTGGCTCGCGATCATCGGGACTCCGTTCTTCTCCGGATTCTTCAGCAAGGACGAGATCCTGCTCGCCGCCTTCGGGCACAACAAGTTCCTGTTCGGCCTCGCCCTGCTGACCGCGGGACTCACGGCCTTCTACATGTCGCGTCTCTTCTTCATGACCTTTATGGGCGAGTATCGCGGCAGCCTCGAGAAGGCGCACGGTGATCACGCGGCGCACGAGGCGCACGGCGGCCACGGAAGCGCTCACTCCGCGGATGATCATGGAGGCGGCCACGGGCACGGCGGCATCCACGAGTCGCCCGCGGTGATGCTGATCCCTCTCTTCCTCCTCGCCATCGGTTCGGCGCTGGCCGGGTACATCCACATTCCCCAGTTCGTCGAGCCCGCGATCCGGGTGGAGGAGGCCCTGGAGCACGTCGCCTGGATGCCGTACCTCGCCACCTCGGTGGCCGCCATGGGCGTGTGGATCGCGTTCCTCATGTATGCGGGCGCGCTGCGCGAGATGCCCGCCAGGATCGCCGCGAAGTACGCGGGGGTCAAGGACCTCCTCGACGCGAAGTGGGGCTTCGACGACGCCTACGATTCCTTCGTCCGCAACGGCGTCAACGGGGTGGTCGACCTCTCCGATCGCGTGCTGTGGAAGAAGGTCGACGCGGGCTGGATCGACGGGGTCGTGAACGGCCTCGCCCAGATGACCAACGACTTCTCCCAGGGCGGCCGCCTCCTGCAGAACGGCCTCGTTCGCGGATCCGCCCTCTCCATCCTCGCGGGTGCGGTGGCCCTGCTCAGCGCCGTCCTGTGGGCGACCCGCTAGCCATGGATCATCTCCTCTCCCTCCTGATCCTGACCCCGCTCGCGGGCGCGCTCATCCTGGCCCTGGCTCCGAGGATGTCGAACGAGACGATCAAGCGCTTTTCCCTGGCCCTGACCCTCTTCCTCTTCGGCGTCTCGCTCGTTCTTCTCACCCAGCTTTCCGGCTTCGAGTCGAGCGCCGAGTACCGCTTCGAGGAGAAGATGAGCTGGCTCCCGCAGTGGGGGATCAGCTATCACCTCGGCATCGACGGCCTGAGCCTCTGGCTCATCCTCCTTTCCACCCTGCTGACCCCGATTTCCCTTCTTGGCTCCTGGAGTTCGATCGAGGAGCGGGTGAAAGAGTTCAACATCTTCATCCTGATCCTCGAGTCCGCGATGATCGGCGTCTTCTGCGCCCTCGATCTCTTCCTCTTCTACGTGTTCTGGGAAGCCATGCTGATCCCGATGTACTTCCTCATCGGCATCTTCGGCCACGGCCGGCGTATTTACGCGGCAGTGAAGTTCTTCCTCTACACCATGGCGGGCAGCGCGCTCATGCTCGTGGCTTTCCTGGTTCTCTATCGCGAGACCGGTTCGAGCGGCTTCGATCTTCCGTCTCTGGTTCACAACTCCATCAACCCGAGTCTCCAGATGTGGCTGTTCCTGGCCTTCGCTCTGGCCTTCGCGATCAAGGTGCCCATGTTCCCGTTCCATACATGGTTGCCCGACGCGCACGTCGAGGCTCCCACCGCGGGTTCGGTGATCCTGGCCGGCGTCCTGCTGAAGATGGGCGGATACGGCTTCCTCCGTCTGGCCATACCGCTCTTCCCGGTGGCCGCGCAGAAGGCGGCCTGGGCCATCGCGTTCCTCGGCGCCATCGGCATCGTGTATGGCGCGCTGGTCTCGCTGGTGCAGCCCGACCTCAAGAAGCTCGTGGCCTACTCATCGGTCTCCCACCTCGGTTTCGTGATGCTCGGCATCGCCGCCTTCTCGCCCATGTCGGTGGTGGGGGCCAGCTACCAGATGCTGAACCACGGCATCTCCACCGGCGCCCTGTTCCTCATGGTCGGCATGCTCTATGAGCGCCGGCACACCCGCCTGATCTCAGAGTTCGGCGGCCTGAAGAGCGTCATGCCGAGATTCGCCGCGGTCTTCCTCCTGGTCTGCCTCTCCTCCATCGCGGTGCCCGGCTTCAACGGGTTCATAGGCGAGTTCCTCATCCTCGTCGGCTCCTTCACCTTCTCGCCGGGCCTCGTGATCTTTTCGACCCTCGGAGTCATCCTCTCCGCGGCCTACATCCTGTGGATGGTGCAGCGGGTGATGTACGGAGAAGTCACCAACGAGAAGAACGCGAACCTTCCCGATCTGAACCCGCGCGAGTGGGCCACCCTCCTGCCCCTCGTCTTCCTCGCCCTCTTCATGGGTGTGTTCAGCTCCTACTTCACGCCCAGCCTCGAGAAGCCGGTCATGAAGATCATCCAGGACGCCCGCTCGCGTTCCCTTCCGATGAACGATCGGGCGCGGGTCATACCTTCGGTCTCGAGCCAGTCGCCCGCGACCCCGGACAAGGAGACGCAGCGGTGAACGTCGACCTCCTGCCCGTTCTCCCCGCCATCCTGGTCGCGCTGACCGGGATCCTGGTACTGCTCGCCGGCGCCTTCGCGCAGGCGGGCCTCGTCGCCTGCCGGAATCTCGCCACCGCGGGGCTCGGCGCGGCGCTTCTCTTCATCCTGCTCGCGCCCCCGACCGGCTCGATGGGCGGCACCATCATCGGCGGCGCCTACAGCGCCTTCGTGGAGATCTCGATCCTCGTGGTGGCGATCCTCGCGGTGTGGCTCGCCGCCGCGCGCCTGGTCGACGATCAGGTCCGCCCGCACGAGTTCTTCGCCCTGATGCTGTTCTCGACCGTGGGGATGCTCGGTTTGGCGACCGCGGGGGAGGCGATCTCGCTCTTCGTGGCCCTCGAGATCATGTCCGTGGCTCTCTACGCGATGTGCGCGATGCCCCGGACCGCGCCCGAGCGGCAGGAAGCCGGGATCAAGTACTTCATCACCGGAGCCTTCTCCTCGGCCTTCCTGCTCTTCGGTATCGCGCTGCTCTATGGCGCCTCCGGCAGCACCACGCTGTCGCTGATGGCCCGGAGCGTCTCCGAGGGCGGCCCGCTCGCCCTCATGGGCGCCGCGTTCTTCTTCGTCGGGTTCCTCTTCAAGGTGGGCGCCGCGCCCTTCCACATGTGGTCGCCCGACGTCTACCAGGGTGCTATCACGCCGGTCACCGCCTTCATGGCCGCGGCCGTGAAGATCGCGGCTTTCGGCGCGCTCGGTCGCGTGGCCGCGATCGCCATCGGCGGCATCGCCGGTTCCTGGGCGCCGGGGGTGGCGCTGGTTGCGGGCTTCACCATGGTCATCGGCAATCTTGGCGCCCTCGCCCAGACCGACTTGAAGCGGCTGCTCGCCTTCTCCTCGGTGGCCCACGCGGGGTACATGCTGAGCGGCATCGTGGGTATGGCCATCACCTCGCCGCCGGAGCAGGCGAAGAGCCTCGAGGCGGTTCTCTTCTACGTTGCGACCTACGCGATCACCAATCTTGGCGCTTTCGGCCTTCTGATCGCCATAAGGCGCAGCGGCAAGGAGCCGAGCCTCACCACCGACGTCACCGGCCTTTCAAGGCGGAATCCCGTGCTGGCGGCGATGCTGACCGTCCTCCTCATCTCCCTGACCGGCGTCCCCATCTCCGGGGGCTTCGTCGGCAAGTTCCACCTGTTCAAGGCCGCGGTGGCCGCGGGCTATTCGGGGCTCGCCGCGGTGGGCGTGCTGATGAGCGTGGTGTCGGCCTTCTACTACCTGCGCCTCGTGGTCCTGATGTACATGGAAGAGCCGCAGGAAGGGGTCGAGTTCGAGACCGACGCCGGCGTGTCCCCGAAGATCGTGGCCCTCGCGGCAGCGCTGACCTTCGGTCTCGGCGTCGCTCCCGGGCCCCTGATGGCGCTCGCGAAGGCCGCCGCGGCATCCCTGTTCTAAGCGGGGGGCGGCCAGGCGCCTTCGCCGATCGCCACCCGTCATGAAGGTCCGGGTTCGAGTTCACACCGGCGCCCGCGTTTCGAAGACCGAGCAACGCGGCGAAGAACTGCATGTCTGGGTGAGGGCGCCTCCGGTCGACGGGCGGGCGAACGCCGCGGTCATCGAGGTGCTCGCCGAGCTTCACCATATCCCCCGGTCGGCGGTGCGTCTTGCTTCCGGCCAGACTTCCAGGAGCAAGGTTTTCGACCTGCAAGGCGTCTAGAAGAAACTGCGACTGCGAGTTAAGCATTCTGCTTCCGTCTCTCCCGCCCGACCGCTCGTCCAAAGACCAGAGAAATGAAGAGGATCCGCTTCCATCGCGTACAATCCTCGTTTTGCCAACCCCCTCAAGTCACCGTGTTTGAACGATATACAGAGCGCGCCCGCCGGGTCATCTTCTTCGCCCGCTACGAAGCGTCCCAGCTCGGCGCCCATTCCATTCAAACCGAACACGTCCTTCTCGGCCTGATCCGGGAAGGCAAGGGCCTCACCCAGCGCCTGCTCAACCGCGGCAACGTGAAGATGGAAGAGGTGAGGCGTCAGGTCGAGGGCCGGTGCCGTTACGGCGACCAGGTGTCCACCACCGTGGAAATGCCCCTCTCGCCCGAAGTCAAGCGCGTGCTCGCGCTGGCCCAGGACGAGGCCGAGCAGTTGGGTCATTCCTACACGGGCACCGAGCATCTCCTTCTCGGTCTCCTGCGCGAAGACACTGCCACCGCGGCGGAGGTATTGCGCGAGAACGGTCTCACCCTTCCGTTCCTGCGCGAGGAGATCGTCCGGCTCCTGGCCGAGAAGACCCAGCCCCAGTCCCGCGCCAAAGAGACGCCGCTTCTCGCCGAGTACTGCCGCGATCTCACGGATCTGGCGGTGCGGGGCAAGCTCGACCCGGTCATCGGCCGGCGCGACGAGATCGAGCGCATCATCGAGATCCTCGGCCGAAGGCAGCGGAACAACCCCGTGCTCATCGGCGAACCGGGAGTGGGGAAGACCGCGCTGGTCGAGGCCCTGGCCTCGTTGATCGTCCAGGGCGAAGCGCCCCGGCCCCTGCTCGAAAAGCGGGTGCTCGCGCTCGATCTCGCGCTGCTCGTGGCCGGCACCAAGTACCGGGGCCAGTTCGAGGAACGCCTGAAGAATCTGCTGAAGGAGCTCACCGACAGCCCCAACGTGATCCTCTTCGTGGACGAGCTGCACACTCTCGTGGGCGCCGGCTCCGCGGAAGGGAGTCTGGATGCGGCCAACATCCTCAAGCCCGCTCTTTCGCGGGGCGAGCTCCAGTGCATCGGAGCCACCACGCCCGTGGAGTTCCGCAAGCACATCGAGAAGGATCGGGCCCTGTCGAGGCGGTTCCAGGTGGTGACCCTCAAACCGCCCACGGAAGAGGAGTCGGTGGAGATTCTGCGCGGGCTCAAGTCGCGCTACGAGCGCTTCCACGGAGTTCAGTACAAGGACGAGGCCCTCGAGGCCGCGGTGGCTCTCTCCTCGCGCTACATGCCCGATCGGTGCCTCCCCGACAAGGCCATCGACGTGCTCGACGAGGCGGGGAGCCGGGTGAAGCTCCGCTTCCTGAAGCGCTCCGAGGACGCGGTTCCGGAAGTGGACGCGGTTCCCCTGACCTTGTCGCTCCTGCCCGGGGAGACCGAACCTCTTTTCGTTTTCCGCGACGATGTCGACTCGGTGGTGGCGCGAGCGACCGGGATCCCGGTGATGTCGATCCGCGAGGACGAGTCGAACCGGCTTCTCCGGATCGAGGACGAGATCCACAAGCGCGTGGTCTCCCAGGACCGCGCCATCTCCGCCCTGGCCCGGGCCATTCGGCGTACCCGCGCCGGACTGCGGGATTCGAAGCGGCCGGTGGGCTCGTTCCTCTTCCTGGGCCCGACCGGGGTGGGGAAGACCGAGGTGGCCCGCGGCCTCGCCGAGCTTCTCTTCGGCTCGGAGCGCCATCTCATCCGCGTGGACATGTCCGAGTACATGGAGAAGCACGCGGTCTCCCGGCTCATCGGCTCGCCCCCCGGCTACGTGGGCTATGAGGACGGGGGGCAGCTCACCGAACGAGTCCGCCGCAATCCCTACTGCGTGATCCTGCTCGATGAGATCGAGAAGGCCCACCCCGACATCTTCAACGTCCTGCTGCAGGTGTTCGAGGACGGCCGGCTCACCGATTCGTTCGGGAACCTCGTCGATTTCAAGAACGCCATCGTGATCATGACCTCGAACCTCGGGGCCCGCGCCATCGAGAAGCGGGGCCGCATGGGCTTCGCCCAGGACGCCACGCAGACCGATCTCGCCACCACCGACGCGGTCATGGCGGAGGTGAAACACACCTTCAATCCCGAGTTCATCAACCGGATTGATGAGATCATTCTCTTCGATGCGCTCTCAGACGCCGACCTTGGTCGGATCACCCGAAATCTGGTCGGACATCTCTCGGAGAATCTGCGCTCCAAGGGACTTTCCATCTCGATACGCGATGATGGGATCGAATGGCTGCTCCGCAAGACCCTCAAAGACCGCTCCTACGGCGCGCGCCCCCTTCGGCGCGCCATCGAAAGGCACATCGAGGACTCGCTCTCTGAAGCGTTCCTCCGCGGTGTCCTGACCCCCGACGCTCCCATCGAAGTGGGCGTCCACGAGGGCGCTCTCTGGTACTGGCAAAACGAAAACCGAGGCCGACTGTCCGCATGAAACTCATCCGTGTCGCACTCGCACTCGGTGTCTGCCTCGCCGCCTCCGTGAGCGCCCCGGCGCCGGCCCGGGCGCAGGAGCCCCCGGCGCGGCCGGTGATCGTCGAGCGCGTGGAGGTTCGCGGCAACCAGTACCTTCCCAAGGACACGGTCCTCTACTACGTCTCCACCAAGGTGGGCAGCCTCTACGACGAGGAGGTCATCAGGGCCGACTTCCGCCGGTTGTGGGACGCGGGATTCCTGGAGAACATGAGTGTCGAGGAGAACGACACCCCCTCGGGGAACAAGGCCCTGGTCTTCACGGTCAGCGAGCGCAAGCGCGTCCAGATCGTCGATTACCGGGGCAGCAAGGCCCTCACCAAGACCGCGATCGAGGACAAGCTCAAGGAGAAGGAGGCGACCCTCAAGCTCGACACCTTCTACGACCCGAGCAAGGCGCGCAAGGCCGAGGACGTCATCCGTGACCTGCTGAAGGAAAAGGGCCGGCTCTTCGGCACGGTCAAGCACGAGGCCAAGACCATCGGGGGCAGCGGCGAGCAGGTCACCTTCACCATCGACGACGGACCGAAGACCAAGATCAAGTCCATCACCTTCGAGAACAACAACGTGTTTTCCGACGGGCGCCTGCGCGGCGAGATGAAGAAGCTGAAGCAGACCGGCTTCTGGAATCTCTCCTGGGTTTCCGGCAAATCCACCTGGAACGAAGAGAAGTGGGGCGAGGACCAGGAGCTCCTGCGCGATCACTACCTGAACAACGGCTACGTCACCGCCAGCATCGGCGAGCCGAGGATCTCCTACGTGGACGGAACCTCCGGCCTCTTCAAGAAGCGGCCGATCAAGTGGATGCTCATCGACATCCCGGTCAGCGAGGGGGATGTCTATCACGTGGGCAAGGTGAACTTCGAAGGCATGAAGCTGTTCAAGCCCGAAGCCGTGCTCCCTATCTTCAAGCTCGGGGATGGCGAGGTCTACTCCGAGAAGAAGCTGAAGAAGGGCTTCGAGAAGCTCCGGGATGCCTACGGGGCACAGGGGTATTTCCAGTACACGGGCTTCACCAAGCGTACGCCGGACAAGGAGAAGAAGGTCGTCGATCTGACCCTCGAGATCCAGGAGGACAAGCAGTACTTCGTGGGGAAGATCAATTTCACCGGGAACGATTCCACCCGGGACAAGGTCATCCGCCGCGAGGTCTACCTGACCGAGGGCGATGTGTTCAACACCGAGCTTCTGAAGCTCTCGATCCGCCGCATCAACCAGCTCGGCTACTTCAAGCCCATCGAGAAGGCGCCGGAACTCGGGCCCTCGGAACTGGCCGACGACAAGATCGACGTGAAGCTCAAGGTGGAAGAGCAGAACCGCAACCAGTTCACCTTCGGCGGCGGCGTGTCGGGCCTGGAAGGACGTTTTCTGAACGCGTCGTTCCAGACCTCCAACTTCCTCGGCCAGGGCGAGACCTTCCAGGTCTCCGCCCAGACCGGCAAGCGGACCAAGAACTACCAGTTCGCGGTCAGCGAGCCCTACCTCTTCGACCGCCCCATCACCGCGGGCATCGACCTGTACAAGCGCAAGATCATCTACCAGACCTACGCCTCCGCGAACGTGCTCGGCTATCAGGACGATCGCACGGGAGTGTCGTTCACCACCGGCCTGCCGGTGAGCCGCTTCTCCCGCCTGTTCCTGAACTACGCCTACGAGATCGTGGACATCTCGCCGACCATCCTCGATCCCAACGATCCGCTGAACTTCTCCACTCCGACCATTTCCGATTCGTTCCTCATCGAGGATTACGGGCGGCGCCGCGAGAGCCGCCTGTCGCCCTCGCTCGTGTACAACACGGTGGACAGCCCCTTCACCCCGCGGAGGGGAATGAAGCTCACTGCCTCGGGACAGATCACGGGCGGACCGCTGGGCGGCACCCTCAACTACCTGAGGCCCGACCTCGAAGGCATCGTCTACATCCCCCACACGAAGAAGACGGCCCTCGGGCTGCGCGCGCAGTTCGGCATGATCATGCCCTACGCCTCCACCGCGGTCATCGACCCGGTGACCGGGCGCTCGAGCCTGCCCTTCTATCTGCGCTTCTACATGGGCGGCGAACAGCAGATCCGGGGCTACAACATCCGCGCGGTCGGCCCCCGCGAACCCTCGAGCAGAGCCCTGGTCGGGGGCGACAAGTTCGCCCTGTTCAACGCCGAGTACTACATCGACGTGTTCGGCCCCGTCCGGTTCCTCCTGTTCTTCGATGCCGGCCAGTCGTTCCTGAAGGGCGATCCCATGTCGTTCCGGAGCGCGGTGGTCTCCACCGGAGCGGAGCTTCGGTTTATAATGCCCGTGTTGAACGTGCCGTTCAGGTTGATCTACGCGATCAACCCCAACGCCGACCCCCTCTTCGCACAGAAACGGACCTTTCGGTTCGCGGTTGGCACCACTTTCTAAGGAGAACTGATGAAGAAGTTTTTTGCGTTTGTTGGCCCGCTCGCCCTGATCCTGGCTGCCGGTTCCGCCCTCGCCCAGACCGGCCCGACCGGCAAGCCGACCAAGATGGGGGTCGTCGATATGCAGCGGATCTCCCAGGAGAGCCTGCTGGGCAAGAGCTACGCCACCAAGATGGATCAGCTCGAGAGCGAGATCCGGTCTGAGCTCACCAAGCGGCAGAACCAGATCGCCCAGATCGACGGCGCGATCAAGAGCCTTCAGGACGAATTGCAGAAGCAGAGCGCCATCCTCTCCCCCGACGCGGTGGAGAAGAAGCAGCAGGAGATCGTGAAGAAAAACCGCGATCGCCAGGCCCTCGCCGAGGACTCCCAGGCCGATATCCAGCGCATGCAACAGGCCGCGCAGCAGAAAGCGCAGGAATTCCAGGTGGAGTTCAACACGAAGATCCAGCCGATCCTCCAGGCCGTGGGCAAGGAGAAGGGACTCGACTTCATCCTCGATCGCGCCACCATCGTGCTCATCAACACGGAGCTCGACATCACCCGCGACGTCATCGTGAAGGCGGACGATACCGAGAAGGCGGCGCGACCGGCCGCCGCGGCCCCCAAGCCGGCTGAGACCAAGCCCGCGGCCGCTCCCGCGGCTCCCGGTGCGGCGGCTCCCGCCCCGGCGGCTCCGAAGCCGACCCCGACTCCCTTCCAGTAAGTTCGTTCCCGGATCAGGGCGAGGGCGGTTCGGTTGGTCGAGCCGCCCGGCCCGGATTGATCTCGCTCCCGGCGGTTGAGGCCTCGGGGCGATGCTTGGAGACGGTCCTTTGGAATCACAAACACAGGAGATTGCCGGCTTGCTGTCCGAGATGGAAGTGGGCGGTCTGGCGCGGCGGCTGCCCACGCGGTACCCGTTCGTCCTGGTCGACCGGATCACCCACTTCGATCCGTCGACCGGCCTCAAGGCGCTCAAGACCGTCACCGGCGCCGAGGAGTTCTTCGAGGGCCACTTTCCGGGCGCCCCGGTGATGCCGGGCGTCCTCCTGATGGAGAGCCTCTCCCAGGCCGCGGGAATCTGGCTCCTTCAGTCGACCGACCCGACCCGCAGCGAGGTTCTGGTCGTCGGCATCGATCACGCGAAGTTTCGCAAGCCGGTCACCCCGGGCGACCGCCTCGACCTCGAGATCTCTCTGATCCACCGCCGGGGAAACCTGTTCCGGATCAAGGGAGAGATCAAGGTGGCGGACCAGCGGGTCGCCGAAGCGAGGCTTCTGCTCTCGGTGTCGCACCTGAGGCCGCCGGAGGTGCACGAGACCGCGATCGTGGCCGAGGGCGCGCGGCTCGGCCCCGGGGTGAAGGTCGGCCCCTACGCGGTCATCGGGCCGGAGGTGCGCCTGGGGCCGCGCACCATCGTGGAGGCTCACGCCCTCATCGACGGCGACACCCACCTGGGCGAGGCCAATCACGTCTTCCCGTTCGTCTCGATCGGCCTCGCGCCCCAGGATATGAAGTTCGGGGGCGAGAAGACCTGCGTCCGGATCGGAGACCGCAACGTGTTCCGCGAAGGGGTGACCATCCACAAGGGCACCAAGGGCGGGGGAGGGATCACCACGATCGGCTCCGAAAACCTTTTCATGGCCCAATCGCACGTGGCCCACGACTGCCACGTCGGATCGAACACGATCTTCGCGAACGCCGCGACCCTCGCCGGCCACGTCGAGGTCGCGGACTACGCCACCGTGGGCGCCTTCTCCGCGGTTCACCAGTTCTGCCGGGTCGGCCCCTACGCGTTCCTGGGCGGCTTCACCGTGGCCACCATGGACGTCCTGCCCTATTCGAAGACCGTGGGTAACCGTCCCGCGTGCCTCTTCGGTCCGAACACCCTGGGCCTCAAGCGTCGCGGTTTCTCGCCGGAGGCGGTGACCGCGATCCGTCGCGCGTATCGTGTGCTCATGCAGAGCGGTCTCCCCGCAACCGAAGCGCTGGCGCTCATCGAGGGTGAGGCGGGCGTGGGCGATCAGAAGGAAGTGAAGATCCTCATCGAGTTCATGCGCACCGCGAAGCGCGGAGTCGTCCTGAAGCGCCGGAAGCGGGTCGCGGACCACGACGAGTGACCGAGGCCCTCTCTGGCGAGGGACCCCTGGGCCTGATCGCGGGGAACGGTCGATTTCCCTTCCTCGTGGCCGAAGCGGCCCGCAAGCGCGGACGGCGGATCGTCCTGGTCAGGCTCAAGGAGGAGACCGACCCGGGGCTCGAGGCCCTGGTGGACGAGACCCACGAAGTGTCTCTGGGCCAGCTCGGGTCGTGCATCGCGGCGCTCCGAAAAGCCGGAGCGCGTGAAGCGATCATGGCCGGGCAGGTCCGGCACCGGCAGATCTTCTCCGGGATCGTTCCCGACCTGACCCTGATGGGCGTCCTGGCCCGGCTCGCCTTCAAGAACACGGACAGCCTGATCGGCGGGGTGGCCGACGCGCTCGAGCGCGAGGGGATCCGCCTCATGTCCTCGGTGGAACTGCTTCGCGACCAGCTCGCCGACGAGGGGACCATGAGCGGGAAGAAGCCCAGTGGCGACGAGCAGAAGGCCATCGACTACGGGGTGCGCATCGCGACCGAGCTTGGACGCCTCGATCTCGGGCAGACCGTGGTGGTGAAGGACCGCGCGGTGGTGGCACTCGAGGCCATGGAGGGTACGGACGAGGCGATCGCGCGCGGCGCCCGCATCGCCGGCCCGGGCGTGGTGGTGGTGAAGATGGCCAAGCCGCGCCAGGACATGCGGTTCGATGTCCCGGTGGTGGGCGAGCGGACCCTGCAATCCCTGCGTGAGGCGAAGGCCGCGGTGCTGGCCGTCGAGGCGGGGAAGACCCTCCTGCTCGACAAGCCCGCCTTCCTGGCCTCCGCCAAGGAGATGGGCCTGGCCGTGGTGGGCGTGGTGCGACGGAAGACGGAGGAGTCTTCGACATGAGCGACGGGATCCTGAAGGTGGGTGTGGTGGGAACGGGAGCGCTCGGCTCGCACCACGCCAGAGTGTTCGCGGGTCTCCCCAAGGCGAAGCTCGTCTCCGTCTTCGACCTCGATGCGGTTAAGGCGAAGAGCGTGGGAGAACCCTATGGCGCGAGGGCGGCGGCGAGCCTCCAGGAACTCATCGAGGGCGTCGATGCGGCGGTGGTGGCGGTTCCCACCGCGGCCCACGCCGAGGTGGCGAGCCGCCTCCTCCGGGCCGGCCGTCATGTCCTGGTGGAGAAGCCCATCACTTCGACGATCGAGGACGCCGAAGGCCTGGTGGCCCTCGCCGCGGAGAAGGGCGTGGTGCTCCAGGTCGGGCATGTCGAACGCTTCAACCCCGCCTCGGTGGCTCTGCGGCGAATCGGCACGGCGCGTTTCGTCGAGGTCCACCGACTCTCCCCCTTTCCGAACCGGAGCCTGGACATCGACGTCATTCTCGACCTCATGATCCACGACCTCGACCTGCTCCTCGCCCTCGACAAGTCGAAGGCGGTTCAGATCGACGCGGTGGGCGTGCCCGTCCTGACCGACCGGGTGGACATCGCCAATGTGCGCATCCGCTTCGAGTCCGGGCTGATCGCGAACCTCACCGCGAGCCGAGTCTCCGCGGAGAAGATCCGGAAGTTCCGGGTCTTCGGCTCGCGCCTGTACGCCTCGTGCGATTTCATCACCCGCCAGGCCCAGATCGCGAAGCTGGTGATCGGGGAAAGCGGCGCGCCCGAGATCCGGATGGAATCGATCGGCGCCGGTACGAGCGATCCGGAAAGCGAGCCGCTGCGGCGGCAGGCGAACGCGTTCGTCGGCGCCTGCGCCTTGCGCCACGCGCCGGTGGTGTCGGGAGCCGACGGCCTCTCCGTCTTAAGGATGGCGAAAGAGATCCTCGACAAGATGAGCCACATGGGTCCGACCGGCCAGTCCTGAGAACATCGCTACTGCAACTGTGGCGGTATTCAATTTCAACGAAGTCGATGAGGTCACCGAGACCACGGAGGACCCGCGCCGGCCCATACCGCGCATCGAGGTCCCTCGCCGTGAAGCGCCGATTCTCGAGTCCATCGTCGTTCATGCGATCGCCCTCACCCTCCTCTTCCTGATTCAGCCGCACAAACCGCAGTTGCCGCCGGAAGCGGAGAAGCCCAAGGTGAGCCGCGCCTTCTTCCTTCCGCCCCAGCTGGCCAAGCCCCCCGCGCCGAAGGCGGTGGCGAAGGCGGTCCCCCAGCCCACGCCCCCACCCCCGCAGCCGGTGGCGACCCCGCCTCCGCCTCCCAAGTCGGCGAAGATCAGCATCGGCGAGGCGTCGGACAAGCGGGCGGAGATTCTTCAACTCGAGCGCGATCGCGATATCGGCAGGCGCGGGACGAAGACCGCTCAGGAGAAGGCGATGCCGCAGGAGGCGGTCCCCGAGTCGGAGAAGCGCGCGGGCGAAGGCCGCGGCGAAGATGCCCAGCGCAGCGGGCTGCCGCTTCCGAGCGGCGGCGCGAATCCGACGTCGCCGGCGAACGACCCCCGGGTGATGGGCCCTTCCGGCGGCATCCTGAGCGCGTCCACTCGCAGCGTCGAGCGTGCCCTGCGAGACAAGCGGGACATGTCGCAGCTGGAGATCCCGGGCTACCAGATGGGTCCGCTCTTCTTCGACCCCGAGGGAGCGGACTTCACCCGCTGGATCAATCATTTCAAGAGCGAGGTCTATCGCAACTGGATCATCCCGGAGCCCGCGCGTCTGGGCGTGCGCGGGCAAGTGGGGATCGAGTTCACCGTGGATCGCGGGGGCAAGATCACCAGGATCGCCATGCTGTCGTCCTCGGGAATGCCCGCGCTGGACCGCGCCGCCTCGAATGCCCTCCAGGGCAGCGACCTGCTTCCGCTCCCGGACGACTATCCGGCGGGAAGCGTCACCATGCGGGTGACCTTTGTCTACTAGAGGCGGCGTGCCTACGCGTCGCCTGCTGATCGCCACCGCTCTCCTCGCGGTCGCCCTCGCGCCCGGCTGCCGCTCCGGCGCTCCCAAGGCCAGGCCGAAGGGTCCGACGCCTCCGGTCACGCGCGCCACCCCCGCCCCCACGGCCTCGCCCTCGGCGTCGGCGCGCCCCCTTCCCCCGACGCCCGACCTCGCCTCGTCCCTGGTCCCGCCCACCATTCGCATCGGTTTCATGGTGGACGTGGCGCGGGTCTCGATCGGCGGCGTGGATTCGGGGATGCAGGTCCTGGTCGGTTCGAAGAGTGCTACCGCCCAGCGCCTGACCTTCGAGCTGGCGAACGCCGCGGCCGGCTCGTCGACGCGGTTTCGCGTGCAGGCGGCGAGCCTCACCGACCTCGCCCTCGCGCAACAGGCGGCGAAGAAGATCGCGGAGGCCACCGGCCTGGGCGTCGAACCACTCTGGAACGAGACCACGCGCACCTATCAGGTGAAGGCGGGGCTGTTTCCCGCGCGTGAAGACGCGGCCGCCCTCTCCCGGCAGATCGCCGCCCTCGGTTTCCCGGGAGCCTTCGTCAGCACCGAGAACGGGGGAGGGGCGGCCCCGGGCCTCGTCCGCATCATCGAGACCGGCGAGGTGGCGACCTCCATCGTCCTGCAGGCCATCAATCCCGAGGAGAAGCTCGTGATCGGAACCTCCCCGGTGCGCGGCTACGTGGAAGTGCGCGCGGGAGCCGGCGGGGTCACCGCGGTGAACGTCCTCAACCTCGAGGACTATCTCCGCGGGGTGGTTCCGAACGAACTTTCCCCCGGCCAGTTTCCGCAGCTCGAGGCGCTCAAGGCGCAGGCGGTGGCGGCGCGCACCTACGCGCTCCGAAACCTGGGTCAGTACAAGGATCGCGGCTACGACATCTGCGCGACTCCCGCGTGCCAGGTGTATCGCGGTTTCGGCACCGAGCATCCGCTCACCGACCAGGCGGTCGCGGAGACCGCCGGAGTGGTGGCCGAGTTCCACGGAGAACTCATCAACGCGCTCTACACCTCCACCTGCGGCGGCCACACCGAGGACGGCTTCAACATGTTCCCGACCCAGACCCAGGCGTACCTGAAGGGAGTCGAGTGCGTGGCCGAACGTGACCGTCTCGCGGTCATCCGTTCGAATGGAAAGATCGCTCAACTCGGGTCCGAGCCGGGCATCAATCGCGACGTGGCCCTCCTGATGGCCCTCGATGTGGTGGGAAGCTCCGCGGAGAACGCGGCCTGGCTCGCCGAAGGCCTTCGCTCGGAAGAGGCCGAGGCCTGGACCCAGCGGCTTCTTCGCTCCCTCGGCCGCAAGGGCTGCAAGGCGGAGAGAGCGGCCGATCTCGGCCGCCGCGGCGCGTTCTTCGTCTATGTCTCCTCGGCGCTTTGCTGGAACGAGCGCGCGGATCGGCTGCTGTCCGACCGGGATGTCGAGTTCCTGCGCCAGTCGGAGGACCAGAAGGATTTCGCCAGCCCCGGGGAATCGCGGGCCGCGGCCATCCTCATTCAGGAGGACGTGCTCACGCCCTCCGCCAGCGGGAGCCTGTCCCCGGGCGGGCGGATTCAGCGAAGCACGGCCATCGGCATCCTGGCCCGGTCGGCTCTGCGGATGGGACCGCCATCCCTCGATCGGGCGGAGTTCGCCGGCGGCGCCGAAGGGGAGTTCCGATTCCGGGTCGGCGAGGTGATCCAGACCGTCCGCGTCTCGGATCGGCTCCGACTCTTCCGCGACCTTTCGGGCACGCCCCTCGCCGCCTCCGAACTCGCTCTCACCCAGGGCGACAAGGTGCGGTACATCCTGAGCGACGGGCGGCTCGCCTTTCTCGTGGCCGAGCAGAGCCGGATGGGGCCCTCCGCGGACCGCTCCTCCCGCCTCTACCGCTGGGAGGAGAGGTTCACCCCCGCGCAGATCGCCAAGTCGATGGAGCGCTACGGAAACCCGGGACGCGTGGTCGATCTGCACGTGCGACGGACGGGCGTCTCCGGCCGGGTGATCGAACTGGCGGTCCAGGGCACGGAGCGGGAGATCGTGCTCAAGGGGCTCGAAGTGCGTTTCGCGCTCGGGGTCCGGGAGAACCTGTTCGTGATCGATCGCGAGCTCGCGAAGGATGGCTCGGTCCGCCAGTTCGTCTTCACCGGAAAGGGCTGGGGACACGGAGTGGGGCTGTGCCAGGTGGGCGCTTTCGGGATGGCCCAGGCCGGCTCCACTTACGAGGAGATCCTCAAGCACTACTATTCGGGAATCGAGCTGGTGCGAGCCCCTCTGACGGGAACAAAGGACTGAGCAACCCGCTGGGGCGGACTCCCAATTAGACTCCAGCCTGCACCGATGGCCATGAGCACCCATACCGACGCGATTCCAAGGCGCCTCGTGCCTTTCATCACGGCGCAAGGACTCAAGGGAAACCTGTCCGCGCTGCCTCTGCCCGAGTTGTTGATCCAACTGCGCCGGACCGGCTCCACCGGCATTCTCTCCGTCGAGAACGAAGGCACGCGCAAGGCTGTCTACTTCCACAACGGCCGCGTGGTGTTCGCGACCAGCAACTCCCCGAACGACCGGCTCGGCGAGACCCTGCTCCGGCTCGGCAAGATCAGCGTGGAGGAGTACGAGTTGTCGCTCCAGCAGATCTCCCACGGACGAAGGCAGGGCAAGGTCCTGATCGAGATGGGCGCCATGGCCCCCCAGGATCTGTGGGAGGGTGTCGAGACCCAGGTGCGGGAAATCGTGTTCAGCCTTTTCGAGTGGTCCACCGGGGAGTTCGTGTTCGAATCGACGAGCCTTCCTCAAAAAGAGAAGGTGACGGTTTCTTTCGACCCCCTGACCCTCGTTCTCGAAGGCCTGCGGCGGATCGACCCCGAAGGCGCCCTGAAGGGCCGCTACCCCGATCCGGGCCTGATCCTCGAGGTCGTCAAGGAGGCGGACCTGAGCGGGCTCGAGCCCTACGAGAAGCACATTCTCTCCGTGGTCGACGGCCAGCGCTCGGTGTCGGAGATCTGTCGCGAGAGCGAGATCGGCGACGGGGAGACCCAGAAGACGCTCTACGCCCTGTTCTGCGCGGGGTTCCTGCGCGTGCGCGGGCGGAAGATAAGGGCGGTGGGAGAGGCCCCCGGGCGGAACGTCTCCGAATCGGCGCTCGCCGCCTACAACTCGATGTACGCCTACATCTATCGCTACCTGCTGCGCGAGACCGGTCCCGAGGCCGACACCACCCTGCAGAACGCGGTGAGCGAACTGCACGTGGCCGGCGGCCTCATGCCGGCCTGCCGGGTGACCAAGGGCGGCATCATCGATCCCGCCCCCTTGCTGGCGGCCCTCGCCCAGGTCCCCGAGGCCGAGCGGTCGCTGCAGCTCACCAACACGCTGAACGAACTCCTCTACGCCATGCTCTTCGCGGTGCGCAAAACCATCGGCGCGGACCACGAGGCCAACATCCTGAAGGCGCTTCGGCCCGACAGCATGCTCATCGAGGTCTGAGGCCGTTCGTGAAGGCTCCTCTCTAGCCTTGGCCCGGCTTCCCGACGCGCAGATCCGTGGTCTCGGAATCGTGACCCTGCTGCTCGTCCTCTTCGCGGCCTGGCGTCTGTGGAGTTCAAGCTGAACGCGGGCCGGATCGTCGCGGTGGTGGGCCCGACCGCGAGCGGGAAGTCGGATCTCGCGATGGAGCTTTCGCTTGGCCTGGGCGGGGAGATCGTCTCCTGCGACAGCGTGCAGGTCTATCGCGGCCTGGATATCGGGAGCGGCAAGCCGACCGCGGCCGAGCGCGCGCGGGTGCCCCACCATCTCCTGGACATTCTCGACCCGCATGAGGAGATGAACGCGGCTCTCTTCGCCCAGCGCGCGGCGGCGGCGATCGAGGACATCGGCCGTCGTGGACGTCTCCCCATTGTCACCGGGGGGACGGGTCTGTACCTGACCGCGCTCCTCAAGGGACTGTTCGAGCAGGGCGAGGCCGACCCGTCGGTGCGGGCCCGGATCGAGGGCCTGGCCGACCGTCACGGCTCGCCCAGGCTCCACCGGCTTCTCGCGGTCAAGGACCCCGACTACGCCGCGAGAACCCAGGCCACGGACCGGGTCCGGATCGTGCGCGCGCTGGAGGTCTGCTTCGCCTCCGGTCGTCCTTTCTCCCACGCCCAGCAAGACCGCCGGCCCGCGTACACGGGGGAGGCGCTGATCGTCGGTCTCCACCCGAGCCGCGACGAGCTCCGGACCCGCGTGACCGCGCGGGTGAAGAAGATGCTCGCTCAGGGCCTCATCGAGGAGACCCGCCGGATCCTGGCGAGCCTCCCCGAAGGGAGCCCGGTTCCACGCCCGCTGGGCGCGATTGGCTATCGCGAAACCGTCGCGCGACTCGCCGCCGGGGGTCCGGCGGTGGGGGAAGACGACGAACTTCAGCGTGCTATTGTCACTTCGACGATGCAGTACGCGAAGCGGCAGATGACGTATTTCCGGCACCAGTTCGACGTCGAGTGGTTCGCCGAGAGCACGGCCGCGGCAGAGCGCGTGGCCCGGTGGGTCGGGCGCGGAGAAATGGGGAAATGATGGGACCGTACAAGCGGGCCGTGGTGGTGGTGTGCGATGGTCTCGGCGTGGGGGCCGCGCCGGATGCGGGCCTCTTCGGCGACTCCGACTCGGACACCCTCGGGCACGTCTTGAGCCTCGGACACGCGAAGATTCCGAACCTGGCCGCCCTCGGCCTCGGGAACCTTCCCCCCACCTGCTCCTCGGCGCGGGAGGCGTTACCGCGCGCCGGCTTCGGGCGGCTCGCGGAGAAGAGTGCGGGAAAGGACACCGCCACCGGTCACTGGGAGATGATGGGCTTGCTCACCGAGAAGCCCTTCAAGCTGTATCCCGACGGCTTTCCCGCGTCGCTTATCGATCGTTTCTCGAAGGAAACCGGCCGCAAGGTCCTGGGAAACAAGGCCGCCTCCGGAACGGAGATCCTCAAGGAACTCGGAGAGGCGCACGTCGCGACCGGGGATCTCATCGTGTACACCTCGGGTGACAGCGTCTTCCAGATCGCCGCCCACGAGAAAGTCGTTTCCCCCGACGAGCTCTACCGCTACTGCCACATCGCGTATCGCCTGGCCTGCGGGGAGGAATTCGGGGTGTGCCGGGTGATCGCGCGGCCCTTCGTGGGCGACTCCTCCGCTACCTACAAGCGCACGCCGAACCGGCGGGACTTTCCGGTGCCTCCTTCCGGCAAGACGCTCCTCGATCACCTGGCCGCGGCCTCGTTTCCCGTCTACGGCGTGGGGAAGATCGAGGACATCTTCACCGGCCGGGGCATCAAGGAAGCGGTGCACACGGTGTCCGACGACGACGGCGTGAACCAGACCATCTCGGCGCTCGGACGCTGGCCCGGCGGCCTGGTGTTCACGAATCTCGTCGACTTCGACACCCTGTACGGCCACCGCAACGACGTCCAGGGATACGCCCGCAACCTCGAGGCGTTCGACGCCCGCATCCCCGATCTGCTCGCCGCCCTGCGCGAGGACGACCTCCTGATCCTCACCGGCGATCACGGGTGCGATCCCTCGGATGCGTCCACCGATCACACGCGCGAATTCGTTCCCCTCATCGTGGCGGGGAAGCGGGTGCGAGCGGGGGCTCTCGGAGATCGCGGCTCTTTCGCGGACATCGCCGCGACCCTCGCGGAGAACTTCGATCTGGCCAGCAAGGTCCCGGGAAACTCCTTCCTGAAGGAGATCGCGTCATGAACGCCTCCGCCACGGTCCTGCTCGCCCTTCTGGTATCTCAGGGCCCGGGCGCCATTCCGACCGCGCCCAAGGGTGGCCTCAGCCGCGAGCTGTCGGATTCGCTCGGCCGGAAGCTGGAGATGCTCGAGAAGTTCGAGCACGATCCCAAGGCCAAGCGCGGGCCGGTGAGCGTCTACGAGACCGAAGTGAACTCCTACGTCCGCTACGCGCTTTCCGAGAAGGTGCCCCGCGGTCTTCGGGACGTCCGCATCGTCCTTCGCGACAACCGGGTCGAACTCCGGGGGATCGCGAACCTTTCGGAATTCCAGGAACTCAGGGAAAAGGCCGCGGGCGCGGCGTCGTTTCTGAGTCTTCTGGGAGGCGATATGCCGGTGGAGATCGTGGCCGACTTCAAGAGCGACCGCGGGTTCGGGCAGTTCGAGGTGGTGAGCGCGCAGGTGGGGCCGGTGCCCCTGTCCGCATCGGTATTGGGCGACATCGTGGCCCGGGCCACCGTGGACGCGACGCGCCCGAACGGTTTCGACATCCGGTCGCCATTCCGTCTTCCCTACGCGGCCAGGCGCATCAGACCCCAGCAGGCTCTCGCCACCGTCGAGTACTAGCAGCCCGGCCTCGCGACATGAGCGCTCCGCCTCGCGAGTCCCGTAGGTCCGGAGCCGCGGCCTCGCCCGACCTTCGGCCCGACACCCCGGTGCAGTTCGTCAAGGGCATCGGCCCCGAGCGGGCCCGGGCCCTGCAGGGCGAGGGAATCGCGACGGTCCACGATCTGCTGCTGATCCTGCCGAGACGATACGAGGACCGGTCGAATCTCGCGCCGATCAAGACCCTCAAAGCCGGGGTCCGGACCACGGTCTGCGGCCGGATCGTGGCGGTGAGCCTCAAGCGGGCGCGTCGGATGCCCATCTTCGAAGCCATCGTGGAAGACTCATCGGCGCGGATCAAGTGCGTGTTCTTCGGTCAGGCCTATTTGAAGGACTCTTTCAAAGTGGGCCGACGGGTGGTGCTGTACGGGGCGCCAGAGTGGGATCGCTACGGCGGGGGACTGGCCCTTCACTCTCCCGACTCGGAGATCCTCGACGAAGCCGAGGCCGACCCGGACGGCGATGAGCCCGGCGCCGCGCGTCTCGACGACGCCATCCACATGGGCCGCGTGGTCCCGGTCTACGAGAAGCGGGCGACGTTGCTGCCGAAGATCTGGCGCCGGGTGCTCACGAACCTCGTTCGGTCTCTGCCCGTAGCCTATGCCGAGCCCGACCTGCTCACCCCGGACCTGCGGGCGGAGCTCGGGGTGGTCGGAATTCGCGAGGCGTTGCTCGCGGTTCACGACCCCGCGGCGGACGCCGACCTTGGCGCGCTGAACGGGGCGAGGTCCCGGGGACACCTCCGTCTCATCCTCGAGGAGTTCTTTCTCTTCGCGGTGGGGCTCGCGGCGAAGCGCCTCGATCGGCAACCGGGCGTGGTCGTCCGCGCCAACGCCGCGGCCCGGGAAGCGGCGAAGCGCGTGCTTCCGTTTCCTCTGACCGGAGCGCAGAAAAGGGTTCTGAAGGAGATCGCGGCCGATCTCGAGTCGGGAAAGGAGATGAGCCGGCTCCTGCAGGGGGACGTGGGCTCCGGAAAGACGATCGTGGCGACCCTCGCCATGCTCCTTCCCGTGGCGAACGGAAAGCAGGCCGTCCTGGTCGCACCCACCGAGGTCCTCGCCGACCAGCACTTCCTGACCCTCACCCGCATTCTCGCCCCGGCCGGCGTGGGGGTCACCCGGCTCTCCGGGCGCCTCCGCTCGAAGGAGCGGAAGGAGGCGCTCGAGGCCATCGCCTCCGGCGAGGCCCGGATCGTCGTGGGCACGCATGCCCTCTTCGAGCCGGACGTGGTCTTCAAATCCCTCGCCCTCGCCATCATCGACGAGCAGCACCGCTTCGGAGTGATCCAGCGCGACGAGCTGCGGCGAAAGGGGGAGGGAGTGCACGCGCTCGTGATGACCGCGACGCCGATCCCGCGAACCCTGGCCCTGTCCTTTCATGGCGACCTCGACACCTCGGTCCTGGACGAGAAGCCGCCGGGACGCCGGCCCATCCGCACGTCTCATCGATTCGACTCCCAGCGGCCCAGGATCGTGGAGGCTGCGAAACAGCATCTGGCCGAGGGACGGCAGGTCTACGTGGTGTGTCCCCTGGTCGAGGAGTCCGAGAAGCTCGCGGACGTCCGCGCGGTCACCCAGCTGACCCGCGAGTGGAGGCAGTGGCTGCCGGGCGCGCGAATCGAAGCACTGCACGGCCGGCTCCCGCGCGAGGAGAAGGGCGCGGTGATGGACTCGTTCGTCCGGGGCGAGACACAGGTCCTGGTCAGCACGACCGTGATCGAGGTGGGCGTCGATGTCCCCAATGCGACTTTGATGGTGATCGAGCAGGCGGAACGATTCGGGATCGCCCAGCTTCATCAACTCCGGGGCCGGGTCGGCCGCGGCCGCCACTCATCGGAATGCCTTCTGGTCACCCGCGCCTATCCGGGCGAGGAGGCGAAGCAGAGGATCGACGCGATCGTGGCGAGCGAAGACGGCTTCTTCCTGGCCGAGAAGGACCTCGAGATCCGGGGACCGGGCGAATTCTTCGGCACCCGGCAATCCGGACGGGGACTGTTCCAGGCCGGCGATCCGGTCCGCGACCGCGATCTGCTCGTACGGACCCGCGACATCGCCGACGCGTGGTGGAAAACCGCGCCCCTCGATCATCACCTGCGGAAGTACGCCCGCAGCGACCAGTGGACCCGGCGCTTCGGTCTGTCGCAGGTCGGGTGAGCCGGTAGACTAAGACCGCGTGGCCAAGGCTTCTTCTCCCATCGTCCTGATCCTCGGCCAGGACTCGCTGCTCGCCGATCGGGCGCTCGCGCGCGTGCTCGGAGAGCGGGGGATCGACCCGTCCGAGATCGTGCGGCTGTGGGGCGACGAGTCGTCGTTCGCGGATGTGTTCACCGCGGCCGCGTCGCGCACTCTCTTTTCAGACCGGACGGTGGTCGTGGTCCGGCGCGCGGAAAAGCTTCGCGGAGGCGGACGGGATCCGGATGAGGACGCGGGCGAGGAGGGCACGGAGGTCCCCGAGGCCGTCGAGCCGCCGCGAGAGAAGGCGAGCGGCCGCAAGGGCGGCACCAAGTCGGCGGCCACTCCGGTAAGCGACCTCCCGGACCTCGACCCAAGGTCGACCGTGATCTTCGTGGTTCGGAAGACCGATCGCCGCTTCGGGATGTGGAAGAAGATCAGCAAGGTCGCGGAGCTGGTCGACGCCGACTACCTGAAGGGCCAGGGGCTCCTCAGGGCCGCCGCCGCGGAAGCAAAGGCCCTCGGCCTCCGCGTGCCCGACGACCTCCTCAAGGACCTGGTCGACCAGAGTGGACCCTCTCTGGGGAGAATCGCGAGCGAGCTCGAGAAGATGCTGCTCTATCAGGGCCCCTCGGGCCGGGGAGCCGAGGAGAGTGTCGCCGTGACCTCGAGTCCGCCTTTGTATCTGCTCGCGGACGCCCTGATGCTGAAGGACAAGCGCCGCAGTCTCGGCCTTCTCGACGAGGCCTTGCGGCAGGGAGAGGCGGGCTTGAGGGTTCTCGCCACCGTGCACGGCACGGTGCGGAAGCTCGCCCTGTTCCGCGCCCTGCGCGGCTCCGGAGTGTCGGCCGCGGAGGCGGGAGCGCAGCTCGGCATCTTCCCGTTCAAGGTGGCGGACACGGAACGCGCCGCGCGTTCGTGGTCGGAGGCCGACATCGCCAAAGCTCTCGCGATCTTCGCGGAAGCCGATCGCCGACTGAAGCTCTCAGCACCCGCGGTCCCGGTGCTCACCCACGCACTCGCCAGGGTGGCGAGCGGGGGCCGCGCCTGAGACCCGCTCTTCAAACACCGCCTACGTTCCCGCGAAGCCTGGCTGCGCGGGAACGGACGGGGGCCGCGCTATTGAGCGCTGACCGAGTTCAGCTTGCGCGCGAGGCGCGACTTGGTGCGGCTGGCCGCGTTGCGGTGGATGGCGCCCTTCTTGGCCGCGCGGTCCAGTTCGGAGAACGTGGGGGCAGCCAGGCTCTTCGCCGCGGCGGCATCGCCCTTTTCCATGGCGGAACGGAGCTTCTTGACCTGAGTCTTGAGCTGAGCCGTGTTGGCGCGATTGATCGCGCGCTTCTTGCGGGAACGGCGCATTTGCCGGAGTGCGGAGTCGTGATTCGCCACGCTAAAAAACCTCTTCTGACGCTAAACCCTGTGTTTGTGCGGGCAAACCCCCGCCGTTTCGATCTTGTGAGCCCGTGAGTCTACCTGAAACTCCGGCCAAGCACGAGTCCCGCGTTCGTTCCGACTTCGGGGCGAAGACGGCCCTGCTCTCGCTCGCCACCCTCCTGTCGAGGCTTCTGGGACTGGTCCGCGAACAGCTCTTCGCGCTGACCCTGGGGGCTTCGACCCAGAGCGACGCCTTCGTGATCGCCTTCCGGATCCCGAACCTGTTGCGGGATCTCTTCGCCGAGGGGGCGCTCTCGGCGGCCTTCATCCCCGCCTATTCGCGCGCCGACACGGAGAGCGCCGATCGAGGCTTCGCGCTCGCCCGAAGACTTCTGACCCTTCTCTTTCTCCTGCTGACCTTCATCTGCGGCCTCGGAATCGTGGCCGCTCCTCTCCTGGTCACCGGTCTCGCCTCCGGGTTCGCGGCCGTCGAGGGGAAGAGCGAGCTCGCCACCCGGCTCACCCAGATCATGATGCCGATTCTCCCCTTCGTTTCCTTCGCCGCGGTGGCCATGGGGATGCTGAATTCGCGCGACAAGTTCGGCCTGCCCTCCCTGGCCCCGGCCTTCTTCAACGTGGTCAACATCATCATCGCCGTGGGTCTCCATCTCGCGGGACTTTCGAGGGACCGCGTGGCCTACGGGTGGGCGGTGGGAGCGCTCATGGGAAGCGCCGCCCAGTTCCTGATCCAGTGGCCCGGGCTTCGGCGGGAGGGCTTCACCTTCCGGCCCGACTTCAACTTCAAGGACCCGCTCCTTCGCGACATTCTGACCACGATGACGCCCGCGACCATCGCCCTCGCCGCCGTCCAGATCAACATCTTCATCAGCAGCAACTACGCGTCGACCCAGCCCTCCGCGGTCACCTGGCTCAACTTCGCGTTCAGGCTTCTCTACCTGCCCATGGGCCTGTTCGGCGTGGCCGTGGGCACCATCGCGGGCGCCCGCCTATCGAGGCTCATCGCCTCGGGGCACGAAGGCGATGCTCACGCCCAGATGGCCCAGGCCCTTCGCCTCCTGCTCTTCCTCACCCTCCCCTCGGCCCTCGGCCTCATGTGCGCCGGCGGCCCCATCGTGAGGCTCATCTATGAGCACGGGGCCTTCAAGGCGGCGGACACCGCGGCGGTCGCGAAGGCTCTCGCCTGGATGTCCATGGGCCTCGTGGCCTACGCGTCGACCAAGGTCTTCGTGCCGTACTTCTACGCGGTGAGAAAGCCCCGGGTTCCCCTGGCCGCGAGCCTGGTGGCCGTGGGCGCCAATCTACTGACCCTCGGCCTTCTCTTCGACCGCATGGGCTATGAGGCCGCTGGACTCGGCATGGCCCTCGGAAATCTGTCCAACGGGGGACTGCTGCTTCTGATGTATCGCGGCCCGGAGTCGCTGCTGAAGAAGGTCGACCTGAAGTTCCTCGCTTCCCTGGTGATCGCGACCGCCGGAATGTCGGCCGTCGTTCTCCTGTCCATCTCGGCGTTCGGCCCGGACGCCCACGGCCTCGCGGCGAAGGCCTGGAAGGCGCTGGTTCCGGTGTCCCTCGGGGCCGCGGTCTACGTCCTGCTGGCCCTCCTCTTCCGCGTGCCCGAGGCGACCCGCGTGCTGGGAATGGTCAGGCAGCGCTTCGCGCGATGAGCCCCGCGTCCTCGCCCCCGGAAACTCCGCGGCCGATCGAGGATGTCCGCATCACGGACTACCTGAACCACCTGCGCGCCGAGCGCGGGCTCTCTCCGAACACCATCTCCGCCTATCGCTCCGACCTCCAGAAGTTTCAGGCCTGGGCCGCCTCGCGCGAGCAGGCGATCGAGGCGGTCAAGCCGCGGGATATCGCCGCGTTTCTAGCTCACCTGAGGGCGCTCGGGCTCTCGTCGCGCTCGGCGGGGCGCGCCGTGCACGCCATCCGCGGCTTCTTCCGCTTCCTGGTGCGCGAGGAAAAGCTCGCCGAGGACCCCATGGAGAACGTCAGGTCGCCCCGGCCCTTCAAGCCGCTGCCGCGCTTCCTGAACCGGGCCCAGGTAGACGCGCTCCTCGAGGCCCCCGACCTGACCACGCCACTCGGTCTGCGCGACCGGGCCATTCTCGAGACCATGTATGCGAGCGGGCTGCGGGCCTCGGAGGTCACCCATCTCAAGACCGAGAACATCGATCCCGACCTCGGTCTGCTGCGGATCTTCGGAAAGGGGAGGAAGGAGCGGCTCGTTCCCATCGGATCGAGCGCGCTCGCCGCCATCCTGAAATACGAGCGGGAGGGCCGGCCCCGACTGCTCAAGAAGAAGAGCACGCGCGAACTCTTCCTCAATCACGCGGGCAGCGGACTGTCGCGAATGGGCCTGTGGCTGATCGTGAGGCGGCACGCCCTGACCGTGGGAGTGGCCGGGGTCCTGACCCCGCACGTGCTGCGCCACTCCTTCGCCACCCATCTGCTCGAAAACGGGGCGGACCTTCGCGCCTTGCAGGCCATGCTCGGCCACGCGGATATCTCGACCACGGAGATCTACACCCACGTGACCCGGGAGCGCCTGCGCCAGGTCTTCGACAAGTTCCACCCGCGGGCCTGACCCGATCGTGAGTCCCGATCATTCTTCCTTTTCTGGTTTCGGTTGCGGCTCCTCCAGAAGGTAAGATTCGCGGGCTCGGTCGGGGGAGAGTCCACCCGTCCATCCGGCTAAACGAATTGATCAAAGAGGTTCAATGAACAAGCACCGCCACCTATTCACGTCCGAATCCGTCACCGAAGGGCATCCCGACAAGATTGCCGACCAGATCTCGGACGCGGTCCTCGACGCGCTCCTCGCCCAGGACCCCCTGAGCCGGGTCGCCTGCGAGACCATGGTGACCACCGGCCTCGCGTTCATCGCCGGCGAGATCACCACCAACGCCTACGCGGACCTCCCGTCGATCGTGCGCGCGACCATCGAGGACGTGGGCTACACCCGGGCGAAGTTCGGCTTCGACCACAAGACCTGCGCGGTGATCAATTCGATCGACAAGCAGTCTCCGGACATCGCCATGGGCGTCGACACCGGGGGTGCGGGAGACCAGGGCCTGATGTTCGGCTTCGCCTGCACCGAGACGGAAGAGTTGATGCCTCTGCCCATCCAGATGGCGCACAAGCTCACCAAGCGGCTCTCCGTGGCGCGCCGCAAGGGCGAGATCGACTATCTCCGCCCCGACGGCAAGAGCCAGGTCACGGTCGAGTACGACAACGGAAAGGTGAAGCGCATCGACGCGGTGGTCATCTCCACCCAGCATGACGATCGCGTCAAGACCGATGCTCTCCGCGACGACGTGCTCAAGAAGATCATCCTCCCGACCTTGCCCGCGAGCCTCATCGACGACAAGACCAAGTTCCACATCAATCCGACCGGGCGTTTCGTGGTGGGCGGGCCCCAGGGCGATTGCGGCCTCACCGGCCGCAAGATCATCGTCGACACCTACGGCGGCGCGGCCCCCCACGGCGGCGGCGCCTTTTCGGGCAAGGACCCGACCAAGGTCGACCGCTCGGCCTGCTACATGGCCCGCTACATCGCCAAGAACATCGTGGCCGCGGGTCTGGCCGAACGCTGCCTCGTTCAGGTCGCTTACGCCATCGGTGTGGCCGATCCCGTCTCGGTCATGTGCGACACCGAAGGCACGGGCAAGGTGGATGAGCTGAAGCTCGTGGACGCGGTGCGCCAGGTCTTCAAGCTCACCCCCAAGGGCCTCATCGAGCAGTTGAACCTTCGCCGGCCGATCTACCGACAGACCGCGGCGTTCGGTCACTTCGGCCGGACCGAGCCCGATTTCACCTGGGAGCGGACGGACAAGGCCGAGGAACTGAAGGGATTGCTCAAGTAGCTCCCGTGAAAGCGCGGCCCGGCCGAGTCGCATGGGCGCTGCGGCTGGCCGCGGCCGTGGGCATCCTCATCTGGGTGCGGGCGATCCTGTCCGGCCCCGCGACCCTCGTAGGGAAAGAGGCAGGGTTTGGCCCGCGCTACCGTGCCTCGGGCGTGCTGCACATTCACACGAACCTGTCCGACGGTCGCGGGTCCCCGGCTGAGGTGGTGGCGGCGGGCCGCCGCGCGGGCGCCGATTTCATCGTCATCGCCGATCACAATCGCGTCGACCCGGAGATCTTCGACCAGGTGCCGCGGACTCCCGGCGATCCGCTGGTGATCCTCGGATCGGAAGTCTCGACCGACGCGGGGCACATCCTGGCCATCGGCATCCGCCCTCCGGGGTTCCGCTTCTCGGGAACCTTGAGCGAGGTGCTGGACGACATCCACCACCTTGGCGGGTGCGCGTTCACTGCGCACCCCACCTCGCCCCGGGGCGAGACCCGCTTCACCCGACCGGACGAGCCCGGCGGATGGGGAGTGGAGATCGTCAATGGCGACACCGCGTGGCGCGAGGCTTCGCCTCTGGCCCTCACGCTCGCCGCCTGGACCTATCCGGTGCGTCCGTCCTTCGCCCTCGCCCGCACCCTCGGCAGCTTCGATGCGGAGCGCGGACTGTGGGACCGCGTCCTGGCCCGCCGGTTCGCTCCGGCGGTGGGCGGAACCGACGCCCATGGCCGGATCCCGCTGACCCGGACGACCAGCATTCCGGTGCCGTCGTATGAGGCGCTCTTCGGCCTCGTGCGCACCGTGGTCCACCTCGACCAAGCCCTCCCGGCTAATCCCGCCCTCGCGCGGGTCGCCATCTCGAAAGCCCTGTGCTCGGGCAGCAGTGTCGTGGCCATACCCTCCCAGGCCGATCCCGTGGGCTTCGCGTTCGCGGCTCGCAGCGCTGCGGGGGAGGAACACGGCCCGGGAGCCACGGTTCGGCTTGCTCCAGGGACCACACTCCGCGCGGGCGGACCGATGCCCCGGGGAACCACGCTTCGACTGATCGAATCGGGGAAGCCGGTGGCGGTGGGGACGGGCTCCCTCGACTTCCCGGTGACGAGCCCGGGCGTGTTCCGGGTCGAGGCCTACATTCCGGGGGAGACCACGCCCTGGATCCTGTCGAACCCGATATCGGTGCTCACCCCGGAACGCGAACTCGAGCGGGAGATGGCTTCGCGGCCGCGTCCCCCGGCCTACACGGAAGGCGCCACGGTGATCGACCGATTCGAGAAGACCACCACCTTCGCCGCGGAACACGACCCGGGATCCGCGATCGACGAGCCCATTCTCGATCCACTGGGAGGCCGCGGCCATGGAGCGGCGGCTCTCCTGTCCTTCCACCTCAACCCGACGCCGAAGCCTCCGGTCTGGTGCGCGCTCGTCGACCGGACCCCGCGCGATCTCTCCGCGAACACCGGCGTCTCATTCTGGCTCAAGGCCGACGGCGAGTACCGTGTCTGGTTCCAGATCCGCGACCTGAATCCGGCCTCGGCGGACGAGGGAACGGAGGCCTGGTTCGCGTCGGTTCGCACCTCGACCGCGTGGACCCTCTACAACATTCCCTTCGCTTCGCTTCGCAGCATCAACAAGACATCGGACGGCTCGTTCGATCCGAAGAGAATCGCCCACATCGTGTTCGTGATCGACCACGGAGCCATGCCTTTCGGCAGCCAGGGCAAGGTCTGGATCGACGACCTCATGGCTTACTGACTACTGGGGCTTTGGCTTCCTGCTGAGCGTCCGGTAGTACTCCTCGACCATCGCGCGATAGCCGGGCGGGAGTTCTTCCGAGCCCGACAACTGGAGCGCGGGCCGATCGCCGTCGGCCTGGCGGCGGAGCACGTACTCGAGCATTTTGATGTCGCTCGCCACCTGGGCGGTGAGATCGGCGAGGCCGAGCGGATCCTTGAAGTTCCTATCCGACGCCAGCCCCTGCAGGCGCTGCGCGAGCGCCGCGGCCTGCGGCGACGTGACCCCGCTCGCTTCGAGCGCCCGCCGGAAGGCCTCGGCATCTTCCGCGCGTTCGGCGAGCTCGCGGCGTAACTGACGAATGTCCGCGGAGCCCAGACGCCCCTGGCCTCCGCCGCCCATGCCGAAAGGCCTTCCGCCGCTGGCCGAACTCGAGCCTTGTCCACGCGCGGAGCCTCCGCCCGATGGCTGCGAGCCTTGATCCGTCGCCCCGCCCGGCGCCTGTCCTCGTCCTCCGTCACTCGCCTGGCCGCCGGTCGGCGAGGCGCCCCGGGCACGAAGTCGTTCCTGCATCGAGTCGAGACTTCGGGCCAGATCCCGGGCGCGATCGAGAGCCTCCGCTCTCTTCTTCTCCGGGGGCGCTCCCACGGACTTCGAGGCCTCGCGGATCCTCGCACCGAGGTCGTTGATCGACGCCGCGATATCGGCTTCGAGCGCCTGGGCATCGCGATCGCCGGCCCGGTCGACCAGGCCCTTCGTGTAGCGGATCTTCTCCTTGAGTTTTGCGTCGCGGATCCCGTTCGCGGCCTCCTGCAGCTTCCGGGAGGTTTCCTTCTGTTCTCGCCGCGCCTCGCGCGCCACCTTGTCGAGCCGCGATTCGAGTTCGGCCACCTCCGCGGTAAGGGAGTCCTTACGTTCCCGGATACGCTCGGCTTTCGATGACCCGCCCTGGCTGGGGGCCGCGCCTTCGGCCGTCCCTTCGCCCTGGGCCATCTCGCGCATCTCCGTTCCGATCTGAGCCTGGGCGCGCTTGAGCGCCTCGGCTTTCTCGGCGAAGCCGGACAGGTCGCGATCGAGCCGCGTGGAACGCTCGGAGTCGAGGAGGCGGCGCGCCTCCCGCAAACGGTCGAGCGGCGAGTCCGCGGCCCCGGGTGCGGCGGGGGAGGCGCCCCGGGCGGCGCTCGCCTGCCGCCGCATGGCCGAAGCCGCCTCCTTGAGCCGGCGTGCCGATTCTTCGAGAGCGGGCGAGGGGTTCTCGCGAGTCAGGCGTTCCAGCTTGCGGCCGAGTTCTTCCGCTTCATCCGCCAGCTGCCGCTGAGAGGCGCCGCCGCTACCGCCGCCTTGATTGGGCGGGCGGCCGCCCCGCTGCCGGGCGCGCTCGTTCTCCTGCTCCTGCCTTCGCGCCAGTTCCTGGAGCCTCGAGAGCGCCTCGTCCACTTGCTCGTCCCGCTGCTGCCGGGCGCCGCTTTGCAGGGTCTCGTACTGATTCCGCAGCTTGTCGAGGTCGAGCTCGTACAGATCCGCCAGCTCCTCGGCGGAGGAATTCGAACTACCCCCGCCCCCGCCGCCACCGCCACCAAAGGCCACCTGCACATCGCGGAACGATGCCTCGGCGCGCTGGAGGTTCGCGAGTGCCGCCTGCTCGATCGGCAGCGCGGCCCTGGGACGAGGGGCCTTGAGCTCCGTCTCGGCCAGCGTCATCTTCTCCATGGCCTGGCGCAGCTCGTCGGCGGTGCCGTGCATCGGAGAGCCATCGGGCAACGCGCCGCGCGACAGCATGCGGGTGACCAGGGTCTCGACCTGAGTGCGAAGTCGCCCCTGGATGAGGGCGACGGTCTGGGCATCCTGGGCGAGGCTCTTGGGATCCCGCTCGCCGCCGGACTGATCACGAACCAGGCGGAAGGTGGCCGCGATGACCTGACGCTGCTGCTGCGACAGTGACCCCGCGTCCCCGCCGCCGGCTCCGCCTCCTCCACCGCCGGACTGTTCGGCCTGGCGGAAGTCGCGGCGGTAAGGACGGGCCTCGAGGAAATAGATGTCGGTGGTCGCCTGCCGCGCCTTCGAGCCCACGTCGGTGGCGCGAGCGTAGTACGAGATGAAGTCACCCGGCTTCAAGGACAGGTCTTCGAGGAAGAACGTATGCGAGGCCGTGACTTCCTTCGAGACGGGAGCGGTGTGCAGGGGCACCACGGTCTCCGGCCCTCCGTTGAGCGAATACACGAGATCCACCTTCGCGACGCCGAAGTCATCCTCGGCCTTCACCTGCGTAAACACCTCCTCGATGGGAGTCGCCTGGGTGTCGCGGCCGGGACGGTCGAAGGCGACGCGAGGCGGCAGATCGGGAACCACCTCGATGACGTAGTCGGGGGAGGCGGCGACGAAAGCTCCGTCCGCCCCCTGCATCTCGATTCGGTAGAAGCCGTCGCGGGTCACCCGCATCTGGCCGGAGAGGGAGAGGCCGCCCGGGGCCAGGTCGAGGGGAATCGGGCTCGATTCCTCTCCCTGGATCACCGCCCTCGCGGCCTTTACGGCCACCGTGGACGTGATCGAGAAGACCACACTCGTTTCCGTGAGCGCGGCGACGTCGCCCGTGCCCTCGACCCGCTGCGGCTCCAAACGCGCGTAAGCGGGGAAGTGATACTCGAGGTCGATCTTCTTCACGTAGGGACGATCGATCACCTCGAGGCGGAACACGTCGGAACGGGTCCCCCTGGACTCGACGAAATAGTCCGTCGCGCTCATCACGGAAAGGAGCATGAAGCGATGAGTGACGGCCGCGGGGGACTCGTCGCGAACCATCGGGGATCGCGTCCACTCTCCGTCGCCGGTCCGGGTGACCAACTCGGCGGAGGCGTCGAAGCCCGCCAGTTGTGCGGCGATCTCCTGGTCGCTTCCGCGGGCGATGGTCTGGTTGCCGGGAAGCACCGACACGCGGTAGGGCGTGGCGTCGCGGCCGGAGTGCGAGAACGGCTCGAAAAGGTAGGGGAAGGCCTGACGCATGAAGGCGGGTGCCAGCAGGAAGAACGCGACCACGGCGACGGCGGCGGCGCCGAGCGCCAGGCCGGCCCGCCGGATCTCCAGTCGATCGACTTCGCGGGGAAGGTCGAAGGCCTCGAGCCGGCTCACGACATCGTCCACCAGCCGGTTCTGCAGAGCGACCGAGGAACGATCCTGGGTTGAGTCCGCTACGGCCGCGTCCACCGCGCTTCGCAGGGCCGCATCCAGGGAGGGCTCGTGTTCCTCGATGTACCTCGCGATCGCGGCATCGGAGGTCTGGCGGCGGCCCCGCCACAACGGCACGGCCACAAAGCGGACGGCCAGGAAGAGCGTCCAGAGATAGAGGAGGGCGCGGATGACGGACACCGCGGTCCGGGAATAGCGGAAGGTCTCCAGGCCATAGGCCGATGCGGCCACGCCCAGGATCAGACCGGCGGCGAGGATGGCGAGGCCGCGGAAGAGGACCCGCAGCGCGTAGCGGGCGCGCACACGACGAAGCGCGTGACCCAGTCTCGGGTCGCGGTCGAGCGCGCCGGGAGCAAACATCACCATGCAGGCTGGGAACAGCCTATCAAGAGGCGGGCTTCGGCCCCCGGGCATTCCCGAGGACGGCCTCCAGGGCCATGAGCAGGACCACGGCGAGGAGGGAGGCACGCCACCAGGCCTGTCGGACGCCGTCCTCCAGGGCCGCCGGGGCGCGCGACGGCGACTCCGCGCGCACCGCCGGCCGAAGCGCCGCCGCGAGCTCCTCCTGATCGAGCGCGGTCAGATCCGACTCCGCGGTATCCATGTTCACCGCGATCGCCGCGACCGGAGCCCCGCTCCGCGACGCCTCGTAGAAACCCGTCTCCTCGAGTTCGATGCCCGAGACGCCGGCAGGAAGGGTCTGCTTCCGGCCGGATGGCGAGACCACGCTCGCGGGTTGTCCCGCGCCGGGATCCGTGTCGCGATCTCCGAGATCGAAGGCGGCGCCGACGCGGTGATAGAGCGGCGCGTCGTGATGAGCGGATGCGTACCTCGCCAGTTCATGGATCAACGGGAGAAAGAGCGGCTGGACGGGAAGGTCGCTCATGAGTCCGTCGAGCGGCGTGGCGAACGCGAGCACGCGACCCCGTCCCAAGGCCGCCTCCAGGAGCGCCTCGCGACCGTCGTCGAAGCGGGCAAGGACCTTGACCGAGCCTTCCCTCGCGCCCGGATCCATCTTGAAGCGGCGGTACTGAAGAAAGCGCGCCCTCGAGAAGTCGAAACCGCGGGCCCGCTTGAACACGAAGAGCGCGGGATGGTCGAGGTCCACGAATCCGAGCGATGCGCCGCGATCGGCGAGCCGGCTCACGTTCTCGCCCCAGCTCCCGGGAAGAAGGGCGGCCGCGTCGCCGCGAAGGCCAGCGAGGGGGCTGGTTGCGAGCAGCCCCCCTCCCTCCCGCACGAAGCTCGCCAGCGCCGCGGAGCCCGAGGGAGGGATCGCGCCCGGGGCCAGATCACCGAGCACGACAAGGGAGCGCCCCGCGAGGTCGCTCGCGATCAGGGAGGACCGGCGAAGCACGTCGAACGCGGGCTGATCGCCGATCTCGAGCGCGCGGGCCACATAGGGGGATTGATCGATCAGCAGCACACGAAGTTCGCCGCCGGCCCCGAGCAGGAAGGCGAAGCTGTTATCGGCCTGCAGGGCGTCGTGCTGCAGAAGGATCCGCCCTCTGGAGACGCCCGCGGGCAAAGGAGCCCGGGCAAAGGTGACGTTCATCGCGCCGCTCGCCGGCAGCGAAACCGTCCTGGTCTCCACCTCGCGGCCCGCGATTTCCAGGGTGACGCTTCTTTCCTTCGCATCCGGCCCCTGGTGCACGATCCGCGCGGTGACGATAGCCAGGCTGCGTTCGCCTTCCCTGAGGCTCTCCACGGTCACTTCCGCGACCGCCGCGTTCTCCGGGTTGGCAGCCGCCACCGAACGAACCGAGACAAGGGTGCCCGCGGGAAGCCCGGCATCGTGAGCCCCGGTGACCGCCCGGCTTTGCCCGTCGGTGATCAACACGACTTCGCGGCGCGTTGTCTTCAAGGCACCCAGCCACTCGCCGGCCAACTGGAGAGCGGGGGCGTAGCGGGTCGAATGCGCACCGGGGACGGCTCGACGAAGCGCGGCCAGCGCCTTACCCTGATCGGTCGACGGGAGCGCCAGGCCCTGGACCTCGTCGGAGAAAAGGAGAAGCCCGACGGCATCTCCAGGCTTCGTCTCCCGGATGGCCTGCTCGGCCTCCGCCAGGGCGCGCGCGAACACTCCTTCGTACTGCATGCTCGCCGAGACATCGAGAGCGACGACCCGGCCAAGAGGCCCGATCGCGCCGGCGTCCGCACCCGCCTTCACCGGGAAGAAGGGACGGGCGAAGGCGAGGCAGAGAAGAACGAGGGCCAGGGTGCGGGCCGTGAACAGAAGCAGGTTCTGAAGAGTTCGCCTTCGGAAGGACTTGTGGGGAATGCGGCGTACGAACATCAGAGACGGAAACGGCTGGGAAGTTCGGCGCTCGCGCATCCTGAGATGGACGAGGATGGGGATGGTGACGGCGAGAAGCCCGGCGAGGAAGGCGGGAGAGAGAAACGAAGGCACCCTTGTTCCTCGGGGCTCAGGGCCGGGCGGCGCCGCCGCGGTCCCTCAGGAAATGGCGCAGCGCGATCTCGAGAGGAGTCGAGGTCTCCATGAGCACATGCTGGACCCGGTCGCGGCCGAGCTTCTCCCTCAGCGCCTCGATGTGGCTTTCGACCAGCGCCTTGTACTCGCCCCGGATCTTCTCGGGATCGGCGGGCACGAGTTCCCCCGTCTCGAGGTCTTCGAAAGTCGACACCTCCTCGAACGGGAAAGTGCGCTCCGCGGGATCGAGGATATGCAGGACCACCACTTCCGAACCGCGGTACTGGAGGGCACGGATCGCCTCGACCGCGGTCTCGGGCTCCTCGTACAGATCCGAAAGGAGGACGACCACGCCCGCCCGACGCGAGGCCTCCGCCGCCCGGCCGAGTGGGGGAGCGAGCGGGCCGGCGGCCCCCAGCGCGTCGGGGATCGAGTCGAGGGCCCGGAGGATGGCCTCGAGGCGACCTCCTCGCGGCGGTATGAACTCCCGGATCTCCGAGTCGAACATCATCAGTCCCACGCGGTCCTTCTGCGAACTCGCGAGGTAAGCGAGGCAGGCGGCCAGGCCGCGAGCGTAGTCGAGCTTGGTGACGCCGGCGGAGCCGAAGCGCATGGACCGCGAGATATCGAGGGCGATCAGGAAGCTCGCGTTCGAATCCGCCTCGAACTGCTTGACGAAGTAGCGATCGGTGCGCGCGAACAATCGCCAGTCGATCCTCCGGATGTCGTCCCCGAGGCTGTAGGGGCGGTGCTCGGCGAAATCCACCGAGGTGCCACGGTGCCGCGACTTGTGCTGGCCGGCCACGAAGCCATCGACCACGCTCCGCGCCACGAAGCTCAGGTCCTTCACCTGGAGCACGACGGCGGGATCGAGAAGGGCGCGGCCGCGCATGGCTCGTGCGCTCAGCGCAGGTTCGACGGCGGGGGAGTCACGCGCTCGAGGACGCGCTCGACGATGGTGTCGGTGGTCACGCGGCCCGACTCCGCCGCGAAAGTGCGGAGGAGACGGTGGCGCAGGACGGGCTTGGCGAGGGCCCGGATGTCGTCGAAGCCGACGTGGGCATGGCCGAGCATCAGGGCGCGGGCCTTGCCGCCGAGGACGAGGTACTGGGCGGCCCGTACCGAAGCCCCGTATTCCACCCAGTTCTTCACGAAGTCGAGGGCCGTCGGCTCTCCCGGGCGGGTCATGCGGACCAGGCGGACGGCGTAGCGGATCACGTCGTCCGCCACCGGGACCCGCCGCACGAGCTTCTGGAACTGAACGATGTCGGCGGCGCCGAGACTCGGAGTGAAGGCCACGGTGTCGATCACCGTGGTCCGACGGATCACTTCCATCTCCTGGTCCTCGGGGAGATGGTCGATGACGATGTCGAACATGAACCGGTCGAGCTGCGCCTCGGGCAGGGGATAGGTGCCTTCGAGCTCGATGGGGTTCTGGGTGGCGAAGACGAAGAAGGGCGGGGTGAGGGTGAAGGTCTTGCCCTGAACCGTGACCCGGCGCTCCTGCATGGCTTCGAGAAGTGCAGCCTGGGTCTTGGGCGGGGTGCGATTGATCTCGTCGGCGAGCACCACGTTGGCGAACACCGGGCCCGGAGCGAAGACAAGCGACCGGCGGCCCTCGGCGTCTTCCTGGATGATGTCGGTCCCGGTGATGTCCGAGGGCATGAGGTCTGGCGTGAACTGGATCCGCGAGAACTTCAGGTCGAGGGTCTGGGCCATGGTGTGGACGATCAGCGTCTTGGCGAGGCCCGGCACGCCGGTGATGATGCTGTTGCCGCCAACCAGAAGCGTGAGCAGGACCTGGTCGAGGGCCTCTTCCTGGCCGACGATCCGCCGAGCCAGTTCCTTCCGGACATATCCAAGTCCCGACCGGAGCTTCTCGGCCAGGGCGATGTCGTCGTTTTCTTCGATCGGTGCGGTCATTCGTCTCCCATCACGCCTGATGAAACTGTGAAATCGGGGGCGCCGGTGATTCTGCCAGAACCACCCGGAAACGCCGGCTCCAGTACGATTGACCGATGAGGCGACGCAGCACCGATGAGCCGCGAAAGGCGAGGACCGGGATAGGCGTCGTCTGCCTTCTGCTGGCTTCGCTCGGTGCGTCGCGGTCGGCCCTCGCCCATCAGGTCCCCTTCAGCTACCTCGACTTGCGGCTGCAGCGGAACGTCATCGAGGGCACCCTGGTGGCCCACATCGCCGATCTCGGTCACGATCTGAAGATCGCGCCCGTGGAGCGCCTGATCGATCCGGCCGTCGCGCTGCCGCAGTCCCGCGCGATCGCGGACATGTTCGCGCGGCGGCTCATCATCACGGTCGACGGCCGCGCGCTCGTGCCGCGCTGGTCCGACGTCGAGGTGATCCCGGATCGCCAGTCGTTGCGAATCCGCTTCGATGCCCCGATTGCATCGGCGCCCGGACATCTCTCGGTGGAGGGCGATCTGTTTCCCTACGACCCCGGGCACCGGACCTTTGTGAACGTCTACGAGGAAGAGGCGCTCACCCAGGCCATCCTCGACTGGGACAATCCCCGGTTCGATTACTACGCAGGCAGCGCACAGGGCCGGATCGCGGTGGTGAAGCGCTTCATCCCGGCCGGTATCGAGCACATCCTCATCGGCCCCGACCACATCCTCTTCCTCATCGGCTTGCTCCTGCCCGGCGGGTCGCTGAGGCGCCTCGCCCTCATCGTGACCGCGTTCACGCTCGCGCACACCATCACCCTGTCGCTCGCCGCGCTGAGTCTCGTCAATCCTCCCGCGAGCTTCATCGAGCCCGCCATCGCCCTGAGCATCGTGTACGTCGGGGCCGACAACCTCCTTAGGCGGGGCGGGCGCGACGCCCGCGCCTGGATCGCCTTCGCCTTCGGCTTCATTCACGGTTTCGGGTTCGCCTTCGTGCTGCGGGAGATGGACCTGCCTCCGCGCGCCCTCGGCTGGTCGTTGTTCTCCTTCAACCTGGGCGTCGAGATCGGTCAGCTGCTCATCGTGGCGGTGGTGGCCCTGGCCCTGGCTTCCTTGCGGTCGCGAAGCGAGACCCTCGCCCGGGAACTGGCCATCGTGGGGTCGTGGGGCGTCGTCGGCGCGGGCGCGTTCTGGTACATTCAGCGGGTATTTTTCCCCGGAGGGATTTGATGAGACGAGCGACAGTTCTGGGTCTGCTGGTTCTGGCCGGAGCCCTGCCGGTGGTGAAGGCTCAGCCTCCCGCGGCAAACGCGCCGAAGGTGGTCGACGCCGAGCGGGTGAGGGACAACCTGTGGGTCCTGCGCGGCGGCGGCGGGAACACCGCCGTGTTCGTGGGTGCCGATGGCGTCACCGTGGTGGATGCCAAGAACCCGGGCTGGGGCAAGCCGATCCTGGACAAGATCAAGGAGCTGACTCCGAAGCCGGTGACCACGCTGATCAACACTCACACCCACGGGGATCACGTCAGCGGCAACGTCGAGTTTCCTGCCACCGTCGAAGTGATCGCACAGGAGAACACCAAGGCCAACATGGAGAAGATGAAGATCTTCGCCGACAACAACAACGCGGGCATGGCGAAGAAGACCTTCAAGGACAGGATGACCCTCGGCGCGGGCGCCGATCAGATCGACCTGTACTACTTCGGTCGCGGTCACACGAACGGCGACGCCTGGGTGGTGTTCAAGGCGCTCCGCATCGTGCACGCGGGCGACATCTTCGCGGGCAAGCAGGTTCCCCTCATCGACGAAGCCAACGGCGGCAGCATGAAGGAGATCCCCGATACCCTGATGAACGCCTACAACGGCCTCAAGGACGCGGACATGATCATCAACGGTCACGCCGCGGCCCAGACCACCATGTCGGACCTCAAGGAGTACGCGGAGTTCAACAAGGACCTGGTGGCGTGGATGCAGGACCAGCTCAAGGCCGGCAAGACGCCCGAGCAGGCCGCGGCCGAGTGGAAGCTGCCCGAGAAGTACAAGGGCTACAACCCGGTGGTCGGCGCGCTCTTCGGCGGCCTTGCCGGACGGATCCAGACTCTCGCGAACGAGGTGAAGAAGTAGTCGTTGGCGCGGCCTTCCCCGCGCTGACCGAGAGGCCTAGTGGGTCAGGCCGTAGATCATGTAGTTGACGCCGACCTTGTACGCTTCGTTGGACAAGTCGATGGGCGCGTAGCCGCTGTCCGACCACTCCCAGAACTCACCGATGTCGCCGTTGTAGTTGGCGATGGCCATGAGCCTCTTCTTTGGGTCGTTATCCTCGAAGATGCCCTGATAGGTGGTCGGAGCACCGCGGCCCCCGAATCCGCCAAAGCCTCCGCCGCCGAATCCCCGCCCGAAAGACCCTCGGCCTCCCGCACCTCCGCGTCCCCGCGGCGGCTCGGCGATCTTGAAGAAGGTGTCCCACACCACGTGGTCCATCGGGATCTCGATGAAGCGCGACTCGGGCAGGACTTCGCGCATGCGCTCTTCCAGGTTCAAGGCCGCGCGGCCGAAGAAGTCGTCGAAGATCACGAAGCCGCCCTTGAGGAGATACGCGCGCAGGTTGGTGGTCTCCTTCTCGTTCAGGGTCCAGAACCCCGGCTCCGAGACGTACACGATCGGATAGTCGAAAAGCGCCGGCTCGTCGAAACCGACGATGGCGGGCTCGCTGTTCGGGTCGATGCTGGTGGTCTCCTGCAGGATCTTCAGCAGATGCTCGTCCGCGCGCGGGTAGTCATGATTCCACTTGAGGTCGAGGCCCCACTCGTAGCGTCCCGGGCCCCACTCGGAAGGACGGAACTTGACCCGCGCGAACGTGAACTTCCCGTTGTAGGCCGGGTTCTCATAGGGGACGTCGGGCGGGGCGGGAATGTCGGCGCCCTGCGCGAGCACAGAGGCGCCAAGAAGAGTGAGAGCGAGGACTCGCGATGGCCGCATCATGGAATCTTCTCCTCCCGGTGGATCTTCAGCAAAAGCTCCTGCGCCCGCTCGAACCGCGGGGCGATCTCCAGCGAGCGCAGAACGCTCCGGCGAGCCGCGGCACGGTCCCCGGCCTCCAGTTCGGCGAGGGCGAGCTGAAAGTAGGCCTCGGCCTTGTCGACGGGGTCGAGGGCGACGATGGCGCGGCGCGCGTCTCTCACCTCGGCCGGCTTCTTGAGCCGGGCCGCGAGGATCGCTCGGCGCTCGTGAAGTGAGGGATCGAAGGGATAGATGAATACCGACGAGTCGAGCACCTCGAGCGCCTGATCGACCTGGCCCCTGGCCTCGAGCAGGGTGGCGAGTTCACGTCGAGCCGCATCGTGGTTCTCATTCAGCGCCACCAGCGCCTTCAAGGCGGCGATCGCCCCGTCCCGGTCGCCCCGCGCCCGCTTGATCTCCGCCATGGGGAAGTAGGGGCTCTCGTCACCCGTCGACTCCGGCCAGATCTGCGCCGCGCGTTCAAGATGACGAAGCGCCTCGTCCTCGCGCTTCTCCCGGTAATTGAGGCGGCCGAGAAGCGCGTGGGCCAGAAAGTCGCCGTCGTCTCTAGCGAGGCGGGCCTCGAGAGCCGCGCGCGTTTCCGGGACGGGCGCGCGCTCCGTGGGAGCCGCCGTGACGCTCCGGATTCCCGCCAGGGGCTTGGCGAGCTTCAGCTTGAGCGCAGCCTGGAACTCTCCGTCCACCTGATCGAGGGTGCGGCCGAGCGTGGTCTTGAAGGCCTTCTCGGTGGATGCCCCGGCCCCATAAGCGCCAAGGAGACCGCGAAGGGCGGCGATCCCGTAGCGCGTCTCCAGGTGTTCCACGACCAGCGAGGCCTGGTAGTAGGAAAGGCTCACCTGGTCCGGGCTCGTCGGCCGGACGAAGCCGTTGTTGAGCTCACGCAGGGAGAGAAGTCTCCCGGCCTGATAGGCGAGAAGGAACTCGAGCGAGAGATCGTCGCCCCAGCCGGGCCTCGCGCGCCTTTCTTCGTAGACCGAAATGCCCTCGGTCAGCCATCGCGGCACGCGGTTGCCCGAAGCTCCCATGGTGACCACATGGGCCAGCTCATGCCAGAGGGTCGAGCCCCAGTTGAATGCGCCTCGCTCGCGGGCCTGCGGCGAGTCGATGGCCACGACCGGGCCGAAACACACGCCCAGGGCGCCCAGGCCGGCAAGGCCCACCGTCCTCACCGAGAAGTCGGCGTGCGATGGATACGCCTCCACCCGGATGGGGCCCGCGGGCGAGAAGCCATAGCGAGCGGAGAGCTTCTCCATCGCCTCCGAGGCGAGCGCGGCCATCGGCGGGCCCAGGACCCCTGACTCCTTCTTGTCCAGGAAAAGACGGAACCGGCCGGTATCGACGATGGTGTAGTTCTTGAACGTGTCCATCAGATCCAGGGTGTTCTTGACCCAGACGTTGTAGGGATCTCCTTCGAACGAGCGCTCCAGGCTCTTTCGCGCGTCCTCGATCTCGCCCAGACGAAGCTGGTTCTGGCCGAGGCTCGCGAGCGCCGCCCACGACTGAGGCTCCAGGACCAGGGCCTCGCGCGCCAGTTGGGCCCCCTCGCGGTAGAGACGGTTCCGCACTGCGGCCTCGGCCACGTTGACGAGCAGGTCGCCGCTTCGGGGGAAGAGCAACTCCGCTCGCTGCCGTGTCGCGACGTAGGCCGCAAGGTCCCCTGAAACGTACTGGGCCGCGGCGAGCGCGGCCAGAGCCTCGGCCGACGACGGATTGACCGCGAGCGCTTTCTCCGCCTCGGTCCGCGCGGCGGGGAAGTCCTCGAGGGCCAGGAGCAGGCCGGAGCGATAGGCGCGAGCCTCCGGGAAGTTGGGGTTGGTCTTCAGGGCGCTGTCGAGAAGTTCGGGCACCCCGCGTTCGCCATCGAAATCGTGGGCCCGGGCAAGGCCGAGAAGGGCCTGGGGATGATTGCGGTTCGTCTGCAACACCGTCTCGAAGGCGGTTCGCGCCTCGGTCCCGTTGAACTTCTCGAGGAACAGGTCGCCGGTGCGAAGCCGAGCCTCATACGTCTCATCGAGCGCCGCGGCCTCATCGAAGGCCTTGAGCGCGTCCTTGAAGGCATCGGGATTCGTCGCGCCGAGGTAGCGGCAGGCCTTTCCGACCGCGATGAGATCCTGCGCGGTAGTGGCCCGGCCGGAGTTGTACGCGCTGACGAGTCTCTCGAACCTCGCATTCGCTTCGGCGAGAAGGCCCCGGTCGTGGAGCAGAACGCCGAGGGAGGCCTCCGCGGCCAGCGCCGACGGGCCCCGAGCCGCGATGGCACGAGTGTAGGCGGCCTCGGCCTCCCCGCGCCGTCCCCGCGCCACGAGCACGTCGCCGAGCGAGTTCCACGCATCGTTCGTCTTTGGATTGCGCGAGATGAAGGCGCGGACCGCCTCCTCGGCCTCGCCATACGCGCCGGTTTCCATGAGGGCCCGGACGACGGTGGAGAGCGCGGGCATGCTCTGGGGCGCCGCGATGAGGTCGGCCCGGCCGGCCTCGAGGGCGCGAGCGTACTCCCCTCGGCGCAGGGCTTCCGCGGCGGAGAGTATCGGTTGCGGCCGAGCCCTGGGAAGAGGGACGCTCAGTCCTTGCGCGCGCACCGGGGTGGCCCGCATGCTCGTTCCCATGAGGGCCAGGAGAAGAGCGGCGAACAGCCGCGAAACACCGGGCATCGAAGCGTGCGATCGGGTCATCGCTTCCGAGCCTCGCGGCGCTTCCGGATTTCCTCGTTCTTCATGGCGAGGTCCAGGAGGAGCTGCTCCAGTTCCGTCTCGTAGCGTTCTGGCGCCACCGAGCCCTTGGTGGCCTTGAGGGCCTCTATCCTGTCCTCGATCGCGCGACGCTCCTGCTCGAGCGCCATCAGCGCCGGATCGGAGGTCTCGGCCGCGCCAGGGGCGGGACCCGGGGCTCGACCTCCGAGGAAGGTGGAACGGGCGAGCGCTCCTCCTTCGCCGTCTTCGAGCGTCGCATGCTCGGTGAGGAGTCGTCGCTCGCGCTGATACTCGGTCGCGACTCGTGCCTTCGCGGCGTCGAAGGCCTCGAGTATCGATACCTGCCCATTCTTGTCCACGTCGGCGGTGTCCGCGGATAGAGCCTCGGAGAAATAACGCCCGAACACCGCTTCGTTCCTTTCCTGCGAGCTCTTCGTGGCGGTGAGGATGATCCGGTTCTTTCCGCCGAGCACCTTCTGAAAGTCGCCGCTGGCCGAAGCGGTGTTCACGAAGACAATCCGCTGCAGCGCGAAGGGCGTGAGCCACGCGGCAAAGTCGCGAGCGCTCGCATCGGGCCCGGGCAGGTTGAAGCGGGCCTCTTCGCCCGCGCCGCTGCCGTGGCCGAAGAGCACGACCGCGAAGGTGTCGCCAGGCCGGCAGCGCGTCGCGATCTGCGCAAACGCCTTCTCGATTCCCTCGCGGGTTGAACGTCCATCGGCCTGCTCAGGATCCTTCCCCGGGTCCTCGGTCAGATAGGTGATACGGCTGCGCGGAATGCCGAGCCGCTTCTCCGCGGCCGCCTGCAGCGCGGAGGACCAGGCCCGGAAGGATTCCGCGTACTGCGGCTCACCGCCCAGGCCGGCCACGATCAGGAGGTGAGTGTCCTGGGCGGCGGACGGCCCCGCGAGAACGACCCAGGCGATCGACGCCAGGAGGACGCGGTTCCCGCGGAAACTCACACGAGCCCCCGGCGCTTGCGGTACAGCCATTCGAGAGAGAGGGAGACGAGAATGCCGAGGAAGAGCACGGGCATGTCCCACAATTCCTTCTCGTCCACCACGGAGGCGGTCTTCGGGGAGTAGGTCACATCCTCGGCCAGTTGAGACACGGTAGCGGGAGTGTAGAAGCGGCCGCCGGTTTCCGCGGCGATCCGGCGCAGCAGTTCGCCTCGCATCTCCGCCCCGCGAAACTCGATCTGCAGGTCGTCCACCCGGACATGCGCCACGTCTTCGCCGAGGGTCTTGCCCGCTCGGCGCGCGGCCACCCGGATCTCGTGGACGCCTCGCTCCTCGGCCCGGAACTCGCCTGAATACTCGCCGTCCTTGTCCACCGTCCAGTGGAGGGGAAGCTCCTGAACCTCGCCGCTCGGCTTCTGAATGGTGGCGGTGACCGCAGCGTCGTTCACCCGGATGAAGGTCTCGTCGGAGACATCGGCCCGGATGGTCACGGGCGCGCCCGGCGAGACCAGGCCCGAAGAGAGCGTGGCGGACACCGGCCCCGAGACCCCGCCGACCAGTTGCCGCAGCATCTGGCGCCAGAACGTTTCGTGCGAAAAGTCGTTGAGCGCGACGTCCGCGTGCATCTGCCATCGCCACGAGTCCTGGACGGGAAAGGCGAACGCGCGGCCGCGGCCGTAGCGCTGGAACGCGAGTACGACGCGGCCCGGGGCGGGGGAGCCGCCCTCGGCGTCTCCGGTCAGAAGAGTCGATGCGCCCGGCTTGACCCGGGTGACGCGGTTCACGGAAGACAGCGGGGGAAGGGCCTTGAAGCGGGCTTCGTTGTCCGTCTCGTTCGCGGCGAGCTGCGTCACCGACTGGGCCGCGCCCAGCGGGGTCACCGCGACCTTGAGCCATTGAAAGCGGTCATCCGGGGACTTCGCGGAGGCCGTCCCCTGGGCGGGCGGCCCGTCCGCGGCGTCGAGGACCACGGGCAGCGTCTCGGCGACCGCGGTGCCCGCATATCCGCCTTCGGCGAACGTCTTCTCGCTGCCCAGCATCAGCAGCCCGCCGCCGCGCTGAGACACGAAGTCGGAGAGCATCCGGATCTGGTCGACGCTGAAGAAGCTCGCCTCCACGCCTCCGAGAACGAGCCCCCGGTAGGCGAACAACTCCTCGCGAGTGCGGGGGAAGCCCGCGACGAGCTCTTCCGCGTCGTCCACGTCGAGCCGCAGGAACTTGTTGTCGGCGGTGCGTTCCAGGGTGACCACCTGGAGATTCTGGTCGTCCGCCACGGCCCTCCGAAGGAACTTCGCCTCGAAACGCGCGGCGCCCTCGAAGTACAGGATCTTCTCCCTTCGGCCGATCACGTCGAGGGCGACATCGAACTGATTGTTCTCGGTCACCTGCTCGCCAGGCAGGGGCGCGACCTTGAACCGAAGCAGTCTTGGGCCGGGCTCGTCGGCCCGGATGGAGACGCGCACGGTGGAGGAGTCTTTGGCCGTGACCTGTACGTCCTGTGCGGAGAGCACCCGGCTCGAGTCCTCGACGGTCAGGCTCAGGGGCGCGCCGCTCGCTCCCACGGCCTTGATGGCGAGACTTGCCACCACCGAGCTGCCCTGGAGAACCGAGGCCGGGACCTCCACCCGGGTGATCTCCACGTCCTTGTCGAATCGCTCCTGACCCAGGCCGACCGCGAACACCGGAAGCTGGCGGGTCTTGAGGTCGAGGAGGGTTTCGCTGAGCGGCCCGGCCGCGTTGTCGGCGCCATCCGTCACCAGGATCAGTCCGGAGACGGGGACATCCGCGAGCTCCTCCCTCGCGCTTCGCAGCGCCGCGGCCAGGTTGGTGCGCGTCCCTGCGAACCCGAGGCCGTCCCCCTGCATGCGCCGGGCCGAGTCCGAGAAACGGAAGAAACGGACCTTGAACCTCTGTTCGAGCGCCCGCCGGACGTCGCCGGCTGGATCGAGAATCCGATCCCGGACGAAGGCCGAGCGTTCCCGGCCGCGATCGTCCTTTATGGTGAGGCTGGAGGAATCGTCGACCAGGACACCGACGAAAGTCTGCTGGGGGGCCACGGTGAGAACCCGCAGCGTGGGCTCGAGCAGGGACAGGGCGAGCAGGCCCAAGGCCAGGGCCCGCAGTCCCACGAGCAGGAGCAGGTCGCGACGGCCGAGGCGCTTGTGCGCGAACAGGCGCGCGTAACTCCACGCGGCCAGCAGCGCCGCGCCGCCCACGACCAGGAGCGCGAAGGATATGGACGCTCCGGGTCTCAGGCCGACTTCGCCGGCCTCGAAGACCGCGCGCCGATACTTGAACAGGAATTCAAAGACGGACTCGAGCGCGGACATCGTCTGGACCCTCTGGCCTCGAGACCTACGTGTCCAGGCTGAGGACCAGGAGGGCGCCCAGGCCCACGAACATCAGGTTCGGCGCCCAGGCCGCGAGCATCGGAGGCAGATACCCGTACTTGCCGAGCGCCTCCGAGAACACGAAGCCCACCTGATAGAACGCGGCCAGGAACAGGGCGATGCCCACGCCGAAGAGCGCGCCGCGTTTGCCCACGAACATGGAGAAGGGAAGGCCCACGAAGGCCATGACCAGGCACATGGCCGGGTAGGAGAGCTTGTGGTGGAGCCCCAGCCGGAGCGGGGTTCCATCGAGGCCCAGTCCCTCGATCGACTCGATGTGGGTCTGCAGGTCGGCGAACGAGAGCTCATCCGCGGTTCGCTCCTCTTTCTTGAAGTAGGTGGGCGGATCGATCTCGGCCGAGCGCACGGTGTCGATGACCCGGTCGGCGGCGCTCCCGCCCGTGAAGGTGCGCCGGAACCCCCGGGAGAGCTCGTACACCTTTCCGTCCCATCGCACCTCGTCCGCCATGAGGTGCTCCCGCAGGGTCCACGTCTTCGGATCGATGTCCAGCACGGACAACCCGCGGAAAATGACGCTCCCCGGATCGGTGGAGGGGGCGATCTGGTTGTAGGAGTAGAAGCGGCCGTCGGAGCCGATCGCCATCCGGCGGTCCAGCGCGGAATTCGAGCGCGGGGGACGTCCCTTGATCACATCGTGCTCTCGCTGAGCGAGCCGCTTGTAGGGTGGAACCAGGGAGTCGTTGCCGAGGAACATGAGGACGGAGACGGCGGCGGCGATCACCAGGCCGGGTACGCCGATCCGATAGACGCTGATCCCGGTCGCCTTCATGGCCGTGATCTCATTCTGCCTGGCCATGATCCCGTAGGTGGCGAGGGTCGCGATCAGCACGGCCATGGGAAGGATCTGGCTGAAGAGGTAGAAGGGCATGTTGTACGCGAAGTAGCTCAGCACGGTGGCGCCCTTGACGTGATTCTGCTGGACGTCGTCCAGCAGATCCATGAACTCGAGGAGCACGGGAAGGATGAGAAGGGCCACGGTGGCGAGCACCAGCATGCGGATGAACTCGCGGCCGATGTAGCGGTCCAGGACGCCGACCACGTGGGCGCTGATCGACGATCCCTGTCTCGCGCCCGCGCGCCGCTTCGAGGAGAACCATCCGGTGAACCAGTGCGCCACGTTGACCAGGCTGAAGGGATCCACCGTGCCCTCGCGACGCGCGCGGAAGAGCAGGTAGGCGGCCAGCGCGCCCAGGATGATGTTGGCCCCCCAGACCGCGATCCCCGGCGGCAGGGCCCGGGTGTCTCCGGCCTGCTCGCCCAGCCGCGCGAGCACGTAGTACACGAAGATGACGGCGATGGCGAGGCCGAAGGCGGACTGCCTGGAATCCCTCCGGCCGCCGAGCATGAGCGCGAGCCCCAGGACCGCGAAGACCAGAGGCACCACCGAGAGGGCGTATTTCTTGTGGTACTCGACGAGATAGCGCGCCACCTCCGCGACATTGCCCTCCTTCTCGAACCGCGCGATGCTGGTCAGGAGCATGGCCGGCGTCATTTCGCGATCGCCGCGGGAGAGGGGCAGGTCGGGGAAGATCTGGCCGAAGTCGATGGGAAACCTGCCCTTCGCGAACTTCTGAAAGTCGTAGGTCTTGCGCTCGACTACATCGAAGGAATAGGCGCTGCCGGACTCGAGTTCCAGATCCACCCGCTTCTCCGCCTTGTTGATCGACAGTTCGCCGCGACGGGCGAGCCACACGCGGGGGCGGCCCGCATCCTGGCGGTCGATGATCAACGCGTCCTTCCACACCCCGGTGCCGGTCTCGACGTCGGTGAGGTAGAGCGACCGCTGGGGAAGCAGGTCCTCGATGAAGACCCTGGGCTTGACGCTCTGGGCTCGCGAGATCGCGAGCGCGAACGCGGTCTCTCGGTAGGTCTGATTCGCATCCGGCACCCAGAACGCGTGGACATAGTAGGTGGCCCCGGTGGCCAGAAGGCCCAGGAGCATGAGGGCCCTCAGGAGGAAGAGCGGGGACACTCCGACCGCCTGCATGGCGATGAGTTCGCTCTCGCTCGCCAGGCGCCCCAGCCCGAGCAGCACCGCGAGCAGGAAAGCCATGGGTATGGTCAGGGCAAGGAAGCTCGGGAGGATGTTGAAGATGAGCTTGCCGATCACCGTCCAGGTGGCGCTCTTCCCGACCAGGAGGTCGGAAATGTCCGCCAGGTGGGGGATGAGGAGGACGAAAGTGAAGAGGACGAGGCCGATGAGGAACGGGGAAGCGACCTCTCTCAGCACATACCGATCGAGGATGGTCGGTCGCAGGATCAGCGTCGGCTTCATCGAAGTTGAAATCGTAGCAGGCGAGTCCGGCTCGCGCCCTATTAGAATCGGGGTCCATTGAGCCTTCAGGTAGTTCGTCGGATTCATTTCAGCGCGGGGCATCGCCTCGTCGGCCACGAGGGTGCCTGCGCCTATCTGCATGGCCACAACTACCTGGTGTTCATCCATGCCTCCGGCGATCTCGACCCGGTCGGCCGAGTCATCGACTTCGCCGTCCTCAAGGAGCGGGTGGGCGGATGGATCCACGAGCACTGGGATCACGGCTTCATCGTGGCCGCCCATGACGAAGATGCCCGTCGCGCGATCGCGGCCTTCACGAGCGGCGGCCTGCGGCAGAAGACCTTCGTCCTCGACCGGAATCCCACCGCCGAGAACATGGCCCATTTCCTCGCCACCGACGTGTCGCCGAAGGTTCTCCAGGGAACCGGCGTGAAGGTGGTGAAGATCGTCGTGCAGGAGACCGAGAACTGCTTCGCCGAATGCGTGGTCGAATGACCGCGGCGAAGAGGGCCCGGGCCTCGAGGCCCTACAGGATCAACGAGATGTTCTTCTCGCTGCAAGGCGAGGGAGCGCGGGCGGGCACGCCGAACGTTTTCGTCCGCTTCTCCGGCTGCAACATGCGCTGCGATGTGAAGGCGGGGAAGTCCTCACCCGGCGGGTTCGCATGCGACACCGAGTTCGAATCCGGCCACCCCATGACCGGAAAGCAGATCGTCACCGCCGCGCTCAGGCTCGCGCCGAAGGCCGGGGTCGGCGTGATCTTCACCGGCGGCGAGCCCGCGCTTCAACTCGACAAGGCCCTCGTGGACTCGCTTCGAAGGGCCGGGTTCTCTCCCCTGTGCATCGAGACCAACGGCACGGTCGACGTGGCGCCCCTGGGCCTGGACTGGATCTCTCTCAGCCCCAAGGTCGCCGAGCACGCGGTTCGAGTCGCCACCTGCTCCGAGATCCGGTACGTGCGCGGCTACGGGCAGGGGATTCCGCGGCCCCGTGCAAAGGCGGCGCGGAAGTTCATCTCGCCCGCCTTTTCCGGGGAGTCCCTTGACCCCGACACCTTGCGCTGGTGCGTCGATCTGGTCAAGGCCAATCCCGAATGGGCCCTCTCCGTGCAGCAGCACAAGACCTGGGGAATCCGCTAGGCGCGTCAGCGGCCCCTTGACCTGGGGGTGATCCGTGCCGTCTCGCGGCCGCGGCTACAATCAGGGCATGTCAGAGATTCACACGCTTCTCAAGGAAGCCCGGCTGTTCCCGCCGCCGCCCGCCTTCTCCGATAAGGCCCACATCAAACATCTCGAGGGGTATCGAGAGATGTACGCGAGGAGCATCATCGACCCCGAGGCCTTCTGGGCCGAGCAGGCCGAGACGCTGACCTGGCAGGAGAAGTGGCACACCGTCCTCGAGTGGGAGGCGCCCTTCGCGAAGTGGTTCGTGGGCGGCAAGATCAATCTCTCGGAGAACTGCCTCGATCGGCATGCCTCCACCTGGCGCAAGAACAAGGCCGCGATCATCTGGGAAGGCGAACCGGGCGAGACCCGGGTGGTCACCTACGGCGAACTGCTTCGCGAGGTCTGCAAGTTCGCCAACGTCTTGAAGTCGCTCGGCGTGACGAAGGGCGATGTGGTCGGCATCTATCTGCCGATGATCCCGGAGGCCGCGGTGGCCATGCTCGCCTGCGCTCGTATCGGGGCCATCCACAGCGTGGTGTTCGGAGGCTTCTCGGCGGAGGCAGTGAGCGATCGCATGAACGACGCCGAAGCCAAGGTGATCGTTACCGCGGACGGCGCGTGCCGGCGGGGAAGCATCGTCCATCTCAAGGCCAACGTCGACGCGGCCTGCCATTCCATCCCGAGCGTCACCAAGGTGGTGGTCGTCCGCCGCACCGGCGAGACCATAGAGATGAGGGGCGGGCGCGACGTCTGGTACCACGAAGCGATGGCCCTGGCCTCGGCAACCTGCCCTCCCGAACCGCTCGATTCCGAGCATCCTCTCTTCATCCTCTATACGTCGGGCACCACCGGCAAACCCAAGGGCGTCCAGCACTCGACCGCGGGTTATCTCCTCCAGGCCGCGATGACCTCGAAGTATGTATTCGACCTCAAAGAGGAAGACACGTATTTCTGCACCGCCGATATCGGCTGGGTCACTGGTCACAGCTACGTGGTCTACGGTCCGCTCGCGAACGGGGCCACTTCATTGATGTACGAGGGCGCGCCCAATTTCCCGAAGCCGGACCGCCTCTGGGACATCATCGAACGGCACCGCGTGAGCATCTTCTATACCGCGCCGACCGCCATCAGGTCGTTCGTCCGCCAGGGCGACGACTGGCCGAACGCCCACGACTTGAGTTCGCTGCGACTGCTGGGCACGGTCGGCGAGCCCATCAACCCCGAAGCCTGGATGTGGTACCACAAGGTCATCGGCGGCGAGCGTTGCCCGATTGTCGACACCTGGTGGCAGACCGAGACCGGGGCGATCATGATCACGCCGCTGCCGGGCGCCACTCCCACGAAGCCGGGCTCGGGAACCCTGCCGTTCTTCGGCATCCTGCCCGAAGTCGTCGACAAGGAAGGTCACAAGGTCCCGGCCGGACAAGGCGGCTTCCTGGTCATACGGAAGCCCTGGCCGTCGATGTTGCGGACGGTCTTCCGGGATCCGGACCGGTACATCGAACAGTACTGGAAGCGCTTTCCGGGGTCGTATTTCACAGGAGACGGTGCTCGCGAGGACGAAGACGGCTACTTCTGGATCATGGGCCGGGTCGACGATGTCGTGAACGTCGCCGGACACCGCCTCGGAACCATGGAGGTCGAAAGCGCCCTCGTATCTCATCACCGGGTGGCCGAGGCCGCCGTGGTGGCCCGGCCGGACGAACTCAAGGGCCAGGCCCTGTGCGCCTTCGTCACCCTCAAGGCGGGTGCGGCCGGCGCCGACCAGTTCGCGATCGAGGCGATGAAAGAGGAGCTAAAGGCTCACGTCGCGCGGGAAATCGGACCGATCGCCAAGCCTGACGACATCCGCTTCACGGACGCGCTGCCGAAGACCCGGAGCGGAAAGATCATGAGACGGCTGCTTCGGGACATCGCAGCCGGATCCCAGACCGTGGGCGACACCACCACGCTCGAGGATTTCTCGGTCCTGGCCAAGCTCCGGGAAGACGAGGAGTAGGTCGGAGCGAACGATACCCGCGGCGACAGTGCCACTGGCGGCCGTGGAGCCCTCTAAGCGACCAATATTCGAGGCCTTACCAAGCCCTTTGAGCGACTATCTTATCGGGCACATCGACAGAAATAGGGAAATCGATGTGTCTGATAAGATATATTATGTAAACTAATATGGGTGTGGAGGTGCGCAGCGGGCCGCCCATCGTCCAGTGCCTGTCGTTTCATAGCGGCTACGGGTGCCAGAACACGGGAGTCTGCTGCTCCTCCGGTTGGGAAATAGCCGTAGAAGAGAAGGTTGAGTCCCGCCTCCGGGGCGCGCTCGGCAAGACCCCGGCGCGCCTCCCAAACGGCCCGAACGGCTTCCAGCCCATGGCGGACCCGCCCACAGGCTGTAAGTCCGCCCTCCGGCGAGTCGATTCCACGGGGTCCTGTTGGTTCCGCGACGACCCCGGCCGCGCGTGTGCGATCCACCGAGACCTCGGGCTTGAGGCCCTCCCGTCCGCGTGCCGGCACTTCCCAAGGGTTTGCGTCCTGGAGCCGGGCCTCGTCTCGGTGAGCCTCTCGCACTACTGCCCAACCGCCGCCGGATTACTCTTCGATGACTCACCGGACTTTCGCCTGGTCACCGGCCCGCGGGCTTTCCCGGCCGACTGGCCGTTCGAGGGACTCGACGCCCGGACGGCCTATCCCCCGCTCCTCCGGCCAGGCGTGCTCCTTGGCTTCGACGGATTACGAGCCTTCGAGGATCGGGCGGTAGCCGTCCTCTCCCGGGAGGCGCTGTGGCCCGCTCTCGCCACAATCGAAGCGGCGGTCGAGAGCGCCCGGTCGTGGACCCAACATGCTGGCCCGCTCCTTGAGCTCGTAAATGAGTCCTTCGCCATCACTCCGGAGAGTTCCCAAGAACAACGCCGGGTTGCGGACCCGCGCAGGATCCTTCTTGCCGCTCTGGCCGAGGGGACGAAGCCGACCGTGGATCTCCCCGACTTCCGGCCCGGCCCGGCCGCGGTCTCGAGCCGGGTCGACCTCGCGCTGAGGAGATACCTCGCTTCCAGACTCATCGCCGCCTGGATCGCTTTCCAGGGAGAGGATCTGCGCAGCGTTCCGAGGTATCTGCGTCTGTGTCTCGACACCGTCTTCCTGTTCGAATCCGCGGGCGGGTCCGGGGAGTCCGAAGCGGCCCGGTGGAAGAAAGCGGTCCGGCATGCGGATCTGTGGATCCTGCACTACTGCGACCCGGAGCTTCTCGCCCGAAACCTGAGGTAGCGTTCCGGTCATGACCCGGACCTCCACCGTCCTCGGCGCCGTCCCGGTGGAGCGGTTCCTCGCGAAGTACTGGCAGAAGGAGCCCTTGCTGGTTCGCGGCGCGTTCCCGAACCTGCATGATCCGCTCAGCCCGGACGAACTGGCCGGCCTCGCCTGCGAGCCCGAAGTCGATTCGCGCCTGGTCATGGAACGAGGCGGCCGGAAGCCGTGGCAGGTGATCCGCGGGCCTCAGAATCCCAAGGTCCTGCGAAAGCTCGGGCGTTCTCACTGGACGCTGCTGGTGGAGTCGATGGACCGCCACTCCCCCCCGATCGCGGCCCTGGCCTCGGCCTTCTCGTTCATCCCGCGGTGGAGGATGGACGACGTGATGGTGAGCCTGTCCCCGCTTCATGGAACCGTCGACGCGCATATCGACAGTTACGATGTCTTCTTGATCCAGGGTCAGGGCCGAAGGCGCTGGGAGGTCGATCGGCGTTCCACCGCCGAGTACAGGCCCGGCCTCGACCTGCGCATCCTGAAACGATTCCGGGTCGAGGACTCGTGGGTGCTCGACCCCGGCGACATGCTCTACGTCCCTCCCGGCGTCGGGCATCGGGGCGTCACCGTGCCGGGGAACGCGGAAATCGCCCTCACCTACTCCGTCGGATTCCGCGCCCCCTCCGTCACCGACCTCCTGTCGACCCTGCTGTCCCGGGGGCTATCCCGCGAGACGCCGCGGCTCTTCTCTGACCCCGGAAGAAGACCAGCCAGGGACCCGGGTCAGATCTCAGGCCAGGATCTTCTGAGCCTGCGGCGGTTTCTTGCTTCCGACTTCGAGTCGGACGGAGGCGAGGCCTGGGCATTGGCCATGGGCGAGGCCGTGACCGCAGGAGGAAGCACGGGGGTTTCGTCCACCAAGGCGGCGACGAAGGAGTCACTAAGGAGAAGGCTCGCGGGCGGCTCCACCGTCTCCGTGGTGCCGGGTGCGCGAATGGCCTGGACGGCACTGGAGCGGGGCCGCGCCGTGCTCTTCGTCAATGGAGAGAGCCGCGTCCTGCCCCGCCGCCAGGCTTTCGCCGCGGCCTTTCTTTGCGGAAAGGCTTCCCGCCCTGCGGCACGGCGTCTGGCCGAGGATGACTCACTCGTGTCCCTGGCCGTCGAACTGTTCCGGGCTGGGGTGGTCGACTGGAGCGACTGAGCGTCGGTCGCGCTCCGAACTCCTCGGGCCGCGGACTCGAGACCACGAGCCGTTTTCCGGTGACGGGATGATCGAGTTCGATGCGTTCCGCATGGAGCATCAACCGGCGGCTCTCCGAGGGCGGGCCGCCGTAGCGTGAGTCGCCGACGATGGGCGCGCCTACCGACGCGAGGTGGATCCGGATCTGATGCTTGCGTCCGGTGACCGGCTTCGCTTCGAGGACCAGGCGATCGGCGCGACGATCCAGAACACGGAGGCGGGTCTCCGCCGGAACCCCACCGGGGTCGATGCGAACGGAGCCGTTGCCCGAGACAAGGATCGGAGTGTCGATGATCATCTCGGAGGGCCAGTCGATGGGCGGCCGGGTGACCATTGCGACATAGGTCTTGTCGACGGCCCGTCCCGCGAAGCTTCGAGCGAGCGAGGCGTTGGCCTCCTTCACCTTGGCCAAGAGCACCACCCCGGAGGTTCCCGCGTCGAGGCGATGATGCACGAACACCCGCCCCCCGGTATGCCGCTCCACCAACCCGATCAGGTTCGGTCGAGCCGCGTCCTTGTTCCCATGCGTGGGCAGGCCCGAGGGCTTGTCGACGGCGATGACGGAGTCATCCTCATAGAGGACCCGCAGGGGGCGGGCGGGTTCGTCTCCGGGCAGCCAGTCGAAGTGCCGTACGAACACGGACGGACCGCGCCTCGGGACCATACCGGGGTCGCGCACGATCCGCCCCGCCACGGCCACGACTCCCCCGACAATGGCCCGGCGCACCAGGGCGCGCGGCACCGCACGCCCCAGGGTCTGCGAGAGCTCGGTCGCGAGCCAGCGATCGAGGGGGACCATCGAGTCCTCGCGGACCGCGATGGAGAGGGGTTTCATTCCGGCGGAGTTGCCGCCCGATCCCTTTCCCGGAGGCGCGTGCCGATCCAGAGGGTTCGGTGGAACGCAGTCGCGAAGGTTCCGCCGGCGATGAGCGCGAGGACCACCACGACCACCGAGCCCTGGGCCAGGCCAAAGCTGAGGGTGATCGGGCCATCGAAAAAGACCGCGAAGACCAGCAGGGCTATCCGCTCGGCTCGTTGCATCAGCCCTTCCTTGCACAAAACGCCCTGCGATTCGCCCCGAGCCCGGGTGTAGCTCACCAGCAGCGAGCCCGTGATCGCGGCGGCGGCCAGCAACGGGCCCCATTCGTTGTCCCGCAGGAAGAAGACCAGGCCCAGGAAGGCGAACACTTCCACGAATCGATCCAGGGTGGAATCGATGAAGGCGCCATACGACGAGGCGAGCTTCATCGACCGGGCGAGCCGCCCGTCCATCACGTCACAGATGCCGCCGAGCAGGACCACCACGCCTCCCCATCCCAGGTGGCCGAAGGCGAAGAGGCCGCCGGCCACCGCGCCAAGGAACAGGCCCAGCCAGTTGAAGAAGTCGGGCGTGAGCCGAAGGGCCAGGCTCAGGCGCTCGATCGGCCCGATGACCCACATGAACCAGTGCACGAGGAAGTTCCCGAGACCCATGAGGAACTGGGTCCCCTTCGCGCTCGCATCCTTATCCTGCCTTCGGCCGACCGCGGCGTAGACGAAGGTCGACGCGATCGCGATAGCGAGCATGATGAGGGCGTTGCGAAGGGCTGGATGCATGAGGTCTTCGCTCGAAGTTACACCGGTCGACCCTTGCCGCGCTGTCGGGCCAGAAACTTGAAGATCTTCGGCCACAGGAGGATCAACGGGAATCGACGCTCCATGGGGGTGAGGACGATGGCTTCGCCCGAGTGGCGTTCCGCCTTCCTGATGATGTAGTCGAGCCAGCCGTCGAACGTCACCGCATGCTTCGGCCACCTTGCGGTGGCTCGCACCCTCGACCATTCGAGGAACACACGTCGACCCAGGGCGCCCGCGCGCGAGGGTGGCTCGGTCAACCGGAACGTGCCTCCGTCCTCTGGCCTGAGCCGGCCTTCCGCCGCCAGTCCTTTCAGGACCTCCTCGAAGATCGGCACCAGCCGGGCGGCCTGCGCTTCGTATAGCGCGTCGGCCCGCCCGGAAGTCTCCGGCCGGACCTCGAACCGGAACGACGTGCGGAACAACTGCCGCACATATTCCGGAGGACCGAATCGATCCGGCAGATCGGGAGCCACCCAGTCGAGAGTGACCCGTCGCGAGGACGCGACCGCGTCCTCCGCCAGCCGGACCGATTCGGGAGTCCGGGCCCAGACGACATGGACGTCCTGAAACAGTCGACCCGCGACGAACTGATCCTTGCGCGCGGGCGAGGTGGCGCGCTCCAGCGCGGCCATGGAAAGAACCGACGCCTTGACGAGACCCGTTCCATGAACGAGTCGGATCTGGGTCGGCGGCAGCAACCGGTCGAGCAGGCCCAGCAGCGCGGAAGAACGGCCGAGAAATCCGGCCTCGCTCATCGCACGGTAAAAGGCCCCGGGCCGATCGCACACCAGCATCAGGTCGTAGGCGCTCGAGGCATTCGTGGCGACGCCCGAACTCCGCGACCCGAAGAAGATGGCGGCATCGAGCGAGCCCCTGGATGCCGTGGCAATGGCGTCCAGAAGATCGAGCCCCGGCCGATCCAGAACGAGCTCGGCGTGCTCCCGCGGGCTCAGTTCGCCGCCTCCGTTCGCATCTTCGCGAGCTCCCGGATCAGGGTCTGCCGTCGTTCCTCGATGAAGGCGGGAAGATCGTCGGGGTCTTCGGGCGACATCACGGGCCCGATGACCCGCATCCGGCATCGCACCGTTCCCAGGGCGAACAGCGTGTCCCCCAGCGTCCGCAGCCGCCACAGACCGTCGTTCACGATGATCCACACGGGCAGCGACTTCTCCTGCAGAAGGGCGGTCAGGCCGGCGGGTCGGAAAGGAAGAATTTCGCCATCTCTTGATCGATGGCCTTCGGGGTAGACAAGCACGGCGTGCCCGAGGCCATCGCGCGCCGCTTTCCGCAGGGCCAGGACCGCGGTCGCGCGCTCGCGCTGGGGGTCCACGGGAATGCAGTCGATGAAGCGGATCGCCCGGGATACCGTGGGAATGCCCCTCGCGTATTTGGCTCTCACCACGAACCTCGGAAGGCGCTGCCTGAGGATGTGTATCAACGGCGGGATGTCCAGCAGCGACTGGTGATTCATGATCACCACGCCGGGTTGGTTGCAGTCGATTTCGCCCTCGAACTCGAAACGGGCCCCGCCCGCTCGCATGAGAACGGTCAGCGAGCGTGCCAGCCAACTCACCCAGCCGGCGCCGATCGTCTTCGCCCGGGAAGGCTGGATCGTGATCCAGGGGACCACAACCAGATAAAGCGAGAGGGGGGCAACCACGCCCAGCAGGAGCAGGCAGATCGACATGGCCAGGAGGCTCCGGACGGCCCGCAGGAAAGGCATCAGGGCACCAGCACGCGGAGGGCCCTCGGGAGCGTCTCGATGACCAGGGATGAACCCTTCGCCTGGCGCGACTCCCCATCCGTCTCGAAGGACGGGGCCGACTCGAACTCGAACACGGCTCGCCGCGCGCGCGTGGTGGCGATCTGAGGCAGGCCGTTGTGCCGGCCCTTCATCAGGGCGCCCATCGCCTTGAGCCGCGCGAAGAATCCAAGGTCGCCGAAGCTCACAATGTCGAGTTCGCCGTCATCGAGCGACGCCTCTGGCGCCACGGCAAAGCCCCCGCCGAACTTCTTCGCGTTCGCCACGATGATCATCATGTGAATGCCCGAGGGTCCGGGACGGCCGTCGAGAGTGCTCTTGAGGCCAAACCCCGGATAGGCCTTCATCTCCAGCAGCGCGCAATACAGATAGAGCAGCTCACCGCGGAGCCAGCGAACCCGGAACGAACGCTCGAGCACCGCCATGTCGAACCCGAAGCCCGCCACGTTGAGAAAATGCCGGTCTTCGACCTTGCCGACGTCCATCGCGCGGGTCTTGCCCGCGGCCACGATCTCGGCGCACCGAACCAGGTCGTTCTGCGGAATGTCGAGACTGCGCGCCAGGTCGCAACCCGTCCCCCCGGGAACGAGGCCGAGGGCGACCGGCTTTCCGGACTCCATGATCGCGTGCCCGATGTTGGAGGTCGTTCCATCGCCGCCGACGGCAACGATGCGATCGAACCCGTTCGCGATGGCCGAGGCGGTGAGCCGTTCCTCGTCCCCGGCCTGCGCGGTCAGACCGAACTCGGCGCCCTGCGCTCGAAAGATCTCGCGGATGCGGGGTTCGATCTTCCGGCCGCGGCCCTTGCCGGAGTGCGGATTGAGGATGACGAAGGTTCGGGACATGGGAACGATGCAGCCTATTGGATGTCCCGAGTCGCCGGGGCCGATGGGAGGAAACTAGAGCGTTTTCAGCGGATCGAAGGTCTGTCGCCCGTTCCGCATCCACAACTCCCTGAACGGGGTGGGATAGACGTCCTCAATGCTGAGCGCCTTGTTGAACTCGTGATCGTGAAGAACGATCGAGCCCTTCTCGTCCTCATGCTCGCTCTGCTCGCCTTCCATAATGATGCTCGCGAGATACTTCCCTGAGTCGTCGGCCATGAAGGATTGATACAGGTGATTGACGGGCGCGAAGGTGTGGGCGGCCACGGTGAGATCCGCGATCGGCGCCCCGGCCAGGTCCCTGACCCGGGCCACCCCGACGTTGGGAGTCGAACGGTCGAACTCGATCTTGATGTCTTCCATGAAATGCGGCAGGTGCCAGCGCTCGATCGCGTGATCCCGCGCGGCCTTCGTGGTGGTGGCCACGAGGTAGGGATACATCGCCGACTTCGGAAGCCGTTCGCCCGGCTTCACCAGCGGCGAAACGATGACGGCCATCACCACCTCACCATACTCGCCGACCGAACTTTCATTGAAGTCGAACGCGGTCATCGCGAAGATGCTGGTGCCATGGTGCACTTCCACCGGTTCCAGGTGATCGGGCAGGATCTCCCGAGCGTTCTCGGTGGGAAACTCGAAGAACGCGCTCATCGCATCCCGATACCCGTAGACGGTTACTGGCATACACCCTCTTCGCGCAGGACGGACGCGATGACTCGCACCGCGGTTTCCAGATCGGCCTCGGTGTGGGCCGCGGAGACGGAGATGCGCAGGCGGGACTTGTGTTTCGGCACCGCCGGATAGGTGACCGGCTGGAGGAAGAGGCCACGGTCCTGGATCTTCTCGGCGACCGCGAACACGCGGGCGTCGTTGTTGACCATGACCGGCATGACCTGAGAGTTCGACTTGCCGATGTCGATTCCCTCCTCGGCGAAGCGCCGGCGGAGGAACGCGACGTTGGACCAGAGCTTCTGACGAAGTTCCGGTTCCTTCTGGACGATCTTGAGGCCCGCGAGCAGGCCGGCGACCAGAACGGGCGACAGGTTGCAGGAGAAGAAGCGCGAACGTCCGAAGGCGTTGATGTAGTCGACGAGCTTGCGGCTGCCCGCGACGAAACCGCCCTGGCCACCCAGGCTCTTCGAGAACGTCCCAAGGTGGAAATCGACCTCGTCGTCGAGGCCGAAGTGCTCGGCCACGCCGCGGCCGTTCTGACCGAAGAGGAAGGTCGAGTGGGCCTCGTCGATCAGGATCCGGGCGCCATGGCGCTTCGCCACTTCGAGAAGTTCAGGGAGCGTGCAGATATCACCGTCCATGGAGTAGACGCCTTCGACGACCACCAGCTTCTTGCCCTTGGTCTTCCCGAGCTTCCGCTCGAGATCGAGGGGGTTGTTGTGGCGGAAGAAAACGGTATTGGACTTGGCCAGGATGGCGCCGTCGACCACGGAAGCGTGCGAATACTGGTCGAGGATGATCGAGTCACCGGCGCGCATGAGCCCGGAGATGAATCCGACATTGGCGCTGTAGCCGGTGGGAAAGACAACCACCGCCTCCTTGCCCTTGAAACGGGCGAGCTCCGCGTTGAACTCCTCGTGGATGTCGAACGTCCCGGACAGGATGGGCGAGCCCGAGGCCCCGAGACCGTACTTCTCCACCGCCTTGATCGCCGCTTCCTTCACCTCGGGACGATAGGAGATGCCCAGGTAGTTGTAGGACGCCATGTTGATCAGGTCGTGAATCCGGCCGGTCTTGCGATTCCGGACATGGACACGGGTCTCGGGTGCACCCTGAAGCGGTTCAGAATAAAGGTAATAGCCGTTTGGAAGCGCCTCGCGATACCACTCGGAAAACGGCCCGAGCAGGTTCATGGGATCGTCGCCTGCCCCATAGTAGAAGTTGGAATAGTCGTATTCCGCGAAATTGGAGGCAGGGTTGGATTCTGGGGCCATTAGGGTAGTCCTCGTCGAAGAAAGTTCGGCGCTGGACCCCCATAATATCAGGAGCGGCCTTGAGTTTCGTCTGAAGCCGGTCCGGAGCCCGATCAGTCCTCTTTGAGGAGACTCCCCGCGACCCGTCGCGCCACGAACCTTGGGAGGAATCTCTGCGCGAACACGGAGAGACGGTCCATCCACGCGGGCAAATGGAGCGTTCCCCCACCGCGCAGGGCGGAGTCCAGGGAACTCCTGGCCACATCCCGAGCGCTCATGGACGGGGTCCTGTCGAACCGGCTTCCCTTCGTCCCGGCAACCTCCTGAAACCCCGTGGGGATGTTCCCCGGGCACAAGGCCTGGATCCTGACCCCGGAACCTTCGACTTCGTCGGCAAGGGCCTCTGTGAACGAGAGAAGTCCCGCCTTCGTCGCCGCATAGACATTGAGATAGGGCACCGGTTGGAAAGCCCCCATGGACACCACGTTGATGAGGATTCCCCGTCGCATGGCCATCATCGGACCGAGGGCCGCGCGGCTGAGGCGCATCGGCGCCTCCAGATTCAACCGCACCAACTGGCTGATATTGCCGTCCAGCTGATCCGCCACACGCCCCCGGTACCCGACGCCCGCGTTATTCACGACGAGCGAGACCCCGCCCATCTGAAGTCGCCCGCTCACCGCGGCGACTCCCTCCTCGGTTGCGAGGTCGGCACCCAGCACGTGCACGGTCGGCCCCAGTTCGCCTTGAATCTCCGCAAGCCGGTCGGTCCGTCGAGCCACCAGAATCACGGAAAAGCCGCGCGCGACCAGTTCCCGGGCGAACGCCTCGCCGATCCCGGACGAGGCCCCGGTCACCATCGCCAGTCCTTCACTCATCGTGATCGCTTCTTGACCCCCGCTCGGCGTGGAGCATAACGTCCAGCGGTGACGCCCGACACCACGGAACCGACGAGGCCCGAAGGCACGCGCCGTCAGCGCGAGCGACAGACCTTCGTGTGGGCGCTGATCGCGATTGCCGTCCTCGCCGCTGCCGGCGCCCTGGCCGTATTGCTCGGACACCGGTTCGCCCGATCAGCCGCGGTTGACCTCGGACCCACCGATGCCCACTACGTCCGCGATTTTCGAGACATAGAAAGGGATGGGCCCACGTATTTCCGGTGGAGTCCAGTTCCTTCTTCCCGGATTTCGCTGCCCCTGCGATTCTGTGGCCCCGGCCAGGCGCGCCTTCGGGTCCGCCGACACTTCGTGGATCCCGCCCTGCTTGTGGTGTCTGTCTCCGGGATGGTCCTCGGCCAGCGAAGCGTTCAAGCCCGAGAAGACCACCCCTATGAAGTCCTTGAATTCCAAATTCCGGAAGTTAGTTGTGGGTCAAATGTTTCAGTTTTACTTGAGGCCAGTGTCCAAAACGAGCGTCCCCTCGGCGTGGCGGTTGACTGGATCGAGATTCGTGGGCCGGCGGGCTTCCTCGCCTCTTCCGAGACCACTCTTCGGGGCGCACTGCTGCTCAGTCTCACCGGTCTCGCATTCCTCGCCTCTGGCGCCGGTATTCCCCTGGCGATCACGGTAAATGGGGCACTTGCGCTCCTGCTCGGGTCGGCGTTCGCCGCGTCGCCAGTCGCGGCTGAACGGATGCTCCGTGGAGGTCTGGTCGCATTCACCCTCACCCTGATGCTTGGAGCGATGATTGCTAAGGCCGTCGGTGTTCTGGATCTACCGGCGCGGTACCGGACGGCACTCGTCGCCATCACTCTCCTGACCCTGCTCTCGCGCGGCGCCTTCCTGCACCCGCAGGCGTTCTATCCCGACTACCGGGTACACGCCGTGGTTCAGCAGACTCTGAATCGGGCCGGACTCTCCGCGTTCCTTGATCAGCTTTTCGAGGTTCAGTACGAGCGAAGCCTTGGGCTCCAGCAGATCGACGGAAACTGGTACCCGTTCCCATACCCGCCTGGGGCCTACGTCCTGACCGGGGGTGTCGGGCGTCTGTTCGGACTTGATCCGCTCGACGCCGCCATGGTCACGGCCGTCACCTTCGCATCGCTGATACCCCTCCTGACGCTGGCCCTGGGACTGTGGCTCGGGTTAGGGCCGGTCACAGGGCTTCTGGGCGCCCTCTTCGCTTCCCTTCAGCCTCTGCTCGTCCGCCGGATGGCCCTGGGGTACTTCCCGGGGATTGCGGGCCAGTTCTTCGATGCCGGCGCGGCGCTGATTCTTCTCGGAGCCCTTCGCCGCTCGGGCAGACCAGTTGTCGCGACCGCCTGGCTCACCGGAGTCCTCGTCGTGGCGTTCCTCGTCTACACCCAGTCGATCGCCAACTTCGGACTCCTCATCGCGGGTCTCCTGCTCATCGAGTTGACGCGGCGAAGCGAGGGCGGGCGGGCCGCGGCCCTCCGGGTGGCCATGGCGGGGGCGGTCGCCCTGATCGTGTCGGCGGGCGCGTTCTACTGGCGTTACCTTCCGGTCATCGAGAACGTGCGCGCCCACCAGCCCCAGCCCGAGTCGCGAGTACTGGACCGACTGCAGCAACTACGCGAGAAGCCGCCCGTGGGTATCGAGATCCCAGAGGCGGACGACCTCAACGATCCCTATGCTGGATCGTCCCTGAATCCGCTTCGCGGGCTGGCCCGACTGGGGTCGCGCCTCTGGAGATTCGATGGTCCCTTCGTCCTGCTCCTCGCCACAGGAGGGCTCCTGCTGCTGCGGCAATCCGATCGCGGAACTCAGAACCTGATCCTGGCCTGGAGCGGAGTGGCCATCTGGATCAGCGTCCTCGCCGCCGGGCTCCCCTCACCAAACGGCTTCCAGCACCTGAAGGATCTGGAGTTCGTCACTCCCCTTGCGTCCCTCGCCATGGGCGTGGGAACCGTTCGGCTGTGGAGCCGACACCCCGTTGCGGCGGTGGTGCTGGTCTGTGGCTGGGTCGCGTTCGCGGCCCGATCCTTCGCCGGCGAGTGGACCGAACGGTTCCTGAAACTGACCGGCCTTTAGGAGTTCGCCCGGCCTGCCTACGAACGAGTCCCGATCGCCTTCGGGTCCTTCGACTTGATCTCGCCGGTGAGTTCTTCGAGAGCGGCTACGATGTCGCCCTTTGAGACATCGGGGCGACCAAACTTCAGGGACAAGGAAAGACCCCGGTCACGACCCGTCTTGTAGGTGAAGACAAAGTTCTTGGGCCGGCCTTTTCGATCTGGGACGGCCTTGATCAGCCGTCTGGCTTCGGCGCGAGTCGGCCCCGCCCCTGTCTTCTGCAGGGTGTCGATGAAGGCAACCATTTTCTCGGGAGTCTGCTGTCGAACTACTTGAATAAGAACGGACTTAGAGGAAATGTCGGCCAGCCGACACAGCTCGCGGACCCGGTCGGGCATCGACGCGAGGGTGAGCGTCTCGGTGACCGTGCTCCGACTCTTTCCGAGCTTCTCCGCCATCATTTCGTGCGTATAGCCGTGCGCTTCGGCCAGAGTCTTGAGGCCGTCGGCTTCTTCGAAAGCAGTCAGGTCCTTCCGCTGGAGATTCTCGATGAGAGCAACCTCCATCACCTCGGGATCCGTCAGCTCTTTCACGACCGATGGGATCTCGGGCAGTCCCGCCTCGATTGCCGCGCGGTAACGCCGCTCCCCCGCCACTATCTGAAACCGGGCATCCCGCCGGCGGACCAGAATGGGCTCGAGGACGCCCTTTTCGCGAATCGACGCGATCAGCTCAGAAAGATCGCCGACGTTCTGCCGGGGCTGATTCGGATTGGGATCAATATCTTCGATCGGAATCGATTGCCCGATCGGCGAAAAAGCCGCTCGGCCGAGCTGGTCGATGAAATGACTGTCGTGACGCATACGAAGGGACGAGGGAAGGCCGACTCTTTTGACGTTAGACACGTTCAATCACCTCTTCGCAAAGCTTGTAATACTCGAGAGCGCCGCTGGACTGCGGCGCGAACGTGAAGATCGACTCACGGTGCGCGGGACTTTCCTCAAGGCGGATGCTCTTCGTGATCGTCGTCTTGAAGACCTTGGTGCCGAACAACTGCACGATCGCCTTCTGAACGTCGCGAGCCAACGTGGTTCGCTTGTCGTGCATCGTGATCACGGCTCCGAGAAGCTTGAGCTCGGGATTCGGGCGGGCGCGAATCTTCTCGACCGTCTCGAGCAGGTCCTCGGTGCCCTCCAATGCGAAGTAGCTCGACTGGACAGGCACCAGCACATGGCTCGATGCGACCAGCGCGTTGGCGGTAATGATGCCCAGGGTGGGAGGGGTATCCACCACGATGAAATCGTAATGCTTCTTGTGGAGATCAAGCGCATCGCGGAGCTTGAAATGGCCCTCGAGTTCCCCGATGAGCTTGTTCTCAGCCTTGGCAAGTGAAATGCGGGCGGGAGCGATCTCGAGGTTCTGAACGGAAGTGGGCCGCACGATCTCCGCGAGTTTCTTCTCACCCATCAGCAGGTCGTAAGTGGACTTGTCTACGGTGCTGAGGTCCAGGTAGCTCATCGACGAATTCGCCTGAGGATCGAGGTCGATCAGCAGGGTTCGCTTGCCGCGCATCGCCAGAGCCGCCGCGAGATTGATGGCGGTCGTGGTCTTCCCGACCCCACCCTTTTGATTCGTAATCGCGAGAACGATCATGGTTGGTCGTCGATCTTAGGAACGATTCCGTGTGCGGTCAATGAAAGAAACCAACGCGCGTGACAGATCTCGCGACCCGGAAAGACTTGGTCCCGGAATGGATTTCGCTTCCGGCTACTATCGACGCGGGTCGCGTGCGTCTCCGTCGACTTCGATTCGACCTCGCAAAGAATTCGGAAACGCGGCGGTGATCCTGACGTCCACTCGAGTGCCCGCCGCTGTCTTGACGAGCGGGGGCGCGTCGAAGTGAACCAAGCGGAAATGCGGGGTGCGGCCTCTTCCTTCCCCGTCCGTCACTTCCTCCACCAGAACCTCCTCGACTCGACCCAGGTAGCTCTGATGGCGGGTTCTCTGTTGTCGCTGCTGTTGCTCGTTGAGCACTTTGAATCGCCGCTTCTTCTCGGCTTCGGGGATATCGTCGGCCTTCCGAATTGCCGTCGTCCCGGGTCTGGGCGAGTACAGGAAAACGAAGAGTCCGTCAAAGCTGGCCTCGCGAACCAACCGACAGGTTGCCTCGAAGTCGTCTTCTGTCTCGCCGGGATAGCCGACGATCACATCTGCGGTGAGGGCCAGGTCTGCGCGATGCCTTCGCAGGAGTGCCAGCCTCTCCAGATATTCGCCGGCGGTGTAGCCACGCCGCATGTCGGCCAGAATGGCATCGGCTCCGGACTGCACCGGAAGATGCAGGTAGGGCGCGAGTCTGGGCAGTTCCGCGAAGCAACGCGCGAACTTCTCATCGACATGCTCGGGATGAGAGGTTGTGAACCTCAAACGCCAGAGTCGCTCGTCGGCGTCGTGAACCAGGCGGAGAAGATCCGGGAAGTCGGTGTCCCCGAAACGGTACGCATTCACGGTCTGCCCCAGGAGCATGACTTCGTTGTAGCCGCGGGCCAGGAGACTCTTCACCTCATCCAGGATGCTCTCAGGCGACCGACAGACTTCCTTGCCTCGCGTCCTCGGGACCACGCAGAAGCTGCAGACGTGGTTGCAGCCCTCGACGACGGTGACGTAGGCGCGGGTCCGACTCGAGTGGGACACCACGCTCGCGGGAATCGAGAAGGCATCCGCCTCGCGGTCCAGGGCCGACTGGCGCACTCCGGATCCGGAGGACTCCACGAGAAGCCGCGGCAGGTCGCGCAGATTGTGGGTGCCGACCAGGACGTCCACCGTGGGCGCGCGCTCCATGATCTCCTTGCCCTGCAACTGGGCGACGCACCCGCCGACCGCGATCTTCAGCGAGGGGTTCTGCGCCTTGAGGCCTTTGTACCGGCCGACCGCGTGAAAAAGCTTCTCGGCCGCGCGCTCGCGAACCGCGCAGGTATTCACGAAGATCACGTCGGCGCCGTCCACCGAATCGACTCGCTGCATCCCCTCGGCTTCGAGCAGACCGGCCGCCTTTTCGGAGTCGTTGACGTTCATCTGACAGCCGAACGTCTCGATGAAGTATTTGCCCTTCGCCACCTGGGATCCCGCCCTATGCTCGGGGTTCGGCGTCAAGGCGCCTGACCCGGCCGATGAGTTCTTCGGCGTTCTTCTCCGCGGAGCCCGTGACCACTTCGCCGGCCAGCATCCGGGCCACCTCGCGGACCCGATCACGGCCCTCAACCTCGCGGACCTCGGTGATGGTTCGCCCGCGCACGACTCGCTTCTCAACCACGTAGTGGCGGTCCGCGAACGCCGACACCTGCGCGAGATGGGTCACGCACAGGACCTGCCGGTCCCGGGCCACCCGCGCCAGGCGCCGCCCCACCGCCTCGGCCACCGCGCCACCGATGCCGGCGTCCACCTCGTCGAAGACAACCGCACCCGACGGGTGCGCGTTCAGAAGCGACTGCAGCGCCAGCAGCGCCCGCGAGAGCTCGCCCCCCGATGCCACGGACTTGAGCGGCTTCAACTCCTCGCCAGGGTTTGCGGACAGGAAGAACTCGCCGGTCTCGAGACCATGCGACCGCCAGTCGAAGTCGGAAGTCCCCGCCGATGGCTCGAACCGCACCTCAAAGCGGCACTGGGCCATCGCCAGGTCGCTCAATTCCCGGGCCACGGCCTTTTGGAGCTTCGTCGCGAGTGACCGACGCTCCTTCGACAGCGCTCCGGCCAGAGCCGCGTAAGCGCCCCACGCCGCGTTGGAAAGTTTGAGGAGCCGCCGTTCCTCGGCCTCCGGATCGTCGATTGCATTGAGACGGCTCTCGGACTCTGTTAAGAAAGTCATGATTTCATCAACACTTGAGCCATATTTCTTCTTAAGTCGCTCTAACGTGGCCAGCCTCGACTCCACTTCGTCGATTCGTCCCGGCTGGGCCTCGAGAGACGAGACATAGTCGGCAAGATTCGCTGACCAGTCGTTGAGGAGCCCGAGCACTTCTCCGTGCCGGCTGAACGATTCCCGAACCGCGGAAGGATCCAGTCGGGTGATCTCGTCGAGACGCTTGCCGAGCGACCGCACCTTCGACAGGAGCGAATTGTCTGGGTCGTCGTCGGTGCCGTCGAGGAGGGCGCCGGCCTCCGAAGTGAGTTCCCCAAGCCGCTCGGAGTTGCGCAGGCGGGAGCGTTCCTCCCGGAGTTCCTCCTCTTCGCCGGAGCGAAGGTTCGCTCGCCGTATCTCATCGACCTGGAAACGAAGGGCCTCTCGCTCGCGGCCGAACTGGCGTGCCTTTTCCAGAAAGTCGCGAAGGGCGGCATCGGACGCCTGCGCCTCGGCAAAGAGGACTCGGGCCCTTTCCGCCCTGGCCTCGAGGCCCGCGAACCGGTCGAGGAACGACAGATGAAAATCGGCGTTCAGCAGGGCGTGATGCTGGTGCTGACTGTGAATCTGGACCAGCTCCTGGCCCACGCTCCTGAGACCGGCCAGAGAGACGGTGACCCCGTTGATCATGGCCCGGCTGCGCCCCGAGGCCAGAATCTCCCTCCGAATCGCCACTTCCCCGTCCGCGTCGTCGATTCCGAGGCCCAGCGACTCGAACCCGAACCCCTTCGGCACGTCGAAGATAGCCTCGATGGTGCCCTTCTCCTCGCCCGTCCGTACAAGGTCGCCATCGGCCCTCTCACCGCAAACGAGGCCGAGGGCGTCCACCACGATGGACTTCCCCGCCCCGGTCTCGCCGGTCAGGAGGTTGAGGCCCGGCCCGAATTCGATCTCGGCGGAGGCCACCACCGCGAGGTTTTCGATGCGCAGAACGCGAAGCATAAGAAGGCCAGTGAGGGTAGCATGGAACCCCGGCCGGTCAGGGTCCATTCATTGACGTACACAAGATATTGTGCCATTCTGAGAGGTCGGCAACACCATACAGATGATGATCCACTTCCTGCTGGCTCAAAGCGCCGCCGCCAACGCCTTCGGCGGGGGCGCCCTCGGGTTCCTGAAACACTCGGGGCCCACGGCGATCGCCGTCATCGTCCTCCTCATGATCTTCTCCTTCGTCTCTTTCGGGATCATCATCAACAAGTGGACGACCCTGGCCCGGGCCGCCCGGGAATCGAGGCGCTTCCTCGAGGTCTTCAGGAAGAGCCAGAAGTTCTCCGAGGTGAACGCGGTGGCCAATCAGCTCACCTATTCGCCTCTGGTGGGCATGTTCCAGGCGGGCTACCAGGAGATCAATCAGCAGGTGCGACCGGCGGCGGGCGGCGCCGCCCAGCGGCCCTCCATCCGGAGTCTCGACGCGGTCTCGCGCGCCCTGGCCCGCGCGGCATCGGTCGAGGAAAGCCGGTTGGAGAAAAGGCTCAGCTTCCTCGCGAGCACCGCGAGCGTGTCCCCGTTCATCGGCCTGTTCGGAACGGTCTGGGGAATCATGAACGCCTTCGGCGAAATCGGACGGCAGGGTTCGGCGAATCTCGCCATCGTGGCGCCCGGCATATCCGAGGCTCTGATCACCACCGCCGCCGGGCTCTTCGCCGCCATTCCCGCGGCTCTCTTCTTCAACTATTTCTCGGATCGGGTGAAAGCCCTCTCCGCCACGATGGATGACTTCGCCATGGAGTTCATCAGCATGGTCGAGCGGAACTTCACGTAAGCAGACCGGCGATGGCGGGCCTCAACTCTTCAGAAGACGGCGGCGGCGGGCGGAGCGCGGGTTCGGGGTACCTCGCCTTCAGACGCAAGCGCGCGCGAAGGAGCATCGGCGAGATCAACGTGACGCCCCTCGTCGACGTGGTCCTGGTTCTCCTCCTCGTCTTCATGGTCACCGCCCCCATGATGAGTCAGGGCATCGACATCACCCTCCCCACCGCGAATCAGTTCGACAACCAGCCGGAGGATCGGCTCACCGTGACCCTCGACGCGGAAGGGCGGGCGTATCTCGGTCGACAGCCTCTCGCCCTGCCCCTCCTCGAAGACCAGATCCGCGCCCTCATGGCCGGGCGTCCCACCCACGTCGTCTATCTTCGCGCAGACCAGAGCGTCCGCTATGGAAAAGTCATCGAGGTCGTCGACCTTTTGAAGCGCTGCGGCGTCGAACGTATCGGGTTTGCCTATGACACGCCGAAGGAGGCCTCGTGAACGATCCCGTTTTGCGCGTCCTCGTCGCCCGGCAAGCCCTGGTCGATGAGGGCTATTCCAGGAGCCTCCTGCTCTCCGGCGCGGCTCACGCCACAACCTTCTTCGCCATCCTGATCCTGGCCCTGCTCACGCCGAGGCGCCCCATCATCAACGTGGTCGAGGGCTTTGCCGTCCCGCTCCCCAAGGGGGGCGGGATGCCGCGCGCGGCTGAGCCCGTGGAGCGGGCTCCGGAGCCCGCGCCGGTCGAAGCGCCCAAAGCGGCGCCTCAGCCTCCGGCTCCGGCCCGTCTCATCAAGCCGGAAACCGTGATTCCCAAGAAGGGCCTCGCCCCCGTCGATCTGAAGCGAAGCGTGAAGGACGTCAAGAAGACGGAGTCCCGCGAAATCGCCACGGAGAAGATTCCGAAGAAAGATCCGCCGGCCGGCGCCGCACCTTCGGCGCCGGGCGCGGCCAGCGCGGCGACCGGCCTGGACTTCACGGCCCAGACGCCGGGCGTGCTGAATGGAACGACCGGCCCGACCGGTCCGCTTGGCTTCTACCTCGCGGCGGCTCAGAACAAGATCTGGGCAACCTGGGCCCGCCAGATCCGTCCCGAGTTCACGGGCAACGTGAAGGTCGCGTTCACCATTCATCGCGACGGTTCCGTCGACGAGGTCGAGATCATCGAGTCCTCGGGGTCCGCGACCGTCGACCGGCTCGCGGAACGCGCGGTGATCAGCACTCAGCTCGGCCCGCTCCCCAACGGTTACGAAAAGGAAACCCTGGTTGTCCATGCGAACTTCAAGCCTGTTTCTTAGCGCCGGGCTCTGTCTCGGATTGGCCGGCCTGGGAGCCGTCATGGGTTCCAGCCAGGATCAGGGCATCGCCCAGATCGTGATCGGCGGCACCGGCGCGACCCGCGTCGCGATCGCGCCGTGCTCGGCCGCCGTGGAGCCCCTGCGCACCTCATGCGGGCTGGTGCGCGAGGTCCTGAAGGCCGACCTCGACTTCGAAGGCTTCCAGTTGACGCCGGAATCGCTCATGAAGTCGCTGCCCCCGGTGAACCCGAAAAGCCCGATCTATCTCGATTGGAAGTCCGTCGGCGCCAACATCCTGACCACCCTCGAGGTCACCCAGACCGGCACGGAGTTCGCGCTCGAAGCCCGCACCTTCAGTGTCGACGGAAGTTCCTCGATCATGAGCAAGCGCTACGCCGGCAAGGTGGAGCCTTCGAATCCCAACAGCTTCCGCGCCTTCGCCCACCAGGCGGCCGACGACATTTTGAGTCTCGCTTCGATCCAGGGGGTAACCCGCACCCGACTGGTGTTCGTTTCCGATCGCGACTACACGGACCGGCGTCGCAAGGAGCTCTACATCTCCGATTACGATGGCTTCAATGTCCGGCAGGTCACGGTCAACCGCCAGCTTTCCATCCTCCCGGGCTGGACGCCGGGCGGGCGTGGCATCATCTACACCTCCTACCGGAACGGGGACCCCCAGATCTATCTCTCGTGGATCTTCGAAGGGCGCAGCGTTCCAAACGTGACCAACGAGCGGCCCGGCACGCAGGCCTTCGCGGCCGTGGTCTCCCCCGACGGCAAGAAGATCGCCTACAGCTCGAACCGGGCCGGCAACTTCGACATCTGGGTCGCCAATATCGACGGAACGGGCGCGCACAACCTCACCGGAACCCCCGCGCAGGACACCGCTCCCTGCTGGAGCCCGTCCGGCCTCGAAATCGCCTTCACCTCCGGACGGAGCGGTTCGGCCCAGCTCTGGGTGATGGACAGCGAGGGGCTTAACCTGCGGCGCCTCTCCACCGTGGGCAACTACAACGATGCCTGCGCGTGGAACCCTTCCCGCGAGTTCGCGGAGATCGCCTACTCATCGCGCCTCGAGGACGGCGGGTTCGAGATCGCCGTGATGGATCTGGCCACGGGTCAGGTCCGGCAGCTCACCACCGGCAGAGGCAGTTGCGAATATCCATCCTGGGCGCCCAATGGCCGGCACCTGGTCTTCTCCTGCAATCGGGGCGGCACCTGGCAGCTCGCCCAGACCGATCGCATGGGGTTGAAGATCCGGAGCATCGCCGTCGGCCCCGGCAACAGTGTCCAGGCCGATTGGAGCCAGACCCTCCGATGATTCTTTTCGCGGATCGGACCCGCCCCGAGCCAGGCCCCCGCTATTCTTGTTTTCCCCTCCACCAAAGGTCACGAAAGTCATGAGAGTTCATCAGCCCGCCGCATCTGTTCGATTGATCCTGCTAACGACGGTGTGCGCCCTCGCCTTCCCTTCGCTGGCCCGGGCGGACAAGAAGGAATTCCTGGCCCTCACGCAGCAGATCGCCACCCTTCAGGGCCAGGTCGCGGAGGCCGATCAGGCCCGGCTCGACGCGCAGAAGGATCTGAAGAAGATCATGGACATCCTGGTCGAGCAGTCCGCGCTCCTCAAGAAGCTGCAGCAGGACATGAAGATCCAGGATGAGCGGACCATGGTCGCGATCAAAGACCAGCAGGATCGTTTGTCCGAGATCTCCGACCGGCTTCGCACCTCCCTCGCGGTCCCGCAGCCTCCGACGGGTGGCGTGCTGAACGCGTCCGGCGCCCCCGGCCCCAACCAGTCCCCCACGCCTTCGGCGCCCGCGATTCCCCCCCGCGACCTGTATCAACAGGCGTACAGCGACTTCGCCCGCAAGAACTACGACCTGTCGATCCAGGGCTTCCAGGAATACCTGCGGCTCTACCGCGACACCGACCTCGCCGACAACGCGCAATACTGGGTCGGCGAGTGCCTGCAGGCCCAGGGAAAGTACGAAGACGCGGTGACCGCGTTCAATGCCCTCCTTCGCGATTTCATCGACAGCGACAAGATCCCGGACGCGCGATACAAGAAGGGCGTCGCCCTCGAGGCCCTGGGCCGAAAGTCCCAGGCCGTTCTCGAGTATCGATTCGTGGTGGAGCGCTTCCCCAACTCTCCGGCCGCCCGGCTCGCGCGCGAGAAACTCGGGCAGCCCTAGGGCCATCCCCTTCGCCACCTCACCATCTCTCTCAAGCTACGACACAATAGAACAAGGAAACTCAAATGGCCTCAGTCAACAAAGTGACGCTCATCGGCAACGTGGGGAAAGACCCCGAGATCCGCTACACCCAGTCCGGCGAGCCCATCGCCAACTTCTCGCTCGCGACCTCCGAGAGCTGGACCGACAAGTCCGGCCAGAAACAGGAGAAGACCGAATGGCACCGGGTCGAGGTCTTTGGCAAGACCGCCCAGGTCGTGCGGGACTATGTCACCAAGGGCAAGCCCCTCTACGTGGAAGGCTCCATCAAGTACGACGAGTACACCGACAAGGACGGCATCAAGCGTAACGTCACGAAGATCCGGGTCAGCGGCTTCAATTCGCGGATCGTCCTGCTCGGTTCTCGAGGCGACGGCGCGCCCCGTTCCGCCGCTCCCGGAGAGCCCGGCCCCGGGCCGGCCGACGACTTCCAGGCCTCCGACGAAGACGTCCCGTTCTAGCCGCTTGGCGTAGGCAGTCCTTATCGAACACACTTGGGCGGGAGTTTCTCCCGCCCTCGTTTGAACCCTGCGCTCCAACCTTCCGACCATCGGCCTCATTGTCATTTCTCGCCGCGATTGAAACGCGCCCCGCCCCGTTCAAGCATCAGCAGAGCGAGGTCACAACCGAAGTTCTGGCCTGGTTGGAGAGCACGGGTGCGGGCGTAGATCCACGCGCGGTGGAACGCCTCTTCTCGCGGGCCGGCGTCGAGGGAAGATCATCGCTGAAGCCGCTCGACCAGGTCTTCGTCGATGCGACCTTCGCCGAACGAAATGCGATCTACCAGGAGGCCATGATCCGGACCGGTATCGACCTCACGCGGTCGGTGCTCACTGTGGCCGGCCTCGACGCCATCGACATCCTGGTTTCGAGTTCGTGCACCGGCTTCATGATCCCGGCGGTGGACGCCCACATCGCCAACGCCCTTCGCCTCGGTCCCCGCCTCGCGCGCCTCCCCATCACCGAGGCGGGATGCGCCGGAGGGGCGGTCGCCCTGGCTCGCGCCGGCGACTACGTGCAGGCCCACCCGAGCGAAGCCGCCCTGGTCCTGGCCATCGAATTCTCCTCGCTCACCTTTCAGGCGCGTGACGCTTCCGCGACCAACATGGTGGCCGCCGCGCTGTTCGCGGACGGGGCCGCGGCGGCCGTGCTCGTCGGCGCGCAGCACGCCGCTGCCCGGGGCAGTTCCACCGAATTCGTGAACGCCGCGAGCTACTTCATGCCCGATTCCCTGGGCGCCATGGGCTACGACGTGGTCGACAGCGGCTTCAAGCTGGTCCTCGACAAGAGGCTCCCCGACTTCCTGCGCGGAAGGCTCCGTCCCATGGTCGTCGAGTTCCTGAGCCGGAACGAACTGCGCTTCGACCAGGTCTCCGCGTTCGCCATGCACCCCGGGGGACGCCGGGTCCTCGATGTTGCCGAGGAGGAACTCGGACTCCTGCCCGGCCAGCTCGAACCCTCGCGATCCGTCCTCCGCGATCATGGGAACATGAGCTCGGCGACCATCCTGTTCGTCCTCGAGAAAACCCTGAGGAATCTGGGGCCGGGCGAGATCGCCCTGGGCATCGGCTTTGGCCCGGGCTTCGCGATCGAGTTCAGCCTGTGGCGTGGGGTGGCGGCCCGTGGGCTTTAGCCGAACAACGCCCGAACGATTCGCGCCGGGAAGCCCCTTGCTCACCGACGTCCTCGTGGTCGGCGGCGGCCCTGCCGGCTCCACCGCGGCATTTCAACTCGCCTCCGCGGGAATCGGAGTGACCCTTGTCGACCGAGCCAGATTCCCACGCGACAAGACCTGCGGTGAGAGCCTGTCCCCCGGCGCGATCGCGCGACTCGGCGCGATTGGAATGTGGCGGCCCGGAAAGCATGAAGCCGTCGGTCCCGACATGGCCGGGCTTCCCATCCAGGGAATGCGAATCCGCTCGCCGCGTGGGACCACGTTCTTTGGCCACTACAAGGCCCACCGCCAGAGCCCCGGTCTGGCCATACGCAGACTCGTGCTGGACGCCGAGCTCCTCGACAGCGCCCGCGCGCGGGGCGTGCGGGTGCTGGAAGGAATTGAGGCCGTTGCCGCGGAGCAGAACCCTGACGGCAGCGCGATCGTGAATTGTCGTGCGGTGGACGGCGGCGCCGCTTTGCGTGTTCAAGCGAGGCGAGTCATCGTCGCCGACGGGCGCCAGAGCTTTCTCGCCCGCTCCCTGGGTTTCATCGAACCCGAAGCAGGCGAGGCAGGCCAAAGGCGCTACGCGGTGCGGGGGCACTGCACCGGAGTTACCGGTCTGTCCGACCTCGCCGAGATGCACGTGGGCGATTCCGGCTATTGCGGGATCGCTCCCCTTTCGACGACCAGCGCCAACATCTGCTACGTCCGGTTCACCGGCCGCCTCAACATGACGCCACGGACCCTCGAAGCCGATTTTCGCCGCGACGTGGGCGCGTATCCGGAGATTTCGCGGCGGCTTCAGTCCGCCCGCATCGACGGCAGGATTCGGGTGGTCGGCCCCCTGCGGATCAGGTCACGGCGACAGACCATCGGTCCATACATCGCCTGCGGCGATACCACGGGATTCCTGGACCCGTTCACCGGCGAAGGCATCGCCCACGCCATCGCCAGCGGGGTGCTCGGCGCCGATTCGGTTCGCAAGGCGCTCGATGGAGACGCCGGTTCCTTCCGCGACTACGAGCGGAGGATCCGGGACCTTCGCCGGGTCAAGGGCTTCGCCGCCCTTCTTCTCTACGGTCTGGTGTCGCGCCGGCTCCTCGCGAATACCGCCGCCTCGGTATTCGCCCGGATGCCGCGTCTCGGGAACGCCGTCGTCCAACTCTTCGGCGATCAGGTCTAGCCATTCCCCAAGAACGCGGGCCAATTTCCTTGATTGAGCGCCGCAGATCGGAGATAATCCGCGTTCGCGTCCTCAGGTATCCATGCCTGGGTTTGCGCAAGGGCCCGCTAGCTCAATGGTAGAGCAGAAGACTCTTAATCTTTTGGTTGGGGGTTCGAGTCCCTCGCGGGTCACCAGTTACTTTCGGCAGACGCCCCCCTACGGCGTGGGCGTCTGTGGGCCGAACAGGAACAGTTCCATCTCCTCGCGGAGTTTCTTCCGGGCCTCCGGGTCGGCCATGGACAGGCCGTAGTGATTCATGATCGTGCGTGACTGCTCCTGCCACATCTCCCAGGCCTGTTTCGAGATCGACGTGTAGATTCTCTGGCCCAGCGGGCTGGAAAAAGGCGGCTTCTCGAGCCCGGGCAGTTCGGCTCCGAGTTTGACGCAGTGGACTTTGTATTCGTCGGTCATGAGCTCCTGGTTTCGGATGGCGGATTGCCGGTGAGCAGAGAAACAACTCTCTCGAGTTCCCGGACGCGGCGATTGAGGTCGGCGATCTTCGTGACCAGATCCTCGCCCTCGTCAGCGGCGTAGCGGCGAACCGCGGGCGTGGCCGGCACTTCAACCGCCTCCCCGCCCACCAGGTGCGTCCAGCGAGCTTCCTTCTGGCCGGGTCCCTTGGGAAGTTCGCGCACGAGCGGCTCGGGCGCCGCGGCCAGGGCGAGCAGCGCGTCTTCAAGCTCGCTCACCGAGGCGAAGGCGTGAAGGCGCTCGCTTCGGCTGCGGAGTTCGCCCGGGGTCTGGGGGCCGCGAAGCAGGAGCAGCGTCATCACCGCCTTGCGGGCGGGATCCAGGTTCCATCGCACGTTGAGGGCGTGATGCCAGCGCGTGACCCGTACGCCTTCGGACCGCGACACCAGCTCGTCCAGGAGCAGCTGCCGCAGGGTTCCATGGACCGCGCCTTCCGACATCTCCATCACCGGCTCCCGGGCGGTCTTCTGGTTGCACGCCTGGATGAGCGCGTTCACGGTGAGGGGATAAAGCTCCGGCGTCGTCTGCTCCTTTTCGAGGAGAGCACCGAGCACGCGCACCTCGGCGGGCTCGAGCGGTCGCGGGATCTTCTGCACGGCCCGAAGCTTATCCGAGCGGCCCGAACCGCCCCTTTTACTTCTTTCGATCCCGGCCGTGGTCGTGCAGGTGCGCGTGCGAATGGGGTCCGCTGTGGTCGTGGGAATGAACCCAATCCGGGCCGTGACCATGCAGGAAGTCGGGATGGTTGTGGCCCTGGGTCATCACCCACCTGAAGAGATCAGGTGACTGCCTGGCCAGCTTCTTCCCCACCTTCTTCTGGTTCTCGTCGGGCTCGGTGTGGGCGTGGAAATGGAAATGGTTGTGCAGTGTGCCGTCGGTGCGGCCGAAGGCCAGCACCCCGTGCTCGCTCGCAAAGGCGCCGTGGTTGATGTAAGGCGGACGCCAGAAGTAGCCGCCGGTCGGCAGATTGCCGAACTGCATCATCCAGGAAGTGCCCCAGATGTGGTACGCCTCCTCGGCGCAGTCGTGGAACGAGATGTTGTCCTGCCAGAAGCCGGGCACCATGCAGTAGAGGAAAGACAGCGCCTGGGTCTCCTCGTCGATCCGCAGCACCTTGATCATGCAGCCCGGCTCGGTCGCGGGGAAGAGATTCGGAACCTGCCACGGCATGTCGTCGTAGGAATTGGTGGCCACCAGCCCCGACCGCTTCGCGCCGGTCGCGTCCTGATCCGACTCAATGATGTTCGGCTCGCGGTCGTTGTACATGAGGAGCATCTCGCATCCGCGCGTGGTCGAGATCGATGGGATGGAAACGCCCCTCGGGATGAAGGTGTAGTACCCCGGCGTGCAGGCCTGGTCCCCGAGCATGAACGTGCCCTTCATGCTCAGGATCTCCACGTCGGACATCGAGATCGAAGGGGGCTGCTTGTAGCCACCCTCGAGCTGCACGGTCATGGTGCACGCTCCCGAGTCCTTGTCGATCGAGAGCATCTTGTAGTTCATCCCGCGCTTGAAGCCGGGAAGCGTCATCTTCTTGAACGGAACGTCGCGATCCACGAACGGTTCGATGTGACGGCGGGCCATGTTGCTACCTCCGGCAGTAGGGAGAAGGAATTCTGGAGAGAATGGGGTCGGGCCTAGAAGACCACGCGAATCCGCTTCGGGACCGGGGGAATCTCCTCGGGGCGGACCTTGCGCCTGATCCCGGCGTGAACCGAGAAGCCCCGGGTCTGGAGTCGCTGATAGAACTCCTTGACCCATTTGATGCGGCGATCATTGAGCGCGTTCATGTCCCGGACGATGCCGCGATAGATACGCTCCTGCGCGGCCACCTCCCGCTTGATCCAGCGTTCCACTTCTTCGGGCCGCTGAAGCGCCGTGGCCCTGGGGACCGCTCGCCCGGCGCGGGCGCGGGCTATCTCCGCCGTCTTGCGAACGCTCTTCTTCTTGGTTGCCATACCTTGTTCCCTCGTTTCAACTATGCGGGTTCTGCGACCGGCCCTTTCCCGACCGCCTGCGGATTCTGAAGGGCCAGAGCCGCGAGGAAGGCGAGAAAGACCAGGACCGCGATCAGGGCGAACGCGCTCTCGTAGCTCTTGCTGCGGTCGAAGAGCACGCCGGTGATCCAGATCCCGAGCCCGCCGCCAATCGCGTCGAGCACGGTGATCGTGCCGAGAATCTTCCCTCCGGCCCGGGTGCCGAAGCTGTCCATGCAGGTGAGCTGCAGCATGGTGTAAAGCCCGCCCCACCCGAGGCCGAAGACCAGGATGAACGGCCAGAGGAGCGCCTCCTTCATGGAAGCGAGGCACAGCGCCCCCGCCAGCATGATGGAGAGGTTCGCGAGAAAGACCACCCGGCGCTCCAGCTTGTCCGCGAGATACCCGATCAGGAACTTGCCGACAAGGCCCATGGTGAAGAGGATACCGACGCCGCCCGCGGCTTTCTCGAGCGGCCAGCCCATTCCCTTCAGATGGAGGACCATGTGGGCCTGGGCGGCCAGGATGCAGTAGAAGGTGGTCATGGCGCAGAAGGTGAGAATCCAGAATGTCCGCGTGCGAATCGCGTCCTGGTACTCCATCCCGGTGACGACCTGGGCCGAGCCAGGCGCGCCCGTGGCCCCCAGCGGCCGAAGCCCCATCTCGTAAGGCGAGTCGCGGGTCACCAGGGCCAGAATCGCCATCACCACGAGCGGGATCGCCGCCTCCATCAGCATGCTCTCGCGCCAGGTATGGGTGCGAAGAAGCACCGCGCCCAGCCGGGGAAAGACGATGCCCCCCAGGCTCGTGCCCACCAGAGTCATGCCCAGGGCGGTTCCCCGCTTGCGGACGAACCACCGCGAGACGATGAGCACATTGAGGACAAGACCCGCGAGCGCGAGGACCAGAGCCATGCCCACGTTGATGAGGTAGAGATGAGTGAGCGAGGTCATCTGCGAATAGGCCGCGATGCAGAGGGAGAGGAGCGTCAGGCCGGCCATCATGAGTTTTCGAACGCTCATCCGGTCGGCGAGGCTTCCCACGAAGGGCGCCAGAAGTCCGGACAGCCCAAGCTGAAGGAGGTCGCGCAGTTTCAGGTCGCCGCGGCTCCAGCCGAACTCCTGGAGGATGGCGGGGTCGAAGATGGTCATGCCGGTGATGGTCATGCCGTTCGACACCAGCAACGTGAGCATCGCCACCAGGGCGATGTACCAGCCGTAGAAGACTCTGGTCCCGCCGGCTTCGCTGGTCGTCTGATCCATCAGTGTTCCCGCCCTTCTTCCGTTTGGCGCGATCTGTCTTTCGATTACACCGGCCTGGCCACGAACGCGCCCCGCCGCTCCCCTACCGCCGCCCCGTCCTTGAAGGCCAGGCGGCCGCGCAGGACGGTTGCGACCGGCCAGCCCTTCAGCGACTTGCCAGCGAAGGGATTGTGATCCTGGGCGGAATGCGAATTCTCCACGGTCACGGCCTGCTCCTTGTTGAGGTCGATGAGGGCGAAGTCGGCGTCGCTCCCCACTGCGATGGCGCCCTTCTTCGGATACAGCCCGAAGCGGCGCGCGGGCGTGGTCGAGATCAGGTCGACCACGCGCTCGAGCGGAAGTCCGCGCTTGTGAACGCCCTCGCTCAGGAGAACCGGGTAGAGAAGCGACGTCCCGCCGAAGCCGGGCAGAGCGCTCCAGGTATCGCCCTTCTTGTTCTCTTCCATGCAGCAGGCGTGGTCCGAAACCACGGTATCGATCTGGCCTTTGACCAGCGCGCGCCACAAGGCGTCCTGATCGTCCTGGGTCCTTATGGGAGGGTTGACCTTGCTGCGAATGTCGCCCGCGGTGGCCCAGGTGAGGGCCAGATGATGGAGAGTCGTCTCCAGGGTGATGTCCATGTCGGGATGTCGCGCGCGCACGTCGATGCCCGCCTCGATGGCCTTGCGCGACGACAGGTGAAGGAGGTTCACCGGGCAGGCGGTCTCGTCGGCGAGCACCCCCGCCTCCTGGATCGAGAGGCGTTCGGAGAGGGGCGGCCGGCCTTCGCTGTAGGCCTGCAGGCCGGTGAGGCCCGCCTTCTTCACCCGGAGAATGAAGGCGCGAATGATCTCGGGGTTCTCGCAGTGCAGCGAGAGCGAGATCCGCCGGCCGGTCTTCTTCGAGGCCTCGGCGACCCGGACCATGATTTCGTACAGATGGCCCAGGTCGTACTCGTCGGCCATGGTGTAGTCCTTGCCCTTGGTTGAATCCGCGGAGAGGGTGAGGGCCTTGTAGAACATGTAGTACTTGAACGAGGCCACGCCCTGTTCCACCAGCCACGGGATCTCGTCCAGCTGGGCGGTGGTCATGGGGGCTATGTGATAGCCGTAGTCCGAGTGGAAATTGCCCTTCGACAGCTCGAGGACCTCCGGGAAGATCTCGCGATAGGGCCCGGTCTTGTTGAGATAGTGATGGCCGGTCCTGAAGTAGCTGATCAGAGTGGTGACCCCGCCTGACGACGCCGAGAGCGACTCGCTCCGCGCGTCCTCCGCGTGGGGCCGGTAGATGCCCACGTGAAAATGAGAATCCACGGCGCCGGGGAAGACGTGCAGCCCCCGGGCGTCCAGCACCTCTTCCGCGGACGCGGTCGAAAGCTCATCCGCGATCGCGGCGATCCGGCCGTCCCGGCAACCCACGTCGGCGCGGATCGGTCCGTGCCCGGGAAGGACCACGACTCCGCCCTTGACGACGCTCTCGAACTTCATGCCTTTGGACCTCCGGTTCGCTTGGGCCGCCCCCACGCTCCCCTGCGCCGCTTGGCGGAGCTCACGCTCCACGACTCGTCGGTTTCCGAGGGAACGGGGTTGTGGACAAGGTGCGCCTTGAAGGAATAGATGTCGCTTCGGTAGTAGCTGTGAACGTGCTCGACCGGGCGCCCCTCGACCGATCGAACCACTCGATCGACGGAGAGAAGCGGGGCCCCGATGTTGGTCTTCAGCAGGCGGGCCAGATGGGCGTCCGCGAGCGACGCGGAGATGGTCTGATCCGCGTCGCCCATCCGGATCCCCAGTTGGTCTTCGATCTGGCGCAGGATCGAGCCCTTCTTCCAGGCCTCCGGCTTCAAGTGCTTCCCAAGGTCGCCCGGCACATGGTTCACGATGTAGCTGAAGGGCGTTCCACCGTGAAGCCGCAGCCGGGTGCACCGCACCAGCGGGTCGCCCAGGTTGACGCGCAGGAAGTCCGCCTCCGAGGCCGAGGCCTTGATGGTGGACAGGGTCAGCACCTTGACCGTGGTGGACTGCCCCATCGAAATCAAGTCCTCGAGCGAGCCCTCCATTCGGAACGTGTTCGAAAAGGTCCGCCGGTCCGCCACGAAAGTCCCCCGGCCCGCCTCGCGCTTGATGAAGCCCTCCTTCTCGAGGTCGCCGAGGGCCTGCCGGATGGTGATCCGGCTGACGTCGTAGTCCTTGGAAAGCGCCTCTTCCGTGGGAAGACGATCTCCGACCAGGTACTTCCCCGACACGATGTGCTCGCGCAGGATTCCCGCGAGCTGGTAGTACAAGGGGACCGCGGCGGCGAAACCGTAGGGGCGCGGCATCAGGAATCCGCTTTCATTGGTCGAGACTCGCGTCCAGCGGGGCCGGGGGCTAGACCCATGACTCCAGCTTGTACACGCGGATGGCGTTCTCCCACAGGAGCTTCTTCCTGGCGGTCTCCTTGAGATCGAGCGCATCGATTTCGATGATGGAGCGCTCGAAGTCGATCACCGGCCAGTCCGTCCCGAACAGAACCTTGTCCTGGCCCCGGGAGTTGATGAAGCGGACGAAGGAAGGATCCCAGTACTTGGGCGCGTGGGCATCCGATCCGATCCACACGTTCTTGTGCTTCCACGCGACCGAGATCATCTCTTCGGTCCAGGGATACCCGATGTGGATTCCGATGATCTTCAGTTCGGGGAAGTCGATGGCCACCCGGTCGAGGGACATGGGCCGCGCGACCGTGGGAAGAAAGGCCTGGGCCGAGTGCCCCACCTGGATCTGGATAGGTATGCCCAGCTCCGCGCACTTGGCGTAGAAGGGGTAGTACATGCGGTGATCGGGGGCCTCGCCGAACCAGTGCGGGTAGAGGTGCGCCCCGATGAACCCGTGTTCCTTCACCGCCTCCTCGAGTTTCTTCAACCAGGGCATGATGCTCGACGGGTTCACCCCCGCGATGCCCTTGAATCTCTTCGGATGCGCCGCGATCACTTCCGCGATCCGCTTCACCGGCTTCTCGAAGAAGATGTCCGAGCCCACGGGGCCGCCGGTGGTGGCGACCATCAGACCCTTCTCGATGCCCGCGGCATCCATCCGCCGGATCTGTTCGTCGAGGCTGATGCCGGACGAAGTCTCGCCGAGGATCTTGATGGCGTTCCAGAACGCGTTCAAGCGCGGTGTGTAGTTCGCGGTGAGGTCCGGAGTCCAGAGGTTGACCACGATGTCGATGATCCTTCGGGTCATCGGCTGACCTTCCGTCGACGGGTGATTCCCAACATTGTTCTAAGAATAGTACAACTTCATCCGGCCGCTGCCTTATTCTTCGCCGGGCGGAACTCCGCCCTCACGAACCACTCCTTCCTTCCCTGAGGCCTTTCATGCCCGGACCCCTTCACGGCGTGCGCGTTCTCGAACTGACCAGCGTCGTCCTCGGCCCCTGGGCCTGCCAGATCCTGGGCGACCTCGGAGCGGATGTGATCAAGATCGAGCCGCCCGGCGGCGACAGCAATCGACAGCTCGGGCCCCGGGTCAGCGAGGGCATGGCCGCGCTCTACCTCACCTGCAACCGCAACAAGCGAAGCCTGGTCCTCGATCTCAAGAATCCCGCGGGCAAAGAGGCGTTGCTGAAGCTCGCGGAGACCGCCGACGTCCTCGTCCACAACTACCGGCCGAAATCGATGGAACGCCTCGGCCTCGACTACCAGGCCATCAAGGCTCGCAATCCGAAGATCGTCTTCTGCGGGACCTACGGCTACTCCCGCAGTGGTCCTTATGCGGACCGAGCCGCCTACGACGATTCGATTCAATCCGCCTCCGGCATCGCCATGCTCGCCACCAAGATGGGAGAGGAACCAAGGTACCTGCCCACCATCATCGCGGACAAGACCACCGGCCTCGCCGTGGTCTACTCGGTGATGGCCGCGCTCTTCCACCGCGAACGCACCGGGATCGGTCAGGAGATCGAGGTGCCGATGTACGAGACCCTCATCTCCTATGTCATGGCCGAGCACCTGTTCGGCTACGCCTTCGACCCGCCGCGCGGCGAGATGGGCTACACCCGCCTGCTGTCGAAGCATCGACGGCCCTACAAGACGAAGGACGGCTACATCGCCATCCTTCCCTACCTCAACGATCACTGGAAGATCTTCTGCGAGGCGGCGGAACGGCCGGAGTTCGTCACCGATCCACGTTTCGTGACTCTCGGTGAACGGCTCAAGAATATCGACGCCGTCTACTCCGAGACCGGCGCGATCGTGGCCAGGAAGACCACGGCGGAGTGGTTCGAGATCCTCGGCAAGACCAACGTCCCCGTGATGATCGTGAACTCCATCGAAGATCTGATCACCGACGAGCATCTCGTGGCCACCGGCTTCTGGAAGGAGATCGACCATCCCACGGAAGGGCGCCTGCGTCTCCCCGGCGTCCCCGTCACCTTCTCCGCGACCCCCGGGGACATAAGGCGACATCCGCCGGGGCTCGGGGAGCACAGCGCCGAGGTCCTCCGCGAAGCCGGCTACAGCGCGGCCGAGGTGGCGGCCATGATCGCTTCGGGCGCGACCGTATCGGCTCCGTCCCGGACCTGAGCCCTACTTCGGGGACCGTCGGAACTCGTAGCCGCGGCCATCGCTCGGACCGAAGGTCTGGACTCCCTTCTCGTCGTAGCCGCGATCCAGGGTGACCACGAGGTCCTTGGTGATGCGCATGGTCGAGAAGACGTAGGCGGAGCCTTTGTAGTCGGACCGGCACGACCGCGCCGCGGTCGAGCCCACGAACTCGTCGCCCTTGCGGTCGAGCAGGACGTCGCAGCCCTCCTCTTTTTTGAGGTCGCTCGGATTCAGGCTGCTCAACATTTGCGGGTCGAGGCCCAGGGGTCCCAGCACCTGCCCATCGATCTTGAAGACCTCGATCCGAACCTGGCCCCCGTTCTTCTTGAGACGGTAGACGCGCTGCCAGAAGGGTCGGGGCTCTCCATCCCGGCGGCTCTCCACGTAGAGGTAGAGGCCATCCTGGAACACCACGGGATCTTCGACCGGGCGGCCGATCATCACCGCGGCGTCGTGCTGGTATGGAGTGTTCGCCGCCTGGTCCGCCTCCGCCTGCGCGCGATTGTCGAACGAGCCCACCAGCCAGCTGGCGGCGAGCAGCACGTCTGCGTGAGGAGGTCCGGCGAAGGCGCTTGCCGCCATCAGAAACAACGCCCCTGCGCCGCAAAGCAGATTCTTCATGGATGAAACATAATCGCAGCGCCCGTGAAAGCCCTCGTCATCATCGAGAAAGGCCGGTCCGAGGTCGTCGAGCTCCCGAATCCGGAGCCGGGATGGGGCGAGGTGTGCATCGCCATCTCACAGGTCGGGCTGTGCGGCACCGACCTCCATGTCTTCAACGGCTTGTTCGGCGCATATCCCATCATCCCGGGCCACGACGCGGTTGGCCGGGTCACCGCGGTCGGGGGTCCGGACACCGCGGGCCTGCTCGGTCGCATGGTCACCATCGATCCCTCGGCCTGCTGTCTGCGCGCCGCGAGGCCCGTCGCGGCCTGCCCGGCCTGCCGGCGGGGCGCCACCAACCTGTGCGACCACCAGTCCTACATGGGCATCTCCGCCCCCGGCGCCTGCGCCGAGCTGGTCGTGGTTCCTTCCCCGCGCGCGATCCCGCTCCCCGCGGGCGTGAGCCCCATCGAAGCCACCTGCCTCGAGCCGCTGACCGTGGCTCTGCACCTCCAGGCGCGGATCGCCGACACTCCAGGCGACGTGGCGATATTCGGCGCGGGGCCCATCGGCCTCGCCATCGCCAGGATTCTTTCCAGCGACCGGATGCTGAGCCTCATCGAACCCGACGACGCCCGCCGGGCGTTCGCGGTCGCCGAGGGCTGCCCGCGGGTCTTCCGGCCGGACGATATCCCGCTCCCGCTTCCGCCCATCCTCGTCGACGCATCCGGCCACCCGTCGGTCGCCGGCCTGATCGAACGAAACGCCTCGCCTTCCACCCTCGTCGTCCTGGTCGGCGGCCCTCTGGAATTGTCGGGTCGCGCCATCCTCACGCGAGAGTTGCAGATTCGCGCGGTGAAGGGCGGCCGGGGTCTGTACCCGGAGGCCCTGGACCTGGTGCGCCGGGGCTTCCGGACGTCGCCCTGGACGGAGGTCACGGTTCCGCTGGCCGCCGCTCCGGCCTTCTTTGCCGAATGGTCGGCGGGGGTGCGCCGGCCGTTTCGGGCCGCCGTTGAAATGCCGAGTTGACGCGCTCGTGCTTTGTACTATTCTTAATACAAATCCCGGGTCGCCCCTCCCCCCGACCTTTACCCGCTAGTTCGACTCGTCTTCCGCCGCAACCCTTGCAGGAGAAACCATGAACTTCACGCGCAGGGGCCGGATCGCCGCAGTCATCGCGCTGCTGGCCCTGGCCTCGATATCCGGCGCCACCGGAACCGCATTCGTCTCGATCATCGCCACGGGTCAGGCGACCGTCACCCTGACCGGCCCCGACGGCTCCACCCTCACCCAGACCACCAACACCGGAGACGTCTCCCTGGCCCCGAAGTCCTCGGGACTCCACAAGATCTCCGTGACCGTAGGCGGCAAGACCACCACCGGCGAGATCACAATTCCCGACTCCGGGCAGGTCCGCATCATCTTCAACCCGACTTCGGCCAAGCCCTTCGAATCGTACGTCGCGGCGCTCGAATCGGTCACGGTCACCGCTCAGCGCATCGAGGAAAGCCTCCAGCAGGTGCCCATCGCGATCACCGCCATCAGTTCGCGGGATGTCGAGATCAAGGGCATCCAGAACCTGCAGCAGATGGCCTACGAGGTTCCGAACCTCTATCTCGACAAGAACACCGGGACCTCGAGCGGCAGCCGTGCCGCCCTTCGCGGCATCGGCGAGGACGAGTCCTTCTTCACCTCCGACACGCCCGTGGGCATCTACGTGGATGACATCTACATCCCCCGTCAGACCGGCGCCATGTTCGATCTGTACGAACTGGAGCGCCTCGAGGTGCTGCGCGGTCCCCAGGGCACCCTGTATGGCCGCAACACCACGGCCGGCGCCATCCGCTTTCTCAGCAAACAGCCCACGGTGGGCCAGACGCGGTTCAACCTCGAAGGCACCTTCGGACAGTTCGCGCGCACCGACGGCCGCGGCTCCGTGAACGTGCCGATCGGCGAAAAGACGGCTTTCCAGTTCGCGGGGATGGTGCGAAAGCACGACGGTTACGACCTCAACAAGGTCAACGGCGCCAAGGTCAACAACCAGGACGTGTGGGGCATTCGAAGCTCGCTGCGCTTCGTCCCCACGTCCAAGTTCAGCGCCATCGTGACCGGCGACTTCCTCCGGGAACGCTCGACGCCGGGCTTCGCGGTGGCGTTCACGCCCCAAGCACCTTGCCTGGCGACGGTGAAGCCATGGCCGGTGGTCAGCGCGACGAACCCCTGCAACACCCTCGCGAGCTTCGGGGTGGGCGCGATCGACCTCAACCAGCAACTCGACGGCGATACCGATATTCACACCCTCAACTCCGATCTGACCGATCCGATCAACGACCTGGACCAGAAGGGGGTCTTTGCCGCGTTGAGCTGGGCCGCGACACCCAAGCTCACCATCAAGTCCGTCACCGGCTACCGCTCGATGACCAACCTTCTCCTCCTCGACGCGGACGGTCGCACCGGGAATTTCCTGGGAACTCCCGCCCCGGCCTTCCATCTCTACCAGGACCAGACCCAGGACCAGTGGAGCCAGGAGTTCCAGGCCCAGGGGCAGCCGAACGCCAAACTGCGCTACATGGTCGGGGCCTACTTCTTCCATGAGAGCAACCAGCAGCGCACCGAGAATCTGATCTTCAACCCGCTCGGAAAGAACAACTACTGGGACACCGGCCTCGACACCGCCTCGCGTGCCGGCTTCGCCAACGTCGCCTACCAGGCCTCCGGGAAACTGCAGGTCACGGTGGGAGGCCGGTACACCAGCGACACCAAGGACTTCGACACCGCGGTCTTCCGCCCCGGCGGCGCGCCGCTGGTGGCCTGCGTCAACGGCAAAGTCGTGGTGCCGGGCGGCGGATCGCGTCCCTGCACCCCCGCCGACCCCCCGGGCTCCACAAACTTCACCGTGGCGAAGCAACTCAAGAAGACCTGGGATGCCTTCACTCCGCGGTTCGCTCTCGACTATCAGGCCACACCCAACGTGCTCGCATATGCCTCGGCGAGCCGCGGGTTCAAGTCGGGCGCATTCGACGGCCGATCCAACACGGCGGCCGCGATCCTCCTGCTCGAGCCGGTGGAACCCGAGACGCTGTGGGGCTACGAAGCCGGAATCAAGTCCGACATGGCCCAGAACCGACTGCGGATCAACGCCGCTCTGTTCTACAACGACTGGCACGATCTCCAGGGCACGGGCACCGACCCGGACGGCAACTTCAAGCGTTTCTCCCTCGGCGACGTGGAAACCAAGGGTGCGGAACTCGAAGTGAAGGCGCGGCCCATCGCCGCACTCGAGATCTCCGGGCAGCTCGGCATCCTGCGCACCGGGTTCAACACCATCAACTTCGACCAGAAGGTCGAGTGCGGGCCGGTGGGAACGGGCAACGCGACCCTCGAACTCAAGTACTCGCCCCACACGAGCTGGGGAATCAACGCGCGGTATTCCCCCCAGGGCCAGGTTCTGCGGGGCCGTGTCTCCGTCGGCGGGTCGCTGGCGGGCAAGAGCAAGTACTACCAGGGGACATGCAATGCCCTCGCGAACTCGGAAGACGGGTACACGCTCGCCGAGGCCTCCGCGTCGTGGGAGTCCAACAACGGGCGAGTCCGCCTCACCCTCGTGGGTGAGAACCTCACCGACGAGGCCTACATACAGGGCGCCTTCGCCATCTCCGGACTTCGCATGGTGTCGGCTTACTTCAATCCCCCGCGCCGGGTCTCCTTCACCATCCGTTACTCGTACAACTAGGGCCTCGGGACTCCGGACTCCATCGCCCCTGCCTTCGACCTTCGACTCGAGGGCAGGGGCATTTTTCATTCCAGAATGCGCAGGCGCGATCTCCTCGCTCGCATTCCGCTGCTCGCCCTGGGCGGAGGCCGGACGGCCTGGGCGATGCGGAAGGCGGGTCCCGCACCGGTCCCGCTCTCTCCTCCCATGATCCAGTCGATCGACGGTCCCCTGGTGGTCACCGCGAGCCTGGCCCGACAGCGGGAGATGTTCGAGGGAGTTTTCGGCTTGACCCTGGCCGCCGATCAGGAGCTCGACGCCTTCGCGGTCAAGGCCCTGTTTGGCGTGGCCGGACGGACGGCCCGGACGGTCCTCCTTCAAACCCCGGGCACTTCCATTGGAGTGCGGCTTATCGAGTTCAGACCGTCCTCCGGCATCGCGGTCCGCGAGGGGACGCGTCCCATCGACGCGGACGCGCTCAAAGTCATCGACTTCATGGTGCCCGACTTCGAGAAGGCCGTGGCCGCCCTCTCCGCTCGAGGCTTTGAGCTGGCGGCTGCGCCTGCACAGTACGCGACCCCCGAGGACGGCCGATTCACCGAGGGCCACATCGAAGGCCCGGACGGGGTGGTCTGCGCCCTGCTCAGGATGTACGACACCCCGCTCTCGAAATATGTCTCCGTCACCGATCGGACGTTCAGCGAGATCCTGGGCGTGTCCGCCCCGGTGTCGGACCGCGAGCCGGCGCTCGGTTTCTACCGCGACGCCTTGAAGCTCCGGACCGTGCTGAGCTACGAGATCGCCAACGAGAGCTTCCAGAAGCTGCTGAACTCCAGGGAGAAGACGCTCCTCCGCGGCGCCAACTTCGGGGTCGGAGGAAAGGGGCCGATGATCGGAGTGATCCATTACGGCCTGCCTTCGTCCGCCTTTCGCTCACTCCGGAGTCGGTCGGTGCTGCCCAATCGGGGCCTCCAGGCCATCCGCCTTTCCGCTGGATCCGTCGACGAGATCGCCCGGATCGCCGCGGCGGCGAATCTGGAGATCGCGGTCCCGGTTGGCGAGGCTCTTCTCTTCCCGCAGGGGCGAGTGAAGTCGGTCATGATCCGGGCTCCCCATGGAGTGCTGCACCATTTCACGGAGACCCTGAAGGCATGACCACCTCCCTCTCCGAAACCTGGCGCGACCTGCGCGAGAAGATCCGCGGCTACCCCACCACCGCGTTTCTGGTCTGCCTGATCGGGGTTTCCCTCGAGAACATGGACCAGGCCTTCTTCTCCTTCGTCCTGCCCCAGATCTCGAAGGAACTCGGATGGACGGTGGAGCAGCGCGGCTGGTACATCACTCTCACCTTCGCCATCGCCGGGGCCTGCATCGCCGCTCTCGGCTCCCTCACCGATCGGGTGGGCCGCAAGACCGTGTTCAGCACCTCGATGCTGATCGGCTCGGCCTTCGTGGCCGCCATGTACTGGGCCCGGTCCACCTTCTCGGTGATCGCGCTTCGGACCATCGGCTTCGCCACCGGGGGAATTCAATCCCCGGTGGTGGGGACCATCGTGGTGGAGGAAACGCCGGCCCGCTACCGGGGCCTAATGTCCGGCATCCTCCAGATCGGGTATCCCATCGGCTGGTTCCTGGCCTCTCAGTTCGTGCTGCTCATGAGCGCGCGGTGGGGCTGGCGGTCGGTGTTCTTCGTGGCCCTTCTGTCCGTGCCGTACATGTTCGTGATCCAGAAGTACCTGCGCGAAACCGGAGCGTTCCTGAAGGCGAAGGCCGCGACGGCGCGGGGCGATGCGGCCGGCGGCCAGGGGCGGTTCAGCGAACTCTTCGCCCCGGGGATGGCCCGCCGCTCCCTCATCCTCTTCCTGGGCGAGTACTTCCATGTCTTCGCCTACGGGTCGACCATTCTCCTCACCGCCTATTTCCAGGAATTCCGCAGCTTCACCATGCACGACGCGGTGTCGCTCGTCGGCTGGTCCTATGGCGTGGGCGCGATTGGCTACATCGTGGCCGCGATCGTCGGCGAGTTCTTCCTGTCCCGGCGCACCACCTGCATCGTCTGGGCCTGGCTCGGCTCGGTCGCCTTCTTCGTGATGATCTGGTGGGCCCGGGACTACTGGACGACCGTCCTGTTCTACTGTCTCATGACCATCTTCTTCTACGGGACGACCGCGGTGAAGTTCACTTTCATCGCCGAGAACTTCCCGGCGCGCCTGCGCGCCACCGGCGTGACCTTCTCCGGCTCGCTGGCGGTCAACCTCGGAGTCGCGACCGGGCCTCTCGCCCTCTCCTATGCCGTGACGTACTTCGGCGGCGACTGGAACAAGGCCTACACCCTGTGCGGCATCCTCCCCATCTTCATTTCCGGCGCCTTCTTCCTCCTGATGCCGAAGATTCCCCTCGGCATCGAGGAAGATCGAGCCAAAGGCATCATCGCCTGAGGAAGGTCCCCATGTCCTTGAACTACATCACCGGCCGACTGCTCTACAAGAAGAAATCCACGGACACCGTCCGGGGGCGCGAGGACTTCTCCATCACCGAGAATCGCGACGGCACGGTCACCCTGGACGCGGTGGCCATGACCGACGACTCGAAGTTCGTGCGCCACGTGGTCTATACGAAGGCGCACGATGGCCGGCCCCTGGACGCATTCGTCCGCCTTCAGGTGAACGGAGCGCTGATCGGGTCCGGGTACTTCCGGGTGAGTGGCGACGAACTCCACATCACCACCGACACCGCCATGACCGGTCACACCGTCCAGACCGTGAAGGTGCCCACCGACTTCTTCGCCGTGGTGACGCATTCCGTGATGCTCGACGGGTGGATCGCGCTCAACTACGACTGGGAGGTGGGCGGCCTGCAGCATCGCACCTTCTACAACACCTCGACCATGTGGAACGGGACCGACGGGCCGCTCGGACGGATGGAGACCTACCGCGTGAACGCCCTCGACGACAAGGACGTGACCTCGCCGGCCGGGGTGTTTCCCTGCCGCCACCTGCGAATGGACGCCGACTTCCTGAAAGTCCCCTCGTCGGACATCTACGTCACCGGGAAGCACAACGTCCTCGTGAAGTACGACTGGAACGAGTTCGACCTTGAATATGTGCTCGAGAGCTTGAAGGAAGAGTCGTTCGGGGTCTAACGTCGCGGCGTAAAGAGGAAATCATGTTGAAGAGTCCGAACCATGTCACCGTCGGAGCGTCGAACATCGAAGGCACGGCCCGCTTCTTTCAGGCCTTCGGCTTCGTCCGGGAGAGCGAGAGCACGGTCGGCGCCTTCGCGGCCCGCGAACTGTACGGCCTCGATCGGACCGCGGCCGAAACGCGGCTCAGCATGCCCGGAGCGGAAAGCGGTTTCATCCGCTTGGTCGAGACCGGCCGGGAGGCGGTCTCAGGCGGCTCCTTCGACCGCGGCCCCCATGCCATCGATCTCTACGTACGAGACATGGTCGAGGCCCTGGAAATCGTGAAGAACACCCGTGCCGACATCGGGCCGGTCGCCGCCTACAAGGTGGGCCCCATGGCCATCAAGGAGTGCAAGTGCGTGGGGCCCGATGGCCTGGCCCTGGTTCTCATCGAAGTGGACAAACGGCGACCCAGCGTCCTCGATTCGAGCGCCTACACGCGATTCTCCGAAGTCCATTCCGGGGTCTACGTGGTCGACTCCGTGGACGCCGCGGCGGGATTCTGGAAAGACGCTGGCCTCAAGGTTCTCCTCGACGCCACCTTCGCCGAGCCCACGGTGGCGGAATTCATGCATCTCCCCCGCCCCGACACGCGCCTCCGACTTGCCCTCTTCGCGGACGAAGCTCAGCTCCCGGTGCGGCTGGAACTGATCGAGTTCCCGGACGCGGACGGCCGCGGGGCTCCCCTCATCGACGCGCGTCCCCTGCGCCCCGGCCGGTTCGTCTTCGGCTTCGAAGCCGGCGATCTCGCGGCCGCGGTCAAGGCCATGCCCAAGGCCGTGTACTCGAAGATCTGCCGGATCGGGAAGGATGCCGTGGTGGCCGGGACCGCGCCGGGCGGAGTCGGGTTCGAGCTCTGGTCGTCGGACGACGTCTAGCGCTCAGTCGGGCTTCCGCAGAATCCCCTGCTCCACCAGCCGGGCGATGGTCGCGCGCTGGGTCTCGATGAAGTGGGCGCGCGGTGGGATGCCTCCGAGCATGGTGTTCGGCGGGTAGTGTCGCCGCAGGCGGTACCCCTCGGCGAACAGATCGAAGCGCTGGCGAGCCAGCAGATTCTCCATGGCCGGACGCGTCCGGAAACGCCGAAGCGCATTGAGGTCTATCTCGGCCGAACAAGTCATGGTCTCGCCGAAGCCGGACCGCGAGATCACGAGACCGCGATGGTCGACGATCTTCGATCCCCCGTTTGTCGAGTCGCAGGGCAGGGGGGTGCCGTGGATCCCACCGGTATTCGCGGAAACCACGTACGCCATGTTCTCGATGGCCCGGGCCACCGTGCAGACGTCCTTCGCGGCGATCGCATGCTCGTTGGTCTGCGAGGTGGGATGGAAGAACACCTCGGCCCCGCGCATGGCGAAGGCGCGGGCGATTTCTGGATACAGGATCTCTTCCGAGGCGATGGGGGCGAGAACGCCGATCTCGGTGTGAGCGACCGGAAAGACCCCCTCGTAACCGTAGATCTCCAGGTACTTGTCCCAGACGTCGTGGGGCGTCGGGGTGTACATGGAGTTGAGCCGCCGATAGCGCAGAATCACCTTCCCGGTGGGGGCCACCACGAAGCAGCACTGGAAATTCATCCCCGGGAAGTTCTCGTCGCGCTCGAAGGCGTTTCCGGCCAGGAAGAGGTTGTGACTCTGCGCGATTTCTCCCAGGCGCTGGTACTCGGGACCATCCGGGTCGATCGCCGCCTTCTGCGTCCACTCCTCGATGGGGTCTCCCATGGCGTAGCCGGTGAGGAAGTACTCTGGCAGAACCACGAAACGCAGGTCCTTGCCGATCCAGGTCGCCGCCGCTTTCACCTCGGCGCCGATGCGGTCGAGGGTCCGGTGCATCTGCTCGCGCGCGCTCACCGCGTCGGGCAGGGCGTTGATCGTATCCAGGCGGGTCTGCAGGGCAAGGGCGCGATAGGCGGTCATGGCGGCGTCTCCTCTCAGGCGGACGGCGTTGCGGCGAGAACCATCAGGTCGGAGACTTTACGGCTTGCCCCCATTTCCAGGATGGCGTCGCCCAGGTCGGCCACGGCCCGCTCGGGAAGGGCGCGGCGGGCATTGCCCGAGAACTTCACGCGTAGATCCTCGCGCGAGAGCGGCCGCGAGGGACCGCCGCGATTCGACATCACGCGTTCTTCGAAGACCTCGCCGCTCACCGTGGTGAGGCGGACGATCGCCGGAAACTGGTTGGGAAAGATGGCGTCGCATTCCCCGTCGCCCGCGATCTCCACTCGACCGGCCAGCGACAGGTAGCGCTCGTCGCGGGCGTTCGCGTCCGAGAAGTCCTCGAGGGCCACCCCCAGGCCGCCGCCGCCGAGGAAGGCCGCCGCGAACGTGAACGGCCCGGAGAACTGGCCGTGGTAACCCGACTGCGGCCGGACCTTCTGGTCGCGCGGCTCGCCGATCGTCCGCACCGTCGGCGTGGCCACTCCTATCCGCACCGAGGCGACCTGCTCGGGCGCGACCTTCCTGCGCAGGGCCAGGGCCGCATCGATCCCGGTGTGGGTGAAATGGTTCGCGGGATAGGGCTTGTAGAAGATGCCGGGAATGCACCACGTCTCCCCCAGGCCCCGGTCGATCTCCTGGGGGGCCGCGATCCCCCCGCAAAACGCCTGATAGAAGGCGAAGCGTCCCTCGAAGGCGGTGGGCGGTCCGGTGACTCCCTCCCGCGCGCACTGGGCGGCCACGATCCCCGCATGCGCGGCCCATCCGCAGTGCAGCCTCTTGACCGATCCACCCGCCCGATTCCCCTCGATGACTCCCGAACTCATCGACACCGCGATGCCCAGGGCGTGACCGATGCCGTCTTCGTCCAGGCCCATCAGTTTCGCGGCCGCGGCCGCCACCCCCAGAGTGCCGCAGATCGAGGTCGCGTGCCAGCCTCGTTCGAAGAAGACCGAGTTTCCGAGCGCCTTGTCGTAGGCGGCCATGCCCGTGCGAACACAAACCTCGTATCCGACCGCCGCCGCTTCGATGGCCTCGGCGATCGAAGCCCCCGTCCGTTCCGCCACCGCGAGCACGCCGGGAAGGAGCGAGGCGGACGGGTGCAGCACCGAGGGCAGATGCGTATCGTCAAAGTCGAGGGAGTGCGCGAGCACGCCGTTTACGAAGGCGGCTCCCAGCGCGGGAAGACGAACGGAGGCTCCGATCACCGTGGACTCCGCGGGCCCACCCCACGACCGCGCCACCCGAAGAGCCATGCCGCTGGTGTCGAGGGGCGCCGCGCCCAGGCACAGGCCGACGGTGTCGAGGATGCGCTCTCTCACGCTTCCCACCACGTCTGCGGGAAGCCGGTCATAGGACACGGCGGCCGCGAACTCCGCGAGCTTCCGCGCGATGGTGCGATCGGTCACGGGCGGAGATCCGGTTCGCAACTCAGGCAACCGCGAAGGGGCGAACGGGCATGCCGGTGGCGCCCACGACCTTGATCGGAGCGACCACGAAGAGGAACTCGAAGATACGCGCCTCGGCCAGAGCCGAGAGGTTCATGCCCTCGATGATGTGGACGCCGCTCTCCACCAGCAGCATCCGGTGCACGGGGAGCAGCGCGTGCCCCCGGCCCGCCGGTATCCATTCATAGGCGATGGTCTCGGCTCCCGTCATCCGGATCTTCCGCTCGATCATCCACGCCGCGGCCGACTCATCCGGTCCGGGCACCCCGTCGGCGTGGCCCAGGAAACTTTCCGGGTCGCTCCAGTGCTTCGTCCACCCCGAGCGCACCAGGGCGACATCGCCCTCCCGACACTCGATGCCCTGCCGCTTCGCCGCCGCCTCGAGATCCTTCGCCGTGATCGCTTCACCCGCAGGGAGGCAGTCGAGTCCGCGCAGAGCGGGAATATCGAACAACACGCCACGGGCGGCGGTGATCGGAATGTGCTCCACGCCGTGGCTCTGGAACCGCCCGCCCTTCTGCGCCTCATAGGCGTCGATCCCGCCGTGGAGCTTCCCGCAATGCGACACGTGGCAGAGCGCATCGATGTGGGTGCCGGTGTGTCCGCCGAGCATCATCATCTCGTTGGCCGCCGAGCCGCCGTCGGCTCGAACCATGTCACCGTGCCGGCGCTGCAGGGCCATCTTGAAGCCGGGATGGTTCGGCGACACCGGCATTTTCGCCTCGATCGGCTGGGCCAGGTCGAAGATCCGCGCCCCCTGCAGAGCGCTCAGCAGGTTGTTCACACTCATCGCGGATCCTTTCGCGCGGCTTCTCCCGCCGTGCTCTCATGAAGTTCGAGAATCGCACGCGCACGGCGCAGAAGCGCCAGATCGACGAAGCCGCCACCCGTCTGTGACACTCCGCGACCCTCGCGGTGCGCGGCCTCGTAGGCCGCGATCTCCATCCGGGCCCGATCCACCTCCGCGGGCGTTGGATCGAAGGCCTCGTGGATTATGGGAAGCTGACGAGGATGGATCGCGGAGCGGCCGAAGAAGCCCAGGGACTTCTGCCGCAGAGTGTCCGCGCGCAGCCCCTCGTCGTCACCCAGACGCGTAAACACCGAAGCCACCGGAGGCGCGAGCCGGGCGTTCCGCGACGCGACGGCCAGGGCGGACCGTGCGAAGAGGGTCGCGAGTTCATCGGCGGGGTCTGCTCCCATATCCGCGACGTAGTCGGCGGCGCCGAAGGTGAAGCCGGAAACCCGCGGACCCCGGGCCAGGGACTCGATGCGCGCGACCCCCCGGGCGCTTTCGATGGTGGCGGTCACGCGAATCGAACCCTCGTCCATTCCCAGGAACCGTTCGCGGCCGGAAATCGCATCGTTCAGGCGGCAGAGCGACTCGAGGTCCTCGACCTTGGGGACGCGAAGCCCGGCAATCTCCGGCCCCACCACCGCGTCGACGTCCGCGCGCCAGTGCTCGGAGGCCAGGCTGTTGATCCGGACGAAAGCCCGGACCGGCGCTACGCCCCGGGAAAGGGCCTCACGCACGCAGGCCCGGGCATGCGCCTTCTCCGCGTCGGGCACGGCGTCCTCGAGATCGAGCACCACCGCGTCGGCGCCGGCTCGGAGCGCCTTCCCGACGACGGCTTCGTTGTCGCCCGGGGCAAACAGATAACTGCGAAGGAGCTTCATGTGCGGGGGTCGCGGGGTGCTACAGCGCTCCTTGCGCGCGCAGTTCAGCGACCCGCTCCCGGTCGAGTCCGAGCCACTCGGAAAGAACCGCTTCCGTATCCGCTCCCACCTTGCGTCCGGCGAAGCGGATCCGACCCGGGGTGGCGCTCAGACGGAACATCACGTTCTGCATGCGGATCGGTCCGAGTTCCTCGTCGGGAACCGTGGTGATCGAGTCCAGCGCCTTGTACTGCGGGTCCTCGAGGACGTCCCGGATGTCGTAGATCGGTGCCACCGCCGCCTCCGCGGCCTCGAATTCCGCCATGACCTTTTCCATCGAGTGGCGGGCAATCCAGTCCCCGACCATCTGATCGAGCACGTCGGCATGCCGAGCCCGGTCGGAGCCCGACTTGAACCACGGCTCCGCGATCACCTCCGGATGCCCGACCAGGCGCATCACCCGCTCGGCGATGCTCTGGGCGGAGGTCGAGATCGCCACCCACTTCCCATCCGCGGTCTTGTAGGTGTTTCGAGGGGCGTTGTTGACCGAGCGATTGCCGGTGCGTTCCTGCACCACGCCCAGCTGGTCGAACCAGGTGGCTTGCGGACCGAGGACGGTAAGGATCGGCTCGATGATGGCCATGTCGATCACCTGGCCCTGGCCGGTCAGGTCCCGATGGCGCAGCGCCATCATGACTGCGGATGAGGTCGCGAGGGCGGTGATTCCGTCGGCGAGGCCGAACGGGGGCAGGGTGGGCGGCCCGTCCGCGGGGCCGGTCATCGCGGCGAACCCGCTCATCGATTCCGCGAGGGTACCGAACCCGGGACGGCGGCGGTACGGACCTTCCTGCCCGAACCCGGTGACGCGCGCGACGACCAGTCTCGGGTTCCGCGCGAAAAGCTCCGAGGGACCGATGTGCCAGCCTTCGAGCGTGCCCGGACGGAAGTTCTCGATCAGCACGTCGGCCCGCGCCGCGAGATCGAGCAGGATGGCCTGCGCCTCGGGCCGGGAAAGATTCAGGGTGATCGCGCGCTTGTTGCGGCCGATCATCTTCCACCACAGGTTGATCCCGTTCTTCGTGTGCCCGTGAGAGCGCACGGGGTCACCCTTCGGGTGCTCGATCTTGATCACGTCCGCGCCGAAGTCGCCCATCAGCGTGGCGGCAAGCGGGCCCGCGAAAAGGGTGGCCAGGTCCAGCACCTTGATCCCCTGCAGAGGTCCGGCGTGCGCTTCGTGGGTGTCGTTCATGGGCGAGGAAGGGTTCTTGACCGCGGACCTATTGTCCTAAAGTTATGACATTATACCCGCGACGCCAATGCCCTTTCCCGAGTCGCCTGCGCAGACGGACGGACGTGTGTTGCTTCTCACCGGGGCTTCGGGTGGGATCGGGCAGGCCATCCTCAGACGGGCGCGCCGGGACGGGTATCGCGTCTTCGCGATCGACCGCGCCGACCCGTCGGCGGAGGCCGCCGATGATCCCATGGTCCGCTGGTTCCGCGCCGACGCGACCCACGACGATCAGACCGATGCCGCCTATCTCGAGTTGGATCGCGTGTGGGGCCGTCTCGATGCCGCAGTCCTGGCTGCGGGCGCGGTCGGTGCCGGCCGCGTCGAGGATGTCCCGGCCGCGGAATTCCGGCGGCTGGTCGACTTGAACCTCACCGCCGCCTTCGTCTACGCGCGCCTCGCCTTGCCCAGGCTCAGGCCTTCCCGGGGCTGCCTCGTCTTCCTGTCTTCCACCAACGGCCTGACCGGAGGCTCTCCCCTTTCCGGTCCCGCGTACGCGGCGGCCAAGGCCGGCCTCATCGCCCTGGCCCGCAACATCGCGCGCGACTACGGACCCGTGGGAGTTCGCGCGAACTGCGTAACCCCGGGCCCCATCGACACCCCCATGCTCGATCGCCTGAGCGAGTCCGTGAAGGACTCGCTGCGCTCGGCGATTCCCCTTGGGCGGATCGGCGCGGCCGAGGACGTGGCGAACGCGGTCGCCTTCCTTTGTTCCGACGAGGCGCGGTATCTCACCGGCGTCACCCTCACCGTGTCGGGCGGGCTGGTGATGGCCTGATGACGAGGGACCTCCGGTCCTGGATCGCGGAGACCCCCGAGCTGGTCCGGATCGGTGAGGCGGTCTCGGTCCGGCACGAGATCACGGCGGTTCAGCACGCGATCGAGGGCGACTCGCGCGCGCCCCTGCTCTTTGAAAAGCCCACCCTTCTGAAGGGCGGGCCCTCCGGAATTCCGGTGGTCACCAACGTCACCGCGCGCCGGGATCTGCTGACCCGGGTCCTCGGCCTCCCCGAACGGAGGACCTCGGCGGTGTTGAGCGACCGGCTTTCGCGTCCCCTGGCGCCGCAGGCGGTCGAGCCCGATGGGCGCCGATGGCTTCTGGCGGACCCCTTCGAGACCCTCCCCGTCGTGTGGCAGCACGACTGCGATCCGGGGCCCTACCTCACCGCCGCCCACGCCACCACCATCGATCCGGAGACCGGCATCGACAACACCGCGGTGCAGCGCGTGTGGGTCAGGTCCGGTTTGCTATGGCCGTACTTTCCCTATCCTTCCTCCCATAACTGGAAGAACATCGAAAAGTGGTGGGCCCGGGGCGAGGATGCTCCCATCGCGTTGTGGATCGGCCACCACCCCGCGGTCCTGATGGGCACTCAGGTCAAGCTCGACTACCCGGTGAGCCACTGGCCTTCGGCGGGAGCGCTCATGGGCGAGCCGCTGCGGCTCACCGACACCGCCCTTCATGGATCGCGCATCCGTGTGCCCGCCGATGCGGAGATCGTCATCGAAGGCTTCGTCCCGAGGGGCCTTCGGGTCGATGAGGGTCCCTTCGGAGAATTCACGGGCTATGCGGGCGAGGCGACGAAGAGCCCGGCGATTCAGGTCGAACGCGTGTCCCTGCGGCCCGATGCGATCTATCACGACTTCGGCTCCGGGCTCTCGGACGCGCTGATACCCGACGACCTCCTCATCGAGGCGAAGCTCCACGAGATCGCCCGGAAGGTCACGAGTGACGTGATCGATGTTCACGTTCCCGCCTACGGCCGGCGGTTCTGGGCCTTCGTCGAGACCCGGGCCCTCTCCCCGCAGCTGGCCCAGGCGCTGCTGAACGAGCTTCTGGAGTTCCGCCGCACGAAGTATGTCGTGCTCTTCGACGAAGGCGTCGATCTTCACGATCCGCGCGCGGTGCTCGAGACCATCGCCACGAGATCCCAACCGGGACGGGACTTCGTCTCCCGCAGCGGGGCGGGCTCCACCCTCGACCCCTCCCTCCCCCTGGGGACAGCCATGTCCGGGAAGCTCGGAATCGACGCCACCTGGAACGGCGGGCGACGTCCCCTGGTGAACCGGGTCCCCGAGGCCGCGCGACGTTCGCCCGCGGTTGCCTCCGCCATTGCGCGAACCCGGCGGTCACATTGATGGCGGCTCTGTTCCGCGGCCGCTATCGGTACGTGATCGCGCTGCTGCTCTTCGCGGCGGCCACCATCAACTACATCGACCGGCAGAGCATTTCCATCGCGGAGCGCGAACTCAAGCGCGAGTTCGCGCTCACGCCCCAGCAGTACGGAGACATCCTGTCCTGGTTCTTCCTGGCCTACGCGATCGGGCAGATCGCCACGGGCTGGGTGGTGGACCGGATCGGAGCGAAAAAGGGCTTCACCATCGCGGTCGCTTTCTGGTCGCTCGCCAACATGGCCCACGCCTTCGGAACCGGGGTGAGGAGCTTCTCCGCCCTGCGCTTCAGCCTCGGGCTGTTCGAGGCCGCGAACTACCCCGCGGCGCTCAAGGCCATCTCGCAGTGGTTTCCGAAGGCCGAGCGGTCCACCGCGGTCGGACTGGTGAATGCCGGCGTCGGCTTCGGCGCCATCGTGGCCGGCCCGTTCGTGGCCTGGCTCATTCTCACCGCGGGCTGGCGGGGAGCGTTCCTCCTGACCGGCGCCCTGGGCCTGTTCTGGCTCGTGTTCTGGCTCGTGCTCTATGGGTCGCCGCAGACCCATCCCGCGGTAACCGACGAAGAGCGGCGGCTGATCACCGGCGACTCCGTCAGCCTCGCTCCGGGAGAACGATCGACGCTTCGGTCACTGCTGAAGCGCCGCGAGACCTGGGGGCTCATGCTGTCGCGCTTCGTCGCGGACGGTGCGTTCTATTTCTTCGCCACCTGGCTTCCCAAGTACCTCGGCGACGTCCGCGGCCTGTCCCTCGCGCAGATCGGCTGGATGGTCTCGATCCCCTTCATCGCCGCCGATCTGGGGAGCGTAGCCGGAGGCTTCGCGGGGACCGCGCTGATCCGGCGCGGTCTGAGTATCGACGCGTCCAGAAAGCTCCTCATGTGGACGGGCGCGCTGCTGGTCCCGATTTCTCTGTTCGCCCTCAAGGCGGAGACTCCCATCCAGGCCCTTCTGTGGATCGGGGTCGGGATGTTCGGAATCCAGGTGAAGTCGGCCTCGCTCTTCACCGTGCCTGCCGACATCTTCCGGAGCCAGGACCTCGGCCTCGCCTGGGGCCTGTCCGGCGCGGCGGGAAGTTACGGCGGGTCCCTCTTCGCGCCGCTCGTCGGCACCCTGGTGACTCGTTACTCCTACGCCCCGGTTTTCTGGATCGTCTCCGTGATGCACATCCTGTCCTGCCTCATCGTCATGTTGTTTCTGCCGAGGATCGGCGAGGCCCGAACCTCCCCCCCAACCAAACAAGAGCGGCCATGACTCTCCACTTCCACACCCCGGTTCGTCCCGAGTTCCGCGCCCGCCTGGTGCAAGCCCGCCAGCAGTCCTCCTCCGAAGCCCACTTCTTCTCCCAGGCCTGGGCGGAGGGCAAGCTCTCAAGGAAGCAGATGGGCTTCTGGGCCATGCAGCACTGGTACTACATCGAACGCATCCCGCAGCAGTTCGGAATCATGTACACCCGGTGCCCCGACGTCGATACCCGGCTCTTCATTCTCGAGAATCTCAATGGCGAGGAGACGCCGGGCGGCCGGCACCCCGACCTCCTGCTCGACTTCGCGGAAGCCTGCGGTTATCCGCGCGCGGAAGTGGAGCGAGCCGACCGGGACGGCCGGATCCTGCCCGCAACCCGCGGCATCCGAGCGTGGATCGAGGAACTCGTGCAGTCCAGGCATATCGCGGAGCAGGCCGCGGGCATCATGGTGGCGCTCGAGGGACAGTTGCCGACCATGTACCAGAAGTACGTGAACCACTGCCGCGGTCTCGGCTTCTCCGATCGAGAACTTCGCTTCTTCACCGTTCACATAGAGGGCGATACCGAGCACGCCGACGTGGGCTACCGCCTGTGCGAGCGCTACGCCACCACGCCGGAACTCGAGGATATCGCCATCGGGGCCTGCCGCGCCTCCGCGCAGATGCGGGTGCAATACCTCGACGCGGTGAGCCGGGCGATTCGCGACCTGGCCTGAGCGCCTACTTCCCAGTCCAGTGCCTGAGATACCGCTCCACGAGCTCGGTGTCCGACACCCGGATCGCCCGGGCGTACTCGATCAGGAATCCCCTCGCGAACACGCGCCCGGGCAACGCTTCGTGCCGGTCCTCTTCGAGCGCCTTCAAAAATCGGCTTCCGATCTTGCTGAGCGCGGCGATCTGGTCGATCGAGAGCCTACGGCTCTCCCGCAGCGACCTCAGGACGGAACCGTTCACCAGTTCGGGCAGCCGGGCCAGCTCGTGCGTTGCCTCGGAAGGCGGCGGATCGGGCAACGGAGCGGGCCGCGCCGGCCGCGCCCCGTCGGGAAGGTGCGCGTCGTGGTGGACCGGGCCCGGCTCCGGCGGGGGAACAGTCCGAACGCCCTGGGCGATCAGGTGAATGTCGTAATCCCGCCGCACGTTGGGGTTCGAGAGCGCGGCATACGCCTCCTCGACGAGGGCGAGCATCTGGGCCCTCTCGTCAGCGTTGAGCAGCCCATAAGTCGCGGTCGATTCCCCTGAATAGAGGCTGCGGGCGAACCGGTAGGCGGTCTGGATCTGACCGGAACCGACGTGGGGGGCAACATCGAGGATCTCGTAGTAGTTCTTGTTCTTCACCATGCCCTCATCGGACCGTCAAAAGACCGGCGACTGGTCGGCGCGCTGCAGCAGGTTTCGGGCGAGCCGCCTTATGTCTTCGGCGGCTCGCGAGCGGCTCGCGTCGACCATGAACATCTTCCCTCTTCTCAGCGTCCGCCACACCGCGTCGTCGTGATGGACGAAGCCCGAGTAGGTCATGGGCAGACCGAAATGGCGCCGCACCACCGCCGCGCTCTGCGCACCGAACTTCCGGTCGGCATCATCGCGCACCTGATTGGTGACGAGGGTGATGGACATCTCCTCGATCAGCGCCCGCGCGGCGCCGAGGAGGGACGGATCGACCTCTTCGATCTCGCGGAGCATGTCCTCCACTCCCCTGACCCTGGCCGCCGCCTCACCGGACTGGACGGCGAGAAGGCGCCGTCTCGCCTCGTGCGAGGGCAGGCGCTGGACGAGGCGCTGGAGACAGAGACTGCGGAGGAGGCTCACCACGTTCTCGATCGAGCTTGGTTCGGGAACGGAAATCACGATCTTGACATCGGCGAGGTTCATCGCTTCGACGGTTTCCGGCGCCACTCCCGCGCCGAGATCCAGGATGACCAGATCCACGGGGAGAGCGCGAAGGGCGGTCGAAAGGCGCGAGGCCCAACCCACCGGCAGGGCTCCCGCACCCTCGTCCACGCGCCCTCCGATGAGACGGAGATTGGGGTATGGCGTCGGCAGCGCGTACTCGTCGGCCACCGTGCCCCCTTCCCGGATCAGATCGAGGAGCGATCGCGGGGGAGGCGCCACCCCGAGGCAGGTGTGGAGATTGGCCCCGCCGAAATCGGCATCCACCAGAACCACCCGCTTGCCCAGCCGGGACAACTGAAAGCCCACCGACGCGGCGAGAGCGCTCTTGCCCGTGCCGCCCTTGCCGCCGCCGAAGGCCCAGACTTCAAACCGCCTCGTCTCCTCGGATGAGAGGTCCATCTCTTTCAAGACGAGAGGACGTTTCGATGGCGGAAGGTGGCGTTCATGCGTGTGCTTGCTCTTGTTATCATGTTTCGATGCGTCCTTTGATTATCGCCGTTATCGCGCTCCTGGCAAGCGCCTGCGGAATGGGATCGAAGCCGCCCGCTCCCGACCTGCCCCCCTGGAAGCTGGTCAAGGACGCGAAAGGGGTGGAGATGCGGCTGCTCGAGAAGCCCCCCTACACGTATCTGTACGCGCTCGACGGCACCTTGCGTCAGATAAAGTTCGACGGCAACGGCGATCGCAAGCCCGATGTGTTCGCGTATTTCTCCGGACGCAACACCCCCGACCGCCTGGAGATCGACGAGAACCGGGACGGAACCATCGATCGATGGGAGGAATACAACGCCCAGGGCGTCATGATTCGTTACGCCACCTCCCGCAAAGGAGGCGTCCCCGACCGCTTCGTCGAAATCGACCCCGTCACCAAGGCCACGATACAGGTCGAGACCGATGCGGACCATGACGGGAGACGTGAACGCCTCGAATTGTTCGTGGGCGGAAAGCTGAGCCGGGCCGAGATCGACACCGATGGCGACGGGAAGAAGGATCGGTTCCAGGACTGGAGCCCGGGGTATCTCGTGACCGAAGAGATCGATCGGGACAACGATGGCCGTCCCGACATCCGCATCACGCATTCCAGGTCCGGAGCGGTTCTGAAGGTCGAGCGCCTGGTCAAGTAGGACTGGGCGAGCCCCTTGCCTCTCAACGGAGTTTCCCGGGCCATCGCCTGGTGCGCGTTCACCAGCGTCTGCCTGGCTCCCTTCCTGTTCGGCGCGGTCGAGCGTTCGGTCTGGATTCCGCTTTGCCAGTTGTGGCTCGTGGTCGGACTGGCTTCCTCGCTGTGCTCGCCACCGCCTGGGTCACCCGGCGCGAGTTCGGCGGGCGCCGCGGTTTCGCGGGCGCTCCTGCCCGTTCACGCCCTCTTCCTCGTTCAGCTGACACCGCTCCCCGCCGCGGTCCTGCACGCGGTCTCCCCGGGCTCATTCGCGGCCCATTTCCTGCCCGACCCGGGAGATGGACGGTTCCGCCCGCTCTCGGTTTCTCCGTCCGCGACCATCGAGGCGTGGCTGTACTTCGCGGGACTCCAGGGACTCTTTCTGGCCCTGCAGGGACTTCCCCGCCATCGTCGTCGCGCGCTTGCCTACGTGGTCCTCGGCGTGATCGTGTGCCTGGCGGGCGAAGGGCTCTGGCAGTCGAGAACCGTCCACCCCGCCTGGCTCTACGGACGGATCCCGATCGAAGCGCCCAAGGGCCTCGACGAAGCCACGTTCGGTCCGTACTACAACCGAAATCACTTCGCGACCGCGATGGCGCTCGGAGCAGCCTGGGCCTGCGGGCTTGCCGTCTCCCTGGTCCGCGAGCGCGCCAGCCTCCAAAGCCTTCTCGCGAATGCCCCGGTGCTGGCGGAAGTGGTGATCCTCACGGGAGCATCGCTCCTCCTCACTCTCTCCGCCGCCGCCTCGGGATCGAGATCGGGGGCGGGCGCGGCGATCGGGGCCATCGCGTTCATCCTGGCCAGGACGTTCGGCGGCCGCCGACTCCTCCTGCCCCTGGCCGCCGGCGTCGTGATCCTCGGGCTCACCGGCGCTTCGGCCGTCGACCGCCTCATGCGCCTCGACATCGTGACCAGCCGGTGGGCTCCGTGGACCGACATGACCCGACTCTGGCGGTTCTTTCCGGTCTTCGGCTCCGGCATCGGGGCCTTCGGCGAGACTTACTGGCCCTACCAACTGAACGCCTCCTTCGAGTTCTGGCAGCACGCGCACAATGACTACCTCGAGTGGACGATCGAGGCCGGCCTCGCCGGGCTTCTCGTGGCCTGGCTGAGCGCGCGCGGGATCCGACGGGCGGTCACAACCGCGGACTGGGCCCGCGACGCCGCCATCGGGGCGCTCCTGGCTTTCGGCCTGCAAGCCCTTCTCGACTTTCCGTTCCGCATCCCCGCGAACGCCGCCCTTCTGGTCTGCGTGATCGCCCTCGGCATCAAGGACCGATCGAGCCGCGACCCGAACCCCTAGCCGGAACCTCGACGAGGGCCGGTCCCGATTCACTCTGCAAAGGCCCGCCCTTTGGAGGGCTCGACACAAAGAAAAAGGGCCGACCTTTCGGGTCGACCCTTTCGCCGGACGTCGCGAAGGACTAGCGCGTCTGGCAGGTGAGACCGACAGTGCGGTCGCCGCCCAGCGGATTCAGGACGCAGGGGCTTCCAAGCGCCGAACCACCGCAGGCGTTGGACCAGGTCGCGGGCAGCGGTCCGGCCGTCGAGGACTGAGGAGCCGCGGTTGCCGTGATCTCGATCCTCGCGCTGCAAGGAATGCCGGTGAAGGTCCGCTGGCCGCTGACCGCACCCAGGCTCCCGCCTACCGAGGAGGTGACGAACGCCGTGCAGAACCGCCCACCCACCGAAGGGTCGGCAGCGATATCCGGAGTCACGATCACGTTCAGGTTGCAGGTGGCCTGCGGCGTCGCCGTGGGCGTCGCCGTGGGCGTCGGGGTAGGCGGCTGGGGCGTCGCGGTGGGCGTCGGGGTCGCGTCGTTCTTCACGGCCTGCTGGACGACCACGCCGCCGACCACCACACCGGCGACGATCGCGGCGATGGCCGCCACTCCAAGACCCACGCCGGCCACACCGCCGAATCCGGCCAGAGCACCGGCGGCGGCTCCCGAGGCGGAGAGCACGGAGACCGCGCCCTCGGGAGTTCCGATCGGGGCGAGCTTCCCGGCGCACTCGGTGGCGCCGGAGACGACCTTCACCGTCTTCTCAGGGGACTTCGTCTCGGCGAAGTCCGACGAGGTGACCTGGATGTAGTAGTTGATGCTGGTGATTCCGCCATCCTGGTTCACTTTGGGGATGAAGGCGCGGTGCGTGGGGCCGCCCGCGACCGCAGGCTCGATCTTCTCGAACTCCGTGTAGAACCACTCCGGGCTGAGGTTCGACTGGAAGTAGAGGCGCCCGTTCACCACGGACGACAGCGGCTCGAAGATGGCTTCGACCAGCGTGAATTCACCCTCGGTGATGCAGTCCGCGGCGTCGTGGGTGATCTTGGCCGTGCCCGTGGGCACCGAAGCCGGGGCCTGCAAGGAGAGCGACGCGACCTCGACATCGGCCGAAGCCACTTTGCCCGAGATCACCTCGACGGAGAGGGGCGCGCGGGAAATCGAAACGCCGGCGCGTCCGGGGCTGGAGAAGACGTAGGAACCGGCGGGAAGGATCGCGGTGAACGAGCCGTCGGCGCTCGAGGTGACCGCGAACGACTTGCCGGTTTCGACATTCACTAGGGTGAGAGGAAGGCCCTCGAGGCCGCGCCCAGCCATCGAAACCACACCCCTGACCGTGCCGGTCGTGGTGGCGGTCGCGTGTGAAGGAACGGCGATGGCGAAGGAGAGAAAGACTCCTAGGAATTTCTTGGTAGTCAAAGTGTCAACCCTCTGGTAAGCCTGAACATGTTGCGACAGAAAGACGAACGGACGCCGGATGCAAACACCTTACACGATCTCAACTCGTTCAAGCAAGAGACCTTCGCTATTTTTCGCGGCGGCCCTCGCCGCCCGGGCGCGCGCCCGGGCCGTACCTCGAGTACACCGCTCCGTAGTACCCGTAGCCGCCGTAATAGCCCGTCGCATATCGGGAGAGATAGTAGGCGTTTCGTTTCACGTCGACCCGGTTCAGGATCGCCCCCAGGACTCGCCCGCCCACCGAGGTGAGCTGGGCCACGCCGTCGAGGGCCACCGTCTTCGTGGTCCGGTCGCCCTCGACCACGAGGACGATGCCGTCGACCACTCCTCCGATGATGAGGGCGTCGGCCATGCCCCCGACCGGCGGGGCGTCGACGATGACCCATTCGTACACCGCGGCAAGATCCTTGAGCAGCGTTCGCATTTCCTCGCAGCCCATCAGTTCGGCCGGATTGTCGGGGGTGGCGCCCGAGGTGAGCGCGGAGAGTCCGGGGATCGGCCCCTGCCGCACCACGTCACGATAGGACCCGTTCCGATTCAGGAGATCGCGCAGGCCGGGACTGCGCGGGAGGCTGAGGTTCGAGTGCACGGTCGGCCGGCGGAGGTCGGAGTCCACGAGTATGGCGGTGGCGCCGGTCTGAGCGATCGCGGCCGCGAGATTGAGAGCGGTGGTCGACTTGCCTTCGCCGGGATGGATGCTCGTGACCAGAAGAACCTTCGCATTCGCGGCGGCGGCCGTAGCCATGACGTTGGTGCGGATCACCCGGTAGGACTCCGACAGGGGAGACGTAGGCGAGCGAATGGCGTTGAGATTGTGCTTCATCACCACCTCGGACACCGTGCTGAGGTCCGGGACGAACCCGAGGAAGGGAACGCGCAGGGTTTCACGGATGTCGTCGGGAGTCTTCAGCGTGGTATCGAGCCTCTCCCGCGCGGCGACGAGGAGCACGCCGGTGGCGAGGCCCACCAGGAACGCGATCTGGAGATTCCCGGTTCGGTCCGGGAAGACGGGAAACGCCGGCACTTCCGCGGGCTCGATCAGACGCACCGTCCGATCGTTGACCGCGCTCTCGACGCTCGCCTCTTTGCCCCGCCGGGCGAGGGCCTGCGCGATCTCGTTGGAGGTATCGGCGTCGCGCTTGAGAGTCTGATATTCAGGCGACTTGTCGCGGAGAGCCGACATCTCCGCCTGGGCGGCCGCCACCGATCCCGCGAGGACACTCTCCTGCCGCGAGGCCGCTTCGTACGCGGCCTCGACCGCGCGCACCGCGCCCCTGGCCTCGTTGGTGAGAGCGGCGCGGATCGACTGGATCCGGGTCTCGAGGCCGACCACATCCGGGTGCTTCGGCCCGAGGCTCTGATCGAGTTCCGCCTTGCGAAGCTCGGTGTCGACCAGGTCCTTTCGCATCGCCTGGAAGGAGGGATTCGAAGCGAGTTCGGGCAGACTCATCAGTTCCGACGGGCTCATCCGCCGCAACTCATCCAGGTAGGCCTTCTTCGAGGCCTTTTCGCTGCGCGCCTGCAGCAGCTGGGTGCTGGCCTGCTGGAGCTTCGCTTCCACCAGACGCTGTCTGGCCTCGAGGTTGGAGCTTCCGCTGCGCTCTTCATACGAGCGCAAGGCCTCGAACGACGACTTGGCCTGCTCCTGTTCGGCCTGCAGCCGCGCCTCCAGCCACTTCGTGGCCTCCGTGGACTGATCGGATCGATCGGACCGGGACTCGTCGATGTAGGTCTGCGCCAGTCCGTTGGCGGCCATGGCCGCGAATTTCGGATCGTATGCGCGGAAGACGAGTTCCACGAGGCTGGTCCTGGCGATCGGTCTCACCGTTACCCGGGACCGAAACGCGGCCACCGCGGGCGCCACCGGAATCCCCGGGCCAAAGTCCTCGGGGGTGCGGCCGAGTATCCTGGTGCGGATCAGCTCGACCGGCGACCGCATGGGCCCCGCGCCCAGTTCCGGCGAACTCGTGAAGTCATAGCGTTCCACCACCTTGGTGATCAGCGACTTCCCCACCAGTATCCGATACTGGGTCTCGATCCATTCGGGGGTCACCGCCTCGACCACGTCCTTCCCGGGGGTGAGATCGGGACGGGTCCTTCGAATCTCGATCTGCGCCACCGCTTCGTATCGCGGCCGCGCCGTGTAGTTGTAGGCGGTGGCCAGCACCATGGACACGAGCACGCAGGCGACGATGAGCCAGCGGCTGTGCCACAGGGAATGCGAGAAGCGGACCCACTCCGAGGCCGCCTCCGAAGGCGGCGGCGGCTCGGGCCCGAACGAACGCCGGTCGTCGGGAGGCGGCATGACGCGCAGAGCTCCGCCCGCCGAGCTCACGCGCTCCTCCGGTCCGAATTCGATCGCATCACCGGGTCGATCAGAAGAACCTCTCGCCGACGTTGAGGGTGTCGCCGGGCTTCAGGAGGTCGGTCAGTTCCGCCTTGACCTCCTTGCGCTTCCCCGCCTCGAATCGCACGATCTTGAGGCGCTTGATCGATCCGCGCTCGGAAATGCCGCCCGCCAGCTGCAGCGCGTCCTGGACGGTCATGCCGTCCACGTACTTGAAGGCCGCCGGCCTCGCGGCCTGGCCGGTGACGAAGACCTGGGCCGCCCGGGGCACGAAGACGATGTCCCCGCCCTCCAGGATCACGTTCTGTTCGGCATTCCCCTTCATCAGTTCCCGGAAGCTCGCGCGAAACACGTCGGATCCCTTGATCGCTCCCGGAGGCAACTCATCCGCATCGGGCATGCGCACCGCCTCCGAAAGCCCGGGAACGATGGGCATGGAGGAGAACTGGTCGATCGCGACGCTCTCGCTGCCCTCCGGGGGCCGGGCCACCAGAAACTCATGCCCGGCGTTCGCGGTGAGGCCTCCGGCGTCCGACAGGATGGTGAGAACCGAGCGATCCCCCTTGAGCGCGTAGATTCCCGGCCGCACGACCTCACCGAGCACGAGCACCGGGCGCGAACGGTATTCCTTCACCCGGACCGAGACCTCGGGCCTCTTGAGGAAGCCGGCGCCCAGCAGGGACTGAAGCTTCCGGGCCAGCTCCGCGGGCGTCAGGCCCGCGGCCTCAACCCGTCCAATCAATGGATAGTTGATGCCCCCATCCTTGTCCAGCACGAAATCAGCGGAAAGCGACGGCTGGCCGAGAACCACCACATCGACCACGTCGGCGGGGCGCAGCGCCGCCGGGTCGGGAACCTGCGCGAGGGCGAGGCACGGGATAATCAGGCAAAGCAATGCCGTGCGAAAAGAGAACCAACTCATCAAGTCTCTATTCTCAGTGCGGACTCGTGGTTGCGTCAACTAGCGGTTAACCGCCGCAGGCCCGGCGGACCGCTTTCCGAAGGGGTCGGACTCTACTTCCGCGAGAGAAGTCCCACCGCGGGAATCCGGCCCAGCCGCCCGGGCACGGGCGCGGCCATCGACTTGATTCCGTCCGCACCCACGCCGCGCCGGACTGAGATCATCCGGGCCACGATGCTCACCGCGATCTCTTCGGGGGTCTCGGCCCCGATCTCCACTCCGACCGGCGTCTCCACCCGCGCGAGGTCCTCCGAAGTGAAACCTCTTTGGGCCAGGTCCGTGAAGACGTGAACCATCTTCGCCCGCGACCCGAGGAGTCCGAGGAACCTCGGTTGCCGCGGAAGGCAGGAGGCGATCGCGGTCGCATCACCGCGATGACCGCGGGTCACCACCACCACGAAGGAGCGCGGGGTCAGGCGAAGGACCTCGGCCGCCGATTCGAAGGGCGCGACCACGACCCGCACCGCCTCGGGGAACCGCTCCTCGGTCGCGTATTTCTCCCGATCGTCGAGGACGGAGACCTTGAACCCGGCGGTGGCGGCGAGCGCGCAGAGCGGCCGCGCCACGTGCCCCGCGCCCAGGATCGCGAGGTCGGGAGTGGCTTCGAGCGGCTCGATGAAGACCTCCATGCGGCCGCCGCAGACGAGCCCCTCCTCGCCCGCCTGTTCCGGGGTCAGATCGTAGGTGGTCAGAACCGGTCTCCCGCTCTCGATGGCGACGCGGGCCCGTCGCGCCATCTCGGCCTCCACGCAACCGCCGCCGATCGTGCCATGCACCGCCCCGTCGGCGAGCACCAGCATCCTCGCCCCGGGGCGCTGGGGGGTCGAGCCCTGGGCTCCGACCACGGTGACGAGCGCCGCCGGGACATCGCTCTCGATGCACCGGGCGGCGAGAGAGAGCAACTCGGCGGCGCGCGAGCGGCCGCGATTCCGGTCGACCGGTCCTTCGTCCGTGCTCATCGGTCGCGGCTTGCGCCCGCCCCCCCGGAAGCCTTCGGGACGGGGCGCGCCGCCAGCGACTCGATGTCCGCCGGGGTCATGATCACGTCGCCGAACTTGCTGTAGTAGCGAAGCTGGCGCCGGTAGCAACGCCCCGCTTCGAGATCGAAGGCCACGCACGAATCGATCGGCCGGGAGTAGATGTGGACGGACACCACCGGCTCGGCGCCGACCACCGCCACCTGATGGATGGTGCGCGCCCGATCGATCGCGTTGACCTCCCCGCCGCGGCCGCAGGTTTCGACGTGCTCGCGGGAAAGATGGATCTCGGTGGCGCCCGCGATGCAGTCGAGCCCGCCCACGTTCTGGCCCTCCGCGGCGTTGCACCCCTGCCACTTGAAGTTCGTCACCTCGGCGATGCCTCGATTCACCATCATCCAGCCGAGTTGGCCATTGTGGGTGTGCAGGACCGTCTTCTGCCCCTTCTGCCAGCACACCGCCATGACCTCGAACAGATCGTCGCGGTAGATGAGATTCCGGGTGTAGAGCGCGTCGTTCCAATGCACGTACGGAGCGAGCGAGGAGTCATCGAGTTCGGTGTCCCGGCAGACTTCCAGAACCGACCCGCTGGTCAGGGTCTCGGGCGTGAAGCCGCGGAGCAGCTGGACGAAATCATCGATGCGTCGGGTCCTGGGCATGCGGATCCTTCGGGCGGGCGCTCAATCAGCCGATGAACATGTGCTCATCGGAGTCCTCGGCCCGCGGCTTCGGAACCACGCCCGAGCGCTTCCTCGGCTCGGCGCTGCGATAGCTGTCCACGCCGCGCCTGAGTCCGCTCCAGAACGCGGAGAACTCGCTGATCGAGGCCAGTGGCTTGATGACGAGGGCGCGAACGTTCTCGATCGTGGTCTCGACGCTCTCCAGCGTGGTGGAGAGCAACGCCTCCACCCGCGCCGCCTGCTCCCTTCCCGAGTCGGAGATCGCGCGGAGGTTCGAAGCACCCTTCCGCAGATCCTCGAGGGTCGGCTTGATCTCCGCGTCGAATCGCTGGCACAACTCGGTGACCCTCTCCCCGGTGCGACGCAGACTCAGGGCCGCCACCACCACGAAGGCGCCCTGCACCACCGCGGCCAGGGCCATGACGCCAAGGAAGAAGACGGCCCACTCATTCATCGATCCGTTGCCTCGCGAAAATCAACTTTCAAAGGTGCCAGGATGGAAGGGCGGAGTCAGCTGCGGTCGCGCGCCTCACGGTAGGCCTGCTGCCCCGCTTCGATGGCCGCGCCGAGACGTTCCTTCCGCTCTTCCAGGAAGTCAACGGCGTCGTCCCGCAGGTGCTGCGACCGGCTGACCACTTCATCCTTCAGGTCGCGGCCCTTGGCCAGACCGTCCTTGACCCGGTCCGCGATCATCTCCCGCGTCTCCCGACCCGCCCGGGGCGCGAACAGAATCGCCAGCGCTGCGCCCGCGAGTCCGCCGACGATGAACGAGAGCAGCACTCCCGACGTTGACGAATTTTCCTGATCAGCCATACACGCCTCCAACTTTCTGTTTGAGTCGAGGTCGACCCTGGGAAACAGTCTAGCGCCACCGGGCGCGGGGCCGAAGCCCCGGGTTCTGAACCGGTCCCCGGCCGCATAAGATCCTGCTGATGGTCAGCGATCGCGCCGCATCAAGGGTGTGCCTTGTCTTCGTGCTCGCGCTGGGCGGCGGGTGCCGTCGGTCCTCTCTGGCGGATCTTCCCCTGTGGCGGGTCGAGCTCGACCCCACGGGACGGGAAGTCCGGCTGGTCACGCTTCCCTTCGAGCAGATCTCCTACGACATGACCACCCACGCCGTGATCCGGGACGTTCTGGATCGGAACCAGGACGGCGTCTCGGACCGAATCATCACCTACGAAGGTTTCGGCGGCGCCCGGACGGAGGAAACGGATACTGACTTCGACGGCACGGTGGACCGCTGGGACACCTTCGGCCCGGAAGGGCAGCGGCTCCGCTCCGCCACCGCCTCGAACGGAAAGCGGCCGGATCGGGTCGCCACCTACGATCGTTCGGGAGCACTGAGCCGCGTGGAAGCGGACACCGACCTCGACGGCCGGTTCGAGCTCACTCAGATCTACGAGCGCGGGAAGCTCGTCGAAATCCGGATCGACAGCGACGGCAACGGCAAGGTCGATCGCATCCAGGATTTTCGAAAGGGCTACCTGAGCAGCGAGGACTTCGACACCGATGAGGATGGGGCGCCCAACCTGCGGATGACGTTCGGAAAGGACGGGGGCCTGCTCAAAGTCTCGATCATCAACCCGGGCCGGACGACCGGGAGTTCCACGAGATGACCGCGACCCATCGACTCCCCTTCCCCGCCGCCACGGCGCTCCTGACCCTTCTCCTCGCTCCGTTCGCTTTCGGGGCCGCGAGTTCTAACGTCTGGGCGCCCCTCGCCTGGCTCTGGATCCTTCTCGGGGGATGGACGCTCGCGACGGACCGCGGCTCCTCAGCAACCCCGGGCTCGTGGTTCTTGTCGGCAATCACTCCTGCCCTATTGGCCGTGCATGCCTTGATTCTTTTTCAACTCGTCCCGCTGCCCCCGTCCGTGCTTCGCGTCGTTTCGCCGGGCTCCTATGCCGCCCACTTCATACCGCCCGTGAGAGCCGAGGCCTGGGCACCCCTGACCGTAAGTCCAATCGGCACGCGCCAGGCCTGGCTCTTCTTCGCGGGAGTCCACGGGCTGGTTGTCGCCCTATTCGGCTCGTCAGCATCGGCACGATCCAGGCGAACGAGCTTGCTCGTCGGGGGGATGGTCGCCGTGGGCACCCTCCTCGCGATAGAGGGCCTGGTCCAGGCCGCATCCGCCCACCCCCATTGGCTGTACGGCGCGTTCCCCGTTCCCGGCATCCGTTCGCACGAGCGCGGAGTCTTCGGGCCCTACTACAATCGCGACCACTACTCCAACCTCATCGCCATCGCGGCGTCGGTTGCGGCCGGACTGCTCGCGAATCGGATCCCCCGCGATGGCTCGCGCCCGCTCCGCTCGATGATCAACTCGACCGACTTCCCCGGGAGCCTGGCCCTCGGGGCCAGCCTGGTGCTCATGTTCGCGGCCAGCGCGGCGTCCGGATCCCGCGGAGGACTCGTTGCGATCGGCGCGGGCGTGCTCGTCGGGCTTTCCTCTCCCTTCCTGGCTCGACCGCGGCTTGCCCTCGGGTCGGCGATTCTCTTGCTGGTCGTGTTCTTCGGGACGGGCGTGCCTTCCGCCATCGAGAGGATGACCGATGTGGACTTCGAGGCAAGCCGGCTGATGGTATGGCGGGACACCCTGCGTCTCATCGACTTCTTCCCGGTCTTCGGGTGCGGCATCGGCGCCTTCGCCCCCGCCTACTGGCCCTACCAGCGCGTGGTCCGCTTCGAGTACTGGCCGCATGCTCACAATGAGTATCTCCAGTGGATCCTCGAGACCGGCGCGATCGGAATCCTCATGGCCTTCGTCTGGATGCGGATGGCCTGGCGGGCGGCGCCGCGCGTGGTCCGGAACGAGGGAATCCGGCCTGCGCTCGCGGGACTGACCGCGGTGACGGTGCATGCTCTCGTCGAGTGCAGCCTGCGCGTTCCCGCGAACGCGGCTTGGTCCGCGGTTCTGGTGGCCTACGTCATCGCAGAGACAGCCGCCGAACGCCATGACGTCCGGTGGCGCGGCCCAGCCTGACCCGCGTGCTGAAGGATACCTAGCGCTGAGAAGGCGCGGGGCTCTGGGTTGGGCGCGCGGCGGGCCCCCCGCAAGTCGAGGCGAACCCGTACACCGAGGGATCGCAGCCGCATTCGAGAACGACGGTTGAAATCGGCGGAAGCGGGCCGCGAAGGACACACTCGGTATCGATCGCATCGCCGGTGCAACTCCCGCTCCAACTCGCGGCCACCATGCCGTAGACGAACGAAGCCGGGTCCCCGATCAGCGCGTTGAGGTCAATTCTGCTCGTTGTGCAGGAGACGGTGAAGGTCTGTGATGAGGTCACGATGGCACCGCTCCCGATCCCAACGCTCACCTGACAAGGGCTGGACTTGCCGCCCGGAGGATTGACGGAAACCACGAGCTGGCAAGTCGTCGGTGTCGGAGTGGGAGTCGCCGGAATTGGCGTTGGCGTCGGCGTGGGAGTCGGCCCGCCTGGAGGCGGAGTGGGTGTCGGTGTCGGGGTCGGCGTGGGGCCGGGCGTCGGCGTCGGAGTGGGCGCGGGGGTCGGGGTCGGAAGCGGGGTCGGTGAGGGAGTCGGCGATCCGTCGCCGGCCGCGGCTCCCTCCGCCACCACCAGAGGAACGAGGCCCGCGCCCGCGGCCGCCAGCTCGCCGGCGAGACTCAGCCCGATCGAGCCGAAGCCGGCCGGAGCACCGGCGAGACCGCCGCTGGTCAGGACCGCGAGGCCCTGCGTGGGGGCCCCCGCAGGCGCCGAGAAGGCGCCGCCCTTGCAGGCCTGTCCCTTGGTCAATACCCTCGTGGGGATTTCCCGGGTCCTCGACTCGGTGAAGTCCGCCAGGGTGATCTGAATGTAGTACGTGACCTCGGTGATGCCCGACCCCTCCTGGATCTTGGGCAGGAACGCGCGATGGGTCGGAGGCACGCCCGGATCGATGGGCTCGGGCTCGTTGAAGTCAGCCCAGCGGCGCCGGATGTCATCACCCTCGGTGGTAGCACTCGGGTTCGAGGGGTCCGGCGTCATCGTCCACTTGTACTTCGGGAAGTTTCCGGACAGGGTCTGGAACTCCGTGTAGAACCATTCGTCGCTGAGGTTCGACTTGAAGTACAACCGCGCGCTGACCACGGAGCCAGCGGGCTGGAAGGCGATGTCGAAGACCGGGAACTGATTCGACGCGACGCAGCCGATGGGATTGTGGAAGATCGACGTTCCCCCCGTGGCGGCGCCCTGAACCATGGCCCGGGCCAGTTCGACGTCTGCCGACGCGAACCGGCCGGAGGTGACCTGGATCAGGAGCGGGGCCTTCCCGATCGAGAGTCCGCGGATGCCAGGACTCGAAATCACGTACGAGCCGTTGGGCAGAGAAACCGAGTACGAACCATCCCTGGCCGTGCGCACGGAAAACGACTGACCGGTGGCCACGTTGACGAGGGTCAGGGGAATGCCTTCAATCCCCTGGAGATTCACGAGCACCCGGCCCTTGACCCCGCCCTGGGTCGCGCCGGCAATGATCTGAGCGGAGAAAAGGGCGACGCCCAGGAACGCCGCAACCGCGAATCGATGCTTCACTTCACTGCCTCCCTCTCCTGAGACGACACCATTTCGAACTCCGGCATTCTAGCGTCAGTCCGAGCCGCCGGATCAACCTTGACCGCGGCGGCCGTGGACGGGCTCACGAAGACTCCGAAAGATCACGGAGCAGTTCCTGGCGCATCGCCGGGGTCAACCGCGTCTCCGCGCGATAGCGCCCGTTATTGGCGAGGAGGCGGGCGGGAAGTTCCGGGTCGGCAAGCGCCGCCCGCATCGCCGAATCCACCGGAAATTTGAGGTACTGGACCGCCGCCATCTTCTCGTCGTTGCTGAAGCCGGCTTCGAAGACGCCCGCGGACCGCGCGGGCCCCGCCTCGATCACGATGCCTCCCGCATCGAAGCCCTGGAAAAAGTTCACCGCCGCGATGGCCTTGTCGTGGGGCATCTCGGCGATCCCGGGAATCTCTATGAACAGAGTCGCGGACAACTCCCCGACCCTCGGAATGAGATTCTGATACGCGTCGATCTCATCCTGGATCTTGTCCTCGTCCACCAGTCGCTCCGCCCGCACCATCTCGTGAATCTGGAAGAGCACGGTCTGCCGGTTCTCGAAGACGAGGCTTAGGTTCGGGCCCACTTCGAGCCGGCGGTTCTTCTTGAGCGCGATGATCTCGGCGCGCATCGCCTCCCGCACCTTCTCGTACTCGGCGATGTTCCGGATGTCCTTGAGTTCGATCTTTCGCAAGAGGGTCTCTTTCCAGTCGTCTCAGTGTTCTTCCGGAAGGCCATAGGCCTCGCGGAGAAGGGCGATGGGGTGCACGGGCTTCCTTCCGCTGGCTTCCTCGATCTGCAGGGCGGAAAGAGAGCAGTCGGTGGAGAACACATCGGGCTTCGCCGCCTCCATCTCGCTCGCGGCCTTCTTCGCGAATTGCATGGAGATCGGGAAATACTCCTTCTTCATTCCCCACGTGCCGTCCATGGCCGTGCACTTCTCGATCACGCTCACCGTGGTCCCCGGTACGGTCTGCAGCACGTCCCGGGTCTTGAATCCCATGTTCTGGGCGCGCAGGTGGCAGGGCATCTGGTAGGACACCCGCCCGGGAGGCTTCCCGACGAAGCGGGTATTGAGCGTGCCCTCGGCCTTGCGCGAGGCCAGGTATTCGAAGATGTCCATGGTGGCGGCGGCCACGATCTTCGCGTCATCACCGGGAACGAGCAGCGGGTACTCGTTCTTGAGGACGTACGAACAGGTGGGCTGCGGGACCACGATCTTCTCGCCGCGGGCGGCCGCGGCCTTCAGGGACGCGACGTTCTTCCGGGCGTTCCTGCGGGCGCTCTCGATGTCTCCCCCGTCGAGGAAGGGCATGCCGCAGCAGACCTGTTCCGGACATTTCACCGCGCAGTCGTTCTGCTCGAGCACCGACACCACGTCGCGCCCCACCTGCGGCTCGTTGTAGTTCACCGAGCACGAGTAGAAGAGGGTGACGCTGGTCTTCGGATTCGCGGGCCGGGTGCCCCGGGCGGTCATCCAGCTCGCGAAGGTCCGCCGATGGAAGGTGGGCAGCCGTCGCGACTTCTCGATGCCGAGCACCTTCTCCATCACCGCCCGGTGCGGCGGGAACGAATTCGCCCAGTTCGACAAAGGGGCGGTGACGCTGCCGATCGTGCCCACGAGGTCCACGTCGCCGAGGGCGCGATCCTGCAGGGTGATGCCTTCGTGCCTGGCCCGCGCGGCCTTGGCTCGAAGCATGAGCCGCGGGAAATCGATGTTCCACTTGTGCGGGGGCGTGTAGGGGCAGTGATTGAAGCAGAGCTTGCACTGCCAGCACAGGTCGACGATCTTCCGATAGTCGGCCGAGGTGATCTTCGAGATGTCCCCGTCGTTCCTGTCGACACAGTCATCGAGCATGAAATCGAAGGGGGTGCACAGCCGGTAGCAGCGGCGGCAGCCATCGCACAACTCGGTGACCCGCTCGAGTTCCTTCTCGACCGCCTTCACGTCGTAGTACTTCGGATCGTCGAAATCGAACGTCATCGATCTGCCCTCTCGCGCCCTGGTTGAGAACGAAGGCGCCGCGCCCCGTCCGCCGGGCGCGGCCTTCCCGCCAGGCTACAGCTCCTTGAGGGCCTCGATCGCCTTGTTGAACCGACCCGCGTGGGACCGTTCCGCCTTCGCGAGGGTCTCGAACCACTCCGCGATCTCCGCGAAGCCCTCTTCGCGCGCGGTCTTCGCCATGCCCGGATACATCTGGGTGTACTCGTAGGTCTCGCCCTCGGCGGACGCCTTCAGGTTCTCCTTGGTGCCCCCGATGGGAAGATGGGTCGCGGGGTCGCCGACCTTCTTGAGAAAGTCGAGATGGCCGAAGGCGTGGCCCGTCTCCGCCTCGGAGGTGTCGCGGAACAGACCGCCCACTTCGGGATAGCCCTCGATGTCGGCCACGCGCGCGAAGTAGAGGTAGCGGCGGTTGGCCTGGCTCTCGCCGGCGAAGGCGTCCTTGAGGTTCTGGTGGGTCTTGGAGTCTTTGAGGTCCATGATGGTTTCCTTGTCGATGTATGGGTTCGGGTTACTCGAGACTTAAGAGGCTCGTGAGAATGGTTCTCGGTCGGCAAGAGACGCGCGTTGACAGCCCGGGCACACGCCGTGAACCTCGACTTCGTGGCCCACGATCGCGTAGTTGGTGGCGTACTGGGCGCGCTGCTCGATCGCCCGGTCGACCGAGACTGGAAGGTCGCTGACCCGTCCGCACGAAATACAGCGGATGTGGTAGTGCTCGCCCGTGTTCCCGTCATAGCGGACGGCCTCATCGGCGCTCCGCACTTCACGAATCAGACCTTCGTCCACCAGCGCCTTCAGGTTTCGATAGATGGTGCCCAGGCCGACTCTGGGCAGGCGCTTGCGGGCCCGCTTGAAGATCCATTCGGCAGTGGGGTGCTCGAAGGTCGAGCGAACCGTCTCGAGCACCAAGTCGCGCTGCCGGCTGCTTCTCACAAGTGAGAATTATTATCGTCTCGGCTCCACCTGTCAAGGCGGGCGATAATCCCCGCATGCCAATAGCACTCGCCTGCATGGACGACCTCATGTTCCTCTCGAAGATCATGGAGGCGACGAAAGCTCTTTCCATTCCCCTCCGGTCGCTCAAGACCGCGGAGAAGCTGATCGCCGCGTGCCGCGAGAGCACCGACCCCGTGGTGTTCCTCGACCTCGATGACCGGAAGCTCGACGCCATCGCCCTGGCTCGCGCCATCCGCTCCGCCGACCCGAAGGTGTCCGCCACCATCTATGCCTTCGTTTCGCATGTGAATGAAGACCGGATCGAGGCGGCCGGAGCGGGCCTCTTCGACCAGATCTTCTCCCGCGGGCAGTTCGTCCGCGCCCTGCCCGAACTGCTGCAGCCCAGGCCCTAGCCGGTCAGCCTTTCTTCGGTTCTCCGATCAGGACGAAGAACTCCACCTGGACCTTCTCGTCATCCTCGGCGGAAAGCTCCCGTTCCACCGCGGCGGAGTCGAACGTGGTGACCGCTTCGATGAAGCTCTGCAGGTCGTTCTGGACCAGGACGTCGGCCCGGGTCCAGACCACGGCCGCGGGCATGGGAACCCGATCGAGGAAGTCCGCGAACGAGTCGATGAAGGCGTCCCAGTTCTTGCCGAACTTCGCGGGAAACTCGAAGGCATCGGCGGCCGCGGCCAGGAACGTGATTTTGTCCCGGGCCCGATCGCCCGCGATCATGTGGAGCGAGAAGCCGGCGCCCTTCAGCTTCTGGACCACCTCGGCGGCCTTCGCCGTCTCCACCACGTGGATGGACCTTCCTCGAAGGCCCGGCAGCAATTTCCCCAGATCAATCACAGTCTCACCTCAATCGCACAAAAGTCTCGTAGTGGTCACGCGTCCAGTACACCTCGCGCTCGCGGCCGAAGATCAGTCGCTCCGCGCCGCGAGGCCCGTTCTTCGGCCAGACGTCGGACTCGATCCAGTATCCCCGGGGCTGCCGCGGCAGGCGGCCTTCCGCGTTCTGAAAGACGCCCTTCTGTCCGCCGCGCCGGCCGCCCTGAGCCACGCCCTCGGGAGGCGCGCCGGTCCGGTCCATCGCCTCGACCACGCGCTGGATCTGCGCACGATGCTCCGCATCCCCCACCCCGCGCAGATCGAGGGTGCGCCCGGAGGCCGCCGCCGGGATCGTCGAAAGAGGAGTGACCTCAGGGCGAGCCTCGGAGCCGGATGAGGGGAGCAGCGCCTTCGGCTCGGTCCCCCCCGGCTCCGCTCCCCGGGACAGTCCGCAGCCGAGAGCCGCGAAGACGATCAGGACGGGAAAGAGCCTCCTCAGGCGGAATCGGGCGGGCTTCACGGTGGGAGTCTAAACTCACCGTCCTTTAAAAAACCCGCCAGAACCCGCGCCACAGGAGTGCTTCCATGCCCGATCCCAATGTCCTGCTGCACATCGAAGGCCCGCTCGCCCTCGTCACGGTGAACCGGCCCGAGAAGCGAAACGCGCTCGACCTCCCCACCGTCGAGGAGTTTCACCGGGCCCTGGCCGAGATCGCCCGGGCGAGGTGCACGGTCTTCATCGTCACCGGCGCGGGTGACAAATCGTTCGTGGCCGGAGCGGACATCAACGCCATCAAGGCGCGGCGACGCGAGGACGCGCTTGCCGGCATCAACACGAGGCTCATGTCCGCGATCGAGAATCACGACGCGGTGGCGATCGCCGCGGTCAACGGCTTCGCCATGGGCGGCGGCTGCGAGCTGGCGCTCTCCTGCGACCTGCGGATCGCATCGGAGAACGCCCTTTTCGGTCTGCCCGAGCCGACCCTCGGCATCATCCCCGCGGCCGGCGGCACCCAGCGCCTCCCCCGCGTGGTCGGGATGGGACGCGCCAAGGAGATGATCCTCACCGGGGCCAAGTGGGACGCGAGAAAGGCCCTGGCGTTCGGTCTGGTCAGCGAGGTCGTGCCCGGCGCCGAGTTGATGACCGCGGCGCGGGCCATGGCCGGGAGGGTGATAGCCCTGGGCCCCCTCGCCATCCGCCTGGCCAAGCAGGCCTTGAACGCCTCGGCCAACATGCCCCTGCAAGCCGGCCTCGCCTTCGAATCCATGATTCAGGCGGTGACCTTCGAGTCGAAGGACAAGCTCGAGGGCGCGTCCGCGTTTCTCGAGAAGCGCAAACCGAACTTCACTGGAGAATGACACCCATGATCCTCGCCAGCCTGATTCTCGCGGCCGCGGCCGCAGCGCCTCCGGCTCCCCTCACCCTGATCAGGGCCGGCCGCCTGATCGACGGCACGGGCAAGCCTCCGATGGACAACGTCACCATCGTGGTTCGCGGCGACGTCATCGAGAGCGTGCTGCGCGGCGCGCCGGGCGCCGAGCTGCTGCGGGACGCCCGGATCGTGGATCTCTCGAAGCAGACCGTGCTTCCCGGGCTGATGGACTGCCACGACCACATCACCGGCACTCCCGGCGACGGCGGCGACACCCAGATGCTCCAGGAGACCGACGCCCACCAGGCCCTGTGGGGCGCGATGCACGCGAAGATCACCCTCGACAAAGGCTTCACCACCATCCGCAACGTGGGCTCGGGCAGCTACGCCGAGGTGGCACTCAAGCGCTTCATCAACCAGGGCCTGTTCCCCGGTCCGCGGATCTACACCGCGACCCGCGGACTCGGGATCACCGGCGGCCACGCCGATATCAACGGCTGGAGCCCCGACGTGCCGCTTCGCGGCTACGCACAGATCGTGGACGGCGTCGATGCCATCCGCCACGCCGTCCGCGAGCAGATCAAATACGGCGCCGACCTCATCAAGATCACGGCCAGCGGCGGCGTCCTTTCATCCGGCGACTCGGTGAATCACGAGCAATACAGCGAGGAAGAGATTCGCGCCGCGGTCGAGGAGGCCGCGCGTCTCGGTCGCAAGGTCGCCGCCCACGCCCACGCCGCCAAGGCCATCGTGAACGCGGCCCGGGCCGGGGTCGCTTCCATCGAACACGGGAGCCTGGTCGACGACGAGGGAATCGCCCTCATGAAGCAGAAGGGCACGTACATGGTCCCCACCCTCTATACCCTCGACTTCATCATCAACGAGGGGAAGGAGAACGGCGTACCCGAGTACGGAATCGACAAGGCCCGGGAGATCAGCAAGGTCCAGCGCGCCAACCTGAAGAAGGCCTATCAGGCGGGCGTCAAGTTCGCGTACGGCACCGACGCCGCGGTGTTCCCCCACGGCCGCAACGCGCGGGACTTCGGCATCCTGGTGGAGCAGCTGGGCGTCCCTCCGATGGAGGCGATCCGCATGGCCACTCAGTACGCGGCGGACCTCATCGGCATCTCGGAGAGGGCCGGCACTATCGAGCCGGGCAAGTGGGCGGATCTCATCGCGGTCAGCGGCGATCCCCTTCAGAACATCCGTCTGCTCGAAGACGTGAAGTTCGTGATGAAGGGCGGCGTGACCTTCAAGCAATAGCCGGCTAGATCTTCCGCAGCCGGACCTCGGCGATGCGGTGATCGGCGGCCTTCTCGAGAATCAGCTGCGCCCGCTCCCTCGTGGGCAGGACGTTCTCGTGGAGATTCAGTCCGTTGATCTCGCGCCAGATCCTTTGCGCCTCGGCCACCGCTTCGTCATCGGACAGCGAGGCGTACTTGTGGAAGTAGGAGGCCGGGTTGCTGAACACGCTCCCGCGCAGGGAGAGGAATCTCTCCACGTACCATCGCCTTATGTCGCCTTCGTCCGCGTCGATGTAGATGGAGAAGTCGAAGAAGTCCGACACGAAGGATCGAGCGGGCTTCCCCGCGACCTGGGCTGCGGTCTGCAGGACGTTGAGGCCTTCCACCACCAGGATGTTCGGAGCATCGACGCTCTGGACCCGGTCGGGAACGATGTCGTAGGAGATGTGCGAATAGGTGGGCGCCTCGACGTGCGGCTCGCCCGATTTCACCGCGACCATGAACTCGATCAGGCGCTTGACGTCGTAGCTCTCGGGGAAGCCCTTCCGGTCCATGATGCCGCGCTCGATCAGGACCTTATTGGGGAAGATGAAGCCGTCGGTGGTGACGAGGTCGACCTTGGGGTGGTTGGGCCACCGCGCGAGCAGCGCCCGCAGGACGCGCGCGGTCGTGCTCTTCCCCACCGCCACGCTTCCGGCGATGCCGACGATGAAGGGCACATGCGCGGCGGTGTTTCCAAGGAAGGTATCGGTGACGAGCCCGAGTTGCTGCGAGGCCTGGACGTAGAGATTGAGAAGCCGCGACAGCGGCAGGTAGATGTCGCGGACTTCGTCGAGGTCGAGACGCTCGTTGAGGCCGCGCAGAGCCTGCAGGTCGCTCTCGTTCAAGGTGAGGGGCGTCTTGCCTCGCAGGGGCGCCCACTCGGAGCGGGTGAACGACAGATAACGCGAAAGACTCATTTGCGCCCCTTTTCATAAGCTTCGCCCACCCACGGAGGGGGATCGGGCGCGCCGGTTCGCGGCCGCCCCATCGTCTGCTCCCAGTGATGCATCCAGGAAATCCCGGAGCGTCCGACATAGGCGTCGGGCGATGCGTAGGCCGGGTCCTCGAGCGCGCGCGCGAGGGTCACGAACTCGTAGTTCCGCTTGCGGAGGCGTTCGAAGAGTCTCCCCGAGTAGTCCGCGTTGAGCTCGTTGGCTTGCAGCAGAAGCACGTGGCGGATGGGCCGGCCGAAGAGCGAGAGCGAAAGCCCCTCGTGGAAGTCGAACACCGCGTCCATGTACTTGAGGTAGGCCTCCGCGGCTCTACGGGCCGACTCCGGGTCGCCCGCCTTGAGGGCATTCGCGTAGACCGCGGCGAAGATGTAGTCGTCGTTGTCGATGGTGACCGGCGCCACGGTATACCCGCGAGCGGCAAGCCACGCCTCGAAGGCCCGCCGCTTGCCCGGATCCAGGCCCACGTGGAGGAAGGGATGGCGGAAGTAGCGCAGCTTCCGGCCCTGGCTTCCCATCAGGGCCGCGATGGCCGGCTCACCGCGGACCACATCGGCCTCGAACTCCTCGATCCCGAGTTCGTTGAGGCTGCGATGGGAATAAGTGTGGTTCCCGAGCTCGAACCCCTTGGCCAGCCATTTCCTCAGCAGAGCGAGGCGGGCGTCCTGGCCGTCGAGTCCTTCGCCCGGAACCGTGAGCTTCCCTGCATTCACGAAACCCACCACCGGGACCGAGGCGGCGGTGAAGTTCAACAGGAGCCGGTCGGTGAAGACCGCGAGGGACGCCGGATCTCCTTTCGCCACACTGACCGCGGGGAGATCGTCGAAGGTGATCGCGACTTCCCGGGCCGGACTCGCCTCAGACGCGGGCTGAGAGCCGACAACCGGACCAACAGGCCAGGCGGAGCTGGCCGAAAGACCGAGACCCGCGCACAGCGCGAGGCAAGACGCCGCGCGCAACCTCACTCGAACGCGTCCGAAAGGGGCACGGTCCGGGCGAGGGCGGGAGCCTGGCGGTGCTTCGTGGCCTGCTCGAACGCGTAGGCATACTTGATGAGCGCCCCCTCCGACCAGGCCGGACCCATCAGGGTCAGTCCGATCGGGAGCCCGGAGATGAATCCGGCGGGCACGGTGATGGCGGGATACCCCGCCACCGCCGGCGGCTGCGAACTCGATACCCCGCTGAACGAATCCCCGTTGACGAGATCGATCAGCCACGCCGGCCCCCCGGTGGGGGCCAGGATGGCGTCGAGGCGATCCTTCGCCAGGGCCTTGTCGATCCCGTCCTCGCGCGAGGCCTTCAGGTTCTTCGCGAGCGCGTCCTTGTACTCCTTCGAATCCAGGCCGCCTTTCTTCACCGCCTGCAGGAAGATCTCCTGTCCGAAGAAGGGCATCGACTTCGCCTTGTTCTCTTCGTTGAAACGAATGACGTCCTCGAGGCTCCGGATCCCCAACCCGGGATCGACGGAGGCGAGGAACGAGTTCAAGTCAGCCTTGAACTCGTGAAGGAGCACCTCGAACTCGCTCTCGCCGTACTCCTGGCCGGGCGACAGCTCGCAGTCCTCGACCATCACCGCCCCCGCGTCCTTCATGGCCGCGATCGCGCTTTCCATGACGTGGTCGACGCGAGCGTCCTTGCCGAAGAACTTCCTCCCGATCCCGATCCGCGCGCCTTTGAGCCCGCCTTTGTCCAGGAACGCGGTGTAGTCGGAAGGGCCGCGTCCCGAGCTCGGAATGGTTGCGGGGTCGCGAGGATCGACGCCGGTGATCGCGGTCAGGAGGGCCGCGGCATCGGCCACGGTTCGGGCCATGGGGCCGGCGGTGTCCTGGGAATGCGCGATGGGAATGATCCCCGAGCGGCTCACCAGGCCGAGGGTCGGCTTGATTCCTACCAGGCCGTTGCCCGAGGAGGGGCAGACGATGGAGCCGTCCGTTTCGCTCCCGATGGCGGCGACGCAAAGGTTCGCGGAGGTCGCGGCACCCGAGCCGGAACTCGAACCACAGGGATTCCGGTCGAGGGCGTACGGATTTCGGCACTGGCCGCCGCGCCCGCTCCACCCACTGCTGCTCTTCGTCGACCTGAAGTTCGCCCACTCGGAGAGATTGGCCTTCCCGAGGATCACCGCTCCGGCCACCCGGAGGCGCTCGACGATGAAGGCATCCTGGCGCGCCCGGTGCTTTGCCAGAGCGAGCGAGCCGGCGCTGGTGATCATCTGATCGCCGGTCTCGATGTTGTCCTTCACCAGGATGGGCAGGCCGTGCAGGGGGCCCCGGATCCGGCCCGCTTGCCTCTCGACGTCGAGGGACGCGGCGATCTTCATCGCTTCCGGATTCGTCTCGATGACGCTTCGCAGGCCGGACGGCCCGCGGTCCACCGCGGCGATGCGATCGAGATAAGCGCGAGTCAGGCCCGCCGAGGTGATCTCCCCTCTGGCGATCCGGGCGCGAAGATCCGCAACGGTGGCTTCCTCGAAGGGAAACCGCGCGCGCGTGGGCGCGCCTGGTCCAGGGCCCGCCGACGGTCGTGGCCGCACCGGGACAGGCGGCTGCACCGCGGCAGCCACGCTGAGTTTCAGGAATTCACGGCGCGCGGTCATAGTCCCGGGTCTCCCCCTGTTACGGCTGCGCCGCCATCGCCTTCTTGAGCGCCGCGATGGTGGCATCGATTCGATGCTCGACGATCTTCCGCGCGTTCGCCTGCGTGGTGGAGAGCGGTGACAGCTTCACTCCGTTGATGGTGTCCTTGCCCTTCGCCGCGCGCTGCTTCAGACGGATCGAGGCCGGGTCGACGAGCGCCATCATCGAACTGATGGCGTAGTCGTCGTGCAACCCCTCGTCGACCTGCTTGATCCCAAGGCCCGTCTCGATCCATTCCTGAAGCGCCGGATACTGGTAATACTCGGGTATGAAGTAGACGCGGGTGGGCGCGCCCGCGGCCGCCCATTTCGCGGAAAGCGCCTCGGCCACCTTCTTCATTCCCGCCTGGTTGCCGCCGGAATCGCCGATGAAGACGATGGTCTTGAAGCCGTTCGTCTTGAGCGACGAGGCCACATCGGTAAGCAGCGCTTCGAAGGTGGCCGCGGTCAGGCTGATCGTGCCCGGATATTTCATGTGCCCGGTGGGCGGATCGATGTCCCCTTCGGGCACGAACTGGATGATCGACGAGACGAGCGCGTTGCCGAGCTTGCGGGCCAGGGCCTCGGTGGTGGCGCGGAGGACGATGTTGTGTTTCGCGGAAACCAGGTACGGACCGTTCTGCTCGAGCCCGCCGGAGCCGACGATGACCGTATCCTTCCCCGCCTTCATCGCATCCCGGATCTCCATCCAGGTCATCTCCTCCATGAAGACGGTATCGACCCCGTCGATCACCCGCGGCGTGTTCGGGTCCGGCGAGCCGGCGGAAGCACTCGCGCCGGGGACGGTCGGCCGGGCCGGCGCCGCGGTCTGGGCGCCACCGGGAGCAGCCGCCAGGGCCAGGATCGCGACCAGCAAGGGTGTGCTGAGCTTCATTCGAGGATCTCCAAAAGGCTCGTCCGGCCCATCGCCGCGCGACGGCCCGGGGGCAGCCGGGATCTTAGCCCGCGTCCCGGCCTCCGCGTGTTCAAATCACATCCCCGTGAAGAACGCTCCGGAACCCGCATCGCTCGACCCGGACCCGCGCCCTCGACCACCCTGGCGTCTCGCGCTGCGTTTCGTGACCCTGGCCGCCGTTGCCTTCACCCTGGGCAACGCCGCCTGGGCCGCCTGGGATCAGGACATCACCTACGACGAACCGTTCCATCTCGGCTGGCCGCAACGTCTCCTCGAGGAGAGGAACGACGCACGCGAGCAGTTCCGCTTCGACTCGAAGACTCCGGCGCTGCTCCCGGCCGTCATCCTGCGCAAGGCGCTGGAACGAGCGGGGGTCGAATCGGACCAGGTGCTGCGATTCTCCACCCGCCTTCCCTCCGTGGCCCTGCTGGGGCTGGTCCTTCTCCTCGTCTTCCGGCTGGCGCGTACCGATGATCCCGCAACCGCCTGGATCGGCCTGCTCCTCGCCGCTCTCGACGCAAATCTCGCGGCGCATGCCTCGATCGCCACCACGGATCTCGCCTATGCCCTGGTCGTCCTCCTGTTCGCAGTGGTCTGGACGCGCCGGGGCGCGGGGCTCCCCTTCGCCCTGCTCACCGGCGCCCTGCTTGGCGCCGCCCTCGCGGTGAAGTACACGGCCCTGCTGTTATTTCCGATCGCCCTGTTCGCTCTGTTGAGATCGGGCGCTTCAAGTCGGGAGCGTGTGCGGTCATGCGCCGTGGCTGCGCTGGCGACCTGCGTCACGGCCTGCACCCTGTATCTGTGGGTGGGAGTCATGACCCCGGTCGGTTCCATCCAACTGCAAAGCCCCCTCCTGAAGACGCTCGCCACCGCGGCCCCATGGCTCCGGCTGCCCCTTCCCCGATCCGTCCTGACCGGGATCGATCTGTCGATCGATCACAACCGGCCAGAGCTGTGGACACCCTACCTGTTCGGGACCGACCATCGGGGCGGGATCTGGTACTACTTCCTCGCGCAGTGGCTCATGAAGACGCCGCTCGCCCTGCTCGTCCTGGTCCTCGCGGGACTGTGGAGGATCAGGTCGGGCTGGCGCGAGCCGCTGAACCTCGCGCTGGGCGCGCTCCTGCTCCTTCACCTCGTCTATTTCTCCCTGTTCTTCGCCACCCAGATCGGCCTCCGCTTCGCGCTGCCCTGCGTGGCCCTGTCCTGCGCCCTGGCCGCGCGGGGCCTGGCCCGCGCCCGGCCGGGATGGCTCATCCTGGCCGCCGGTCTGGCCCTGGCCGAGCGCGCGCCCTACTGGGGCGATCCCATCGCCTTCACGAACCTCTCGGTATGGCCCAAGAGCCGGGCCTACTGGTACACCGCCGATTCGAACCTCGACTGGGGTCAGAACCGCGACCGCGTGGCCCGCTACGCGCGGGAGATGGGCCAGGCCTTCATCCTGGATCAGGCCGGCATCACGCCCGGACTCTTCGTGGTCGCCGCGAACGACCTGGCCATCTCGAACCGGCGCGACTCCTATCGGTTCCTCGTCGAGCACGAAGTCCCCGCCGTCCCCGTCGGATTCACGCACTTCGCTTTCTCGGTGACCGGAGAGCGCTTCGACGAATACATGAACGCCGAACGAACGGTCTCGCCGCTCATGCTCTCCGACCAGGCCTGCGCCCCTCCCCTGGTCCATTACCCGCCCGGGGCGCAGATTCCGTTCGAGCAGACTCTGAGCCCGGGCGCCGGAAGACTCTTCCTGGTCTGCGTCACCTCAAGGAAGGGCGCGGACCTGGGGTTCACCGTGACCGCAGGCCGTCTCTGGTTCGGCCGGATGACCGCGAAGGGAGAATGCGAGGCCGACCTCCTCCAGGAGGGGCAACAGGCCTGGTTCCGCGTGCCGAGCGCGATCGAAGCGAGGCTCTGCCTGAAGGAGATGCCGTACCGCCGGGCGGAACTGGCCTACGTGGCCTCCGGATATCTCACGGTACGGGGCCAGGGAGCAGACCTCGACCTGAGGCGGATCAACCCGGAATCCGATCCGAAGGGCGCCGACCCTCGCCCGGCGAAGTAGGCTTCGCGCCCAGGACATGACGATGAACCGATCCGTTCTTCCCCCGGGCGCCCTCATCGCCCTTGGCCTCATCGCGTTCTGCGGATGCGCGGAAGCCCAGGCCGTAGCCCAGCCCCCCACGCCGGAGCGCTGGAAGCGCCGGATCGACAACACTTTTGTCTTCGTCCTGAATCCTCTCGGCATCATGGATTCCCTCGACGTGACCTGGACGAAGGCCATCAACCGGAGCGACGACCGCCTTCACAAAGACGCTCACCTCGCCGCCGGAGTCGTGAACCGGATCGCGCCCGCGTTCCTGCGGGTCGGGCCGTGGTTCGAGTATTCCCCGCTCTCCGTGATCGATCTGAGGGTGGGGGCGGAGCCCATCTACTACTTTGGGACCTTCAAGGCCTTCCTCCCCTTCGAGAGCGCCTCCGCCAACTTCGACGACGACGTGATCCAGGCGCGACAGGGGGAGGCCGCCGCGGGTTTCGCCGGTCGGGTCTATTTCGCCCCCACCCTCAAGGCCAGCGCCGGTTCGGTGGTCGCGCGCGTGCGCGCCGAGGTGGCGTACTACAAGGCCGCAAAGGCGGGAGAGCCCTTCTTCTACGAGCCCATCCTCGACACCCTGGTGAAGGCCGAAGGCTCGACCGTGCTCACCGTCGAGGCCCTGGCCCTTCGGGAGTTCCCGTTGAGCGGCGGCAAGACGCTCCTCCTCGGCCCGGTCTACGACCTCACCACGGTGAGCGACGCCTCGGTCAACCGCAAGCAGGACATTGGCCTGCTCGCGGTCTGGTCCAAGTCCGGCGCCTTCCATGCCCTCAAGGACCCGACCTTCGCGGCCAAGCTGGTGTACTTCCTTCAGGACCCGGTGCGGCGCCACGAACCGGCCGCGTTCATCACCTTCACCTTCGGCTTCTGAGCCGAACGCGCGGCGTCCCTAGAAGACGCTGACCTTCAGGTACTTCTTCGGGTTGGCCTTGAGGTCGGCCAGGAGATTCTTCGCTTCGAGTGCGGTCGCGTCCATGCTCTCGAGGGTCTTGTTGAGATTCTTGTAGAGGGTGTCGTCGGTCGACAGCTTGCCGAGGGTTCCCTCGCCGCGCTGGATACGGCCGAGCACCGCGTCGAGGGCCTTGGTCGACGACTCCATGGTGGCCGACGTACGCTCCGCGGACGCGCTCAGAGTATCCAGGCGTTTCATGACCCGGTCGATCTCTTCGCGCGACGTCACCTTCTCGATGTTCTGGGAGGCCTCTCGCATCGAGGTGGTCAGGGCCTTCAATTCCTTCTGCTGCTCGTTGGCGATCGAGGAGAGGCGCTTGAGGAGGGTATCGAGCTCCTTCACGCTCGATTGCGTGTCCTTGATCATCGGGTCCGACAGCAGGGTCTGCACGCGGCTGAGCGTCTTCTTCGCCTCTCCCGCGATGTCGTCGGCCTGCTGCTGGATGCTGGCCGGGATTTCACCGGCAAGCTCGGTGCCGTTCTTGGCGAGTTCGACCGCGGTGCCCGGGATGACCCGCGCCACCATGCCGCCCAGCAGCCCTGCGCTCACCAGCTCCACATGGGAGTCGGCGGGAATGGTGTTGTACTCGCCCTCGATCTCCAGATAGACCTTGACCCCGCTCGAGGAGATGAGGAACTTCTGCACCCGGCCGATGCCGACGCCGCGCATCTGGACGGGGTCGCCCTTGCGCACTCCGCTCGCGTCCTTGACCGTGCTCGACACGATGTAACGGCCGCGGAACATCGCGGCGTCGGTCAGGGTGAGGAGCAGGTAGACCGTGGTCAGCGTGCCGATGATGACGAACAGGCCCACCCACAGCTCCTGGTTCTTTCCGCGAACGGGGGGTGCCACCACGGCGGCTTTCTCACTCATGCTCATACTCCAATCGATACCGCGTGCGCGGATGCAGATTCTTCTTCGTCGCTGATCTCATGCTCGATCAGCTTCAATGCGGCGCGCGCCGCGGCCTGCCGATCGGCGAAGGCCATCACCAGCGGGTCGTCGCTCTGGCGGAATTCCTCGGGGCTGCCCACGAAGCGCAGCTTGCCGTTGTCGAGGAGCGCCACCCGGTGCGACATCTCGAGCGCTCCGGGAACGTCGTGGGTCACCACGATGGAGGTGACTTTGGTCCGCTCCGCGATCGACGTGATGAGCCGGTTGACCGTGGCCGCGTTCACGGGATCGAGACCGGTGACCGGCTCGTCGTAGAGGATGATGCGGGGTTCGCCCACGATCGCGCGGGCCAGGCCCACGCGCTTGCGCATGCCGCCTGAGAGCTCGGCGGGCAGCTTCGACAGAACCTTGCCGGGATCGAGATTGACGTTCTCGAGCGAGGTGGCGATGCGATCGAGCATGGTCTTCTTGTCGAGGGTCCGGATGGTCTCGGGATCGAGGCCCATGGCCACGTTGTCGTAGATGTTGAGGGAGTCGAACAGGGCGGCGTACTGGAACACGTACCGAACCGCCCGCCTCAGGTCCCGTATACCCGCGGCCGACGAGTGATAGACGCTCTCCCCGTCGATCTTCACGTCGCCCTGGTCGGGAGTGATGAGGCCGATGGTGGTCTTGAGCAGGACGCTCTTGCCCGTGCCCGACGTCCCGAGGATGGAGATCGTCTCTCCGCGCATGACGCTCAGGCTGACCCCGGAGAGCACCGGAGTGTCGAAGCGCTTGTAGACCTCCTCGTACTGGATCGTGACTTCTTCGCTCATGGCTCCTCGGGCGTCCGCCTAGTTGAGGAAGAGGGGCGGGAAGGTGGCGTCGACCACGAGGACGGTGATGATCATGAAGACCACGGAGGTCGTGGTGTTGCGCCCGACGCCCTCGGCCCCGCCGTGGGTGATGAGGCCCATGTGGGTGGAGATCACGGGGATCATGAAGCCGAAGACGAAGGCCTTGGTGAGCGAATAGAACAGGTCCCACGAGTGCCAGTACATGCGGGCGCCGTAGAGGAAGCCCTCGGGGCCGAGGCCCATGGTGGCGCGGGCGGAGACGAGCCCGGTCAGGACCCCGACCGCGTTGGCGACGCCCACGAGAACCGGGGTCACGATCATGCCGGCGATGACCCGGGGCACGGCGAGAAAGGGCACGGGATCCCGGCCCAGGGAGACCAGGGCGTCAACCTGCTCGGAGACGGCCATGGTGCCGATCTCCGCGGTGATCCGCGCGCCCACCCGCCCGATGAGGACGAACGCGGTCATGACCGGACCGAGTTCGAGGACCACGCTCGAGGTCACCACGCTCCCGAGGACATAGAGCGGAACGGACGAAGAGAACTGATAGCCGCCCTGCTGAGACGTGACGATGCCCGATAGGACCGCGGTCACCAGGACCAGGGGCAGGCTCCCGATCCCCTGCTCATAGGCCTGGGCGAAGATCATCTTCAGGGACACGTCGCCCTGCAACACCGACCTCACGAGGCCCACGATGAGAATGCTGATCTGGCCGACGTGGCGGGAGAAGGCGAGGCACCCGGCGCCGAATGCGGCAAGGAGCGATCTGGGAATTGAAATTATCGAAGTCACGGAAGCCCCGTATTCTGCATTGTCCCTGCCGCCGCCCGGAAATTTCTGCGTCCCCCGGCTACTTGACCACGAGAAGGCGCGTGGAATGAGGGTGGAGGAACTCGATGCCGCGAGGGGTCAGGACTGCGTCGTCCTCGATGGGCACTCGCAGCTTGGCCCCGCCCCACTCCGGGAGCGGGGTATAGGCGAAGAACTCCACCGAGATGATGTTCGTGGACTTCAGATCGAAGGTCAGGCGCCTGGGATGGAAGAACGCCATCGATGGGCCGGCGCCGTGGCCGGTGTTGCCGACGGAGTGCATGCCGATCATGACGTCGGTGCTGTCTCCGCCGCTCGGCTGGTTGAAGACCTTCATCACCGAAAAGCCCGCGGCGGCGACCGCAGCCTCGACGGTCTTCAGCATCGCCGCGGCCGTGCCCAAAGGACGCGCGGTTCGCTTGATGACCTCCCGGACCTTCATGGCCTGGTCGAAGGCCTTGAGATACCCGGGGGGCGGTGCGATCTCCCCGCCCTTCAGGACGTAGGCCTGCCGCTTCACGTCCGTGCAGAAATTCATCAGGCACACGCCCCAGTCGATGGTCAGGAAGTCCCCGCCCTGAATCACGCGCCCGTTGGACAACCCCTCGATGCCCTTCTTCCCGGTGACGTAAACGGACGGCATGTCGAACGACGAACCGAGACCCCGCTTCAGGAGTTCCTCCTGCAGCCACCAGGCGACCTCCTCGAGCGTGGTCTTCCCCGGCGTGATGACCTCGTTCGAAAGGGCACGCTCCGCGAGTTCGACCGAATGCTGCCCCGCTTCAGAAAATGCGGCGATCTCCGTGGCCACGCGCCTCGACCGGAAGTCGGATACGAGTTTCTCGGCGGACACGAATCGCGACACGTAGGGCTCGCCGAGGAGCTTCGAGATCTTCTGATAACTGGAGTGGGAGAGGCCGTCAGCGGCCCCGATCTCCTCCGCGTAGTTGAGCGCGATGCGCTTCGGATCGCGCTCCTTCACGAACGCGGCGAGATCGGGTCCGGTCACGATGTCGTAGACCCCGCACTGCTCGAGCATGTAGCCGTCGATGCCGAGGGCCGCCCGCTCGATGCGGTCCCCTCCGCGATCGGTGAATACGTAGTAGCCGAGCAAGGACCCGGGATACCCGCGCCCGAGATCCTCGTAGAGCGGGTCGTAGGCCTGCTCCTGCAGGGTGACGATCCACATGTCGACCTTGTTCTCCCGCATGACCTCGGGCAGCACGTAGTTGAACTTGTCGGACCTTATCTGGCAGCCCATCTGGAAACGGCGAAGCGCCTCGCGTCGGTCCGACGGTTCGGCGGAGCCGGCCTTCGAGGTCATCGCGCCAAGGGCCAGGGCCCCGACGATCAGGTGAGCCATTCGCATTTCTGGTTTCCCCCGTTTGGGTCAATCGTGGATCAGACGACGCGCGCTTCGAGATCGTAGGCGTGGGCCTTCGTGATCTCGCACATCACGAACTCGCCGCGGCCGGGCGGCGTCTCGCCCGGATCGGAGATGAGGACGGATCCGTCGATCTCGGGGGCCTGAGAGGCGAGGCGCCCGGCGAGGAGCAGATCCGTGTCCGGATGGGGCCCCTCCACGAGAACTTCCATCCGGGTTCCCACCCGCGCCTTGTTGCGACGCAGGGAGATGCGCTTCTGAATGCGCATCAGTTCGCTCTGGCGCGCCTTCTTGACCTTCGCGGGCACGCGGCCCTCGAGGTCGAAGGCCGCGGTTCCCTCTTCGTCCGAGTAGGTGAACACGCCGAGATGATCGAACTCCGCCTGTTCCACGAAGGTGGTGAGCTGTTTGAAGTCTTCGTCCGTCTCGCCCGGGAAGCCCACGATGAAGGTGGTTCGGAAGGCGACGCCCGGAACCTTGTCGCGCACCCGTTCGACCATGCCGAGAAGATGGCCCTTGCCGGTGGGGCGTTTCATGCGCTTCAGCACCGCGTCGCTCGCGTGCTGGAGGGGCATGTCGACGTACTTCACCACGCGCTCTTCGCTGGCGATGGCTTCGAGAATCTCGTCGGTGACGGTGGAGGGATACGCGTACATCACGCGGATCCAGCGGAGGCCATCGACCGCTCCCAGGCGGCGCAGGAGCGGAGCGAGAGCCCCACGCCGGCCCAGGTCGAGACCGTAGCGGGTCGAGTCCTGGGCCACGAGGACGATCTCGCGAACCCCGGCCGCGGCCAGCCTCCGCACCTCGTTCTCGATGTCCTCCGGGCGGCGGGAGCGGTGCAACCCGCGCAGGGTCGGGATGATGCAGAAGGTGCAGGTGTAGTCGCATCCCTCGGAGATCTTGACGAAAGCGGTGTGCGAGGCGGTGGACTGAAGCCGCGGCGACTCCGCGTCGTAGATCCACTCCGGCCGCCGGGTCGTCCGGTCGACCGTGGTCGCCCGCCCCTCCACCGCGGCCACGATCTCCGGGATCTGGCCGGTGCCGAGGGTCGCGTCGATTTCGGGAATCTCGCGCCGCAGATCCGCGTCGTGCCGCTCGGCCAGACACCCGGTGACGATCAGGCGCCGGGTGACGCCGTCGGCGCCGCTCGTCTTGAGCTTCGCCATCTCCAGGACGGTGTCGATCGACTCCTTCTTCGCCCGATCGATGAAGGCGCAGGTGTTGACCACGATCACATCGGCGCTGGCCACGTCGGTGGCGATCTCGTGACCCCTGCGCTTGAGGGTGCCGAGCATGACCTCCGAGTCGACCAGGTTCTTCGGGCATCCAAGGCTCAGGAAGCCGACCCGCTTCGATTCAACCGGAGCCGTCGCGACGACCCCGAGCGTGATGGGTTGCCAGGGAACGCCCTGGTCTCGAGTGTTGTCGGCCACGCATCATTCTACCGAAGGCCCTCCCCTGACCCTCCGGCCCGCCTCCGAACCGTGAGGTATCCTCCCGCCCCGCCCCTTCCTTCTCCAGGAACCAATGGAAAACCGATCGATCAAATCCGGCCTGCTCTTCAGCGCTGCGGTCAGCTTCGCTCTCGTTCTCGCCATGTGGGGTTCGGTCTTCGTGTCCGTCACCACTTTCGAGATGAAGCAGAAGGAGGGAGTGGTGGGCCTCAGCCGCGTGCGCGCCCTCTCCGACACCATGGCCGCGCTTCAGGCGCTCGGTGTCCCCGGGAAGGACGTGCTCGAGGACTGGGACCTTCCCCGCGCCGAGCGCGCCTTCGCCCAGGCCCAGGACGCCCTGGCGCGGGCGGCGGCGACCAGCTCCGAGGCTTTCGCCTCCGACCCCGCCCTCCTCGCCCAGTACAACGACGCCATGCGCACTCTCATCATCATGAACGAGCGAACCGGCGCGGTCTTCGCCGCGGTGGAGAGGCGCAAGGAGGCGCAGCTTTCCGGCAAGGATCAAGACGTCCACCGCGCCACCGACGTGGCCGTGGTCGCGGTGGCGCAGCTCGACCAGGCCTTCAGTCAGGCGTACGGACTCCTTCGCGCGCTTCAGGTGCAGGAAAGCCTGGCCGCGGACGCGAGCCTCGCCGAGGGCACCGCGGTGCTGGTCCGCACCAAGTGGGCGACCGGCGCCCTGCTCCTTCTCATCGCCGCGGTTTCCTTCTACCGCGCCAACCGTTCGGTCGCGCAGATCGCCGCGCCGCTGCAGCGCGTCACCGATGTGCTTCGCTCGGTATCGGAGGGAGATTTCCAGAAGTCCCTCCCGGCCCACGCGTCCGAGGACGAGATCGGCCAGCTCCACAAAGTGTGCCAGGGACTCCTGCAGTTCCTGAAGAGCGTCGCGGACAGCGCGCAGGCCATGGCCGAGGGAAATCTGACCGAGCGTCTCCAGCCGCGCTCCGAGCGTGACCGGCTGAGCGTGGCCTGGAACGACATGGCCGAGCGGCTGACCAGCATCTTCACCGACCTGCGCTCCGCCTCCGCCTCCCTGAGCCTCGCCGCGTCGCAGCTCGCCGCTTCGTCGAACTCGGTTTCGCAGGGCACCGCGCAGCAGGCCGCCTCCGTGGAGGAGAGTACGGCGAGCCTCGAGGAGATGAGCGCCTCCATCACCCAGAACGCGGACAGCAGCCGTCAGCTCGAGGCCATGGCCCTGCTCGGCGCGAGCCAGGCGGAGGAATCGGCCGCGGCGGTGGACAAGACGGTGGCGGCGATGCGCACCATCGCGGAGAGAATCTCGATCATCCAGGACATCGCCTATCAGACGAATCTCCTGGCCCTGAACGCGGCGATCGAGGCGGCCCGCGCCGGCGACCAGGGCCGCGGCTTCGCGGTGGTGGCCACCGAGATCCGGCGGCTGGCCGAGCGCAGCCAGAAGGCGGCCCATCAGATTTCCGAGCTCACCGCCACGAGCCTCACCGTGGCCGCGGATTCCGGAATGAAGCTCGCCTCGCTCGCGCCTTCGATCCGAAGGACGGCCGACGTGGTCCAGGAAGTGGCCGCCGCCTCGGCGGAGCAGGCCGGGGGCGTGGGACAGATGAACAAGGCCATGGCCCAGGTCGACCAGGTCACGCAGTCGAACGCCTCCGCGGCCGAGGAACTCGCGTCCACCGCGGAGGAACTCATGCGCCACGCGGAGAGCCTGGAAAAGCGGATCGCATACTTCCGCCTGCGGGAAAGCGCGGAAGCGTCGTCGTCCACCGGGCAGGTTCCGGACTATTCGTCCTGAAACCGGTCGGTCCAGGAACCCGCGAACTCGCGGAATGGAGCCGACTCCCTCCGGCCCTAAGTTTCTTTGCTGGAGAGAGTTTGCCCCGGAGACCTCGCGGTGGATCCGCGGTGGCATGTGCGTTGCAGTCATTTTCGCGCTCGACCCATCTATCATCCACACGCTGGCGCCAACCTGCCAATTTCGAAACCCTTGAAGAATCCGCAAGGTTGCAAAGGATCCCATGTCAAAAAAGACTCTCCTCGTCGTCGATGACTCGCCCACGGCCCTCATGATGAACACCATGCTGCTCGGCCGGCAGCCTTACAACATCGTCTCGGCCAAGGACGGCCAGGAGGCGGTCGAGAAGGCCATCGCCTCCCCTCCCGATCTCGTGGTCATGGACGTCATGATGCCGCGCATGAACGGAATCGAGGCCTGCCGGGCCATCCGCCAGCACGAAGCGACGCGCCTCGTCCCCGTCATCCTCATCACCACCCGGGGCGAAGAGGAGTACGTGGCGCAGGGCTTCGCCGCCGGCTGCAACGACTACGTCACCAAGCCCGTGAACGCGACCGAACTCGTTGCCAAAGTTCGCGCCCTTCTCGGAGAGTAGATAGATGACCACTCCCAACAAGAGTTCCTTCGTCCAGAAGCTCACCGCGTCCGCGCAGAAGCACGCCGAGGAACTCTACGAGCAGAACGAGCGGCTCAAGTCCCTGGTCGCCTCCCTGGAGGAGAAGCAGACGCAGATCTCGGAGGAGCTCTCGAGTCTGCGGGAAGAACGTGACGCTCTCCGCGCGGAGAGAAGCAAGCTCAAGCACGTGCTCGACGAAGCCCTCGCCCAGAACCGCCGGGACATCGAGCGATCGGCCCTGGTCGAGCAGCAGTGCACGAGCCTCGCCAACCTGTACGTGGCCACCTTCAAGCTCCATGGCTCTCTCGACCGATCGGAGGTCCTCGCCGCCATCAGCGAGATCGTGGTGAACCTCGTGGGCTGCGAGAACTTCGCCGTGCTCGAGCGGGACGCCGCGCAGCTGAGGCTGATCGGCGAGTTCCCGACCCACCCGAGCCCCATCCGCGAACTCCCGGCGGAACACGGTTTCGTGGCCGAGATCTTCAACACCAACGGCCCCTGGGTCGCGGGCCGCGATCCCCTGCCCCAATCCTCCGTTCCGCAGGATGTCACCGCGGTGATTCCCCTGCGCCTCCGCTCCGAGCTCACCGGAGCGATCGTGCTGTTCAGCCTCCTTCCCCAGAAGGGCGGAAGCTTCGGCGATGTCGACCTCGAACTCATGGAACTCCTGACCGCGCACGCCGCCACCGCCCTGTTCGCCTCGCGCCCGAACGCCTGATCCGCCTCTCCACGCGAAATGAAGCAGATCTTTCTGCTGCCGGGCCAGTGGGCGGTCCCCCACGAGCCTTCCGAACTCACGACCATCCTCGGGCCGTGCGTCTCGGTCTGCCTTTTCGACCGGTCGCGCGGCATGGGAGGCATGAATCATTTCCTCCTCGCCGCCGGCGGCGCCTCCGGACGGGAGCGCTCCCGCTACGGCGACACTTCGTGCGAGGACCTGGTTCAATGCCTCTTCGCCTCCGGGTCGAGGGCTGCAGACCTCGAAGCGCGGATCGTCGGCGGCGCGAACGTGGGCCGACTGTCGCATGCGGAAGGCGAGAGTCTCGGTGAGCGCAACGCGGAGATGGCGCGGAGCGTCCTGCGTCGTCACGGCATCGAAGTCGGGTTCGAGGACACGGGCGGGGCCAACGCGCGACGCCTTCGCTTTCGCACCGGCGTCGGCGTCCTCGAAGTGAAGACCATCGACGGCGCATCGTCGACCACCGCGACCATCGCGGCCGGGCACGGCTCGGCCAGCGCCGACGAGAAGGCGCAGTCCGCGCGCTGAACCCTTGAAGAACGCGAGTCAGGAACCTAGATGAACGACGACGTCGACTGGGAACGCCTCCGCCAGGTCCATCTGGCCGAGTCGGAGGAACGCCTCGTGACCATGGAGTCGGCCATCCTCGATCTCGAGCGGAATCCCGAGAGCGAGGCCCCCATCGAGGCGCTCCAGCGCGACGCCCACACCCTCAAGGGCAACGCGGGAATCTTCGGGTTCGATTCCATCGCCCAGTTGGCGCACGCCTTCGAGGACGCCCTGGCCGCGGTGAAGGCCGGAATCCGCAACCGGCAGCCCGCCGAGAAGGGAGCCATCGGCGTTCTCCTCAAGGCGGTGGATGCCATCCGCTCCGGCCTGCCCGCCGCTGAGCCGGGCGACCAGATGTCTCCGGCCCAGCAGGCGCTCGCCGTCGAGTTGCGCACCCTGGGCGCCTTCGGCTCCCCCGCCCCGCCGGATGAGCCCGGCCGAGAGAAGCCGCGAGAGCGCTCGCGCGGACGGCGCGCCACGGACAAGCTCCGCGACCTGGGCGTGCCCATGCCTCCCGAGGCCGACCGAAGGCGCGCCTCGGATCGCGATGCCGGCGGGGACGATTCCCGCGCCGCCCGGCCCACCCTCCGGATCGAGGTCGCGCGGGTCGACTCGCTGGTCGAACTCGCGAGCGAGCTCTCGGTTTCGCGGGGGCGCATCGAGAACCTCCTGACCTCGACCGCCCTCGGGGACGCCGCTCGCGACGTCCTCGAGGAAGCCATACCCCTCCTGGCGCAGCTCTCCGATCTGACCATGCGCATGCGGCTCGTTCCCCTCGGCCCTATTCTCGCCTCTCACCGGCGCACCGCCCGCGACGCCGCCCAGACCCTCGGCAAGGAAGTGATGCTGCACATCGCCGGCGAGGAGGTGGAAATCGACCTCGCCCTCGTCGACCGGGTCAGCGAGGCGCTCCTGCACCTGGTGCGCAACGCGGTGGCCCACGGGATCGAGGATCCCGCCACCCGTCGCAGCCAGGGCAAACCTCCGGTCGGCCGCGTCTCCCTGAGCGCCGCGCCCGCCGCGGGACAGGTGGTCATCGATGTCGAGGATGACGGCGGCGGCCTCGATCTCGCGGCCATCCGGCGGCGCGCCGAGGATCTCGGGATGCCCGTGCCCGCGGACGACCGCGAGGTGGCCCAGCTCGTCTTCGCCGCCGGACTGACCACCGCGACCGAGCTGTCGGAGGTCGCCGGACGCGGCGTGGGCCTCGATTCCGTGAAGTCATCCATCGAGAATCTGGCCGGTTCCATCGAGGTGCACACCGAGGCGGGAGCGGGAACGCTCTTCCGGGTCCGACTGCCCCTGACCCTCGCGGTGGTGCGCGGCCTGCTGGTCAAGGTCGCGACCCACCGCTACGTCATCCCCATCGACATGGTCCGGGAGTGTCTGGCCACCCCTCCCGATCTCGTCTATCAGTCGAACGGCACCGGGCTGCTCCAGCGCCCCTCGGGCATGGTGCCCGTGCTGAAGCTCGGGGAGCAGATCCTCGGCTCCAGGGGAACGCTCGACCGCCACATCGTGATCGTCGAACACGCCGGTCACCGGCTCGGTCTCGTGGTGGATGCCCTGATCGGAGACACGCCGGTCGTGGTCAAGTCCATCGGCCACGCACTGCGAAGCGCCACCAGCATCTTCGGCGCGGCCATCCTCGGAGACGGCTATGTCGGCCTCATCCTCGACGTGCCCGACATCATGAAGCGCACCATGGCCCTGCGCGCATCGCAGGCCTCCTGACGAATCCCGAAAGAAGACGCCCATGACCTTCACCCGTCCTTCCTTAAGCACCCCCGCCCCGGTCGCAGCCAAGGCCGTCACCCTGTCCATGCTGCGATGCCAGATCGGGAAGGGTCAGTACCTCATCCCGCTCACCAAGGTCCTGGAGATCATTCGCTACGTGACCCCCACCCCGGTACCGCAGACGCCGCCGTGGGTGAACGGCGTCATGAACCTGCGCGGCCGGGTCATTCCCGTGATCGATCTCGCGGTGAAATTCTCCGAACCCCCGAGCGTCCCGGACGAGTGGACCTGCATTGTGCTGGTGGAAGTCGAACTGCAGGGAGAGACCACCACCCTCGGCCTTGTCACCACCCTGGTGAGCGAGATCCACGATCTGCAGCCTTCCGATCTCGAGCCGCCGCCGAGTGTGGGAACCCAGATCCGGGTGGAGTTCCTTCAGGGCCTCTACAAACTCGAACAGGGTTTCGCCCTCGCCCTCGATCTGGACCGGGTTCTCTCCTCGAACGAGCAGGTCGCGATCCGGGATCTGGCCGCGGAAGGGCAGTCGTAGTGCGACGCGCTCCCGCGTCTGGTCGCGGCCGGCCCGCCCGGTAGACAGACATGGAGCGCGATAGCCGGCCTGCGGTCGACGACCCCAACGCTCCCCCCGAACTCGGCCCGCGCGAGTTCGAGCAGATCCGCAGACTGATGGAGAGCGAGACCGGCGTCCACCTCACCGAAGCCAAGGGCGCCCTGGTGATGGCTCGCCTCGGCCGCCGGCTGCGCGAACTGCGGCTCCGGTCGTATCGCGATTACCTCGCTCATCTCCAGGCGAACCCCGCCAGGGAGACGGCCGAACTGGTGGACCGTCTGCTCACCAACGAGACGAGGCTCTTCCGCGAGGGCTGGCAGTTCGACTACCTCGAGCAGAGCATCATTCCCCTCTGGCGCAAGGAAGCGAGCGCCAGCCTCGACCGCGGTCTCAAGATCTGGTCCGCCGCCTGCTCCACCGGCGAGGAGCCCGCGAGTCTCGCCGCGGTTTTCGATGCCCGGTTCCCCGCCGCGGAGGGGTACCGGGTCAGCATCCTCGCCACCGACCTCTCGACCCGGGCTCTCGCCGCCGCCCGCACTCTGACCTTTCCGGTCGCCCGCGCCAAGGACGTGCCCGCGGCTTACGCGCGCCAGTTCGAGGAAGTGGGCGACGATCGCGTGCGCCTCCGCCCCCAGGCGGCGCGGCTGGTCCAGTTCCAGGCCATGAACCTCCTCTCTCCCAAAGTACCCCCGGCGAATTTCGATCTCATCCTCTGTCGCAACGTCCTCATCTACTTTCCCCGGGAGACCAAGCGACTGGTGATCGATCACATGTGGCGCGCCCTGAAGCCGGGCGGATTTCTCTTCGTGGGTCATGCCGAGAGCCTGGTGGGCGTGATCGAAGGCCAGCGGCCGGTGAAGCCCGCGATCTACCGCAAGCCGCCGAGCGTGAAGCCGTGATCGAAGTCCTGGTCGTCGATGACTCCGCGGTGGTCCGCCAGACCCTGAAGGAGCTCCTGGAGCGAACCGGCGAGTTTTCGGTGAGCCTCGCCGCCGACCCCTTCATCGCGGAGCGGCGGATCGCCATCAAGCGGCCGCACGTGATCGTGCTCGACATCGAAATGCCGGGGATGGACGGGCTCACCTTCCTCACTCGCCTCATGGCCTCCGACCCCCTTCCCGTGGTGATCTGTTCGGCCCGCGCGGGCGAGGACGCGGCCGTGGCCATCGAGGCCCTGGCCCGGGGCGCCATCGATGTCCTGCCCAAGCCGCGACTGGGAGTGAAGGACTTCCTGAGCGACACCTCCATGCTGCTGGTGGACACGGTGCGCGCGGCGGCCCTTTCGAAACGGGGCGCGGCCGCGATCCGCGCCCCCCGCGCCCTCGCGACCGAGATCCCGAAGGGCGTCGCCGCCTCGTGGGTGGTCGCCATCGGCGCCTCCACGGGGGGCACGGAGGCCCTTGCCGTCATCCTGGGGGCGCTGCCCCGCGATTCCCCCGCCGTGGTGGTGGTTCAGCACATGCCCGAAGGGTTCACCAGGGCCTTCGCCGGTCGTTTGAATGGCCTGTCCGCGATGCAGGTGAAGGAGGCGGCGGATGGCGATCCGATCCGGCAGGGCGAGGTGCTGCTCGCCCCGGGGAACCGGCATCTCACCCTGGCGCGGGACGGCGCGCGATTCGTGGCCCGGGTGGATCAGGCGCCCCATGTGAATCGTCATCGACCGAGCGTCGACGTGCTGTTCCGATCGGTGGCGGAGACCTTTGGTTCGCGGAGCGTGGGCGTTCTCCTGACCGGAATGGGCAAGGACGGGGCTTCCGGGCTCCTCGAGATGAAGATCCGCGGAGCCCAGACCATCGCCCAGGACGAGTCCACCTCGATCGTCTTCGGAATGCCGAAAGAGGCGATAGCACTCGGGGCGGCTTCGAGGATCCTGCCCCTCCAGAACATCGGGCCGGGGATCTTGGACCTGCTGCCCCGCGCCTGAACGCCGGACTCCTCGGCTAGACCCCGGACGGTCCCTTCAGCATGTCGATGAAGCCGCGCAGGGTCGCGAGCTTCCGTTCCGAGGTCATGTGCAGCCGCGAGGCATAGACCGCGGTGGCGGCCTGGGCCCCGAGCAGTCGGAACAGCTCGAAGTCGAGCTCGGTGAAGGCGGTCTTCTGCTGGAAGAGCTTGTGGATGCTGAGCAGCCCGACCACCTCACCGGAGAGGTCGAACGGAATCACCGCGAGGGGAGACTCGAAGGGAGTCGCTTCGGCCACGCGGGTGTCGGTGGCGAAATGAGGCATTCCCGTCTCCAGACAGACCCCGATCACGCCCTCGCCCTTCCCGATGCTCCGGGCCTTCCCTTCCTGGCCCTCGGAAAGAACGAGCTCGGCCCGGTTGGTCTTCTCGTCCACGATGAACACGTGGAACGCTTCCGCCCCCACGAGATTGGTGGCGATCTCCTGGATCGAGCGCAGGACCTCGGCGTGATCGAGCGAGGCGTGAAGCTGGGACGCGGCCACGTGCAGGTTGGTGAGCAGGTTCACCTGCTCGCTGAGCTCGGCGAAGCGCTGCGCCTGCTCGGTGAGCTGCACGCGCAGTTCGGCGAGTTCGTCCTTCGCCTGGGCATGCTCGCGATCGATGGCCATGCGCTCCTCTTCGGAGCGGCGGAGGCGGGCCTGGATGTCCGCTTCCTGCGGGCTTCCTCCGAGCGACTCGAAGGCGCGCAGGCAGGCGCGAAGCTGGGCGTTTTCGCGCACGATGTCCTCGACAAGATCCTGGGTCTTGACGAAGAAGTCGGACAGCTCCCGGTAACGATTCTGTTGCTCGGCCATCGGTTACCTGGAGATCGTACCCCGTTTGATGGTTCCCGTCCGAGAGAGCTCCTGGTCCCGGAGTTCCTCCAGCCGACGGCCCGCCTCCTCGACGAAGGCCTCGAGGGGATCGAGACGAGTGAGCGCCTCTCCAGAGATGGGGTTGTCGACGAAGAGCAGCGCGACCGCATCCCCGTGAGCGCGCAAGGGAATCAGGGCCGCCTCGAGGGACCGGCCCCGGAGGATGGAAAGGGCCGACATCTCCTTCCAGAAGGCGGTGTCGGTCACGAAGCTCTGGGCGGCGCGGCCCTGCAAGGCCTCCGCGAAGGGCGAGGTGTAGGCCGACACGGTGAGATCGAAGCCCATGGGCCCGAGCGGGAAACCGACTCCCGAAGCGGGGTAGAGGATGTCTTCGCTGCGGATGAGCAGAATGACCCGCTCCACCATGCCGCTCGCCACCCGCAGGAGCAGATCGCGAACGCCGACGCTCTCGCCGATGCAGCCGAGAAGGTCGAGCCCGTCGATGAGGCCGATGGGCGCGGCCGAGGCGACCGAGCCATGCGGCCTTCCGTCGGTGACCTGCTGCAGCACGGTCAGGAGCTTGCCGGTGAAGGCGTCGAGATGCTTTTCGAACAACGCCTTGTTGAGCCGGCCGAGGGTCGGCCGGAAGATCACCCGGCGCGCGCCCGCCTGACGGCCCTTGCGCACGATGGCTGGATCGGGATCCGGGGTCACGAGGACCACGCGCGGCGCATTCGCGAAACCGCGGAGCCTCATCGCGAGTTCCAGGCCCCCGGAGAGATCGCCGCCGGTGGGATCGGGAATGGAAAGGTCCACCACCGCGAGAAACATGGCCCCGGCCCGACCCATCTGCTGCGCGAGTTGAAGGGCGGACTCGAGGGTGGCGGCGCCGACCACGTCCTCGTACCCGCTCTCCACCAGGCGCTTCATCAGGAAGGCGCGGACATCCGCCTCGTCGTCCACCACCAGGACCGACGGCCGGACTTCGGACGCCTTGGGCGCGGGCCCACGCGGGGCCTCGACCACGGGGGCAGCTTCGGGAGCGGCGAGCGCGGTCGCCGCATCACGGCGGCTCTCGTCCAGTTCCCGGGCCAGATCCAGCAGAAGCTCCTGGGCGTCGACGCCCACGGTGAGGGTCTCCCGCTCCAGCGAGTAGCCCTCGATCTGCTTGGGAACTTCATTCGAGAGCACGAAGCCGAAATTGCCGTCCCGCAGGCGGGACAGAGCACCCAGATCGGCGGCGATGCCCGCGGTGAGGCGCTTCTCCCATTCGGCGGGGGCCAGCGCGGTGCGGGGCACCCGCTCGGACGACCCGGGCGAGAAGCAGGCGACCACGCGCCCGTTCCTGAAGACGATCGCCCCCACCCCCACTTCGGTCTCGACTCTGATGTACCCGGTGCGCTGGGTGAACGCCACGATCTGGACGATGTCCAGGAGGGGGAGGTCTTCAATTCTCCCGGAAAGGCTCAACGGCTCGCTCCCCGGGCGAGTGGCCCGCCGCTGGTTGCATCGGCTGCGTCAGTCACACTTTCGATTCGAAGTCAGTGCGCCTTGTCGGGTGTGTCGATGGCGTTGCCCCATTCACGCAGCCGTTCGCGGTCGGACGCGGCGTAGAGCTCGTCCGACATGTCGGCCACCTGATCGGCGACACCGCCCACCACTTCGAACTCTTCGGCCTGCTGGGAGAGCAGGCCAAGGTGGTGCGCCACCGCGTCGAGTTTGGGAACGGTCCGGTCGATCGCGGTCAGCAGCCCTTCCACGAGCTGTACGAGCGCCGTGCGCGATAGACCGTCATGCCAGGTCGGTTCCATGGGCGGAGTATATGGTCAGAGCGTGAATCGGGGGTTCAAGGTTACGATTCCGCTCCCGCCGTTCGAGTCCTCTGGAGAACCTTCGATGAAACCCTGGATGAAAGTCGCAATCGGTTGTTTCGCGGTGGCGGTCATCGCCCTCTTCCTCTTCGTCGCCGGCGTCATCGGCCTCGGGTACTGGGCGAAGAACAAGGTCCAGGAGGTCACGGGAGGAGGGCCCGCGGTCGAGGAAGCCCGCCGAACCGCGAATGCCGTGCCCTTCACCCGCCCCGCCGGCAACGTCGTGGCCGAGCCCCGGCTGGTGAAGTTCATCGAGATCCGGGCGAGCGTCTTCTCGGTCTATGAGAAGTATCGGGGCGAGATCGAAAGCCGCATGGCCAAGGTGAAGGAGGGAAAGTCCCTCGACTTCGGCGACATTTCCACCGGCTTGACCCTGATGGGCGAACTCCAGAAGGCGGAAACCCTGGCCCTCGCCAGACACGGGATGTCGGAGGACGAATACGCCTTCATCACCGGCGAGGTCTACAAGTCCATGTGGACCGATTTCGGCAGCGGTGAAGCCTCGAAGAAGGCGATCAAGGACGCCTCGCAGGCGGCCCGTGCCGCGGCCGAGGCGATGAAGGCCGCGGAATCCCAGGGCATGCCGCCCGAGGCCCGGGAGGCGCTCGCCAAGGCCGGATCGGAGATCGCGGCGAGCACGCAGCAGGCGACGAGGGACATCGAAAACCTCGGCACCGCCCCCGAGAACGCGGCCCTGTTCAAGAAATACGAGGCCGACCTGAAGAAATACGCCATGCCCGGCCTTCACGTCCTCTTCAACAGCGGGGACGCGACGCCGACTCCGGAGAGCCGGAAGTAGAAGCGGGCTAGAAGGCTTCGAGCATGGCCGCCACCAGGCTCCGCGCGAAGGCCTGAGCCAGCCGGTCCACCCCCTGGTCGGCGCGGTCGAAGAACGCGTTGGGGTCGGAGCCGAGATCGTATTCGTCGCGATAGACGAAAGCGTCGTTCTGCCAGAGGGGCAGGGCTTCGCCGGGCTTGTAGTACTTCACCTTGGCGGTGATGACGATCGCGTACCGGCTCGCCGTGGTGGCTCCGGTCCCGCTGGCGCCGGCGGAGAAACCGACCGGAGTCTCCTGGAACCCGACGATCTCGCCCTCCACGATGGCATCGACGCCTTCGAGGGTGGAAACCACATCGACCTTGCCCCGTTTCAGGAGCTCCTCGACCACCTTCTGGGTGATCTTCTGATCGAGGTTGATCTTGCCGGTGTTGTCCTTGAAGAGAGGGACGCCGATCTTCTTGATCGAGGGATCGAAGCCGCCGCCCCGCCCCACCAGGCCATAGCCGCAACCCGTCGAGATCCCCAGGAGGAAAAGGGCCAGGGCGAGAGCGGCGAAGCGGCGCGACGACGACCAGACCCCGTTCATTTCACCACCAGATTGATGAGCCGGCCGGGAACGATCACCGCCTTGACCAGGGTCTTTCCGTCGACGTGCGGCTTCACCGCGGGGTCCTGGAGGGCCAGGGCCTTGTGCGCCGCCTCATCCGATCCGGAGGGGACCTGCACCCGCGCCCGGATCTTTCCATTCACCTGGACTGCCACTTCCACGGAGGTCTCGCGCATGGCCGCTTCATCGGCCTCCGGCCACGGCTCATCGACCAGGCTCTTCGGATGCCCGAGATCCAGCCACATCTGCTCGCAGGCGTGCGGGGCGAAGGGACTGAGCAGGAGAACCAGGGTGTCGAGGGCCTCGGCGAGGGCCGCGGCGTCGGCTTCGCCGGTGAGACCTTCCTCCAGGCGGTACGCCTCGTTGGTCAGCTCCATCAGAGCCGCGACCGCGGTGTTCAGGTGGATCCGTTCGTCGATGTCCCCGGTGACCCGGGCGATGGTCTGGTGGACCTTGCGGCGCAACGCGGCGCCATTCCCGGACAGTCCGGAGAGAGCGGCCCGCGAAGCGGCGCCTTGGGACGCGTGCTTCTGAACCAGTCTCCACACCCGTTGCAGGAAACGGTGAGGACCCTCGATCCCGGTTTCGCTCCACTCCATCGACAGCTCCGGCGGAGCGGCGAACAGGATGTAGAGCCGCAGGGTGTCGGCGCCGTAGCGCTTGATCACGTCGTCGGGCGCGATGGTGTTGCCTTTCGACTTGGACATCACCTCCCCGTCCTTGTGGACCATGCCCTGGGGGAAGAGGCGCGTGACCGGTTCCACCCAGTCGATGAGACCGAGATCCTTCATGACCTTGGTCCAGAACCTCGAATAGACGAGATGCAGGATGGCGTGCTCGATCCCGCCCACGTAGAGGTCGATGGGAAACCAGTACTTCACCTGGGCCTTGTCGAAGGGAGCGTCTTCGGTCTTCGGCGAGCAGTAGCGGTAGAAGTACCAGGACGAATCCACGAAGGTGTCCATGGTGTCGGTCTCCCGACGGGCGGGGCCTCCGCACTTCGGGCAGGTCGCCTTGACGAAGGCCTCCACCTTCTCGAGCGGATTCCCGCCTTCGCCGGTGAAGGGCGCGTCCGCGGGCAGGACGATGGGCAGATCGGTTTCCTTGACGCCCACCACACCGTCCTTTTCGCAATAGACCACCGGGATGGGAGTGCCCCAGTAGCGCTGCCGTGAAATCAGCCAGTCCTTCAGGCGGTAGGCGATCTTCGCGGCGCCGAACCCCTTGGCCTGCGCGTGGGCGATCATCTTCTCGACCGCGACGTCGGAGGTGAGGCCGTTGAACTCGGCGCTCCCCGTCACCACGCCCGGGCCCGTGTAGGGCTCGGTCATGGTCGCTCCGTCGAGCGCCCCGGTCGGGGGTTGAATCACCGGATGAACGCGCAGGCCGTACTTGCGCGCGAATTCGAAGTCCCGATCGTCGTGGGCGGGAACGGCCATGATCGCCCCGGTTCCATAACCCATCAGGACGAAGTTGCCCACCCAGATGGGAATCCGCTCGCCCGAGAACGGATTCGTGGCGTAGCGGCCGGTGAACAGACCCTCCTTCTCGACCTGACCGGCGAGGCGCGCGCGCCGGTCCTGTCCACGAAGACGGGCCAGGGTTTCCTGCGCGGCCTTATCCGCGCCCTGGAGCAGCGAATCCACCAGCGGATGCTCGGGCGCGAGGACGGAGAAGGTCGCGCCGTAGATCGTGTCGATGCGCGTGGTGAAGACGCGGATCGATCCTCCGCCCTCGATTCCGAACGTGACCTCGGCCCCCTGCGAGCGGCCCACCCAGTTCTTCTGCTGCTGCAGGACGCGCTCGGGCCAGGCCGGCAGTTCGGCCATGTCGTCGAGCAGGGCGTCCTGGTAGTCGGTGATGCGCAGGAACCACTGCTCCATGTCCCGTATGACCACGAGACTCTTGCAGCGCCAGCACAGGCCGCCCTCCGCCTGCTCGTTCGCGAGCACGGTGAGGCACGAGGGGCACCAGTTGACCGGTGAGTTCGCGCGATAGGCGATGCCCTTCTCCAGCATCTTCAGGAAGAACCACTGGTTCCACCGGTAGTAGGAGGCGTCGCAGGTCGCGACCTCGCGGGTCCAGTCGTAGCTGAACCCGAGCCTCTGGAGCTGGGCCTTCATGCCCGCGATGTTGTGCCGGGTCCAGGTCTCGGGATGGGTCCCGCGCTTGATCGCCGCGTTCTCCGCGGGCAGGCCCAGGGCGTCCCAGCCGATCGGGTGCAAAACGTTGAACCCGCGCATCCGCTTGAAGCGGGTGATCACGTCGGTGATGCAGTAGTTCCGCACGTGGCCGACGTGGATGTCGCCCGAGGGATACGGCAGCATTTCCAGGCAGTAGAACTTCGGACGGGAGGCGTCTTCCGACACCTCGAAGGTGCCCTCGTCCTTCCATTTCGCCTGGAAACGTCGCTCGATCTCGTCGAATTCGTAGGGCTTGATCTCGTTGGCCAATCTGGTTCCTCGTTGCTCGGGACGCGGAGTTTATAGGCTCGGGGCGATGTGGCCACCGTCGAATCGGTCCTCGGTTGTAGAATACGAGGCTCCGAATCCCCGGATTTCGACAAGTTCGTGAGTCAGCGAAGGGCCGCCGTCCGGCGGCCCGCGACGAGCGAAACCGGGGGTCAATCGAACGAAAGAACCGAACACCCGATGAAGCCCGACATCCACCCCAAGTACATCGACTCCCCCGTCCACTGCGCCTGCGGCGCCAACTGGACCACCCGGTCGACCAAGTCCGAGATCCGCGTGGAAATCTGCTCGACCTGCCACCCGTTCTTCACGGGCAAGCAGCGGCTCGTCGACTCCGCCGGACGCATCGAGCGATTCACCAAGAAGTTCGCGAAGCGCGCCGGCGCCCCCACCGCCTAGCTCCCCAGACACTCGCAGGAATCAAAGCGTCCGCCCGGGTCTTTTCGCTTCTTCAAACGCTCCCGGGCGGGCATATCCGCCCGAACGTCTGAACGTAGAACGAAAGCAACCCTGAACCATGGACGCCATCACATTCGAGAAGCTGAAGGAGATCGAGGCCCGGCACCACGCCCTCGAGGCGGAGATGCTTCACCTCGCCTCCACCAGCGGCGCGGTCTCCAGCATCACCCGGACCGCCAAGGAAGCCTCCGACATCGGCCCGGTGGTGAAGATGTTCGGCGAGTACAAGCGCCTGCTCGCCGAAGTGGCGAGCGTCGAGGAGATGGCCAAGGCGGAAACGGATCCCGAACTCCGCGCCATGGCCCTCGAGGAACTGAAGGACCTCCAGAAGAAGCGCGACGAGACGGATGCCGCGATCGGCCCCCTCCTGATCCCGAAGGACCCGAACGACGACAAGAACGTCATCCTGGAAATCCGCGCGGGCACGGGCGGCGACGAGGCGGCTCTCTTCGCCCAGGAAGTCTTCCGCATGTACCAGCGCTACGCGGAGCGGCAGAAGTGGAAGGTCGATATCGTCTCGATCTCCCGGGCCGGGGCGGGCGGCATCAAGGAAGTGATCGCCATGATCGAGGGCGACAAGGTCTACTCGAAGCTTCGCTTCGAGAGCGGCGTCCATCGCGTGCAGCGCGTGCCTGCGACCGAGGCCCAGGGCCGGATCCATACCTCGACCATCACCGTGGCCGTGCTGCCGGAGGCCGAGGAGGTCGACATCAAGATCGAGCCCAAGGACATCCGCATCGACACCTTCTGCTCGTCGGGCCCGGGTGGTCAGAGCGTCAACACCACGTATTCCGCCGTGCGCATCACCCACCTCCCCACCAACACCGTGGTCTCGTGCCAGGACGAGAAGAGCCAGATCAAGAACCGCGAGAAGGCCATGAAGGTCCTGCGCTCGCGCCTGTACGAGGTGGCGCAGGCCGAGCAGAACAAGGAGATCGCCGAGAACCGGAAGTCGCAGGTGGGCACCGGCGATCGCTCCGAGAAGATCCGCACCTACAACTTCCCCCAGTCGCGCCTCACCGATCACCGGATCGGCCTGACCCTGCATACCCTGCAAACCGCGATGGAAGGCGACATCGATGCCCTCATCTCGCAGCTCGTCGCCACCCACCAGGCCGAACGCGTCCAAGCCGCCAACTAGCAGGATGCTGATGGAACATCAGCATCCTGCGTATCCCGGCACAAGCCGGGATCCAGCCGCAGGTTCCTGATGTCCCTCCCGACTCCGGAGCGCCTGATATCTGACGCGACCGCGCGGCTCGCCGCCTTCCCCAATCCCCAACTCGACGCCGAGATGCTCTTTCGCGGGGTTTCCGGGCAGGATCGCGCGACCCTGCTGGCCCGCGCCGGCGAGCCCATCGAACCCGCCGTGGCCGCGAAGTTCGAAGCCGCGGTTGCCCGCCGCGAGCGCCACGAACCCATCCAGTACATCCTCGGCACCGCCGCCTTCTGGCGCGACGACTTCATCGTCTCTCCCGCCGTTCTCATTCCGCGCCCCGACACCGAGGTCCTGATCGAAGCGGTGGCCGCGCGCCTGCGCTCCCTTTCCGCTCCTCGCCTCCTCGACATCGGAACCGGTTCGGGCTGCATCGCCCTTTCTCTCCTTCGCGAATTGCCGAACGCTCGCGCGGTGGCCGTCGACCTGTCCGACGAGGCCCTCGATATCGCCGGTCGGAACGCAGACCGGCTCGGCCTTCGCTCACGGATCACCCTGCGCCGATCGCGCTGGCTCCAGGCCCTCGATCCCACCGAGACCTTCGACGCGGTGGTCAGCAACCCCCCCTACGTGGCCCGAGCCGACGAGCCGAGCCTCCCCGAAGAAGTCCGGGGCCACGAACCGGCGCTCGCGCTCTTCGCCGAGGCGTCGGACGACCTCTCATCCTATCGGGCCATCATCGGGGAACTCGGCGACCACCTCGATCCCTCGGGCCTGCTGGCCTTCGAGGTCGGGGCCGGACAGTCCGGTCGCGTCGCTCAACTGCTGGCCGAAGCGGGCTTCGACACCGTCGAGGTCCTGAACGACCTCGCGCCGATCCCCCGCGTGGTCATCGGGCGGCGCTGATGGACCTCTCAGGGCTGCGGCGTTCGCTGCTCCGCTGGTTCTCGCGATCGAAGCGGTCCCTCCCCTGGCGGCGGACCCGCGACCCCTACGCCATCTGGGTCTCCGAGGCCATGCTCCAGCAGACCACGGTCGCCACCGTGATTCCCTACTACGAACGCTTCATGAACCGCTTTCCCGACCTGGCCTCGCTCGCACGGGCCGAGGAGGACGAGGTCCTCGCCCTGTGGTCCGGCCTCGGCTATTACTCCCGGGCCCGGAACCTCCGCCATGCCGCACGACAGATTCTCGAAACCCACGGGGGGGGCTTTCCCAGGGATGTCGAGACCGCCATGACCCTCAAGGGCGTCGGCCGGTACACCGCGAGTGCGGTGACCTCGATGGCCTACGGAACGCCCGCGGCCGTGGTCGACGGCAATGTCCGGCGCGTGCTTTCGAGACTCCATGCCGTCTCGAACCTGCGCGATTCGGAGGCGCAGGCGAAAGCCCAGTCGCTCCTGTCCACCCGTTCACCCGGCGCATGGAACGAGGCGATGATGGAACTCGGGGCGGTGGTCTGCACCCCGAGGAACCCGCGGTGCGAGGCTTGCCCGATCGCGGCGTCATGCCGCGGCCGCGAGCGTGCCGAGTACTGGAGCGCAGGACGATCGAGGCGGCCAGCCATTCCCACGGTGGTGGAAATCGCGCTGGTGCAACGCGGAGGAAAGATTCTGCTGACCCGAAATCCGGAAGGAGGCCTCATGGGCGGATTGTACGAGCTTCCCCACGGCGGCCTGCCGCGCAAGACCGCGCCGGCGGAACGGCTTCGCGACCGCTACCAGGGGACGCTGCGGATCGAACGCGAAGTCGCGGTCACGTTCAGGCACGCGATCACCCACCACCGGATCGAAGCGAGGGTCTTCAGGGCGGACCTGGCCGCGCGATCGCGGCTTCCCGGCGGCTCGTTTCACGGCATCCCCGAGGCGCTGGCTCTCCCCCTCGGCGCCTTGACCCGCAAGGCGCTTCGCGCCTCCGGCCTGGCGCGCGGCTAGAAGCGGTCGGGGCGGGCGGCCATGAGGAAGTCCGCCTTCGACTCGAAGTACTCGCTCACCTTCCGCACGTCGGCGCCGGTGAAGTCGGGCCCGGCGTCGGTGAGAGTGTCGCCCTTCTTGCTCACCTGGGCAACCCCGATGACCTGTCCCTGGGCGATGATCGGCACCGTCACCATCTTCATGATGGGCATGACCTTGTCGGTGACCCGCACGCTCTCGAAGAAAGCGACGTGGCGGACGAGGGGAACGTTGTTGTGCGCCTCGCCGCTCTTGCGGGTGAACACGCCGACCGCGATCGAGTCACGTTTCGTAGTGGGAATGGTGCCGAGATCGCAGAGTTTCCGCGGCGCCACGAACCTCAGGTACTTGCCGTCGGTCCCGGCGATCAGGATCCCGATCTCGTCCACCTGGCGGGCGAAGGCCTCGGCCGCTCCGCGGGCCACGAGATCCGCCAGATCCAGAAAAAAGTCCTTCTGATCCCGAGCGGCGTCGCGGGTCGCGAGCATGTTCGCCAATCGAGCATCTATGTCGTTCATTCGGAAGCGTGGCTATGGGCGCAGTGAAGGGCCGCAGATAAAAAGCATAGCATCCGGGCCATGCGAGCAGGGTCCCCGGGGATGCATCCTGATCAGATGGGCCGCGTCTGGATTGGGGTGAGCTTCGCGCTCGCCGCGGCGGTGCGGATCGGCTTCGTCCTGGCTTTTCCGACCATCCACGGGGGTGATGCCGCCGCTCGTCTCGCCCATGCCGACCGCTTCGTTCTGGGCTACCAGTTGCCCCTGCCCCAGGCCTTCGTCATTCTCGGCAAGGCGATGAGCGAGGACCCGCTCCTGGTCCGGTTGATCTTCAGCCTGTGGGGCGCGGTCCTCGCCTCGGGGATGGCCGCGTTGCTCGCGATCGGCCTCGGCTCGCGAGCCGCCCTCTTCGGCGGGCTCCTCTGCGCCTGCGACCCGCTTCTCGTCCACTACTCCATCGTGCCGTACCAGGAGCCCGTCGCGTATGGGCTCCTCGCCTGGGCGTTCTGGTTCGCCGCGATCGGCCGGGTTCGTCTCGCCGCCTTCGTCATGGCCGCCGCGTGCCTGTGCCGATACGAGACGTGGCTGTTCCTCCCCGCGTTCATCTGGCTCTCGGGAGCGCCCCGAATCGCCGGTTTCGCCGGCCTTCCCGTCCTCGGCTGGATCACGTGGTGGCAGGGCCTGGCCCCGAGCGGCCTGTACGTTCTCGATCTCGACGTCCGGGCGAACCGCCTCTCCCGCGTCACCTACCTGGGCGGAAAGCTTCTCGAGTACGAGACGGTGTGGCTGCCCGCTCTGGCCGCGGTGGCGCTCCTGCTCGCGATCCGCACGGGCGCGCGCGCCCTGCTTGGAATCACCGCGGCTCTCGGCCTGGTGATCGCGATCGTGGTCGGGTTCGGACACGAGTACCCGGCGGGCAGCGGAGCGATGTCAGAACGCCTGATTCACCTCCCCGTGCTCTTGTGTCTCGGGCTCGCGGCCATCGCTCTCGATCGAATCGGCGGCCGGTCGCGAACCGCCCTCGCCGCGTGCCTGGCCATCGCGCTCGTCTTCGCCGGTCGGAACCTGCGGTTCGAACGCTCCCTCCTCCGGGCCGCCGCGAAGGAGCCCGACCTCGCCCTGGCCCGCGAAGTGGCGACCGCACTCGAAGCGCGCCGGTCGGGCGCGGAGTGCGTGACCGCGGCGGCTCCGTCTGTCGATCCGGCCCTGCTTCGGGCCTACGTCTCGAAGGTGGACGCCTCGCTTGGCGATGCCACCCGCGCGCGTGAACGCGCCGCCGAACTCGCGGGGTCCTCACCCGACCGCGACCGGATCGCCGCGCATCTGAAGGCAAGACCCGGCACGGTTCGCGCGGAGCCGGGCTGCCCGTGGCTCGTGATCGTCGATGAGACGCGGCCGGTTCCGGGGTCAGCGACGCTGGTCGCCGACCTCAGCGCGGGCCCGCGACGGGCCCGGGTCCTGCGCATCCTTCAATGAAAGGAGCGAGGTCGAGCCGGTAGAGCGCGGTCGACCCGAGGCCCCGGCCCTGATCGGACGCGAAGACCACACCGCAACCGTCCGGAGTCGCCGCGGGATCCACCTCGTTCGCCCTCGATCGGGTCAGCCGGATCTCCGGCGCGTTCGCGCGTTGAAGGTAGAGGTCCCAGGATCCGTCGACGAAACGCGACAACACCCGGCCGCCGCCCCGCGTCGTCGACGCCGCACCCTCCGACCCGCAATCCTCGCCCTCACCCCGGGACTCCAGCCGATGGCCATCCGCGGACGGAGACAGCCAGCGCAGGTTCGAGCCGCAGAAGTAGGGCCTCATCATCGAATATCCCCTCGCCGTCTCGATCATCGTCCACCTCTCCTCGCCCCCGTCCGAACCAAGGGCCACGATCCCGGCGAGCGCACCCGCGGTCAGGGACAGGCCCACGACCTTCCGATCGATAAATGGCCAGGACACAGCCAGAGCGAGGGCCACGATTCCGAACAGGCGCGCGTACGCGAGCGGGGCGAGCAGGCCTGAGGCGGCGCGAAACAGATTTGCGGCCGACGACCCGAGGATCGCCCAGAACAGCAAAGCCGCCATTCCGCGCGAGTCGGGCCAGCGCGCGACCACCGCGGCGACCGTCACCGCGAGGAGCACGAGATGGTATGAGGCGGTGAACGGGGACGCGGCGAGCGAGAAGGCGACCACCACGGCGATCCCGTCGAAGACCCGGCCAAGGTCGAGCGCCCGGCGCCCCGCGAAGACGCCCGCGGCCAGCAACGCGAAGGCCACCGCGGCCCCGGTGAACCGGGCGAGCATCGGGACGGCCATCCACGGATGTGGATTGAGATCAGCCTCGAAGCGAAACAGACGGTTGGACAGGGCGCTCACACTTCCCCAGACCGGTGAAAACGGATCCTGGATCTCCCCGCGAAGCATCCAGGGAAGAACCTTGGCGCCGAACTCCACGAAAGGCCCGGAGCCCGCGAGCGCGGCGAGAAGGAGCGACGGCAACAGCGCACCGCAGACGAAGCCCGCGATCTCTCGACGCCGCTCACGATGCAGAAACAGGAAACCGAGACCGAGCGCGTAGGGTTTGAAGGACACGCCGAGGCCCAACAGCAGGCCGCCGAGAAACCGCCGTCTTCCCTCGAGGGCCAGCGCGCCGCCGGCGAGAAGAGCGGCCAGAATCGGATAGGGCTGGCCGAACGAAAGGGCGTTGCGGACGGCAAGGGTCGGGGCGAGCACGATCACCGCCGCCTTCCCGAGTCCCCACCCGGGACCGAGCCGCGCGAGGGCCAGCACGGTGAGGACCAGCGCCCCCACCAGGATCACGGACCACAGCGCCTTGGCCGCGGCGGCGGGCAAGGACGAAAGCGGAAGGAGCCAGAGCGCGTTCGCGGGGGGGTGAGGGATGAACGAGCCCAGCCCGGAAAGGCCTGCTTCGCTCATGGCCGCGGCGAAGGCATCCCGATCGTAGAGGGCGCCCACGTTGCCCCCGTGGGCAAGAACCCGGGCCGGAGTCAGATAGTTCGCGAAGTCGCTCTGCGAGGGGTCAGCCCCCGTCCTGACCAGGACGGGAAGCTGAACCATCGCGAGGACGAGGGCCGCGACACCCCACCAGGCCCGCCCGCGATCGCTAGAAGGCGGTTTCAACCTGAATCGCGCCGAACCGGGCCACGTTGTGGTTGGAGAAGCTCACCTGCCCGGAGAACTTCAGCTTCCAGACCACGATCTGAACTCCGGGGAGGAACGAGGTGACCGAGTCCTTCTCCGTCGATACCGGAAGGTCGACGCTTCGCGTCTGCACGCGCGCGGTGAGCGCCACCTTCTCGTGAAGGTAGTAGTCGGCGCACAGAAAGCCTCCGGCGAAGGTCAGCGACTCGCCCGTGCCGCCCGAAGCGGCGAGGGACAGGACGGAATCGCTGTTGCTGCCATACATGGCAACCCCGTACACATGGAGTTTGTTGAACCACCCGTTCCCATCGACGCCCACTCTGAGGATGCTGTCCTTGGCGACCCCGACCCGGGTCGCGTTGAGTCGGGCCACGAGCTGATTGCGGCCGAAGTAGGCGAAGGCTCCGAACCGGCTGGTCGCCCGGCGGCGCGTGGCTCGAAGAAACAGATTTCCGTCGAACTTGTCGGGCTCGCCGACCCCCGAGGCCTCGGCGAGGTCGACCACCGCCTGGTTGTTCCGGCCCTTCACGAGTGCGGCCGACACGTGGGTGGTGCCGAATTCGCCGCCCAGCTCGAAGCCGTCCTGATAGGCCCCGATCGAGTCGGTCTCGAGGCCGGTGTTGAGCCCGTAGGTGGCATACGGAAGCAGATGCGGGGTGCGCACCTGCGTCACCGGGAGGTCCAGTTCGAAGCGCCCGCCCTTGAGATAGAACTTCCCTGCGGGTTTGAAGTCGATCCGCGCCCAGGCGTTGTCGGGCTTGACGTGAGTGGTCTCGTCATTCGAGTACACCCAGGCGTCGTCGACCCAGTAGGAGACCTTCGAGCCAAGATTGCCGGCGGAGAGGATCTTCAGGTAGCCGACGTTGGACGCGTCCCGCCCTTCGGGCAGGTAGCGGGTTCCCTCGATCCGGCCCGAGACGGGCGCGCTCCTGATCCACGCGCTGCCCTCGAACTTTTCCTCGTTCTCCAGCCGGAAGCCGCGCTCCTTGAAGCGCTCTCCTATCCGGTTCAGCATGGGAAAGATCTGGTGACAGAACGAGCACTGCACCTTGTAGCGTCGCGCGAACGCGGGAACGGCGAAAACGTCGGTGGCGACGATGCTGAGGCACAGGCCGAGCAGCACCCCGCGGAATGAGAATGATTTCAAGACGGTTCCTCCCTGGAAACAGATGAAAGGCATGGGAAAAATGAAGAGAATGAAAACGACTTATGGATCCATTCTACGGGGGCAATCGGCGAGTCGGGCGCGAGGTCTCCACACCGCCTCATTCCGGTGACTTCCGACCTTGACGCCGGTGCTACGATGGTTTCGTAGGTTGTAGTCGCACGCATGTTCGGGGCGGCGTTCACGAGTGAGGGGGTCTTTCATGATCCAACTCGCCGGACCGGCGCTCACGGGGTTGATCGAACAGAACCTCGAGCGTTACGGAGGGAATCCGCAAGCGGCCCTGCAGATTCTGATGCGCGTGCAGCACTCCCTGCACCATGTTCCCGATGAGGCCGTCCAGTATCTGGCCCAGCGTCTCGGCCTCGCCCCGGTTCGGCTCCAGGGCCTGGTCAGCTTCTACTCGTTCCTCAGCCGGACGCCCCAGGGCGAATACGTCGTGCACCTGAGCGACAACATCACCGACCAGATGCAGGGCAGCCGGAAGCTCGGCGAAGTGCTTTGCGCCCGGCTGGGGGCGCCGCTCGGCGAGACCCGCGGCGACCAGCGGGTCAGCGTTCATCGCACCTCCTGCACCGGCATGTCCGACCAGGGTCCCGCCGCCCTCGTGAACTACCGCCCGGTCACCCGACTCGACGGCGAGCGCGTCGGACTCATGGCCGATCTCATCAACGCCCGCGTGCGCCTGGAGGACTGGCCGCCCGAGTTGTTCCGGGTCGACAGCAACATCCGCCGTTCGGACGTGCTCTTCCGCAAGCCCCTGGAACCCGGCGCGGCACTGCGAGCGAGCCTGGAGCGCGGCGGGAAGAACCTGGAAGCGTGGGAGGAGGATCTCGCACCCACGGATGCGCGCCGGTATCACCTCGAGCGCGGGGGCGCGGAAACCCTCAAGGAGATCTTCCGGGCCGAGCTTCGCGGACGCGGGGGCGCCGGCTTCAAGGCCGGCATCAAGTGGCAGTCGGTGCGGGAGGCGACGCGGGGCGATCGCTACGTGGTCTGCAACGCCGACGAAGGCGAGCCCGGGACCTTCAAGGACCGGGTGCTCCTGACCGACTACGCCGACATGGTCTTCGAGGGCATGACGGTCTGCGGGCACGTGGTGGGCGCGCGGAGAGGAATCGTCTACGTACGCCAGGAATACCTGTACCTCGAGGACCATCTCCAGGGCATCCTGGCGAGGCGCCGCGCGCGCGGTCTCCTCGGCCGAAACATCCTGGGGAGCGCTCTCGACTTCGACATCGAGGTGCATTTCGGGGCCGGCGCCTACATCTGCGGCATGGAGACCGCGATGATCAAGAGCATCGAAGGCCGCCGCGGGATTCCGCGGCGTCGCTGGCCCCTGCCCGTCCATCAGGGTTACCTGAAGGCGCCGACGGTGGTGAACAACGTGGAGACCTTCGCCTGCGCCGCGGCCATCAGCGCCCGGGGCGGCGCCTGGTTCGCCGGGCTCGGCACCACGCAGTCCACCGGCACCAAGCTCTTCTGCCTCTCCGGCGACTGCGAGCGCCCGGGACTTTACGAATATCCCCTGGGAGTCACCATCCGCGAAATTCTCCGCGACTGCGGAGGCCTCGACGCCCAGGGCATTCAGATGGGCGGGCCGAGCGGGACCCTGATCAACCGGAGCGATTTCGAGCGCACCGCGTGCTTCGAGGATCTCTCGGGGGTCGGCACCATGATCGTGTTCGGGCCACAGCGCGACCTCTTCGACGCGATCACGAACTTCGCCCTCTTCTTCCAGCACGAGAGCTGCGGCCTGTGCACACCCTGCCGGGTGGGCACGACCCTGCTCGCGAATTACGTGAAGAAGTTCGAGAGAGGGGTCGGGTCGCCGGTGGACCTCGAGGAAGTGAAGAACATCGCCTCCCTGATGAAGAACATGGCCCACTGCGGCCTGGGCCAGTCGGCCAGCAACCACCTGATGGACAGCCTGGAAAAGTTCCCGCGCATCTGGGAAAGCCGGATGAAGAGCATGGAGTTCGCTCCTGCCTTCGACCTGGACTGGGCCCTCGAAGAAGCCCGATCGCTCACCGGTCGCACCGATCCGGGCGCCCACCTGCCCCCGAGGCCCGGGGTTTGAGCCATGCCTACCTTCTTCCTCGACGACTCTGAAATCCCCTTCGAGGATGGTGAGACCATCCTCGAAGCGGCCATGTCCGCGGGGCGCTACATTCCCCATCTGTGCTGGCGGCCCGAACTGGAGCCGCACAGTTCCTGTCGGCTCTGCACGGTCAACATCAACGGCCGGCCCTTCTCCTCCTGCACCCAGCCGGCCTTGAAGGGCCAGAAGGTCGACTGCGACACGCCCGGCCTGCTCGCCATGCGACGCGCCGTGATCCAGATGCTGTTCATCGAGGGCAACCATCACTGTCCGTGCTGTGAGAAGAGCGGGGGCTGCAAGCTCCAGGCCACCGCCTACCTCCTCGGCATGCAGGACAGCCACTTCCATCACCGCTTCCCCGTTCGCGCGCGGGACCTGAGCCACGACGGAGTGAGTCTCGACCGGGACCGCTGCATCCGCTGCGAGGTCTGCGTCCGGGCCAGCCGGTCGCTCGACGGGAAGAACGTCTTCGCGATCCACGGTCGCGGCATCGGATCGAACCTCGCCGTGAATTCACCCACCGGCCTGCTCAAGGACAGCGCCGTTTCACCGGACGATGCCGCGGTGAGGCTCTGCCCCACCGGCGCCCTGATGGCGAAAGGCCACGGTTTCGAGGTGCCCATCGGCGCCCGCCCCTACGACCGGGAGGCGCTCAGCGTCGCGGAACTGAGGGAATACAAGGCAAGGAAGGCGGTCCATGACTAAGGCCACCGTCGCCACGTGCTCGCTCGCCGGCTGCTTCGGGTGCCACATGTCTCTGCTCGACATCGACGAGAGGCTGCTCGAACTGCTCGAGCTGGTGGAGTTCGACCGCAGCCCCATCAACGACATCAAGCACATCGGCCGGCCGGTCGACGTGGGCCTGATCGAGGGCGGGGTCTGCAACGCGGAGAACGTCCACGTGCTCCACGAGTTCCGGAAGATGTGCAAGGTCCTGGTGGCGGTCGGCGAATGCGCGAACACCGGCGGCGTTCCCTCCATGCGCAACGGCGTCACCCTGAAGCGGTGCCTCGATGAGAGCTTCATCCGCGGCCAGGGCACCGAGAACGCCCAGATTCCGGATGACCCCGAGTTGCCGCTCCTGCTCAACCGGGTGCGGCCCCTGCATCACATCGTGAAGGTGGACTACTTCCTGCCCGGATGCCCGCCCTCCGCCGACGCCTTCTGGCGGTTCCTCACCGAACTCCTGGCCGGCCGCGATCCATCCCTGCCCAGGGAACTGATCCGCTTCGACTGATCGAGGACATCATGCTGAGCCGCGCCACCGCGTCACTCGAAACCGCGAGCCACCCCGAAACCCTGAGGCGCATCGTGATCGACCCGGTGAGCCGCGTGGAGGGCCACGGCAAGGTCACCCTGCTGATGGACGAAAGCGGCCACGTCCGGCAGGCCCGGCTTCACATCGCGGAGTTCCGCGGCTTCGAGACCTTCATCCAGGGCCGCCCCTACCAGGAAGTTCCCGTGCTGGTGCAGCGCCTGTGCGGCATCTGCCCGGTCAGCCACCACCTGGCCGCCTCGAAGGCCATCGACATGCTGGTCGGGGCTCGCAAGCTCACGCCCACGGCGGAGAAGCTGCGCCGGCTGCTCCATCTCGGGCAGACTCTCCAGAGCCACGCGCTCCACTTCTTCCACCTCGCGAGCCCGGATCTTCTTTTCGGCTTCGACTCCGACGTGGCCAGCCGCAACATCGTCGGGGTCATCCGGGCGCATCCTTCGGTCGCGTTACAGGGGGTGAAGCTCCGGAAGTACGGGCAGGAAGTGATCCGCGTCCTTTCCGGCAAGCGAGTGCACGGCGTGCTGGCCGTCCCCGGCGGCGTGAACAAGTCGCTCTCCCGCGAGGAAGGCGAATACCTGAGAAAGGACATCGACCAGATCGTTAGGTGGTCCCAGGGCGCGGTGAAGACCGCCCGCGATCTCTATCTCGGGAATCTGGAGAGGAACCGGTCGTTCGGCTCGTTCCGCTCGAACTTCGTCAGCCTCATCGCCCCCGATGGAAGCCTCGAGCTGTACGACGGCGGCCTCCGCGCCCGGGACGCGGAAGGCCGGACGGTCTTCGACCACCTTGACTGCGACCACTATCTGCGGCACATTCACGAGGAAGTGAAGTCGTGGTCGTACATGAAGTTCCCGTTCATCGTGGCCCTCGGATCCGACGATGGCTGGTACCGGGTGGGCCCGCTCGCCCGCCTCAACAACGCGGACCGGGTGCCGACTCCCCTCGCCGAAGCCGAGCGCCTCGCGTTCGTGGCCATGGGACAGGGCGAACCCGTGCACGCGACCATGGCCTACCATGAGGCCCGGATGATCGAGATGCTCTACGCCGCCGAGGCCATAAGGGACCTTCTGGACGACCCCGACTGCTACGGATCGGATCTGGTGACGCGCGGAGAGCGCGCCTTCCAGGGGGTGGGCGTGGTGGAGGCGCCCCGCGGCACTCTGATTCACCATTACGTGGTCGACGAGACCGACGCGGTGGTGAAAGCGAATCTCATCGTGGCCACCACGAACAACAACACCGCGATGAACACCGCGGTGCGGGAAGTGGCGGCGCACGACCTCGACGGGCACGAGATCACCGAAGGTCTGTTGAACCATATCGAGGTGGCCATCCGCGCCTACGATCCCTGCCTCTCCTGCGCCACCCACGCTCTGGGGACCATGGCGATCGAGGTGAGCCTGGAGGACGCGAACGGGCGCGTGGTGGACCGTCTGACCCGGACCGACGAAGGCCGCCTGGTTCGGGGAGAAATGGATTGAAGAAGCGCGCGGCCCGCGTGTCCACGGTCGTGGTCCTGGGTTGCGGCAATCCAGGTCGAGGCGACGACGCCCTCGGCCCCCTGCTGATGGCGCGCGTGGGTGAATGGATCGAGCGCCATCCGAATCGGCCCGTGACCGCGGTCGAGGACTTCCAGCTCCAGGTGGAGCACACCCTGGATCTGCAGGGCCGGAACCTGTGTCTGTTCGTGGACGCCACGGCCAGCGGACAGGCGCCGGTGGCCCTCCACCGGGTCCAGCCCGCGGTGGACTTCAGCTTCTCGAGCCATGCCCTCTCTCCTCCGGCGCTGCTCCAGGCCTTCGTCACCCTCGATCGCGGCACGCCCCCGGCCGCGTTCTCTCTCGGGGTGCGCGGCTACTCCTTCGGTCTCGGCCATTCCCTGAGCGAGCAGGCCGCCCACAGCCTCGAGGAAGCGTGGCTCCTCCTCGAGCGCATGCTGGAGAGCCCGTCCCGGACGGCGTGGGAGGAGTTGTGCGCGCCCGACTCGAGGGCGACCCACTACGCGCACCACGCCGACCAGGCTCCACCGCCGACCCCGTAGCTCCTGCGCGGGCGCGGGTTCCACGGGAGCGCGGCTAGAGTCAGGGCAAGACCCCAGGATGAACCCGATTGCCGCCGCCGCGCGCCGCCTCGCCCACCTCGTCTGGTATCGCCATGCGCGCGCCGCCTTCGAGCGCACCGACGCCTGCTCCCTGTTCGGCCTCGAGCTCCTGATCGCGCCCGGCGTCCTTCATCCCCGCCACTTCCTGTCCAGCCGGTTGATGGCCGGGCAGGTGATGGAGGTCGACCTGCGCGACAAGGCGGTGGCGGACATTGGAACCGGGTCGGGAATCCTGGCCCTGCTTGCCGCTCGATCCGGAGCCCGCGTCACCGCGGTCGACATCAATCCGGTCGCGGTCGAGTGCGCCGCCGAGAATGCCCGCCGAAACGGCCTGGCCGACCGCGTGACCGTCGTTTCCTCCGATCTGTTCGATCAGGTGCGGCCCGGTCTCCGATTCGATCTCGTGATCACCAACCCACCCTTCTACTCGCGGGCATCGACCAGCATCCCCGACCGGGCCCTCGCGGCGGAAATCGGGAATGGGTTCTACTCGAGACTGGCGGAGAGGCTACCCGGGCGCCTGGCGGAGAACGGCGCGCTCATGATGATCCAGTCGTCGGACGCGGACTTCGAACCGATCGCCCGGATGTTCGAGGCGAGAGGGATGCAGGGACGGGTGATCCGCCGGAGGCGCGGGATCTTCGAGACCCTGACCATCAGGGAATTCAAACGCCACCCCGACAGAGTGTGCTGAGCCCCCTATCGCGCGTAGCCCAGCGCGCGCAGCCTCTCCGCCGAGGCGGGATCGAGCACCATGCCCGGCGCGGACGGCGCCCCGGTGAGTTCGCGCAATAGCAGGCTCATGGCCTTCGCCTGCGCCGGCTCCTGTCCGGCGAGGTTCCGCAATTCTCCCGGATCCTGGTCCAGATCGAACAGGACCGGGGCGGTGCTCGGGCCCTCGACGTACTTGAACGGCCACAGGATCAGAGCCGACAGGTCCCCGCGAGGATAGTTCGAGGGAAGCACCTCCTGAACTCCCGGGCGATGCTCGATCACCACGGCCCGGCGTTCCGAGAAGTCGCGCGAATCGAGTCCCGGCTCGATCGTCACCCCGGCGGACCGCGCGAGATACCCGAAGACATCGACCAGCTGGACCGGCCCATCGCGCCTGGCCCCTTTGGGAAGGCCCGGGCCGCGAATGATCAGGGGGATGCGGGTCGCCTCCTCGTCGAGGGAAACCCGATGGCCGAAGCGGTCGTGCTCGCCGAGGGACTCCCCGTGATCGGAGGTCACCACCACGACCGTGCCTGCGGCGCTGGGTGCGCTCGCGATCCCATCCAGCAGACGCCCGAGACTTCGATCCAGCGAGTAGAGCGCTTCGTGGTAGCGCGCGCGCAGGACTTCGGCTTCGGCCGGGGTGGGCCGCCCCCCTTTCAGGTACCGTCCGAGGACTTCGACCTGCTCGCCCTCCACCTCGAGGCCGCGCGGGCCGAAGCGCCCCAGATCCTCGGGCTCGGGAATCCAGGGCAGATGCGCCTCCATCAAGTTCACGAAGAGGAACCGCGGCCTGTCATCTCCATGGGCCCAGAACTCGAGGGCTCGATCCACCACCCACGGGGCTCGCATCGACGGCCCGGGGAACCTGCCGGCGTAGCCTCGCATTCCCACGGCCCGCGGGAAGGCGGAGAGGATGTCGAAGAACCACGGGCGGAACGCGAACGGGCGCAAGGGGTCGACATCCACGTGCTCGAATCCCTGCAGCAACGGGTCGTCCTTGCCGAAGACGCCGAAGTTCGCGGCCACCGCCGCGGTCGCGTAGCCGGCGCGACGCAGACGCGCGGCCAGGAAGAGATCGGGCGACGAACGCTCGAACGCGTCGAAGCCGGAATCGTACCGGTGGCGGGTGGGGCGCACGCCGGAGAAGAGCGACGCGTGCGCGGGCAGCGTCCACGAGGCGTCGGTCCACGCCCGGGTGAAGGTCGTGGACCCGCGCGCGAAGGCTTCGAGGTTCGGCATGGTGTCGCGGGAACTCCCGTAGGAGGCCAGGGCCTGGGCGCGCACGGTGTCCAGAACGACGAGCAGGATGTCGGGACGGCCGGCCGAGGCGGGCATTGGCGGGGCCATGACGGGCGCGGGCGGACTTGAGCTCTGGCCACTCCACAACCCGAGGCTCACGACCGGTCCGAGCAGGAAGACCGGGCCGACCTTCGGCCACCGCGCCACGAAAGCTCGAAGCAGGACGAACGTCAACAGTCCCGCGAGCACCCCCAGCACCAGGGCCCCCTCCGATCCCAGATACCGGACCACCGGGGTGGCGGGGGCCACGCGTCCGGCCAGGATGGGCAGGACGATCCCCACGGTGAGCCCGAAGAGGAACGGCGGCGATGCCGTGGACGATTCGGCCATCAACCGAATGCCGACAATGACGCACGACGCGACCAGGGTCGCGGCGGGAAGGACCCACTCCCCCGCCCGGGTGGCGGTCACGAGCGGCCCCGTCATCCTGAGCGCGCCCACGAGGAGCGGAAGCCAGAGATCGAGGCCGTGCTTCGGGCTCGCGACCGAGAACAGCCAGGCCGCGAGGACGAACAGAGGCAGGTAAAGGGTGAAAGCCGACGAGAAGAAGGCGCCCGAGGCGCTCGAGGGTCTAGGGTACCCCGCGACCGTCTCCGTGGCGGCCAGGATCAGGGTGACGATTGCACCGGCGAGGACGCTGCGGAGAAACGTCTTCACGCGCTTAGAACCCCGCGGTCTCGGGACGCTGGTAGTGAAAGAGCTTCTGGAGGGCGCGAAGCTCGTAGGGCGCCGCGTAGAAGCCGGTGCGGTATCTCCATCCGGACAGGGCGCGCAAGAGGCTCCGCCGCCATCCGACGAGGCGCGGGTCGGTGGCCGTGGGGTGATAGGCGTTCAGGACGCGCTCGAAATTCTTGATCCGCCGCCGCTGGCGGGGCGCAATCCACGGAAGCTGATCGGAGCGGCGCCGCGAGACTTCCCGCCACTCCGAAGACGTCCACTCTTCAAGTGTTTTCGGAAATGCGAAGCCCCGGCTCGATGCGGCGTCGAGCAACTCTCCCTTCACCGGCACCGGCGTGTATTGATACAGGATGATCTCCGCCTCGGGGTGCTTTTCCTTCACCTTCTTCACGAAGTCGAGGGTGCACTCGATGTCCGCCTCCGGATCCGGCGGATTTCCGAGCACGAAAGAAAACTCGGGAGTCACGCCGAGCGCCCGCATGCGCGCGGCCAGGTCCAGGGTCATCTGCGGGGTCAGGGTGCCGCCCTTGTCCATGCGCGACAGGGTCTCCGCGGACCCCGACTCGGCGCCCAGGAAGACCATCCTCAGGCCGCTTTGCGCCATGGCCTGCCAGGTGTCGTCCTTGAACTTGAGCAGGGTGTCGATCCGACCCTCCCCCCACCAGTTGAAGCGCAAGGGAGCGATTCGGTCCGCGATCTCCCGGCAGCGCTCCTCGTGGGTGAAGAAGTTGTTGTCGTAGAACTCGACCGCGTCCACCTGCCATTCATCACGGTAACGGCGCAGGTTCCGCTCCACTCGCTCCGGCGACTGCGCGTTCCAACGCCCGGCGGCCAGGCTCACCACCCCGCAGAAGTTGCACAGGAAGGGACAGCCATAGCTCGAGTGATACCCGAGAGTGCGCGCGCCGAGAAACGTGGCCCGCGGATACTCCGCCATGTTGATGCGGTGGAACGGGAACTCCGGCAGGTTCTCGACGTTCGGGACGCGAGCGACCGCGCCTTTCACCACCGAACCGTCGCTCCGCCGGTAAGCCAGGCCTTCCGTGTTCCCCGCGGTCCGCGCGTCGCCGCCCTTCGCGAGTTCGCGGAGAAGACCCGTGATCGCGGCCTCTCCGTGACCGCGGATCGCGAAGTCGACCCACCCCCCGCTCAGACACGCCTCCGCATGCTCGGTGGGGAAATAGCCGCCCCAGATCACGGTCACACCCGGGTTCGTCGTCTTCAAGACGCGGGTTCTCAGGAACGCGTCCTCGAGTTGCGGACCGGGCATCACGGTCATGCCGAAGACGGTCGCGCCCGAGGCGGCTCGTTCCTTCAATGCGGCGTCAGCATCGGCCTCGGCGTTTCCGTCCAGGATCTCGTAGTCGAACTCCCCTTCGAGCACCGCGCCGATGGCGAGGAGGGAGAAGGGCATGATGCGCTTGCCGGCCGAGTTCGAACGCGGGTTGTAGAGGACGACGCGGCGCATTTCCGGGGGCGTCAACGTCAATTGATGACGACGGGCTCGCTGGTTCCGAAGAGCCCTTTCACCTGCTTCCACAGGCGCAGGGCCCAGACTTCGATCGGGAAGCCCACGGCCAGGCGCCGCAGCCGGAACCGGGCCAGGCCCTGCAGCCCGCGTCTCACCAGGTCCTTGAAACCGTCGGGACGATGGACCACCATCTTTCTCGCCGAGTAGCCGATGCGGATGTAGTCGCGGATCCGCTGAATCCGGGCGTGCGCCTTGCCCTCGAGCCAGGGGAGCTTCTGGATCTTCGGATAGAAGATCGCCCACTCCTCGAGCGATTTCGGCTCCTGCACCCCCAGCCGCACCGCCTCCGGAAAGATTGGCGACCCGGGATACGGCGAGAAGATATTGGTGAAGAAGGCCGCGTCGGGATTTCGCTTGCCGATGGTGTCCACCATGTCGATGGTGTCGCGAAGGTCCTCCGCCTCTTCGCCGGGAAGGCCGAAGATCAGGTTGAAGGAGGCTTCGACACCGGCGGCATGGCAGCGCTCCGCCGTGCGGTACGCGGTCTCGAGATCCAGCCTCTTGTTGACGGTCTTGAGCACCTTTTTCGATCCCGACTCAATCCCGAAGAAGATCCGCTTCAGACCGCTCCGGCGCAGCAGGCGAAGCTCGTCGTCGGAAAGACGATCGATCTGATCGGTACGGGTCTGAATGAAGTAGCCGAAGGTCGTCCCCTTCTGGAGCAGCCTTTCCGCGATCTCCACCGCGCGGTCGCGGCGCACCAGGTAGTTGTCATCGATGATGTCGATGACGTCGAGGCGGTAGCGGCTCGCCAGTTCGCTCATCTCGTCCACCGTGCGCTCGGCGTGGAGCGGCTTCCAGTTCCGCCCGTACACCGAGGCGTTCGAACAATACGAACAATCCCACGGGCAGCCGTGCGAGGAGCAGTAGAGAAGCCACCGGAAGCCGTGACACTTCTTCGCGTACCTCTCGAAGTCCACGATGTCGAAGGGTCGGCGCGGCAGCGCGTTGATGTCCGTGTACCCGCGCGGTTCGTTGGCGACGAGTTCCGTCCCGCGCTTGAAGAACGAGCCCGCGACGCCGGTGAGATCGCGCTCCCCCTCGTTCCAGCGATCCACGATCTCGGCCAGGGTGACCTCGCCCTGCCCCTTCACCACCGCATCGAAGAGCGGCGAGCGCAGGGTCTGCTCGGGCAGGATCGACGGGTGCCATCCTCCGGCCACGATGGGAAGGTCCGGGCGCGCGGCGCGCACTGCCGCGGCCACCGACACTCCCTGCGTGATCATGGGCCCGGTAACCATGCTGACCCCGAGCGCGCATGCTCCGTCGAGAGCCTGAAGCACCGCCTTCTCCGCATCGTCCTCGACCGCGGAGTCGATGATCCGGACCTCGTGACCCTTCGCGACGAGAGGCGCGGCCAGGTGGATCAGCGCGAGCGGGGGCGCGGCTTCGTCCGAGTAGTAGGACGGGAAGAAGAGGACCACCGGTTTCCTGTCGCTCAAGGTGCCGCCCCCTTTGTCTCAGTTCTCCGCGATCATCGGCTGCTGGCGCGCGGGAACCCCGGTGCGCACCCGCTTGGACAGATCGACGAGCCGCCGCTCGAAGTCGAAGCGATAGAAATCGAAGCGGACCCTGATCTTCGCGAACCACTGCGCGACCAGCTTGCCGAAGCCACCCGCGGCCGGCTCGAAGGCATAGCGGAAGTAGAAGTTGTAGCGCGGCACGAACTTGCGGACCGGCTCGGAGATCCACGGCCCGATCGAGTGATCCAGATCCACGTGCTCCCAGTCCTCGAGCTTCTGCGGCGCCGCGAAGCCCAGCGCGGGCATTCGTTCCGAAAGCTCGGTGCCGGGATAGGGGGCGTAGAAGTAGATGGGGGTCTCGAAAGCGCCGTTGATCTTCCGGATGGCTTTGACCGTTCGATAGGTGTCGGCGAGCGAAACCGCCGGCTCCTGCGGAAAGCCGGCGATGAAGGAGAAGCGGGCCCCGATCCCGGCCTGGTTCAGTTTTTCCGCGGTTTCGAGAACCTCCTCGACCAGCGTCCCCTTCTTGATGCTCTTGAGCACCTCGGGCGAACCGCTCTCCGCCCCCACGTTCACCTTGTAGCAGCCGCTGTTCCGCATCAGGGCGAACTGCTCCGGGCTCATGCGTCGAAGGAGATCCGCCCGTCCGGTGCCGAACCACTGGATCCGCACCTTCGCGTCGATCAGACCATTTGCGATCTCCTCGGTGCGCTTCAGGTCGGTGAAGAAGTTGTCGTCGTTGAAGAAGACCTGCTCGAGCCGGTAGCGCGCCTTGTGCTCCGCGAGCTCCGACACCACCCGGGCCGCGGCGAGGCCGCTCCACCGCTGGTTGTAGACCTTCGGATCCGCGCAGAAGCTGCACTCGAACGGGCACCCCTGCGAGGAGCAGTAATCGAGGCGGCGCGCTCCCCGGTGCGCGAAGTACTTCTCCAGGTCGATCAGGCCGAAGTCCGCGCGGGGGAACGCGTTCACGTTCTGGAACGGCCGCGGCGGATTCTTCACCACCGCGCCGTCGCGCTTGAACGCGATCCCGGAGACCCCGTCGAGGCTCTCCCCCGCGTGGAGCCTCAGCACGATCTCCCGGAACGTCTCCTCGCCCTGGCCGCTGACACAGATATCGACGCCCGGAGAGCCGAGGCACTGCTCGGGCAGGAGCGAGGGGTGCCACCCTCCCCAGATGATCGGGACCTTCGGGTTGCGTCGCTTCACCGCGCGGCTGGCGCGCAGCGCGTCCAGGATGGGCTTGCCGGTGAGCACGGTGACGCCCACGCACACCGCGTCGTCGGAAAGTTCGGCAAGCGTCGACTCGGGCGTCAGTTCGATCCGTCCGTCGATGATCCGGACATCGAAATCGGGCAGCATGGAGCCCACATGGATGAGCGCCAGGGGCAGGATGTGGCTCTCGCCCCGCGGGTTGTATAGAAGCACCTTGGGACGGCTCATGCGGGAACCCCGGAACCGGAGGGGGCGCCGAGCGCGCCGCCAAGAACCGCTCTCACCCGATCCCTCACCGCGCCCAGGCCGGCGGCGGCGTGCTTCGGACAGACGCACGCGGCGCAGATCGGATGACCCGGTCCCAGCCCATGCAGGGCGCTGGCATAGGCCGTCGACCGGCGCGCCGTGGCGAGCGAACCGCCGCGACCGACCTTTGATACCTTCGGCTGAAAGAAGCAGGGACGCAGGGCGCCGTCCGCCTCCACCACCGACGACCACTCGGGCGCGTTGCAGGCGGGTGCTCTCCGGGCAGCATCGCCTTTCATGAAGTCGGCGGCCATCGAGGTGAGCTTTCGAGCGTCTTCGCTCACGAAGCGACCGAGTTCGCCCGCGGCGGCCAGCCGTAAAATCGCCTCGCGCATGGCCGCGATCTCGGCGGCGCCCGGACGCAGAAACTGTCGGGACGCGGGTTCGCCGCCAAAGGCATCGCTCGTCGAATCCGCGGCCAGGAATGAAATCCCGTCAAGGCCAAGGGAGCGAGCGGCGTTCGCGGTCGCGTCGAGCACCGCGGCGTTCCGGCTCGAGATCACGGAGCGACCGACAAGGCGGGGGCGCCGGGGGAGAGAGCGAACCGCCGCGATGGACGCCCGCAGGCGCGCGAACATCGAGGCGCCCCGGATCGAGTCGTGAATGGGCTCGGGACCTTCGACGCTCACATAGACCTCGTCCACCACCCCGCCGAGCCAGGACGCGGCCCGAAGAAGGCCCAGGCCGTTCGTCGCGATCTGAACCGAGAGGCCGAGTCCGTGAGCGGCGCCGGCCAGCGACTCGATGTGGTCGCACAGGAGCGGTTCGCCGCCAGTGAAGAGGATCGCTCGCGCGCCCAGGGATCGCGCCTCGGCGATCAGGCCCAGCCGTTCCTCAAGGCCCAGAGCGTCCCCGCTCTGCCGGTTAGACCTCCAGATCGAGCAGTGCGCGCAGGCCTGGTCGCAGCGCGTGGAGACGTGCATGATCAGGAGCCGAAGACCGCGCGGCCTCATCGTCGCTGGAACTCGAACAGAGTGTGGTCGCCCCGGTCGTTGAAGAAAGGCGCCCGGCGCACCACGCTCTCCCCCATGGCGAGGACGCCGAACAGGACCGGATGCCGCCTCGCGAAGCCGTCGTAGCCGGGCCCGGGAACGAGGCATCCGAGGGCCTCCACCCGGCTCACCGTGGCCGAAGGTGCAAGCGCGCGCCGCACCGCCGCCATGGATTCGTAGTGGACGCTCACCGCTGACGGACCGATGCGGACCTGCGCGGTCGGCCCGCGATCCGCGGCCCCGAAGCCGCTCCGGATTCCCTCCGGCAGGGGCTTCCGTCCCATCAGGACCACGTAGCCGCGGCCCGACTCGCTCAGAAGCCGGGGGATGAGCGCCGCCCAATCGACCAGCGCAACGCAGTTGAGCGCGCCGAAATTCGAGATCACCACATCGAAACGGTCCGGTTCCTGCGACAGGCTCTGCACCGGCCGGCACGCGAATGTCGCGGTCGAGCCGCGCTCCCTCGCCTTGACCTGCGCGGCCTCGATCATCCGGGGCGATTCATCGATGCCGTGGACCACGTAGCCCTGGGCCGCGAGCCACACCGCGTCCTCCCCGGTGCCGCAGCCGAGGTCGAGGATGCGAGCGCGCCGAGGCGATCCGCTCATGACTCGCTCGGCCACCCGGAACCGGAACAGGCGGCCGGCGGGCGAGAGGCCGAAGGAGGCGTCGTAGGCGGCCGCGATGGAGTCGAAGTTCACGCCCGGCGCCGATGACGCGCTCAGGCCGACCGCCGTTGCGCCACGATCATGGGGAAGCGGGCGGTCCTTCGTCCGTGTCGGAAGGTCTCGATGAGATCGCGTCCCATCTCTCGCAGCCGGCTGGGCCAGCCCACCACGCGGACTTCGAAGCCGCTGCGTTCGAGCAGACGCGTCAGCTCGGTGATGGTGAAGTACCCCGCGGCCGCGTCGCGGCAGGGCGCGTAGCCGTAGCGGGAGAGGAAGTTCTTCTTCTTCGTCTTCACCATGGCCTCGCCGTCCGCGCTGCGACGGTAGACCGGCGAATCGAGAATCACCAGCGCCCCCTTTGGCTTCAGGATCCGCCGCGCCTCCGCGACCACGTTCTGCGGGCAGCGCGCGTAGTGAAGCGCACCGTTCAGCAGAACCACGTCGGCGCAGCTCGCCAGGAGGGGAAGGAACTCCATGTCCGCCTCGATCCGCTCGATCCCGAGTCCGAGGCCCCGCTCTTCGCCCAGGGCGGTCAGGCCATCGAAAGGGTCGAGGTTGATGTCGAGGGCGGCCACCGAGTGCCCGCGCTCGGCCAGCCGCTGGGCCGCCCAGCAGCACCCCGCGCCGATGTCGACGATCGACTGCGCCTTCGGCCGTTCCCGGGAGAGCCAGTCCAGGAATCGTCCGAAGTGCCGCGCGCGCTGTTTCCAGATCCGGGCCTGGACATGGCCGCGCGGCACTCTGGGCAGTTCGGACGAGTGCTGGAAGCCCTCGTCCGCGCGCACCCGGCAGTAGAAGGCGGCGGCCGCCGCGAGTTCGGCCTGGCGCTCATGACCCAGGAGCCGATGCACCCCCTGAAGGGTCGCGAAGAACGCCTCCTCCCGGCTGCACAGCAGGCCCCCCCCGGACTCGGTGAGAGGGCCGCCGCACTCCGGACAGCACAAAGAGGCCACCCAGGGACTCTGGGCCGCCCTCGGCTGGAGTTGAGTCTCTAGATCCATGACGGCGCTTCCACTCCGATGTTCTGCAAAGCGTCTTGAAAAAGTCCCCGAAGGCGGGGGCGATGGTCCGTAGCGTGAAGCCGCACGACATGATCCGAAAGCTCCACGCCGGCGGTGTCGGGGAGACGATACCGGAGATAGGGTCGATGGATCATGCGCGCGGTGGTTTCGAGGAGACGCCCCCCCGGCGAGGCGGCGTGTATTCGATGGAGCGGATTCTGCCCGTGCCGCCTTGACGGAAGGAAATTCGGAAACAGCGACTCGATCCAGGGGTTCGCCCGGAGCAGATCGTCGAAGGCCTCTTCGCCCTTGAAGGGCTTCAGGGTGATGAGCTCGAACGCGCCGTAGAAGTCCCGCCAGGGCATGGCCTGCGCGGTCGCATCGACCAGGTAGTTGAGGCAGAGAAGGCGCCGCCATCCGCGGGCCTTCGATACCAGGGTCGCCCAGAGCAGGGTGCGCCACAGAGCCTGGGGCTCGGTCACCACGAAGACGTCGATGTCGCCATCATCGGCCGAGTCATGCGCGCAGCCGCCCGACAGAGCCGCAAGCCGCACGCCGGGCAGTCGTTTCAGGAACGAAAGGACCGCGTGGTTCCGGCTGAGCAACTCCCGGGTCGCCGCCTCGCGACGCGCGAAGGAGCGCTTCAGAGCGTCCGTCTCGGCGGAGCGCAGCCACACCAGTCCGTCTTCCTCCACCAGGAGTTCGCGAAGAGCCCGGCCCTGAAGAGCGCGGCGCATCCCCTCTTCGGTGCACGACGCCCCCGCGATCCGCGCCCACAGAGTCCCTGAACGCGCGGGCGACCCGAAGATCGACGCGTAGACCACGGGCAGGAGGATTCCCAGTTCCACCGGATCGAGGCCCGGGGCCGGCGAGGCCGCGCACGGTTCGATCACGCGAGACCTCCCGCCTCGGTGCCCCGCCTCAGGATGAGCGCGCCCGAGGCCGCGAACAGCAGCGCGCCGGCGAGGATGCTCACGGGAAGGGAAAGCCGGTAGAGGGAAAGGAACGCGATCATGGGCAGGCAGGCAAGAACCGCGGCAACCACCGGCCGCAGAACCAGGAGCCTGGCATGGGCGCGCGTCGTCCGTACCAGGGCCGCGAAGAGACAGAGCTCGGCGAGGGTGAACGAGACAGCGGCGCCGAGGGACCCGAGCGTGGGGATGACAACCAGACCGGCCGCCAAAGCCACGCCGACCCTGAGACCGGTCATCCGAGGAATGAGCGCGGTCTCGCCCGCGGCGATCAGGAGATGGAAAAGCGCCGCGTTGGCGAAGCACAGAAGCAGCGCGACCGAGAGAATCCTGAGGGCGGGAGCGCCGTCCACGAAGCCGGGGCCGAGGACGCGAAGCACGGCAGGCGCGGACAGGGCCAGACCCACGGCCGAAGGCACCCCGATCCACACCACCAGGCCGAACATCCGCTGCGCCGCTCCCCGCGTGCCTTTCAACACGTCGCGCGACACCGAGGGAAGAGCGCCCGCGGCGATGGCGCTCGGCAGGGTCAAGAGCGATTCCACGATCCGCAACGCGCCTCCGAAGAGCCCGACCACATGCTCCCCGTGGAAGGCCTGCAGAAGGAACAACTCCACCCGGGTGGAGAAGATCGCGAGATACCCGTTCACGCCCATCGGCACGGCTTGCCGGAGAATGGCCCGAACCGAGGCGACAGGCGGGGCATCACCCTTGGTCGCCACTCCGCCCCGCAATCGAGCGACCCCGAGCAGGATCGCGGGGACGACCGAGAGCGCATAGGCGCGCGACACCCCCGCGACGCTCATGCCGAAGGGCGCGCCGATCACGAGTCCGACCAGGGTGAATCGAAAGGCGAAAAGAAGGAGCGCCTCGTCGAGCCTTCGCCCGAGCGCCCGCAGCGCGGCCCCCGTCATCTCGATCCAGCCCGCCCCGAGGAAGTGAAGGGTGCTGAGCACGAGCAGAGAGGCTTCGACTCCCGAGACCCTGGAAGCGACGGGGATGAGCACCGCGCCGAGGGCCGCCGCCCCCAGGGTCATCACCATCCTGATCTGGAAGATCGTGCGCAGATTCCGCGGGCTCCTCACGATCATGGGAACCACGATGCCGTTCAGACCCAGGTCGCTCAGTTCCGCGATCAGCAGGCCGATCGAGAGGGAGAGAAGGAACGCCCCGAACGAGGTGACGCCCAGGGACCGGGTGAGCCAGAGGGTCGCGACGATGGACGAGATGCGAACCACGATCTCCGCGGACAGTCGGATGGCGCTGCCCACCGAGGCATCGCGCGCCGAAGCCGAGGGTGAACCCGCGCTCACGCCACTCTCTCCCCTTCGCGAAGGCGCATGCTCAGGCGCGCCCAGCCCGCCCGCAGTGCCGGCTTCATCGCCGCGAGGGTCCGGCCGGTCCGGCGAAGGCGATGGGCTTCCGCGTCGCTCTCGATCCACGCGCGCGCCGCATCGTAGTAGCGCGCGGACCGGCGGCCAAGGACCACGGTCTCCCGATCGGACGCTTTGGCCCACGGCTTCCCGTTGACCGCGCGATTCCCCACCTCGGCCGCGTACTCAGTGCCCCGGATCGGATAGGCGGTGGTGGTGAGGACCACATCGGGCGCGCTCTTCCGGATGTGGTCGACGGTGGCCACGAGGTCGCGGTCCTCCTCGCCCTCGTACCCCACCATGATGAAGAAGCCGACCTCTATGCCCTTGCCGCGCAGGATGCGGGTCGCGTTCTGCACCGTCTCGACCCTCACCCTGCGGTCCATGGCGTCGAGGATCCGCTGCGACCCGCTCTCGGACCCGATCCAGACCCGGAAGCAGCCGAGTTCCACGAGAGCTTCCGCCACCGCCTCGTCGACCCGTTCGGCCCGCGAGATGCACTCGAAGGGAATCCTGATCCCGCGCGCCTTCATCTTCGAGGCGAACTCGAGGGTCCAGCCCTTGTGGATGGTGAAGACATCGTCGACGAACCAGATCCTCTCCGGAGCGTAGCGCTTCCGGATGAACGCGATCTCCTCCACCACGTCGTCCACCGGCCGGCGGCGATGGGATTCGCCATAGACCGCGCGCGAACACCAGCGGCAGGTGTAGGGACACCCTCGGGCGGTGATCAGAGAGACCGAGCCGTAACCGTGGTGCTTCCGCCAGGTTTCGAGGTAGGGCTCGAGGGCGATGGCCTCGCGGTCGGGCCAGGGATGACCGTCGAGGGAAGGAAGGAGCGCGCGGTCCGGCGCGTGGGTGTGGATCTCTCCGATCCGGACGCTCGTGCCCGCCACGTCGGTGGGCGGGTCCACCCCGGTCCACCGGCCCAGGAGTTCATCGAGGGTCGCCTCGCCCTCGCCGCGAACCACCACCGACGCGCCGTGCTTCAGGTACTCGTCGGCGTTCCCCGAGGCGTCGGGGCCGCCCACCACCACGGGAACGCCGAGGTCGCGGGCGACGCCGATGAGGCTCACCACCCGCGGGCGCGTCATCAGGTTGGCGTAGAGGCCGAGGCGCTTCGGCCGGGCCACGCGCAGCTCCTCGATGAGGCGCTTGGGGGTGGAGAAGGTCGAGTCGAACACCCGCACCCGGCGGCCCCTCTTCTTGAGATAGGCGGACAGGTACAAGAGCCCCAGGGGCGGGTACGGGCGCATCACCTTCCGCTCCACCGGGTCGAGCTCGAGGAAGTAGCCATGAGACAGAAGGATCTCGTCGCTCATCAAGGCTCGCCTGGGCTCACGAGGCCGCGGCTCGGGGTCGCCGCGGCCTCACGGGGCAGTTCGGGCAGGAAGGGACGAACCTGCACGCGACCGCGTGCGGCCAGGGCCAGGCCCGCCGCGGTGAGCGCGCGCAACGTCCCGTAACGCAGGATCATGAGGCCGCGACGCCAGCGGGGTCGAACCGCGGTGCGGATCGCGCGGGCCAGGCGGAAGCGCGCGTGCGCGTGCGCGTGCAGAATGCGGTAGTAAGGCGTCGAGCGCTGACCACCGAAGAGCATGGCCAGATCGGAGGAGTCGCGCCAGTGGGCGCTCCGTCCCATCTCATCCTTGACCCGGGCGTGGAACCGCGTCCCGGGCAGCGGATACGAAACCGAGATGCCGATGTCGTCGGGCAGCACTTCTTCGACCAGATCGAGGGTCGCCTGGACGTCGTCCTCCGTTTCACCGACGTAGCCGAACTGGAGGAAGAAGGCCACCTTTATTCCCGCCGCGCGCAACCTCGACGCCGCCGCGCGTATCTCCTCGACCGTGGTGCCTTTCTCCATGGCGTCGAGAATCCTCTGCGATCCCGACTCCGCTCCGATCCAGACCATCTCGCAGCCCGCGCCTCTCAGGGCCCGAACCATCGCCTCGCTCAGAAGATCCGCGCGAGAGAGACATTTGAAGGGAAGGACCGCGCCCTGCCGCACGAGCTCCGCGCCGAATTCCTCCAGCCAGCCGGGCTTCAGTCCGAAGAGGTCATCGAGCACGTTCACCCGCGTGGCGCCGAGGCCCTTCAAGGTCGCCACCTCCCGGGCGGCCCGCGCGGGCGACATCGAGTTGTAACGCTGGCCCCAGATCGGCTTCGCGCACCAGTTGCAGTGGAACGGGCAGCCGCGGCTCGTGGCCAGGGGGAGCGAGAAGTAACGGTGCTTCCGGTTCCACATCCGCCGATAGGCGCCGAGGTCGACGAGGTCCCAGGCCGGGGGCGGAATGGAGTCGAGATCGCGAACGGGTGGGCGCGGCGGGCCGGCCTCGAGGACGCCTCCTTCCCCGAGGGTCGCGATCCCGCTTATGGACCGGGGCGGGGCCCCCTTTGCGTCCAGCCACTCCGCCACCGAGAACTCGCCTTCTCCGACCGCCACCGCGCTGGCGCCGGCCTCGAGGAAGAACAACGGCTCGTCGCTCGCGTCCGACCCGGCCACGATCACCGCGATCCCCCGGTCGCGGGCCATCCCGATGATCCGCGCCGCCGCCTGACGCATGCGCGCGAGACACATCTTGGTGAGGTAGTTGAAATTGTCCTCGAAGATGACGAGCGTTTCCGGATTCTCGCGGTCCAGGGCGCGCGCGCAGTCGTCTTCCGAGGCCGCGAGCATGGCGTCGAAGAATCGGACGTCGAAGCCACGCTCGCGCAGCACCGACGCGCAGATCAGCGAGCCGAGCGGAGGCACAGGCTGTCCCGCCCTCCGCAGTTTCGGATCGAAACGGAGGAAATACGACTGAGCCACGAGGACACGCCTCGGGTTCGGAGGGCGCTCCTGAAGCATGGTTGATGGAGATCCGCGGTTCGCAGTCCGGGGGTGAAAGACCCCCAGGCTTCGTGCGCTACTTCTTACCGCAGGTCGTATCGCCCGTGCCGGAGGCGCACCGTCTGGTGCCGTCCGCGAAGGTGGAACAGAAGAACCCGGAGCGACAATCGGCGTCGCCCGAGCAGGTGCCGCACTCCTCGGTCGAGGCGCAGGATGAGAGTGCTCCGATGACGAGGGCGGCTAAGAGGGCCAGTGCGCGTTTTGGAGTCATAGGGGGAATAAACCGGAGAATCTGGGAAAGATAGCGGCGAGGCGTTGGGCGGATTCTGGCAGGACTTGATGATCTGAGAGAATGGCCGGATTGTAATGAGCGAAGCGAACGACTGGAAGAACTCTCTGAACCTGCCGCAGACCGCCTTCCCCATGAAGGCTAACCTGCCGGACTCGGAGCCCAAACGGCTTTCCGCATGGAAAGCCCGAAATCTCTACGACCGGGTGCGCGAGGCCCGCAAGGGCCGGCCGCGGTGGATCCTCCACGATGGCCCCCCCTACGCGAACGGCCACATCCATCTCGGGCACATCGTCAACAAGACCCTCAAGGACCTTTCGCTCAAGCGCAGTTCGATGCTTGGCTTCGACGCACCCTTCACCCCGGTGTGGGACTGCCATGGCCTGCCCATAGAGCTCCAGGTCGACAAGAGCCTCGGTTCGAAGAAGAACCAGCTGTCCCCGGTCGCCTTCCGTCAGGCGTGCCAGGCCCACGCGCTGAAGTTCGTGGGCATCCAGGGCGAGGAGTTCGAGCGCCTCGGGGTCTCGGCGGAATGGACCCATCCCTACTACACCATGGCGAAGTCGTATCAGGCGACCATCGTCCGCACTCTCTCGAAGTTCGTCGAGCGCGACTTCGTCTACAAGGCGCGCAAGTCCGTCCACTGGTGCCTTTCGTGCAAGACCGCCCTCGCCGAGGCGGAGATCGAGTACGAGGAAGACCACGTCTCGCCTTCCGTGGATGTGCGCTTTCCCCTGAGTGCTTCCGGAGTCGCCGCGCTGGCCGCGAAGGTCCCCGCGGTGGCGGGCCGGAATGTCCACGCCATCACCTGGACGACGACGCCCTGGACGCTTCCCGCCAACCGCGCGCTCGCCTTCAACCCGGAACTCGAGTACGGCTTCTACGAGGAGTCGCCGGGGGGAGCAATCGCGGTTCTCGCCACCGGCCTCAAGGACGCGACCGTCTCCCGCGCGCGCACGGTCCAGGCGCTCACCCTCGGCGACCCTCTCGCCACCGTGAAGGGCGACGTCTTCGAGGGCCTCGACTTCCGGCATCCCTGGATCGACCGGACCTCGCCCGGCGTCCTCGCCGACTACGTCACTCTCGAAGCCGGCACCGGCATCGTGCATACCGCCCCCGGCCACGGCGCGGACGACTACGACACCGGCATCAAGTACGGCCTCGAAGTCGACTGCCCGGTCACCGACCGCGGTTTCTTCACCACCGACATCGAACACTTCGCGGGCCTGAAGATCTGGGACGCCAATCCGAAGATCACCGAATTCCTGCGCGAGCACGGCCGTCTCGTTTCCACCGTGCCGTACACGCACTCTTACCCGATCTGCTGGCGCTGCAAGAACCCCGTGATCTTCCGCGCCACCGCCCAGTGGTTCATCGCCATGGACCGCCGCGGTTTCCGCGAGAAGGCGCTTTCCGAGATCAAGGCGACGCGCTGGATCCCCGCCTGGGGCGAAGACCGCATCAGCAACATGATCGCGGCCCGGCCCGACTGGTGCATCTCGCGCCAGCGTCTGTGGGGCATCCCCATTCCCGCGGCGTATTGCGTGGCCTGCGAAGAGCCGCATCTCGAGACCGCCATTCTCGCCAGGGTGGCGGAGGTCTTCGACCGGGAAGGCGCCGACGCGTGGTTCGCACGGGACATCGCCGACTTTCTGCCCGAGGGCTTCAAATGCCGCAAGTGCTCGGGGACGAAGTTCCGCCGCGAGGACGACATCCTCGACGTGTGGTTCGACTCGGGCTCGCTCCATGCCGCTCTTGAAGCGCACCCGGACCGCCCGGTATCGGCGGTCGCCGACCTGTATCTCGAAGGGTCCGACCAGCACCGCGGCTGGTTCCACTCCTCGCTCCTGGTGAGCGTCGGCACCCGCGACCACGCGCCGTTCAAGACCGTGCTCACTCACGGTTTCACCATGGACGGCGAAGGCCGGAAGATGTCGAAGAGCCTCGGCAACACCGTGGAGGCCGACAAGGCGATCAAGCAGTACGGCGCCGACGTCCTGCGCCTGTGGGTGTCCATGGTCGACTTCCGCGAGGACATGCGGATCTCGGACGAACTCCTGAAGCGCGTGGCCGAGGCCTACCGCAAGATCCGCAACACCTGCCGCTTCCTGCTCTCGAATCTTTTCGACTTCGATCCTTCGGCCGGCCACCAGGTCACCGAGCCGCTCGACCAGTATGCCCTCGCCGTCCACTACGACTTCGAGGCGAAGATCCGGGCGGCCTACGAGGAGCACGACTATCACGCTCTCCACACCCTGCTCGTCCACTACTGCACCGTCGACCTCTCCGCCTTCTACATGGACGTTTTGAAGGACCGCCTGTACTGCGACCCCGAAAACGGCGCCCGACGGCGCTCCGCCCAGGCCGCGATGTTCCGCATCGCCGATGGGCTGGCTCGATACATGGCGCCGCTCCTCCCCTTTACCGGCGACGAGATCTACGAATCGCTTCACAAAGCCGAACCGGGGGCCGTGCACGAGCGCATCTTCCCGGACCCCGTGGTCCCCGATTCCGGGGCCCTCGAGGCCTGGAGGCCGCTGCTCGAGGCGCGCGAGATCGTCCTGAAGGCGCTCGAAACCGCGCGGGCTTCGAAGACCATCGCGTCTTCCCTCGAGGCCGCCCTGGTGCTCCAGGGTTCGGCCGCGGTCCTGGCCCCTCTGCGCGCGCACGAGGCGCTCCCCGCACCCTTCCCCGGCAACCTGGCCAATCTCTTCATCGTGAGCGAAGTCCGGCTCGAAGAGACCGCGGGCGGCTCCCTCGCCGTGGAAGTGGCGCGCGCCCAGGGGGTCAAGTGCTCGCGTTGCTGGACCTACTCGCCTGGGAAGGCAGGCGAAGGTAGCGCGGATCCGCGAGGGCCGCTGTGTCCTCGATGCTCCGCGGTGGTCGAGGCGTTGAGCCTTCGATGAAGCCCGTCGTCCTGCCTCTCTCCATCGTCGCCCTCGATCAGGCGACGAAGTTCCTGGTCATCCAGAAGCTCCCTCTCTACGAGGACGTGCCTCTGATTTCGGGACTCCTGAGCCTGCAGCACGTCCGCAACTCGGGAGCGGTCTTCGGGTTCCTGTCCGGCACGAGCATTCCCGGGAAGCCCTATGTGTTCGCGGTGATGAGCGCCATCGCCCTCGGTGCACTCACGTACTACGCCCGAACCATTCCCCGCGAAGAGCGGCTCCCCCGCTTCGCCCTCAGCCTGGTGATCGGGGGAGCCATCGGCAACCTGATCGACCGTGTTCGTTTCGGGTACGTGGTCGATTTCGTGAAGATGTACTGGGAAAACCACGTGTGGCCGAACTACAACGTGGCCGATTCCGCGATCAGCATCGGTCTCGTCCTGCTGGTCATCGACTCGTTCCGCCCGCGCGACCGTGAAACCGTGGCGGCCGCGCCCCCCGCCCCCTCGTCTTAAGGTACGACGTCTCGTGAGACTCCTCCTCAACAACTGACGCAAGGCCAGAATCCCTCCATGTTCCCGAAACTCTTCACCATCCCCGCCTTCGACCTGTTCGGACGGCATCTGGGGCCCTTCTCCCTCCACATGTACGGCGTCCTGCTGGTCGCGGCCCTCCTCGCGGCACTCTGGCTCGCCGGACGCCTGGCCAGGCAGCACGGGCTCGATCCGCAGAAGGTCCAGGACCTCGGCATCGCCTCGATCATCGCCGGCCTCGTGGGAGCCAAGCTTCTTCTCATCGTGGTGGACTTCGACCAGTACCGGACGAGCCCCCGCGCCCTGCTCGACGTTCTCCAGAGCGGAGGCGTCTTCTACGGCGGCCTCATCGGCGGCATTCCCGTGGCCTGGTGGTACATCCGCAGGCATGGTCTGCCCCTCTTCGCGACCCTGGACGTCCTCGCCCCCGCGGTGGCGCTCGGCCAGTGCGTCGGCCGTCTCGCCTGTTTCGCCGCGGGCTGCTGCTTCGGATCCCCTTCGACCCTGCCCTGGTCGGTGATCTTCCACAGTGAGGACGCGCATGCCCTGGTGGGCGTGCCCCTGGGCGTGCCCTTGCACCCGTCGCAGCTGTACGAGTCGTTCGGCACGTTCGTCCTGCTCTTCGTGCTCCTCGCCGTGCTCAAGAACCGGAAGTTCCAGGGTCAGGTTTTCACCCTCTATCTCGTTCTCTACGCCATCCTCCGTTTCGTCCTCGAGTTCTTCCGGGGCGACGTGGCCCGGGGCACGGTGTTCGGCGGCGTCTTGAGCACGTCGCAGTTCATCGCCATCATCGTCGTGTTCCTCACCCTCGCGGCTCTGCCGGTCATTGCCAAGCGCTCACCCCAAGCCGTCTGATTCCCCCTCCGGAGAACGGCGCCTGCTCGAGGCGGGCGCCGGCCTCGCCGGGTCGAGGGTGGACAAGGCCCTGGCCCAGGCCTTTCCCGACCTGTCGCGCTCACGGATTCACGCCCTCTTGACTACGGGCGCCATCCTCGTGAACGGGCGGCCTCCCAAGCCGTCCGCGAAGCTGCGCCTCGGAGACCGGCTGGCCGTGGAGATTCCCGCGGCGGTTCCGTCGACCCTCGCGCCCGAGCGGGGCGACCTGGACATCCTCTACGAAGACGCCTCCCTGCTCGTGGTCTGCAAGGCCGCGGGGGTCGTCGTGCACCCGGGCGCCGGAGTGGTCCAGGGAACCCTCGCCGCGGCTCTCCTGGAGCACTGTGGGACGCTCTCGGAGATCGGCGGGGTCACCCGCCCGGGCATCGTTCATCGCCTCGACCGGGGCACCTCCGGCCTCCTGGTGGTGGCCAAGAACGACCAGGCCCACCGTTCGCTCTCCGCCCAGTTCAAGGGACGAACCGTCACCAAGATCTACACCGCGATCTGCCTCGGAACCCCTCGTCCCGCGCGCGGATCCGTGACCCTGCCCATTGGCCGGGATCCCCGGCATCGTCAGCGGATGGCGGTGGTGACCGACGGCCGCACCGCCCACACCGACTACGAGGTCACGGAGATCCTCGGCCCCGCGAGCGTCGTCCGTCTCCAGCTCCACAGCGGACGGACCCATCAGATCCGCGTTCATATGGCCGCGCTCAAGTGTCCCCTGGCCGGAGACCCGACCTATGGTGCGACCGCGATGGCCGCGCGCGCGCCCGAGGCCTTCCGGGGCCTTCTCTCCTCCTTCCCCCGGCCGGCCCTGCACGCGCAGGTGCTGGGCTTCGCCCATCCGGTGAGCGGGGAGGAAATGAGGTTCGAGGCGCCGTGGCCGGACGACCTCGTACGGTTGCGAAACGGATTGCGGGAAGCCGCACTCACGCGGCGAGGAGGGGCTCGATCATGAAGACGGTCTACCGAGGGCCGGTGTTTTCGATAGAGAGCGGCGTCCTGCGCGAGCCGGGCGGCGTCCGGGCGCGGCGCGACATCATCCGCCACTCGGGCTCGGTCGCCGTCCTGCCCGTGCATGAGGACGGGCGGGTCATGCTCATCCGGCAGTACCGCTGCGCCTACGACAAGATGGTCATCGAACTCCCCGCCGGCCGCATCGATCGGGGCGAAACCCCGCTGCAGGCGGCGAAGCGCGAACTCCGCGAAGAGGTCGGCCTGGGCGCCCGGGAGTGGGAGCGACTGGTCCGCATCCTGCCGAGCCCCGGCTTCTGCGACGAGACGGTGACGATCTACCGGGCCACCGGGTTCTTCGCGAGCACTTCCGAACCCGACCCCGACGAGCGCATCGAGATCCGCGACCTCTCGCTGAAAGCCGCCCTCGACCTCTTGGCCAGGGGAAAGATCGAGGACGGAAAGACCGTGGTGGCGCTGCTCCTGGAGAAGCTGCGCCCGGCCTAAATCGTGTGCTCCATGACCAGGACGTGCTTGACGCTCGTCCAGGGCACGAAGAGCTGAGAGACCGCGGTCTCGATGGTGCCGGTCTCCGCGACGGTACGCTCGACCTCGAAGGCGATGCCGATCGAATCGGAATGAAGCACCCGGCAGTTGTTCCAGGTGGCGGAGACCGCCACGATCTGCTTCAGAACGACCCCGACTCCCAGTGCTGCCATATTCGGTCTCCTAACGTCGGTCGCGTGCCCCGGCCCGGGCGTCAGTCGTAGTACTCGAGCCCGAGGTGGGTGATCAGATCCTCCCCGCGCAGATGGCGCAGGGTGTTCTTGAGCTTCATGAGCTGGATGAACAGATCGTGCTCGGGATAGAGGCCGGGCGCGACCTGCGGGCTCTTGAAGTAGAAGGACAGCCATTCCTGGATGCCACTCATCTCCGCACGCTTGGCGAGGTCGAAGAAGAGGGCGAGGTCGAGGACCAGGGGCGCGGCCAGGATCGAATCGCGGCAGAGGAAATCGATCTTGATCTGCATGGGATAGCCCATCCAGCCAAAGATGTCGATGTTGTCCCAGCCTTCCTTGTTGTCGCCGCGGGGCGGGTAGTAGTTGATCCGGACCACGTGGCAGATCTTCCCGTAGAGGTCCGGATACAGGTGCGGCTGCAGGATCTCGTCGAGAACCGAGAGCTTGCTGACTTCCTTCGTCTTGAACGACTCCGGATCTTCGAGGACCTCGCCGTCACGGTTGCCGAGGATGTTGGTGGAGAACCAGCCGTCGACGCCCAGCAGACGCGCCTTCAGGCCCGGAGCCAGGATGGTCTTCATCAGGGTCTGGCCGGTCTTGAAGTCCTTGCCCCCGATGGGGGTTCCCGTCTTCTTCGCGAGATCGATCAGGGCCGGGAAGTCCGCGGAGAGGTTGGGCGCGCCGTTGGCGTAGGGAATCCCCATCTTGATCGCGGCGTAGGCGTAGATCATGGAGGGCGCGATGTCCGGGTCGTTGTCACGCAGGCCCTGCTCGAAGGCCTCGATGGTCTGATGAACCGCGGTTTCTTTCTTGTAGATCTCGGTCGAGCCGCACCACACCATGACCAGGCGGGCGAGGTTCTTCGCCTTGCGGAAGGACTCGATGTCCTTCATCACCTGCTCGGCGAGGTCCATCTTGTTCTTGCCCGTCTTCACGTGGGTGGCCTGGAGCTTCTTCACGTAGTTCTGATCGAACACCGCGGGCCAGGGCGACACCCTCTCGAGGAAGGGCTTCAGGGCCACCAGGTGCTCGTAGTGCAGCACCCCGGCCTTCTTGGCGGCCACGTAGGCGCTGTCGGGGAAACAGTCCCAGCCCGCGAACTCGATGTCCTTGAGGTCGGCGAGAGGGACGAAGTCCTTCACCAGCGGAGAGCGCTTCTCCGTGCGCTTGCCCAGACGGATGGTTCCGGTCTGGGTGACGCTGCCCACCGGCTTCACGAGACCGGTGCGGATCGCCTCGACCCCCGCGATGAACGTCGTCGCCACCGCTCCCATGCCCGGAAGAAGAATGCCCAGCTTGCCGGTCGCCGGGGCTATGGCCCTGCCTTTGCCTGAAGACATCTAAGCGCACACCTTGAATCGTTGAAAACCGGAGGAGACGTCCATGCGAGCCGCCCCCGCGTTCTCAGCCCTTGAGAGACGAAGTTTAACACGCACGTCTCTTTCGATTCCCGCACGGCGGAGAGACCTCGAGGCCTCTCTGGAAGCCCGAATCAGGCGCTCTTTTCCGCCGGAACCGCTTCGCCCGACTCCATGCTCCGGATGAACTCGAGAGCCGCGTCCATCAGCTGGGGATTGCGCTGGGGGCCCACGAACCGACCCTCCGTCCGGTCGAAATTCAGCATCCCCGATCGCACGATCCTCGCCGGAGTCGTGAAGCGGAAGAGCACGACCACCCGCCCCTGCTGGGGGAGGCCGCCCTCGAGAAGACTGAATGTGAGATCGAACATGTATTGGACGTTTCAAACTCAAAGGCGCACGGAGCAAGCCTTTGAGGGACGCGAAGCCTAGTGAGGGCTCTGAAACCCTGTCAACCCTGCTTCCACTGGGCTTTTTCGGCATTGAGCACACGCCACCCTCATCGCACCCGCGCTCCTTGCGGCGAAGAAATTCTCAGAAATCTTCGCGGAAGAAAAAGCCCTTATATAGTTTCTTGAGCGCCAGTATCCCGAGGCGTTTCTTCAAGCGTCTCCGCCGTTCAAAGCCCGCGCGGCCGGGCGCCGCCGAAAATTCCGGGGCCTGGCTGCCGCCCCTCGGTCGTCATCGCGTCAGGCGAGTGAAGCGCCGAGGAGCCGAGCGAGGTCTTTGGCCTCGAGTCCTTTGCGCCGGGCGTAGTCGTCGGCCTGATCGTCTCCGATGGGCCCCACCGTGAAATACCTCGACGCAGGATGGGAAAAGATGAGCCCGGAGACGGCGCTTCCCGGGGTCATGGCGTAACTCGAGGTCAGGGAAAGGCCGGTCCGGGCCGTTCCACCGAGAAGTTCGAGGATGGTCGCCTTCTCCGAGTGATCGGGCTGGGCCGGGTACCCCGGCGCCGGCCTTATGCCCCGGTAGCGCTCGCGGACCAGGTCCTCGGTGGAAAGATCCGTGTCGATCCCCCAGGCCTTGCGGGCCTCCCGGTGCGTCCACTCCGCCGCGGCCTCGGCGAGGCGGTCGGCCAGGGCCTTGGCCAGGATCGAGTGATAGTCGTCGTGGTCGCGCTCGAACCGCGCGACCATCGCATCGAGGCCCTCGGTCACCCCGACCGCGAACACCCCGACGGAATCCGGAATCCCGGTTTCGATGGGTGCGATCAGATCCGACAGGGCGGTGTAAGGCTCGTCCACCGCCTTCTTCGTCTGCTGGCGAAGGGTATGGAGTTCCACCGGCCCGGCGGAAGTCTCGACCTCGATGTCGTCGTGGTGGGTCGAGGCGGCGCGGAAGATCCCGAGGCTCGACTGCACGCGCAGCGCTCCCGGAGCCGACATCGTCTTCAGCATCGCCTGCGCGTCGGCGAAGACCTCCTTCGCGCGCTCCCCCCACTTGGGATGCTCGAAGATCTTCGGATAGGTGCCGGACAGCTCCCAGGCGGCGAAGAAGGGAGACCAGTCGATGAGAGGAATCAGCTCGGCCACCGGAACGTCGACGTGCCTGGCCCCGAGGAACGACGGGGTGGGCGGAACGTAGTTCTTCCAGTCGGTCGAAAGCCGCCGGGCCCGCGCCTCCGCGAGCGGCACCAGCACGCGCTGCGAGACTTTCTTCGCGTAGTCGGCGCGCAGGCGCTCCTGCTCGCGATGATTCTCGTCCACGTAGGCCTGCCGTTCGGACGACTTGAGGTTAGTGAGCACCCCGACCGCGCGCGATGCGTCGAGGACGTGGACCACGGGCTGGTCGAAGGCGGGCGCCACCTTCACCGCGGTATGCGCCTTGGAGGTGGTCGCTCCGCCGATGAGGAGCGGGATCTTGAACTTGAGCCGCTTCATCTCCGAGGCCACGTGGACCATCTCGTCGAGGGAGGGCGTGATCAGTCCGGACAGACCGATCACGTCCACGTTCCGCTCCTTCGCCACCCGGAGGATCTCCTCGCATTGGACCATGACCCCGAGATCGATGATCTCGTAGCCGTTGCAGGCGAGGACCACGCCCACGATGTTCTTGCCGATATCGTGGACGTCGCCCTTCACCGTGGCGAGCAGGACCTTCCCCGCCGCCGAGCTCGTCGCCTTCTCGGCCTCGAGATAGGGCTGAAGCCAGGCCACCGCCTTCTTCATCACCCGAGCGCTCTTGACCACCTGGGGCAGGAACATGCGGCCCGAGCCGAACAGGTCGCCCACCACGCTCATGGCGTCCATGAGCGGGCCCTCGATCACGCGCAGGGGCTTGCCGTACTTCTTGAGCGCTTCGGCCACGTCCGTCTCTATGTGATCGGCGTTGCCGGCCACCAGAGCGTGCTGGAGGCGTCCCTCGAGCGGGAGGCTGCGCCAGGTCTCGGCCGCGATCTTCTTGGCCTCGCCGCCCACGCTCATCGACGAGGCGTGGTTCAAAAGGCGCTCCGTGGCATCGGGACGCCGATTCAGAAGCACGTCCTCCACCAGGTCGCGCAGTTCGCGGTCGATCTCCTCGTAGACGCCGAGCTGGCCGGCGTTCACGATGCCCATGTCGAGCCCGGCCTTGACCGCGTGATACAGGAACGCCGTGTGCATGGCCTCGCGCACCGCGTTCTGGCCGCGGAAGGCGAACGAGACGTTGCTGATGCCGCCGCTCACCTTGGCGTAGGGGCATCGCTCCTTGATGAGCCGCGTGGATTCGATGAAGGAGACCACGTAGTTCGCGTGCTCCTCGATGCCCGTGCCCACGGTGAGGACGTTGGGGTCGAAGATGATGTCCTCGGGCGGGAAGCCGATCTCCTGGGTGAGGATCCGGTAGGCGCGCTCCGCGATCGCGACTCTTCGCTCCGTGTTATCCGCCTGGCCCTTCTCGTCGAAGGCCATCACGATGACCGCGGCGCCGTAGCGGCGCACCAGCCTCGCCTGTCTGCGAAAACTCTCCTCGCCCTCCTTGAGCGAGATGGAGTTCACCACCCCCTTGCCCTGGAGGCACTGAAGGCCGGCCTCGATCACCGACCACTTCGACGAGTCCAGCATGATGGGCACGCGCGCCACGTCCGGCTCGGCGGCCAGGAGGTTCAGGAAGTCGCGCATGGTCTTCTCGGAATCGAGCATGCCTTCGTCGAAGTTGACGTCGATGATCTGCGCGCCGTTCTCCGCCTGCTGGCGCGCGATGCGCACGCCCTCGTCGAGCTTCCCTTCGAGCACGAGCTTCGCGAATTTCGGGGAGCCGGTGACATTGGTCCGCTCCCCCACGTTGACGAAATTGGACTCGGGCCGGATGGTCACGGCCTCGAGGCCCGAGAGCCTCAGGAGCGGGGTCTTCGCGGGAGGCACGCGCGGGGGCACGCCCTCGCTGAGTTCCTTGAGGGCCCGGATGTGATCCGGAGTGGTGCCGCAGCATCCGCCGACGAGGTTCAGCCACCCGCCCCTGACGAAGTCGGTCATGGCAAGGACCATGCTCTCGGGCGTCTCATCAAAGCCGCCGAAGGCGTTGGGCAGGCCGGCGTTGGGGTAGCAGCTCGTCCGCACCCAGGCGATGCGCGCCAGCTCCTCCATGAACGGCCTCATCTGGGTGGCCCCGAGCGCGCAGTTGATCCCCACGGAGAAGAGCGGGAAGTGCGAGACGGAGTTCCAGAAGGCCTCGATGGTCTGGCCGGAGAGCGTTCGCCCGCTCTGATCGGTAATGGTGACCGAGAGCATCACGGGCACGCGCGAGCCTCGTTCCTCGAAGATCTCCTCGATCGCGAACAGAGCGGCCTTGGCGTTGAGGGTGTCGAAGACGGTTTCCACGAGGAGCAGGTCCGAGCCGCCGTCCAGCAGGCCGCGCACCTGGTCGCGATACGCGAGCCTCACATCGTTGAAGGTGACGTCACGGGCTCCGGGGTTGTCGACGTCGCGCGACATCGAGGTGGTGCGGTTCATCGGCCCGAGGGACCCGGCCACGAACTTGGGGCCCACTCCCCCATCGGCGAGGTAAGCGTCGATGGCCGCGCGCACCCGCTTCGCGCCCTCGAAGTTCAGTTCATAGGAAATCGCTTCGAGACCGTAGTCGGCCTGGGAGATGGCCTGCGAGCTGAACGTGTTCGTCTCGATCAGGTCGGCGCCCGCGTCGAGGTAGGCGCGATGGACCTTCTCCACCACGTCGGGGCGGGTGAGGATCAGAAGGTCGTTGTTGCCCTTGAGCAGCTTCTTGACCTCCTTGAAGCGCTCTCCGCGGAAGTCCTCCTCGGTGAGGCTCTCCCGCTGAAGCATGGTCCCCATCGCCCCATCGATGATGGCGATCCGCTGGGCGCACAGTTCTTCGAGGGTCGAGGGCTGTTTCATAAACCCGGGAAGTTTACGACTCCACCCGTCCATCCGGTTAATCGGATGGACAACAAATGGCGGAAGCGCGTGGGAATCGAACCCACCTGTCCGGGGAGACCCCGGACGCCAGCGGCTTTGAAGGCCGTGCAGGTCACCAGACCCGGCTCGCTTCCAAGGGACAGGCGGGTGAGCATAGCCCGCCGGGAGCGCCCGACCGCCCCGCTCCGGGTTCAAATCGGGCAGAATCCGCCCCATGTCCGACCAGCATTCCTCCAACAAGGCGATCCTGTACGCCCTGATCGCGAACTTCGGAATCGCGGTATCGAAGCTGGCGGCGGCGATCTACACCGCTTCGGGCTCCATGCTGGCGGAGGCGATCCACTCGTTCTCTGATTGCGCGAACCAGATCCTGCTCTTCATCGGCATCAGCCAGTCGAAGCGGCCGGCCAGCCGGGAGTATCCGCTGGGCTACGGGAAGGTCACCTACTTCTGGAGTTTCGTGGTGGCCCTGCTCCTCTTCAGCCTCGGAGGGCTCTTCTCCATCTATGAAGGCTGGCACAAACTGCACCACCCGGAGCCGGTGTCCAGGCTGTGGGTCGCTCTCAGCGTGCTCGCGGTGTCGATCCTCCTCGAGGCCGGGTCGCTCGCGGGGTGCCTCAAGGAGATCGCGCGTCTGCGCCGCGGCAGGTCCTTCGGTTACTGGCTGAAGAACACGCGCAACGCGGAGCTGGTCGTGGTCCTGGGCGAAGACGTCGCCGCCCTGATCGGCCTCGGGCTCGCCTTCGGTTTCGTCGGCCTGACCGCGGTCACCGGCAACCCTCAGTTCGACGCGGTCGGGTCCATGGCCATCGGGACCGTCCTCGTGGCCGTCGCCGTCTTCATCGCCGCCCGGATCAAGGGCCTCATCGTCGGGAAGTCGGCGGAGGAGGACGTGGAGGAGGCGATCCGCGAGGAGATCAAGCGGGCGCCTGGAATCGAGAGGCTCTTCCGCGCGATCACCATGCAGTTCGGACCCCAGGTCATGCTCGCGGCCAAGGTGCAGATGACCCCGGGAATGCCGGTCGAGGAAGTGGTCGCGCGCATCAACGCGCTGGAGGCGCGCATCCACGAGACCTTCCCCGAGATCGCGTGGTGCTTCATCGAGCCCGACGACAAGGACTAGGCCGCGCTCCTCAGGCGGGTCGAGGAAGACGGCTGGGACCCGGTCAGTGGATCCCGGCTTTCGCCGGGATACGACGGAGCTGATCCTGGGACGATCTACAGCCCGTCGTACTTCGGTCCGCCTCCGCCTTCGGGCGTCACCCAGGTGATGATCTGGTAGGGATCCATGATGTCGCAGGTCTTGCAGTGGACGCAGTTCGAGAAGTTGATCTGCAGCTTGAGCGACTTCGGATTCCCGTCATTCTTCGGGACCATCTCGTAGACCGCGGCCGGGCAGAACTTCTCGCAGGGATTCCCGTACTCGGTCCGGCAGGTGGTCTCGCAGATGTTCGGGTCGGCCACGTGCAGGTGCGCGGGCTGGTCTTCTTCGTGAAGCGTGCCCGCGTGGAAGACGTCGGTGAGCCGGTCGAAGGTGAGCTTGCCGTCGGCCTTGGCGCGCTGGAAGAAGTCGCGGGTCGTTCCCGCGCCGTACCGGTCGATGAGCTTTTCCATGTCCGCGTATCCGCCCGAGGGCTCCAGGGGGTCGACGAGACCCCGCCCGCCCGTCACCATGAGCAATCCGGTATTGATCATGCCGCCGAGGAAGCCGTGCTTGAAGCCCTGGTGGAAGTTGCGGACCGCGTAAAGCTCCTCCTTCACCGGCGAGGCATTGACCCGGTCCTCGAACCCCTTGAGCACCGCCGCCGATGAGTCGTCGCGCTCCAGCGCATCGAGCGCGGTCTCCGCGGCGAGCATGCCGGTCTTGATGCCGAGGTGAATGCCCTTGAGCCGCATGGCGTTCAGGAACCCCGCGGCCTCGCCGATGAGAAGCAGGCCGTCCGCGTAGGTCTTCGGAATGCAGTACCAGCCGCCTTCGCTGATGGCGCGGGCGCCGTACTTGATCATCTTCCCGCCCTGGAGCAGTTCGGCCACCCGCGGGTGGGTCTTCATCTTCTGGAAGAGACCGTGCGGATCGAGGAAAGGGTCGCGGTAGTCGAGACCGATGACGAGACCGACCGAGATCTCCGTGTCCGACAGACCGTAGATGAATCCTCCGCCAAAGGTCTCCCACCCGAGCGGCTCGCCCATGGTGTGGATGACCTCGCCCTTCTGGATGCGGCCCTTGGGGACCTCCCAGAGTTCCTTGATCCCGAGGGTGTACACCATCGGGAACTTGCCCGCATCGAGCTTGAGCTTCGCCACCGCGGTCTTGGTGAGGCTCCCCCGCGCCCCCTCGGCCAGGATGGTCACCTTCGCGCGGATATCGACGCCGGCCTCGTAGTTGCCCTTCTTCTTCCCGTGCTTGTCGATGCCCTTGTCGCCGGTGCGCACGCCCACCACCCGATCGCCGTCCCACAGGAGCGAGGCCGCGGGGAATCCGGGCATGCAGTCGACGCCGCGCTTCTCCGCTTCCGTGGCCAGCCACTTCACCAGGTTGCTGAGGCTGATCACGTAATTGCCGTGATTCTGAAGGGGCGGCGGGGTGATGGGCAGCCGGAACTTCGACTCCTCGAACAGGTATTCGACGCAGTCCTTCGTGACCTTGGCGGCAAGCGGCGCGCGGCCCTCGAAGTCGGGAATCAGCTCGCGAAGCGACGAAGGATCGAGCACCGCGCCCGAGATCGAATGGGCGCCGAACTCGGCCGCCTTCTCGATCACCATGATCGAAGGCTCGAGGGGTTTCACCCCGGGACGCTTCGCCCGCTCGGCGAGGAGGTCCTTCAGTCGGATGGCCGCCGCGAGTCCGGCCGGGCCGCCGCCCACGATCAGGACGTCGGTTTCGAGGGTGTCGCGTTCATCAGTCATGGCGGGCACATTCAATCACATCCGGTGCGTGCCAGAATGCGGGGCCATGGGGTCCACCATCCTGGCCATCATCGCGGCCATCGTTGGCCTTTTCCTTCTCGCCGCCCTGGTGGCCCTGGCCACGAGGAGACTCGGGCTGTTCAGAGCGGAGAAGGCGACCGAGCAACTGCGCGCGATCCCCTCGGCCGGATCCGGTTCGGTGTTCTATGTAAGCAAGGGCGCTTCCTCCGCCGCTCTTTCCGCCGAGGACGCGGTCGATCGCGGCGCCCCCCGCCTGCGCGAGACCTCGGCGCCCGCCTGGGCCAGCCGGGTCATCGTCCTGGACGCGCCGGTGGTCAGGGTCGGCCGCTCGCTCGACAACGACCTCGTCCTGCCCGACGACCCGGTGTCGGCCGAGCACTGCCGGCTGGAGCGGCACCAGTCGTCTTTTCGCATCATCGACCTCGGGTCGACCAACAAGACCTGGGTCAATGGACGCGAGGTCACAAACGCCGTCTTGAAGAACGGCGACGAGATCCGCGTCGGCCGGACCACCTTCGTCTTCGAAAACGCCGATGCGCGGGGCTAGAAGCCCCTCCCTTATCCGCGGGACGCGAAGTGCGCCTTCGCCTCCGCGGTGAGCGCGGGCAGGACCTCGAACAGGTCGCCCACGATGCCGTAGTTCGCCACCTTGAAGATGGGCGCCTCGGGATCCTTGTTGATGGCCACGATCACCCGCGACGAATACATGCCCGCGAGGTGCTGAATCGCGCCCGAGATGCCGCAGGCGATGTACAGGGTCGGCGACACCGTCTTGCCGGTCTGGCCGACCTGGAACGAATGGGACACCCATCCGTCGTCGACGATCGCGCGGGACGCGCCGATGGCCGCGCCCATCGCTTCGCCGAGATCCTCGATCAACTTGAAGTGCTCCGCCGCCTTCAGGCCGCGGCCGCCCGACACGATGACCTGCGCCTCGGAAAGCTCCTTCTTGCCCCCGTCCTTGGCGCGGAACTCACGCACCCGCGCGCGCGCCGCGGCATCGACGTCGGCCTGCACGGTCTCGCAGGCCCGGCCTTCCGCGGGCGCGGTCAGGGCGAACACGTTCGGCCGCAGGCTCGCGATCTGCAGCGGGCTGTTCCACGCGAAGGCCGAGATCATCTTCCCGGAGTACTGGGCGCGCGTCGCCTCCAGCCGGCCGTCGGCCTGGCGGAAGGACGAGCAGTCGGAGACGAGACCCCCGCCGGTCAGGAAAGCCACGCGCGGCGCGAGATCCTTCCCCATCGCGGTGTAGGGGATGAACACCGCGGAAGGCGCCTCCATCTCCACCGCCTTCGCCACCGCCCGAGCGTAGGACTCGGACGAATACGCCGAGAATCCCGCCGCGGCGAAGCAGATCACCTTGTCCGCGCCATGCGCGCCGAGGGTCTTCATCGCGGCATCGTTGGCCGGGCCGACGAGGACCGACACGACCTTGCCCGAAGAGGCGTCGGCGAGCCGCCGCGCTTCGGAGACGGCCTCGAGAGAGGGACGCCGCAAGGCCCCGCCCCGGGTTTCCGCGAACGTCAGAATGGTGTTGGACATGGCTAGATGACCTTCGCTTCTTCGTGGAGGAGACGGATGAGTTCCTTCGCCTGGGTGGCCGGATCGCCCTGGATCAGCTTCACCGGCGGCCGATCGGCGGGAGGCGCCATTTTCCGGCGCTCGGTCTTGCGGGCCAGACCGTCCTTCGAGACCCCGAGGGCCGCCGCGTCGAGCACGCCCATGGGCTTCTTCTTCGCGGCCATGATGCCCTTGAGGCCGGCGTAGCGCGGGGTATTGAGGCCCTTCTGCGCGGTGACCACCGCGGGCAGGGTGACGTCCCACACTTCGATGCCGCCCTCGACTTCGCGCTCGACCACCGCGGCCGTGCCGTCGATGTCGAGCTTGATGGCCATGGAGACCACCGGCAGGTCGAGGGCCCCGGCCAGGAGCCCCGCGGTCTGGGCGTCGTCCTCGCCCGAGCCCTGATGCCCGCACAGGATCAGGTCCGCGCCCCCGAGGTGGCGGATCGCGGCCGCGAGCACGGTGGCCCGCCCGGCCGCGTCGAGACCCTCGAAGGCCCCATCCCAGATCTGGTGAGCCGAGTCGGCGCCCATGGCGAGGCCGTTTCGAAGGCCCGCGACCACGCGCTCGGGCCCGACCGAGAGAAGGATCACCTCGCCGGTGAACTTCTCCTTTAGCTTCAAGCCCTCCTCGATGGCGTACTCGTCGTAGGGGGAGATGATCCAGGTGAGATCGGTCTGGACGATCTGCTTTCCGTCGTCCGCGACCTTCAGCCGCGAGGCGGTGTCGGGCACCACCTTCACGCAAACGATGATCTTCATGAGGGCTTCCTTAGGTGAACTCTTGAGCCCGCCAGGGACGTTTCGCGCGGCCGCGGCGGCCTGAGAGAAGAAATCTGGGAGTTTTTCTGACGCGGTGCTTCAGGCCGCGTAACGCTTGAAGACCAGGGCCCCGTTGGTTCCGCCGAAACCGAACGAGTTCGACAACGCGTACTCGATCGCCATCGACCTCGCCCCTTCGCGCGCGGCGTCGATGTCGCACTCGGGGTCCTGGGATTCGATGTTGATCGTGGGAGGAACTTTCTGATCGCGGATGGCGAGCGCGGTGATGGAGGCCTCGAGGCCTCCGGCCGCGCCGAGCAGATGCCCGGTCATGGACTTGGTCGAGCCCACCACCAGCTTCCTCGCGTGTTCGCCGAAGACGGTCTTGATCGCGATCACTTCGATCTGGTCGCCCACCGGCGTGGAGGTGCCGTGCGCGTTGACGTAGGCGATCTGGTCGGGGCGGATGCCCGCGTCCCTGATCGCTTTCGCCATCACGCGGGCCGCGCCGTCGCCGTCTTCACAGGGAGCGGTGATGTGATGCGCGTCGGAGGTCATGGCGTATCCGACCACCTCGCAGTAGATCTTGGCGCCACGGGCGGTGGCCCGGCCCAGCTCCTCGAGGATCAGGATCCCCGAACCCTCGCCGATCACGAAGCCGTCGCGGTCCTTGTCGAAAGGGCGCGACGCTTTCTCGGGAGCGTCGTTGCGGGTGGAGAGCGCGCGCATGGCGTTGAAGCCGCCCACCCCGAGACCGGTGATGGCCGCTTCGCTCCCGCCCGCGATCATCACGTCCGCCTCGCCGCGCTGGATCACGCGAAAAGCGTCGCCGATCGAGTGCGCGCTCGAGGTGCAGGCGGTGGCGGTGGCCGACGACGGTCCGCGGGCCCCGGTCCTTATGGTCACCCATCCCGCGGCGAGGTTGATGATGGCGGAGGGAATGAAGAACGGTGAAATCCGGCGGGGACCGCCCGAGAGCATCTCCGCGTGCTCGCGCTCGATGGTGGCGAAACCGCCGATGCCGCTGCCGATGAAGACGCCCACCATCTCCGACTCCTCGCGCGTGAACGTGAGGTTCGAATCCCTGATGGCGTATTCGCTCGCGGCCACCCCGAGCTGGATGAAGCGATCCATCTTCCGCGCTTCCTTCTTGTCGGAGAACACGTGCGGATCGAAGTTCTTCACCTCGCAGGCGAACTTGGTGGTGTGTTTCGAGCAATCGAACAACGTGATGGGACCCGCGCCCGACCGGCCGGCGAGGAGCCCCTCCCACGTCGGTTCCGCGCCGATTCCGAGGGGCGAAACCACTCCGAGGCCCGTGACGACAACTCTTCTCATAGATTCGAGCCTTTGGCCTGCGCGTGCAGGCCTGAGGCTACTTCTTGGCGTGCTTGGTGATGTAGTCGATGGCGCTCTGAACGTTGCTGATCTTCTCGGCGTCCTCGTCGGGGATCTCGATCTTGAACTCCTCTTCGAGGGCCATGACCAGTTCCACGATGTCAAGGCTGTCCGCGCCCAGATCGTCGACGAACTTGGCTTCCGACTTCACCGCATCTTCCTCGACCGACAGCTGCTCGACAATGATCTTTTTGACGCGGGCTTCAAGCGATTCCATTTTTTTCCTCTTGTTTTCTACTATATCCAGAAGCTTCAGGGTGCCTGACCCCAAGCGCTGCGGTCCTTAACGATCGCACAGGAACGTGGTTCCTGCGGATTCTACATATGGAAGCCGCCATCCACCGAGACGGTCTGGCCGGTCACGTAGGCCGAGGCGTCGGAGGCGAGATAGACGACGAGGCCCGCGATGTCCGCGGGCGTGCCCGTCCGACCCAGCGGGACGGTGGCCAGCATGGCCTGTTTCGCGGCCTCGGGCATGGCGTTCGTCATGTCCGTGTCGATGAACCCCGGGGTCACCACGTTCACCCGGATGCCGCGGGAGGCCACTTCGCGGGCCACCGACTTCGAGAAACCGATGAGCCCGGCCTTGGCCGCGGCGTAGTTCGCCTGGCCGGCGTTGCCGGTGAGGCCCACCACCGAACCGATGTTGATGATCGACCCCGCGCGCTGCTTCAGCATGGGCTTCATGACCGCCTGGGTGGCGATGAAGACGCTGGTGAGATTGGTGGCGAGGACGTCGTCCCAGTCCGCGGGCTTCATGCGCAGCAGCAGGTTGTCCCGGGTGATGCCGGCGTTGTTCACGAGCACGTCGATCCGTCCCTGGGCGGCCATGGTCGCGGCGATGAGGGCTTCGATCGACTCGCGTGAACTCACATCGACCACGTGGGCGCTGGCTTTCCCGCCCGCGGCCGCGATCTCACCCGCCACCGCCTCCAGTTTCGCGAGGTCGCGCGCCGCGCAGACCACGAACGCACCCGCCTCGGCGAGGGCCAGGGCGATCCCCCGCCCGATGCCGCGCGACGCGCCGGTCACGATCGCGATCTTTCCGTCTGCTCTGAGGTTCAAAGGTGTATGGGTCTCCGTTTACGCGGCCTCAAGGGCCTGAAGGGTCTTTTCGAGGGAAGCCGGGTCTTCGACGTTCAGGACGCGCGCGCCCTTCACCGTTTTCTTGACCAGCCCGGAAACCACCGTGCCCGGACCGACCTCGATGAAGGTGTCGAAGCCGTCCGCGGCCATGGTTTCGAGGGTCTTCTGCCACTGCACGGGGAGCGACACCTGCCGCACCAGGCCGTCGCGAAGCGCGTCCGCCGAACTCTGGGGCGCGCCATCCACGTTCCGGTAGACAGGGATCACGGCGGCCTCGAAAGGAAGGCCCTGCAGGTCGGCCTGGAGCCGCTCCTCCGCGGGCTTCATCAGGCCGCAATGGAAGGGCGCGGATACCGCGAGCTTGATCGCGCGCTTGGCGCCCCGGGCGGTGCAGCCGGCGATGGCGCGATCGACGGCGGCCGCATCCCCGGCGATCACGATCTGGCCGGGGCAATTCAGGTTGGCGGGCGAGACGACCTCTCCCTGCGCCGCCTCCCGGCAGGCCTCCTCGACCTTGTCCGCATCGAGCATGAGGATCGCGGCCATGGCGCCCCGGCCCACGGGCACCGCTTCCTGCATGTACCTTCCGCGGAGCCTCACCGTGCGAACCGCGTCGTCGAACTTCAGGGCCCCCGCGGCCACGAGCGCCGAGTATTCGCCCAGGCTGTGTCCGGCCACACCCGCAGCCTTCACGCCCCGCGCCTCCAGCGCCCGAAGCGCGGCGATGCTGGTGGTCAGGAGCGCGGGCTGGGTGTTCTCAGTGAGCTTGAGGTCGTCCTCGGGCCCGTTGAAGCACAGCGCGGATAAAGACGACCCGAGGGCGCGATCGGCGGCGTCGAACACCGCCTTCGAGCCTGGGAAGGCTTCGGCGAGAAACTGGCCCATGCCGACCGCCTGCGACCCCTGGCCGGGAAAAAGGAACGCGACTCTCATGAGGTGGCTGGCACCCCCGCGTCTTCCACCCGGGCCAGCCGCGCGACTTCAGCGGTGATCTTGACGTTGATGCCGCTCCGGCTGAATTCGCCCGCGGTGCGGATGCCCTCGGAAATCGCGAACGCGTCCGACTTGCCGTGGCCGATCACGCAGCACCCCTTGACCCCGAGAAGCGGCGCGCCCCCCACTTCCCTCGGATCGATGCGCTTCTTGAGGGCCTTGAAGGCTCCCCCCGCGAGCACCGCGCCCGCCATGGCCAGGGGCCGCTTCCGGATCTCCTCCTTCAGCATGTGCACGATCGAACTCGCGAGCGTCTCGCTCGACTTGAGGATCACGTTGCCGGTGAACCCGTCCATCACCACCACGTCCGCTTCACCGTTGAAGACCTCGTGGCCTTCTACGTTGCCGACGAAGTTGAGATGGGACTCCTTCAACGCCGCATGGACTTCGCGGGTGAGGTCGGTGCCTTTCGACTCCTCCTCCCCCATCGACATCAGCCCCACGCGAGGGTGAGCGATCCTGAGCACCTCTTCGGCGTAGAGACTCCCCATGACCGCGAATTCCTCGAGGTGCCGCGACTTGCAGGTGGCGTTGGCCCCCACGTCGAGCAGCACCGTCTTCCCCTTGACGTTCGGAACCACGGCGGTGAGGGCCGGGCGGTCGATCTCGGGCAACGTGCCCAGGGTCATCTTGGCGATGGTCCAGCACGCCGCGGTGTTCCCGGCCGAGAAGAAGGCGTCGGCCTCGCCCTTCTCGACCAGTTCGACCGCGATCAGGATGGAGGAGCGTTTCTTCAGGGTGGGCCGGCCGACCTTCTCGGCCATGCCGACTTCCTCGGCCGCGTCGACCACCCGGATATCGAGGCCCGACACGTCGGCCTTCGCGAGTTCGGCTCTCACCGCGGCCTCGCGTCCCACGAGGATCAGGGACAGGTCGTAGCGGCGAGCCGCGACGACGGCGCCCGCGACCGCGACGCCGACCCCGAAATCGCCGCCCATGGCATCCACGGCGACGCGGACGCCCTTCAAAGATCCGGTCATTTTGAGAAGGTTACAGCCAGAAATCTGGCCGCAGGCAGGTTTTGAGGAAGGCTACGCGGCGTTCTTGGCGGCGATGACCTGCTTGCCCTTGTAGTACCCGCAACCCGCGCAGACGCGGTGGGGCATGGTGGCGGCCCCGCAGTGGCTGCACTTGCTGAGGCTGGGGGTTTCGAGAAAATCGTGAGCCCGGCGCATGTTGCGGCGGCTCTTGGAGTGGCGGCGTTTTGGATTGGGCATTGTCTTTGAGCCTTACATTCTACCGTGCGTTCTTGGAAGGTGCACGTTCACCACTTCCGGGTAGGGAGAGCGAGGAAAACGGGGTTTTGCTGATCGCCTCTTTCGGGCAACCGCAGTTGGTGAGATTCCGGTCGGCGCCGCAGGTCGGGCACACCCCCTTGCAGTCCTCCCGGCACAGTCGTTTCATGGGCTGGGCGAGCAGGATCTGCTCGCGAACCACGCCGGCAAGGTCCAGGACATCGCCCTTGTAGAACGTCACCACGAGATCGCGGTCCTGCAGTTGCGCGCCTTCCTCGTCGTCAAACTCCGACAGGGCCTTGGACTCGGGCAGGAAGAACAAGTCGAGTTCCTGGTCGAGGTTCAGGGGGGTGTCGGCGAGACAGCGGGCGCAAGGGCCGGAGGTCTTCAGGGTCAGGTGGCCGCGGACGTGGAGGCTCAAGTCGTCGGAGCGCTCGACGTGGGCCTTGAAGCGGCCGTCCTTCGCGGTTGACAGTTCTTCGGGGTCGATGGCGAGGACCTCGCCGTTCACGACCTCGTCGATATCAAGTCCCTCGTTCGGGATCTTCGAAATGGAGACTTGCAGCATGGAAGCCGCCAAGTTTACCCGACGCGACTCGATTGCGCGCCTTCGCGCCCGCGGTCCTAGGGACCCGAGGGCGAGGTCCCGGCGCCGGTGGTCTCCGCGCGGACGCGGGCGATCTCCTTCGCGATGTCGGCCGTATCGATGCCGAGGTCGAGCAGGACGCCCGCGGTCAGGGCCACCGCGGCCTCGGCTTCCTCGAAGCAGGCGGCCTGGGCGCCGCCCTGGACCAGTTCCTCCCGCTCCCGAAGATAGCGAGCGCGTACGAAGATCCTGCAGTTCGAATTGAGCTGCCGCGCTGCGGTCATGAGCGGAATCCGATTGACCGAGTGCGGCAGGGTCACGATGAGCTGGGTGGCCCGCTCGATGCCCGCCGCCTTCAGGATCACGTCGTGGGCGGCGTCGCCGAAGATCGCATGCCTCCCCTTCCCCGCCACCTCCGAGACGGTGTCCATGTTCGTGTCGATGACCACGGTTTCGAGGCCGGCATGGCGCAGGGCTCGGTCGACGGCCTGGCCCACCGGCCCAAAGCCCGCGATGATGGCGAGCGCCCCCTTCCGGGTCTCGATCGCGTTTCCGGCCTGGGCGTTCACCGCCAGGGCACGGCGTGCCGCCACCGCATTGAGCGCGTTCCAGATCGGCGGGCTCCGGCGCAGGGCCGACTCGAAAGTCTCGAGGCCGCGGAACAGGAACGGGTTGATGGAGATCGATACCAGCGCGCAGGCCACGAGCAGGCTCTCCCCTGTCTCCGAAAGCAATCCGTGATGGCGCGCGAGGGTGGCCAGGATGAACGAGAACTCGCCGATCTGCCCGAGTCCCAGGCCCACGATCAGGGCGGAGCGGGTGGAATAGCCGAAGGCGGCCATGGTCGTGAAAGCGACGAGGGGCTTCGCGACGAGCACCACCGCCAGAGCGGAGAGAAGGAGCCACGGTTCGCGGGTCAGGAACGCGGGATCGAAGAGCATGCCCACGGAGACGAAGAAGAGCACGGCGAAGGCATCGCGCAGAGGCAGGGCGTCGGCCGCGGCCTGCTGGCTGACCCGGGTCTGCCCTACCACCATGCCCGCGAGAAAGGCGCCGAGGGCGATCGAGGCGCCGAAAACGAGGGCGGCGAGGCTCGCGATGGCCACGGTGATCGCGAGAATGCTCAGGGTGAAGAGTTCGTGCGAGCGGAGCCGCGCCACCCGGACCAGGACCCACGGCACGACCCGAGAGCCCACCACGAACACGAGCATCACCAGGCCGATGAGCTTCAGGACCGCGACGGCGATCGCCCAGGCCAGGCCGCTCGAGGTGGCGCCCCGGTCGGCGAGGGCCGGGATCACGACCAGGACCACGACGGTGAGGATGTCCTCGACCACGAGCCATCCGATGGCCATGCGCCCCGCGGGAGTGGCCACGAGGTCGTGGGCCTCGAGGCCGCGCAGAAGGACCACCGTGCTCGCGACCGAAAGGGCCACGCCCAGCACGAGGCCGTCCGAGGCGGGCCATCCGAAGGCCCGGCCCACCGCGAGGCCGAGCAGGGAGACGATCAACGTCTTCACCACCACGCCGGGGATCGCGACTCCCTTCACCTCCCTAAGGTCCTCGACGTGGAAGTGAAGGCCCACGCCGAACATGAGCAGGACGACGCCCACTTCCGCGAGTTGCGACGCGATCTGCAGATCGCCCACGAAGCCGGGCGTATGAGGCCCGATGGCGACGCCGGCCAGGAGATACCCGACGATGGGCGAGAAGCGCAGCCGCTGGGCGAGCAGCCCGAGCGCCCAGGCCGCGAGGAGGGCCGCGGCCAGGGTTGCGAGCAGAGGGGTCTCGTGCGGCATCCCCGCTACCATATCGGGGCGGGAGGGATCGCGGTTACTTCGGAGCGGAAGCTTCCGCCTGAAGCAGACGCCGAAGATCGAGCCCCGGGGTCTCGATGGCCTGGAGGATAAGGCGCGTGGTGTCGGCATAGGAGGCAATGCCGGTCTTGACCCCCTGGGCCTTGAGGTACGTGTCGTTGATCTTCTCGCTGACCCTCCCGCCCACGCCTTCGTGCGCTTTCCAGAACGCGGCTTCGACGCGCAGATCCTCCACCACCCGCGACGGCAACCCGGCCCAGATCCGGCGCCGCGCGTCGGGGTCGACGCGCGCCAGTTCCCGGTCGAACCCCACGAACAGCCCGAGCGCTCCCCCATAGAACACGGTCGGATCGGGAGAAGAGAGGCAGGTGATCATTCCGATGAGCGTCGCCTCGTTCTCCCGCGCGAAACCCCGCTGGTGCGCCTTTTCGTGCCCGCTCACCCTCGGCCATAGAGAACGGGGCATCTCCGCGTCGATCTGAGCCTCGCCGGTCCAGGGAAAGTAGAAGCCGGAAATGAGCAATCGGCTGAGCGCGAAGGACACGCGTGAGGCCTTGGCCGGCCCGAAGACGACATCCCGAACCGGGGACGCCTCGATCGAAGCCGGCCAACGCCTGAAGCCGGCGTCGAGTCCGGCGTTCACCCGGGCGAGAAACGCCTCGTCGCTCCCCGCAAACGATACCGCGCCTTCGGAAGCCCTCGCTGCGAGCCGCGCCGATCGGCCGGTCAGCTCGGCGAGGCGCGCGGTTGCGCTCGCGTCGTCCGATTCGGGCAGCGAGGCCAGCCGGGCGGAGACGGGCGGATAGGCGTAGGCGACGCCCCACGACAGATAGAAGGAGAAGATGATCAGGCCGGCCGCGAACAGCAGGCTCCCGAGGACCCGCGTGCCGCGCCGGAGCACCGCCCCGATCGCGAACACGATCAGGATCGCGGCCCCGACTTCGCCCAGGGTTCCGCCCGCGCTCCCCGACATCCATTGAAGGATGGAGACAAGACGCGGGAACAGGACGATCCGATGCCACTCGACCACCGCCGGGGATTCCGTGAGGATCCGCCCCAGGGCGGCGAGACCGAGCCCGGCCACGGCGAGCCGGATCTGGCGCGACCCCGGCACAGCGGCGCGATCGCTCAACGCGGCTCGAACGAGGGCTTCAGCGCCGCATACAGCCCTCGATATCGCGCATGCGCGGTGTCGTAGGCCGCGACCCAATCGGCTTCGGGCCGATCGCTCCCGGTGACCGCGATCGACGCGTCGCAGGCCGCCTCGACGTTCGGCCAGGCGCCCTCACCCACGCCGGCGAGAAGAGCCGCGCCGAAGGCCGCGCCCTCGGTGCTGTTGACGGTCACGATCTCGACGTTCAAGACGCTGGCCACGATCTTCCGCCACAAGCCGCTCTTCGCCCCTCCGCCCGCGATGCGGACCTGCGACACGGTGGGAAGTCCGGCGCGCTCGAGGAGTTCGAAGCAGTCCTTCATCGAGAAGGCGACGCCTTCGAGCACCGCGCGCGTCATGTGGGCGCGGCGATGACGCACGGTCAGGCCCACGAACGAAGCCCGCGCCAGAGGATCGGGATACGGCGTTCTCTCGCCCGAAAGATACGGCGTGAACAACAGGCCGTCGCTGCCCGCGGGGACGGTCGCCGCCTCGGCCACCAGGGTTTCAAAAGGCACTCCCGGGGCGAGGGTGTCCCGATACCACTGAAGGCTGCCGGCGGCGGCGAGAGTCACCCCCATGAAGTGCCAGCGCCCGGGCAAGGCGTGGCAGAAGGCGTGAAGGCGGCCCTCGGGCTCGATGAGGGCGCTCTCGGTCGCGGCGAACACCACGCCCGAGGTCCCAAGGGTGAGCGCCACGATGCCAGGGCGCACCGCGCCCGCGCCCACCGCACCCGCCGCCTGGTCCCCCCCGCCCGCCATCACCGGGGTGCCCTCGCGGAGCCCGGTCTCCTCCGCAGCCTTCTTCGTGATGCGCCCGGTGATCTCCGGTCCCTCGAAGGTCCTGGGCATCCACGCGGCGGGAATCTCGAGCGCGTCGAGGACCTCCTGCGACCAGTCTCGCGCGGCGAGATCGAACAGGAGCGTTCCCGAGCCGTCGGCCTTGTCCATGGCCGCGGCGTCGGTGAGCCTGAGCCGGACGTAGTCCTTGGGCAGAAGGACGCATTCCGCCTTCGCGTACACCTCGGGCTCGTGCTTCCGAACCCAGAGGATCTTGGGCGCGGTGAAGCCGGTGAGCGCGTCGTTGCCCGTGACCTGGACCAGACGCGCCTTCCCGCCCATGCGCGCGCGGATGTCGTCGCACTCCGCCGCGGTGCGTTGATCGTTCCACAGGATCGCGGGGCGGAGGACGCGGCGTTTCGAATCGAGCAGGACCAGGCCGTGCATCTGCCCGGTCAGACCCACCGCCGCGATCTCGTCCGCGGTGGCTCCGCTCGAGGCCATCACGTCGCGGATGCTTCGCCACGTCCCCATCCACCATTCGTGAGGGTTCTGTTCGGACCACAATGGCTTCGGCGTCTGCACGGTGAGCGGCGTGCTGGCGCTCGCGAGTACCGCGCCCGCGTCGTCGATCAGCAGCGCCTTGGCGCCGGTGGTCGAGACGTCGATTCCCAGGAAGAGCCGTCGCATGTTCAGCGCGGTGCGATCAGCGGACGCCGAGGATGACTTCGAGCGTGAGCTGGTCGAGCCGCTCGTACCCGAGCCCGCGAGCCCCCAGGGCCTTGCGATCGAAGGTCGCCGCCTTCAGGGCGTTCGCGGCATCGCGGCTGAAAGTCGGGGTCTCGGGCAGGCCGTCGGCCGGGACGTTCGACAGCTCGCGAAGCAGGGCCTGGATTTCCTTGTCCTCGTTGAACCGGCGCGCCTTCTCCTTGTAGATGAGGTAGCTGCGCATGCTCCCGCGGGCGAAGTCCTTCACTCCGTTCACGTCTTCGGTCCGATACGCGTGCGAGTCGAAATGACGGCTGCCGGAGTAGCCGACGTCCTCGAGGAACTTGACCGTGAAGAAACACGACTTGATGGAGTGCGACCCGAAGCGCAGGTCCTGGTCGTAGCGGCCGAAGGCCTGGTCGTTGAGGTCTATATGGAAGAGCTTCTTCGCGTCCCAGGCCTGAGCGATCGCGTGCATGAAGTTCAAACCCGACATGTGCTCGTGCGCGACCTCGGGATTCACCCCCACCATCTCCTTGTGATCGAGGGTCTCGATGAAGCCGAGAATCGAGCCCGTGGTGGGCAGGTAGATGTCGTGGCGCGGTTCGTTGGGTTTGGCCTCGAGGGCGAAGACGAGGTTGTATTTCTGATCCTTCACGTAGTGGGTCAGGAAGTTCATCGACTCGCGGAACCACTTGAGGCCGTCGAGCGGGTTCTTGCTCGCGTCGGTCTCGACGCCTTCACGGCCGCCCCAGAACACGTAGACCGAAGCGCCCATCTCGACCCCTAGATCGATCGCGCGCATCGTCTTCTGCAACGCATAGGCGCGCACCCGCGGGTCGTTCGAGGTGAAGGCGCCGTCCTTGAAGACGGGATCGCTGAAGAGGTTCGTGGTCGCCATGGGGACCTTGATCCCGGTCTCCGCGAGGGCCTTCTTGAACTCGGCCACCGTGCGGTCCCGTTCGGCCGGGGTGGCGTCGATGGGCACGAGGTCGTTGTCGTGGAAGTTGACGCCGTAGGCCCCCACCTCGGCGAGGAGATGGACGAGCTGCACCGGCGTCATCACCGGCCGCACCGCCTCGCCGAACGGGTCGCGGCCGGAGTTCCCCACCGTCCACAGGCCGAATGTGAACTTGTGCTCGGGCTTGGGCTGGTACATCTCGGGCATCGCGCTACTCCTCGTGAATCAGTTGGGATCGTGAGGATACGCTTGGGCTCACTCCATCCTGAGGGACTCGACGGGGTCGATGCGCGCCGCCCGGCGGGCCGGGAGGTATGCGGCGAGGAAGGCCGACGCGCACAGCAACACAAAGGCGAGGGCGAAGGTCGCGCCATCCGTGGCCGCGACCCCGAAGAGCAGGCTCGCGATCAGACGATTGAGCGCGAGGGCGGCGAGCACTCCCACGACCGCGCCCGACCCCGCGATGGCGAGGCCCTGTCGCACCACCAGGCCGAGAACGGCTCTCTCCGTGGCGCCCAGCGCGATTCGTATGCCGATCTCGCGCGTGCTCTGAGAGACCAGGAACGCCACCACGCCATAGATGCCGAGCGCCGCGAGCGCAAGGGCCAGGCCCGCGAAGCCGCTCAACAGGGTCATGGCGAAGCGCGGACGCGCAAGCGACTGGTCGACCCACGCGGACATGGTCCGGACCCGGTACACGGGCAGGTCCGGGTCGATCGCGCGGATCTGTGCCTTCACCGACGCGGCGAGGGCCGCGGGGTCGGCCGAGGTCTTCACCGTGACGACCATGGCCCGGCTCCCGGTCTGGGTGTGCGGAATGTAGAGGGCGATGCGGCCATCCGTCTCGAGCCCGTACTGCTTCACCCGGCCGACCACGCCGACCACCGTCCTGAAGGGCTGTGTCGAATTCAGGTCGCCAAAGCGGACCCGCTTGCCGATGGGATCCTGATTCGGCCAGTACTGGCCGGCCATGAACTCGTCGATGATGATGACTCGATCCTTGTCGGTCGTGTCGTCGGCATTGAAGAAACGGCCTTTGAGCAGCGGGATCCCCAGCGCCTCGAAGTACCGGCCGCTCGCCACCCGCTGATCCGCGTTGATGAAGTTCTCCCCGGGCGGCGGCGTGCGCCCTTCGATGGTGATCGGGCCCCACGCGAAGAAGCCGCTCAGGGGCAGCGAGGTGATTCCGCCCGAGGCCACGACGCCCGGCAGGGCATCGAGCCGCGCCCACAGGTCGCGGTACGCGTTGCGCACGACCTGGGCGTCGGCGTATCGCGGCCCGGTGAGAGTCAGCTCCATGGTGAGAACGCCCCTCGGATCGAACCCGGGCGCGACGTTTTGAAGTTGCCGGAAGCTCCTCGACAGGAGACCCGCGCCGATCAGAAGGACCATGGAGAGCGCCACCTGTGCGATCACGAGCAGCTTGCGCAGGCCGTTGCCTCGGCCGAAGACGGGATTGGCGCTGGTCGAGCCGCGCCCTGCCGCCACCAGGGTTTCTCCGGGGTTCACGTAGCGCGCACCCATCGCCGGGGCGAGGCCGAACAGGACGCCCGCGAGGAGACACAGGAGGGTGGTGAAGAGCAGCACTTCCCCGTTCACCGCGATGCCGTCGAGGCGCGGAACGTTCTTCGGCTGGACCAGGTGAATCCATTTCACCGCCGCGAACGAGAGCAAGACGCCCAGGAATCCGCCGAGGAACGAGAGGGTCAGACTCTCCACCAGCAGATGGAAGGCCAGACGCCGGCTCGAAGCGCCCACTGCCACGCGCACCGCGATCTCCTTCTCCCGCGAGAGAGCCCTTGAGAGCAGGAGGTTCGCGACGTTCGCGCAGGCGATGAGGAGCACGAAGGCCACCGAGCCCACGAGCACCAGCAGGGTCTGGCGAACGTTCCCGACCACCTGCTCGAGGAGCGGCACGATCCCGAAGGTGAGACCGCCGTTCGGCGGATAGACGTCCGGGTGATCGGCGCGAAGGCGGCGAGTGATCCCGTCCATCTCGATCTGCGCCTGGGCCGCGGTGATGTCCGGCCTCAGTTTCGCGATCACGTTGTAGTCCTCGTGATCGCGATCGGTCACCGCCTCTTTCGGGAGCGGCAGGGGCAGGAACATCTCGCCGTCTTCCGCCGTGCCCAGGGTGGGCAGAACCTCGCGCGGCAGGGAGAAACCTTCGGGCAGAACACCCACCACCTCGCAGGGCACGCCATTGAGCGTGATCACGCGTCCGATCACGCCCGGATCGCCCCCGTAGCGACGCTTCCAGGTTCCGTGATTCAGGACCACGGCCCCCGGGCGGCCGGGCGCGTCCTCCTCGGGCACGAACAGGCGGCCGAGGGCCGCCCTGGCTCCCAGCATGGGCAGCAGGTTCGACGACACGCGCAGGACGCCGATCCTCTCCGGCTCGAAGGGGCCGGTCAGGTTCTGATTGCCCCCGATCGCGATCGCCACCTGTTCGAAGCCCGAGTGACCGTTTCTGATGTCGAAGTACTGCGCGGTCGAGAACCAGTCCTCGGCGATGTTGAGGCCCGGCGAGCGATTCCAGAGGATCACCAGGCGCTCGGCGTCCGCATAGGGCAGGGGTCGCAACAGCAGCGCGTTCGCGACGCTGAATATCGCGGTGTTGGCGCCGATGCCGATGGCGATCGAGATCACCGCCACCAGGGTGAAGCCGGGGCTCTTCAGGAAACCCCGCAGCGCGAAACGAACATCCTGAAACAGGGCGGCGCGAAGCACCCCCCCGAGAGCCTCATCGCCCGGTCTCGTTCACGCTTCCGGCCCGGAGTACACCGTCTCCTCCGGGGTCTCGGTCTCGCTCTCGAACTCGAGGCGATAGCCGTCCGGGTCCTTCACCCCGGTAACCCACATCCGGTTTCCCACGAACGGCGTGGATACATCGATGGAGCGCGACTTGAATTCGCGATAGAGCACGAGGGCATCCTCGCAGATGAAGCAGATGCTGACGCCCTCGCCGAGCCGGGCGGCGGGCTTCCACGAGTTCTCTCCCTCGGTCCGGAACTCCTGGAGCATGAGCGCGGCGTCGCCGATCTCGATCCAGCACCAGCGCACCTGGCCTTCCACCATCCAGTTCTTCGTCATCCTGAAGCCGAGGCCATCGAGGTAGAAGCGAAGCGATGCCTCCATGTTCGAGACGCGGAGAAAGGGCACGGCCTGTCGGACGTTGAGGGACGGCGTCGACTCCTCGGCCATGGTCCGGGAATCCTACCGAGTCTTAAGCGGCGAGACCCGCCATCAGTCGCAGAAGTCCGTCCTGGGTGGCGGCCTGCCCCGCCACCTCGCCGGCGAGTCTCCCTCCGCGCACCACCAGGATCCGCGAGGACAGCCGCAGGAGTTCCGGCAACTCGCTGGAAATGAGCAGGATCGCGCTGCCCTCGCGGGCGAGCTGGTCGATGAGAGCGTGGATTTCGGCCTTGGCGCCCACGTCGACCCCGCGCGTCGGTTCATCCAGTATGAGGATCTTCGCCCTCGCGGCCAGCCACTTCGCGAGGACCAGTTTCTGCTGATTGCCGCCCGACAGGCCCGCGGCCTTCGCGTCGAAGCCGGGGGCCCGCACGCGAAGGCGCTCGAAGAAGGACGCGGTCAGCGCGCGTTCTTCGCTCGCGCGGATGAACGTGGCCCGCGAGAGCCGTTCGAGCACCGGCAGCGTGGTGTTGCTCTGCGCGCTCATGTCGAGAACGAGCCCCTGGCGCTTCCGGTCCTCGGGCACGAGGCCGAGACCGAGGCTCATGGCCTGGCCGGGCGTTCGAATGTCGACCCGCCGACCCGCCACCTCGACCTCGCCCACCGCAGCGGGGTCAAGGCCGAAGAGCGCCTGCGCGATCTCCGAACGTCCCGCGCCCACGAGACCGGCAAGGCCGAGAACCTCGCCGGGCCGCAACGCGAAGGAGACGTCCGAGAACTTGCCGGGGCTCGAGAACCCTCTGACCCGCAGCACGTCATCCGTCGAGGTCCCGGGGAGCGGCGCGGTCTCCACGGTCTCGATGGCCCGGCCGATCATCATCCGGACCAGGCCCGCCTCGTCGGACGCGGAGAGCGCCTCGGTGGCCACATGCCGGCCGTCACGCAGGACGGTGACCGCATCGCACAGGCGGAAGATCTCGTCCATCCGATGCGAGACGTAGATCGAAGTGACCCCCTTCGCGCGCAGGCGATCGATGAGGGCGTACAGCCGCTCCGCCTCGCGCTGGGAGAGACTGCTCGTCGGCTCGTCGAAGACGATCACCCGCGCCCCCGCGCCCACCGCGGCCGCGATCTGCACCATCTGTCTCTGGCCGAGCGGCAGCTTCCCCACCGTGGCTCCCACGTCGATCGAAGCCTCGATCGCTTGAAGCATCTCCTTCGCGCGGGCGCGCGTCGCCTCCCCGTCGATGAAGAAGCCGCGGGCGGGCAGGGCGCCCAGGCAGAGGTTCTCGGCCACCGACAGGTTCTCGCAGAAGGAAAGCTCCTGGTGGACCATGCCGATGCCCTTGGCGAGAGCCGCGCGCGGACTCTCGAAGCGCACCGCCTCGCCGAAGACCTCGAGGCGGCCCGCGTCCGGCGCGTGAATGCCGGCGAGGATCTTCCCGAGCGTGCTCTTGCCCGCGCCGTTCTCCCCGCACAGGGCGTGAACCGACCCGGCCTCGATGCTGAAGCTGACGTCGTGAAGGGCCCGCACGCCGGGGAAAGTCTTGGAGACACCGGCGAAGCGAACCGCGTCCACTTCCGCCCTCAGGATTCTTTCCCCGCCGCCCGGGCCAGCCGACGCGCGTTCAGTTGCGCGCTCCCCTGATCGAGCACCACCGCGATGATGATCGCGCACCCCACGATGATCCACTCGTAGTTCTGATCGAAGCGGAGGGTCCGGATCGACTGCCGGATCAACACGATCAGGACCGCGCCCAGCATGGCGCTGATCGCGCTCCCTTTGCCGCCCGACAGGCTCGCCCCGCCCACCACCGCGGAAGCGATCACGTACAACTCGTAGCCGGTGGCGTCGGCGCACGAGGCCGAGCCGTAGAAGCTCGCGCCCATGAACGCCGCGAGGCCCGCGCACAAGCCGGAGATCACGTAGACGCTGATCTGGATCCGGTCGAGCCGCAATCCCGAGAACCGGCTCGCCTCCGGATTCCCGCCGAAGGCGAAGACGTGGCGGCCCATCACGGTCTGGGTGAGGTAGATAGCACCGATCGCCGCGACCGCGAGCATGGTGAGCATGGGCACGGGATAGAGCGAGGCGCCGAGGCCGAGCGAGGCCTTGGCCGCGGTGGTCAGGGACTCGGGCACGAGGATGCTCTCGGCCTTGCTCGACACGAAGGCGATGCCGCGCAGGATCCACATGGTGCCGAGGGTGATGATGAAGGGATGCACGCGGAGGAAGACCACGAGCACGCCGTTGAGGAGGCCGCAGAGGAATCCGACTCCGACGCAGACCCCAAGGCCGAGGAGGACGGATCCCGCTCCGCCTCCCGTGCTCCTCAGCACCATCGCCATGGTGACGCCGGCGAGCGCGTAGATCGAGCCGACGGACAGATCGATGCCGCCGGAGATGATCACGATGGTGGCGCCCACCGCCATCACCGCGAAGAAGCTCGCGTCGGTGGCGGTCTGGATCAGGGTGTGCGAATTGAGGAAGTTGTTGACCGCGACCCCCGTGACCCGGTCCTCGTGCGTTCCCGCGAAGAGGCTCAGCACCGCGCCGAGGGCGAGGATGATGAGAGCGAGGCCGGTCTGCTGTGAGGCCAGGAGTTTCCGCAGCATCGAAGGTCCGGGGAGCTTAGGCGATATGCGGAGGGTCAGTCCCGGTTCACGAGCTCCGCGCCACCCACGGCTTCACATGGGTAGACCGCGGGGACGAGGTGCGTCCTTGCCGTGAACATCGCGACGGCCTGCGGCACGAAGCCATGGAGGCGGTGTCGATCCACCAGCGCCACCACGCAGCCGCCGAAGCCGGCCCCGGTCAGGCGGGCGCCGTGGCCGCCGGGCGCGCTCCGGGCGCTCTCCACCATCGCGTCCAGCGCCGGTGTCGAGACCTCGAAGTCATCCCGAAGGCTCTGGTGGCTCTCGTTCATCAGACGCCCGAGGAGCGCCGAGTCGCCGGCGCGCATCGCCTCGGCCGCCCGAACCGTCCGGTCGTTTTCCGAAAGGACATGGCGCGCCCGGCGGAAGGCAACATCGCCCATCGCCTCACGACCCGCGAGGATCTGGGCCAGGCTCACGTCCCGCAGGGACGAGGCGCCGCAGGAGGCCGCCGCCGCCGCGCACTGCTCCCGTCGATCGTTGTACTCCGAGCCCACGAGCTGCCGGCGCGTGGTCGTATCGAGCACCACCACCGCCGCGTCGCGAGGCAGGGGCACCGGCCGCATCTCCAGCGACCGGCAGTCGATCAGGATCGCCTGGCCGGCCTTCCCGCCCGCGGAAATCAGCTGATCCATGATCCCGCAGTTGACGCCCATCCACAGGTTCTCCGCGCGCTGGCCGGCTCGCGCCATGGCCACGGGCTCCCATTCGAAGCCCGAGACCGCCGCGAATACGCGTGCCGACGCCATCTCGAAGGCCGCGGATGAGGAAAGCCCGGCGCCCACCGGGACATTCCCGGAAACCACGCCGTCGAAACCGACGAGCGACTTCCCCGCATCCTTGAGGGCCCACGCGACGCCCCGCACGTAGTCGATCCATTCCCGACTCGGCTCGCCTTGGCCGCCGAGCGCGAACGAGCCCTCGTCGTTGAGGTCGATGGAGTGGAGGATCACCCGTCCGTCCATCCGCGGCCGCGCGGCGATCGTGACCCAGCGATCGATGGCCAGCGGCATCACGAAGCCATCGTTGTAGTCGGTGTGCTCGCCGATGAGGTTCACCCGCCCCGGCGCGCGCACCACGACCTCCGGTTCGCCGCCGAACCGTCGGAGGAACTCTTCCCTCACCGAAACGCGCGTGGTCGGAGCCGGCATCGCTGCCGAAGTCTCCCACGCTCGCGGCCCGCCACCGAGGCGCGGTCCGCACATTCGGGCTCGAGGGGGAAGCGCGGGTGTTCCCGGTCGGGCGGTGAGGAAGACAAAGGATCGTGCTTGACCGTGGCCACGCGCTCACCTAGCTTCGCCCGCATGAAGAAAGCCCCGACCGTGCTCCTGGCCCTCTCCTCTCTCATGACCGCCGCCATGGCCACCGCCCAGGCGCCGGGGGTGCCGAGGCCCCGGCAGCAGCCCGCGACGACCCTCCCCACGGTCGCGGCGGCCGAGAAGCCCGCCCCGGCGGGCCCGACTGTCGCGGCGGAGGACAGGATCGTCACCACGTCCCACCTGACCACGATCAACGGCGCGGAGATCCGCTACTCCGCGACCACCGGCACCCTCGTCCTCCGCCATCCAAACGGCAAGGCCCGCGGCCACATCTTCTTCATCGCCTACACCCGCGAGGGCCAGGACGTGGCCACCCGGCCCATCACTTTCTCCTACAACGGCGGCCCCGGCGCCCCCGCGATCTGGCTGCATATGGGCTTCATGGGGCCGAAGCGCGTGAAGATGGCGGCCGAAGGGTTCCAGCCCGGACCGCCCTACGAGCTCGTCGCCAACAACGAGTCACCGCTCGACGTCACCGACATCGTGATGATCGACCCGGTCCAGACCGGCTTCTCGCGCGCGGCCGAGGGCGAAGACGTGAAGCAGTTCACCGGCGTCACCGGCGATATCGAGTCGGTGGCCGACTTCATCCGTCTCTACCTCACCAAGTTCAAGCGCTGGCCCTCACCCAAGTTCCTTCTCGGCGAGAGCTACGGCACCATGCGCTCGGCCGGGCTGTCCGAGGTCCTGCAGTCGCGACACGGCATCGAGCTCAATGGCATCGTCCTCGTCTCCTCGATCCTCGACTACCTCTCGAAGGGCTACGCGCCCGGGCACGACCTGCCCTACGCCAACTTTCTTCCTTCGTTCACGGCCATAGCCTGGTACCACAAGAAGCTGCCCGCCGATCTCCAGTCGATGAGCCTGGCGAAGGCGGTCGAGGAGTCCCGCAGCTTCGCCTTCGGCGAGTATCTCGTGCAGATGGCGAAGGGCAACACTCTCTCCCCCACGGAACGACAGGCCCTGGCGCAGAAGATCTCGCGCTACTCCGGCCTTTCCGCCGATTTCGTCATGAAGGCCAATCTGCGCGTGACCGACCCGCGGTTCCGCAAAGAGTTGCTCCGCGATCGCGGGGTCACCATCGGGCGGATCGACGCCCGCTACACCGGCCTGGATGCGGATGACGCGGGGGAATTCCAGGAATACGACCCCTCCAACGATTCCTTCGCAGGACCCTTCCTCGCCCTCTTCTCGAACTACATCCGCGACGAACTCAAGTGGGAAACCGACCTCCAGTATTACACCTCGGGCCGGGTCCAGCCCTGGGACTACACCCCGTACTACAACCGCTACCTGAACCTGGTCAACGAGTTGCGCGCGGCGATGGCGCACAACCCCTACCTCAAGGTGATGGTCGCGAACGGCTACTACGACATGGCCACCCCCTTCGCGGCCACCGAGCACACCTTCTCCCACCTCGGGTACGAGGACACCTACAAGGACCGCGTGAGCCTCAAGTACTACGAGGCGGGGCACATGATGTACGTGCATCCGGAGATGGCGAAACAGCTCAAGAAGGACGTGGCCGATTTCATCGACGGCGCGAAGGCGAACCGGAAATAGCCGGAAAGATCTTTGCTAGGATTCCGCCACCATGAGCGACAACCAAACCAAACTCGGCGTAGCTCCCAACGTCGGCGGTCTCCTCTGCAACGTTCCCTGTTGCATCGGTTTCATCTTCTCGATCGTCGCGGTCGTGGTCGAGAAGGACAACAAGTTCGTGAGGTTCCACGCCTTCCAGAGCCTCCTCCTGCACGGCGTCGGCTTCGTGTGCGGCTTCGCCATCCAGGTCCTGAGCATCGTGGCCGGCATGGTGGTGGGCGCGCTGGGCGGCCTTATTGGCCTCCTCGGCATGCCCCTCGGCCTCGCCTTCCTCGGCGCCCAGATCTTCATGATGATCAAGGCCAACAACAACGAGGAATTCAAGCTCCCCGTGATCGGCGACATGGCGTCGCAGTGGGTCTAGGCCGCTCCTTCTAGATGACGTCGTCTTTCGTCTCCCGTCGGAGCTTTCTCACGGGGTCGTCGCTCTTCGCGGCGGCCCTGTCTCTGGCGACCTCCGCCCGGGCCCAGGACCGCGCGAAGCAGGATCCGGCCCCGCAGGATCCTCCGAAGACCGACCCTCCCAGGGAGGAACACCGGCGCGGTCCCAAGACCGACGAGGAGATCTTCGCGGAACAGGAGCAGCATCCCGCGGAACTTTTGGACGACGAGGGCCGTGAATACCGGATATGCCCTCAGTGCGGGAACAAGATGTATCGGCAGGGACGGGTCTGGACCTGCTCGAACTGCGGGTACAACTACGTAGAGTAGCGCCCTCTCGACCCTTGCCGCCCCCCGGAGAACCGGCCTAGGCTGGCGGTCGAGTCATGCGACGACACACCGCCTTCTACGTCGATGCCGTAAGGATCGCGGTCCAGTCGATCGTCGCCCACAAGCTGCGCGCCTTCCTGACTCTGATCGGGATCATCATCGGCGTCGCCTCCGTGGTGGTGGTGGGCGCGTCCATCAGCGGCTTCAACAGCTACGTGGTCGACCAGATCTCGCGGCTCCTCGGGGCCAACCACTTCATGATCGCGCGCATGGCCTCGTCGGGGCAGATGACCGAGGAGCAGTGGCAGAAGATGGACCGCCGGAACAAGCGGCTCATCCGCGCCGACATGGACTGGATCGAGCGCCTCTGTACGAACTGCCAGGAGGTGGGCGCGCAGATGAATGCCCGCCAGGACCTCAAGTACGAGGGCATCGACCTCTTCGGCACCCAGATCATGGGGGTCACGGCCAGCATGGGAGAGATCGAGGACAAGACCATCGCGGAAGGCCGGTTCCTCCTTCCCCACGAGGTGGATCGGGCCTCTCCCGTCTGCGTCATCGGCTGGGACGTCCGCAAGAAATTCTTCGAGGGCAAGGACCCCATCGGCAAGATCCTCAAGGTCCGCGGTAACCCGCTGAAGATCGTCGGGGTCGAGGGCGCGCGCGGATCCATGTTCGGTCAGACCTTCGACAACACCCTCTACATGCCCATCTCCACCTTCGGCCGAATCTACGGGAGAAGGCAGAGCGTTCAGCTCCACGGCCTGGCCAGCAACGCGGAGAGCTTCCAGCCCGCCATCGACGAGGCGCGCGTGGCCCTGCGCTCGCGTCACCACCTCAAGCCCGCGGAGGAGGACGACTTCGGCCTGGTGAACACCCAGGAGGTGAACAACAACATCGATCAGTTCACCGGCCAGATCGCCATGGTGGTCACCCCGATCACCCTCATCTCCCTCATCGTGGGCGGCATCGTGGTCATGAACATCATGCTGGTGAGCGTCACCGAGCGCACCTTCGAGATCGGCCTGCGCAAGGCCATCGGGGCCAAGCGCCGTGAGATCCTCGTCCAGTTCCTCATCGAGTCGGCGCTGCTCTGCGGAGTGGGCGGCGTGCTCGGCCTTCTCGCCGCCTCGGCCTTCACCACCCTCGTCACCGCCACCACCCCCGTGCCCATGAGGATCACCAGCGGGTACATCGTCCTCTCGCTCTTCGTCTCCACCACCATCGGCCTCATCGCCGGCATCTACCCGGCCATGCGCGCGTCGCGCCTCGACCCCGTGGTCGCCCTCACCAAGGTCACCTAGATGCGCCTGGTTCCCGCCGAGACCCTGCGGATGGCCCTCGAGAACGTGCGCGCCAACAAGCTGCGCAGCGGACTCACCATCCTCGGGATCGTGATCGGCGTGGTCGTGGTGGTCGTGGTGGCGTCCATTCTGACCGGTATGCGGGCCGGCCTCGTGGCCTCCATCGAGGAATACGGCACCAACAACATCTACGCATTCCATCTCTCCACCGGGCCTCAGCTCGGGCCACGCGACCGGGCCGAGTACAAGCGCAAGCCTCTGGTGCCGGGGGACGGGGATGCCATCAAGGAACAGGCTCCCGCGGTCGAAGACGTCGCGAACGCCGCGTGGGTCTGGCAGCTCGATCACACCATCGTGTACCAGGGGGCCAAGTACAAGGATGGCAACCTCCAGGGCGTCTCCGCCAACTACGGCGCGGTCACCAATCTCGGCCTGAAGGAAGGCCGCTTCTTCACCGAGGCGGACGACGAGCACAAGCGCAACGTGATGGTCATCGGACCCAGCGCGGCCGACGCCCTCTTCCCCCACAAGCTCGAGATCTCCGGCACCGAGGTCACCATGGGCGGCCGCGCGTTCCGGATCGTGGGCGTGCTGGAGAAGCGCAAGAGCGGCTTCATGGGCGAGAACGAGGAGGACAACGCGATCTACATTCCGTTCCGCACCATTCGCAAGATGGAGCCCAGGACCCGCGACCTCATGCTCGTCATCCGCGCGCGCAGCGGCCAGGTCCTGACCGCCCTCGATCAGGTGGAGGACGTGCTGCGAAGGCGGCGCGGCCTGCGTTCAAACCAGAACTCCGACTTCGACCTCTCCACCGCCGACAAGTTCATCGAGCAGTTCGACCGGATCACCGCGGCCATCGGCCTCGTCACCATCGCGATTTCCGCGGTCGGCCTGATGGTGGGCGGCATCGGGGTCATGAACATCATGCTGGTGAGCGTTACCGAGCGGACGCATGAGATCGGGGTTCGCAAGGCCCTGGGGGCCAAGAAGGGCGACATCGTGCGGCAGTTCCTGTTCGAGGCCATCACCCTCACCGCGCTCGGAGGCATTTTGGGCCTGCTCGTGGCGGTGCTCGTCAGCTGGCTCGTGATGCTCCTGGTTCCCGGGCTCCCCGCCTCGATTCCGCCCTGGGCGGTGGCTACCGGCCTCCTCGTTTCGATCGGGGTCGGGCTTGCCTCCGGGGTTTGGCCCGCGCGCAAGGCCGCGGCTCTCGATCCGGTCGAAGCCCTGCGCTACGAGTAGGCCCCGCCCCGGGGAAACCGCGGAGGGCAGAGGCTCGCCGGCGATCCACGGGCCCCACGCGGCATGGAGGATGCCGATGGCGGACAAAAAAAACGGCCCCGCGTGTCGCCACGCGGGGCCTTTCTCGCTTGCGCGAGACGCTTCCAGGAACGAGCCTAGAAGTTGAGACGCATTCCGAGGCGCAGGATCCGGGGGGCCAGAACGTCGGACGGGTTGCCGAACGAACCGGAGTTCGCCTGGCGGTTGCGGCCCAGGATCGTGTTGTTGTTGAACGCGTTGAACAGATCCAGAGTGACATCCGCGGAAACGCGCGTGCCCATCTTGATCTTGTTGGCGAGCCGGAAGTCCGCCGTCCACAGCGTCTTGTAACGCTTGCTGTCGAGCTTCGTTCCGTTCGCCAGCACGCGCAAGGCTCCGTCCCCGCCGTTGTTGATGCGCAGCACAACCGGGTAGGTGTAGCCCTGCCTCATGAACAGGCTGGTGCCGATCTCGAAGTTATGCGGCAGCTGGTAGTTGCCGTTCAGGTTGGCCTGCCACCGGGCGTTGTAGAAGATGTCGCCCTTGCCCGAACCGCCCGAGCGGGGCGCGATCTGGCCGCCGTCGTCCTGCGGCCCCGAGTTTCCGCTCTGCGTGCTGCCGGCCTGGCCGCCCGTGGTGTCGGTGCGGGTGGGGCTCTGAATGCTCCCCTTCCCCACGTTCTCGTGCCAATCCATGTAGGAGACCGCCCCGCGAGCGAACCACTTGTTCGACATCCTCTTGTTCAGGTTCAGCTCGAAGCCGCTGTAGCCCGTGCTGTAGTCGGGACGATTCATCAGGATGCGGCCGCTGTTGGAGGCCGCCACCTTGGCCGGATTCGGAGCGTAACCGGTTGCGGTGTACCCGTTGGCGCTGACTGGAGTGAGCGCCGTGTAATCGGCGCTGGTCATGCCGATACGGGGGAAGTAACCGGCGATGTCGGTCACCTTGCGCCACGTATAGGCCACACCCACGGCCACGTTCGCGCCCAACTCGTGATCGAGCCCGATCACGATTTCGTTGTCCTTGCTCGCGTGGTAGTTCGGATCGATCTTGTTGGTCGATACCAAGGCCGTCGGCTTCGCGGGGTCGACATTGTTGTAGTACTGAACGCCGTCCGAGAGCAGGATCTCGTCCTTGGTCGCGAAGTGATCGCCGTTGCGGTCCGCCCACTTGTAGGCCAGGAACGTGGAATAACCGCCCACCGGGTTGATCACGGTCACGTCGTTCGGGAACAAAGCGCCCGCGTAGCGCGAGTACGAGGCCCGGGCGACGGTCTTGCGGGACTCACTGAGCGCGTACGTCATGCTCGCGCGCGGCGAGATGTTGTTCCAGGTGATCGTCGGGGTGGCGGAGGCGTCGTACTTGAGCTCGGGCAGCAGGTTCGGGAAGGCCGGGTTCGGAGTGGCCACGCTATTCTCATTGAAGGCGTACTGGTGGTCGTAGCGAGCGCCGACGCTCACCGTGAGGCGATCCTTGGTGAAGGTATCGCCGATGTAGAAGTCCGCGGTCTTCTCGGTGAACCGCACGTTCCGCTGGCGCGTTATCTGAGCGACCCGATCGCCGCCGCCGTTGTTGATGGCGAGAATCTGGTTACCGCTGAAGGTCGTAGTGGTGCGCGCGGGCAGCTTGCGGTAGGCGAAGCCGAACTTGAACTCGTGGTTCCCGCCCATGGCGCTCTTGAAGTAGTTGCCGTCGATGTTGACGTTCTGCCAGGGCTTGCGGGCGGTGAAGCCGAGGTAGGAGCCGAAGGCCTGGTCGAGGTCGTAGTCGATCCCGCCCTGCTTGTCGGCGCCCCCGCGCGGGGCGAAGCCGTAGCCCCAGCCGTAGTACGCGTACTTCGCGTTCATGTAGAAGTTCGGGCTGAAGGTGTGGTTGATTTCCGCCTTCCACAGGCCGTGCAGGCCGCAGGACAGGCCGCAGCCTTCTTCGGGGTAGAAGTTCCCCTGGTTCCAGAGGAAAGTATCGGCCTCGTTGGTAGCCGCGCCCGGCGAGCGGCCCAGCTTCACCTTTTCGCCGTTGAACCAAAGCAACGACACCATGTCGTTCTTGCCCGCCTGCCAGTTCAGTTTGGCGTTGTAGTTCTTCAGCAGGGTCTTGTCCCGGGTCTGGCTGAGGCGGCGGATCCGGATGTCGTTCTTCCCATACGAGCCCCAGAACCAAAGCTTGTCCTTCACGAGCGGACCCGAGAGCTCGAAGCCGTAGTCGTTGATCTGGTCGGTGTGGTTGGCGCTCTCCGCGTCCTTGCCGGTGTCCGGGTCCTTGATCTTGCCCTTGAGTTCATCGGGCATATTCGCCGACTGGAGCTTGTGGCTCGCGAGATAGTCGCGGGCCACGCCATGGAACTGGTTGGTGCCGCGCTTGGTGACGAAGTTGATGCCGACGCCGCCGGTCTGGACCTTCAGGTCGCCGCCGCCGGTCGAAACGTTGATTTCTTCGAAGGCGTCGAAGTCGTAATAGGAGGAGGATGCGCCGTTCGAGTTGACGTCGGTGATGGTGATCCCGTCGAGGTTCCACTGGGTGTCGCTGGCCAGCGAGCCCTTGCCCACGAAGCCCGACTGCTGTCCGCTCTCGTTGCCGCCTACGTTGACGCGGTCGACGAGGACGCCGGGAACGGTCTTGAGCACGGCCCACGGATCTCGCGATTGCGGGGTCTGGGTGAGTTCTTCCTTGCTGAGGGTCGTCGCGGTGCCGACGCGCTTGACGTCGATGACCGCGGCGTCAGCCGAGACGTCGATCGCCTCGGCCATGCCCGCGAGCTTCAGGGCGAAGGTCATGGTCAGGCTCTGGCCCGTCGTGACGATGACCTCCTTGTTCGCGGTGGCGAAACCGCTCATGGTCACGCTGAGCTTGTACGTGCCGGAAGCCACGTTCAGGAAACGGAAGTCGCCCTTCGGTCCCGACTGGGTGGTCCGGGTTCCCGAGTTGCTGGCCGCCGTGATGGTCGCCCCGGGCAACACGGCCCCGGACGCGTCGGTGACCGTTCCGTAGATCGTGCCGGCGGAAGCCTGCGCGAAGGCCCTGGGGGCCCACGCGAGCAGCAAGGCCATGCTGAGACCTATGAGTTTCTTCATCAAATCAATCCTCCAGATTGGGTAAGTCGGGGTGTTTCACTGAATTGAACGGACTAGTGGGTTGCGTCGTTGCAACTCATCGAGCAAGTGTCGTGCCCGGGGTTGTGGGAACGGTAACTCATTGACTCGGGGGCGTCAACGGCAAATCGCCTTCCCGGCAACGATCCAATCGACCGGAGCCGATCCGCGCCGCTGGATGAAGTCGTCGGGCAGCGACCGCCTACCGGCGCGAGGAACCTTGAAGGAGCCGGATGTCCTCGGCGTACTGGGCCGCGGGCGCGCCCCGAACAAACTGTTGAACGTACGGCTCGGCCTCGGCCATTCGCCCGCGCTGCCGCAGCAGCTTGGCCAGATTGAAGACCGTGTCCCACTCCCTCGGGTTCAGCTCCACCGCGCGCTTCCAGTGCTCGATCGCCTCATCCGGCCGGCCGGTCTCGACCGCGATCACACCCAGCGCATTGTGGGCCCGCGATACATCCGGATCGAGGGAAAGGGCGGCGCGCAGCGCCGCTTCCGCCTTCTTGTAGTCGCGCACGACCAGGTAGGCGGTGCCGAGGTTCGCCTTCGCGGCCGCGTTCGTGGGGTCGACCGAAAGGGCCCGCTCGAACGTCGCGATCGCCTGCTCGGCCCGGCCGGACTGGGCCTGGGCCGCCCCCTGAGCCAGCAGGACGTCGATCTCGGGGCTCGGACGCTCCGCGAAGACCTGCAGCAGAGAAGCTGCCTCCTTCGACCGGCCGAGTTCGTTGAGGTAGGCGCCGAGGAGGGTCGCGATCTCGATGTCGTCGGGGTTCACGGCAAGCGCCTTCTTGAGGGTCGCGACCGCTCCGGCCAGATCACCGGTCTCGCGCTCGAGGAAGGCGAGGTGTTGCAGGGCGAGCGACATCCCCGGCCGCTCGGCCACCACCTGACGCACGAGGGCAAGCGCCCCCTGCAGGTTCCCCGCCTCATAGAGAGTGACCACGTCCTCGATCTGATCGTTCAGTCGGATGAGCTTCTTCGGATCGTCGTCGATCGTATAGCGACTCTTGACCGGAGCGGCCGCACTCGCGTAGCCGAGGCTGCGGAGCCGCTCGCGCGTCTCCGCGCTCTCTTCGCCACGAGCCGGGCCCCGGTCCGCGGCGCGCATGCGGGTGAGCGCTGAACGCACCTGGTCGAGAACCAGGGGTTCCTTCGCCGCGAGGTTCGTGAGTTCCCGCGGGTCGGCATCGAGGTCGTAGAGTTCCGGCTCGGGCAACTCGATCAGCTTGTAGCGATCGCGCACCAGCCCCACGAGGGGCGCCCATCCGCGATTGAGGGAGGCGGAGAGGGCTTCGAAATACGCGGGCTCCGCCGGGGCGGCGCCGCGGCCCTCGGCCAGCGAGAGGAGGCTCCTCCCCGGTAGCCCGGCGGGCGGTTTCATGGCCAGGGCGTCGAGCAGGGTCGGCAGCAGGTCGATGTGCCGCACCCGGTCGCGCACCGTGGCCGGCCCGAACAGGCGCGGGGAATACAGGATGAGCGGGACGCGCAGGGTCGTCTCGTAGGCGAAGATGCCGTGCGTCTTCTCGCCGTGCTCACCCAGGCCCTCGCCGTGGTCCCCGGTGAGGGCCACGATGGTGCGGCCGTTCGCCCCCTCGCGAAGCAGCGGCTCGAGCAGCGGGCGGAGGATCGCATCGGAATAGGCGACCTCGCCGTGGTACGGCGAAGCCGCGAACCGCGAGGCGAAGGGCTCGGGGGGGACGTAGGGGAAATGCGGCTCGTAAATGTGCACCCAGGTGAAGGTCGGAGCGCTCCCCTGTTGGGCGAGCCAGCGCTGCGCCGCTTCGACCGTCCGCGCGCCGGGTCGTTCCTGCATCACGAAAGCCGTGCGGGTCTCGGGATCGCCGAGCCGGTCGTCGTACACGTCGAACCCGCGATCGAGGCCGAACCGCGAGTCGAGCGGGAACGCGCTCACGAACGCCCCGGTGCGATAGCCCTGCTGTTTGAGCAGGGTGGCGAGGGTCTCCACTCCGGGGGGAAGGCGGAAGCCCGAGTTGTCCCGGACGCCGTGGTCGAGCGGGTAGCGGCCGGTCAGGATGTTGGCGTGCGAGGGAAGAGTCACCACGTTCTGCGCATGGGCGGTCTCGAAGCGGACGCCCTCGGTGGCCAGGCGATCCATCCACGGCGTCTCGGCGGTGGCGTTGCCGTAGGAGCCGAGCGCGTCCGCGCGCAAGGTGTCGACGGTGATCAGCAGGACGTTCAGTCCCGCTTCCCTGCGCTCGGGCCTCGGACGAAGCCACCAACCCAAGCCGACCGCGGCGATCGCGGTTACGACAATGCCCGTGGCGATCAGGCCCGCGGGTCGGCCGCCCCGCACGGCGGGCGGCGCCGGAGCAGGAGCGGTGGACAAAGGCTCAGCGCTGCGTCGTGCTTTGCGCGCCACGCTCTGGACCGCCCCTTCGCAAAGGTTTCATGAGGCGCGATGATAGTCCGGCGCAGGGGCACGGCCTGACTCCGCGCATCCCCTACAATCAGGCTCGTGGCTTCGAAGAAGGGGAAGAAGAAGGTCCGGGAGGACGCGGGGGGCGCCGACGCTTCCGGGGGTTCCGAAATCCAGGGAAGACCGGCGCCGGTGGAAGAAGGCGCGTCGCCGCAAACGGGCCGGCGTCTCTGGGCCGCGATCCTCCTCGGCGGCGTCGCCGTTGCGGCCCTCGCGTGGTGGCTCTACCCTCGAAGGGACCCGCGGCCGAACCTGTTGCTCGTCACCATCGACACCCTGCGCGCCGACCACGTGGGCGCCTACGGGGCCGCCTTCGCGCAGACTCCGACCCTCGACTCCCTGGCCGCGCGCGGCGTCCGCTTCGCGAACGCGCTCTCCGCCGCGCCCCTCACCGGCCCTTCGCACGCGACCATCCTCACCGGGCTGCTTCCCCCTCAGCACGGCGTACGGGACAACATCGTCTTCAGCCTCGACCCCCGTCACAAGACGCTCGCGACCCGACTCAAGGCTCTCGGTTATCGGACGGGCGCGTTCGTCGGCGCCTACCCGGTGGCGGCGGCCTTTGGATTCCGCCAGGGTTTCGACGCCTTCACCGAGAACTTCAAGGAGAGCGAGGAGCCCGGCGCGGGCGCGCAGCGCCCCGCCAACGAGGTGGTCGACGACGCTCTCTCCTGGCTCTCCGCGCCGGCGGCCGCGCCCTTCTTCGCCTGGGTACACCTCTACGATCCCCACGCGCCGTACACGCCGCCCGAGCCCTACCGCGCCACGTTCGCGAACCGGCCCTACGACGGGGAGATCGCGTTCACGGATGCGCAACTCGGACGCCTGTTCGAATCGCTCAAGGCCTCGGGCCGGGAGTCGAACACCATCATCGCGGTGGTCTCGGATCATGGTGAATCGCTCGGCGAGCACGGTGAGCTCACCCACGCGGTGCTCATCTACGGATCCACTCTCCACGTCCCCCTCGTCATCGCAGGTCCGGGGATCCAGGGCGGCGCGACCGTGGAGACTCGCGTCTCGACCGTCGATCTTGCTCCAACCTTCCTGCGGCTGCTTGGGTCCGAACCCTCCGCGGAGATGTTCGGGCGGGACCTGAGCGCGGCGCTGCGCGGCGAGCGCCTCCGGCCGGAACCGCTCTACGCCGAGAGCCTCTTCGGCCGCCTGAACTGCCGATGGGCCTCCCTGCGCGCCTGGGTCGAGGGCGACTTCAAACTGATCGACGGGGGCCGGACCGAACTGTTCGACCTTTCCCGCGACCCCAACGAGTCGACGAACCTCGCCGAACAGGACGCCGCCCGGGTGGGCCGGATGCGCGAGTCGCTCCGCAGGGCCGTGGTCAGGATGGCGCCCGAGGGCGACCGCGCCCCGACCGCGGCGATCACGCGTGAACAGGAGACCCTGATCAAGAGCCTCGGGTACGTCGGAGGCACGGGGGGCGGCGGACAACTGGACCAGCCGGGTCTTCCCGATCCACGCGACCACGTCCGCGAGTACGAGCGCCTTCAGCTGATCCTGCGGGCGCAGAACATCCCCCTGGCCCAGGCCGCGGCCGAGGCCGCCTCGATCGCCCTGAAGGACCCCGGCAATCCGTTCGCGCACAACACCCTCGCCTCGTTGTCGTACCGTGCGGGGCGGCTCAAGGAGGCGGCGCAAGCGTACCGCCGGGCCCTCGAGCTCGATCCGGATCGCCCGGCGGTGCGCCAGAACTACGGCAAGCTGTTGCGTGACCTGGGCCGGCTTGAAGAATCCGAGAAGGAACTGCGCCTGGCCCTGGCCCAGACCGACGCGACCGATGGACGCACGCGGTCGAGCCTGGCGCAGACACTCGCTCGGGTCGGCAAGGCCCAGGAAGCGGAAGCCCTTGCCGACGAGGCCCTGCGCATCGAGCCGAACGATCCCGAAGCGCTCCTGGCGCGGGCGCGGGTGAAGGCGGCGATGGGAAAGAAGGAGGAGGCCATCGAGAGCTTCCGGGCCGCAGCCGCCGGAGGCGAGGTCGACGCGCGGATCGAGATCGCGCTCCTCCTCCTGCGCACCGGCGATGCCGCCGGGGCACGGATCGAAGCGGACGCCATCCTGCGGAACCAGGCCGGCCACCCGTGGGCGCTCGCCGTCCTGGGGCAGGCCCTCATCCGCGAGGGCCGGCGCGATGAGGGTCTGGTCGCTCTGCGCCGCGGCCAGGCCGCGCGCCCTCGTCGTCCCGAGGCGTGGCTCACCCTCGCCGAAGGCTTCGAAGCGGCGAGCGACAAGGCCGCGGCCGAAGCGTGCCGCCGGGCGGCGCGAGAGCTGATCGGCTCGTAGCCCCGCGAGCGGGCGTCAGCGGAACCGAGGGTCGCCGGGGTACTTCGATCGCGCCCGCGCCGCCCAGGCCCGGGCGGCTTCAACGTCTCCCAGGAGCGCGAAGGTCTTCACCACGCTCAGGTAGGACTCCGCATCGGCGCGCGGGTCCTTGGTCACCAGACCTTCGAGCACGGTGCGCGCCTCGGCGTCGCGGGATTGCGAACGGTACAGCATGGCGAGCCCGACCCGGCCTTCGCGGGACCAGGGGGAGACTTCGATCTCGGCGAGGAATTCCTGCTCGGCCTCCTTCTCGCGTCCGAGCCGGGCCAGGCAATCCGCCATGCTGGCGTGAAGACTCACCACCACCGAGCCCTTCTGCAGCGCGTTCTCCTCGGCGGCGCGTCGGAACGCGGCGAGCGCCTCCTCGAATCGCCCGGCACGACGCGCGACCACGCCGAGGGTGAAGTGACTCATCACCCGGCGAGGATCGGCGGCAAGGCTTCGGCGCGCGTCGCTCACGGCCTGCGCATCGTTCTTCTGGTCGAGGCGCATCTGGGCCAGCATCTCGTAGCCCTTACCGGGGTCGCGGGCCGCGGCGATTTCGGCGTGCTTGATCGCGAGATCGCGCCGGCCTTCGAGAGCCAGGATCCTTGCCAGGGCCAGATGAGGCTCGGGTCGCGTGGGGTCGAGGGCGACCGCCCGATCGTAGGCGGCCACACCTTCCTTCCGCCGACCCATCTCGACGAGGGTCACGCCCAGCATCTCCCAGGCATCGACCATGTCCGGGCTCGCGGCCACGACCTTCTGCAACTGCGAAACCGCCCGCTCCCTCTGGTCTCCGAGGCGAAGCGAGAGAGCGCGCTTGAAGTCTTCGTACGACGCGATGCGGTCCTTGGGATCGGGGCGGTTCGCCTGGTCGCTCGAGGCGCCGCCGGTGCCCACGTAGCCGAGCGACTGCAGGTTCTCGCGCACCTCCCGCGGCACGTCTTCCGGGCCCGCGGCGTCGCCCTTGCCCTTCTGGTCGAGGAAACGCGCCATCGCCGTGCCCACGTTCGCGCGCTCCGCCGCAATGTTCCGCTTCTCGCCCGGGTCGCTCGCGATGTCGTACAGCTCCACCCGGGGCGCGCGAATGTACCGATAGCGAACGTCGGTCGCGGCCAGCAGCTCGCTCCAGCCGAAGTGGTAGCGCGGGTAGTAGGTCTCCGAATAGACGGCACCCTCGTGAGCGGCGCCATCGAGAGCCCCCCGCAGCGAAACCCCGTCCATTCCGTCCGCGGGAACGCCCGCGAGGTCGAGCAGGGTCGGCGCGATATCGGACTGGGCGACGAGGCCGCCGATGCGCGAGCCTCCGCGCACCCCTCCGGGCAGGCGCACGATGAGCGGCACGCGCAGCGCTTCCCGGTAGAGGAAGATGCCGTGCTCCTCCTCGCCGTGGTCGTTCAGGCCCTCGCCGTGGTCCGAGGTGAGGACGATGACGGCGCGGTCGTAGATGCCGCGCGCGCGCAGCGCGTCCAGGAACTTCCCGACGAGTTCGTCCGCGTACGACACGTCGCCGTCATAGGGCGAAGCCGCGCCGCGATATCGCTCGGGGGGCGCCCAGGGCGAATGCGGCTCATACAGATGCAGGAAGGCGAAGAAGCGCCCCCCTTTCTGCGCCTCGATGAAACGTGAGAGCGACTCCACCGCGACCGCGCCGTCCCGCTGAAGGTTGCCCATCGACTCGGTGCCGGGGGTGGTCTCGAGGGCGTCGTCATAGACGTCGAAGCCCTGCGCGATGCCGGTGGCGGAGCGCAGCACATAGGCCGAGATCGCAGCGCCCGTACCCAGGCCCGCCGCCTTGAACCGCGTGGCGAGGGTCTTGTGCTCGGGCGCCAGGCGGAAACCGAGGTTGTCGCGCACGCCGTGGCGCGGCGGCAGGAGCCCGGTGAACAGCGAGGCGTGCGCGGGCAGTGTCATCGGGCAGTGGGAATAGACGTCCTCGAACACGATCCCCTCGCGTCCGAGCCGGTCCAGGTTGGGCGTGCTCCCCTTGCCGTACCCATAAAGCGGCAGGTGATCGGCGCGCAGGGTGTCGATGGAGATCAGGATGACCGGGGCATCCCGGTACGTGGAGATGACGCGGGGCGCGCCGCAGGCCGCGGCGAAAATGGAGATCGCGATCGCCGCCAAGAGCTGTCGCATGCGCGGGGGATCTTAGCGTGGGCGGTCGAGGTGGCGTCGATGCACGCCTTGCCCTTGCTTTCATCTCGCAGCGCGAACGATGGCTCGAACGAAGGCGAGTTCACGCTCGCGCTGAAGCGTAGGATCCCCTCGTGACTCCCGCCGCCTTGTTGGTGCTCGCCACTCTCGCCGGAGGACCGGCGCCCGCATTGCCTCTGGACGCCGCGATGCGCATCGCAGCGTGCGGACCGTCGGAGACCGATCGCGCTCTTCTCGATCAGCAGGTCCGGTCCGCTAACTACGATCACCTCGGCGGCGGATTCCACGATTTCCCGGGCGGGCCCAAACGACTCGAGACCAATGCCTGGCTTCTGAACGCCATCGTTACCGCTCACGAAGCCAAGCCTGACCTGTTCCTTCGCAACACGGCGCTCGACACGGTGGCCTTCGTGCTTCGAGACCTGAAGGACGCTGCGGGAGGGTTCTTCGCGTCCATCGGGAATGCCGCCACCACCAGCTACTACGCTTTCTCGGAACAGGAGGTACGAAGTGCCTTGGGGCCGGACAAGAGCCGCGAGTTCTTCGAAAACTTCACCCTGGCACCGGGCGGCTTTCCTCAGCTAACAGGCTCGCCGTTCGCTGGCCTCGGAGACACACGTCAAACCCTCCTGCTCAGGCGCCTGCGGCGTATCCGGCTCCCGCTCGATGACACGATTGACCCCGACGCCAACGGCGTGTGGATCGGCGCCCTCGCCCGCGCGGCCGTCACGTTGAAGCGTCGCGATTTCGTGGAAGCCGCGCAGAGGGCGGCTGGGGTCGCCAGCGGCTCTCAACGGCCCAAGAGCGCCGGGACTGCCTTCGGCATCGTGGAACTCGAGCACTTTGACCGCGCCTTCTCCGCGGAGGCCGCCGCGAAGGCCCTCGACCGCGCAGTCGAGAGGAGCCCACGCATGGGCGCGGCCGAACTCGCGACCCTTTCCTGGGCCCTTGCAGAGTGGATGCGCCTGCATCCGTCCGACATCCGGAGCCGTCAGTTCGCGGATGTGATCAGCACCATCGAAAGGCAGTTCGCGACCACGGAAGCCGCCGCCGCCGCGCGCTGCGTCGCTGCTACCGTAAAGGCGAAGGCGCCCTGAGCGGATTCTCGTCTTCGCGTTCGCGAACCTTGTTCGGGCTACCTTCGGGCAGAACCTGCAACGACTTCAAGAATTCGATCACGTCCGCCTGGTCTGTCGCGGATCTGGCGAAGAAGCGATCCCTCACCTGACGCCCCTCGCCCCCGTGGAAGTAGATGGCCTCGGTCAGCGTGGTGAGATCGCCCCGATGCCCGTATGGCGCGCTGGATCCCGCATCCCATAACTTGCGAGTGAGGAACTCGCGTAGTGGCCTGGGCCGCGTCGGCTCGGTGAACAAGGCGGTGGGCGACACGCCATGAAGGAAGCCCTGAGGTGCGCGCTCGTTCGCAAAGTGGGCATACGTCCCGTCGTTGAGGTCGTGCCGCTTGAGATCGGTGAACGCGCGGACGACATATCGGTTCCCGTCTTTTTGCACTCGGGGGGAAGCTATCCCCTTGGAAAGGTCTACCCGAAAGAGTGCTTTCACCTCCTGCGCCCGCATGTTCCCGGGCGGGTTGTAGGGACCCGGCTCGGTGAACACGGGGCTGTCGAGCGGCAACTCCGGTACATGGCACGATCCGCACCCGACGTCAACGAAGATCCGCTCGCCCCGGTCCACGGCTGCCCGCTTCGAGGCTTCGAAGGGCATCTTCTGCCCGGGCAAATTCAGGGCCGCCTGATAGATCGTGACTGCGGTGATGTCGCCCTCGGTGAGTTCATCGACGACGCCATCCTTGTCGGCATCGACGCCCGCGCCGAAACGCTCCCGCGCCTGCATTCCATGGTGCTGGTTCATGGCGGTCACGGTGAACTCGCGTAGCGAAACCACCGCCCCCTTCTGGTGGAAGGGCTTGACCACCAGGTCCCAATCAACGCCGTCGATGCTACGAGGGTCGATCCGGCCATCCGGCAGAGCGAGGATCGTGCCGAAGGAAACGCCCTTGGTGATGAGAGGGCGGCGGACCTCGAGCCTCGTGGCCTTCGCGTCCTGAAGGGCCCTGTCTCGGATGGCGATGAGGTCGCGAGTCATCTCCCGAGCCAGAAGCTCGATCGCACCCGAGCCGTTCATGCCCAGGCTGTTTCTCTCGGTCCCATCACGAGGGTCCAAGGTGGTTACGACGGGATCACGCTCCTGGGCCAAGACGAAGACGTTGGTGGCAAAGTCCCCTGCCCCGCCGGATCGGGGCTGGAAGTGGCAGCCCTGGCAGGAATTCGCGTCGGGGCCCGACATCCGCGTGAACTCGGGTTGCGAAGGAGTGCGTGGCGCGCCGTGGCCCATGGAGGCCGGCCTGCCCTGCCCGTCGGCCTTGTTGAACGAAGCATTGAAAATGAACTGACCGATCTTGAAGAGGCGGTCGAAGCCGAGGCGACCGGAATCGATTTCCGGTTGCGGGACATGACGTTCGAGGACCGGCGGCTCGCCACCGGCCCGTGCCGACATGCTCAGCCGGGCCACCAGGGCCAGCCCCAAGAGCGCGGGCGCCGCCCCACGGGATCGCCTCGGGAGGTTCCCGCCCCGGTATCCCGCCAAGTGATGCACCTATGTTGGCCGCTGAATTCGGGCGGTCAACATGACGGTCTCAGTGACCGTCGAGAACGGACACGCGGATCCGCCGCAGCCGGTGAGATCGCGTACAGTGAGAGTCACGGTAAGCGGGATCTCGATCGTGCCCTCCTCCGCAAGCCCGGGATACATGAAGACGACGAAGTCCCGCAGATTCCCTGAGCCGCGGACGCTGATCCAGTTCACGGGTGAACTGAACTGGACATCCACGATCTCACGATCCGGCGGGCCGCCGATCGACAGATCCCTCATGACAACGTTCAAGTCGAACGCCCGGATGCGGTGAAGCGGAGGCTCCGACACCACCACGGTCCCGGTCCGCCCGTAGTACCCGGGCGCGATCAATTGCCCCAGCCCAGAGGGCAACAAGGGCTCGCCCAGGGGTGTGAGAGGCAAGGTCGGGGCGCCACCACCGGTCCCGGCCACGGTCACGATGACACCGTTCGTTTCGACCAGCCTTGCCCTCGCGCTCCCGTAGTCGGCGACGATCACACCAGCGCTCTCCGGCAGCACCAGGATGTCCCGGGGTTCTGAGAACTGGGCGGCAGTCGCGGGGCCGTTATCGCCCGCATACCCAGGAACTCCCGTCCCTCCAACTTTGCGCAAGGTGGACGTCGCCGTATCAAGTTCAAACACAACGCCATTCAAACGGTCCGAAACGATCAGCCGGGTCCCGTCGATGGCTATGGAAACGGGCTCGCCAATGTGCGCGGTCAACGGACTGCCGGCCTCCGTGGAGAAGTCCGACGCCTCCGGCCCGGCGCCCGCCACCGCGGACATCTGACCACTTCTCAACTCCCAGATCTGATGGTTGAGGGTATCGGCGATGTAGACAATGTCACCGCCCTGCCCGTCCGGACGAACCGCCACTGCCGAGGGGTGATTAAGCGACACCTCCAGAGGGTTGCGCCCTACCCGTGACCCAGTATCGATGATTCCGCCCGTCCCGGCGACCGTGGTGACGTCTCCATCAACGCTCACCTTGCGAATGCGGTTGTTCCCCGCATCCGAGACGTACAAATCTCCGACCTCATTGAACGCAATTCCGCCGATGTCACTAAAGTCCGCCAAGGTCGCCGGACCGCCATCGCCGGAGAACCCCACACCTCCCGACCCCGCCACGCTGATGATGGAGCCGAAGAACAATCGCCGCACCCGCGTCGTCCCGGAATCAACGAAGTAGACGTCGCCGCTCAAGGGATGTATGGCGATTGCCGTTGGCGTGTTCACCAGGCCGAAAATGCCGTTCTGTTCGTCGGATATCGAGCCTGGAATCCCATATCCGGCGATCGTGTACGGAAGGTAGGGTCTGGTGACCCGCCCAAAGCCGATTTCATCCGGGGTGTATCGACCGGTGCCCTGATCCACGGGGAACGTCTGAGAGGCCTGAGAAACGGTGCCGCGGTTGTCGGTGGCCACGACCTCGAACAGGACTTCGCTCGCCACCGACAGCACCGTATGCGTCGCTGTGTACCAGGTCCCGTCGTAGGTCGGAATGACGACCTCGCCGTCGAATCGGAAGACCACGCTCGCAATGGTCCCATTGTCATGAATCGAAGCTCGATAAACCTCCGGAACGCCCTGGACAACCGAACCCTTCGGGTCAATCCCTATCACCGGGCCCGGGTCGGGAAGGATGGGGATGGATCGCTCCACGACCGTCACCTGACCCGCCGCGTCGGACGCCTCGATCCGAACCAGCACCTCAGAATCAAGGCCGGCGACAAAGGAATAGGCCACCTCGGGCGCGTAGGTGGTTTCGTCCACCAGCGCCCCGTTTACGTACATGCGGAGCCATTGGACTCCACCGTCATCGGTCGCGCTTGCGTGAATGAACGCCGGGTTTCCCTCGTAGAAGACCGCCCCATCCGCAGGCGCAAGCAGCTGGATCTCCGGAGGAGCGCCTCCTTGGGCCGTTCGCACGGGAAGCCGGAGCCACACGATGGACTGTCCCCCTCCGTAGCCCGTCACCTGCGCGGCCACGCCCACATATAGCCATCCGCTGTTCTGGGGAATGCCGCCGAGGTCGGTAGAAAAGGTGCTACTCGTCTGGACGGGGGCCGGAGGGAAGACGAGCGCCGCGTCCCGCGGCTCGGTGAAGGGCCCATCAGCCATAACCTCGATCTTGTCGAGGCCGAGGCTATTGGAGGCCTCGACCTCGACGTGGAGAGGCATGCCTTCCGGCACGACCTGTCCCAGCGACGGGGTCACGAAGCGGATGGTCGGCGGTGCCGCAACCGCGAGGTTGTAGTCCACCGGAGCTGACCGCGTCCGATTGCCCCCGAAATCCTCCGCCTCGACTTCGACCCGCAAGCCCCCGGCTGCCGCCGGCACAGCGATTCTGAAGAAGAAGGGCCGACTCGTGGACACGGCGACAGGCACGCCGTCGAACAGCAGGGTGACCTTGGCGACCTCGACATCATCGGTAGCTACCGCGTCGAACTCGTGAACGATGCCGGCCGAGAGGGGATGGCCCGGGTCCGGCGCCGTCAGCGCCGCGGTCGGCGCGACCCCTCGAGTGTCCTCGACTTGGAGATATCTGCCCACGCTCAGAAAAGGTTCGAAGGTGACCGGGTTCGCCCCCACCGCAAAGAAGTAACTCTCATCAGCAACGATGCGCTCTCCCAAGAGTCCCGGGCCCGGACGAGAGATGACACGGGCATTCCTTGGGTCTGAGATGTCGATGATGGAAAGAGTGGTGAATTCCGTTCCCGTCGAAACCCAGCCGACGCCAAGCGCAAAATCCTGAACGAGGGCGACATCCTTGAGCATTCCGCTTTGGCTCTTGTCGATCGTGGAGAGTTTTCTCGGTCCCACTGGATTCGTGACATCCACGACCGCGAACTCCTCGTTACTTCCAACATAGGCGGTCGAACCCTTCGCGGCGATGGCTTCCGGGAAACCCGTTGTAGTGACGCCACCCAGTCGTCTCGCCGCTCCTCCATCCAGGCTGTAGGTCCCCATCTCCAGCCCCGAGCCGAGATTCAGGAGAATCCCATTCCCAACCGTCGCGGCCCGGCTCGCGGCGTTCGGTAAGGGACCCGTCGGCAGGAGGACAGGGAACCGGGGATCCAGCAGGCTGGCGACGCGAATGCTCCCCGAGGCGGAAAGGATCGCGCGGTCGCCGTCGAGAGTCAGGCGGCCAACGGCAAGATCGGGGCCGCTCTCGGGCGTTACCGACACCTGGACCGGCTGCGCCGGGTTGGAGACGTCGAAGACGTACAGGCCGCGCTGGGCGCCCACGTAGGCCAGGCTGCCGCGCACCTTCACATCGTATGCGGGGGACATGGGCGTACTTCCGAGGAGGATCGGCGACGCCCGGTCGGAAACGTCGTAGACAAGCAGGCCGGCCTGTCGCCCTGCGATAAACAGGAAATTGCCCGATTGCGCCAAGCCGTCAGGGTTCGTGCCATCGGGCAGGCGCACGCTTGCAACCACCGTCGGCGAGAAGTTCCCCACCGTCACCGGAACGTTTGTCGCGAATCCCGGGACCCTCACGGTCACCGTGGTTGCCCCGGTCTCACCCCCAAACACCTGACCATCACCTCCTCCAAAGTTCGCGACCCGAGGGTCCCCGGTGGAGTAGGTCGTACCGCGCGTCCGCGGCGTCAAATCAAGTGTCCTGCCATCGCGGAGGTGACCCGTGACGGTGAGTTGCACCGGGGGCAGAACTCGAAGGGCGTTGACGATGATTCGCAACTCCGAGGGCTGCACCTCGATGCTGTCGAGAGCCAGGGCCAGATTCACGGAAGACGCATCGTTCGGGTCGCTTCCGCTTGCCACCTCGAGACCATCGCTCAGACCGTCGCCATCGGTGTCGAAGAGCAGGGGATTTGTGCCGTATTGGGGTTCTCGACCGTCCAGGAGGCCGTCGCCATCGGTGTCGGGATTACGAAGCCCGGTTCCCAGCGCGATCTCTTCGCGGTTGGTAAGGCCGTCGTGATCGGCGTCTTCGAGAGCGTCGATCGGATCGTTGGGATTGAGCCCGTTCGCGATCTCAACGTCATCGGGAATTCCATCACCGTCGCTGTCGGCCGACGCGACCACTTGCACCCTGATCAAGCCGGTGGCGCCGTCGTTGGTCGCGATAACAATGACTGGCCCGCTGAGGAGCGCCGTGACCAGGCCGTCCGGAGTGACTCGCGCGAGTTGAGGGTTGGAAACGCGATACGAAGTCCCGGTAGAGGCTGCGGTCAGATTCGTCTGAGCACCCGAAGCCAGGGTTCCCGTCACCAGGAGTTGAGTAGTGGCGCCTGCGCTCGACAACTCCACGGTATCGGCGGTCACGGTGAGCGAGCGGGGAACGGGCACCGGATCGTCGAACATAATCGCTACGGGATCTCGCACTTCGAAAGCAGAGAGCGCGATCAGCTCGGAGTGGCCGGAGCGGGTGACGCCGTCCTTCGTGCACGTCGCGCGCACCCGGACAGGACCGAAGTTGGACGGAATGTTCGGCAACACCCATGACCCATCCAGCTTGACGACGACGTTCCGGTTGAGGACCGAAACCACGCACCCAGGATCAAGCACGTCAGCTCTCGTGGTCGAGGCCGTTACGAGGCTGAGGCCCAGGGTGATCCCTATCACGATTACGGTGCGGCAGAGTCCTCCGGGATTCATCTCATCGCACACCGAAGGTTGGCAAGAGCTTGGCGGAATCCTCTCAACGCGGGGGGGCGAAGGTCTGATCTCCAGCGCTGGCGCGATGGGGCCGCCACAGCCGGCACTTCGCCGGAACTTAGTCCTTGGGGCTCGACATGGCGACCTTCAATGTCAGCCACCGACTGCAGTTCGGCGATCGTCCTAAGGAGCTCGTCAGCGTCGCATCCGAGGCGCCTCACCGACAACATCTTGAATACCTCAGCCTTCAAGACCAGATCGTCGTCAGTGAGGGCTGCTTCCCAGCGTCTAAAGGCCCTTAGTACCGCGTCGATGCCGGCGCTTGAGACCCTGACGACGTTGGCTCTGGCGATCGCCATGGCTTCCAAACCATTGACATCGTTCGGGAATCGGGCCAGATAGGACTCGATCTCGGGAATACGGGCCTCCACATCAGGAAGGGCGTTGATGGCGGCCAGGGCGAGCTCTCGGTTCTTGGGCTCGAGGGCAGCGAGTTCACGGAGAGCTGTCACCCTTCGAGACCGCGCATCGGCAGCCTCCGCCGGGTCCTTTGTGCGAGCGACCAAAGAACGCAAGGCGTAGTCAAGGGCCCGGAGCCCTTTCCCCCGGTCATAACCATGGTCTAGCTCGCGCTGAATTAGGTCGATCGCCGACCGTATCGCGGCGGGATCCTTCGGGGGGGTCTCTCCGCTGAGGACGGTGTTGAGGACTTCCTCCACTCTGTCGGGTGTCGGTGGCTTCGCGGGTTGCCCTATGCCAAGGAAGCTGAGTAACACGGCCATCGCCGGTGCAATCATCAGATAGCTACTTTTCGACATGGACATGATCGATTCCTGGATCGGTCGCACAGTCGAGCGGCCCTGCGCTCTTTTCGCAGATTGCATCTCCCGTAACGGCGATCCCGCTTTCAGCCAGGAACACCCACAGCTCATTCGGGCTAAAGACCTTATCAAGGGCGATCAAGGTGCCCTTGGCGAACTTCAGATCGATTGCGTCGCCAAATTGATGTTTGCTGCCGACGCAGATGCTTCCCACTACTTCGTTGCGCTCAGGATTACGGTACGCGCTATTGAGCGTGAGGTGCTGATCGTTGTCATCGATCAGGCCAGCAACCACGGCAACCTTCTCCGGAGTGATTGGTGCCGTAACCAGACGCGCCGGGTCGCTGGCGAGGATCGCCTTCAACTCGCCCCGAATCCGTTCGTTCAGTTTGAGACGCACAGATTCAGCGAGGACTATAGGCTCGCCCACAATGAGGTCATAGGCCATTACCCGACTGTTGGGCGGTCGCAGAACGTCGCTTGCCAAATAGTGCGACGTGGGTGCCGGGGCGTGGAATTCTGTTCGCACTGGAACCCGCAGGAGGCGGCACTGACCATTTCCGAGGCCAAGGTGATTTTGGTATTCCTGCCGCATTGTGTCCCGCTGGTCCTGTTGAACAAGCCCTCGCACCGTAGCTGTGCAGAACCTTGCCTCGAAGGTGAACAGCAGCGAGGTGGAGCGTACATAGCTGCCATTCCCCTGTGCTCCTGGAACGTACACCATCTCCCGGTCCGACGCCGTGTAGGGTTCCAGCTGGAAGTCGATCGAGGCGCCCGCTTTCGACGCGGGCGAGAAGCTCGTCGCGGCTCCTCTGGTGGTGTTGATCTTCCATTCGATCTTGGTGGGATCGCCGGTGTCTGGCTTGGAGGGATCGAACCGCGCGCTCACCCTGACGGGCGGCGTGGCATCGCCCGCATGGGTCGTCTTACCAAGAAACGGGAAGTTAGTTTGCCACGCGCCCTCATTGGGGGGCGGCGCGGGCAACAGCGTCGCAGGAGGCGTTGAAAGGAGGCCAAACTCTGCTGGCTTACACGTCCCGTCCTTGCAGCGGAAACATAGCGGATCGGCGCCGCACGGCTTGTTTGCCTTGGCAAAGTCGATGAGGCAACCAACTCCAAAACACTCTTGGCACTCGGGACAGGTTGCGAGGACCCCGAATGGGAGCGATGAGCCAAAACTGAACCACCCGCCTTTCAAGACCCCCGTCCCGGCTTCTGAAGTGAGCGTCGACCCATCTTCGCTGGTCGCAGCCGTTCCCGTCGTCACAAATCGCCCGGCATCATGATCGAAGCTGTACAGCTCCACGACCTCGCCGGCAGGTAGCCCATCCACGTTCGGAAGCGACATCGGCGCCGGCGGATCAAACCGAACACCCGGCGGCTGGATGGTGACAATCAAGCGTGGCTGCTGGCCGACGTTCGGCACCATCGGCACCTTGTCCGCATGGACCACTGTCACCGACACCGTCCCGCGGCGCGAGCCGTCCGGGAACAACGCTGAATTCGGCGCGACCTCCAGCTTGAATCCCGGAACCGCGGGGATCGTGATCGTGCCACCGTGCGTCTCGTCCACGAAGACGCTCTGGTTCAGATTCAGCGGGAGCAGATAGATCGGCATGCCGACCGTGTTCTCCGCCCCCGACACCGTCTGTAACTCGAACTCCAGATTGGGGTACGTCCCGGGGCGCTGCGCGGTCGAGCCGTCCACCTGCAGATGCACGTCGCCCACGGGGGCGCCGGTTACCGTGAACTGGCCTTGAGCGTTCGACTGCGCGGCAATCGCGGTGTTGCGAATCCGCAGCGTCACTCCTTCGATGGGCTCGTTCTCGTTGTCGAGAACCACGCCGCTGATGCGCGTGTTCGCGGCCTCGCCGGGCTCGAGCGCGGTGGCCGTGAAGACCGCAGGCAGGCCCACCAGCTGATCGACACTCGCGCTGACCGTGTTGTTCTCTGTGCCCGCTCCAGGGCCCAGCGTGAGGATTGCGAGTGCGCGGCCATCGGCGTCGGTCGTGGCGATCTTCTGCGTTGATCCCTCGAAGTCGCCGCCGCCTTCCTCCACCTTGAACTTCACCGACACGCCGGCCAGACGGTTATGACCCTCATCGGTCACCACCACCACGAACGGTCGCGGCAGCGGTTGGCCAGGGACTCCTCGTTGCAGACTGCCTTCATCGACGCTGACGAGCGCCGGAGCCTTCGGGTGGCCGCTGATCAGGAAGGTGTGGCCTCCGGCCGCACCGGGGCTTGAAACCTCGATGCGATTGTTGCCCTCGCCCGCGCGGGAGCCCAGCGTGAGGAGAGCCCGGGCCTCGCCGCTCGAATCCGTCTTCACGAGGATGGCGCGTTTGGGCGTACCCGGGGCGTCACCCGCGGTCGCCGGGAGCAGCGAGCCGGAGTTGCTGGACACGCGGAAGATCACGTCGCGATTTGGAAGCGGCGCTCCGGAGGCACTGACCACCCGGACCGCCAGCGGGTTTGCGAGAGGCTCGTTGATGGTTCCGGTCTGATCACCGGAGAGGGCTTCGAGTCGCATGCCGGGGAGATTGTCGTAGGTGATCGTCACCGTCTTGCTGTCCTGATTCCCCGTCGCGTCGAGGGCCGTGGCCACGAGTGAGTTCGAGCCGGGCTGCAAAGCCACCCCGGCCACGCGGAATGTCCGATTCGAGACGGTCGCGGGAATGCCGTTGACCCTCACCGTCGCCTGCGCCGCGTTGATCGTGCCGAGGACGGAGTCGTTCACTCTGCCCGTCACCGTGATCGTGGGGGTCGTGACTACGGAGCCCGCCGCCGGCGAGTCGATGATGACGCGCGGGCTCTGCGTGTCCAGCGCGATCGTGATGGAATCAGTGCCGGCGTTTCCATGGGCGTCGGTCGCGACGGCCGTCACCACGTTGCCGCCTTCGCTCAGCGGCACGGATGCGGTCCAACTGTTTCCCGAAACCGTGGCCGGAATCCGCAGGATCCCTACGCTCACCATCGCCGCTGGATCAGAGACCGTGCCCGTGAATGTGATGGGCGTGGTGCCTACGGCGGCGAGGTCTGTGGGACTTGTGATTCGCACGGTGGGCGGCCGGACGAACGAGGAAGTCACCGTGCGGGTGGTCGCGTTCCCTGCGATGTCGTTCGCGGTCACGACGAAACTGTTGCCGCCCTCTGCAAGCGGGAGAACTTGCTCGAACGAAGTGGCGAAGCCCAGATCCGATCCGTTGACGACAACGTTCACGAGGTTGTCGTCGAGCGCGCTGCCTTTGATGGTCAGGTTCGGCAGCCGATGAACTGCTCCGTCGCTGGCGGGCTCCGTGATCGCCAGCGTCGGGGACGTCTTGTCCAGGCTCACCGTCGTGAACGCCGAGCCTACGTTTCCGGCGCGGTCGATCGCCACGCCGGTCACCAATTGCGCGGGGCCCTGCGTGGTCACGGTTTGTGGCGCGGACCCGCCCGACGGGTCGATACCCGAGAGGGCGTCGGTGGCAGCGAACGTGACGGTAGGATCAGAGTTGTTCCATCCAGCAGCGTTGGGCGCAGGCGATACCTGCGGCGTGAGAACCGGAGGCGTGAGGTCGATATTGAGGCTGACGGTCTGCGACGAGGTGTTGCCGGCCAGATCGCTGACCGAGACCAGCACACTCTGGTTCGCGCCCTCGGTTGAAACAAGTTGCGGCACAGTGCAAGCCCCGTCAGGCAGGCCCGAGAAGGCGTCCGCGCACGTCGCCGAGATCGCTACCTCGGTATTGTTCCACCCGTTTGCGTTCGCCGGGGGCGAGGCAAGGACTCCGATGGTGGGTGGAGTCTTGTCGATGTTTGCCGTCAGCGTGGTGCTCGCCACGTTCCCGGCAAGATCGGTCGCGCTGCCGCTGATCGCTTGCCCCGCGCCTTCGGTGTTGAGGGACTTAGGCGGCTCGCACGTCTGGACTCCGGAAAGGGCGTCCGAGCAGGAGAACGTGGCGTTGGCGTTGGTGTTGTTCCAGCCCGCTGCATTCGCCGGTGGGTTCAATGAAGGCGCTATCGTCGGCGGAGTCTTGTCGATGCTTATCGCTACTGTGGCGATGGCCACATTCCCCGCGAGGTCCGTGGCGCCTCCAGACACTGCCTGATGAGCGCCTTCGCTCGTCACGAGCGTGGACGGGGAGCAACTCGCCACTCCGGAAAGCGCATCGATGCAGAAGAACGCCGCAGAGACGTCCGTGCGATTCCAACCGGCAGCGTTGGGGGGTGGGGTCAGAACCGGGCTGATGTTTGGCGGCGTTCTGTCGATGTTGAGCTTGACCTGGAAGAAGGCAGTCTGCCCGTCGGCATTCGTCACCGTGCCTGTCACGTCCTGATTCGCACCCTCGGTCGACACGGTGATCGGCGAGGTACAGGAGGCGACCGTGGACTCCGGCGCGGTGCAGTTGAAGGTGACCGCGACCGGCCCGTTGTTCCAGCCTGCCAGGTTCGGGGGAGGGGCGATGGAGGCGGTGATCGTCGGCGGAGGCACGGGCACGCCGGTGTCATCGTCCGCGTCGTTGTTGTTGTCCCCGTCATCGCGAAGGCCTCGCACCACGCGGACGGAAAAGCCTGACCCCGAGGCGCCTGCGATTCGAACCGTCATCACGGTGTTGGCCGATGTCAGCGCGATGAGCTTTTGGAGATGAACCACCTGAGTATTGAAGTCGGATGGCCCGAAGACGGTGACGCCGTTCATCGTCACGGTTGCGGACGTCACCGCGGTGCGAGGGGCCGGACCGTTGTAGATCCGCAGGTAGTACTGACGGGCGGGGTCAAAGGCCGCGATTGTGCTCGTGCGAGTGACGGTAACGGGGGCGCCTGTGGTGCGAGTGAAAGTCTCGGGACCCCATACCGTGAGGCGTCTGGCGTGAGCGGGCGCAGCGAGGCCCAGCAATGCCATACCGCACAAGAACAGAAACGCTCGCCTCCGAGAGTTGTTCACTACCAGCCACCCCTGGAAATCACTTGATGATCGGACAGTATCCGGGCTGAACTCGGTCTGTCAACCGGCCCTTGCCGAAAACGCGGCTCGCCCGACATTCCAGACGGCGCTGAGCGATCCCCGCGGAGCTAGTATGCCTCCTCTCGATCAGGAGGTCTCAATGGCGTCACGACGCGACTTCATCAGGAACATCGGCGCTGGTCTGGCCGCGAGTTCGGCGGCCAGCGGAGCCCTCGCGCAATCGCTGGCCGGCCCGGACAAGGCCGGCGCGAAGCGTTCGGGCTCCGAGGCCCTGCTGGTCGATAACCCCCATCATCCCGAGCCCGCGCCCCTCGGTGTCGATCGGCTCCCCCTCGCCTGGTACAAGAAACAGGCCGCGGCCCTGCGCGAGCGCGCGGCGGCTCGCGGCGTCGACGCCGTGGTCCTCGGAACCGACGACAACATCGTCTACTTCACCGGATGCTTCCGCGGCAGCGGCGAGAGATCGACCTGGGTGGTTCTCCCCACTTCTGGGGCGAACGCCAACGACACCGCCTACTGGTACTCCCCCGGCATCGACCGTGATCTGATCCAGTCGTGGTGGTGCACGGAGAACGAGTACTACTTCTGCTATCCCCACGCCGAGGGCGGATTTCCGAACAAGGGAGTGCTCAAGCGCGGGAATCGCGTCGACCTCTGGGCGTGGATGCTGGAGGGACTCAAGAAACGCGGCTACGACGGCAAGACCATCGGCCTCGAGGGCGAACTCGTCCCGTCACAGGCGGCGACCTTCGCGCGGGTGCTTCCGAACGCGAAGATCGTCGACATCTCCGGCATCGCCATGAAGATGCGTATTCTCAAGACCAAAGAGGAGATCGCGCTGACCCAGCGCGCCTACCGCTATTTCGACCGCATCCACGCCTTCGCCCGCGACTACATCCTCGAGCACGGGACGAACGCCACGGATTATCAGATCGGGCAGGCTCTATCGCAGTTCGGCACCAACCTGCTGATGAACGACGTGAAGCGCGACGGCAAGCCGCACAGCGCGGTGGGCATCGACGTGACCGGGAACTACGTCCGCACCGGCGTCGCCACCGCCTACCCTCACCCGAACCAGTTCTTCCACTCGAAGGTGCGCCGCGGCCAGCCCCTCTACGTGAACTGCGACATCCTGCTCGGCGGCTATGGCGGCGAGTGCTACCGGAACTACGTGATCGCGCCTTCGACGCCCGGCCACGACAAGATGTGGCAGGTGGTGGCCGAAACCGTGGAGATCATGGTGGAGAACGTGAAGCCGGGCGTCCCGTGCTCCGAGATCGCGTGGAAGGTCCACGAGCATCAGATCAAGAGCGGGATGCAGGACTTCATCTACCACCGCCCCGGTCACGGCCAGGGCCAGAACTACGAAGGACATCAGCCCCCGAGCCTCGCTCTCGGAGACGACACCCCGATCGAGGAAGGGATGACCTTCTCGGTCGAGCCCGGTCTCTACGACGAGAAGAACGGCATCGGCATCAATCCCTCGGATCGCCTGCTCGTGCTCAAGGACCGTTCGGTCCGCATGAGCCGCGTGCCCTTCTCGAAGGAGTGGAGCTTCCTGAAGATCTGACCGCTCTGGTCAGTAGAGGCGTTCGACGTCGAGCACGTTCCTCATCGGCTCGCCTTTGAGGAAGCGCCGAAGGTTGTCGCAGAAGAGTTCGGTGAGCCGGCCGTTCTCGCGATCGCTGGTGCTCGCCGAATGCGGGCTCACCAGCACGTTCGGCATGGTCCACAGTGGAGAATCCGGGGGGAGCGGCTCGGTGGCGAAGACATCGAGGGCGGCGCCGGCCAGATGTCCGGACCGCAAGGCGTCGATCATGGCCGCCTCGTCCACCAAAGCGCCCCGGCCGATGTTGATGAGGAACGCTCCCGCGGGAAGAAGGTTCATCTCCTCGCGGCCGAGGACGCCCTCGGTTTCCTTCGTGTGCGGAGCGACGAGCACCAGGAACTCCGCGCGCGGCAGGAGGGCCCTGAACGCGGCGGCGGGATACAGCTCATCGCCGCTCTGGGTTTCCGGGTCCTCGTTCGTCACCAGTCGTTTCACTCCGACCGTCTTCATGCCGAGGCCGCGGGCGAGTCGCGTCACCTCGCGACCGATGGCCCCGTGCCCGTACACCACCAGGGTCCGGCCCACGAGATCAGTGCCGGCGAAGCGCTCCCAGTGCTTCCGGGCCTGCAGGTCGCGCATGCGGAAGAGGCCGCGGCTGAAGCCCAGCATGGCCATCGCGCAGAACTCGGCGAGAGGGACGGCGTGAACGCCGCTCGCGGTCGTGAAGGTCGTCCCCTTCCATCGCTCGTGATAGCGCCGGCGCGCCACGAACTGGCCGATCCCCGCGCTCGAGGACTGGACCCAGCGCACCCGGGGCGCCAGCTCCGGAAGATCCGCGTCGTTGGTGTAATCGAAGTCGAACAGGATGTCGGCCCGCGCCAGCAACCCCCGCCAGCGCGCTTCCTCCTCGGGAGATCTCCGGGTCGGAACCCCGCCATGGTCGGCGGCATAGCGAGGCCGGCGGAGCAGGTCCGGTTCGTAGATCACGTCGACGCGGGGATCGATCCCGCGGATGCGGTCGACGTGTTCAGGCTCGAGGTAACTGGCGATGAGGACGGCGACCCGCGACCCCTCGCTCACTGAACCTGGTCCTCCACCGCCATGGGATCTCCGCCGGCCTCGGCCGAGCGGCGCAGCGCTTCGATGATGGCCATGGTTCCGGTTGCGTCGGCGACTCCGTAGCGCACCGGCTCGTCGGCCAGGACCGCGTCCCCGAAGTGTTCGACCATCCGCTGGTAGGCATCCTCGCCCGCGAAGGCGTGCCGCACCTCGGCCCCGCGGCCGTGTCGCTCCACGATCTCCACGTTGCCCGGGCCCGACACGAAGGTCTGGTCGGCGAAGAGCGTCCCGTCCGTCCCCACCACCTCGACGAACTCGCGCCGCTCGATGTCGAGAGCGCAGTCGAACTGCGCGACGAGACCGTTCGCGAAACGCAGGCTTCCCGCGAACTGGGTGTCGACGCCGGTGGGACCGGTGGTGGCCCAGGCTTGCGCCTCCACGGGAAGGGTGCCGGCGAGGCGCCGGCTGATGTCCACGCAGTAGCAGCCGACGTCCAGAAGCGCGCCTCCGCCGAGGTCGGCGCGAAGCCGGATGTTGTCGGGACGGGTGAGGCGGAACGTGAACGCGGAGCGGATGACCCGAAGATCCCCCACGGTTCCGCCGCGCGCCATCTCGATGAGACGCTGGGTCCGGTGGTGAAAGCGATACATGAACGCTTCCATGAGCCGGACGCCGTGGCGGTCCGCGGCCGCCTGCATCTCCAGCTCCTCTTCGGTCGAAAGCGCCAGGGGCTTCTCGCACAGAACGTGCTTCTTCCTCTCCGCGGCCTTGATCGCCCATTCGAGATGAAGGGAATTGGGGAGAGGGATATAAACCGCCTCGATCTCGGCATCGTCGAGGAGCTCCTCGTAGGAGCCGTAGTGCCGGGGCACCAGGGCTTCCCGCGCGAAGTCGCCGGCCTTGCCGAGGTCCCGGCTGGCCACGGCCACGAGTTCGGCGTTGCGCGAGGCCTGGATCGCGGGCGCCAGGGAATGACGGCCGATGCGGGCCGTGCTGAGCATGCCGAAACGAAGTCGATGGGGCACCGGGGTATTCACGTTTAGAAGGGACTCCTCTGTCCGAATGAGTGTGACGCGCCGGCGAGCGGCAGATCGACCCACTGCCGCGTCCGATGGGAGTGCGTGACCGCGTTGATGATCTCCTGCACCCGCGCGCTCTGCGCGAAGTTGCCCTGATTGACCGCGCCCCCGCTCACGATCTCCTCGCAGAAGTTGTGGACGAGGTTCCCGTAGAAGGCGGTGCTCCAGGGATCGGTGGTCTGGAAACCGGGCGGAAAGTACTTCGCGGGAATCTCGCGCGCCACGAATTCGACCGCGTCGGGCTTGGCGGTGTGGATGGTCTGGATCACTCCGAACTCATCCACCAGGCGGACCTTGATCGCCCCCTCGGAGCCGAAGATCCGCGCTTCGATCCCGGGATAGTTGCCCACGGTGACGTAGCTCGACTGCATCGAAAAGAGCGCCCCGCTCTTCGTCTCGCCCATGAACATGTCGGCGTCGTCGATGTTGATCCGCTCGCGCTCGGTGTCGAGGTTCGTGCGGCGGCGGAACGGCACCATGTTCGACAGGATGCCCACCACCTGTTTGAGGTCCTCGCCTACGCACTCGAGTCCGATGTCGATGGTCGGCGCCCCGTAGCCCTCGAGCGACGAAACCGCGATGCCTTCGCGCGTGAGATCCACTCCCCACGGCGGCTCCCCCACGGGCTTCGTCTTGTGGATGCGCTTGTCCATGGGGTTGTCGGGATTGAGCCACTGCGAGTTCTGCTCGTAGCCGTTGAACACGAAGGGCTTCCCGATGAAGCCCTCGCGGATGAGGTCGAACATGTACATCACCGCGGGCGCGTACCGGAAGGTGAGGCCGACCTTGGTCTTGAGGCCCTTGGACTCGGCCAGTTCGTGGGCGCGAATGACGTCGCGATAGTCGTGGCACACCGGCTTCTCGACCAGGACGTGCTTCCCCGCCTCGAGCGCCTTGAAGACCAGATCCTGATGGTCGCCCCGGGTGACGATGTCGACGACATCGAGATCGGTTCGCGCCAGGAGTTTCTCCGCGTCGGTCATCACGTCGGGGATCTTGAACTCGGCCGCGCGTTTCTCCGCGAGGTCCCGGTCCAGATCGCAGATCGCCGCGACCTCGCTATGCGGTGATCGGGTGAATCCCGGCAGATGAGCGGACGCTGACCAGCGCCCCGCCCCGATGACCCCCACGCGCAGCTTCCTCGACATGGGGCGGGAGCATAGACCGGCAGGGCTCGTCAGGCGAGGTGACAAGCCACCGGATGCGGCGAGCCCGCGGCGCCCAGGTCGCGCAAGGGCGGGTCCTCCTGAGCGCATCGCGTGGTTGCGATCGGGCAGCGGGTTCGAAACCGGCAGCCGCTCGGCAGGTTCGACGGGCTCGGGAGTTCGCCGCCGAGGACGATGCGGATACGTCCCGCCTCCGCGTCGGGATCCGGGGTCGGGATCGCGGAGAGGAGCGCCTTCGTGTAGGGGTGAAGAGGTCGATCGAAGAGTTCGTCGCACCCGGCCATCTCCACGATCCGGCCCAGGTACATGACGGCCACGCGGTCCGACATGTGGCGGACCATCGCGAGGTCGTGCGCGATGAAGAGATAGGTGAGGCCGAGCCGATCCTTCAGATCGCGCATGAGATTGACGATCTGGGCGCGGATCGAGACGTCGAGGGCGGAGATGGGCTCGTCGGCCACCACGAACCGCGGGCTGGTGGCGAGCGCCCGGGCGATGCCGATGCGCTGACGCTGGCCTCCCGAGAACTCGTGGGGGTAGCGGCGCGACGCCCCCGGGTCGAGGCCGACCAGCTCGAGCAGCTCGGCCACCCGGGCCTCGCGCTCGGCGGGAGAGCCCACGCGGTGGATGTCGAGCGGTTCGCGAATCGCCCCGCCCACGGACAGCCGGGGGTTGAGCGACGCGAAGGGGCTCTGAAAGATCATCTGCATGCCGCGCCGGGCAAGGCGGAGGTCGGAGCGCGACAAACGGCCGAGGTCCTCGCCCGCGAAGCGCACCTGCCCGGTAGTCGGTTTCGCGAGGCGCAGCACGGCGCGGCCGGTACTGGACTTCCCGCAGCCGCTCTCCCCCACGAGGCCGAGCGTCTCGCCTTCCGCGATGTCGAAGCTCACCCCGTCGACCGCTTTCACGGTTCCGGTCTGTCGGCGCCAGACCCCCTGCCTCACCGGAAAGTGCAGGCTGAGATCGCGGACCTCGACCAGGGGGAGCACGTTCACAATTCCTCCGACCTGAAGCACGCGGCCTCGTGCCCGGGCCCGACCGGGAGAAGCGGCGGTCTCTCGGTGCGGCACCGCTCGATCACCCGCGAGCACCTCGGCGCGAAGGCGCAACCCACGAGTTCCCCGCGCAGGTCCGGAGGCGCGCCCGGTATCGGGACCAGGCTCTCACCGCCGTCGTGACGAGCGTCTGTCCGGGGCATGGCCTTGAGCAGGCCCAGCGTGTACGGGTGGCGCGGGCGCTTGAACAGATCGCGGGTCGACGCGGTCTCGACCATGGATCCCGCGTACATCACGGCCACGCGCTCGGCCAGGCCGGCCACCAGGGCGAGGTCGTGCGTAATCCACAGGATCGCCATGCCGAGACGCTTCTGCAGATCCTTGAGCAGTCCCACGATCTGCGCCTGGATGGTCGCGTCGAGGGCGGTGGTGGGCTCGTCGGCGATGAGCAGGCTCGGCTCGCAGGCGATGGCCATGGCGATGAGGATCCGTTGCCGCTGTCCGCCCGAGAACTCATGGGGGAAGCTCGCGAGGCGATCCGCCGCGTCGGGAATGCCCACGAGAGACAGAAGCTCGATCGCACGCGACCGCCGCGCCGCCTCGCTCATCTCGAAATGCGCGCGCAGACCCTCGGTGACCTGGCGGCCGATGGTGAGGACGGGGTTGAGGGAGGTTGCCGGATCCTGGAAGACCATGCCGATCTCGCGGCCACGGACCTTCCGCAGTTCGGAGGCGGGCAGGGACACGAGGTCTCGGCCGCCCAACCGCGCCTCTCCCGAGGTCACGCGACCGGGCTTCGGCACGAGGCCGAGGATGGACAGCACACACATGGATTTTCCCGAGCCGCTCTCGCCCACGAGGGCGAGGGACTCGCCTCGCGCCACCTGGAACGACACGCCGTTCACCGCGCTCACCACACCTCCCCCTTCGACGGGAATCCGGGTCATGAGTCCCCGCACGTCGAGAAGCGGGTCGGAGGCGTGGTGTTCCTGGGGATTCATCGGACGTTCGGGGCAGTCTAGTGCGGCTCGAGGGGCCCGACCGCGATATCCTGAAGGGATGCTCAGAGCCGGAATCGTCGGTCTGCCCAACGTCGGCAAGTCCACACTGTTCAATGCGGTCACCCGCAACCGCAAGGCGGAGGCGGCGAACTACCCCTTCTGCACCATCGACCCCAACGTGGGGATGGTCACCGTCCCCGACGCGCGGCTCGAGGTCCTCCGGAAGATCGCGGGCACGAACGTGGTCATTCCCGCGGCCATCGAGTTCGTGGACATCGCGGGCCTGGTGAAGGGCGCGAGCCAGGGCGAAGGCTTGGGCAACAAGTTCCTCACCCACATCCGCGAAGTCGACGCCATCGTCCAGGTCGTCCGCTGCTTCGAGGACGAGGACGTGCTCCACGTGGCCGGGTCGATCGACCCCGTCCGGGACATCGAGGTCATCAACACCGAGCTGATGCTCGCCGATCTCGACACCGTGAAGAAGAAGCGCGAGAAGGTCGCGCGCGAGGCCAAGCGGGGCGAGAAGACCGCCATCGCCGAGGACGCGGTGCTCGCGAAGATCGAAGCCTCCCTCGACGCGGGGAAGCCCGCGCTCACCGTCGAGCTGAGCAAGGAAGAGAAAACCATCGCCTCGACTTTCTTCCTCCTCTCCGACAAACCGACCATCTTCGCCTGCAACGTCAAGGACACCGACCTCGCGACCGCGGACTCGAACCCGTACGTGAAGAAGGTCCGGGAGTACGTGGGCACGCACCTCTCCTGCGAGGCGGTGGTGGTGAGCGCGCAGATCGAGAGCGATCTGATCGACCTCTCGGAGGAAGAGGCCGCCGAGTTCCTGAAGGACCTCGGCGTCAACGAGAGCGGCATGGGTCCGCTGATCCGCGCGACGTACCACCTCCTCGGCCTGCAGACCTACTTCACCGCGGGCGAGAAGGAAGTGCGCGCCTGGACCATCCATATCGGCGACACCGCGCCGAAGGCCGCGGGGGTCATCCACTCCGACTTCGAGCGCGGGTTCATCAAGGCCGAGACGGTGGCCTACAAGGACCTCGTCGAATGCGGCTCCATCGCGGCCGCTCGCGAGAAGGGTCTGTACCGGATGGAAGGCAAGACCTACGTGGTCGCCGACGGCGACGTGATGTTGTTCAAGTTCAACGTCTAATAGTTGGGGGGCGGTGCACGGACCCGCCCCCCAAACCCCCGTCGCTGCGGCCGGAGTGAATCCGGCCTTCGCTCCAATGCGGGGGGGGACGGCCCCGCCCCCCCAAGAGCCCCGTCGCTGCGCGGGCGGTGACCGGGCGCCGTCGCGGCTCTGGCGGTCTTGCGGTCGCGTTCGGTTCTGTCGTCAGTTGCCGAAGAAGCGGATGGAGTACTGCATGACACCATCGCTGACGAGTCTCGCCCTGCCCCGAACGTTGAGGCGGATGGTGATTCGGCCACGGAACAGTTTCTGGATCAGGTCTTCCGGGAGCCCGTACTCGCGCCAATAGGTCTTCGAGAGGGAGTTCACGGAGGAGCGGGAGTAGTTCAAGCCCTGGCGGATCCTCTCGTCCCGGGCCAGGCTCCGGTCCACGATGGTGGCCGATCCGCTGACGTCCACTTTGCCGTTCAAGGGGTTGCCGGTGACCGGGTCGAGCGCCCGCGGGTCGTTGAACGCCTCGCTCTCGATGGTCACGTAAGGGTCGTAACGAAAGACCGCGCTGCTCTGCGGCACGCCGGTCGTATTGAAGAGCTGGTAGTTCTGCCAGTTCGTCTGCATCATGAACAAGAGGTCCTTGGAAGTGTTGGCGGGGAGCGTGATTCGGCCGATGTCCCTGACGTCGAAGATGGTCTGGGCGGGGGCCGGAGCCAGGAGAACGCACCGGTCATCCGGTCCGAGCTCCTCGCCAGGGGGAAACTCGCAGGCAGGGTCGAGAAGGACCGACCCGCTGTTGGCGAGGCCCGCGAACTTCATGTTCGCGCCAAAGGAATCGGGGTCACCGAGCCCCTCGACCAGGTCCCGGCGGTTCAGGACCTCACGCTGCGCGAGCGACGTTCCCGCGAATGACGGCAGGGTGAGTGAAGCGACGAGCAGCAGGCCGTGCCTTTTCATTTCTCTATCCTCTTGAGATGGCTGGGTCCACTCGCCCGGTTCGAACACCGTTGGAGCAACCCAAGTCTTTCGAAGCAGCGTACGCCTGCGACCCCGGCTCGCCATGAGCCAAACGCATCACTCGCCGGTCGGACGACGGGCGCGAGGGCCAGGCCCGCCCGGGACGGAGGCGGGTATGCTGCGCCAACTCGCTCGAGGCTCCACGCCCCGGCGCGCGGCCCGATACCCCAAGTCTCATGACGCCCAAGACCCGAAAGCTCATCGACACCGACCGCTACAAGCGGCTGGTGGAGACGTCGAACGACCTGATCTGGTCGGTGGACGCCCTGGGCCGGTTCACCTTCGTCAACGACGCGGCCTGCCGACGCATCTACGGCTACACCGCCGAGGAGATCATGGGCAGGCCGTTCACCGAGCTGATGACTCCCGAGCAGGCCGAGAAGGACCTGGCCGTCTTCGAAGACATCAAGGCCGGAAACCGCGCGTTCAACTACCGGACCATCCACCTCCGGAAGGACGGCAGCCCGGTTCACCTGAGCTTCAACGCCGTGGTCGAGCTCTCGCCGTCGGGCCAGGTTCTCGGCACCACCGGCACGGCCGCCGACGTCTCGGACCTCGTGAGATACGCGGCCGAACTCGAAAAGTCCGAGGAACGTTACCGGCTGTTGTTCGAGAACGCGACCGAGCCGATCGCGGTGGCGCAGGACGGAAAGCTCGTCTTTCACAACCGCGCGGTGATCGAGGCCACCGGATACCGGGCCGACGAGATCCGGGTCCTGCCCTTCGTGGACCTGATCCACCCGGACGATCGCGCCATGGTGGTGGACCGTCATCTCCGTCGCCTCAAGGGCGAGATCTTTCCCAACGTCTACGTGCTTCGCATCGTCCGGAAGAACGGCGAGATCCGCCACATGAACCTCTCCGGGGTGTCGATCGTGTGGGAGGGCCGGCCCGCGACCTTGAACTTCTTCTCGGATATCACCGCCCGGGTGAACGCGGAAGCGGAACTCGAGTTCCAGGCGTACCACGATCCTCTCACCGGCCTGCCCAATCGCGCTCTGTTCGCGGACCGGCTCAATCTGGCCCTGGCCCGGGCGCGCCGCCATCACGAGCCGATCGCAGTTCTCTACGCCGATCTCGACCATCTGAAGCGGGTGAACGACACCCTCGGCCACACCATCGGCGACCTGCTCCTCAAGCAGGTCGCGCAACGCTTCCGGACCACGGTGCGCGAGGAAGACACGGTGGCCCGTTTCGGCGGCGACGAGTTCGTGATCCTGCTGAGCCGGGTCAAGGACGGCTCGGTGGCGGCGCGGGTGGCGGAAAAGCTCATCGCGCGCATGAACGAGCCCATGGAGGTGGGCGGGCACACCCTCCGGGTCACCACCAGCGTGGGGGTGAGTTCCTGGCCCGCCGACGGGGACGACGCCGAGACCCTGGTGAAGAACGCGGACAACGCGCTCTATCAGTCGAAGGAGCAGGGCCGCAACACCTTCCGGATGTTCGCGCCTTCCATGAACGAGCGGGTGCAAAAGCGCCTGTCGATGGAGCAGTCGCTGGTCAAGGCCATCGACCGGGCCCGGTTCTCCCTCGTCTACCAGGCCCAGCACGACCTGCGCTCGCCCCGCATCGTGGGGTACGAAGCGCTCCTGCGCTGGAGCGACGAGGAGATGGGCGACGTTCCGCCCGCGAGCTTCGTTCCCCTCGCCGAGGAAACCCGGCTGATCGAGCCCATCGGCGACTGGGTTCTCGGGCGCGCCCTCATGGACGCCCGGCGGTTCCCGAAGGACGCCCGGCTCGCCGTGAACGTCTCGGCCATACAGCTTCGCGACGTGAAGTTCCCGAGCCGGGTGGCGAGGCTTCTGACCGTCCACGATTTCCCGGCCGACCGTCTCGAGCTCGAACTCACGGAGAGCGCCACCATCGCCGACGACGAGAGCATCGTCTCCGTGCTCTTCGAGCTGCGGCGGATGGGCGTGCGCATCGCGGTCGACGACTTCGGGACCGGCTACGCGTCGCTGTCGTATCTGCGCCGGCTGGCCGTGGACATGGTGAAGATCGACAAGTCGTTCATCGCCGGGGTGGGGGAGAGCCCCGCCGATTCGGCGATCGTTCTCGGCATCATGGGCATGGCCCATGGGCTGAACCTCCTGGCCCTCGCCGAGGGCGTCGAAACCCAGGCGCAGCGGGATTTCCTCGAAGTCGCGGGCTGCGACATCGCGCAGGGATACCTGCTGCACCGCCCGGTGCCGATCGAAGACCTCGGGCTCTAGGCCGGACGCTCAGCGCTCGACGAGGGTCACGCTCAGGGTGAGGGGCTTGCCGTCGCGGACGACCTGCACGCTCACGGTCTGGCCCGCCTTCGCGGTCTTGAGGAAATCAGAGAAGGTCTGCAGGCTCGCCATTTCGACGGCGTCGAGCTTCGTCATCACATCGCCTTCCTTGAGGCCGGCCTTCTCCGCGGGCGAACCCGGCACCACCCCGCCCACCCGCACGCCCGGGCCGGTGAAGGCGAAGTCGGGGACGCTGCCGAAGCTGACCCGGCGGCCCTGAGCCTGGTCGCCGCTCGGAGTCGCGGGCGGTGCGGCCGGGGGCGCTCCGGGAGCGCCGGCCTTGGGAATGGTGTTGGTGAGAGGGGTCTCGCGCTCGGCGAGGTAGGCGATGCCCTCGCGCGCGAACGACGCCACCTTGACCAGGCCGGCCGCGTCGATCTTGTCCGGGGTGTCGGAAGCGCGGTGATAGTCGGCATTCACGGTGGTGAAGAGCTGGATGGCGGGCACGTTCCTGCGAATGAAGCTCATCTGATCGGAGGACTGCATCGATTCGGGGATGAGCCGGTTCTCGACCCCGGTCACGAAACCGGCGCCGCGGAAGATGTGCTGCCACTCCGAGGCGGTGCCGGTGCCGAGGACGGAGATCTTGTCGTTTCCGAGCCTGCCCACGGTGTCGAGATTGATCACGCCGATGACCTGGTCAAGCGGCATCTTCGGGTGCTCGACGTAGTAGGCCGAGCCCTTGAGGCCCGCCTCCTCGCCCGAGAAGGCGATGAACATCAGGGTCCGCGAGGGCTGCCCCGAGGCCTTCAGAGCCTTCGCGAGTTCGAGCATCACCGCGACGCCGCTCGCGTTGTCGTCGGCGCCCGGGTGCGGCTTGCCCGCGTCGGCCTTGTGGCCGTCCGGCCAGCCGAGGCCGAGGTGATCGTAGTGAGCGGAGAGGATGGCGGACTGGTTCTTCCACTCCGCCTTCGCGCCCCGCAACACGCCGATGACATTCATGGTCTCGACCGGCGTGCCGTTCGGTCCCTTCTCGACCGTGAACTTCTGGAAGTACCCGCCCTGGTCGCCGCCGGGTTCGAGGCCCATGCGCTGGAAGCGCTCGGCGATGTACCGGGCGGCCGAGCCTATCCCCTCGCTGCCGAGGCCGCGCCCCTCGAGTTTCGGCGAGGCCAGGAACTCGACGTGCTCCAAGAGCGCCTTCTGGGAGAAGACGGGCGGCAACTCGGCGAGAGCGGCGCGAGGCTTGAGGGCCATGGCGGGAATGGCGGTGGCCCTCGCGGAGACGGGACGGAGGTCGACGTGGAGCGGCGAATCGGAGGGCGACCACTGGCCCTTCAGCACGTTCACCGGCTCCTCGCCCTCGAAGCCGAGGTAGGAGTACTTGCCGTAGTGCGGGAGCTTGCGGCCGAGGCCCGGCATGGAAGAGAGGGGGTCGCCGAAGATCCAGCCGATCGCCTTCTCCACGTTGTCGGGATGGCGTTCGGTGAGGACGACGGAATGGCCGGCGAGCGTCATCGACTCTCCGTCGATCTTGATCTCGGTGGCCCCTTCCCCGAGGACTTTCCCGAAGATCGCGGGTGCGAACTTGTTGTCGCGGCCCATCAGCCACACCGCGCGATCCTTCGGCAGGGCGGTGACCTCGCTGTCGAGCTTCACGTCGACGACGTGATTGTCCGTGCGCCAACCCTCGACCAGGTCGCGATATGCCTTCTGGCGGTCGGCGGGAGCCTTGGAGGGCAGCACGGCGAGGATGTGGGGCTCGCCGAAGATCTGGCCGATGGAGGGCGGCGTCTCGCGCGGGTCGAGTTTGCGGAAGGTATCGAACTCGGGATCGAGATCGAGGGCGAGGGGCTCGCTGTCCGCGGCGAAGGCGAACGAGAAAGGAGCGCTTGCGCCATCGAGCCGGACCACCTGGGTCTGGGTTCCCTTGGTGGTCCGAATGACCAGCGGCACCTGGAGCAGGAAGGGCGCGCCCCCCTGGGTCTGCTGCAGGGTGCCTGTGAGCTCGTAGCCCGTCGCCGTCTTACGGACCGCGGGGGAGGACGCCGCGAGGGTGGAGGCTCCCGGTCGGGTGATCCAATCGTCGAAGAAACGCTTCAGGTCCTTGCCCGACACCGCCTCCGCGACCTTCTGAACGTCCCGGAAGGACGCGCGCTTCTCCCGGTACTCGCGGTAGAAGCGCTGGACGAACTTGCGGAAGTTGTCGTCGCCGATCTCGCGGCGCAGCATGTGGAACCCCATCATGGTCCGGCCGTAGCCCACCGCCTCGGTGGCCGCGCGGTGGCGCGAGCGGAACTCGGTGAGCGGAAAGTCCCGTCCCTCCTTCACGAAATCGCGATACTTCTGGAGGGTCGACTGGCGGTATTCGGCGCCCTTGCCGCGCTGTTCCTGGATGAGGTGATCGGCGAGGTACGAGGTGAGGCCCTCGCACCAGTTGCCGGTCTCGTAGTCCACGAAGACCGAGTTGCCCCACCAGTTGTGAAGGATCTCGTGCGGGTAGGACGAGGCGAGGATGAAGGGGAAGCGAATGATCTGGGGGCCGAGCAGGGTGAAGCTCGGCATGCCGTAGCCGGTCTCCCAGAAGTTCTCCACCAGGGCGAACTTGCCGTAGGGGTAGGGGCCGAGGAGGCCGCGGTACATCTCGATGTACTGCGCGGTGGCCTCGAGGTACTTCGCGGCAAGGGCGTCGTCCTTCTCGTGGATGTACACGAGGGTTTCCACCGCACCCGCGGAGTCACGGTACACGCGCAGCGGACCACCCACGAGGTAGATCTCGTCCATGGGCCCGTGCGAGTCCCACTTCGCGTGGCCGGAGGCGTCGCGGGATGTTCCATTGCCCTGGCTAATGACGTGCCAGCCGTCGGGCTGCGCGACCTCGACATTGAAGTCGATGAGTTCGCGGCTCAGGTACGGATACCAGAAACCGCTTCCTGCGAGATAGACCCCCTGATCGTTGAGAAGGCCTGTGGTCTCGCGGAATCCGCGCGTGTACTCCTCCTTCTGATCGGCGAGGCCGAAATCGAAGACGCCCTCGTACGCGAGCTTCACCGAGGAGGGCGACCCGGTGGCACGGTACCGCTTGAGCTTGAGGCCGGCGGAGCCCGCCTCACCCGCGTTGATGCCAAAGAACTTCTCGGTCTCGCCGAGCGGAATCTCGGTGACCGCGGGCTCCGACTTCGTGAGCCGCAGGCTTCCGTTCAGCAGGAATTCCGCGGCCGTGCCCGCGGGCAGGGCGATCTCGTCGCTCACCGTGAGCCGGTGCGTCTTCGGATCCAGGGTCACCTGCATGGTGTGACGGACCCGTCTAAGCGCCGGGGCAGCGGTTGCCGGAGCCTGTGCCGAACTCAGGTGGGGAGCGGCGACGAGCGCCGCAATCAAAAGGGAAGTGGCGCGCATGTCGGGGCTCCAGAACTTCTACGGCTTGCGGCGGAAGACCGCCTTGATTGTGAGGTCTTCCGTGCCGCGTTTGACCTTGAACTCGGCCGCGTCGGCCCAGCGCTTGTCGGCCATGAGGCGATTGAGGACCTCGGTGTCGGTAAGGGCCACGCCATCCATGGAGACCAGGCTGTCGCCGACCTTGAAGCCGGCTTCGGCCGCCACCGTCTCGGGCTGCACCGCGATGATGGGATAGAGGTTGTCCTTCTTCTGACCGGTGGAGAAGCCGAGGGTGGGGAACAGAGGAGCCTTCTCATTGGCGACTCCCCACACGAAGTTCGCGTAGGACGCGCGCACTGCGGGCTTCTCGCCCTTGTCGTTCGCGGCGATCATGGGAATGACCGAGGCGATCTTTCCATCGAACCACAATTTCGCCTGTCGTTCCGCGCCCAGGCCGTAGGACACGTGGCCCGAGCCGATGAGGACGACCATGATGGTGTCCTTATCCCCGAATTTCTGGAGGGCCTGGACCGCGTTGTAGCCCATGGTGGCGTCCCAGGTGGCCTGGGCGTTGTACATGGCATTGAACTGCTCATCGGTCATGCCCGTGGTGTGGAGCGAGTCCTCGGGGGCGAAGTAGGCCTTGAAGAGACGCTTGTGCTCGGCGCTGTCCGTGTCGATCTTGCTCGGGATGCGCGCGGCCTCCTCGGGGGTCAGATTCGCGAAGCCTTTCTTGCGCACCGCGGCGACGACCTCGCGGGGCGTGTTGACCCCGAACATCCGGATCTTGTTCTTCTGGGCGAAGGTGAAGATGTCGCGGTAGTAGAGCCAGTGATAGCCCCAGTTCTTGTACCAGCGCGAATCCTTGAGGAAGGCGTCCTCGGAGAGTTCGCCCGCCGACCACTTGTCGAGCCAGGCCTGCTCCGTGTACGGGTACATTTCGAGGCCGACGAAGACCTTCCGGCCCGCGGCGGTCAGTTCCTCGATCAGGCGGCGCTGGACGTTGTGATACTCGATCGAGGTGTGGCTCTCGCCCACGAAGACCACGCGCACGCCCGCGAGGCGGGCGGCGAGGTCTTTCGGGGTGATGATCTCTCCGGTGGCGGCGTCGTTGATGCCGTCGAGGACGACATCGACCATCTTGTCCTTGCGCGCGGGATCGCCGATGGGGAGGTTCGACGGTTCCTGGGCGAAGGCGGCGATCGGGCAGGCTACCGCCGCGGCGAGTATCAGGCGTTTCATTGAAGCGACCTCGAAAGTTTTCAGCGAGTCCAGTCCATGTCGATCGTGACGCCAGCGAGGTATGTGCGCGGGGCGTTCCAGATCGGGAGCACGTCGGTAGTCACCGGCACGCCCTGAGCATTCACGTTATAGATATCCTGCTTGTCGAAAATGTTGTTGACCTGAGCGTAGATGGTGAACGCGTACTTCCCCTTCGAAGTTACCTTCTTGCTGGCCTGCGCGTACCAGATGTTGTACGCGGGGGTGAAGGTGGTAGCGGTAACCAGGCTCTCGCCGTTGATGTTCGCACGAATGTTTGCGCGGAGGCCCAGGCGCGGATTGGACCACAGCAGTTTGACGAACGCCGCATTCCTCGGCGACAAACCGCTGATTTCAACGCCATTGGGGTCCACCCGCTTGGTGTAGGTATAGGCAACGGAAGGGGAGAAACCGTACGGGAGGTTCAGGGCGAAGCTCGCGTTCACGCCCTTCGCATCGAACTTGGTGACGTTGACGTAGGTAAAGTTGCCGTTAGGCAACGAACCGAACGTCACGCCGTTCTCGATCTTCGATTTGAAGACGTCGACAGAGCCTTCGAATCTCGTACCGATGTATGCCCAGCCGCCGGTGATGGTCTCCGACTTCTCGGGCTTGAGGTCGGGATTGCCCTCGAAGCCTTGGCTCACGAGGAGCAGCTCACCGAAGTAGGGCGCGCGGAAGCCCTTGCCGTAGCTGACGCGCAGGCGATGGTTCTTGGGGAGGGAGTAGACGCCGGCGAGCTTGGGGCTGGTCTGGGTGCCGTAGTCGCTGGAGTCGTCATAGCGGAAGCCCGCGGTGATCTTGAGGTTCTTGGTCACGGCCACTTCCTGCTGGGCCCAGACCACGTTGAGATCGCGGTTCTTCAGGCAGGCCTGACCGGTGATGCAGCCCTTGAGGCCCGAGCGGGAGAGCTGTTCCTTGCGATGTTCGAAACCGACCTGGAAGGGATGCTCGCGGCCGCCCGCGCGCCAGACTCGGAGGAGGCGCGCCTTGAACTCGTCGTTCGACTCGGTCCAGCGGGGCACCACCACCTTCGGATTCGACGGACGATTGCTGTACAGTTGCGTCTCGTCGCGGTTGTAGCGGCCATAGAGGTAGCTCACGTTGACGCTGGTGTTCTTGCCCGGCGTGAAGTTCAGCTCGGGGGTCAGGTTGTACCGCTGCAGCTTGCGCTGGGAGTTGTAGACCGTGCTCGAGAGCTGGGTGGCGCCGGAGAAGTAGTAGTTGTCGATGTCGCGGTTCTGGTAGTCGCCCACGAAGTTGAAGGCGAGCTTGTCGGACAGGCGATAGTCGGCGTTCCCGTTGAAGGTCTGCCACTGGCTCTCCGGCTGACCGATGGTCTGCGGATTGGGCGGACGGGGCGTGCAGGTCTTGGGGTCGCCGGTGGGAAGGACGCAGACCACGGGTTCGAGATCGAAGCCGTCGTAGGTGCGGTAACCGCCGGTCAGGGCGAAGCCGCCCTTGTTCGCGCGGTAGGTCAGATTGTCGTCGCCCCGGTAGTCTTTGTAGGTTCCGCCGGAGAGGTTCAACTGGTTCTTGAAGCCGGGGTTCTTGCCTTTGGCGGTGATGAAGTTGATGACCCCGCCCATGGCGTCGGACCCGTAGAGGGCGGAACCCGCGCCCTTGACCACTTCGACCCGCTCGACTCCGGAGATGGGGAGGTCCTCGAGGTTGAAGTTGCCGTTCGCGTCGCGGCCGAGGTAGCGGCGGCCGTCGATCATGACCAGCACGCCCTTGTTCGAGACGCCGTTCAGGGACACGTAGCCCTGGCCGCCGCCCACGTTGACCTGGATGCCCGAGCCCTGCTGCTCGGAGAGCAGGTCCTTGGCGTTGCGGGCGCCGGTGTCGAGGATCTGGACCTGATCGATCACCGTGGTCGGCTCCGCGGTGTTCATCAGGAGTTCCTCGCGGCGGTTCGCAGTGGTGACCGTGACCTCGGTGGAGAAGCGGGTGAGGGACATGACGATCTCCACCGCGACCTCGGCGGCGCCCACCGTGACCCCGGCCTTCTCCGCGTCGGCGAAGCCGGTGAGGCTTGCCTTCACGGTGTACTCGCCGGCGGCGAGGGACGTGAACCGGGCGATGCCGGATCCATCGGCGTTGGCGCGGCCCGCGGCCTGGCCATCCTTGCCGACCAGGCGAACCGCGGTTCCCGGGAGGACACCGTAGTTGTCCTTGATGGTCACGGTGACGCTGCCGGAGCCGTCGGCGACGGCCGCTCGCGCCGCGGGGGCGGCTCCGAGCATGAGGGCCGCCAATGCAGCAGCCAGGGGTCGAATCTTCATAGGGTCATCTCCTGAGGCGATGCGAATTGTTATGACAACAGTACAATGACGTTAGCAGCGCGGACGGCCCCGCACAAGAGTCGAATCCTTGAACGCCGGATGGAGCTATCGAATCGTGATTCAACAGGTGGTGATGCAGACGGTGTCGCTCCAGGGATTCGATGCCGGAGTGTCGGCGCTGCGCGACGAACTGGGCTTCGAAATCCGGAGCAGGGGCCTGGTTGATGCCGGCCTCGCGCGGCTGTGGGGCGCGGCTCTTTCCGAGCACTCCCGGTTCGCCGTGCTCTCCGCTCCCGGAGTCTCCCGCGGGTTCATCCGTCTGGTCGAGGGCCCGGAGGACGACGAGACCGGGACCTTCCACAAGCGTGGCCTGTTCAACGCGGAGCTGCTGACCCGGGACGTCGAGAGCCTGTTCGCGAGGCTCAGCCGATCGAGCCGTTTCAAGGTGGTGAGCGAGCTCAACACCTACGACCTGTCGGGAGCGGGCGGCGGGGCGGTATCCCGCAGCTTTGCCACGCGCGGCCCGGGCGGCGCCGGCTTCTTCTTCACTCAGTATTTGAAAGTGCCGCCCCCGCGGACCCTGCCGGTGTGCGAGACCCTGGTCGGGCCGATGTTCAACGCCGCGATCTCGATCGACGAGCAGCCGCGGGTCGAGACCTTCTACGAGAAGGTCCTGGGCATGCGCCTGCGGCTCAAGGGTCGGCTCACTCAGCCCACGGTGAACCGGATCATCGGCCTTCCCGACGATTGGGGGTTCATGATGCTCGTCTACAAGGGCGAGGGCGATGGCCTGATCGAGGTCGACATTCACGAGCACGAGGTTCCGGCCGATCCGCCGGTGGGCAGCGACCGGTTGCGTCCGGGGAACTCCATGCTGACCGCGGAGACCGGCGACCTCGACGCGGTGCTCCGCCGCGCGGCCGAGTCGGGTTTCACCGGTACTCCGGCCGAGGCGATCGCTGCGTTCCCCTATGAGGGCCGCCGGGCCGCGGTCCTGCGGGGACCGGCCGGAGAGCGCATCGAGCTTTTGGGGGCTACTTCTTCTTCGCGGGACCCACGTTCAGCGAACTGATGTCCATGACGTACTCGTAGAGCGTGCGCTCGCCCGGCTTGGCGTCGCGGCCGGAGGAGAAGGCCAGCCACTTGCCGTCGGGGGAGATCGAGGGGAAGCCGTCGAACCCGGGGTTGTAGGTGAGCCGGGTCTGCTTGCCCGTCTCCATGTCCATCATGAAGATCTCCCAGTTCGGGCGGGGGGTGTCGGTCAGGATCTTCACGAAGGCGAAGTGCCGGCCATCGGGAGCCGGGAAGGGCGCCCAGTTGGTTCCGGCTTCGCTCGTGATCTGCTTGCGCTCGCTGCCGTCTCGCTTCACCGTGAAGATCTGCATGGGCATCATGCGCTGGGCCTGATCCTCGCGCTTCCAGGCGCGGGTGAGGATGGTGTTGCTGTCGGGCATGAACTGGGCGCCGCCCTCCTGCCACTCATCGGTGAAGGTGATCTGCTTCTCTCCGGTGCCGTCCGACTTCATGACCCACAGATCCATCTTCCCGTCGATGTCGCGGCCGAACAGGATCCACTTGCCGTCGGGGGACACCGCGGCCTCCGCGTCATAGACCTTGTTGTTGGTGAGACGCTTCACGTCCTTGCCGTCGAGATCGGACATGTACAGCTCGGAGCCCTTCGGATAGTCTTTGGGGTCCGACCAGGCGCCCTTGGGCATGTCGAGGTTGTCGCGGGTCGAGGTCCACAGCAGGTGCTTGCCGTCGGGGAAGTAGAAGGAGCAGGCGTCCTCTCCCTTGTCGTTGATCTTCACGATCTTCGTGCCGTCGAGAGTCGTGGTGTAGACGTGGTGCGTGGTGTCGCCCTCGCGTTTGGCGTTGCCGATCAGGCTCTTGCTGTCGGGCGAGAAGTAGAACTCCGCGGCCTCTCCCAGGTTCGGGATGATGTGAACTGGCAGTTCCTGCGCAGGGGCAGCGGGAGCGGCGGCCGGAGCCTGGGCGCGCGCGGCCAGGGGAAGGGCCAGGACGAGGGCCACGGCGACGCGGGAAAGCGACGATGGTCGATGGGTGTTCATGGGGGAGTGAGGATTCCTTTCAGGAGGTTTCAGTTTGGACTCGCCGGGAGCGGAAACGGTTTAGACGCGGCGATAGAAGACGCGCATCATCTCGAACTCGCGGCCATCCGGGCCGGGGAAGAGCACGAGGAAGACCCGCTCGTTTTCGGAGACCGTCTCGGAGGTTTCCCTCCAGCGCATCACCTGTCCGTTGGGCATGGCCGCGCTCCATGCATAGGTCATGGTCTGGGTCTTCTCATCCCACTGGCCCTCGCCCACGTAGATGTTCGTCCGCATGTCATCCACCCAGGTCCCGACGAAGCGTTTCGTCGCGGGGTTGTAGCCGTAGATGCCATGACCTTCGAAGCCCGTGGTGTGGTTCTTGAAGTCGGTGATCAGCCAGCGCCCCCCGCTGATCAGGCGTCCCACCAGCCGTCCCGTCGATTCCTGGGGGGGCGCACCCGGACCGGGAGTGACGGTGATGGTGGCGTCCCATTCGCCCACGTCCTTCTTCAGCAGATCGAATTCCGGGCCGAGCGAGGTGTCCGCCATGGTTTCTCCTCCGAGTGTGGGGTGGATGGTGAAGTCTAGCGGCCCTGACCGGACGCCGCGATCAGCGGGCGGGGAGTTTTGCGCTCGCGGTCTCCACGTTCCTCATGCGCCAGGAGACCATGCCTTCCTCGTCCTTTTCCGTCCAGAACGCCACGAAGCGGCCCTTGACCGACACCACGCGCGGGAAGTCCGCCTTGACCCCGGCGGGCGAGAGGCGGGTGAAGGCCGACCAGGTGGCCCCCTCGTCCCGGGAGGACTTCATCCCGACGATGACCCCATCGTCGGGGTCGGTAACGTCGTAGACCGCGACGAGGTCGCGACCCTGCGAGGCCAGATCCGAGTGCTGACCCCGTCCCTCGCCGAGGGCGACCGCGTCGCTCCAGGCCTTTCCGTTGTCCTTCGAGACCAGGTAGCTCACGCCGCGGTGGTCCTTCATGCCGCTGAACACGGTGGAGTGCAGCCGCTCGCCCGGGCCGGAGCCGGTCGCGGCGAGACCGCCGCCGGTGAACGGGCAGGCGTTGATCGGCCACTTGAAATCGCCGACCCAGGAGAGGCGCTTCCAGGAGGCACCCGCGTCCGTGGTCATGGCGATGGCCATGTCCCGCGGATCCTTGTCGCGGTAGAGCAGATGGGTTTCGCCCGGCCGGAGCGAGAGCATCTTGTTCCAGCAGCATTCGCAGGTGATGTCGTCCACCGCGATGGTCTTCGCCCAGGTGCGGCCGAAGTCCTTCGAGGTGGCAGCGAAGAGGCCCCGGGTGGCGCGGGTCTCGAGCCAGACCACGTGCAGCATGCCCGACTGGTCGAAGATGGATTCGATGAAGGCGTGACCTTTCTTCGAATCATCGTCGGCCGGATTCGAGCCCTTGCGCCAGGTCTTGCCGCCGTCGTCGGAGAGGGCGGTTCCGAACGGACCGACGCCGTGCTGGCCTTCCCCGGGCGTGGTCCATACGACGAAGATGTGGTCGTCCTGCGCGGCGATCTGCGGGTCGAGGCCGCGCATGGCGTTCGAGATCGTGGTGCCGCTCATTTCGACCTTCACGTCCGGCGACCAGGTCCGACCTCCGTCCTTCGAGCGCCGGTGGGTGAGGGTGGGGCCGATCTCCGTCTCGGTCGCGACCACGAGGTCGAGGATGTCCTTGTGGGTGTAGACATCGAGGCTGACCACGCTGCCGATCTTCTCCTTGGGAGTGAGGTGCTCCTCCGGTTTGTCCTGGGCCAGCCCCGGGGCGCTCCCGCCCAGAAGGCCCGCAACCGCGGCGGCAATGCTCAATCGATTCATGGTCATCTCCCTCTTGTCCCGCCGCCCCTCGCGAATAACCCTACTTCTTGTCGGCCTTCCAGCGCTTGAACTGATCCCAGCTGGTCATGCTGGGTCGAGGGTCGTCGGGAGGCGGGGCGGACTGCCACACCGGCCAGTTCGCCTTGATCTCGCTCTTCACCACGTCGGGCATTTCATCGAAGCTCTCCAGGCGCAACCCCGCGGTGTTGAACACCACGACCCCGATCCGGCTTCCCATCTTCATCCAGGGCAGCCACCTCGAAACCCGGACCCAGGTGAGCACCCGGTCCTTCACGTAGGTCGTGTTCGGATCGGTGAGATCTTCCATCCTCGCCATCTCGGTGCCGAACTCCATGGCGTGATAGGTGCCGCCCACGTATTCCTGGTAGTCGCCGCCTAAGGGGTTCGTGTAGAAGAGTCGGGCCGCGCTCCCGCCGTCGAGCGCCCAGCCGTCTTTCACCTCCGATCGGAACTTCCGCGGCGTGCCGTCGGCCGCGTAGGCGTAGGTGGGCTCCCGCATGTTGACGGGGTCGTTGGCGACATGGAGCACATCGACCTCTTCGTTCGTCCACGGGTTCTTCCACTTCCTCAGCACTTCGCCCGTGTCCTTGTCCACGTAGATCAGCATCTCGCGGGACACCGAGCGATAACCGGGGCCGCGTTTGGGATCGGAGTAGGTCTTACAGGTGCGGAAGTTCAGGCCGTGGACACCGAAGAGGAGGCGGTCCTTCTCGCCGGGAATGCGCGAATAGACGTTGCCCTTCCACCAGTAAAGCGCTTCCTTTCCGTCTTCGGTGGAGCAACTCGTCTTCCGTTCCATGGCGAGCACGTCCTCGGGCTTGTTGGGATCGAGCCGGGGCTTCGGCGCCGGCGCCGCTCCCTTCTTCTGGGCGGCGGGAACGGGAAGCGCAAAAAGGCCGGCGAGGCCGAGGGCCAGGCAGACTCGCGTCAGGTTGCCGGTTCTCACTTGCCACCTTCCTTCTTCTTCTCATCGATCTTCTTCTTGAAGTACGTCCAGCTCGTCTCGTTGGGCCGGGCGTCATCGAGGGGCGGGGGAGCGGAGTAGGCGGGATAGTTCGCGGCGATTTCCTCCTTCAGGAGCGGGGTCAGGTCTTCGGGCTTGAGCAGTCGCTTGCCCACGGTGGTGAAGATGAGCATGCCCACCTTGTCGCCCATCTCCATCCAGGGCAGCCAGTCGGAGGTGCGCGACCAGGCGATGGTGACGTCCGAACTCTCCTTCTTCGAGGCGTCGAGGAGATCCTTCTCGTAGGTGAACATGGTGAGCATCTCCATGGCGTGGTACTCGCCGCCCACGTAGTCCTGATACTCGCCTCCCAGCGGGTTCTTGTAGAACAGAGGCGCTTCGCCGGTGGTCCACACCCGGCCCTTCATGATGTTGCCCCGCCACTTCAGGGGAGCGCCGTCGCGGCCGATGGGGAAGCTCGGCGGGCCGTTCACCGGGTCGTTGGCCACGTGGATGACGTCGTTCTCCTTGCCCGTCCAGGGGTTCTTCCACTTCTTCAGGGGCTTGCCCGTTTCCAGGTCGAGATAGAGCAGGATCTCGCGGGAGACCAGCCGGTACCCGTCCCCGCGCTGCGGGTCCTTCACCGTGCCGCACTGGCGGATGTTCATGCCCTCGACGTTGAAGAGCTGGCGGTCGCGTTCGCCGGGGACACGGCTGAAGACGCCGCCCTTCCACCAGAACACCACGGGCTTGCCGTCCTCGAGGGAGCAGGCCATCTTCCGGTTCGCGGCGAGGACGCCCTCGGGGGTCGAGAGGTCGATCGGCGGCGGGGGAGCGGGCGCCGCCCCTTTCCTTCCCTTCGCCTGGGGGGCAGCGAGCGCGCTCGCGGCCAGCGCCATGGCGATCAGGAGTGCGATTGGCTGTCTCATGCGTGAATCCTCGTTACGTCCGAACCGATGCTCAAAAAAAACGGGGGCCCTTCACCCCTGCGGATGGAGAGCCCCCTCCTCATTCGACCGGGCCTTCGCTAGAAGTCGAGCTTGATGCCCAGGCGGATCGCCCGGGGCGCCTGGAAGAGCTGCGGCTGCATGAAGCGCGGATCCCGGTTCGCGGCGGGAATAGCCGCGATGACCGCGTTGTAGTCGTACCCGCCGGGCGCGAAGTACTGGGCGATGGGCACCGGGATCACCGCGGAGGAGCCGAGCAAGATGCCGGGGAATACGCTTCGCACGGTGTCCTGATCGAACAGGTTCTGGATGTTGGCGGAGGCGGTCGCTCTCATCTTGCCTCCCAGCTTGAAACCGTACTGGATGAACAGATCGGTCTGGGTGAAGGTGGGAGTGCGACCGCGGCTGCCGCGGCCCTCGGGGTGGGTGGTGGGCGCCGCGTTCACGCCGAGCTGCGGGGTGATCGGGGTGCCGCTCTCCGCCCGGAAGAAGGCGCCGGCGGTCAGGCCGAAGCCGAACGCGTAGGAGCCGTTGAACTTGAACTGGTGCGGCCGGTCGAGGGTGAGCGGTCCCTTGTCGACTTCACCCTTGCCGTTGTAGCAGCTTTCGAGGGTGGTGCAGTAGCGGCCGGAGTTCGGGTTTCCGCCGCCCAGGACCTGTTCGTCGGAATCGCCCAGACCCTCGTAGTTGCCGTACAGGCGCGAGTAGGTGTAGCTCGCGGTCATGGCCCAGTGGTTGGCCATGCGGCGGTTGAGCTCGAGGGTGAGGCCGTCGTAGGTGCGCTCGAAATCGGGCAGCACGGGCTGGTTGACCCAGGGCTGCTTCAGGATCCCGCGCCCGGGGTTGCCGATGATCTTGGTGTAGCGGATGCCGTCGATGGTGACCGGCGTGACATCGAAATCTTCGATGGCGTTCTGGAGGGCGCGGTGCATGTACTGGGCCGAGACCGCCCAGCTCTTCCCGAGCTGATAGTCCGTGCCCACCGCCAGCTCGTCGTTGTGGGTGGGCTGGGTGTCCTTGGGGACGTACGGCGCGGCTCCACCGAAATCCAGGGTGAAGAACGGCGCGCCCGCGGCTTGCGCGGCCGCCTTGCCGAGGGTCCGCCAGTTGACGGTATCGAGCCGGTAGTAGTCGAACTTGAACACGCGCGCCCCGAAGAGGAGCTGGGTCGCGGTCTGCTTCAGGGTGTCGTAGAACTGCCCCGCGTTGGCGTAGACGCGCCAGCTCGAGTCGCCCCTCACGTCCCAGGCGATGCCGAGCCTCGGGGCGATCTTGTCGCCCCAACTGAAGAGGATGTCGCGATTGACCTTGTCGTTCGGGGACACCAGCGGCTGATCCAGTTCATGCTCGAGTCGCAGGCCGAGGTTGAAGGTCACGCGATTGTGGGTCCACTGGTCCTGGAAGAAGACCGCGGCGTTCTTGCTCTTCGCCGCCCCCTGGTTCGAGATGGAGATATTCCGCCAGAACCCGTATTGGCCGCGGATGCCGGCCTGGGAGAGGTTCCAGTGGAGGTCGACCCGTTCGCCGGTCAGGCGGTTGTCGGTGGTGCTCTTGGGCAGGGAGTATTGCGCGCCCACCTTGAGCGCATGGGAACCGGCGGCCTTGAAGTTGAACGTCCCGGTGGCGCCCATGCTGAGTCGGTCGTTCTCATCCTTGAGGGTCGGGTTGTTGTCGAGCAGGGTCTGATACCCGGCGGCGCACTTCAGGTCCGCCGGCACCTCCGGGATGGTGAGGTTCGAGGTCACGCACCGGAACCGGTCGCCCACCGGCACGCCCAGGGAACCGCCGCGCTGGGTGTAGTAGCCGACGAAGGCGTTCACGAAGATACGCGGGGTCGCCACCCAGTCGGCGTTCAGCGCGTAGGTGCTGCGATTGCGTTCGGTGCCCAGTTCCGAGAAGTTGCTGGCGCGGTCGTCGGTCAGATCGAACGAAGGGAGGCGACCGACTTCCTTGCGCGGCGCGTACTGGTAACTGGTGTTCAGGGTCAGGTCCTTCGCGGCGCGCCAGGTGAGCTTGGCCGAGGCGAAGGGCCGGCGGATCGTGCTGTCGACGGTAATCGGGGTTGTCGGGTTCGGGTAGGTGACGGTGCGGGTGGTGTCGGTGTTCTGGGGCATGAAGCCCGCGAAGAACCAGAGCTTGTCCTTCTTTATGGGGCCGCCGATGAAGCCGCCGAAGTCGAGAGTCGTGCTGTCGTCCTCGGGATCCTGGACGTATTCGTAACGCAAGGTGTTGGTCGGAACCGTGCGGAGGCGCTTTCGGGGGTCGCCGGTCAGCGCGGAGCCCGAGTACATGAAGTTGAGGCCGCCCTTGAAGGTGTTGGATCCGGACTTGGTCTGCATGTTGACCACGCCGCCGAGCGCGCCGCCGAACTCGGCGCCGAGGAACCCGGATTGAACCTGGACGTTTTCGAGGAACTCGAACACCACGTCCTGGCCCTGGGTTCCAAACGCGGTCTCGGTGGAGTCGACGCCGTCGACGATGAACACGTTCTCGTGGACCGAGGCTCCCTGGAAGGAGATGCCCTTGGTGCGATTGAGGTCCTCGGTGTTGACCGACGGCGCCAGTTCCACGATCGAATCCCAGGACCGCCCCTTGGGCAACTCGGTGAAGGTCTCCGCGGAAATGTCCTTGGCCCGGTCGACGGAGATGACGTCGATGATCGCCGTGCCTTCGACGGTCACGGTTTCGGAAAGGCCGGCGGTGAGGGCGAAGTCCGCCTTCAGGGTGGCCCCTGCCTTGAGGTCGAGGTTCTGGATCACCGCCGGGGCGAACCCGGACAGCTTGGCCTCCACCCGGTAGACGCCGATGGCGAGGGAGGGAAAGTCGAAGGTGCCATCACCCTTGGTGATCGCGGTGCGGGCGCCGACGAGCGCGGGGCTCGTCACCTCGACTGCGACCCCGGGGAGAACGGCCCCGGTCGCGTCCTTGACCGTTCCGCGGATGTTCCCCGTGGTCTTGCCTATGTTCTGCGCATGGAGAGGACCGGTGAGCAGGCCGAGGAGCGCCGTGGCCAGGGCGAAACGGCGCAGGAAGGAGAGTCGGGACATGGGAACCTCATTTCTCGAAGGCGGGAATCGCAACCGCAATTCTTGAGTTGTCTGATTGTCTTATAGATATAACAACCGGACGAGTGGGCCGAGCGTAGGCAACTTCGACGTGGCTGTCAAGCGGACAAATGGCCCATGCCGGCCGGGCTATTTCTGGCGGGCCAGGGCCTCGAGATAGAGCGCGCGCGTTCGCGCGGCGAGGAGGAGAGGCACGGCGCCGAAGAGCAGGGGCAGGGCGGCCATGGCCCATCGGAGCTGCGGGGGCCCGAAGACGTGGTCGGAGAGCCACCCCACCACCGGGGGGCCGAGAAAAAGGCCGGAGAGGCTGATGGCCATGTAGTAGAGAGCCACCACCTGGCCCCGCACGCTCGCGGGCGTGATCTCCAGGACCGCGAGCACCCCGACCGCGGACATGATGGCGATGCCGACGTTGGCGAGAGCGAGGAAGACGAAGCCCAAGGTGGCGGTGGGCATGAGCGGGTACGCGGAGGCGCAGGAGATCATGATGAGGGCGCCAATCAGGAGGATACGCAGGGGAGCGTCGGCCAGCCGCTTCGACCAGGCGTCGGCCCAGCGGCCGGCGGCGAGCACCGCGAAAGGCCCGATGAGCAGGTTGATCAGGCCGTTGATGGTGGCGAAGCGCTCCGGGGCCCAGCCCCAGTTCCGTTCGAACAGGGACGCGTTCCACCCGCCCTGCCCATAGGCAAGGATGGTCATCACGCAGACCAGGGACACCAGGCCGAGGTAGGTGGCGAATCGTCCCTTCACCCAGCTGAGGCCGTCGCCGAGGCCCCGCACCGGTTTCTCGCCTTCGACATCGTTCATGCCGCGGGGCGGTTCGCGGAGGAGGAAGAACAGGGGGGCGAGGACGAATCCGGGAAGGCTCACCACCAGAAAGGTGAAGCGCCAGGGAGAAAGCGGGCCAAAGCCGAGGAAATACAGTTCGTGCGCCTGCTTGGCGTAAGCGAGGATGGTGGCGCCGAGAAGGGAGGCGAGGCCCGCCCCGATGGTGAGCGCGGTGGAATACACCGCGATGGGCGCCCCCCGCTTCTGTCGCGGGAAACTGTCGGCGATCATGGAGAGCGCTCCCGGGCTGAGCGCGGCCTCGCCGATGCCCACGGCCATGCGCGAGGCGAAGAGCGAGCCGAAGCCGGTGACGAAGCCCATGGCGCCGGTGGCGATCGACCAGAACGTCGTGGCGATGCCCAGCATCCAGGTGCGCCGCACGCGGTCGGTGATCCAGCCCATGGGCAGGCCCATGGTCGCGTAGAAGATGGCGAAGGCGGGCCCGAGCAACAGGCCCATCTGGGTGTCGGTGAGGGCGAACTCGGTTTTGATGGGCTGGACCAGGATCCCGAGCACGTACCGGTCGATGAACGAACAGATGTAGGCGAGCGTGCACAGGGCCACCATGATCCAGGCCGCGCGTTCGGAAAGGGGCGGCCGGGTCAAGGTCCCTCTGGGATGGCGTAGACGACGGTCAGGTTGTCATCGGGATCGACCAGTCCCAGTTCGCGACCGCGGCGGCCGTCGAAGGTGAGCAGCACGCCCTCCGGGCAGACGAGGAAGCCCCTGGCGCGGGCGCGGGTCGCCACCGCGTCGATGTCGGGAGTCTCGAGCACGATGGCGGCGCGGCGCGGGTGGGCGACCGGCTCCAGGGGAACGCCCGTGATCTCGGTCAGGGCCATGACCCGCGGCTGCCCGGGCGCGCTCAGCACCGCGAACCGGATCCGGGCGTCCCGCGGGATCTCGAAGACCGTGTATGAATAGGAAGCAGCGTCGGACTCCTTGATGAAGTCGAGGGAGAGTCCAAGCACGCCCACGTAGAATTCGAGCGCGCGGTCGAGGTTCCTCACCACGTAGTTCGCGCGCTGGAACCGGACGCCGGGTCTATCCAAGGGCGGGCTCCTTCAACTCGGGGCGTGGGGGCTCGGCACGGACCCGACAGCACTGCACCCCGATGTTCCTTCCGTCGTACAGGCGGGACAGCGCCTCCGGCATCGACTCGAAGCCTTCGACCACGTCCTGGACCGGCTTGAGTTTCCCGGCGCGAATCCAGCCCGCCATCTCGGTCATGACCTCGTCCCATCGCCCGACGTGGTTGTAGACGAAGAACCCGGACATGCGCCCCTCCACCGCCCGCAGGCGCGTGTAGTTGGTGAGCCCGAAGGGCGTTGGCCTCGTGTATTCGGAAATCGAACCGCACAGGGCGATTCGCGCGCCCATGGCCAGCCGGTCGAGACAGGCCGACAGGATCTCGCCGCCCACGTTATCGAAGTAATAGTCGATGCCTTTCGGGCAGGTCTCGGCCAGACGCTGGGGCACGTTCTCGGACTTGTAGTCGATGGCGTCGTCGCATCCGAGTTCGCGCACCGCGCGGCACTTCTCCGGTCCGCCCGCGATGCCGATGATCTTGCCGGCGCCCGCGATCCGCGCCATCTGGATCACCATCGACCCCACCCCGCCGGCCGCTCCCGACACCACGGTCACGTCGCCGGGCCTCGGCTGCCCGCAGGCGAAGTAGCCGGCGTGGGCGGAAAGCCCGGCCATGCCCAGGACGCCGCAGGCCAGAGCGTAGGGGAGATCGTGGCTCGTCACCTTGAAGAACTTCTCCTTCGGGGTCATTCCACTCGTCGCGTAGGTGCGCCAGCCGATCTGGCCCTGCACGATCTCGCCCGCCCGCCAGTCCGGATGACGGGACTCCAGGATCCGCGCGACCCCGCGCCCATGAATCACGTCGCCCACCCCGAGCTTCCGCTCTCCCGCGGCCCCGGTGCCCTGCATGTACATGCGCATCACCGGGGCGAGGCCGAGGTACAGGGTCTCGAGCAGGACCTCGCCTTCCCCCGGAGACGGCATCGGCTCCTCGTGCCAGGCGAAGTCCGTGGGACGGACGTTGCCCTCCGGGTGCGCGGCCACCCGCCACTGGCACGCGACACCGTCCCGGGCCCTGAGACCTTCGGAGAGCCCGGCCCAGTCGGACGACGCGGGAACGGTCATGGGCGCGGGGCGTTCACGGTTTCGTTGACTTCGTAGAAGTAGCCGTCGAGGTCGAACAGGGAGCAGGCGAGCATGTCCTTCTTCAATCCCGCGGGGTCGGTGAAACTCCACTCGTAGGGGGCCGCGTGGATGTGGCCGCCAAGGGCGAGGGCTCTCGCGTGCACTCCCCGTACGTCGTCGGAGGCCACCACGAAGATGGGCGCGCCGAAGGTGACCCTTCTGGGCGGGGTTTGAGGCGCATCCATCCGGGGATCAAGCCACTGGAGCAGGCCGATCATTCCGATCACCGGATCCTCGCACTGCATGACGATGAGGCGGGTCCGGTCGCCTGCCTTTCCCGCGGCGAGGCCGATGCCGGAGAGGGTGAAGGGGGTGTCGAGCCAGCGCTTCATCCCGAACACGTGCTCGTACCAGCGGGCCGAGGCCTCCGCGTCGCGAACCATGAGCGTCGTGCGCTTGACGATGTTCGCCATGGGGAGTTCCTGCGTTCTCGATTTCGAGGCTGAGCCTGGGGCGGTGTCTGCCCGCCTGCTTGTTATGACATTAGGACAACGTTCGAGCGCGGTCAAGGCGGCTTCCCGCCTTCGAGGTCGGGCGCCCGGAAAAGAGAAAGGCGCTCCCCCTTCGAGGAGCGCCTGGTCCGGGAGGGCCCGCGGGCCTTCCGCTACATGCTGCGCAGGCGCAGACCGACGGTGATGCTGCGGCCGCGGGCGGGGGCGAACTGGAACTGTTCGCGGTAGAACTTGTTCGCGAGGTTCTCGACGTTCACGGTGAGGCCCACCGATTTCTTGTCCTTGTGCCAGTCCCAGCCCACGCCGATGCGCTGGACGGTGAAGCCCGCGAGGCCGGCCAGGTCCTGGTAGATGAGGAAGGGGGAGTCCTTCAAGGTGGTGGCCACCCGGGTGACCTCCTTCTGGTAGCGCAGCGAGTACTCGCCCCAGAAACGCTCCTTCTTGTCGGTGAGGCGCACCCCGGCCAGGACCTTGAGGGGGGTGATGTTGTCCTGGGGGGTTCCCGCGATCGAAGTCTTGGTGAGGGGGTTCGTTCCCTTGAGCACCTCGCCCTTGTTGTAGGCGGCGTTGCCGAAGAGCGAAGCGATGGTGGGGCCCTGCTTCCAGGACACCTGGACGTCGCCCTCGAAGCCCTGGATCCGGACGTCCGCGTAGTTGATGGCCTGGGAGACGGAACTGGACGCGGTGAGGGCGGTGATCTCGGTGGAGATGAAGTCGGTGTACTTGTTGTTGAAGTAGGAAAGCGAGCCCTGGAACTTCGAGGAGCGGAACTTCACGCCGAGGTCGACGTTGTCGCCCTTCTCGGGGCCGACGGTGATGTTGGGCGCGATGCTCCCGATGGTCGCCGGTCCGGCGAAGAGAAGCTCCTCGAGGTTGGGATGGCGATAGCTCCTCCCGTAGTGGGCGATGAAACTCAGGTTCTCGCTCTGCTTGACCACGAGCCCCACGTCGCCGGTGAAGGCGGTGCGGCTGATGCTGTCCCCGTTCGCATTGGGCAGGGTGGCCGGGTTGATGGGCGGCTTGGCTCCGGCGATGACCGCGTCGATGTTGTAGCCCGGGGTGGCCTCGGTGTTGACCTTGTAGCCGTCGACCCGCATGCCCGCGACCAGGCGGACCTTGGTGGTGATGTCCCACTCGTCCTGGGCGAAGGCGGCCATGTCGGAGAAGGTCGCGTTCGGAACCCGGGTCGGGTGCGTGACGCTGGGGCCGCCGAGGGGAACGAGGGCGGGGAAGACCACCGCGGCGGGGCCGCGGGCGCCCAGGACCACCTGGCCGACCAGGTTGGTCTGGGTGGAACTCGTCCGGTAGTCGGCGCTGTCGTCCTGGTAGTAGGTGAGGCCGGCGGTGAGGACGTTCCGCGGCGAGGCCAGGAACGTGCCCTGCACGTCGAAGCCCTGGGTCTTCACCTTCTGGCCGGTGTCGCTGTTGATGACGAGCCGGAAGACGCTGATGGGGAAGAAGGTCGCGGAGGGGGCCGGGAACTGGACGGGGATGTTCACGTTGCGCAGCAGGCGATCCTGCTTCTGGTAGTAGCCCGTGACCGCGAGGTGGGAGAACCAGGAGTTGATGAGGCGGGCCTCGTAGCGCGCGGAAACCTTATCGAGCTTGCTGTAGGGAAGCACGATGCCCTGGAAGAACTGGGGCGGCACGAAGTCGGGGAAGCCGACCTCCTTGGCTTCGCGGTGGAAGTACTTCACCTTGAGGCTGTTCTTGTCGTTGAACGCGAACAGGCCGTTGCCGTTGACCGTGGTGCCGTCCATGTTCGAGGTGGGAATCTCGGTCGAGGTCCGCACGAAGGGGGCATTGAAGGCCTCGGGGAAGGCCTTGAAGTTGAAGCCGAAATTGGTGTCGATGGTGTCGGTCTGCTTGAGCGTCCCCTTCGCGAACAGCGGCCGGGAATCCTCGAGCACGGAGCCGTCCTTGCCCCCGCTCTTGTAGTTGTCGAAGGATTCCTTGCCGCCCGAGATGTTGAGGGCATACCTGGGCGCCGCCACTCCCACCCCGAGGTTGCCGCGCAGTCCGTTCTCGTTCGAGCTGTAGTAGCCGTTGGCGTTACCGATGAATCGCGTCTTGTCGGCGAAGTTGGGCTGGGCGGTGAGAATATTGACGGTGCCGGACAAGGCATCGGTTCCATACAGCACCGAGCCGGCGCCGCTCACCACCTCGATGTTTTCGATGCTGGCGGCATCGACGAGGCCGACCTCGACGCCCGCGCGGTCGGTGGCGGTGCGCGCGTTGTTCAGACGCTCGCCGTCGACCAGGATCAGGACGCGGGTCGAGTCGAGGCCGCGAAGGCGGGGGCGCATCTGGAAGGGACCGCTGCCCACCGGGGTCACGCCGGTCGCTTCGATCATCAACTCGCCCGAGGACGAAGGGTTGGTGGCCGCCATGGTTTCTTCCCCGAGGCTCTCGGCGCGAAGCGGGACGACCAGGGTGTCGCGCGAGCTGCGGGAGGCCGTGACCGTCACTTCGCTCTGCAGGTTGCCCACGGTGAGGACGAAGTTGATCTCGGCATTGCTCGTGTCGGCGGCGAGGGTGGTCCTTCGCGCGACCTGGGAGAAGCCGGGCATGTGGGCGATGACCCGGTAGATGCCCGCCTTGAGCCCGGTGAAGGCATACGCGCCCGCCTGGTCGGTGATGGCCACGGTCGAAGTGCCGGTGGCCGCGTTCTCGAGGGTCACCTCCGCTCCGGGGAGCGCGCCACCGCCCGTGTCGCTGGCCTTTCCCTTGATGTCGCCCGCCGACGCGGCGCCAGCGAGGAGCGCGGCCCCGAGGGCCAGCACGGTTCTTGATAGAGGCAGTCGTCGAAGCTTCATTCGATTCTCCAGGGAATGGGTGGCGCCAAAAGACCAGGGTTCCGCCGCCACCTTGGGCGGGTAGTTGCGGAGACCTTAGGGCACACCCGTCGAGGGAGTCAACCGCGGAAAGCCCCGGCGAAACACATCCGACTTTCCGTCGACTGCGGGTACGATTGGCGTTCGAAGGCACGGGGTTGTAGCCCGAATGTCCGGGAAGGAGACCGATAAGCCATGAGCTACGACAATTCAGAGGACGTCGAGTCGCTGATCCTCTCTCCGCGTCGCAACAGCGACGACGATTCCGAGGAATGGGAGGACGACGATCCCGCCGCGGACGCCGATCTGTTCGAAGACGAAGTCCTCGACGATGAAGACGAGGATGACGACGAAGACGAGGATGACGAACTCCTCGACGATGAAGACGAGGACGACCTCGACGAGGATGAGGACGAGGATGAGGATGACGATGACGAGGACGAAGATGAGGACGACGACCTCGACGACCTCGATGACGAGGACGACGATCTCTTCGAAGACGAGGATGAAGAGGAAGAAGAGGAAGAGGAACTCTGATGCTTGAAGCCGAAGCTCCGGCCCATGAAGACGGCAGCGTGGGGGTGATTTCGCCCCTGCCCCGCCCGGGCTGGATCAAGGCCCGCGCCCCCATCGGGGAGCGTTACGACTCCCTGGTTTCCCTGGTAAGGGGACAGCGTCTTCACACGGTGTGCGAGGAAGCGCGCTGTCCGAACATCGGCGACTGCTGGAATCGGGGCACCGCCACCTTCATGATCCTCGGGGATACCTGCACCCGGGCCTGCGGGTTCTGCGCGGTCAAGACCGGTCTCGCCGCCATGCCTCCCGACCGGGACGAACCTCGACGCGTGGCCGAAACCATCGCGGCGATGAAGCTCAAGCACGCGGTCATCACCTCGGTGAACCGGGACGAGCAGAAGGACGGCGCGGCCTGGTCGTTCTCCGAGACCATCCGCCTGGTGCGCGAGAAGGTCCCGGGCTGCGCCATCGAAGTCCTCATCCCGGACTTCAAGGGGAACTGGTCCGCGCTCAAGGTCGTGACCGACGCCCGCCCGGACATCCTGAACCACAACACCGAGACCGTGCCCCGGCTCTATCGGAAGGTTCGTCCCGGCGCCAATTTCAAACGCTCGCTCGAGCTGCTGTCGCGGTCAAAGGACGCGGGCCTCATGACCAAGAGCGGGATCATGCTCGGCCTCGGTGAAGAATGGGACGAGATTCTCGAGACCATCCGCGCGATCCGGGAAGCGAAGGTGGACGTGCTCACCGTCGGCCAGTACCTCCGGCCCTCCATGGAGCACCTCCCGATCCTGAAGTACTACTCGCCGGAGGAATTCCGGACGCTGAAGGACTTCGGCCTCTCCCTCGGCTTCGGCCACGTGGAGTCGGGTCCCCTGGTGCGGTCCAGCTACCATGCGGACGAGCAGGTGCCCAAGGCCTGACAGGGCCTTGGGCATTGCGAGGCCCCATCCGTCTCGGCGCCGGGCCGAAGCAATCCCCTCCCACGACTACCGGCCCGCGGGCTAAGACCGGATCAGCGCCAGCACCTCATCCCGCCGCTGCTCCATCTCCTTCTGGGAGTAGGCCTCGAGGTTCAAGCGCAGCAGAGGCTCGGTGTTCGACCCCCGCACGTTGAAGTGCCATGAGTCGTAGTCGACGGAGATGCCGTCGAGTTTCGTGATCCGGCCGTCCTGGTAGCGCTCCTCGAGGAGACGCAGCGCGCGCGGCACGTCCGCCACCTTGGAGTTCACCTCGCCGGAGATGAAGTACTTGGCGCGGTAGGGGGCGAGGAGCTGCGAGAGCTTCTTCCCGGAGCCGCAGACGAGCTCCAGCAGCAGGAGTGCGGGAATCATCCCGTTGTCGGCGAACCAGTTGTCGCGGAAGTAGTAGTGGGCCGAGACCTCGCCCCCGTAGACCGCATTCAGCTCGCGCATCTTCACCTTCATGAACGCGTGGCCGACCCGGTGCATCACCGGGTTTCCGCCCGCCGCCAGGACACTGTCCGCCACCGCGCGGGACGCGCGCACGTCATAGACGATGGTGGCGCCCGGCTCGCGTTTCGAGAACATGGTGCCGAGGAGCGCGGTCACGAAGTCTCCCGGGATGAACTCGCCGGTGTCGTCGATGAAGAAGCACCGGTCCGCATCTCCATCCCAGGCGATTCCCAGGTCCGCATCCTTCGCCTTCACCATGGCGATGATGTCGCGGCGGTTCTCCTCGACCAGGGGGTCGGCCGGGTGATTGGGAAAATTGCCGTCCGGGGTGAAGTACAGATCGGTGCGCTCGAAGGGGAGCTTCGAAAAGATGCGCTCCGCGGTGGGTCCGCCCATGCCGTTGCCCGCGTCGAGGACGAGTTTGAGCGGGCGCAGCTTCTTCACGTCGATGAAGCTCAGGCAGTGCGCGACGTAGGCCTCGCTCACGTCCTGGTGGCTGAGCGCGCCCAGGGGCCCGCTCCTGGCCGCGGGCTCCTGGCCGAGCGCGCCGTCCCGGACTTCCTTGATGCCGGCGTCTCCGGAGAGCGCGATGGCGCCCGCGCGCACCAGCTTGATGCCGTTGTACTGCTTGGGATTGTGCGACGCGGTGAGCATGGCCCCGCCATCGAGACCCTGGCTCGCGACCGCGTAGTAGAGCATGTCGGTCGAGACCATGCCGATGTCGATCACGTTCGCGCCGCGCGACCGGGCGCCCTCGATGAACGCCGCGGCGAGCACGGGGGAGGTGTCGCGCATGTCCCGTCCGAGCGCGATGGTCTTGGCCTTCAGGTAGTCGATGAAGGCGATGCCAATGCGCCGGGCGAGCGGGGGATTCAGTTCGCTCGGGCTGAGGCCGCGGATGTCGTAGGCCTTGAAGATGCTGGAGAGCGCGGAAGTCATGAGGTGGGTCCTTCTGGATGCCTACGAGGTGCGGGAATGGTCGGAGAGGATCGTGCCGTCGCCGAGGGCCGCGCCGCGGAGAACCCGGCAGTGGCGTCCGATGCGCACGCCGTTCGAAAGCAGCGCGCCCTCGACCACCGAGCCCTCGCCGATCTCCGTGTCGCTCCACACGACGCTCTGTCGCACCGTGGCGCCCGAAACGCGGACGTTCGAGATCAACGCGGTCCCGTCTTCGATCCTCGATCCGGGGCCGATGTGGCAGCCCGGACCGATGTAGAAGCTGCCTTCAAGGACGGTCGAGGGATCGATGGTGGCGGTCTCGTGCGCGAAGCCGGAGCCTCGCGGGCCCGCCTGGATGTCGTGGGGGAAGTGTCCCGAGAGCAGGTCGAGGTGGACCTGGAGGTACTTCTGATGGGTCCCGATGTCGATCCAGTAGCCGGTGTGGGTAAAGGCTTGAACCCGCTCCCCGCTGGCGATGAGCGAGGGGAAGTAACCGCGCTCGATCGAGTAGGGGACGCCTTTCGGCATGAGGGAGAGCGTGCGCGTCTCGAGCACGTAGAGCCCGGCGTTGATCTTGTTTGTCGTGATCTCTTCGGGCTTCGGCTTCTCGATGAAGCGCTCCACCCGGCCGGTCGCATCCGTTTCCACCAGGCCATAGGCCGACGGATTGTCGACCGGGTGCAGCACGATGGTGGCGGCGGCCCGGGTTTCCTCGTGGAGCCTCAGGATGGCGGGGAGGTCCATGTCGGCGAGAACATCGCCGTTCATCACCACCACCCGCTCGCCCAGGACGCCCTCGGCGTTCTTGACCGCGCCGCCGGTGCCGAGGGGCGTTTCCTCGAGGACGTACGCGAGGCGTACCCCGTCGGCCTCGCCATCGCCCAGCACGGTGCGGATCCGCTCGGGCCGGAAGGCCACGCACAGCACGATGTCGGTGATTCCGGCCTTGCGGAGGAGGTCGAGCTGGAACTTCAGAAACGGCCGATCCAGGACGGGAACCACGGGTTTCGGCAATTCCAGAGTGAGGGGTCGGAGCCTCGTGCCTTCGCCTCCCACCAGGATGATCGCGCTCGTTTTCATTGTCCCTTGGAACTTATCACCGCAGTCTCGGTCCCTCTGATACAATTCCCTTGTCGACTCGACGCGGGGTAGAGCAGTCCGGTAGCTCGTTGGGCTCATAACCCAAAGGTCGCAGGTTCAAATCCTGCCCCCGCTACCAGTCGAGATCCCGGGGGATACGAGCAGCTTGAGGTTCGACAGCGTTGTGTTCGCCGACAGCGCGTCCCTCGCCGCCCTTTCGTGCTTCTGCCGCCTGCGGTCTGAACGCGACGCGGGCCGGAAATCCCTTCTCGTGGCCCTCCTCGATCCGGGCGGGGCTCCGGCCATTCTGGCCCGTGGTCTTGGGGAAGTCCGGCGGTTCGAAGATCTCGAAGACGACCCGAATGCCGCCTCACACCCCTGGCGCGAGAGATTTTCGGTGGTCATCCGCCGCCTCGGTCCCCGGCAGGTGGTGGTCCCCCTCGGACTCATGGGCGCGCCCCAGGCCGTGGACTATTTCAAGACGCTCCGCGCCGCACAGAGCGTGGATCCGGGGCGCGACCTCCTGTTTTTCGAGGAGAGGCCTCATTGCCTGGTCGCGGAATCGGTCCGACTCCGCCTCGCCGGCCTCGGCGTCCGCCTGCCGCCCGCGAGCCATCTCCGCTCGCCGCGCCGCTATGGCCCTTTCGCCCTGCGTCTTCTGACCGGCGTCGGCGTCCCTCCGATTTTTGGCGGCCTGCGAGAGCGCGCCCGCCTGTCTTCGTCCCTCAAGCCGTTGTTCCGGGACGCCGCCGACTGGGACCCTCAGCGCGCGCTTGGCCCCAAGGTCCAGCCGGTCATCGAGCCGTGGGCGGATGAGGATTCGGCGGAATTGTTCGCGCTCGCCTCGGAACTCGGGATCGAAGCGCGGCTGGGTGCGAGGAAGGCGTTCCGCCGTCGCATGGCCCGCCACGCCGCGAGTGCCGGCAGCAAAGCACCGATGGAGCGATACTGGCTGTCCCTTCCCGGCGAGGCGGAGGCCGACGCCGACGCGATCAGCGACGCCTACTGATCAGGCCCCGAGAGGCACGTCCTTCGCGTTGGCCCAGCGTGCCGGGTCCTGGAGCCAGAGCGTGTTCAGGTACACCCGGATGGCCGCGGGCGAGTGGGACGTGAGGGCGGCGCAGGCCTTCTTGAGATCCTCGAGGGGGATGGGGTTGGTGGATTCGTCCTTGAGCACGCCGTCCTCGTGGGGCAGGCCCAGGGCGTCGAGGAAAGCGATGAGCATCGGCTTCCGCGGCCCCAGGTGGAGGGCCACGAGGAGCGACGAGGCGAGGATCTCGCCGGGATCGCGCACCGTGGCCACGATCTTCGCCTGAACCTCGGGCGGGAGCTTCCGCGCCGCGATGGCGCGCATCTTCCGCGCGTCGGCCACGACCGCGATGACGCTCGCCTTGATGAGGGGTGTCGGGTCCTTGACCAGTTCGGCGGCGGCGAGGTTCCGATCTTCCGGGCTGAGGGCCTTCCACAGACGGTTCGAGGTGGTCTGCCAGAGTTCGTTCGAGGGTGCCGAGGTCATGACCTCGAAGCATATAGTCCAGGGGGCATGTGCGGTCCGAGGCAGGAATCGAAGGGAGCGGGGGGCGACCTCGCGTGAGTCCCGAAGTGTCCCTCGGCGCCTTCGTGCGGAGCGCGCCGCGCTTGTTCGTCCTCACCGGGGCCGGGTGCAGCACCGCCTCCGGCATTCCCGATTACCGCGACGAGAAGGGGGCCTGGAAGCACAAGCCCCCCGTGCAGTTCCAGGATTTCGTCGGCTCGCACGCGACCAGGCAGCGGTACTGGGCCCGGAGTCTGGTGGGTTGGGCGCGGGTGTCCGCGGCCCATCCGGCCCCCGCGCACCAGGCGCTTGCCGCCCTCGAGAGAAGCGGTGCGGTTTCCGTTCTGGTCACTCAGAATGTCGACGGACTCCATCAGAAAGCGGGAAGCCGGTCGGTGATCGACCTGCATGGCCGGCTCGACACCGTGCGCTGCCTCGAATGCGGCGCCACGGCCTCGCGCGCGGCCATCCAGGACGAGCTCGTCGCCCGCAATCCCCGTTGGGCGCGCATGAATGCCGTCGATGCTCCCGATGGCGACGCGCAGCTCGAGGGGCCGTTCGACGACTTCCTGGTCCCGGAGTGCCGCGCCTGCGGCGGCATGCTGAAGCCCGACGTGGTCTTCTTCGGCGAGAACGTTCCGAAAGCGCGGGTGTCCGACTGCTACGCGGCGCTTGGCCACGCGGACGGCGTGCTGGTGGTGGGATCGTCGCTCATGGTGTTCTCCGGCTATCGCTTCTGCCTCGCCGCCGCGGAGATGGGGAAGAGGGTGGCGCTCGTCAACCGAGGGAAGACCCGCGCCGACGAGCTGGCGCACCTGAAGGTGGAAGGCGATTGCGGCGAGGTCCTGCAGGACCTGCTCACCCGCCTCGGCTGAGGGCTGCCGCTCAGGGCCAGAGCGCGAATCCAGCGAGGATGAGCGCGGCGGAGAAGATCCGCCTCGCCCCGAAGGGTTCCTTGAGGACCACCGAGCCGAGGATCGCGGCGAAGAGCACCGAGGTCTCGCGGAGCACGGCGATGCGTCCCATCGACCCCTGCGAGAACGCCCACACCGCGATGCCGTAGCTCACCATGGCCACCAGCGCGGCCGCGACCTTCGGCCAAATCCCGGTGAATCCCGTTCGCGCGATTTCCGCGCGCCTCGTGGCGATGACGTAGAGAGGGAGGAATGGGGCGGCGCAGGTGTTCATCCACAGGACGTACTCGAGGGGGCTCGCGGCGGTTCGGGCCCCGGTGCCGTCCACGATCGAGTAGGCCGCGGTGAATGCGCCGGAGAGCAGCGGGTATCCAAGCGACCGGTGCAGCAATGTCCCCGACCCTTTGGCCGCGAAGGCCAGGCTCGCGATCCCGATCGAGGAGAGGGCGATTCCCGCCCACTCGCGGGGCACGAGCACGTCCAGGCCCAGGGTCGAGGAGGCGATCGCGGCCAGCAGGGCCGCGCTGCCGCGGGCGATAGGGTAGGCCTGCGAGAGATCCCCGTGCCGGTAGGAGAGGATGACGAAGGCGAAATAGATGTTCTGCAGGATGGTGGTGGCGATGAGGTAGGGCCAGACCTCGGGTTTCGGGAACGAGGTGAAGGGGAGGGCGAGCAGGCTCGCGACGCCCCCGAGTCCCATGATCCAGGCCATGGCCGTGGTCCGGTCGCCGTCGTTCTTCACGAACGCGTTCCAGGAGGCGTGCAGGATCGCGGAGAACAGAATGAGCGCTATGACCATGGAGAAACCGCGTATTCTGAGGCCGAACACTTCAAGGAGGAAGAGGCCCATGGAAAACAGGCGAGATTTTCTGGGAGCGCTGGCGGCGATTCCCCTGGTTCACGGTCTGTTGACCCAAGGGGAGGCACAAGCCGCCACCCTGCAAGACGCCGGCCCGGCGAGCGATGCCGAGGTGTTCACGCGCCTGCGCGGGAATCTCCTCTTCCCACGCGAGGTGACCTACTGCAACACCGGCACCCTCGGCGCCATCCCGCGTGAAGTGATGGACGCGATGGTGAGTGGCCTGCGGAACACCGAGGCCTCGCTCCCCGACTGGCCCTATTTCCAGGCCGATGGAGAGCCGCTCACCGGGTATCAGCCCCTGATGGCCGCCCGAACCGCCGCGGGGAGGTTCCTGGGCGCCGACGCGGACGAGATCGCCATCACTCAAAACGCCACCATGGGAATGAACGCGCTCGGAAACGGCATCGACTGGCAGCCGGGCGATGAGGTGCTCACCACCGACCAGGAGCACGGCGGCGCGGTGTCGATCTTCCGCCTGATGGCGAAGCGTCGCGGCATCGTGGTGAAGGAACTGCCGCTCTCGACCGCGGTGGGCGGGGGACCGGAGGGCATCGTGGCCATGTTCCGCGCGGCCGCGACTCCGAAGACCCGGGCGATCATGGTCAGCCACATCACCTCCCAGTTCGGGATCCGCATGCCGGTGGTGGAACTGATCGCCCTGGCGAGGGAACGCGGCGCCATGTCGCTCATCGACGGCGCGCAGGCGGTGGGTCAGATCCGGGTCAACGTTCGCGAACTCGGGTGCGACGCGTATGTCGCGAGCCCGCACAAGTGGCTGATGGCGCCCAAGGGCACGGGGCTGCTCTACATCAGACGGCCCCTCCAGGAGAAGTTCTGGACCACTCTCGCGAGTTATCAGTGGGACAACAAGGAGCAGGGTTCCTTTCGTTTCATGCAATACGGCACGGGCAGCACCGCGCTGATCGATGGGCTGATGGCCGCGCTCGCGGTCGGCGAACGCCACTCCATGGAACGCGTGGAGCGCTGGGATCTCGCCCTCACCACGCGGCTGCGCGATGGCCTCGCGAAGATCAAGGGCGCGGTCCTCTCGTCACCCAAAGACCCGCGTCTGGCCTCGGCCATCACGACTTTCCGGGTCGAGGGAACCACCGCGCGCGACCTGCAGAACGCCCTCTGGGAGAAGAAGATCCGGGTGCGCGCCCAGGGCGACGACAAGGGCGTGCGCCTCTCCGCTCATATCTATGTGTCTCCGTCCGACATCGACCGGGTTCTCGAGGTCGTGTCCGCGCTCGCCGCGAAGAAGGTCTAGATGCCGGGCGATGAACGGACGCTCCTTCGCCACACCGTGGCGACCCTTGCCTATCGCTCCCGCAAGGTCCTGGCCGATGTGCCCCCCGGGTTCGCCGCCTTCCAGGCTTCGGAGAGTTCGAGAAGCGCGGTTCAGATCCTCGCTCACATGGGCGACCTTTTCGACTGGGCGCTCACCATTGCCGACGGCCGTCAGAGCTGGAAGGACGAACCCCCTCTCCCCTGGGAGGAAGAGGTTCTCCGCTTCTACGCGGCGTTGCGCCGTTTCGACGACCGACTCGCCGATCCCGCGGAATTGAAGGCTCCCGCCGCGGGCCTGTTCCAGGGCCCGGTGGCCGATGCCCTCACTCACCTCGGCCAGATCGCGCTGCTGAGGCGGCTCGCGCAGTCGCCGGTCCGGGGCGAGAACTACTACAAGGCCGAGATCGTCGTCGGCCGGATCGAGCCGGGCACGCAGGCCCCGCCGCGCCGGGAGCTCTAGTAGGTTTTCTTCGTCGTCATCGCGGCCCACGACCGGAGCAGTTCGTCGCACTCGGGCTTCGAGGCCTGATCGAGAATCACCTTGCTGCGCCCCAGGCGCTTCAGGGTGCGGTTGGAGATCGGGAGCTCGTTGAAGCCGAGGCGCTTCACGTCGGCGATGCCGGTGCCGAACACGATCCGGTCGATCTGCGCCCAGTGGATGGCGGAAAAGCACATCGGACACGGCTCGGTGGTGGAGTAGATGGTGCAGCCCTTGAGGATGTGGGTGCCGAGGTGCTTCGCGGCGCGGCCGATGGCCACGACCTCCGCGTGCTGCGTGGGGTCTCCGGAGATGAGGACGCGATTGTGGGCGACGGCCACGATCCCGTCGTCCCTGTGGCGGCCGCCCCCACTGGCACCGCCCTGCCCGTTTCGCTTTCCGCGCGTGGCCGCGCGCAGGGCCATATGCATGAACGCCTCGTCTCTGGCCTTTGGTGTGGGGGGTAAGGGGGGTCGCGCCATGCCGCGAGCTTAACGCCCGACTCCCTTCCCGCGGGCCCAGGGTGTACGATCACGGATCTTTTTCCGTCCCCGCGGAGACCTCCTGTGAGTGAAGACTTCGAAAGCCTTGTCGACCTGGCCTCGGATCGCTTCGGCGGCCGCGTTCTGTTCGCGAACGACGAGTTCTTCGCGTCGCGTCACAACCTGTTGAAGCGCGAGCGCCCGGTCTCCATGCCCGAAAAGTTCACCCCGAACGGCAAGTGGATGGACGGCTGGGAGACCCGGCGGAAGCGCGGGCCGGGTCACGACTGGTGTGTGATCGAACTGGGGCGGAGGGGGGTGGTGCGGGGCGTCGATATCGACACCGCGTTCTTCACCGGCAACTTCCCGGAGAAGGCCTCGATCGAGGCCTGCGATGTGAGCACCGCGGTGACCCCGAAGACCGCGGAGAAGCTGCCCTGGAGTTCGATCCTCAGCCCGGTGGTCCTGGCCGGCAACGCTCATAACCGTTTCCCGATCCTGATCAACCGCCCGGTGACTCACCTTCGCTTCCACATCTACCCCGACGGCGGCGTGGCCCGGCTGCGGGTGTACGGCGAGGTGGCGGTGGACTGGAAGAGGAAGAAAGGGCTCGTGGACCTCGCGGCCATGGAGAACGGCGGCCGCGCCATCCTCGCGAGCGACGAGCACTACGGGCTGAAGAACAACCTCTTGCTGCCCGGCCGCGCCCCCGACATGGACGAAGGGTGGCAAACCCGTCGCCGGCGCGGACCCGGTCACGATTGGGTGATCCTGCGTCTCGGGGCGCCGGGGCGGATAGAGAAAGTCGAGATCGATACGAATCACTTCAAGGGCAACTACCCCGACAGCGCGGCGCTCGATGGCGCCTTCGCCCCGGGTGCTTCGGCGGAAGACTTCGCGAGCCAGCGGGTCCCGTTCGCTCCGCTTCTGCCCGCCCAGAAGCTTCGCCCGCATCGGCGGCACCTCTTCGGCAGGGGGTTGGCGAAGCACGATTCGCTGACTCACGTGCGCCTGAGAATCTTCCCGGACGGCGGCGTCTCGCGGCTCCGGCTTCATGGCCGGCCGCGCCTGACTTGACCAGGACCGGGCTGAAGTTCGCGGCGGGGAGCCGATGACCGTCAAGTGAACGCGTCCCTCCGCTCCCCCGAGGACGAATGGCTGTGGGGCTGGGACGAGACTCCGGGCATCGTGTCGGTGTGGGCGGAAGGCGATGGGCGCGCCACGGTGTGGCGGCGTCGCGCCGACACGGGCGGGCTGGTGCGGGAAGAAGAGGTCTTCCGTCCCTGGATCCTGATCGACCGTCTGGATGACCTCGAACACCTCGGCGTGCAACTCGCGCCGGACGGGGCCCCGCGGGCGCTCGTCACCTTCCGGGAACTGGCGGGACCGGGAGAACTGCGATACCTCGTGTCTTCCCAGAGCGCCAAGACGCTTGCGGGCGCGGTTCTTCACGGCGCGTCGCGCCGCCTGGGCCGCCCGGTCGGACACCTCCGGGAACTGGGCAAGGAGAGCGTGCTGGCGCTGCCCCCCGAGGAGCAATACCTCGTGGCCACCGGCCGGACCTACTTTCGCGGACTCGCCTTCGACCAGTTGCGGCGACTGCAGTTCGACCTGGAGACCACCGGCCTCGATGCCCGGCGCGATCGGATCTTCATGGTCGCGGTCCGCGACCCCGAGGGACGGGTCGAGATCCTCGAAGCCCCGGGCGAAGGCGACGCCGCCGAGGCGGACCTGATCCGCCGGCTGGTCGCGAAGATTCAGGCTTGCGATCCCGACGTGATCGAGAACCACAACCTTCACGGCTTCGATCTTCCCTTCCTCGACGCGCGCGCCCGGGCCCTGCGCGTGCCTCTCGGCCTCGGGCGCACCGGTCCTGCCGGACTGCGCGAGCGGGCGGCCCGGCGAGGCGTCCTGAGCGGGGAGGACGGCCGCCGCCGCGTGCGTCTGATCGCGGCCGGCCGGGAACTGATCGATACCATGGACGCGGTGCTCCGTCACGACTTCGCCACCCGTGAACTGCCAGGGTATGGCCTCAAGGCGGTGGCGCGGCACTTCGGCCTGGCCGGCCGCGAGCGCGAGATGATCCGCGGCGATCAGGTGTACGAGGTGTACCGCCGCGATCCCGAGCGGGTGCGCCGGTACGCCGCCGCGGACGTCGAGGAGGTGGCGGGGCTCGCCCGCATGTTCGGCGGCGCCGCGTTTGCCCTGGCGCGAATGGCGCCGCGACGCTACGAACGGCTGGCCGACGCGGGAGCCGCGACCGGCGTCATCGATCCTTTGCTCGTGCGCGCGTACCTTCGCGCGGGCATGGCCCTGCCCGCCTATCAGCCGGGACGCGAAATTCCGCACAGCGGAGCGGCCCTTCATCTGTTCGCCTCCGGCGTCGCGCATCGGGTGGTGAAGGCCGATGTCGCGAGCCTCTATCCGTCGCTGATGCGCGAATACCGGATCGGGCCCGCGCGCGACCACCTCGGCGCCATGCTGTCGCTTGTCGACCGCCTGGTCGAGCGCCGGCTCCAGGAGAAGGCCGCGGCGCGGCAGGCGCCTGGAGGATCGGCGGAGCGTTACACCCACGAAGCCACCTCGGCGGCCATGAAGCTCGTGGTGAACTCCGCCTATGGGTATCTCGCCGCCGGGGACGGGCTCACGCGCTTCGCCGACGTGGACGCGGCGAACGAGGTGACTCGCCGCGGACGCGAGTTGCTGGGGCAGATGAGTCGCGAACTGGCGGCGCGCGGGGTCACCCTGCTCGAGGCCGACACCGACGGCGTGTACTTCGCGGTGCCCGAGGCCTGGACGGAAGGCGACGAGCGGCGGGTAGTGGCCGAGGTGGCGGCTCTGCTGCCGCCCCGGGTCCAGCTCGAGTTCGAAGGCCGCTACGCGGCCATGCTGTCCCACGAGCCCAAGAACTACGCGCTTCTCACCTACGAAGGCGGCCTGATCCTTCGCGGGGTCGCGTTCCGGTCCACCCGCGCCGAGCCCTACGGAGAAGCGTTCCTGCGCCGGGCCATCGCGCGTCTGCTCGAAGGGGATGTGGTCGGGGTGCGCGCGGCCTACCTGGACACGGTCATGGCCCTGCGACGTCGCGAACTCCTCACCTGGGATGTTTCGTCGAAGGTGCGCCTCACCAAGACCCCCGGGCAGTATTCCCAGTCCCGCGAAACCCGTCGCGAGATTTCGTATGAGGCCCTGCTTGCGAGCGGGCGCAGGGTGTGGAGCCTGGGCGATCGCGTTCGCGTGTATCGAACCCGCACGGGCTCGGGCGGCGTGGTCGAGGAGACCGACGAGGGCGGCCCCGGTCAGACCGACGACGATCCGCGGGACTATGACGTCGAGCACTATGTGCGCCTGCTCCGGGACACCTACGCCTCGCGCCTGGCCCGCGCCTTCACGCCCCGGGACTACGAAGCGGTCTTCGCGGACCCGACTCAGCTGGAAATGTTCGCGCCTGAGGTGGTCTCCATCCGTCCCATCCTCAGCCGGCATCTCCAGGAAAGCGATAGGGGTTGGACGGGGTTGCTTCGTCGCGCTGCCGAACGGACCGGCTCCTCGCAATGACGTAAGGTCAAAGAGGCTTGGTAGGGTGGTTACCGATACCCCGCGGCCTGGATCTCGAAGAGCTCGGCGTACCGCCCTTTCGCGGCCAGCAGCTCCTCGTGGGTCCCGAGTTCGGTCACGTGCCCCCCGTCGATGACCGCGATCCGGTCCGCGATCCGAACCGTCGAGAAACGGTGCGAGATGACGAGGCCGATCCGTCCCTTCAGGTTTTCCTTGAGCTCCGCGAATATCCCGGCCTCCGCTTCGGGATCGAGCGACGAGGTGGGCTCGTCGAGGATCCACACATCCGCGTCGCGATACATGATCCGCGCGAGGGCGAGCCGCTGCCATTCACCGCCGGAGAGGTCGTGTCCCCCTTCGAAGAGCCGGCCCACGCGGGCGTCGAGGCCCTTGGGCATCTTCTTCACCAGCCAGTCGCTGCGGGAGCGTCTCAAGGCATCCATGACCCGCTCGTCGTCCCCGGGGAGGTCGGGCCGTCCCATGGCCACGTTCTCGCGCACGGTCAGCTCGTAGCTCGGGTAGTCCTGGAAGAGCACGCCGATGCGTCGGCGCAGTTCGTTCGGGTCCGTGTTGCGAAGATCCACGCCGCCCACCCGCACCGCGCCGTGGTCCGGGTCGTAGAAGCGAAGGAGGAGTTTCACCAGCGTGCTCTTGCCCGCCCCGTTCTCGCCCACGAGCGCCACCATCTCGCCGCTGCGGATCTTCAGACTCAGCCCCGAGACCGCGGGCTCGGCGCCGCCCGGGTAGGTGAAGGCGACGTCGTCGAACTCGAGGCCGTGGATCCGGCCGATGGGCACGGGATGGGGGACGGTCGGCACCTTCAGCAGGGTGTCGATGGCGAGGAAGGAGAAGTAGTCGTCGAGGAAGGTGGTGTGCTGATCCACGGCGACGAACGTGCTCGAGATCTGGCTGAGCGTCCCCGCCACCGCGGCGAAGGCCCCGATGACCAGGACCACGCCGCCCGGATCGATGGAGCCCGCGACCCCGCGCACGGCCACGAAGGCATAGGCGAGGGCGAGGGTGGTCCCGCTCACGAAGCCGGTGAGCATCGACGTGCGCGTGGCCGTGCGGTACATCTCCTCCCTCTTCTTGAAGAGCTCCTCGGAGAGGGCGCCGTGCCGGCCCATCAGATAGTCGGCCAGGACGTAGGCGCGGACTTCCTTGGTGGTGCGCGGCTGGGCGAGGAGGTCGCTCAGGTAGTCGCGCTCTCTCTCCTCCGGGGTTTCCTTGTAGAAGAACTCGTACAGCTTCGAGGTCACCCGGCGTTCGATGGTAAGGGAGAGGATCGCGGAGGCGAGGGCCAGAAGGACGAGCACGTAGTGGAGGCTCGCGAGGAGCCCGGCCATCAGCAGGATGGTCACGATGTTCGCGGAGAGGCCGAGCACGGACCAGGTGAGATCGCCCGGACGCCAGGAGACGTCGCGCTTCGCCCGGGCCAGGCGGTCGTGCCAGTTCGAGTTGTCGAAATGCCCGAGGTCCACGGTGGCGGCCTTGGCGAGCAGGCGGCGTTCGGCTTCGAGCTGCACCCGTCTCACGAACAGATTCCGGCCGTAACCCATGTAGGCGCCCACCGCGCGCTGCACGCTGGTGGCGAACCACAAACCCGCGATCACGGGCAGGACGTCGTTGAAATCGAGGGCGCGGGCGCGGGCCCCCGCGATGCGGTTCACCAGTTCCGCGCCGAGGTACACGGATATCGGCGGCATCGCCGCGGAGAGCATCCCCAGCACGGAGTACCGGACGAGGGAACTGGGGGAGGCCGCCCAGGCGAGGGCCATGCCCAGCCGGAGGTTCTTTCGGACCCTTCGGGCGCGGGAGTCGGGCGGGGATGCCACCATTGACGGCATGTTATCGGCGAGCCGTTGCTCGGTGCGGCCGGGCCCTGTGTGGGATGGGGAACAGACGTGCCTTCCCGGGGTCGCTACTCTCATCGCGGGTGGTGGAACCGCGGCGGCGCGGCATGCTCCCGGAAGAGGAAGAGAAGAATGAAGGCACTGATCTATCGCGGACCATTCGAGAAGGCGATCGAAGATCGCCCGAAGCCGGAGATCCAGAAGCCGGGTGATGCCATTGTGAAGATGGTCAAGACGACCATCTGCGGCACCGACCTCCACATTCTCAAGGGCGACGTTCCCACCTGCGTAGCGGGCCGCATCCTCGGCCATGAGGGCACGGGGATCGTCGATTCCGTGGGCGCGGCGGTGACCGCGTTCAAGAAGGGCGACCGGGTTCTCATTTCCTGTGTCTCGTCCTGCGGCAAGTGCGCGTTCTGCCGGCGGGGGATGTACTCGCACTGCTCCACCGGAGGCTGGATCCTGGGGAACGAGATCGACGGAACGCAGGCCGAGTATGTGCGGACGCCCCACGCCGACACCAGTCTGTATCTGATCCCGGAAGGCGCGGATGAGGAGGCGCTGGTCATGCTGAGCGACATCCTTCCCACGGGCTTCGAGTGCGGCGTCCTCAACGGGAAGGTGTCGCCCGGCGGCACCGTGGCCATCGTGGGCTCCGGGCCGATCGGCCTCGCCGCGCTGTTGACCGCGCAGCTCTACTCGCCGGCCCGGATCATCATGGTCGACCTCGACAACCACCGGCTGGAGGTGGCGAGGAAGTTCGGGGCGACCGACACCATCAACAGCGGGGACGGCAAGGCGGTGGAGAAGGTGAAGGCGCTGACCGACGGCCTCGCCGTCGACACCGCGATCGAAGCGGTGGGCGTGCCCGCCACTTTCGAGCTCTGCCAGGACCTCGTGGCCGCGGGCGGCGTCATCGCCAACATCGGCGTCCATGGACACAAGGCGGACCTCCACCTCGAGCGGCTCTGGTCCCACAACATCTCGATCACCACGCGGCTCGTCGACACCGTCACCACCCCCATGCTGATGAAGACGGTGACCTCGAAGAAGATCGACCCGACCCGCCTCATCACGCACCGGTTCACCCTCGACAAGATCATGGAGGCGTACGACACGTTCGGCCGGGCCGCCGAGACCCGCGCCCTCAAGGTCATCATTTCCGCCTGAGGGGCCGCCGCTTCGCCGGGGCGGCATCAGAGTGGCAGCGCACAGACGCCCGGGGGTTCGGGCCTCTACCCTCGAGTCATGAAACTCCCGAACTCCATCGCCTTATCGCTCTCCGTCGGTTTCCTGGCGGCGTGCGGCCCTGGCGCCGGCAGCAACGCCCCCGGCTCCGAAGGCAACGCCTCGGGCGCCTCGAGCGCCTCGAAGGCTTCGAGCGCCTCGAAAGCCGCGCCCGCGCCTCGTCCCGTTCTGGAGGTGCCGGCCGGCACTCACCTGGCGGTGATCGTGGACACTCCTCTCTCGTCGAAGACCTCCCAGTCCGGCGATCGCCTCGAAGGTCACCTGGCCCAGGACCTCCTGGTCAACGATCAGGTGGCGGCGCGCGCCGGCAGCCAGTTGCGCGGGCGGGTGACCGCAGCCGTGCCCTCCGGTCGGGTGAAGACCCGGGCGCGGCTCGCCTTCGTCTTTGACGCCCTCGTGGTCGAGGGCGGCCACGAGCAGGCGATCGACACCCAGGCCGTGGACATCACCGCGGACGACACCCACACCCGCGACGCCGTGACCATCGGAGGCGGCGCCGGGGCCGGAGCCCTGGTCGGTGCGCTCGTCGATGGCGGAAAAGGTGCGGGGCTCGGGGCGCTGATCGGCGCGGGCGCGGGGACGGGAGTGGTTCTGATCGACAAGGGCAAGAACGTCAACATCGCCGCGGGCGGAACCCTCTCCATCGAGCTGACTGAACCCCTGCGAATTCGCAGGTAACTACCGTTGTGTGCGCTACAGAACGGACGCACGGCCTGCGCATCTCTAGTCTGTGGGCGGTGGTTTCATTCGGTTATCGCCGCACAGGAGAAAGCAATATGCAACGAGAGATTTTCAAGACAAGAAGTCTGATGGCCGCTTTGATCGGCGGCTTGATGATCGCCGGCGCCGCCGGCGCTCAGAGCCAGACCGCCGATGGGTCCACGGTCCGTCGCGAGGACGTCAAGACCTGGGTCATCGCCGTCGACGGCAAGGATTACGAAGCGCACCCGGCGACGCCCGCGTACGACGGCTCCACCGGTCTCTTCCACCTGCCCTCCGCCTACACTCTGCCCAAGGGGCGCGTTTCGTTCAGCCTCTTCCGCGATAACCTCGACCGCGATCCCAAGGACGAGGACATCTCGATCCACGGCGTGACCTTCGGGTATGGCGTGACCAGCAAGCTCGAACTCGCCCTGAGTTTCGGCTTCCAGAATCGCGTCGACGCGGACGCGCTCTTTCAGCCGGGTTATGTGAACGACTACCCGTTCGTGACCACGGGATGGCAGACCGGCGCCGGCGACCTGAAGCTCGGCGCGAAATACAAGCTCCTCGATGACTACGGCAATGACCCGGTGGGCCTGGCCCTGCGCGGTTACGTCAAGCTCCCGACCGCCAACGAAGACAAGGGCCTGGGGACCGGGAAGCGCTCCATGGGCGTCGACCTCATGATGTCCAAGTCGCTCGGCCGCAAGGCCGATCTGCATGCCGCCGTCGGCTACCAGTGGAACGGGGACCCGGAGTCGCCGAAGAAGCTCGACATCGGCGATGCGTTCAAGTGGGGAGTGGGCATCAACCTCCCTGCCTGCCGCAAGATCCAGGTTCAGGCCGAAGTGACCGGCACCAAGTACCGGAACGCCAGCTTCAAGCAGACGAATCCCGTCGACTTCGTCATCGGGCCGGTGGTCTGGCTGGGCAAGGGTTTCTTCATCCGCCCCGCGATCTCGAAGAATCTCAACTTCGACGACCGGGGTCTCAACTCCGGCAGCAAGAGCTCCATCGGCAAGCAGTTCTCGGTCGGGTACCACCCGGGAACGAAGTGCTGCGCGATCGCCATTCCCGCGCCGCCTCCGCCTCCGCCTCCGGCGCCCGCGCCCGCTCCGCCCGTCAATCGGGCGCCGACCGTCTCTTGTGACCCCGCGAGCGCCAGCATCCGCTCCGGCGACGTCGTGAAGCTCCGCGCCATCGCGTCCGATCCCGACAACGACAACCTGACCTACACCTGGACCACCACCTCGGGCCGCATCCTCGGCTCTACCGCCAACGTCGAGCTCGATAGCGCGGGCGTCAGCGGTCCGGCCAACGTGAATGCGACCGTTCGCGTTGCCGATGGCCGTGGCGGCGCCGCCGACGCGACCTGCAACCTCCGCGTGGCTGCTCCGGAACGGAAGCCTGAGACCATGACCTGCGCGGCCACCGGTTTCCCGCACAACCGCTCGCGTCTCAACAACGTGGACAAGGCCTGCCTCGATGACGTGGCCCTCCGCCTTCGCGAGGATCCGCGCAGCCATGTCGTGATCATCGGCCATGCCGACCGCAACGAAGCGCGGCCCGATCTGCTCTCGAGGCAGCGCGCTGAGGCCACGAAGACGTATCTGACCTCCGAACGCGGTGTGGACGGAGCGCGAGTCAGCGTTCAGGGCGCGGGCGCCTCGAAGGCCCAGGCGTCTCCGGCGCTGTCGGGCAACCGCCGCGTCGAGGTTATCTTCGTGCCCGAAGGTGCTACCTCCCCGTCACAGAAGTAACCACGCGCAAAGCGGGGCGGACTCGAGACGGTTTCGAGTTCGCCCCGTTTCGTTTTTGTAAGGATTGGAGACCAGGCCCTGCACATTCAGGCTCGAATCGCGCTCACCCTGTGCCTCCTTCTGGGAGCGTCCTCGACGTTCCCGTCGGACGGCGTATCGTCCTGGATCCCCATCGGACCGGATGGCGGCGACGTCCGCTCGCTGGCCACCGACCCGCACGATCCGAACCGGGTGTACCTCGGCACCGCGGGCGGAGTGCTGTATCGCTCGGAGACCGCGGGGCTCAGCTGGCGGCGCCTGGCGCCCGGCTTCCCTCGCCGGGACCAGAACCTCGACGAACTCGCGGTCAGCCCGACCGGAGTGCTGCTCGTGGGATTCTGGGATGCACACGCGCGCGGCGGGGGCGTGGCCCGCAGCACCGACTTTGGTGAGACCTTCACGTTTGGTCTGCCGGGCGAGTCGGTTCGCGCGCTGAGGCTCGCTCCCACGGATCCGAACCTGGTGGTCGCGGGATCGCTCAGCGGGGTGTTCTCATCTTCCGATGGCGGGCTCACGTGGCGCCGAATCACGCCCGAGGGTCACGCGGAACTTCGTAACGTGGAGTCGGTCGCGATCGACCCCCGGGATCCGCGGGTGATCTATGTCGGCACCTGGCATCTGCCCTGGAAGACCACCGACGGGGGGGTGACCTGGAAGTCCGTGCCGAGGGGGATGATCGAGGATTCCGACGTGTTCACTCTCACCCTGGACCGTCGCGATCCGGATCGCGTTCTCGCGACCGCGTGCTCGGGCATCTACCGCTCGCCGGACGGGGCCAGGCTCTGGTCGCGGGTTCAGGGGATGCCCTTCGGCAGCCGGCGGACCCGAGCCCTCGCTCAGGATCCCGAGCGCGCCGACACCTTCTATGCCGGCACCACCCAGGGACTCTGGGTTTCGAGCGACGACACTGCGGGATGGCGTCCCACCACTGCGCTCGACGTGGTGGTGAATGCGCTGGCGAGCCTTCCCGGCGGAGTCGTGCTCGCGGGCACCGAGGGCGCGGGGGTCCTGCGCAGCGGCGACTACGGTCGCACCTGGATTCCTTCGAATGCGGGGTTTTCGGAGCGGTTCGTTTCGCGAATCGCCTTCGATCCCGCGTCTCACCGTGTTCTCGCGGGAGTGTGGGGCGATCGCATCCACGGGGGCGTGTTCGAAGCTCCGGATCCGCGGTCGCCCTGGGTCCGGCTCGGAGAGGGTTTGAAGGGCCGCGAGGTCCTGTCGCTCGCGGTCGCGGGACCGCTTTCCTTCGCCGGCACGGACCAGGGCCTGTTCTCCCTCGATGCCAGGGAACGGGTCTGGCGGCGACTTCCCCTGGCCGCCACGCCGGGCGCCCCGGCGCCGAGGATCAACGACCTCGCGAGCCTTCGAGGTCAGACTCTCCTTGCCGGCACCTCGGATGGCATCTTCCGGAGCGATGATGCTTTTCGATCTTGGACTCAGCTGCTGAAGACGGAGGGCGAGGTCACGGCCGTCGTGCTCTCTCCGGCAGGGGAACTGTCTCTTGCCGCGACCGGGCTTGGCCTCCGGGCCAGCCGCGACGAGGGACGGACCTGGACGGAGATCGCCGGTCCGGGCCGCGCGCGCGCCAACGCCCTCGCCATCGTGTCGGGGGAGCCCCGGGTCATCCTGGCCGCCACGATTCGGGGTCTGTACCGCTCCTCCGACGGTGGAGCCAGCTGGTCCAAAGGCGCCCGCGGCCTTCCCGACTCCGACTTCACGGGCATCGCGGTGTCGCCCGGCGGGGACGCGGTCTTCGTGAGCGACTTCGCGTGGGGGGGCGTCTACCGGAGCGACGACCGGGGCCTGAGTTGGATGCGGCTCAAGGATGAGGGCCTCGTCACCGACCGGGTGTGGGCCCTCGGAATAGATCTCACGGCTCCCGACGAACTGCTGGCGTCGTCGCTCTCAGGAGGGCTCCACCTGCTGGCGCGGACGAAGCCGCGACCCTGATCGGCGCCGCCGCGAGCGCTCGTGCGCGGGCCTGGGTACGCTGCCGCACATACGCGGGACCCCCTCACCGGCTAGGGTGATTTTGGGGCTCGGGCGAAATCCGCCTCCGGCCGGGCCGCGCCGATCTCCGCGGATTTCCTGACTACCCAAACGATGTGAAAGTGAGTGGACTATTCGCGCAACCCTGCTCCGATTGACGGCGCGGCTGCGCGGATTGACCCGGGCCGAGGCCTCCGCTTCCGCTGAGCCGCCGCTCCGCTCCGAGCTGTTCAGCGCGGACCAGATGGAGCAGCACGGCCGGACCCTCGCCGACTCTCACAAGTTCGGCCTGCGCCCCGGCCCGGATCATCTGCTCGCGCGGCTGGTCGAGAACGAGGGCGTTCTCACCGAGGCCTTCGGGATAATGGCCGAGGCCGCTCAGGCCTCACGCCGGATCACCCCGGCCGCGGAATGGCTGCTCGACAACTCCTTCCTCATCGAGGAGGAGATTCGAACCGCGAGGCGGCACTTCCCAGAGAAGTACAGTCTCGAGCTTCCGCGACTGGCCAAGGGCCCCTCGGCCGGCCTGCCCCGGGTCTACGACATTGCCCTGGAAGCGGTCTCTCACGGCGATGCGCGGGTCGATCCGGAAAGCCTCAATCGCTTCGTGGCCGCCTATCAGAGTGTCGAGGACCTCAAGCTCGGAGAGCTCTGGGCGATTCCCATCATGCTGCGCCTGGCCCTGATCGAGAACCTGCGGCGTGTCGGCGCCCGGGTGGTCGCCGGCATGATCGATCGCAACCGGGCCGACGAGTGGGCCGACGAGATGATCTCGGTTGCCGAGAAGGATCCGACCAGTCTGATCCTGGTGATCGCCGACATGGCCCGGTCGAATCCTCCGCTCGTGAATTCATTCGTGGCCGCCCTCGCGCGCCGGCTCCAGGGGCAGAGTTCGGCCCTGGCGCTGCCCCTGACCTGGATCGAGCAGCGGCTGTCCGCCTCGGGGTCGACCATCGAACAGATGGTTCAATCGGAAACCCAGAGTCAGGCCGCGAACCAGCTCTCCATCAGCAACAGTATCGGCAGCCTGCGCGCGCTCGGGGCCATCGACTGGCGGGAATTCGTGGAGACCATGAGTTCGGTCGAGAGGATCCTGCGCGAGGACCCCGACGGCGTTTACGGCCGGATGGACTTCGCCACCCGGGACCGCTACCGGCATGTGGTCGAGGCGGTGGCGAGGCACTCCTCGGTGTCGGAGAGCGAGGTGGCGAGGAAGGCCATTGATCTTTCGCGGGGGAGTGAAGTCGGGCACGTCGGCTTCTTCCTGATCGACAAGGGTCTGGTTCAGCTCGAGCAGGCGGTCGGGGTCCGGCTTCCCTGGGACGAAGTGGTTCGCCGGGGGGCTTCGCGCTTTCCCCTCTCGCTCTACCTGGGCGGAACCGCGCTCCTGACCGCGTTCTTCACCCTGGCCTTCGCCTTGAAGGGCCGGTCGGAGGGCGTCGCCCCCTGGTGGGTCGTGGCCATAGCGGTTCCCGCGCTCCTCGCGACGAGTCAACTCGCGGTCGCGCTGGTGAACTGGCTGGCCACCATGGTTGCGGCGCCGGACCTGCTGCCGCGACTGGATTTCTCCCGCGGGATCGCCCCTGGTTCGCGGACGCTCGTGGTGGTCCCCACGATGCTCGCCAGTCTGAAGGGAGTGGACGATCTGGCCGAGGCTCTGGAGGTTCGTTTCCTCGCGAACCAGGATCCGCGTCTCCACTTCGGCCTCCTGACCGACTTCCTTGACGCCCGGGAGGAGACCCGGCCCGAGGACGAGGCGCTTCTGAGGCGGGCTCGCGAACGGATCGAAGCCTTGAACCTGAGGTACGAGAATCCGGACCGGGACACCTTCTTCCTCTTCCATCGGCCGCGCACGTTCAATCCCCGCGATCGGATCTGGATGGGATACGAGCGCAAACGCGGAAAGCTGGGCGCCCTCAACGCGCTCATCCGCGAGGGGTCGAAGGAACCGTTTTCCCTGATCGTGGGAGAGATGGAAATCCTGCGGGAGGTCAAGTATGTGATCACCCTCGACACCGACACCCAGCTCCCGCGCGACAGCGCGCGGCAACTGGTCGCCGCGATGGCGCATCCGCTGAACCGCCCGCGGTACGACGAGGCCCGGCAGCGCGTCGTTGCCGGGTACGGCATCCTGCAGCCGCGGATGGCGGTGAGCCTTCCCAGCACGAATCGCTCGCGTTACGCCCGGCTTCTCGGAAGCGAAGCGGGTCTCGACCCCTACACGCGCGCGGTGTCCGACGTGTACCAGGACCTGTTCCACGAGGGCTCGTTCATCGGGAAGGGGATTTACGAGGTCGAGGCCTTCGAAAGAGCGCTCAAGGATCGTTTCCCGGAGAACCGGATCCTGAGCCATGACCTTCTCGAGGGCTGCTATGCCCGCGCGGGAATGCTGAGTGACGTCCATCTCTACGAAGACACCCCGCCCCGCTACGGGATGGACGCGGCTCGCCGCCATCGATGGATCCGGGGCGACTGGCAGATCGCGTCGTGGCTCTTCGCCAGGGTTCCAGGGAGCGGGCGAGACCGGCTGCCCAATCCGCTCTCCGTCCTCTCGCAGTGGAAGCTCCTCGACAATCTGAGGCGGAGCCTGGTTCCCGCGGCGCTCACCCTTCTCTTCCTTCTGGGTTGGATTCAGGTGCCCTCGATGCTGCCCTGGACTCTCATGGTCATGGGTGTGATCTTTCTTCCTGTGCTCCTGACCTCGTTCGTCCACCTCGCGCGGAGACCCAAGGACGTCCGGTTGCGCCAGCATGTCTTCAGCGCCGCCCGTTCGGCCGCCCTGCAGTTCGCCCAGGGGGGCCTCTTGCTGGCCTGCCTGCCCTTCGAGGCGCATGAGAACCTCGATGCCATCGGTCGCACCTGTTTCCGCATGTGGGTCAGCGGGAGGCGACTGCTCGAGTGGAAACCGTCGAGCGCCGGACGGGACGTCGTATCCCATCGTCGCCCGGACCGCTTCTCCGGCCTCACCCGGACCTTCGCGACCATGTGGATCGGCCCGGCGGCGGCGGCTGCCACCGCCTTGTACCTCGGGGCCGCGCGGCCCTCGGCCCTGATGGTCGCCGCCCCCGTCCTCTTCTGCTGGTTCACCGCGCCGGCCCTGGCCTGGTGGCTCAGCCTCCCGCTCCACCTTCCTCCGGCGAAGCTCCGGCCGGAGCAGACCGCGTTCCTGCGCAAGCTGGCGCGCCGGACCTGGGGATTTTTCGACACCTTCGTGACCGCGGCGGACCATTGGCTGCCCCCGGACAATTTCCAGGAGCATCCGGTCGCGATCCTGGCCCATCGAACCTCCCCGACCAACATGGGCCTCTCGCTGCTTTCCAACCTGTCGGCCTACGACTTCGGCTACATCAGCGCGGGCCGGTTGCTCGAGCGGACCGCGAACGCGCTCGAAACCATGCAGGCGCTCGAGCGGTACCGCGGCCACTTCTTCAACTGGTATGACACGCTCACCCTCAAACCCCTGCCACCTTCGTACGTCTCCTCGGTGGACAGCGGCAATCTTTCCGGGCACCTGTTGACCCTCGCGCCCGGCCTGCGGGAGCTTCCCGATCGAAGCATCCTGGGACCGCGGACGATCGAGGGCCTGGGCGACACTCTCGCGGTCCTCCTCGACTTCACGGAGGAGGCAGGGACGGCCGACCTGCTGGCGTTGCGAGGCCGGATCGATGTCGCTTCCCGCTCGAGGCCGGAAACTCTGGCCGCGGCGCGGATCTGGCTTGGGAGCGTGCTGGGATCGGCCCGAGCCGTCGCCTCCCGACGGAGCGCTGAGACGACCGGAGCCGCCGAGGCCTCGGCCTGGGCGCGCTCTCTCGCGACGCAGGCCGAGGCTGTGCTGAGCGACCTCGATTTCATGGCTCCACACGCGGCACTGAGGGAGGTTCCGGGCCGGCTGCGCGAAATGACCGGCCTCGGCGGCATCCCCACGGTGCGGGAACTGAGCGCGCTCGGGGACGCGCTTTCGGACGGGCGCGCCGCGACGATGGATGGAAGCCTCGGGCCCGACGAGCGAGCCTGGCTCGAGGAGGCTCGACCGCTGATCACCCTTGCGAGCCAGCGCGCCAACGATCGGCTCCGGGTCATCGACCACCTGGCCGGACAATCGGCCGATCTCGCGGCCATCGAGTACGACTTCCTCTACGATCAAGCCCGTCACCTGATGACCGTCGGCTTCAACGTCGATCGGGAGCGGCGGGACTCGGGTCACTACGACCTCCTGGCTTCCGAGGCGAGGTTCTCGACCTTCGTCGCAATCGCGCGAGGAGACGCGCCTCAGGAAAGCTGGTTCGCCCTCGGGCGTCTGCTGACCTCGGAGGGCGGCGAGTCGGCCCTGCTCTCCTGGAGCGGCTCGATGTTCGAGTACCTCATGCCCCTGCTCGTGATGCCCACCTACGAGAACAGCCTCCTCGACCACACCTGCCTCGCCGCGGTGAACCGGCAGATCGCCTATGGCAGCCAGCGGGGCGTGCCCTGGGGGATTTCCGAATCGGGGTACAACGCGGTCGACGCAACGTTCAACTATCAGTATCGCGCCTTCGGCGTCCCCGGACTAGGGCTGAAGCGCGGCCTGGCCGACGATCTAGTTATCGCACCCTACGCGTCCGCGCTCGCCCTCATGGTGCGCCCGGGCGCCGCTTGCCGGAACCTGGAGCGCCTCGCCGGCCTTGGCCTCCTGGGCGCCTACGGAATGTACGAGGCGGTGGACTACACCCCGGCCCGCCTGCCGCGGGGCCAGCCCTTCGCGGTGGTTCGGTCCTTCATGGCCCACCATCAAGGCATGAGCCTTCTCGCCCTCGAGTCCCTCCTGCTCCATCGCCCGATGCAGAGGCGCTTCGAGTCCGATCCGCAGTTCCAGGCCACCACCCTCCTGCTGCAGGAACGGATACCCGCGGCCGCCGCCTTCCACCTTCGCCCGTCCGAGACCTCCGAGGTCCGCTCCACCTCGACCGGACCGGAAATGCCGATGCGTGTCCTCCACACTTCCGATACTCCCGCGCCCGAGGTCCAGCTCCTTTCAAACGGCCGCTACCACGTGATGGTCACGAACGCGGGCGGGGGCTACAGCCGGTGGAAGGACATCGCGGTCACCCGTTGGCGGGAGGATGCCACCCGCGACAACTGGGGCGCGTTCTCCTACATCCGCGACGTGGCCACCGGGCAGTTCTGGTCCACCGCGCATCAACCGACCCTGAAGCGCGCCGAGGCCTACGAGGCGATCTTCTCGGAAGCCCGGGCGGAGTTCCGGCGGCGCGATTCCGACTACGAGACCCATACCGTGATCGTGGTCTCGCCGGAGGACGACATCGAACTGCGTCGCACGCGCATCACCAACCGCAAGCGCGCTCGCCGGACGGTCGAGGTCACCACCTACGCGGAGGTCGTGCTCGCCGCGCCCGCGGCCGACGCGCTGCATCCGGCCTTCAGCAATCTCTTCGTGCAGACGGAGATCGTGAGCGATCGCCAGGCCATTCTGTGCACGCGCAGAGCCCGCTCGGCGGAGGAGCGCATGCCCTGGATGTTCCACCTCGCGGCCGCGCACGGGGCCACGGCCGAGGCGGTTTCGTACGAGACCGACCGGTCGCGCTTCATCGGCCGCGCCGGGGGCATCGATTCGCCCCTGGCTCTGACCGAGACCGAGGCGCTATCGGGGGGCGAAGGATCCGTCCTCGACCCCATCGTGGCCATCCGTCTCCGGATCACTCTCGATCCCGGCCAGACCGTGACCATCGACGTGGCGACCGGGGTCAGCGAAAACCGCGATACCGCCCTGGGCCTCGTGTCCAAGTACCGCGACCGCCATCTGGCCGATCGGGTGATCGATCTGGCCTGGACCCACAGCCGCGTGAACCTGCAGCAGATCAACGCGACCGAGTCCGATGCGCAGCTCTACGGGCGTCTCGCGGGCTCGATCCTCTACATGAACCCCCTGCTCCGGGCCGGTCCGGCGGAACTGGTCCGCAATCATCGGGGTCAATCGGGACTCTGGGGCTACGCCATCTCCGGCGATCTTCCCATCGTCTTGCTGAAGATCGCGGACGCGACGAACATCGAGCTCGTGCGCCAGCTCGTGCAGGCCCACGCCTACTGGCGCCTGAAGGGTCTCGCCGTGGATCTGGTCATTTGGAACGAGGACCATGCGGGCTACCGCCAGTTCCTCCAGGAGCAGATCATGGGCCTCATCGCGGCCGGCCTCCCCGCGATTCTGGCCGACCGCCCCGGGGGGATCTTCGTCCGCGCCGCGGAGCAGATCTCCAACGAGGATCGCACCCTCTTCCAGACCGTGGCCCGCGTCATCATCGCGGACTCCCGGGGGAGCCTCTCCGACCAGGTCGGCCGCCGCGCCGTGAAGGAAACCCGCCCGGCCCTGCTTTCGCGCCTCGTTCCCACGAGGCGGCCGGCGGCGGAAGCCGCCTCGATCTCCGCATCCCCCGAGCCCGCCCGGCTCTTCTTCAATGGCCTGGGCGGCTTCTCCCCGGATGGCCGCGAGTACGTCATCACTCTTGGTCCGGGGCGTACGACCCCGGCCCCCTGGGCGAATGTCCTCGCGAACGACCACTTCGGTTCGGTGATCTCGGAGAGCGGCGCGTCCTATACCTGGAGCGAGAACGCCCACGAGTTCCGGTTCACTCCCTGGGCGAACGATCCGGTGACCGACTCGACCGGCGAGGCGATCTACATCCGCGACGAGGAGACCGGGCGTTTCTGGTCCCCCGCCCCTTCTCCCTGCCGCGGTGTGACGACGTACGTCACGCGTCACGGCTTCGGGTACAGCGTCTTCGAGCACGAAGAAGACGGCATCCGATCGGAGCTGACCATTCATGTGGACGGAGAGGCCGCGGTCAAGTTCTCCGCCCTTCGGATCACGAACCGCTCCGGCCGCGCGCGCAGCCTCTCGGTCACCGGCTACGTGGAATGGGTGCTGGGCGACCTGAGGCCGAAGACGGCCATGCACGTGGTCACGGAGATCGATGCCGCAACCGGCGCCATCTGCGCGCGCAATCCCTACAGCGCCGAATTCGCGGATCGGATCGCGTTCTTCGACGCCGACGAGGCCACGCGCGCCCCGGGCGTCACCCTCACCGCGGATCGCGTGGAATTCCTCGGGCGCACCGGAACCCTCGCGAGTCCCGTGGCTCTGACCCGCCTGCGTCTTTCCAACCGGGTCGGCGCCGGCCTCGACGCCTGCGGCGCCATCCAGGTGCCGGTGGACCTGGCGCCCGGCCAGGAGCGAACGGTCATCTTCAGGCTGGGCGCGGCCGGGCGGCGGGGGAGCGACGATGCGGCCCGCCGGCTGCGGGGCGTCGAGGCGTATCGACGTTCCCTCGGCGGGGTTCGCGAGTACTGGTCGAAGACGCTGGGCGTGGTTCAGGTCACGTCTCCGGATCCATCGGTCGACCTCCTCGCGAACGGATGGCTGCTGTATCAGACCCTGGCCTGCCGGGTGTGGGCGAGGAGCGGTTACTACCAGTCCGGGGGCGCCTTCGGTTTCCGCGATCAGCTGCAGGACACCATGGCCCTCGTTCATGCCGAGCCGCGACTGATGCGCGAGCACCTCCTGCGCTCGGCGGCCCGGCAGTTCTCCGAGGGCGACGTGCAGCACTGGTGGCACCCGCCCGCGGGCCGTGGCGTCCGCACCCATTGTTCGGACGACTTCCTCTGGTTGCCCCAGGCCATCTGTCGTTACGTGGTCAGCACCGGAGATCACCAGGTTCTGGAGGAGCCCGTTCACTTCCTGGAAGGGCGTCCGGTGAATCCGGAACAGGATTCCTATTACGACCTGCCCGCCCGGTCGGAGTCCGCGGAGAGCCTCTATCAGCACGGGGTACGCGCCATCACCCGGGGCCTGCGGTTCGGAGCGCATGGCCTTCCCCTCATGGGCTCGGGAGACTGGAACGACGGCATGAACCTGGTGGGCATGCAGGGCCGGGGCGAGAGTGTGTGGCTGGGCTTCTTCCTCTACGACACCCTGCTGCGCTTCGGCGCTCTGGCCCGGGCCCGCGGCGACGCGTCCTTCGCCGATCGCTGTCGCCTCGAGGCCGGACTCCTCCAGGGGAATCTCGAGAAACACGCCTGGGACGGCGGCTGGTACCGGCGCGCGTATTTCGACGACGGCACGCCCCTGGGATCGGCGATGAACGAAGAATGTCAGATCGACTCGATCGCGCAGAGCTGGTCGGTGCTGTCGGGCGCCGCGGTTCCGGCGCGGTCACGCCTGGCCATGGACGCGCTCGACCGGCGCCTGGTCCGGAGGGACCGTGGTCTCATCCAGCTGCTCGACCCGCCCTTCGACAAGTCCGATCTCAATCCCGGCTACATCAAGGGGTATGTCCCCGGGGTCCGCGAGAACGGCGGGCAGTACACCCACGCCGCCATCTGGGCGAGCATGGCCTTCGCGACGATGGGCGATCCCGCCCGGGCGTGGGAGCTGTTCGACCTGATCAATCCGATCCGTCACTCGGATTCCCCGGAAGGCGTCGCCACCTACCGGGTCGAGCCCTACGTGGTGGCGGCCGATGTGTACGGGGTGGCTCCCCACATCGGGCGCGGAGGGTGGACCTGGTACACGGGCTCCGCCGGCTGGATGTACCGGCTGATCACCGAATCGCTCCTGGGCCTGCGCGTGGAGTCGGGGAAACTTCGCATTGACCCCTGCCTGCCTCCGCAGTGGCCGGGTTTCAATCTGCGCTACCGGCACCTGGGCACCACGTATGCGATCGCGGTGACCCGCCGCCGGGCGGCGGAGGGTTCGGCCGAACGAGCGGGCCTCACCCTCGACGGCGTGTTCCAGGAAGACGTCGCGCTGGTCCTCGTCGACGACGGCCGCGAGCACCGGGTCGAAGTGCGCCTCGAGGAGCCGATCTCCCGGACCTGAGCGAAGGGGTGGCCTACTTGCCGGGGTGGTAGGTCCGCTCGGTGTGGCCTTCGAGCTGCTCGCGGTAGAAGTACACGTCGCGCAGGTTCCCCGAGGCGTACCGTTCGATCTGGTCCTTGAAGTGCTTCGAGGACACATCGCCGCTCTGGCCGCCGGCCATGACCGCGCGGGCGCGGATCTTCGGCCCGAACTCCACCGCGGCCACGAAGCTGTTGCCGCTGGTGCCGTACCACTTCTTCGTCTGCGGATACGCGCGCGCCTGGAACGAAGCCAGCGACCCCCACCTCGAGGAGACGAAAGGCACCGGGTGGCTGGAGTCGGCGTCGTCGAAGGGCTGGACGATGTCGCCGGTGCGGCGCTGGTAACGGTTGATCTCGCCCCAGGGCATGTTCCACTTGCCGAAGTCCGAGGTGAGCCGGTCCATCGCCGCGGCCAGGCTCGCGAGCTTCAGGGCCCCGGTGGTCTTCCTGGCGATGTAGTCGTAGACGGTCGAGTTCTCTTCGTCGGCGTCCCGAGCAGTGCTACGCCAGATGTCCTCTCCCCAGAACACCGCGAGCGAGGTCGGCACCGAGTCGGCGGCCCAGCGGAAGTCCCAGCCGCGCAGGGCCTGGATCGCGGGCGCGACCTTGACCTTCGTCGGATCCACGGCGGGCGCTTCCTCCCAGGCCTTCACGAGGAGAGGGACGAGGTCGGCGAACGCGGGGAGGTACGGGTCGTAGGCCGCCTCGATCAGCGAGTCGATGGTGAAATCCTTCTTGTTCGAAAGAACCCGGATCGCATGGATGCCGCGAGGGTTCTCGACCCCTTCCTCCATGTAGGCGGGGAAGTTCACGCGCTTCGGGGAATCGGGGCCCGCGGCCGAGTAGGGCCAGTTGTTGGTGTTGTAGACCCAGCCGTTCTTCGGGCTCACCACCAGGGGACTCTCATCGATGGTGTGGACGCCCTTCCAGTCGGTCCCGGGATCCGAGCCATCGACGGGCTTGCGCCAGTTGAACTTCGGATCGCGTTTCGGCGCGAAGTTCGCGTGCATGTAGGCGATCACTCCGTCAGCATCCGCGTAGATGGTGTTGTTCGACGAGTTGGTGTGCAGGTCCATCACCTTGCGGAACTCCGCGAAGCTGCGGGCCTTGGTGCGCGTGTACGACTGGATCAGCGCTTTGAGCGGTTCCTCCATCATCGCGGTCGCGACCCAGTGCAGGCCCGGCCCCGTCACTCCGCCTTCGCCCGCCACGGCTTCGCGAACGATGGGGCCGTGGTGCGTGCGGTAGATGGTGAAGTCGCGCGAGGCGAGACCGGACGCGGTCTTGTAACGGAGGGTGACCTTGCGGGTCTTCACCGGCTTCTCGACCCCGCCGTGGCGGTAGGTGAGGACGTCGCCCTTGCGCGTGATCGTTTCGACGTATTCGTCGATGTTGTCCACGCCGCTCGACGTGTGCATCCACCCCAGACGGTCGTTGAAGCCCTGATACACGAAGAACTGACCCCAGGTCGAAGCGCCGTAGACGTTCAAGCCCTCCTCGCTCACTATGTTCGCCTCGGAGCGAAAGTAGAAGGAGGTATGGGGATTGATGAGGAAGAGCGTCTTCCCGGCCGCGGTGTGCGAGGGCATAATGGCGATCCCGTTCGACCCGCCCGGCTCCTCCCGCCCGCCGGGGTCGATCGCCGCGACCTTCGCGAGCGGGGTCTTCTCGTAGAAGGCCTTGAGCGCGCTCACCGAGACCTTCTCGATATCGCCGCCGATGCTGCCTTCGCTGAAGCTGAGGGGCATCCAGGGCTCGAAGGTTGCGATGGCGCGGGGCTTCACCTCGGGGTGGGTGTGGAGGTAGTAGTTGAGGCCGTCGGCCCAGGCGTTCATCAGCGCCTTCAGCCACTCCGGGCTCTGGGAGTAGAGGCGCGCCATCTCCGCCTCATCGACGAAGAGCCGCTGCCGCAGATCCTGGTAGATGGCGCCTTCGCCCTCCGCCTCGGCGAGCCGGCCCGTCGAGTTGAGGTAGTTGGTCTCGACCCGGTTGAAGTCGTCCTCGGCCTGGGCGTAGATCATCCCGAAGACCGCGTCGGCGTCGGTCTTCGCGTAGATGTGCGGGATGCCGCGGTCATCGCGGACGATGGTGACGCGTTCGGCCTGCTGCGCCCACCGGGCGGGATCGAGGTTCTGCGCCAAGGCGCGCGGACCGGTGAGAGTGGTGAAGAGGACGGCGAGGAGGATTCGCTTCATAAGTGAGCCTTTCGGTTGCGGCGACCTTTGAGGATCTGCGCGAAGGAGCGGGTCTGGACCTCGGCGACGGTGAGGCCGGTGGCCTCGATCTCGCCGAGCCCGATGGCCCCGCAGTTGAGCGCGCGGAGGAAGTAGTTCAAAAGGCCCTGCCCGGTGGCCGCGTCATCGAAGACCTCGCCCTGCAGGGTCGCCTGCGCCGCGCGCTCGACGAAATTGCGAAGGCGGGCCGAGGAGGCCTCGAGGCCTTCCAGGAAGAAGGCGTACACCGCGGCGTAACGCGTGGGCAGTTGCCCCGGGTGGAGGTCCCAGCCCTGATAGAAGCCCTGGCGCAGCGAATACCGGACCTGCTCGTAGTGCAGGCGCCACACCCGGTGAATGGCCTCGCGGTTCTCGGCTTCCTGCTCGGCGGTGAGCGGCTGACCGCCCTTTGGCCGGTGGGGTGCGATGGGCATCACGTTGGTGGCCCCGTCGGCGAGGGTGACGCCGGTCCCGGCGAGCGAGACCTGCATCACGTGCCGCGCGAAATCGCAGGCCGGATGGAGCATCGACTGGTAGGGCGCGGTGATGTTGCAGGCCGCGGTGTAGTCGTAGGTTCCGAGGTGCGCTCCGCGGACCCGGCCTGCGCCCGCCTCGACCAGCCCGGGCAGCGCGACCGCGCCTGCGGGGCTCAGGACCGACTGCGTGGTCTCGACCATCAGCTCCATCTTCACGGCGCCCGGCTTCAGCCCGCGCGCCTTCTCGATGGCGGCGAGAGCCTTCGCCATGACCGCGACCTGTTCCCCGGCCACGATCTTCGGCAGCGTGACCACGAAGCTCGCGGGGAGCCGGCCTTTCGTGCGGGCGAGGAGGGTGCTGAGGAACAGGTCGGCGGTGCGGAGGCCGCGCGCCCCGAGCTCCGGGGTCAGCGGTTTGATCCTGATGCCGATGAAAGGCGGCAGGGTCCCGTCCGCGTGGCCCTTCGCCATCTCCTCGGCGGCTCGAACCGCGTCGGCGTCCTCCTCGTCTTCCGGCCGATGGCCGTACCCGTCCTCGAAGTCGATCCGGAAGTCCTCGACCGCCTCGACCTCGAGTTTGTGGACGACGCGGTCGTAGATGGTCTGCGCGAGGCGTGGGTCCAGGTTGAGGGCAGCCCCGAAAGACGCGGCGTGAGGCGCGCTCTCCCGCATCGCCTTGAGCGCCAGCCCGCCCAGCTTCCGCGCGGTGTCCGCTCGAAAGAGGTGGGCTCCGCCATAGACGGAGTGAACCGGCTGTCGTTCCTCCGGCTCACCCGGAAAGGAGGCGGCGTGCTTCTTCCAGGCCCTGCCGAGAGGCCGAAGAAGGTCCCGGGTAGCGCCAGCGGAAAGGGATCTGCGGGTAGGCTTCATGCCCCGGGCGCCGCCATGAGATCCAGGAGGAGCCTTCGCACCACCTGCCCAGCGACATGACGGCGGTATTCCGCGGTGGAGCGCACGTCGTCGATGGGCCAGATCGTCTTCTCCACCAGCGAGGCCGCGCGGTCCGCGAGGTTCGCGGTGAGCGGATTGTCCTCGATCAGGATCTCCACCTCGTGAAGACGCACCGGCACCGCGGCGACGCTGCCCATGGCCAGGCGCGCGTTCGCGAGAACCTGGTGGTCCAGGCGGTCCGAGGCGAAGCCCACGACCACCTTGCTGATGGCCTGCGCCGCCCGGGTTCCGACCTTGCGGAAGATCTGCACCGCGGGCGAGGGCAACGGTATGAACACGCGCTCGATCAGCTCGTCCGCCCCGAGCACGGTGGTCCGGTAGCCGGTATGAAAGGCGTTGTAGGGAACGATCCTGCGCTCGCGCGGACCGGAGACCGCGATCATGGCGCCGAGCGCGAGCAGGGCGGGAAGCGAGTCGCCGGCCGGCGAAGCGTTCGCGATGTTTCCGCCGATGGTGGCGCGGTTCTGGATCTGCGCGGCGCCGATGGTGGCGGCGGCGTGGACGAGAAGCGGCGCGTGCTTCGCCACCTCGGGGGACTGGCGGATCTGGGTGAAGGTGCAGGCCGCGCCGATGCTGAGCTGATCGTCCTCGACGCGGATTCCCTGCAACTCGGCGATGCCGAGGACGTTCAGGACCGACGCGTGCTCCCGGCCGGTCGCATGATCGACGACCAGGAGGTCCGTGGCCCCGGCCACTTTCGTGGCGCCCTGGGCAAGCCCCTCGCGCGCTTCGGCCAGGGTCTTCGGCGACCAGGACGGGCTCACGGGCGCGATACCTCGTCGCCGGGGGCTCCGGACTCGCCCTCGGCCGGGCGCTGTCCGGTCAGGACTTCGACGGCTCGGAAGATCCGCTCATAGCCGGTGCAGCGGCACAGCGTTCCCGAGACGTACTCCCGCATCTGGTCGCGCGTGGGCTTTGGGTGTCGGTCGAGCAGGGCCTTGATGGTGACGATCATCCCCGGCGTGCACGCCCCGCACTGGGCGCCGCCCTCGTTCGCGAACACGCGCTGGAGTTCGGTCGCCTTCTCATCCGGGGCCAGGCCCTCGATGGTAGTGATGGTCGCGCCTTCGACCTGGAACAAGGGAACGAGGCACGAGCACACGGGTTGGTCGCCGAGAAGAACCGTGCAGGCGCCGCACTCGCCCTCGCCGCAGCCTTCCTTGGAGCCGGTGAGGCCGAGATCGCGCCGCAGGACGTCGAGAAGTCGCGCCATGGGCGGGCCTGCGACTTCCGTGGCCCTGCCGTTCAGGGTGAACCGGTAGGTGGTGCTCATGATCGTCTCTGCGCCCGCGAGGCTTCGAAGATCCGCTCGGGCGTCGCCGGAATCGCGGACAGGGTGACGCCCGTCGCGTTCTCGATGGCCTGCAGCAGCGCGGGAGCGCCGCCATCCATCGGGAGTTCGCCCACACCTTTGGCGCCGAACGGGCCGTGCGTGGTCGGGTTCTCGAGGAGGATGGTCTCCATGTTCGGCGTGTCCGCCATGGTGGGAATGAGATAGGTCTGCATCCGGTCGTTCAGGAAGCGTCCGTCCTTCATCTTCATTTCTTCGAGGTAGCCCCAGCCGAGGGCCTGCAGCGTCCCGCCCTCCACCTGGCCCGCGCACATCACGGGATGGACGACGTGGCCGACGTCGCTCACCGTGGTGAGCTTCGTGACTCTGGTCATGAAGGTATCGGGATCGATCTCGACCTCGATCACGTTGGCGCCCCAGCCATACGCGGCATAGGCGTCGCCCTGATACGTGGCTTCATCGAACGCGCTCCCCGGCGTGGGTTCGAAGGTCGCCACCGCGTCGAGCGGACCGTGCAGGGTGACGTATCGCTTGGCGATATCGACGAAAGGCGTCCGGCCCCGGTCGGTTTCGAAGAAGCCGTTGCTCAGGATCACCGCGGCGGGGGCTACGCCCGACTGATGGGCGGCGAAGGTGCGAAGCGTCTCGGCGAGTTTCGCTCCCGCCCGGGCCAGCAGGCCGCCGACCACCATCACCGTGCGGGACGCCACGGTGGGGCCGGAGTCCGGGACGGCGGCGGTGTCGGGAGTGTGGACGACCACATCCTCGAGCGCCACCCCGCACGCGTCGGCCACGATCTGCCGGAAGATCCCCTCGGTTCCCTGGCCGAAGTCGGTGGAGGAGGACAAGACCTCGATCTTCAGGTCCGGGCGCAGGCGAACCGCGCCCTTCGACATCATCCGCCGCTCGCCGTTGCCGGTGAAGCCGGAGCCATGCCAGAAGACCGAGACGCCGATGCCGCGGAGCGGCTTCCCGTCGTCCTTGCGACCCAGGCGCGCCGCCTCGTTCGCCGCGAACTTCTCCGCGAAACGAGTGGCGGTCTTCGCCCTCTCCAGGACCGCGACCGCGCTGACGCTCTCCTTCAGCACCTGGCCGGTGGGCGTGACGTCCCCCTGGCGATAGGCGTTGCGGATGCGCACCTCGTACGGGTCGAGACCGAGGGTGCGCGCGACCTTGTCCATCTGACGTTCCACCGCGAACAGGCTCTGCGGCGCGCCGAAGCCGCGGAACGCGCCGTTTGGGGGGGTGTTGGTGGCGAGGACGCGCCCTCGGATCCGCACGTTGGGACAGGAGTATGCGCCGGCGGAATGAAGGACCGCGCGGGAGAGGACCACGGGGGAGAGGGTGATGTAGGCGCCGCCGTCGAGCAGGACGTCGATGTCCATGGCCACGAGGGTGCCGTCCCGTTTGACCCCGGTGCGGTGGCGCACGCGCGAGGGATGGCGTTTGGTGGTGGCGATGATGTCTTCCTGGCGCTCGTAGACGATCTTGACCGCCTTGCCGCAGGCCCGCGACAGGAGCGACGCGTGCGCCGCGATCATGTCGGGGTAGTCCTCCTTGCCCCCGAAGCCGCCGCCGGTGGTCGACTGCCGAACCCGGATCGCATCGTCACCGAGACCGAAGAGGTAGGTGAGGGCCTTGTGCACGTAGTAGGGGCATTGGAGCGAGCCCACCACGTCAACCCCTACAAAGGTCCCATCCGCGCCAAGAGCCGGAGTGGCGATGACGCCGTGCGGTTCGATATAGGCGTGCTCCTGATGGCCGGTCGAGTACTCGCCCTCGAGGATGACCTCGGCCGCGGCGAAACCGGCGTCGACGTCGCCCCGCTTTACGTCGCACTTGGCGAGGACGTTCTCCCGGCCGCCGGTGCGCGGGTCGCCCTTGAGCGCCTCGTCGAGGTCGAGCACCGGTCTTTGCGCGTGATAGGTAGCCTTGACCGCCTTCGCGGCGGCCTGGGCACGGGCCAGGGTGGGCGCCACCACCAGGGCCACCGGCTCGCCCACATGGTTCACGCGACCGTCGGCCAGGACGGGCCAGTCGTCGTGGATGAGGTGGACGGAGTTGCGCGGCCCCACATCCTTCGCGGTGAGGACCTTCACGTCGGGATCGGTGACCGCCGACGCATCGATGGAGACGATGAGCGCGGAGGCGTGCGGGGATCGCACCGTGGTCCCGTGCCAGCAGCCGTTCTCGGGCAGGTCGTCGACGTAAAGGGCCCGGCCCGTGACCTTCGCGAGGCCATCCGGCCTGAGGACGCTCCTTCCGACGGCGTTCAGGTGGTCCATCGCACCCGACTTTATTGCGAAACGCCCCCGCGCGGGCGCCCCGCGGGCTCCTGAAGTCGCCCTACCGGATGGGCGCGGGCGGCGCCTCTTCCTCGGCGGAAACGACCACCCGCAGGGAGAAGGGAGGCAGTCCGATCTGGTCCATTGCGCCCATGAGCTCGGCCGCGTCGATGCGCTGGCCGGGCTCCTGGTAGCGGGCGTGGATGGTCACCTTGCCGGTGGCGCGCTCCGCGGTCACGCTGTCCAGCCACTTGAGGCCGCCGGCCTTGCGCGTTCCCGCGAGTTCGGGCATGCGTTCGCACGCGTCCTTGCACATGCCGCAGCACATATGCCGCACCTGGGCCTCGAACCGGAAATGCCGGTAGCCGCCGAACTGCATCTGCGAGGCCACCATCCCCTCGTCGCGCAGGGCGCGGTCGATGGCCACGAAGTCGATCTGGTTGGCGTCCTTCACGTCGATGTCGAGCCAGCCGCCGTAGTCCGCGGCGGGGCCCGCGACCTCGGCCTGCTCCTGGGTCTTGAGGCTCCCTTCCCGGATGTTCATGGGAGCGTCCTTGAGCCAGGGGAGGGTCTGAAGCGCCTTCTTCACGTCGTCGAGACAGCCGGTGCAGCAGAGATGATTGATCCTCAGGGCCAGGACGGTGGTGGGCGGCAGGTCGGGCTTGCCCGTCCAGAGGTGCCGGTTGAAGGTGAAGTCGATGCCCATGCAGGCGGCGGCCCAGGCCACGGACATGCCGAGGATCTGCGCGGTGGTGGCGAGTCTGATCTTGCCGAGGGTCATGATGGCGTCCTACTTCAACATCGAGCGGTCGGTGAACGTCAGGAAATAGAGCATCGGCATGACCGCGAGCAGGGCGATGCCCACCGCGAATGCTCCCATGAGCACGAAGCGCTTGACCGGGGAGCCCCGGCGCATGAGCCGCTCGATCCGTTCGAGGGGATTGAACTCCGACCGGAGGTAGTTCGAGGTGATCACCGCGAGAGCGCAGCCGATCGGGTAGATGTGAGGGATCTCGTCCCAGCCGAAGTCCACGAGCATGAGCTTGGTGAACATCACGCACATGATGGTCGCCCACAGCCGCGTGAACACTCCCATCATGACCATGAAGCCGCTCATCACCTCGGCGAGGGCGAAGGAAATCACCCAGGCTTCCCGGCGCATGGCCGGGTCGGTGCCCATGGCGAAGAAGCCGACCAGGGGATCCGCCATCATGCTCGGGTAGTTGTCGGCGACGCCGATAGTCAGGTCGTGGTTGTAGATCTTGGACCAGCCGAGGACGAAGAAGCCGAAACCGAAGACCAGCCGGATCCAGCGGGTCTGATCGGCGTTCAGGCGGGTGATGGCGATCTTGTGGGAAATCCACGGCGACATCGCGTACAGGATGCCCGCGGTCACCACCGGAAGCGCGTCGATGGCCACGAAGGGTCCCCAGCGGAACAGGTAGAACCAGGTTCCGATCACCATGGCTCCGCACAGCGGAAGCATGGTCTGGGTGAGGATCATGACCGCGAGGAGCACCTGAAGGAACTTGAAGTAGACGGCCGAAGAGGGCTCGAGCGGGTAGCTCGGCATCACCAGGGCGTCGTTGGTGGCCGAGTACATCAGCACCAGGGCCGGGCTTCGCAGGAACATGATCACCGACCATTCGCCGATGGCGTAGAACCATGCCGACCGCACCGGCTTGTCCATGATGTAGCAGGCGAGCTGATGGAGCAGCCGCTGGGGAGTTCCTCCGAGCCGGGTCAGGACCTTGTAGCGGATGAACTCATCGAGGTCCTCGCGCAGGAACCAGATGAGCAGGAAGGCGGTGAGGACGACGCTCACCGCGAGTCCCACCTGAACCATGTTCGGGTCCATGCCGAGGAACTTTCCCGCCTGCTGTTCGAAGAAGGAGTTCTGCAGCGCCTTCTTCATGTCGTGCTTCACGAAACGTTCGTGAGCGAAGGAGAGGGCCGGAAGCAGGAACAGCGCGGCCAGGAATGCGGCAAGCAGGCCCGCACGGCGGGCCGGGGCGGTGCGCGACGGTGGGGGGGTGGATTGGGCCATGAGGATCTGGCCGCTACTGTCCGGCGTACTCGAGGGCGCGGGTCAACGCCTTGAGGTCCGGCACCGTCCAGGCGGCGCGATCCCGCTTGATCAGGCCGTCGTTCTCGTAGCCGTCGAGGAGGCGGCCCACGACTTCGGGGTTGGATCCCACCATGGAGGCGAGGTCCCTTGCGGAGAGCGCCATGGAGATGCGCCATCCGTCGGGCCCGGCGGTTCCGTGGCGCTCGACCAGTTGCGACATCACGCGCAGCACGCGGTAGGGCACGTCGCGGAACGACATGTCGAGGACGTCCTCGTTCATCCGGCGCAGCCGCTCCGCGAAAGCCTGGAGGAGCATCCACAGGACCGAGGGGTGTTTGTCGCAAAAGGCCTGGAAGTCCTTGCGGGTGAGCATGAGCATCTCCGAGGGCTCGAGAGTCTGAACGCTCGCGGACCGCGGCTGACCCTCGATCATGGCCAGTTCCCCGAAGGCTTCTCCCTTCTTGAGGATCTTCATGATGCGCTCCTTTCCGTCCTCCGAGGTCTGGAAGATCTTGGCCGATCCCGAGAGCACGACGTAGAGGGAGTCCGACGGATCGTCCTGGAAGAAGACGGTCATGTCGGCCGGGAACTGCTTCTTCTGGGTTATAGCCTCCAGCTTGTCGAGGGTCTCCCGATCGAGCCGGTCGAAGAATGAAACCTGAGCTAGCTGTCCGATGACGACCTCCTCGCCCCCGGGCCGGGGGCCCAAAATTGCTCCAGCGTCTAGAGCTGTTTCAAGAACTCGATGACCGCCTGCTGATCGGCCGGCGATAGTGAACGGAAACGTCGGATCACCTCGCGAGACTCGGAGCGATTGCGCTGCGAGGTCGCGCTCGTATACGGGGGACAGATGTCGTCCGGACCGGAGTAACGGATCTCTCCGACCCGCCGCCCCGCGGGGACCGGACAGCCGCCGCCCGGCGGCGTCTTGTCGTCGTCCGGCGCGGGAAGATCGTGCAACTCTATGACGGCGCGGAGAGCGTCGTCGAAGCTGCGGATGGCGAGCGGAGCGTTCGTGACTTCGGAGTTCGAATAGACCGTGCCCGCCGGGTAGGTGTCGCGCGTGAGCCGGCTGAGGAAGACGCGCGCGTCGTGCAGGAACGGCGGTCCGACCTTGCCGATGCCCATGAGGGGAGGAGTGCGGAACTCCTTGCCGTTCGCGAGACCCTGGAGGCCGATCAGGGCGTCGTCCACCAGGTTGCGGGAGAGGTCGAAGGTGTTGAAGCCGTTGCGCACGATCACCACGGGGTCGCGGGGAGTGGAAGCGATACGTTCGGGCGTCACTTCCGGGCCCTCGTGGAGCAGCAGGTCGGAGAAGATCGGCGCATACACGTTTGAAAGATGGCGCCCGCCGATGGCCGCGGGAGATTTGCCGGTGGTGTGAACCGGGGTGTGACAGCCCGCGCAGTTGAGGCCGCGGTCGAGCTGGTTGATCGCATTCTTGTCCCGGCCGTCCTCGCCGCCCACCGCCATCTTGCCGGAGACCATGCGGTTCGCGAAGGCCACGAGGTCGATGCCGAACAGCTGCGCGCCCCGCTGCACCTGGGCCTCCAGGCTCCCGGCCGGACGGGGTGCGTTGGGGTCGGCCGAGCGCAGGATGGAGAGCAGGACGTCGCCGAACTCGGGCGGCGCGGTGAGGCGGACAAACTGGCGGCAGGACAGGACGGCGGAAACCGGAATTTCCGGGTCCGGAACCTTGTCTTCGCATCCGGGCACGCCGATGTTCGCGGGATTGTTGGGCTCGGTGGGCGTCAGCTCGGTGGTAAAGCCGAGTTCGCCCTGGATGCCGCCGGTGATGAACTGGAGCACGGTGGGGCCGGCCGCGCGCAGACCGAAGCGGCCGAGTCGCACCACCGGGTCGCCTCCCACGAAGGCTTGGTTCGAGGTGTTTTCGTTGTGACGTCCGCTGATGCAGTCGCCCGGGCACTCGTTGAAGCGCGGGACGGCCGGGCGGAAGCTGGAGTTGTGGTCCCGCGCGTCGCTCGGATCGTCGTTCGCGGTGATGTTTTCGGCGGGGATGGCCTCCATGAGTCCGCGGCCGATGTAGGGCGGCCCGGCGCGCTCGCCCACCGTACGCCGCAGTCCGATCGGGGAGAGGCCGGTGGCCGGATCGATGCCGCCGCGCAGGACCGGGTCCACCTCGATGGGAAGGATCGGGTCGGGGCGGCACTGCGGGAGCGAGGGCCGGGTATGCTGAACGAAGCCGTTGAAGTTGAGAAGCGGTTCGAACGTGCCCGAGGACGGCGAGAAGTCGCCGAAAATGGTGAAGGCGGCGGTCTTGCCCGTGCTGTTGACCGCGTCGAGGTTGTCGGCGGCGCGGCCCCCGCCGGTGGCGGGGTCGTACGAGGTGTAACGGAAGTTGGTGGGAGTCGATCGGGCGGCGCGGGCGATGTGCGACGAAACCTGGAGGACCCCGGGAACCGCTTCGTCCGCGCTCAGGTGGCAGCCCATGCAACGCTTCTGATTGTTCACGGGGCCGAGTCCCTCCGCGGCCACGTGCTCGGTGGTGAAGAAGGTCATGCCTTCCATCAGCGAATTCTTTTCGGAGTCGTCGAGGCTTGGATATCCGAAGACCGGAATGTCACTCGCCTTGAGCGGGGCGGGACCGACTTCGGCGAACTGGGCGCGAGGCACCCGCTCCACCGGCCGCCGCTGGCTGTTGTCGGTGGGGCCGGCGATGGCGGACAGGTCGCGGTCCTCAAGTACCGGGATTGTGTCAGTGATGCTGCCCTTCTGACCGCAGCCGACCGCGGTGAGCAGGAGCACGACGCCGGCCGATACAAGGGCGGCCCGAATCCTGGCAGGTGAGGGCGGGGTCCACTCGAAGCGAAGCGTTTTCATCATCATTCTTGTCGTCGTTTAGATGGTCTACAGCTGTTTCAGGAATTCGATCACCGCCAACTGGTCGGCGGGGGAGAGAGAACGGAAGCGGCGGATGACTTCGCGCGACTCCGAGCGATTCCGTTGCGAAGCCGGGCTGGTATAGGGCGGGCAGATGTCATCGGCGCTGGCGTAGCGGATCTCGCCAACCCGGCGCCCCGCGGGCAAGGGGCATCCGCCGCCAGCTGGAGTCTTGTCGTCGTCCGGAGCGGGCAGATCGTGCATTTCGATGACCGCGCGCAGCGCGTCCTCGAAACTGCGGACCACGAGGGGGGCGTTGGTTACTTCCGAGTTCGAGTAGACCGTTCCCGCAGGGTAGGTGTCCCGAGTGGCGCGGCTCAGGTATACGCGGGCGTCGTGCAGAAAAGGCGGGCCTACTTTGCCTATTCCCATGAGAGGCGGCGTGCGGAATTCCTTGCCATTGGCGAGCCCCTGAGCACCGACGAGGGCATCATCAACGAGGTTGCGCGAAATATCGAAGGTGTTGAATCCGTTCCGCACCATCACCACCGGGTCGCGTGGGGTCGAGGCAATCCGCTCGGGAGTGACTTCCGGACCTTCGTGCAGGAGGAGGTCGGAGAAGATGGGGGCGTAGACGTTGGACAGGTGACGGCCGCCCACCGAAGCTGGGGACTTGCCGGTGGTGTGGACCGGGGTGTGGCACTCCGCGCAGTTGAGCCCCCGATCGAGTTGGTTGATCGCGTTCCGGTCGCGGCCGTCGTCCCCGCCGGTGGCCATTCGGCCGGGAATCATCCGATTCGCGAAGGCGACGAGGTCGATCCCGAAGAGTTGAGCGCCACGCTGCACCTGGGCCTCGGGCGATCCGGCGGCGCGCGGAGCGGCCGGGTCCGGCGACTTGAGGATCGAAAGCAGGGTGTCGCCGAACTCCGGGATCGAGGTCAGGCGGATCAGTTGCCGCGTGGCGAGAACGGTGGAGAGCGGGATCTCGGGCTCGGGTACGGCTTCGGTGCAGCCCGCCACGCCGATGTTTGCGGGGTTGTTCGGCTCGTTGGGGATCAGCTCCGAAGTGAATCCGAGTTCACCGGACAGGCCTCCGGTGACGAACTGCATCACCGTGGAGCCCGCGGCGCGGAGGCCGAATCTGGCCAGTCTGACCACCGGATCGCCGCCCACGAAGAACTGGCTGGACGAATTCTCGTTGTGTCTCCCGCTGATGCAGTCCCCGGGACATTCGCTGAACCTTGGAGCGATGAGCCGCAGGCTGGAGTTGTGATCCCGCGAGTCGCGAGGGTCGTCCCAGGCGGCGATGTCTTCCGCCGGGATCGCCTCCATCAGGCCGCGGCCGAGGTAAGGCGGCCCCGCCCGTTCTCCGACCGCACGCCGGAGGCCAATGGGGGAGAGACCGGTGGCGGGATCGATGCCTCCGCGGATGAAGGGATCCACCTCGACGGGCAGGATCGGATCCGGCCGGCACGCCGGCAGCGAGGGGCGGGTGTGCTGCACGAAACCGGTGAAGTTGAGCAAAGGCTCGAACGTTCCGGAAGCCGGCGAGTAGTCTCCGAAGATCGAGAACGCCGCGGTCTTCCCGGTGTTGGTCAGCGCATCTAGATTGTCGGCCGCCCGTCCTCCTCCCGTCGACGGGTCGTAGGAGGTGTAGCGAAAGTTCGTGGGAGTCGCGCGCCCGGCCCGCGCGATGTGCGACGAAATCTGCAGGACTCCGGGCACGGCGTCGTCGGAACTGAGGTGGCAGCCCATGCAGCGATTCTGGTTGCTGATGGGCCCGAGCCCCTCGGCGGCGGTGTGCTCGGTGCTGAAGAAGACCAGGCCCGCAAGCAGAGAGTCCTTCTCCTCACCGCTGAGGCCCGGGAACGCGAAAGCAGGGATGGTGTTCGCTCCGTGGGGTGCGGGCCCCATCTCCGCAAACTGTGCCCGGGGCACCCGCTCCACCGGTCGTCGCTGGCTGTTGTCGGTGGGCCCGGGCAGTGCGGAAAGGTCGCGGTCCTGAATCGTGGACAGGGTGTCGGTGATGGCGCCTTTCTGGTCGCATCCGGAAAGGAACAGGGCCAAGGTCAAACCGGCGACGAAATAGCCGCGGCTTCCGTCGGCGTGTCGGACCGGCGGTCGGCGCCCGGCTTCGCGCGGCGCGCTCTTCATTGGATCGAGAGTCCGTACGTCAAGGAGAGCTGGCACAGTCTAGAAGTCCCAGAGGATGGCGAGGAAGGTCCGCTTGATCTTCGTGCTTCGAATGGGGGCGCCGTCGAAATTGAAGTGAGAGGCGGTGAGGGAAAGGGTCTTGTGAATCCGGTAATCGGCGGTGACTTCGAACCCCTTGACGTCGGTGCCGGCGCCCAGATCCGAGTCGGCGAAGGTGGCCAGCGCGGCATCGGCCTCCACCTTTCGCCAGGTTCCATGCAGACTGAACGGCTTCAGCCTCCGATTGGGGGCCCCGCCCACTAGTCCCAGGCTGACCGACACGCCGTTGGACTCGTTGTCCACGGAGAAATTGTGGGCGTACTGTCCGAAAAGCACGACCTCCAGCTTGCCGAGAAGAGGGAAGGTCGCCGGGATCGCGGCCTGGCCGGATCCCTCGACGATATCGAACTCGTTCTTTCGGAAGACCAGGACCCCCGAGCCCAGATCGAGGGTCGCGTTGGTGTGCTGCAGCCCCGGGCGTAGCAGGAACGCTGACTGCCCGGGCAGAAGCGAGGCGCTCTGGCCCGGAACATAGCTGGGCGCCCGGGCGCCCGAGTTCAGGTTCTGCCAGTGGTAGTAGGAGCCGGCCACGGTGACTCGCCGAATTTTGAGCTTCAGCTGATCGGCCCAAAGCGAGGTGTCGCCCACCAGACCGGAGAAGCGGGCCTTTTGAAACCATTCGACGATGAAGTAACCCGCGGTGTTCTCAAGCGTCACCACATGGCCATTGGTCTCCTTCTTGAAGAGGAGGGTCTGAAGAGCCGCTCCCACGGGCGAGATGTCGTCGTCCCAGGACATTTCCGCGCGCACCACCCCCTTTTCCCCCCGCCAGAATGGCTGGGGCATCTTGCCGAAGGTTGCGTACACCCGTTCCTTGTTCTTGAACGGTCGAACATTCACGTAGAACTGGTCCAGGCCGAAAGTGACGGGCCGAAAGGCGTCGCCGAGGCGAATGAATGGCGATGCGGGGTTGGGGGTCTCGCCGGCGCTCACTCGAAGGCCGCCGCTCGCGGTGGCGGTTGCGTCTTTGAACTCCATGCCGAAACGGAGCCGGGTGAGCAGGCCATCGACGTTGTTACCTTCGAGCAGGAGGTCCGGCTTGTCTTGAGTGCGCGTGAAATCCTGGCGCAACAGGACGTTCGCGAAGTAGCGTATGGGAATGCTCGCGGTCATCGCGGGGGCGGGCGCTGCGGGGGCCGGAGACGGCGCCGGTGTGGGGCTCGCCTGAGGCGCAGGGGCGTCGTCCGCCCGCGTGGCGTTGGTCAGACCGAAGGCGAAGATTGCCGCCCAAACGTACCGACTCATCGAAAAGGCTCTGGAAGGATTCAAGACCGGCCTCCAAAAATGGTTCTTTAAACTGTATCCTGTTTTTGGGAAATGCGCATTGAATTCCAATATCGAAATTTCTGCGCCGTTCTGCATACTCCGTTCTAAACTTTCGAACACCCCGTCGTCATTTCCCGCGCGGGGTCAGAGGGACGCCAGACCCGTCCACCTTTCCACGCCGCAAGGAGAAATCGCATGTCGAGTTTGCTTGATCAGCTCAAGTCGATGACCGTCGTGGTGGCAGACACCGGCGACATCAAGTCGATAAAGAAGTTCACTCCTCGCGACGCGACCACGAATCCGTCGCTCATCACCGCGGCGGCGGGCATGCCCGAGTACGCCGAAGTGGTCGATGGTGCGCTCATGTGGGCGGCCAAGCAGGCGGGGTCCGGGGCCGGCGATTCGAAGGTGCTCGGTTTCGCCATCGACCGGCTGGCCGTGGAGTTCGGCCTGAGGATCCTGCAGATCGTGCCGGGCCGCGTCTCCACGGAAGTGGACGCGCGCTTGTCCTACGACACCACGGCCAGCATCGAGAAGGCGCGCTATCTGATCGGCCAGTACGAGGCCGCCGGCATCGGCAAGGACCGGGTCCTGATCAAGCTCGCCGCGACCTGGGAAGGCATCAAGGCCGCCGAGGTCCTGGAAAAGGAAGGGATTCACTGCAACCTCACCCTCATCTTCGGCACGCATCAGGCGATCGCGTGCGCCGAAGCGGGCGTGCGGCTGATCTCCCCTTTCGTCGGGCGCATCCTCGACTGGTACAAGAAGGACACCGGGCGCGACTCCTATCCGCCCGCGGAGGACCCCGGCGTCCTTTCCGTCACCACCGTGTACAACTACTACAAGAAGCACGGGTACAAGACCGAGGTCATGGGAGCGTCCTTCCGCAACCTTGGCGAGATCATCGAGCTCGCGGGCTGCGATCTGCTCACCATCGCTCCCAATCTCCTCGCCGACCTGCAGTCCCAGGAGGGCACGCTGGTGCGCAAGCTCGATCCCGCGAAGGCCGCCGCCATGGATATTCCGAAGACCCCGGTCGATGAGGCGACGTTCCGCGCCATGCACGAGAAGGACCGGATGGCGAAGGACAAGCTCGCCGAGGGAATCGAAGGCTTCTCGAAGGCCATCGTCGCCCTCGAGAAACTGCTCACCGAACGCTTGAAGCTCGTGGGCGGCCGGGCGGTCTAGTCAACCCGCGGGACTTCGCACCAAGGAGCGAGAAGATGCCGTCAGTGACGCGTAGTGAAGCTTGGAAGGCGCTCGAGGCTCACCACAGGGAGACTTCGGGCCGGCAGATGCGCGAGATGTTCGCCGAGGATCCGGATCGCTTCTCCAAGTTCTCCCTGCAGTTCGAGGACATCCTCCTCGACTACTCGAAGAACTGGGTGACCGGCGAAACCATGCGTCTGCTCTTCGCCCTCGCCGCGCAGGCGGGCTTGAAGGCGTGGACGGAGCGGATGTTCACGGGCGAGCGGATCAACATCACCGAGGACCGCGCCGTCCTTCACGTGGCGCTGCGCAACCGCTCGAACCGGCCGATCCTCGTGGACGGGAAGGACGTCATGCCCGAGGTGAACCGCGTGCTCCAGCACATGCGGGAGTTTTCGGACGCCATCCGGAGCGGCTCCTGGAAGGGCTACACGGGGAAGCCGATCAGCGATGTCGTGAACATCGGCATCGGAGGGTCGGACCTCGGCCCGGTCATGGTCACCGAGGCGCTCAAGCCCTACGGCAAGCCCGGGCTCCGGGTGCACTTCGTGTCGAACATCGACGGCACTCACATCGCGGAGACGGTGAAGCATCTCAACCCGGAGACCACGCTGTTCATCGTGGCCAGCAAGACCTTCACCACCCAGGAGACGATCACCAACGCCCAGACCGCCCGTTCCTGGCTGCTCGAGTCCGCCAAGGACCCCGCGGCGGTGGCCAAACACTTCGTGGCCCTTTCCACGAACGCCAAGGCGGTGGCCAAGTTCGGCATCAAGACCGACAACATGTTCGAGTTCTGGGACTGGGTCGGCGGTCGCTACTCCCTCTGGTCGGCCATCGGCCTGCCCATCATGGTCTTCATCGGGCCCGCGCACTTCGACGCCCTCCTCGAGGGAGGCCACGCCATGGACGAGCATTTCCGCACCGCGCCCCTCGAGAAAAACCTGCCCGCGATCCTCGGGCTGCTCGGGGTCTGGTACAACAATTTCTTCGGCGCCCAGACCCACGCGATCCTGCCCTACGACCAGTACATGCATCGTTTCCCCGCGTACTTCCAGCAGGGCGACATGGAGAGCAACGGCAAGGGCGTGACCCGCGACGGGACCGAGTCGGAAGCCTCCACCGGGCCGGTGATCTGGGGCGAGCCGGGCACCAACGGCCAGCACGCCTTCTACCAACTCATCCACCAGGGTTCGAAGCTCGTGCCCGCGGACTTCATCGCGCCCGTCCACTCGCACAACCCGATCGGCGAGCATCACGAGATCCTGCTCTCGAATTTCTTCGCCCAGACCGAGGCGCTCATGAAAGGGAAGACCGAGTCCGAGGTGCGGGCCGAGCTCGAGGCCCAGGGGATCACCGGGGAAGCCCAGGACAAGCTCGCCCCCCACAAGGTCTTCACCGGCAACCGGCCGACCAATTCGATCTTCCTGAAGAAGGTGACCCCGCGCTCGCTCGGCTCGCTGATCGCGATGTACGAGCACAAGATCTTCACCCAGGGGATCGTGTGGAACATCAATTCGTTCGACCAGTGGGGGGTGGAGCTCGGCAAGCAGCTCGCCAAGGCCATCCTGCCCGAGTTGGAAGGCGGGATGAAGGTGAAGACCCACGACTCGTCGACCAACGGCCTCATCAATCACTACAAGGCCAATCGTTGATTTGGGCTTGAGGTAGAGTCCGGACCTTCGGGTCCGGATCAAACTAAGGGAGAAGAAACGCGATGCAGTTTGGAATGATCGGTCTGGGACGGATGGGCGCCAACATGGTGCGCCGCCTGATGCGGGCGGGCCACAAGCTGGTCGTGTTCGATCGGTCCGCCGACGCAGTGGCGGCGCTGGTGAAGGAGGGAGCCACGGGCTCGGCGTCGCTGTCCGAGTTCATCTCGAAGCTCGACAAGCCTCGCGCCTTCTGCATCATGGTGCCCGCGGCCTACGTCGACTCCACCATCGCCGATCTCGTCCCGCTGCTTGCTTCGGGCGACATCCTGATCGACGGGGGCAACTCTCACTACCACGATGACATCGCCCGTTCGAAGGCGCTCGCTCCCAAGGGGATCCATTACGTGGACATGGGCACCTCCGGCGGCATCTGGGGGCTGGAGCGCGGGTACTGCCTCATGATCGGCGGCGAGACCGAGGTGGTGAAGCACCTCGATCCGATCTTCAAGACGCTGGCGCCCGGGGTCGGCACCATCCCGCGCACCCCGGGCCGCGAAAAGGCGCCCAAGGGCACCGCGGAAGAGGGGTATCTGCACTGCGGCCCCGCGGGAGCCGGGCATTTCGTGAAGATGATCCACAACGGCATCGAGTACGGCCTCATGGCCGCCTACGGCGAAGGCCTGAACATTCTCAAGAACGCGAACATCGGCAAGGCCTCGCACGAGAAGGACGCGGAGACCACTCCACTCCGGAACCCCGAGCACTATCAGTACGACTTCAACATCGGCGAGATCACCGAACTGTGGCGGCGGGGAAGTGTGGTGGCCTCGTGGCTCCTCGATCTCACCGCGCAGTCGTTCCTCACCAGCCCCGACCTTTCGAACTTCTCGGGCAAGGTCTCCGACTCGGGCGAAGGCCGCTGGACGGTCTCGGCCGCCAATGACGAGGGCGTTCCCGCCCATGTCCTCACCGCCTCGCTGTTCGAGCGCTTCGCCTCCCGCGGCCAGGACGACTTCCAGAACCGCGTTCTCTCCGCCATGCGCTTCGGCTTCGGCGGCCACGTCGAAAAGAAATGAGCGCGGCGCCTCCCTCCGACGCGCTCGTCTTCTTCGGAGCGACGGGAGATCTCGCCTACAAGAAGATCTTCCCGGCGCTCCAGTCGATGGCCCAGCGCGGGCAGCTCACGTTTCCGGTGATCGGGGTCGCGAAGTCGGGTTGGAACGTCGATCAACTCATCGAGCGCGCCAGGAACAGCGTCACCGCCTACGGGGGCCTGAAGGCGGATGCCTTCAAGATCCTCGCCAGCAAGCTCCGATACGTGGACGGCGACTACAACGGGATCGAGACCTTCAACACCCTGAAGGCGCTGCTCGACGCCGAGGGCGCCAGCCGTCCTACCCACTATCTCGCGATTCCGCCCCGTCTCTTCCCGACCGTGATCCAGCGCCTGGCCGATTCGGGCTGCGCCAAGAACGGCCGGGTCGTGGTGGAGAAGCCGTTCGGCCGCGATCTCGAGACGGCGCGGGCCCTGAACGAGGTCGTTCACGCCGCCTTCGAAGAGTCATCGATCTTCCGGATCGACCACTATCTCGGGAAGGAAGCGGTTCAGAACATCCTGTACTTCCGGTTCGGCAATGCCTTCCTGGAGCCGATCTGGAATCGCAACTACATCGAAAACGTACAGATCACCATGGCCGAGAGCTTCGGAGTCAGCGGCCGGGGCAGGTTCTACGATGAAACCGGAATCATCCGGGATGTGATCCAGAATCACCTGCTGCAGGTGGTCGGGTTCCTGGCCATGGAGCCGCCGTCGTCGGCGAGCCCCGACGCGATCCGCGATGAGCAGGCGAAGGTCCTGCGCACCGTCCGCTCCCTCGACACCGCTCACATGGTGCGCGGCCAGTTCCGCGGGTACCGGGACGAGCCGGGGGTGGCGAAGGACTCGTACATCGGAACCTACGCCGCCTTGAAGCTGTGGATCGATTCGTGGCGCTGGGCCGGCGTGCCGTTCTTCGTGCGCGGCGGCAAGGCGCTCCACAAGACCGTGACCGAGGTGGTGGTCGAGTTGAAGACTCCGCCTCAGGTGGTCTTTCACGAGCCCGCGTTCTCGAAGGGGAACTACGTGTGCTTCCGGCTCGGGCCCGACGTGCAGATCGCGATCGGCGCCCGGGCCAAGCGGGCGGGCGACGGCATGGCCGGGCGTCCGGTCGAACTGGCGGTGGTTCAGCAGAACACCGGAGACGAGATGGACGCCTACGAACGACTGCTCGGCGACGCCATGGAAGGAGATCCCACCCTCTTCGCCCGCTACGACACCGTGGAGGCCGCGTGGCGGATCGTCGAGCCCGTCATCCACGGGCCGAGCGATCTGTGGGAATACGAGCCGGGTTCCTGGGGTCCCCCGCAGGCGGATCGCCTCGTCGCTGAAGTTGGAGGTTGGCACACGCCGGAATGATGAAGATCCTCGTGCTGGACGTGGGCGGAACGAATCTCAAGCTCCTGGTGAGCGGCGAGACCGTGCCCACGAAGGTTCCGTCTGGACCGGATTTCACCCCTCGGGCCCTGGTGGCGGCGGTGAAGGACGTCATGAAGGACAAGGCGTACGACGCCGTGTCCATCGGGTTTCCCGCCGCGGTGGTGAACGGAAAGATCGCGCACGAGCCGCACAACCTCGGCCAGGGTTGGGTGGGCTTCAACTTCCAGAAGGCGCTCGGGAAGCCGGTGAGGGTGATGAACGACGCGGCCATGCAGGCGCTGGGCAGCTACGAGGGCGGGACCATGTTGTTCCTCGGCCTCGGCACCGGCCTCGGGTCCGCGCTCGTGACCGGAGGCAAGGTGGCTCCGCTGGAACTCGCGCACCTGCCGTATCGCCGGGGCGAGTACGAGGACTACGTGGGCCTGCGCGGTTTCGAGAAGTTCGGCAAGAAGCGGTGGCGCCGGCACGTCGCGACCGTGGTGGGGCTGCTGAAGGCCGCTCTGGTCGCCGACTACGTGGTCCTGGGCGGCGGCCAGACCAAGCTCTTGAAGGAACTGCCGCCGGGCTGCCGTCGCGGCGACAATGCAAACGCCTTCAAGGGCGGTCAGAGGCTCTGGGAGTCGGAAGCCGCCAAATAAGAAGGGCCTGGCGCCGGCCCCGACGAAGCGGGGACGCGGGCGAGCCAGGCCCGGGTGGGATCAGTTGGTAGATCCCGGCCGTCCAGGAGGACGGTCTTTCTTACGACCGGTTACCCCTCGGCTCGCGTACGGCGATCGAGGGGCCAGACGTCTGAGGTGGAGCCTCGTTGGACATGCGGTGTATCGCTATTCGCGCCTCCCGTATGGTTTGAGGTTTCTTACGACCTTGCTACCTCGGCTGCGTCTGACGACGTCACCGCAACCGGCACTACTAATGTGCTCCTATCCGGATCCGGTGTCAAGAAGTTTTTCATGGGAATTTCTTCAGCGATACGGATGCGTGAGGGCGTGATTCGCGGCGTCGAGAATCCGCTTCGAGGCGGCCGCGACGCCGTCCTTCGCCCCGAACACCGCTGAACCCGCGACCAGGACTCGCGCTCCCGCGGACACCACGCGCGGAGCGGTGACCGCGTCGATGCCGCCATCGACTTCGAGTTCGCAGGTGGGATTCACCGAGTCGATCAGCTCGCGAAGGCGGCGGAGCTTCGGCAGCGTGCTCTCGATGAACTTCTGCCCGCCGAAGCCGGGATTCACGGTCATGACCAGGATCAGGTCGACATCCGCGATGATCTCCTCGATGAGCGCCTCCGAGGTGGCCGGGTTCAAGGCCACGCCCACGCGCTTCCCGAGTTCCTTGATCCGGTGAATGGTCCGATGAAGGTGTCGCGCGCCTTCGGGATGGACGGTGATGGTGTCGGCACCCGCGGCCGCGAAGTCCGGCGCGTAGGTGTCGGGGTCCTCGATCATGAGGTGGCACTCGAGCGGGAGCTTCGTCGCGTTGCGCAGCGAGCGCACCACCACCGGGCCGATGGTGATGTTGGGGACGAAGTGCCCGTCCATCACATCGATGTGCACCCGATCGGCGCCCGCGGCTTCGGCCTCCGCGACCGCGGCGCCGAGGCGGGCGAAGTCCGCGGAGAGGATCGAGGGAGCGAGTTTGATCGAGGGGGTCATAGCGGGCTCCGCGAGTTTGCCGGATCTTCGGGCTTCCGGGTGAGGCCCGCCGCCGCGGCCCGATCGACGAGCCAGAGGAGTTCGCCGTCCGTGGGGGCGATGAGCTGCGAAGGGAAGCGCGCCGGGTCGCGCGGCCCTTCGAGCACGGCGACGAGGGCCGCGGCCTTGTCCTCTCCCGCGACCGTGAACATCACGCAGCGCGCCGCGTTCAGGACGGGAGCGGTCAGGGTCAGGCGGCGGGTGGCCTTCTGCGGCACGTCGTTCGCGACGACCCAGGCGCGCGTCTCGTCGAGCGCCTGGGTGCCCGGGAACAAGGACGCGGTGTGACCGTCCTCGCCCATTCCGAGCATCACGAGGTCGAATCGCGGAAGTCCGGACTCGACCGAGAGGTCGAAGGCCTCGGAGAGCCTCGTTTCGTAATCGGTCGCCGCGGTGTCGAGGTCGGACCTCTCGCCCTCCATGCGGTGAATCTGGGCCTCCGGGACTCTCACCTTGCTCAGGAGCGCCTCGAAGGCGGTCCGGTAGTTGGAGTCCTTGTGATCGGGCGGGACCGCGCGCTCGTCGCCGAAGAAGATGTGCGTGGCCTCCCAGTCCACCTGGCGCGCGAGAGTGGGGTCGGCAAGGATCTCGTAGGCGCGCCTGGGGGTGCGGCCTCCGGCGAGCGCCACTCTGAAGGAGCCGGCGGCATCGATGGCCGCGCGGGCGCGACGCACGAACTCGCGCGCCGCGAACTGCGCCAACGCCTCGGCGTCGTCGAAACCCAGGATCACGTGCGGCATGGTGGCAATGATATGCGGAGGCTGGGGGGGCGCCGGCCGACCTAGACGAGCCCCGCCTGGTACAGGGCGAGGAGCTTCTCCCAAGCGTGTTCGGCGTCCGTCTTGTTGTAGATCGCCTCCGCGCCCTGCATGGGCATGTCGGCGATGCACCAGCCGTGGAGCGCTTTCGGATACAGCTCGACCTCGACGGGAACCTTCGCGGCTTCGAAGGCCTCCTTGAGCTTCACCTTCGCGTCCGGCTGGCGCTGGTCGTCGTTCCCCGCGACGCCGAAGTACATCCGCGCCTTGATCTTCGGGGCGAGGAGGTGCGGGCTCTCGGGCTTGTCGGTGACGAGGCCGCCGCCGTGGAAGGAGGCGCCCGCGCCAATGCGGTCGGGGAAGGCCGCCGCGGTTCGGACCACCAGCGGGCCGCCCATGCAGTAGCCCTGGGTGCCGATCTTCTTCTTCCTGTCCACGGTCTTCTGAGCATCGAGGAAGGCGATATACGCCGCGGCGTCCTTCTCGGGATTCCCGGGCGCGTTCACCGAGCCCATGAGGGGCCGGAGCTTCGCCATGTCATCCGGGTTCTGGAAGTTGAACTTCGAGGCGTCGGTGAAGGGGGCCTTCGAGACGCGATAGAAGGGATTGGGAACGAGAACCGAGTAGCCAGAGGCGGCGAGGCGTCGCGCCATGGTCCGCATGACGGGGCGCAGGCCGAAGGCGTCGGGCCAGAGGAGCACGCCGGGATGCGCGCCGGATTTCGGGTGGATGAACGCGGCGTCGCAGGCCCCGTCGGGCATCTTGATCTCGACATCGGTCTCGACGACCTCGAGTTCCTTCGCGCCCGCGGTTCGCGCGGTGGCGGCCGCGACACCCGCGGCCACGGACAGCGCCACGAAATCGCGGCGGCCTACGCCGTTCTTGTTCCCGGTGCCCTTCGTTTGCTTCTTGGCCATGCTTCGCTCCTTGACTTTGGGAAAGCGTACCGCGTTTCGGCTGGGTTGGCACCGCGACCACGCGGCTACCCGCTGCCCGGCTGCGCCCGTCAGAACGTCAACCGCCAGGACAGCGTGCCGAGGATCTCCACCGCGCGGGCATCGAGGCCGAGGTCGCGGCGATTGTTGCGCGTGCTGTCGATTCGCAGGAATTCCGCGGTGACGCGGTGGTGCGGGGAAGGCGCGAAGGCGTAGGCGACCGTCCACGCCGAGCCGGACTCGTCGTTCGCGTCCGCGACCTTGAAGTCGTCGTGATCCTGCACGCGGAAGACGTCGTAGCGCGCGCTCAGCCGATGCCTCGCCTCCGCGGAAGCCGTCCAGGAGGCCATGAAGTAGGCGGCCTGGAATTTCACAACGACCGCGTTGCGGCCGCCGGAGACGAGGCCCATTCGAGTCTCGCCATCGAGGCCCTGGGCGAGGAACTCGACGGGCCCGAGCGAGCGCGCCGCGCCCACCGCCCAGTAGCCGGTGCGCCACGCGTACTGCTCGCCGTCGAACGCGGCCGGATTCGCGGTCTGCGGCTGATAGAGCGCCTTGATCCTGTACTTCGGGTGGGTGAGCGAGAGCCCGGTCGACCAGGTCCACTTCCGATCGACCTCGCGCATCGGCTGCACCTGCTGAGGTTGATCGGGAAACAGGTAGGGCAGATCGAAGGACTTGAGCGGGGGGAGCGGAAGCCGGTCCCCGAATCCGCTGACCCGGTCGTGCAGGGCGAAGCCGCGCCAGGCGAGGAGCGTCCCGTTCGGGTCGTTTCCGCGCGTGATCGCTCCGAAGAGGCGCAGCTGCGCCTCCTTGATGCGGAACGACGGCCCTCCCTCGGCGCCCAGGGAACGAACCTCTTCGCCGATCCATGAATTGATGGCGGAGAAGGTGGTGGTGTACGGGGAGAGCCAGGCCGGGTCCGTGTTCTCGAGCGAGACCGTGGGGAAGAAGACGCCGGCCCGGATGTCGAGGGAGACGGTGTCGCCGATCGCGGGGTTGTAGCGGATCACGCCCTCCACCAGATCCACGCGACGCTTGAAGTCGTGCTCGGCGTCGACGTTGGCGTGGGCCCGGAGGGTGAGGTCGGGGCGGAGCTCCACGCGAGCCAGCAGGGCGGCCTGCGCGAGCTTCGCTTCGACCCTGCGCGGCTCGTGGCCGTAGCGCGTCTTCCCGAGGCCCTCGTCCAGGAAGCTCGTCGAGGTGGGTGTCGTCAACACCCGGCCGTCGAGAACCACGTTGAACTTGAACCAGTCGTCGCCCCGCGCGGTGGAAGGCCCGCAAGCCATGGCGACGATGGCGGCGGTGAGCCACGGTCCCGTCTTCGCCACGGTCTAGCCTCCCGAGTCCGCGGTCTCCGCCTCGGGTCCCGGCGGGGTCGCGTCATCGAGATGATCGAGATACCCCTCGGGCAGCGCCACCTTCTGGGTCCCGCCGCTCTTGCCGCGCGACACCCGGACCGCGGCGGGGGGGAACGGGGTCTGCGGATCGACGGTGGCGATGGTCTCGGCGAGCTGATCGAGGGACTCGACCCGCATCAGCGCGTCGCGCAGGGGGGCCGAGCCGGGGAAGCACTTGGTGTACCACGCCGAGTGCTTGCGGAACGCGCGCATGCCCGCGAGTTCGCCCATGAAGTCGGCGAGACCCCGTGCGTGCTTCATCATGGTGAGGGTGATTTCGCCGAAGTTCGGAGGATCGAGCGGCTCGCGTCCAGCGAAGACGTCGGCCAGGTCGCGGAAGAGCCAGGGCCGCCCGAGGCACCCGCGTCCTACCACCACCCCGTCGCAGCCGGTCTGCCGCATCATGCGCAGGGCGTCGTGCGCTTCCCAGATGTCGCCGTTACCGAGGACCGGGATCGTGCGCACGGCCTCCTTGAGCTCGTAGATCGCGTCCCAGTCGGCTTCCCCGTCGTAGAGCTGAGCCGCGGTCCGCGCGTGCAGCGCGATGGCGGCGCAGCCCTCGCCCTCGGCGATCCGGCCGGTCTCGCGGAAGGTGAGCAGGTCGTCGCTCACGCCCTTGCGGAACTTGATGGTGACGGGAGTGGATCCAGCGTTGCTCACGGCCGCGCTTACGATGCCGCGGAGCAGTTTCGGTTTCAGGGGAAGGGCGGCGCCCCCGCCCTTTGCGGTGACCTTCCGGACCGGACATCCGAAGTTCATGTCGATGTGGTCGACCCGGCCTTCGCTCACCAGGACCCGCACCGCCTCGCCCACGTAGTGCGGATCGACGCCGTACAGCTGCAGGGAACGAACCGTCTCGTCGGGGGCGAAGCTCGCGAGGAGCTCGGTCTTCGGATTGCCGTCCACGAGCGGCCGGGCCGTGATCATCTCGCTCACGTACAGGCCCGCGCCGAACTCGCGGCAGATCGACCGGAACGGGGGATTGGTGACGCCCGCCATGGGGGCGAGGACGACCGGCGGCGCCACGGCGATCTTCCCGATGGTGAGCGGAGCGAACTCCCCGGGGCGAGCGAGAGGGACGTCGCGATTGAGCGGCGAGATGTAGACGGGATTCAATGCGCGAGGGCGGGGGCGAAAGCACCCGATTCGATCCAGCCCCCGCCCAGGCAGACGTCTCCGTCGTAGAAGACCGCGGCCTGCCCGGGGGTGATCGCGCGCTGAGGTTCGTCGAAGGCGAGGGTGACCGCGCGAAAGGCGGCGTCGGGGGTGATGGTCACCGCGGCGTCCTTTGCACGGTAACGGATCTTGGCGGTGGCGCGGATCGGCGCGGTGGGGGCATCGATTGAAAGCCAGTTGACGTCCCGGACGCGCGCCTGCGACGAGAGCAGCGCCTCTTCGGGGCCGACCGTGACCTCGCGGGTCGAGGCATCGATGCTGAGGACGTAGAGGGGGATGGGCGAGCCCACGCCGAGGCCCTTGCGCTGGCCGACCGTGAACTTGTGGATGCCCGCGTGTTCGCCGACCCGCGCGCCCGCCCGGTCGACGATGGTCCCGGCGGCGACCGGCGCGCCCCGGCGATTCTTCTCCACGAAGCCCGCGTAGTTGTCGTCGGGCACGAAGCAGATTTCCTGGCTCTCGGGCTTGTCCGCGGTGGCCATGTTCAGGCCCTTCGCGATCCGGCGGACTTCGGACTTGTGAAGATGGCCCACCGGGAAGATCGCGGCCGAGAGCTGCTCCTGGGTCAGACCGAACAGGAAGTAGGACTGATCCTTGTCGGGATCGGCCCCGCGCAGGAGCCGGAACCGGCCGGTTGCCGCGTCCTGATCCTTGCGAGCGTAGTGGCCGGTGGCCACATGGTCGATCCCGAGGGCACGGGTGCGCGCGAGGAGCGAATCGAACTTCACGTCGGTGTTGCAGTTGGCGCAGGGAAGGGGGGTGCGGCCCTCCGCGTAATCCTTGACGAAGGGCTCGATGACGCCCTTGCGGAACGCGTCCTCGAGATTCAGGACGTAATGCGGCAGGCCGAGCTGCGAGGCGACGCGCTTCGCGTCGTGCAGATCGTTGAGCGCGCAGCACCGCCCGAAGGACGAACCGTGCCCCTCGGTCTGATCGTGGAGCTGCATCGAAATCCCGACCACGTCGTGGCCCTCCTGCTTGAGCAGGGCGGCCGCGACGCAGGAGTCGACCCCTCCCGACATGGCAATGACAACGCGCATTCGCGCAGTTTATCGAGGCTCGGTGATTTGGCCTCAGTTATCCTCCCAAGGCACCCATCAACGTCGAGCGGCCGGGCCCGACCCCAACTCCTGGAGTTCTCGCTTTGAAGACCTTTCCCCTGTTCCTTGCCGTGGCCCTCGCTACCCCCGCCATGGCCGCCCAGAAGAAGCCCGCGGCCGCGCCCTCCGCTCCCCTCGTCGAATTCGAGATGATGACCTGGCCCGAGGTGAAGAAGGCCATCGAGGGAGGCAAGACCACCGCGCTCGTCTACAACGGCGGGACCGAGCAGCGCGGGCCGCAGAACGTGAACGGCGGCCATACCCTGATGGGACGCGCCACCGTCCGCGCCATCGCCCTGAAACTCGGCAACGCCATCGCCGCGCCGGTGATGCCTTTCTCGCCGAACCGCGCGAGCGCCGACCTTCCCGGCACCATCGGCCTCTCCACCGCGGCCTTCGCCATGATCAACGAGGAAGTCGCGGAGCAACTCCTGATCAGCGGCTTCAAGACCGTCATCCTCATGGGCGATCACGGCGGCGGTCAGGCCGAACTCAAGACCGTCGCGGAAAAGCTCGACGCGAAGCACGCCTCCGAAGGCAAGCACGTCTACTACTGCGACGAGGTGTACGCGAAGGCGAACGCCGACTTCGACGAGTGGCTCAAGGCCAACAACTATCCGGTGAGCGCCCACGCCGGGATCCCCGACACCTCGGAGATGCTGTACCTCGGCGGCGACCAGGGCTGGGTTCGCAAGGAACTGGTGGCGACCGCGCTTGGCGATCCCATGCTGCCCCGCGGGCAGGCTCCCGATCCGAACGTGAAGCGGATCAACAACGGGATCACCGGCGATGGCCGCAAGTCGAGCGCCGACCTGGGCAAGCGCCTTTTCGACATGAAGGTCGACTACGCGGTGGCCCAGATCCAGAAGCTGATGGCGCCCAGGCCGTAGGCTCCCGCGCCCGCTGGGTTCGAACTTTTGGACCCCCTCCCTCGTTCTTTCTTGAAACGGGTAAGGAGAATCCCATGAGATCGATGATTCCTGGCTACAAGACGTTTCGAGCCATCAAGTTCCTGATCACGGGTCCGATGATCCTGGCCATGCTTTTCGTGATCAACCTGGTCACCTCTCCCGGGCACTGGTGGGTCCAGTGGGCGGCCTTCGGCATTGGAATCGCCTGGTTCATCAGCCTCCTGCGGGTGATCCGATCGATCATCGTGGTCGGGGGCCTGGCCGCGCTGAGTTACCTCGCCTACCGCTACTTCACGAAGCAGCAGGTATCGATCCCGACGCAGTTGGTATAGCGAACTCCGCCGGGGCCCGCGGCGGACCCGGCGCGGGCGGCTACAATTCCACCTCGTGCGCGACGCTCCCGTTTCCGCGGAGCGTCGTCCCATTTCCAAATTCTTGAATCACGAGGGAAGAAACCCAATGTCCATCAAGGTCGGCGACCGCCTGCCCGAAGCCACGTTCAGCACCATGACCGCCGAGGGCGTGAAGCCGCTCACCACCGCCGAAGTCTTCGCGGGCAAGAAGGTGGTCCTGTTCTCCGTCCCGGGGGCATTCACCCCGACCTGCTCGAACAAGCACCTGCCCGGCTACGTGAAGCAGGCCGATGAACTCAAGGCGAAGGGCGTCGATCGGATCGCCTGCCTCGCGGTCAACGACGTCTTCGTGATGGACGCGTGGTCGAAGGCGCAGGGCGCCGACGGCAAGGTCCTGATGCTGGCCGACGGCAACGCCGACTTCACGAAGAAGCTCGGCCTCGAACTCGACGCCACCAAGCACGGCATGGGGATCCGCGGGCAGCGCTTCTCGCTCGTCGCCGAGGATGGCGTGGTCAAGAGCCTGAACATCGAAGCGCCCGGCAAGTTCGAAGTGTCGAGCTGCGAATACACCGCGCGCCAGGTCTAGCCGCTCGTCCGGTCCCGAGCCCTTCTTGGAGAAAACCATGAACCTGCCTTCACTTCGACGTTCCCTGGCCGCGAGCGTGGCTCTGACCCTCGCGGTCACCGCCCTTCCCCATCCCGCGGTCCAGGCCGCGGGCGGGGGAGCGAAGTCCATCAAGGCGTCCGATCTGAAGACGTGGCTCACCCGGATCTCCTCGGATGATTTCGAAGGGCGGGCCACCTTCAGCGAAGGGCTCGGGCTCGCCGCGTCGTATATCGCGGACGAACTGCGGGCGATGGGGGTGAGGCCGGGTGGCGACCACGGCTCGTACTTCCAGCGGGTGTCGGTGCTCGGAGTCAGGACCACCAGTCGCAACACGGTCACGGTGACCGTGAACGGACGGTCCAGGACGTTCAAGGACGGCGAGGGGTTCACCCTTCCGAAGAACGCGGGAGGGAAACAGACGATCGCGTCCGATCAGATCGAGTTCGTCGGCTACGGCGCGATGCTGCCGGCGCTCAAGGTCGACGACTACGCGGGCCGGAACGTGTCCGGCAAGGTCGTGGTCTTTCTCGGCCCGCGCGGTCCCAAGGGCGGGGAGACTCCGGAGAGCCGACGGCTGCTGAGCGGACGCGCGCGGTACGCGACGGATGTCCAGAAGGCGGTGGCGACCATCGGTCCGGTCGTGCCCTCGGCGTTTGGTCCCCAGGTCGGCGCGGCGCCGTCACCTTCTCCCTCCCCGGTTCCCAGCCCCTCGCAGGCTCCGGCCGCGGGCGGGCCTCCCGGCGGTGGTGGCGGGGGCCGCTTCGGCGCCCCTCTGCCCACGCCCGACTTCACCACGGTCGAGCGACTGGACAAGCTGGTGGCGCCGGCGGTGACCGCGCAGGACGAGTTCTTCGAGTTCCTCTTCAGCGGCGCGGACGTGAAGTACGCCGATCTCAAGGCGAAGGCCGCCAATCAGGAGCCGCTGCCTCCCGTGTCGCTCAAGGGCGTCTCCATCCGGTTCGGTATCGACGCCGACTACGAGGTGGTGCGGACGCAGTTCACGCGCAACGTGGTCGGGATCGTCGAGGGCGGGGATCCCAAGCTCAAGGACACCTACGTTGCCTTCGGTGCCCACTACGATCACGTGGGCTACGCGGAGGGCGAGATCACCGACACTCCGAACGGGAAGCGACGGCTCGGGGCCGCAGGCCGGGTCACCGATGGCGCCCTCGAAGACCGCATCTGGAACGGCGCGGACGACGACGGCTCCGGCACGGTGACCTTGCTCTCCCTGGCCAAGGCCTTCGCGACCGCGCCGAAAACGAAGCGCTCGCTCGTGTTCGTCTGGCACACCGGCGAGGAGCGGGGGCTCTGGGGCTCGCGCTACTACGCGGACTATCCGAGCGTGCCCATGGAGAAGATCGTGGCCCAGCTCAACATGGACATGGTCGGCCGCAACGACAAGAACGATACGAAGGAGGCGAACACCGTCTATCTGGTGGGCTCGGACCGGGTCAGCACGGAGCTTCACAACATCAACGAGGATGCCAACGCCTCGCTCAAGCCTCCCATGAAGATCGACTACTCCTCGAACGATCCGGGAGACTCCGAGCAGATCTACTACCGCTCCGACCACTACAGCTATGCGGCCAAGGGCGTGCCCATCATCTTCTACACCACCGGTCTCCACCCCGACTATCACGCGAACACCGACAGCGTCGAGAAGATCGAGTTCAACAAGATGGCGCGGATCAGCGAGCTGATGTACGAGACGGGACGGCGGGTGGCCAATCTCGATCACGCTCCCGCGCGCGACAACCGGGGTCCGCGAGTGGGGAAGGGCAGCGTGGGGAAGCTCGCGCTGAAGTAGAGGCCCCTTGGGCGGCGCCGCTCGTTGAACTCGGGGGGCCGCAGGAAGTAAAAGAGACTTCCGGTGCCGAGCCCCCAAGCCCCCTCTTCGTCCTTGTCGGAGTCGACGCACTGGCTCGATAGGTTCTTCGAGCATTACTACCGGTCGAATCCGGTGAGCGCAACGTTCATCGGCGAGCACCGGTTCGATCCGTGGCTGCCGGATTATTCCGAAACCGCGGTCGAGGATGCGAGGACGCGCATCGCGAGCCTTCTCGCCGAGTCCTCGGGCCTGAGCCTCGACGAGCTCGGCACGGACGAGCGCCACGACGTGCGGCTGGCCCAGGGCGCGCTCCGGATTCAGGACTGGGAGCTGAGCGCCCGGCACTTTCATCGTGGCAATCCGAGCCTGTACACGGGGGAGGCGGTGTTCGGCCTGATCTCCCTGCTTCTCACCGACTACGCGCCGCTGCGCGATCGACTGGAGGCCGCGGCCAGTCGCCTGGAGGCCATGCCGCGTCTGCTCGATCAGGCGAAGGAAAACGTCGACGCGGCTCCCCGCGCGTGGACGGAGCGGGCGATCCGAGAGTGCGAGGGCGCGCTCACCCTGTTCGACGAGGGCCTGCCGAAGTTCGCGGATGGCCAGGCCGTCGACTCCCCGGCCTTCGCCCTGGCCCTCTCCCGGGCCCGAGGCGCGGTCGAGGCGTTTCAGGGCTACCTCGAAAACGACCTGCGGGACCGTGAGCGCGACGAGGTCGCGGTGGGCGAAGAGGCGCTCGCCCTTCACCTGAGCGAGGGCCATTTCCTCGAAGAGGATGGCGCGGAGATCGAGCGGTATGCTCGGGCCGAGCTCGCGGAAGCCGTCGCCGGTCTCGCGGCGGGTGCGCGGGAGTTCGGTGCGGACTCGCCTTTGACCGCGCTCGCCCGGTTGAAGGAGCAGCGGCCCTCGGCGGAGGAGTATGCCGGCCGCTATCAACGGGTCTGGGACGAGGCCCGCGCGGTGGCCGAGGCGAAGGGTCTGCTGACCTGGCCCGATTTCCCGATCCGGTACATGGAGCGTCCCGAGTGGGTGCGAGCGGCCGCGCCCTATCTGTACTTTCTCTTCTATCGCTCGCCCGCGGCGCTCGGCCGCCCCCCGGTCCACGACTATCTGATCGCTCCTTTCGACCGGACCCAGCCGCCGGACGAACAGCAGCGCTTCCTGGAAGCCCAGAACGACTCGGTCATCAAGCTCAACCACGTCGTCCACCACGGTGGTATCGGGCACCACGTCCAGAACTTCCACGCTTTCCGCGGCGGCTCGCGGATCGGCCGGATGGCCGCGGTGGATGGAGCCTCTCGCATCGCGCTCGCGTGCGGCGGCACCATGGCGGAGGGCTGGGCCTGCTACGCGACCGACCTGATGAGCGAAGCGGGGTTCCTCACCCCGCTCGAGCGCTACGCGGAACTGCAGGGCCGGGCCCGCATGTGCGCCCGCGCCATCGTGGACGTGCGCCTCCACGAGGGCCGATGGACGCTCGAACACGCCGCCCGCTTCTACGAAGAGCACGCTCTGATGCCCGAGGCGGCCGCGAGGGCGGAGGCGGTGAAGAACAGCATGTTCCCCGGGGCCGCGGTGATGTACCTCATGGGCCGGGACGCCATCCATCGTCTGCGCGCGGACATGCTGGCCATCGAGGGACGGAATTTCTCGCTGAGACGCTTCCACGATACGTTCCTGTCCTATGGCTCGATTCCGGTCAGCCTCATCGCCACCGCGATGAAAGCGGCGGCGGATTCGCGGCGGGGGTGAATCGATGAAGAATCTGAGTGCCGAAACCCTGGCCCTGGGCGAGCGCGCCATGACCGCGCTGCTGGGCCTTGACGCTCTCTATCGCCGGGAGAGCGCGGATGGCGACGGTCTGGCCGTGGTCAACCTGGATACCCGGGGCCGCTACGCGGCCGACTCCTTTTCCACCTACGCCGAGGCCGCGCGCGTCTTCGAGGAACTGCGCGCCGAGGCCCGGGGCCTGCCCGAGGCGGACCGGCGCGTGTACTACGACGCCTTGTGCCACTCCACCCTCGCCTTCATCGCCTGGCGGCGGAACGGACTTCCCTTCATCGAGCAGATCCGTGACTTCCTCCACGTCCCCGCCGAGCCCGCGCCGGCCGAGGAGCTGGAGGCCCTCCAGGCCGAGATAAGCGCGTTGCTGACCCGCATGGGTTACGCCGGCGACCTTCGTTCGCAGTGTGCTTTGTGGGAGGAACGGAATCGGGTTCCGCCCGAGGAGGTGCCCGCGGTGCTGGAAGGTCTGCTCGACGAGGCGTGGCGCCGGACCGAGGATCGCCTGATCAGGATCCCGCGACCGCGGTCGGACGGCATGCGCGTGGTGCCGGTGAGCGGAGTCGCGTTCAACGCGCGCTGCAACTACCTGGAACGGCGGATCGAACTCAACGTCGATCCCATCCTCACGCGGCCGGGCCTGAAGCACCTGGCCGTGCACGAGGGGTATCCCGGCCACTACCTCCAGTTCACCCTGCGCGCCACCATGGCGGAGCGAGGGGAAGCGGCGGCGGACGTCCTGCTCTCGATTGTGAACTCCGCGAGCTCGTCGATCTTCGAGGGCATCGGCGACTCCGGCATCACCATGCTCGACTGGATGGAGAGCGACGACGATCGCGTGCAGGCGCTCATGAATGCCTATAGAGCGGGGATCGGCACGGAGGCGGCGTGGCAGTTCCACGCCCTCGGCTGGCCCGCGCAGAAGGTGGCGGATTCGCTCGCCGAGCGCAGCCTCGTGGGCGGCTCCGGCTGGGTGGCGAACCGGGTGAAGTTCATCCAGTCGCCTTCCCGCGCGGTCCTGATCTGGTCCTACTGGTGGGGCGAGCGGGTGGTCACGAGGGCCTGGAATCGGATCGGCGCCTATCGCCGGGACGGCTTCCTGCCCTTCCTCTACGGCCGCATGCACAGCAACGCCTCGATCGAGCTGTTCGAATGATCGCGGGCGGGCGGGCTTTCGCCGTCGCGTCCGTCCTGTCCGTGGCGAGCCTTTCGGGCTGTTCCGCGGACCGAAGCTCGTCGCCTGAGAGCGGCGAGAGCCGGATCCTGCGCGTGGCCTACGACCGCGAGATCGACCTGCTGAACGTCTTCACCAGTCAGAACCTCGTCGACATCAGCTTCAGCATGGCCGAGGGCCTCGTCACCACCAACGAGCGCAACGAATACATCCCGGTGCTCGCGAAGGAGATCCCGACCGAGGCGAACGGCCGGGTGGTCCGCGGGAAGGACGGCTCGGTGCGCATGACCTGGCCGCTCCAGGAAAACGTCCGCTGGCACGACGGCGTCCCGTTCACGAGCGCCGACGTGTGCTTCACCTGGCGCTTCGTCACGGATCCGAAGTCGATGACCTACAACCGCGAGCAGTATCTCGGGATCAAGACCTGCGAGATGCCGGACGAGCACACCGTGGTCTTCGAGTGGGACGGGGCTTATGTCTATTACGCGGGATTGTTCGAGGGAATTCTGCCGCGTCACGTCTTCATGAAGCCCGACGGACGGACGGAGATGACGGTCGACGAGATCGTGAACTACGAGCCCTACAACCGGGGCCCCCGGTTCGTGGGCACCGGCCCGTTCAAGTTCGCGGAGTGGAAGACGGGCGAGTACATCCGGGTGGTCCGCAATCCCGACTACTGGCGGGGGAAGGAGTTCCCGAAGATCGACGAGATCGTCTGGGCCTTCATTCCCGACAACAACACGCGCCTCCTCGCCCTCAAGTCCGGGCGCTACGACTGGGGGCGGATCCAGCCCACCCAGGTGAGCGTGCTTCGGGGCCTCGCCGCCTCCGAGGTTCATCTCATCGACGCCAACTCGGTCATGCACTTCGACCTCGCCATCCGCACCGATCTCGGCCGCAGGCTTTTCGACGACCTTCGCGTGCGGCGGGCGATCTTCCACGCCATCGACCGCGACGGCATGGCGAGGAAGCTGATGGAGGGCACGGTGAAGGTGGCGGAGGGCCCGATCAATCCGAACAGCCCGTACCACAACGCGAAGGTGACGACCTACCCGTACGATCTGGCGCAGTCGCGGCGGCTCCTCGACGAGGCCGGCTGGACCATGGGCCCGGACGGGGTGAGGCAGAAGGACGGCCAGCGCTTCTCCTTCGTGATGCTCAACCGCGCGGGCAGCACGGACCGCATCCTCCTTGCCCAGGTGATCCAGGCCGGCCTCAAGGCGGTCGGCGTCGAGGTGAACTTCGAAACCCTCGAGAGCGCCGCCTGGACCCAGCGCTGGCGCAGCGGGAAGTGGGAAGCGATCGTGAGCGCCTGGTTCCTGCCCGCGGACCCCGGGATCACCGGGCTTTACGCCTGCAAGGGGGCCAACAACATGGCGGGCTTCTGCGATCCCGCCCTCGACGAGATCCTCGAGCGCTCCGACAAGGCCTTGTCCTTCGAGGCCCGCATGCCGCTCCTCCACGAAGCCCAGGCGAAGCTGGCCGACGAGGCGCGCACCTTGCCCCTCTATCAAAACGTGATGCCCGAAGTCGTCACCCGGCGCGTTTCCGGCTATCGAGGCAGCGGCACCAACTTCGGCAGCTTCTGGAACCTGTGGCAGTGGTCGCTCGAGGCACCGGAGCCTTAGGCCATGGGTTCCTACGTCGCTCGAAGGCTGTTGCAGATGGCCCCGCTCATGGCGGGCATCTCCATCGTCGTCTTCGCCCTGATTCAGGCGGCCCCCGGCGGGCCGGAAGCCGCCCTTCTCTCCTCCGGGCGATTCGTCGATCCATCGGTGGTCGAGGCCTACCGCCTCAAGCTCGGCGTCGATCAACCGGTGCCCATCCAGTACCTGCGCTGGGCGATGGCCGCGCTGACCGGCGATCTCGGCTTGAGCTACTCGACCACGCGACCGGTCATCCAGATGATCGCGGAACGTCTGCCCGCGACCCTCGAGCTGATGGGCTCGGCCTTTCTCCTGGCCGCGCTCCTCGCTGCGGCCATCGGCCTCGCGAGCGCCCTGCGGCCCCATTCGTGGATCGATCTCCTCGGCGCCGGCTCGTCCTTCGTGGGCATAGCCATGCCCGTGTTCTGGCTCGGTCTCCTGCTCCAACTCGTGTTCGCGGTGGAACTCGGGTGGGCTCCGGTATCGGGGACGCATACGGTCGGAACTTCCTCGCTCCGCGATCATCTGGCTCATCTCGTGCTGCCGGCGATCGTCCTCGCCTCACGCTACGTGGCGTCCTGGTCCCGCTATTTCCGGGCGAGCCTCATTACCGCGCTGGAGAGCGACTACGTTCGAACCGCGCGGGCCCAGGGACTTTCGGAGACGCGCGTGCTCTTCGCTCACGCCGTGCGCAACGCGCTCGTGCCCGTGGTCTCGGTCATTGCTCTCGGCCTCGCCGATCTGGTGTCGGGCGCGGTCATCACCGAGACGGTGTTCGCGTGGCCGGGGATCGGGCGCCTCTTCGTCCAGGCCATGTTCGCCCGCGACTATCCCGTGCTCATGGGCGTCCTGCTCATGGGCTCCCTCACCGTCATCATCTTCAACCTGGTGGCGGACGTCGTCTACGGCGTCCTCGATCCGCGGATCCGGTATGAGTAAGACGCTCTCGATGCGCGGCCTGATGTGGCGGCGATTCGCCAGCCACCGGGCGGCTCTCGTGTCGCTCGTGTTCTTCGCGGCGATCGCCGCGGCCTGCGCCCTCGCGCCGGTGATCGCGCCCTACGCCTTCGACGGGATCGACCTCGACAGCGTGAAGCAGCCGCCCTCCTTCTCCCACTGTATGGGCACGGACGACCTCGGCCGCGATGTCCTCACCCGCATGCTTTTCGGGGGGCGGGTCTCGATTCTCATCGGCCTTCTGGCCGCGGTGGTGGGGACATTCCTGGGCACGGCCATCGGCGCGGCCGCCGGTTACCACGGCGGGACGATCGACAACATCCTGATGCGAATGACCGACGTGGCCTATGCGATTCCCACGCTGCCCCTGCTGATCATCCTGAGCGCCTACTCCCGCGCGGCGCTCGTGTCGATGGTGCTGATCATCGGCTTCCTGAGCTGGATGACCACCGCTCGCGTGGTGAGGTCGCAGGTGTTGTCGATCAAGGAGATGGACTACGTGGAGGCCGCGCGCAGCATGGGGGCCACCGACCTGCGCATCCTCGCGCGCCACATCGTCCCGAACGCGCTGGGCCCGATCCTGGTCGGCGCCACCCTCGGAGTCGGCAACGCCATCATGATCGAGTCGTCGCTGAGCTTCCTCGGCCTCGGGGTTCAGCCGCCCACGCCGACCTGGGGAAACATGCTCATGGACTCGCAGGCGACCATGGCCACCAAGCCGTGGCTGACCCTGTTTCCCGGCCTCGCCATCCTCCTCGTGGTCCTCGCCGTCAACTTCATGGGCGACGCGCTCCGTGACGCGCTGGACCCGGGGGTGAAGGGGCGGTAGCGGATCGCGGATCCCACGACCATGTTCGTGCCGCGTGGCGGACCACACTCACGTCGTTGCGAGGTCCCAGTCCGTTGGGCAGGGGGCCGAAGGCAATCTCGCGGGCTTGGTAGCGGTGGCCCGCGGGGCCAAGCGCTGAGGATGGGCTCGCGGCGCCGCGGACGCCTCCTGCGTCGGCACTGGGCTGCCGGAACGTCGGAATCGTGTGCCTCCTTAGTCGGCTCGATGATCGCGAATGTTTGCGGACGGACTGCGGCGACTCGCGATCAACGCCTCGTCGCCTGCGACCCATCTCAGCGCTTGGCCCCGCGGGCGACCGCTACCAAGCCCGCGAGATTGCTTCGGCCCCCTGCCCAACGGACTGGGACCTCGCAATGACGGTCCGCGGTTTCTCCCCAACAGCCACGCCCGAAGGGCGTGCGCGGCTCGCAATGACGTGAGTGGGGTACGCCACGCGGCGCGAACAGGGTAGGGGGTTAAAACGCCGTGGCGAACGAGGCCTGGGCTCCCTCGTACAGATCGCTGACGTCGATCCCGTCGACGTACATGTGGTTCACCTGGAGGCCGACGGGGACGAAGAGGCGCTCCCCGTCCTCGCGGAACTTGCCGAAGGCGGTCATGGGCTGGCCGGCGGTGCGATCGCGATGGGGGGCGTGAGTGATGCCGAGGAACGGTACCCCGGGAACCGCGGTGTAATACGCGAAGTCGGGCGCCCCACCGCGGTTCAGGTTCACGCCTTCGGACGAGCGGGCGATCTCGGCCCCCGCGGCCTTGAGAAACTCCTCGCCGGACTCGTTCCACTCGTGGGTGGCGAAAGTGAAGGTGCGGCCGGGGCCGGGCACGGTCATGCCGATGCGAAGAGTGTCATGCAGGACCACGTCCTCGCCATCGAGCCGGACGCGAAAGGCGTCGACCTTCAGCATGGCCCGGTGGAAACACCAGCAGAGCCCCGCATACGTGGAGCCAGAGACCGCGCGCGCACGAGCCCGGACCTTCGACGCCTCCAGTTCGAACGTCACCGCATAGAAGGGCGAAGGATTCGCTCGGTAGAACTCGAGGTGAGCCCGGCGCGGATAGTCGCTAAGGACGCTAAAGCCCATGGAG